>NZ_QKYU01000022.1 GCF_003253705.1 Humitalea rosea
CCATCGCCAATCGTCCCAAACAGAGCAAAATGCCCAGCAATGCTCAGGCGAAAGCCAGGAAATCGGCCAATCTCGACACGTATTTCCGCAGCCTGCTAACTCGTGGATCGCCGATGCGATCCTGCCTTTCACTGACCCCGCCGCCTCACCGTCGCGGCGGCAAAAACCCCACCAGGCGCTCCGCCTCGGCCACGATCGGGTCGGCGATGGCCGCCGCCCGCTCGGCGCCCAGGTGCAAGGCGGCATCGACCGCCCCCGGATCGGCCAGCAGCCGCCGCATCTCGCCCGCGATGGGGGAGAGGTGGGCGACCAGCGCCTCGGCCAGCGTGTCCTTGAAGGCGCCGAAGCCGCTGCCGCCATACAGGCGCAGCACGCCCGCCGCATCGGTGTCGGTGATCGCGGCCAGGATGCCGACCAGGTTGCGCGCTTCCGCCCGCCCCTCCAGCCCCGCGACCTCGGAGGGCAGGGGCTCGGCATCGGTGCGGGCGCGGCGGATCTTCTGGGCGATGCTGTCCGCGTCATCGGTCAGGTTGATGCGCGACTGGTCCGAGGGGTCGGACTTGCTCATCTTCTTGGTGCCGTCGCGCAGCGACATGACCCGGGCGGCGACGCCGAGGATCATCGGCTCGATCCGCGGGAAGAAGGCCACGCCATAGTCGTGGTTGAATTTTTCCGCGATGTCGTTGGCGAGTTCGAGGTGCTGGCGCTGGTCATCGCCGACCGGAACCGAGGTCGCATGATACGCGTGGATGTCCGCCGCCATAAGATTTGGATAGACATAGAGGCCCGTCGAGGCGGCTTCCCGGTCCTTGCCGGCCTTGTCCTTGAACTGCGTCATCCGGTTCAGCCAGCCGAGGCGGGCCACGCAATTGAAGATCCAGGCGAGCCGGACATGGGCCGGCACATGCGACTGCACGAAAAGGATGCAGCGGGCGGGATCGAGCCCGCAGGCGATCAGCGCCGCGGCCATTTCCCGTGTCGCCTGAGCGAGTTCCGCGGGATTCTGGAAGACGGTGATGGCGTGCTGGTCGACCACGCAGAACAGGCTCTCGTCGCCATTCTGCATCGGCACCCAGTTGCGGATGGCGCCGAGATAGTTGCCGAGGGTGGGGACGCCGGACGGCTGGATGCCGGAAAACACGCGGGGCATGGCTGGCTTTCTGGTGTGCTGCAGGTGCGGTCTGTTCGTCCTCCATTGCCGGCGCGTCAAGGTCAGGCATTGCGCAGGGGGCCCCGGCCTGCCTAGCATCACCGTGGGAAATGGTACCCCGACAAACGGGGACCGGTCTGAGGAGGAGTTCAAGAATGGCAAGCAACGGGATTTCCCGTCGCGCGGCGCTGGGCGCCGGCGTCGCGGGTGTGGCGGCTTCGGCCCTGCCACTGGTGAATGTTCACGCGCAGGGAACCGCCGGCACATTGCGCTGCGGCTTCTGGGACCATTGGGTCCCCGCCGGCAATGGTGCGATGCGGGAACTCTGCGCCGAATGGGGCGAAAAGAACCGCGTCAACGTCCAGGTCGATTTCATCACCTCGGTCGGCAACCAGAACCTGCTGACCATCGCGGCGCAGGCGCAGGCGCGCAGCGGCCACGACATCCTCGCCTTCCCGACCTGGGAGCCGGCGGCCCATGCCGAGCTGCTGGAGCCGGTCGATGACGTCGTCAACCGTCTCATCGGCAAATACGGCCCGATCAACTCCGCCGCCGAATTCCTCGGCAAGCGCGACGGCCATTGGCGCGGCATCCCGACCGTATCCGGCTCGCAGCAGAAAGTGTCCTGCGCGCGCTTCGACCTGATGCAGGAGCATGCGGGGCTGGACATCCGCGCGATGTGGCCGGCCGCCGACGTGCGCGGCCCTGGCGCCGACAACTGGAACTGGGCGACCTTCCTGACCGCGGCGCAGAAGTGCCATGCGGCGGGCTTCCCCTTCGGCCTGCCGATGGGCTCCTTCACCGATGCCGTCGACTGGCTCGGCGCGCTGTTCACCTCGTACAACGCGAAGTTCATCGACGCGGACGGCAAGGTCACGGTCAAGACCGATCCGGGCGTGCGCGCCGGCCTCGAATACATGATCCAGCTGTCGAAGTACCTGCCGGATGACGTCTGGGCCTGGGATGATGCCAGCAACAACCGGGCGCTGATCTCCGGCCGCTCGGCCCTGATCTTCAACCCGCCGTCGGCCTGGGCCGTCGCCAAGCGCGACTCGCCCGATGTGGCCGAGAAGTGCTGGTACATGCCGATGCCCTCGGGCCCGGCCGGGCGCTTCACGCCCTACCTGCCGTATTTCTGGGGCATCTGGAGCTTCAGCCGCAACAAGACCGCGGCCAAGGGGTTGCTGGAATTCCTCTCGGAACGCAGCAGCGCCGAGAAGCAGACCACGATCAGCAGCGGCTACGACATCCCGCCCTTCGCGACCATGTCCGACTTCCCGATCTGGAAGACGGAAGGCCCGCCGGTCGGCGTCGTCTACAACTACCCGATCAAGCCGCATCACAACGCGACCCAGAGCGTCGCCTTCGCGCCCGCGCCGGCGGAGATCGCCGTGCAGGCCTACAACCAGGCGATCAACACCAAGCTCGTCGCCCGCGTGGCGAAGGGTGGCGAGACGATCGACCAGGCCCTGGACTGGGCGGCGCGCGAATTGCGCAACTTCGCCCGCGGCTGATGCGGAACCGGCCGGGGGGGCGTTCTCCCCCCCGTGCCCTCCTGCCTGGAGGATCTGACACATGGCCGCAGACGGCAGCATGGTAGTGCCGGAGACGGGCGACTCATCGGGCAAGGTGGGGTCGCTGCGGCGATTCACGCGGCGTCGCTCGACGATCGCCTTCCTGATGACGACGCCGTTGTTGATCGTGATCGGCGGGCTGGTCGCCTATCCGGCGATGTACGCGATCTATCTCTCGACCCTGAACCGCCGCATGACCCAGAATATCGGGCTCGGCAATTTCGAGATCCTGCTGGATACCGAAACCTTCTGGATGGTGATCTGGCAGTCCTGCATCTTCGCGGTCACCGCGGTGCTGGCCAAGGCGCTGATCGGATTCTGGCTTGCCCACAAGCTGCATGACATCCCGACCAAGGGGCAGCGCAAATGGCGCGGCATGCTGCTCGTCCCCTGGGTGATCCCGCCGGCGCTGTCCACGCTCGGCTGGTGGTGGATGTTCGACCCTTCCTATTCCTCGATCAACTATCTGCTGAACATCTTCGCCGTGCCCTCGGTGCCCTGGCTGGGCGAGGCCAATTGGGCGCGGGTTTCGGTGATCATGGTCAACGTCTGGTATGGCGCGCCCTTCTTCATGATCATGTATCTGGCGGCGCTGAAATCGGTGCCGGAGCAGCTCTATGAGGCCGCGGCCATCGATGGCGCGACCGGCGTGCAAAGGCTGCGGTACGTGACCCTGCCGATGATGCGCAACATCATCTCGATCACCGTGCTGTTCAGCCTGATCGTCACCTTCGCGAACTACGACATCGTGCGCGTGCTGACCAATGGCGGGCCGCGCGACCTCACGCATGTCTTCGCGACCTATGCGTTCCAGGTCGGCATCCTGTCGGGCAACGTGCCGCGCGGCGCGGCTGTCAGCCTCTTCATGTTCCCATTGCTCGCCATCTTCGCCTTCTTCGTGCTGCGTGGCGTGACGAAGCGCACCAAGGAGGAACAGTGATGTCCGCTGTCACGAGCCGGGAAGAACCCGGCATCTACCACAAGGCGGGATCGCTGCATGGCGAGCGACGCTGGGCGATGTGGAGCGCCTATATCTCGCTGATCCTGGCCTCGATCATCTTCCTGGCCCCGCCGGTCTACATGTTCATCACCAGCCTGAAGACGAGCGCCGAGGTCGCCAACCCCGTCGGCAGCCCCTGGCTGGTGCGCGAGCCGACCTTGGACAACTACATCGATCTGCTGACCGACCCGACCTTCCTCGGCTTCTTCTGGAACAGCACGAAGATCACGATCTGCGTCGTGGTGCTGACGATGGTGATCTCCACCCTCGCGGCCTTCGCGCTGGCGCGGATGCGGTTCTGGGGCAGCCAGGCGCTCGCGACCGGTGTGTTCCTGACCTATCTGGTGCCGGAGACGCTGCTGTTCATCCCGCTGTACCAGATCGTCGGCGGGCTTGGGCTGCTGAACTCGGCCTGGGGGCTGGTGCTGGTCTATCCCACGCTCACGGTGCCGTTCTGCACCTGGATCATGATCGGCTATTTCGCCTCCATCCCGAAGGAGCTGGATGAGGCGGCGCTGATCGACGGGGCCAATTGGATGCAGATGCTGACGAAGATCTTCATCCCCGTGGCGATGCCCGGCATCATCGCGGCGACGATCTTCGCCTTCACCGTCTCCTGGGCGGCCTTCGTCTATCCCACCGCCTTCGTCACCACGCCGGACCAGATGCCACTGACCATCGGCGTCGTCTCCACGCTGGTGCGGGCCGATACCTTCGTCTGGGGAAAGATCATGGCAGGTGCGTTGCTTGCGGCCACGCCACCGGTCATCGTCTATGCGTTTCTCATGGATTATTACATCGCGGGCCTTACGGCCGGCGCGACAAAGGGCTGATCCCAGATGGCTGAAGTATCGCTGCGCAAGATCGTCAAGGCCTATGAGGGCAACGTCCAGGCCGTGAAGGGCATCGACCTTGAGATCGCGGACCATGAGTTCGTGGTGCTGGTCGGCCCGTCCGGCTGCGGCAAATCCACCACCCTGCGCATGATCGCGGGGCTGGAGGAGATCACCTCGGGCGATATCGCGATCGGGGGCAAGGTCGTCAACGACATCCCCCCGCGCGACCGGGACATCGCGATGGTGTTCCAGAACTACGCGCTCTATCCGCATATGACGGTCGCGGAGAACATGGCCTTCGGGCTGATGCTCCGCAAATTCCCCAAGGATGAGATCCTCCGTCGCGTGACGAATGCCGCGAAGATCCTCGACATCACGGAGCTTCTTGGCCGCAAGCCGAAGGCGCTCTCCGGCGGGCAGCGGCAGCGCGTGGCCATGGGCCGCGCGATCGTGCGCGACCCCAAGGTCTTCCTGTTCGACGAACCGCTCTCGAACCTCGATGCCAAGCTGCGCGTGCAGATGCGCACCGAGATCAAGAAGGTCCATCAGAAGGTCCGCACCACCACCGTCTATGTCACCCACGACCAGGTCGAGGCGATGACGCTCGCGGATCGCGTCGTCGTCATGAACGGCGGGATCATCGAGCAGGTCGGCCCGCCGCAGGAACTCTACCACCATCCGGCGACGCGCTTCGTCGCGGGCTTCATCGGCAGCCCGGCGATGAATTTCTTTCCCGCGCATCTGATCAATGGTTCGGGCGCGCTGCGGGTGCGGCTGCCCGATGGCACCGAGCTTGCGGTGCCCGCCGAGCGCAGCGCGCGCTACGCGGCCTATGCCGGGCGTGACGTGACCTTCGGCCTGCGCCCCGAACACCTGACCGAGGCCAAGAACCTCGCGCGGGAAAATGTCGAGACGCTGACCTGCACGCCGGAGGTGATCGAGCCGATGGGCATGGAGACGCTGATCCACTTCCGCGTGGGGGGCGAGGAGATCTGCGGTCGTATTGACCCGACCACGGAAGCGGCACCCAATGTGCCTTTGGCGATGGCGGCGGATATGAACTACATGCATTTGCTCGATCCCACGACGGGGCGCGTTCTTTGAGCCTCGCCGGGAAGCGCATCTGGGTCACGGGTGCGGGGTCGGGCATCGGGCGCGCGGTCGCCCAGGCGCTGGCCGCCGAGGGCGCGCGGCTCATCCTCTCTGGCCGCCGGGAGGCCCCGCTGCGCGAGACGGCGGTGCTGGCCGGGCAATCGGATGCGATGATCCTGCCGATCGACCTCACCGATGCCGCCGCGGTGCAGGCCGCGGCCGATGCGGTGGGCGAGATCGACATCCTGGTGAACAACGCCGGCGGCAATCTTCTGCGCCGGCACTGGCACCAGCTGACCGCCGAGGCCGCCCAGGGGATGATCAACCAGAACCTGGTGGCGCCCTTCCTGACCAGCCTCGCCGTGTTGCCGGGGATGCGGGAACGCGGTGGCGGGCTGTTGGTGCAGATCGCTTCCATGGCCGGCAAGCATACGCATCCGGTCTCGGGGCCGACCTATATCGCGGCCAAGCACGGGGTGGTCGCCTTCTCGGCCAGCATCAATGCCGAGAACGGCATCTTCGGCATCCGCTCCACCGCGATCTGCCCGGGCGAGGTGAATACCCCGATCCTCGACCTGCGGCCGCAGAAGATCGCGGCGGATGAGCTGGCGCGCATGTTGCAGCCGGAGGATATCGCCGCCGCGGTGCTCTACGTCTGCCAGCAGCCGCCGCGTGTCTGCATCAACGAGATGCTGGTGACGCCGACGCGGAATCGCGCGAACCTCGCCCTCGCCGAAAGTCTTGCCGCACTACCCTGAAGGATATCATGGCCAGCTACGTCACTGTTCCCATCCCGGTCGCGACCCTGCAGTCGGTGATCGAATCGATTTTCCAGGCGACCGGTTGCGACGCCAAGGAAGCGCATCGCGTCGCCGAGCATCTGATCGGCGCCAACCTCGCCGGCCACGACAGCCACGGCGTCGGCCGCGTGCCGCGTTACGTCGAATGGCTGCAGCAGGGCTTCGTCCTGGCCGGGCAGTCGGTCGAGACCATCACCGATGGCGGCGCCTTCGTGCTGCTGGATGGGAAGTTCGGCCTCGGCCAATCCGTCGCCAGGCAGGCGGCGGCGATCGGCATCGAGCGGGCGCTGGCCAATGGCTCCTGCATCGTGGGCCTGCGCAGCGCGGGCCATGTCGGGCGCATCGGCGAATACGCCGAGCAGGCGATCG
This sequence comes from Humitalea rosea, assembly GCF_003253705.1. GTDB lineage: Bacteria > Pseudomonadota > Alphaproteobacteria > Acetobacterales > Acetobacteraceae > Humitalea > Humitalea rosea. Next base: position 6,822 of record NZ_QKYU01000022.1, read on the forward strand.
AACAGGGCATTCTCTCGATCCATTTCGTCAATGTCGGCGGCAGCGTGCTGGTGGCGCCCTTCGGCGGCGTCGAGCGCCGCTTCTCCACCGCCCCCTGCTGCATCGGCGTGCCGCTGGATGGCGAGCCGGTGGTGCTGGATTTCGCGACCTCGCGCGTCGCGGAGGGCAAGGTCCTGGTCGCCTCCAACGGCGGCAAGCCGCTGCCGGGCGATGCGCTGATCGAGGCGGACGGCACCCTCTCCGGCGATCCGCACACGCTCTATGGCGATTACGAACAGATCGGCCCGCGCAACGCCGCCGGCGGCACCGGCGCGATCCGCGCCTTCGGTGACCACAAGGGCAGCGGGCTTGCGATGATCTGCGAATTGCTGGGCGGCGTGCTGACTGGCAGCGGCGCCTGCGGGCCGATCACCGAGCGTGGCCGCATCTGCAACGGCATGCTGTCGATCTACCTCAGCCCGAAGCATTTCGGCGATGAGGCCGCCTTCCGCGCCGCCGGCCGCGCCTACGTCGATTGGGTGCGCAGCGCGCAGCCCGCCGATCCCGCTTTGCCCGTGCTGGCGCCGGGCGATCCGGAGCGCGCCCTGCGCGCCGAGCGCACGGCCAATGGCGTGCCGCTAAGCCCTGACACCTGGGAAGGAATACGTCGTTGCGCGCAATCACTTGGGGTGGCCGTTCCCTGACCAGCCGGCGTTCGCTGCTGGCCGCACCAGCACTGTTGCTGGCACGGCCGGCCTTCGCGGCCTTTCCTGACCGCGCCATCACGCTCGTCACCGGCTTCGCGCCCGGTGGCAGCACGGATGTCGCGGCCCGGCTGGTGGCCGACCGGATGCAGACCTACCTGCCGGCCGGCACCCGCATCGTGGTGGAGAACCGCGCCGGGGCGGGCGGCACCGTCGCCAGCGAGTGGATGAAGCGCCAAAACCCCGACGGGCACATGCTGATGCTGGTCGAGGCCTCCAGCCACGCGGTCGCGCCCAACGCGATCCGTGGCGGCACGCGCTACGATCCGTTGGCCGATTTCACCCCGGTCGCCATCGTCGGCACCGGGCCGCTGGTGCTGATCACCACCCCGGCCTTCCCGGCGCGGACGCCGCAGGAGGTTGTGGCGGCGATGCGGGGGCTGGGCACGGATGGCATCACCTATGCCTCCTCCGGCGTCGGTTCCATCCCGCATCTGGCCGCCGAGATGTTCCGCCTGGCGACCGGCAGCACCGCGCCCTTCCTGCATGTGCCCTATCGCAGCGGCGGGCAGATGGTCGAGGCCATCGCCAAGGATGAGGGCAGCTTCGGCATCGCCGTGCTGGCCAGCGCCGCGCCGCAGATGCGGGATGGGCGGGTGCGCGGCATCGCCCTGACCAGCGCGCGCCGCAGCCCCGCCTTCCCCGACCTGCCGACCCTGGGCGAGACGGCGCTGCCGGGCTTCGACCTCGGCACCTGGAACGTCATCCTTGCCCCCAAGGGCGCGCCGCCCGAGGTCGTGGCGGTGCTGAATGAGGCGATCACCCGCGCCATCGCCGATCCCGCGCTGAAGCAGCGGCTGCTGATCGCCGGGGTGGATGCATGGGAGGGGCCGAACAGCCCCGCCGATACCGGCGCCTTCATGGCCGCCGAGCTGGCGAAATTCCGCGAGGTGGTGGCGCGGACCGGCGTCCAGCTCGACGCTTGAGCGACGCGGATGTCCTGCCCGATGTCCTGATCGTCGGTGGCGGCAGCGCCGGCTGCCTGCTGGCCGCGCGGCTGTCGGAGGACCCTAGCCGCCGCGTGCTGCTGCTGGAGGCGGGGCCCTCGGGCAAGGGCGATCCCTGGATCGCGCTGCCCATGGGCTATGCCAAGCTCTTCGGCAGCGGCAAGTACAACTGGGGCCATGAGACCGAGCCCCAGGCCCATCTGAACGACCGCCGCATCCCCTGGCCGCGCGGCAAGGTGCTGGGCGGCAGCGGCAGCGTGAACGGGCTGGTCTTCCTGCGCGGCGCGCCGACCGACTATGACCGCTGGGCCCAGGCCGGCGCCCGCGGCTGGGCCTATGCCGATGTCGAGCCGGTGTTCCGCAGCCTGGAAACCTGGGCCGGGCCACCCAATCCGGCGCGCGGCGCGGCGGGGCCGATCCATGTGACCGAGCCGCGCCGGCTGGCCCCGGCCGCGCGCGCCTTCATGGAGGCCGCCATTGCCGCGGGCCTGCCGCGCAACCCCGATTTCAACGCCGGCACCCCGATCGAGGGGGTGGCGCCGGTGCAGATGAACACCGAGAACGGCTACCGCTCCTCCTCCGCCCGCGCGCTGCTGGCCCCCGCCATGGGGCGGCCGAACCTGCGCGTCGAGACCGGGGTGATGACGCATCGCATCCTGATCGAGGACGGGCGCGCCGTGGGGGTCGAAACCTCGCGCGGCGTGTTCCGCGCCGCCAAGGAGGTCGTCATCTGCGCCGGGGCGATCGAAACGCCGAAACTGCTGATGCTGTCGGGCATCGGCGATGGCGCGGCGCTGAACGGGCTGGGCATCCCGGTGGTGCATCACGCGCCCGATGTCGGCGCCAATCTGCAGGATCATCTGGTCGGCAAGTTCATCTACCGCACCCGCCCCTGTGGCACGCTGAACGAGATCATGGCCAGCAATGTCGCCAAGGCGCGGATGGGGCTGGACTGGCTTTTCGCCCGGCGCGGCCCGCTCTCGATCGGCGCCGGCGAGACCAATGCCTTCGCCGCCGTGACCCCGGGGGCGGAGGAGGCCGAGGTGCAGTTCCTCTTCGTGAATTTCTCGACCTTCAACTACGCCGAGGGGCTGCATCCCTTTCCCGGCGTGCTGTTCAACTATGGCCAGTGCCGGCCGGACAGCCGCGGGACCATCACCCTGCGCAGCCCCGAGCCCTCCGACAAGCCGCTGATCGACCCCAACTACCTCGACCATCCCAATGATGTGCGGGTGATGCTGGCCGCCGCCCGCATGGGCCGGAAGATCGCCGCCCAAGACCCCTTCGCCGGGCTGGTCGAGGCCGAGCTGCGCCCGGGGCCCGAGGCGCAGGATGACGAAGCGCTGCTGGCCAATATCCGCGCCACCGCCACCACCGTCTTCCACCCCTGCGGCACCGCCCGCATGGGCAGCGACGACCGCGCGGTGCTGGACCCGCAGCTGCGGCTGCGCGGGGTCGCGGGGCTGCGGGTCGCCGATGCCTCGGCGTTTCCGCTGATCCCCTCGCCGAACATCCAGCCGGCGGTGCTGATGGTGGCCGAACGCGCGGCGGCGTTTATCCGCGCCGGGCGCTGAGGCCGGTCAGGTCTGGCTGGTGGCCGCCGCCGCCGCCCCGCCCAGGCGCCGGATCGCCGCCACCAGCTCCGGCTGGTCCCACGCCGCCCCACCTTCCAGCCGCGCCCGCTCCCGCCCCATCCGGTCCACGATCACCGTGGTCGGCAGCCCGCGCACGCCCAAGGCCCGCGCCGCCGCCCCGCGCGGGTCGAGCCAGATCGACAGGCTCCGCAGCCGGGTCCGCTCATAGAAGGGTGCCACCTGCGCCCGCCCGCCGCGATCGGAGGAGAGCGGCAGCACCACCACCCCCTCAGGCCCCAGCATCGCCGCCAGCCGGTCCAGCGCCGGCATCTCGGCGACGCAGGGCGGGCACCAGGTCGCCCAGAGGTTGATCACCAGGATTTTCCCCGCGTATTGCGCCGGCCCGGCGGGCGCGCCCACGCCATCGGTCCAGGCCAGCCCCTCCGGCAATGCCTTGGGCGGCGATTCCTCCAGCCGGCCCAGCCCCTCCGCCGCTGCGAATGCTGGACGCGCGGCGCCCAGCATGGTGAGAGTGCCCAGGGATGCCAGCATCGCGCGGCGTCGGGTCACGAACGGCACAGGGCGTTTCCTTCCAGATGTCAGCAACGAAAACAGTCGGTAACGCGTCATGGGGCGGCCGCTACGCGGAAGGCCCATCCGCCATCATGCAGGCGATCAATGCCAGCATCGGCTTTGACCGCAAGATGTGGCGCCAGGATATCCGTGGCAGCCTCGCCCATGCCGCCATGCTGCATCATGTGGGGATCCTCACCGCCGCGGAGGAGGCCGCGATCCGCGACGGCCTCGCCGCCATCGGTCACGAGATCGAGGAGGGCAGCTTCCCCTTCTCCGAGGCGCTGGAGGACATCCACATGAATGTGGAGGCGCGGCTGACCGAACGCATCGGCGAGCCCGGCAAGCGCCTGCACACCGGCCGCAGCCGCAATGACCAGGTGGCGCTGGATGTGCGGCTCTGGGTGCGGGATGCGATCGACGGGCTGGACGGCCAGATCGCCGATTGCATGGCCGCCCTGGTGGACCGCGCCGAGGAGCATGCGGCGAGCGTGATGCCCGGCTTCACCCATCTGCAACCGGCGCAGCCGACCACCTTCGGGCATCATCTGCTCGCCTATGTCGAGATGCTGGGCCGCGACCGCTCGCGGCTCGCGGATTGCCGGGCGCGGATGAACGAGAGCCCGCTGGGGGCGGCCGCGCTCTGCGGCACCGGCTTCCCGATCGACCGGCACATGACGGCCACCGCGCTTGGCTTCGACGCCCCGATGCGCAACAGCCTCGATGCCGTCGCCTCGCGCGACTATGCCATCGAGTTCCTGTCGGCCTGCGCCATCTGCGCCACCCATCTGTCGCGGCTGGCGGAGGAGATGGTGCTCTGGACCAACCCCTATTTCGGCTTCGTGAAGCTGTCGGACGCCTTCACCACCGGCAGCAGCATCATGCCCCAAAAACGGAACCCGGATGCGGCCGAGCTGGTGCGCGCCAAGACCGGACGCATCAACGGCAGCCTGGTCGGGCTGCTGACGGTGATGAAGGGCCTGCCCATGACCTATGGCAAGGACATGCAGGAGGATAAGGAAGGCCTGTTCGACGCCGCCGAATCCCTCGCCCTGGGCCTCGCCGCCACCGCCGGCATGGTGCGGGACATGAAGCCCGATGTGGCCCGGCTGCGGGAGGCCTCGCGCGCCGGCTTCTCCACCGCGACGGATCTGGCCGATTGGCTGGTGCGGGAGCTGCGCCTGCCCTTCCGCGACGCGCATCACATCACCGGGCGTCTGGTCGCCGAGGCGGAGCGCCAGGGCTGCGACCTGCCCGAATTGTCACTGGCCACCATGCAGGCGGCCCATCCGGGGATCACCATGGACGTGTTTTCGGTTCTGAGCGTGGAGGCCTCGGTCGCCTCGCGCACCTCCTTCGGCGGCACCGCGCCCGTGAATGTGCGGCGCGCGGCGGCGTGGTGGCGGGAGCGGCTGGCGTGAAAGCGGCGCTGCTGCTGGCGATCCTGGCCCTGGCCGCCTGCGGCAAGGTCGGGCCGATCCACCCGGCCGGGCCGCCGGAGCAGATCATCTATCCGCGGAGTTACCCGACGCGCTGAGGGAACTTCTTGGCAAGGGCCGGGCACCCGCCCCATTATCTCCCCCATGGCCCTGCCTTTGACCGCCCTTCCGGGCGCCGATTCCGTCGATGATCCCTCCTACGCCGAGCTGATTGCCGCGCGTCCCTCGCTCTCGGTCGATCCCGTCGCCGGGCTGATGCTGGAGGAGGTGTCGCTCGCGCGCATCGCCGCGGTCGTCGGCACCCCGGTCTGGGTCTATTCCGCCGGCACCTTGCGGCGGCGGCTGGCCAGCCTGCGCGCGGCCTTGGAGGGCGCGGGGCTCAACGCCACCATCCACTACGCCATGAAGGCGAATGACAACCTCGCCGTCGCCCGCGTGCTCGCGGCTGGTGGGGCGGGGGCGGATGTGGTCAGCGAGGGCGAGCTGCGCGCCGCCCGCGCGGCCGGCATCCCGGCCTCGGCCATCGTCTTCTCCGGTGTCGGCAAGACCGAGCGCGACCTGCGGCTGGCCCTGGCCGAGGACATCTTCCAGATCAATGCCGAGAGCGCCGAGGAGATCGAGATGATCTCGGCGCTCGCGAGCAGCCTCGGCCGCGTCGCGCGGGTCTGCCTGCGGGTGAACCCGGATGTGGATGCCCGCACCCACGCCAAGATCACCACCGGCAAGGCCGAGAACAAGTTCGGTGTCGCGATCGGCGATGCGCCGGCGATCTATGCCCGCATGGCGGCGCTGCCGGGGATCGAGCCGATCGGCATCGCCATGCATATCGGCAGCCAGATCACGGCCGGGATGTCGGCCTATCGCGCCGCCTATGCCAAGCTGGCCGACCTCGTGCGGGCCTTGCGCGCGGCGGGGCTGCCGGTCAGCCGGGTGGATTGCGGCGGCGGGCTCGGCATCCCCTATCGCGACGAGATCGCGCCGCTGCCCGAGGCGCTGGCCGGCGCGATCAAGGCGACACTCGGTGACCTCGGCCTGCCGGTGATGATCGAGCCGGGGCGCTGGCTGGCCGGCCCCGCCGGGGTGCTGGTCGCGCAGGTCATCCTCCAGAAGGGTGCCACGCGGCGCTTCGTGGTGCTGGATGCGGCGATGAACGACCTGCTGCGCCCCGCGATGTACGACGCCTGGCACGGCATCCTGCCGGTCGGGGCGGCGGCGCTGACCGCGCCGCTCTCGCCCGCCGATGTGGTGGGGCCGGTCTGCGAGACCGGCGACACCTTCGCCCGTGGCCGCGCCATGCCGGCGCTGCCGCCGGGGTCGCTGGTCGCCCTGCTGGATGCCGGCGCCTATGGCGCGACGATGAGCAGCACCTACAACGCCCGGCCATTGGCCGCCGAGGTGCTGGTGGATGGCGCCCGCTTCGCCGTGGTGCGGGACCGGCAGTCCTATGAGGATCTGCTCGCCCGCCAGCGCCTGCCGGCCTGGCTTTCCCCGTGACCGACCGGCTTCCCGCCCGGCTTGCCCGTCGCCGCCGCGCGGCGCGCATGGCGCTGTGGTGGGAGGCCTTGTGGCCGCGCCTCTGGCCGGTGCTGGGGGTGGTGGGGCTGTTCCTGGTGGTGGCGCTGCTGGGGCTGCCGCTGCTGCTGCCGCGCTGGCTGCATCTGCTGGGGCTGGCGGGGTTTGCGCTCGCGCTCGTCTGGGTCGCGCGCCGGGCCTTCCGAGGCTTGCGGCCGCCCGCGCCCGGTGCGGCCGACCGGCGGCTGGAACGCGCCTCGGGGCTGCGGCACCAGCCGCTGGAAACCCTGGACGACCACGCGGCGGGGGATGATCCGCTGTCCCGCGCGGTCTGGGCCGAGCACCAGCGCCGCGCCCGCGCCATGATCGGCCGGTTGCGGGTCGGGATTCCCCGGCCCGGGCTGGCGGGGCTGGACCGGCGGGCGCTGCGCGGGGCGCTGGTGGTGGCGCTGGTCGCCTCGGCCGGGGTTGCCGGGGAGGAAGCGCCGGAGCGCCTCCGCCGCGCCTTCCTGCCCCAAATGGCGCTGCCCCCCGCGCCCGAGGCGCTGCGGCTGGAGGCCTGGGTGACGCCCCCCGCCTATACCCGCGCGCCGCCGCTGTTCCTGGATGCCGGCGGCGGGGCAATCACCGTGCCGACCGGCAGCCGGTTGCATCTGGCGCTCTCGGGCGGCAGCGGCGGGGTGCCGGATCTGCTGGTCGATGGCGTCGCCGCCCCCTTCCGGGGGCTGGACGCGACCTCCTACGCCGCCGAAGCCGTGTTGGACCACGGGCTGACCGCCGCCATCCGCCGCGATGGCAGCGAACTGGTGCGCTGGGTGCTGACCGCGCGGGCCGATGCGCCGCCGGTCGTGGCCTTCAGCGAACCCCCGGCGCGGGCGGCGCGCGGCCTCGCGATCCGCCTGCCCTGGCGGGCGGAGGATGACTGGGGCCTCGCCTCGGTGCGGGCCGATCTGCGGCTGGTCGGCCGCCCCGGCGCGGCACCCATGGCGGTGGACCTGTCGCTGCCCGCGGGGGCGGCGAAGCAGGCGCGCGGCACCGCGCAGCCCGATCTCTCGGCGCATCCCTGGGCCGGGCTGGATGTGGCCGTGACCCTGGTCGCGACCGATGGCGCCGGCCAGGAGGGGCAGAGCGAGCCGGCGGTGCTGACCCTGCCCGAACGCGCCTTCTCCCACCCCGTCGCCCAGGCGCTGATCGCGCAGCGCCGCGCGCTGTCGCTGGACCCCTCGGCCCGCACCGCGGCGCGGCTGGAGCTGGACCGCATCACCGGCAATCCCGAGACCTTCGAGGATGACGTCGCGATCTTCCTGACCCTGCGCGCCGCCCGCGCCCGCCTCACCCGCGACCGGCGGCCCGAGGCGGTGCCCGAGGTGCAGGAGATCTTCTGGGATGTCGCCGTGGCCCTGGAGGAAGGTCGCACCGATCGCACCGCCCGCGCCCTGGCCGAGGCCCGGCAGGCGCTGCGCGAGGCGCTGGAGACCGCCCGCCAGCGCGAGGAGGCCGCCACCGCCCGCGACCAGGAGGCCCGCCCCGACGCCGAGCGCGCCGAGGCCGAGCGTCGCATCCAGGAATTGCGCGAGGCGATCCGCCGCCACCTCGAAGCCCTGGCCGAACGGTTGCAGCGGGAGAATGGCGAGGCGCTGCCCTATGACCCCGCCAACCGGCTGATGGATCAGCGCGACCTCGACCGCCGCACCGAGCGCATGCGCGAGGCCAATCGCGAGGACCGCCCCCGCGACGCGCAGCAGGAGCTGGCCGAGCTGGAGCGGATGCTCGACCAGCTCGAACAGGGCCAGGCCAGCCGCGGCGAAAGTGCCGAGCGCCAGCAGCGCCGCGAACGCGGGCAGCAGCAGATGGGCGTGATGCAGGACATGGTGCGCCGCCAGCAGGCCCTGCTGGACCAGGGCCACCAGCGCGCCGAGGCCGCCGACCAGCGCCGCCAGACCGCCCGCCGCCAGCCCGGCCGCCAACCGCCGGCGGGCGAGGAGGCCTCGCCCGGCGATGCCGCGCATGACGCCCGGGTGCAGCGCGCCCTGCGCCGTGCCCTGGGCGAGGTGATGCAGCAATTCGGCGATGTCACCGGCGAGGTGCCCGAGCCTCTCGGCCGCGCCGACCAGGCGATGCGGGATGCGCAGGCGCGGCTGGGCGCCGGCGGCGACGCCCGCCCCGACCAGCAGCGCGCCTTGCGTGAACTGGCCGAGGGCAGCCGCCAGATGGCGCAGCAGATGCAGCGCCAGTTCGGCCAGTCCGAGCCCGGCGACGACCAGGGCGAAGGCGAGGGCGAGGGCATGGCCGATGGCGACCAGCAAGGCGGCCAGGGCCAGGCGCAATCGGCCGAGCAGGGCCAGGGCCGCGACCCGCTCGGCCGGCGCGCGCGGGAGGCCCCGGGGGCCGCCGAGAACAATGGCGACACCCGCGTGCCGGATGAGGCCGAGCTGCTCCGCTCGCGCCGCATCCAGGAAGAACTGCGCCGGCGCGGGGCGGAACGGGCCCGGCCGGTGCAGGAACTGGATTACATCGACCGGCTGTTGAAGCGGTTCTGATGCGCCCGGATGCCCTCGGGCATCCTGCGCGCCCCTCGCTGTCCCCCGCCATCCCGACCGTCCCGGTCCCCAAGGCCCCGCGCCCGGCGCCCGTCAACCATGCCGATGCGGGCATGTGCAGCGCACCGCCGCTTATGTCAGCCTTGATGCCATATCTGGAGGAAACCCATTTGGACGCCGCCTGGTTCGCCTCGGTGCTCGCCTTCGCGCTGTCCACGACGGCGACGCCGGGGCCGAACAACGCCATGGTCATGGCCTCGGGCGCGACCTGGGGGCTGCGGCTGACGGTGCCGCATATCCTGGGGATCTCGCTCGGCTTCGCGGCGATGATGCTGGCGCTGGCGCTGGGCGTCGGGGGTGTGTTTCGCGCGGCCCCCTGGCTCTATGGCGTGTTGCGCTGGCTGGGTGCTGCCTATCTGCTCTGGCTTGCCTGGCGCATCGCCACGGCCCGGCCGGGGGTGGCGCGCGGGCGCAGCGCCTCGCGGCCCTTCGGCTTCTTCCAGGCGGCGGCGTTCCAATGGGTGAACCCCAAGGCCTGGGCGATCGGCGTGGGCGCGGTGGTGACCTTCCTCGGCGATGCCGGGCCGCTGGTGCAGGCCTTCACCCTGACCGGCCTCTTCCTGGCCGTGACCCTGCCGATCACGATCATCTGGGCGCTGATGGGGGTGGGGGCGGGGCGGATGCTCCAGAGCGAAGGGGCGTTGGTCTGGTTCAACCGGGTGCTGGCGGTGCTGCTGGTGGCGTCACTGGTGCCGATGCTGCTTTAGGGTGGTCCTTCGAGGGGCTGGCCCCTCGGGCACCCCAGCAGAAACAGGGTGTTTCTGCACTTCCCCCTTGGGGTTACCGCCGCCTGCGCTCGGCGGCCTCGGCCCGGCGCATGTCCACGAATACGGCATACTCCTCATGCCGCGTTGGCGCCCAGCCGATGGCGCTGCCGCGCTCGATCGCGCGATGGATCTCGGGCGCGGCGCTGGGCAGGGCCAGATGGAAGGCGATGAAATCCGCCTTGAAGCTGGCCGGCAACTCGGTCCGCACCACCAGCGGCCCGTTCTGGATCGGGCGCGAGTGCCAGATGATCCGCAGGTCGGACATCTTCACCAGCCCCTTGTCCACCGCCGCCCGCAGCGCGCCGCGGGAAAACCCCTCGGACTGCTCGCCCTGGCCGCTGGCCCAGGCGACCCCGGCATCGAACTGCCGCCCGAGCACGGCGACCATCAACTGCTCATGCCCGCCGGCGAAGCCGGTGCGGCCGAAGAACTGGTCGGGGTTGATGCCTTGCGCCCGCATCTCGGCGCGGGGGATCAGATAGCCGCTGGCGGAATTGGGATCGGCCCAGCCCATCGCCTTGCCGCGCATCTCCTCCAGGCTGGTGATCCCGCTATCGGCGCGGACATACATGACGGAGACATAGGAGGTGCTGCCATCGGCCTCCTTGGTCACCAGCAGCGGCTCGACGCCGCCATTGGTGTCCATCCAGGTGCCGGCATAGGCGGCGGGCGACATGTAGGAGGCTTCGAGCTGCTTCGCGGCAAAGGCCTGCTGCACGCCGAGGTAGTCCGCCGCGAAGAACAGCCGCACGGGGATGCCGAAAATGGTCTCCATCAGCGCCCGATAGCCTTCGTAGCGGCCAAGGCGGTCGGCCTCGTTCTCCCCGCCCAGGATGCCGAAGCGCAGCACCGGGATCTGCGCCGCCCAGGGGCGGCGGCCCGGCGCTGGCATCGGGTAGGTGGCAGGCTGCGCCATCGCCGGCAGCGCGCCGAGGAAGGGCAGGGTCAAAAGGGCGCGGCGGTGCATCGCTGGGCTCCGGGCAGGGCGTGTGTCCTCAGAATGTCATACTCGCCTGGGGCGGACCATGACTTCCCAGGGGGCGCCGCGCGGCCGCATCCTCCACCGGACACAGCGTTGTTGCGGAGCAGCATGGACAAGACCGAACTCGGGGCCCGGCGCGATGCCGCGGCGGCCATTGCGGTGGAGGCCGCCGCCCTGGCCGCCTGGATGCGGGAGGAAGGCGGGGGCGTCGGGCGGCTGAAGGGGCCGCAGGATTTCGTCACCGAGGCCGATGGCGCGACCGAGGCCTTCATCCGCGACCAACTGGCCAAGGCCTACCCCGGCGAGGCGGTGATGGGCGAGGAGATGGGCGGCTCGACCGAGGCATCGGGGCTGCTCTGGGTGGTGGACCCGATCGACGGCACCTCGAATTTCGCGCGTGGCAGCGATCGCTGGTGCGTCTCCATCGGGCTGGTGCGGGACGGGCGGGCCGTCGCCGGCGCCATCGCCCGCCACGCGCCCGCCGAGGTGTTTGCCGCCGCCGAGGGCTGCGGCGCGACCCTGAACGGGCAGCCGATCCATGCGGCACCCACCACCGACATGACGCGCGCCATCATCGAACTCGGCTGGTCCCGGCGGGTGCCGACCACTGCCTTCATCGCCCTCGCCGGCCGGGTGATGGCCGGGGGGGCGGCCATGCGCTGCGGTGGCTCGGGCTCGCTGGGGCTGGTGGAGACGGCGGTGGGGCGGCTGGATGCCTATCTGGAACTGCACATCAACTCATGGGACGCCGCCGCCGCCTTGGCCATCGCCCGGGAGGCCGGGTGCTGGACCAATGCCTTCGACAGCGGCGACTGGCTGGCCCATGGCAATCCGGTCGGCTTCGGCGCCCCGGGCCTGGCCGGGGCGCTGGAGCGGCTGTTGGACGAGGCTCAGAACCGGTAGCGCACGCCCATGCCGACCACCCAGGGGTCGAGGTTGGTGGTCGCGTTGATCCGGCCGACCGAGGTTTCGACCGCGACATCCGGGCGCAAATAGAACTTCTTCACATCGAAGTTCAGCAGCCAGTTCGGCGCGAACTCGATGTCGAGGCCGGCATTCAGCGCGGCGCCGAAGGCGTTCTCGACATCGACCTTGGTCACCGGCGCGGTGCGCCCGCCGCCCTCGCCGTAGAAGACGGTGTAGGTCACGCCGACGCCGACATAGGGGCTGTACCGGGACTGCGGCATCGGGTGGTATTGCAGGGTCAAGGTCGGCGGCAGCGCCCAGACGCGGCCGAGATCGACGGTGCCGAGGGCGGAGCCGCGGACCTCGACATCATGGCGGGTGGTCGCCGCGATCAGGTTCAGCGAGATGTCGTTCCTGACGAAATAGGTGAAATCCAACTGCCCGGTCACCGAATCGGAGACGTTGGGGGTGCCGTCGATCATCGAGACATGCCCGCCATTCATCGGCAGCAGGCCGATGACGCTGGCGCCGATCATGAAATCGCCGGTCTGGTGGCCGCGCGGGGCGGTATCCTCCGCCATCGCCGGCAGGGCCAATAGCGAGAGCGCCGCGGCGCCGGCGAGTACGATCTTGTTACGCATAACACGTTCCATTTCTACTTGGTGTGCAATGGAACGCTATTGGCGCCAATTTTCCGCGACTGTCCTTGCGCCGAATCAAATCCCGCAAAAGAAAAGCCAGGTGTCGCCACCTGGCTTTTTCTTGACCGATTAGTCGGTCTGCAATCAGTCGGCGTGCAGCGCCGCGCGCAGCTTGCTCTCCTGCTCGGAGGATAAATTCGTCCGCAGCACCGTGCCGCCGAACTGCGCCATGGCGGGCAGCACCTTGTCGGCCGTCGCCTTGCGGACCAGCACGCAGAGCGCGGCCTGGCCGGGCGACAGGGCGCTGGTCGCGTCCTTCATGAAGGTGTCGTCGATGCCGAGGTCGGAGAAATGCCCGCTCAGCGCGCCGGCCCCGGCGCCCAGCGCCGCGCCGATCAGCGGGTTGAGGAACAGCAGACCGATCAGCGCGCCCCACATGCCACCGGCGGCGGCCCCGGCGGCGGTCGTGTTCACAAGCTGGTTGAGCTTCACACTGCCATCGGGCTGGCGCACCGCGACCACGGCGTCCCCAAGCTCGACCAGATATTCCTTCTGCAACTCGAACAGCTTGGCCCGCGCGGCCTCCGCGATTTCTTCCGACGGGTAGGCGACGATGATGAGGTCGGCCATGGGCATGCTCCTGCGCACAATATCGGCCTTGTATCTTGGTCGAGGCGAGGAGCGGAACAAGGCACGCGCCCCCGGTGCCGCCGAAGCGTCACCGGGGGCGGCGTGGGGATCAGCCGACGCCGAGCAGTTCCACGTCGAACACCAGCGTCGCATTCGGCGGGATCACCCCGCCGGCGCCGCGCGCGCCGTAGCCCAACTCGGGCGGGATCACGAGGGTGCGCTGGCCGCCGACCAACATGCCGGCAACGCCCTGGTCCCAGCCCTGGATCACATGGCCGGCGCCAAGCTGGAAGACGAAGGCATCGCCGCGGTCGCGGGAGCTGTCGAACTTGCGGCCCTTGTTGTCCGGCGCCGCGGCGTCGAACAGCCAGCCGGTGTAGTGCACCGAAACCTGTTGGCCGGGCGTCGCGGCCGCGCCTGTACCGAGCTTCACATCCGTCATGGCATTTGCCTCCGTTTCACGAGGCGCGGGTGTAGCGGAGGCTCAGGCGTAGATGAAGCCCAGTGTCGGATAGGCCGAATGCCCCCAGTCGCTGACCGGCGGATACCAGACCCGCACCAGCGACCAGTCGTTGCGGGCGGAGAGATCCATCACCGGCTGGTCCCGCGCGACGCGGCCGCGGGTGGAGCCGCTGGCCCAATTGGCGTGGTCCACGCGGATCTCGCGCGGGCCGACGATGCGCGACACCACCGAGAGATGGCCGCTGCGGTTGCGGGAGGTGCGCTGGAACACCAGCACCGCATCGCGTTGCGGCGAGCGGCCGCGCCGGTAGCGCCCCTCCGCCGCATCCCACCATTCCCAGGCATCGCCTTGCAGCCGGATGCCGGAACGCTCCCGCGCGAAGGGGACGCAGGTGGTCGGCCCGCTCCAGGCCATCGAGGCCCCCGGCACGTCGCGCCGCGCGCCTGTGCTGCCGCAGGCGGCGGCCAGCAGCGGCAGGCCGAGGATCAGCCGGCGCGGCGCAAGCAATACGGGAGGATCATTCGCCATGGCGTTGGAGTCATAGCAAAACCTGCCCAGGCGATGCCACGGGGGATTTTCCGCAACCCGGCGCGGGGCCGGGGCGGTATACTGGGGGTGCCCTCCCACGGGGCGTCCGGGAAAGGATGTAAGGAAGTAAGATGGTAAGGCGGGCCTGAAGAGGCGGGCACCATTGACCACCCCCTGAGCCGTTCCTAGCGTGCAAGCGTGGCTGTCGCCTGGGCGTGTCGGACGACACGGCTTGCACCAAAGAGAGTTCCGGGGAGCCCGATGGCCACGCACCGCTTTCATCCCATCCGATATTACAACGCCATCGGCACCGCCGAGCCCTGCCTTCGCGTCGCCGATGGCGACACGGTGGTGACGGATACGGTCGACGCCTCAGGTCTCGATGCCAGCGAGGTTGCCGTCGCGAGCCGGCCAAACCCGATGACCGGGCCATTCTACGTCGAAGGTGCGGAGCCTGGTGACACCCTCACCGTCCACATCGACCGGCTGACGCCAAGCCGGGCGACCGGTTGGACCAATTCGCCGCTCGCCCTCACTGTGCTGGACCCGGCCGCGATCCTGGATCGGCCGCCGACGCAACGGGTGGTGTGGGATATCGACGGCAAGGCCGGGTCGGTCCGGCTGCAGGAGCCGGTGAAGGGGCTGGAGTCCTTCTCCCCGCCGCTCCAACCCATGATCGGCTGCTTCGGGGTCGCGCCGGCGGGCGGGCAGGCGCTGTCCACCGCGACCAGCGCACAGAATGGCGGCAACATGGACTATCGCCTGTTTGCCCCGGGAACGACGGCCTGGTTCCCGGTCTCCGTGCCGGGAGCGCTCTTCTATCTGGGCGACGGCCACGCCTGCCAGGGTGACGGTGAGATCGTCGGCACCGGCATCGAGACGTCCTTCGAGATGGAGGTCACCTTCCGTGTGCTGAAGCGCAGGATCCTCTGGCCGCGCGGCGAGACGGCCGATGATATCTTCACCGTCGGCAATGCCCGGCCGCTCGATCAGGCCCTGCAGCACGCCACCACCGAGATGATGCGGTGGCTCGGCGAGGATTATGGGCTGGACGCGCGGGCGGCCAGCCATCTGATGGGCCAGGTCGTGCGCTATGATGTCGGCAATGTCTTCAACCCCGCCTACACGGTTGCCTGCCGCATTGCGAAGCGCTGGCTGACGAAACCGTAGGGGCGGCTAAGGGGGAAGCGCAGAAACACCTTGTTTCTGCTGGGGTGCTCGAGGGGTGAACAGCCCCTCGATCTTTTTCCCGCTACGCCGCCTTGCGCACCGCAGGCACGCCCCGCATCCGCCCGCCCGGCATGCCGCCCGGCACCGCGGCCGCCAGATCCGCCGCCGTCAGCAGGGTGCGGTAGTCGAAGCCGGTCTCGACCCCCATGCGGGAGAACATCCAGGCGACATCCTCGGTCGCGACATTGCCGGTGGCGCCGGGGGCGAAGGGGCAGCCGCCGAGCCCGCCCGCGGCGCTGTCGATCACCCGCGCGCCCGCCCGCCAGGCTGCCGCGACATTGGCCAGCCCCATGCCGTAGGTGTCATGGCCATGGAAGGCGAAGCGCGGCCCGAACAGCGCGACGGCGTCGGCGAACACCCGCTCCACCTGGTCCGGCGCCGCATTGCCGGTGGTGTCGCAGAGCGCGATCTCCATGGCAGGGTCCAGCTCGGCGATGCGCGCCACCCAGTCGATCACCATCGGCTCCGGCACCACCCCCTCGAAGGGGCAGTGGAAGACGCAGGAGAGGTTGAAGCGCAGCGCCACCTCCGGCGGGGTGTCGAGGATGATGGCGGAGAGGCCGGCGAAGCTTTCCTCCCGCGTCGCATTCAGATTGGCGCGGTTGTGGCCTTCGGTCGCGCTCATGAACAGGCCGAGGCGATGCGCGCCATGGGCCAGGGCCAGGTCGAAGCCGCGCCGGTTCGGCACCAGCACGCAGCATTCCAGCCCCGGCAACTGGCGCGCGGCGGCGAGGACCTGGGCGGTATCGGCCATCTGCGGGATGGCGCGGGGGGAGACGAAGGCGCCGACCTCCATCCGCCGCGCGCCGGCGGCGTGCAGGGCGCGGACCAGCGCGATCTTGGTGTCGGTGGGCACGAAGCCGTCGATGGACTGAAGCCCGTCGCGCGGGGCGACCTCGCTGATGGTGACCTTCATGCCGCATCCCCCAGAAGAGTGCCGAAGACATGTTCGTTGTGCGCCCCGATGGCCGGCGCGGTCCAGCGCACCATCTCGGGCGGGGTGACGCCGTCGAAGCGGAACGGCGGCGCCGGGTGCAGCACCGGGCCGAGCAGCGGGTCCTGCACCGGGATCACCATCTCGCGGGCCTGGAAATGCGGGTCCTCGACGCAGTCGCGCATGTCGAACAGGCGGGAGCAGGGCACCTCGGCCGCCTCCAGCACCGCCTGCGCGTCCTTGGCGGAGAGGGTCCGCGTCCAGTCGGCGATGGCGCCATCCAACTCGCCCACATGCAGGCAGCGGCTCGTGTTGTTGACCATGCGCGGGTCGGCCGCCAGCTCCGGCCGCCCGATGGCCCTCATCAGCCGGCCGAAAATCAGATCCGAATTGCCGGCGACGCAGAGCCATTTGCCATCGCCGCAGGGGTAGGTGTTGGTGGGGGCCGCGGTCGGGATCGCCGCCCCGGCCGGCTGGCGGATGGCCCCGGTCAGCCCGTATTCCGGCAGCATCCCCTCCATCAGCGAGAAGACGCTGGAGACGAGGTCCAGATCCACGATCCGCCCCCGCCCGGCCTCCCCCTTGCGGTCGCGCCCCCAGCAGGCCGAGACCACCGCCATCGCCGCATACATCCCCGCGAGGTCGTCGCTGATCGAGACGCCGCAGCGCGGGGGCGGGAACTCCGCCTGGCCCGGATTGGCGGTCAGATGCCGCAAGCCGCCCATGGCCTCGCCGATCGCACCGAAAGCCGGCTTGTCGCGATACGGCCCGTCCTGGCCGTAGCCGGAGACGCGGGCGATCACGAGGCGGGGGTTGGCCGCCTGCAACACCAGGGGGCCGAGGCCGATGCGTTCGAGATAGCCGGGGCGGAAATTCTCGACCAGCGCATCGGCGCGTGCGCAAAGGGCGATGACCCTGGCCCGCCCCTCGGGGGATTTCAGGTCCAGCGTGACCGACATCTTGTTGCGGCCATGGATGCTGAACCAGACCGGATGGCCGTTGTGGGTCGATCCCCAGCCGCGGATCGGGTCGCCCTCGGGCGGTTCGACCTTGATGACCTCCGCCCCCATGTCGGCCAGCAGGCGGGTCGCGAAGGGGCCGGCGATATAATGGCCAAGTTCAACGACCTTGAGCCCTTCAAGTGGCAGCATTCGCCCCATATCCCCCCTGCGTCAGGCGCCATTCCTAATCCCTGCCCGGCTCGGCTAGAAGGGGTGGCCGGCGACACCGCCGGGAATCGAGAGGGCCCACCATGCGTATGCTGCTGGTCGAGGATGACGTCGAAGTCGCCCGCTTCGTGAAGAAGGGGCTGATGGAGGCGGGCCACGCCGTCGAACACGCGCCGAATGGGCGGGACGGGCTGTTCATGGCCGCCTCCGAGCCCTTCGATCTGCTGGTGCTGGACCGGATGCTGCCGGGCGGCGTCGATGGGGTGCGCCTCGTGGAGACGCTCCGCAGCCAGGGCAACAAGACCCCGGTGCTGTTCCTGACCGCGATGACCGCGGTGGATGAGCGGGTGCGGGGCCTCAAGGCGGGCGGGGACGACTACCTTACCAAGCCCTTCGCCTTCGCCGAGCTGCTGGCGCGCTGCGAGGCGCTGGGCCGCCGCCCGGCCTCCGATGCCCCCGCGACCCGGCTCAAGGTCGCGGATCTGGAGCTGGACCTGCTCTCCCGCACCGTCACCCGGGCGGGGAAGAAGGTGGATGTGCAGCCGCGCGAATTCCGCCTGCTGGAGCATCTGATGCGCCATGCGGGGCAGGTCGTGACCCGGACGATGCTGCTGGAGAAGGTCTGGGACTACCACTTCGACCCCCAGACCAACGTCATCGACGTCCACGTCTCCCGCCTGCGGCAAAAACTGGACAAGGGGCATGACCGGCCGCTGATCCATACCGTGCGCAACGCCGGCTACATGATCCGGGCGGAGCCCTGACCGGGCGGGCGCCCATGCCCGCCCCCTTCACCCGCCAGCGCGTGATGCTGGTGCTGCGCAGCGCCGGGCTGCGCTTCGCGCTGTTGTTCGCCGCCCTGTTCCTGCTGGCGGGGCTGGCCTTCTCGGCGGTGCTCTGGTGGGGCACGGCGGGGGCGCTGGACCGGCAGACCGCCGCCGCGATCCGGGCGGACACCACCGCCTTGATGGAACGCTGGCGCGACGGCGGCCGGCCGGCGCTGATCGAGGCGATCGAGGCGCGCCTGGCCGCGGATATCGAGGACCAGACCCTCTATCTGCTGCTGGACCGCGAGGGCACGCGCCTCGCCGGCAACCTCGAAACCCCGCCGGCGCAGGCCGATACCGACCCCGCCTGGTTCAACATCACCTTGGCGCGGGAGGGCGAGCCCTCCGAGGCGCGGCTGTTCCGGCTGGACCTGCCTAGTGGCTCGCGCCTGTTCGTCGGCCGGGATGTGGCGGAGAAGCAGCGGCTGCGGGCGCTGCTGACCGATGCGCTGGCGCTCTCGGCCGCGGCCGCCGCCTTCTTCGCCGGGCTCGGGGCCTGGCTGCTGCGCCGGGCGCTGTCCCAGCGCCTGGCACCCGCGACCTTGACGGCCGCGGCCATCGCCTCGGGCGACCTCGCCCCCCGCGTGCCGCTGAGCGGGCGGGGGGATGAGTTCGACCGCATGGGCGAGACCATGAACACCATGCTCGACCGCATCGCGACCCTCATGGAGGGCGTGCGCGGGGTCTCGGACGCCATCGCGCACGACCTGCGCACGCCCATCGCCCGCGCCCGCGCCAAGCTGGAGGAGGCGCTCTCCGGCAGCCCCGCCGACAGTGCCGCGCTGCGCTCCGCGATCGAGCAGGGCATCGCCGATCTGGATGGCGTGACGCGGGTGTTCCAGGCGGTGCTGCGCATCGCCGAGGTCGAGGCCGGCGCCCGCCGCGCGGCGTTCTCAAGCCTCGACCTCTCCCCGCTGCTGGAGGATGCGGCCGATCTGTATCTGCCCTCGGCCGAGGCGCGGCAGATTTCGCTGGAGACGGAGATCGCGCCGGGGCTGGTGATGCGCGGGGACCGCGACCTGCTGCTGCAGGCGGTGGCGAACCTGCTGGACAATGCGGTGAAGTTCACGCCGGAGGGTGGCTCCATCCGCTTGGTCGCCCGCCGGGGCGCGCGGGCGATCTGGGTCGATATCGCCGATGCCGGGCCGGGGCTGAGCGAGGCCGACCTGCCGCGCGCCGGCACCCGATTCTTCCGCGCCGACAGTGCGCGGACGATGCCGGGCTCGGGCCTCGGCCTGTCGCTGGTGCGGGCCGTGGCGGTGCTGCACCGGGGCGAGTTGCATCTGGCGGAGGCGCGGCCCGGCGAGGACCCGCCGGGGCTGCGCGCGACCTTGAGGCTGCCCGCATGAGAGTGTCGTTGCGAAAAAGTCATGCCGCGCCCACCGGCAGGTGGCCCGCCGGGGGTTATGACGCCCCCCATGAATCTGGTCCTGCTGGCAGCGGCACTCCTGTTGCTTGCGCCTCCGCTCCGTGCCGGGGCCGCTGCCCAGGGGCAGCCCCAGCCCCTGCGGGTGACGACCGACAGCGCCGAATATTGCGATGTGCTGGCCCGGCGGATCGCCGCGGCCCCCGAGGCCGGCTCGGAGCCCGCCTTCACCTTGGCCGAGGAGGGGCGGCGCCTCTGCGAGGCCGGGCACATCCGCACCGGCATCGCCAGGCTGCGCCGGGCGCTACGGGCGGCGACACCGGGTGTGACGCCCGGGCATTGAAGTCCCCGCGGGATGCCGGGATCGGGCCGTGACCGAGACTGTTGCCTGGCTTCGCCCCGCGCTCGCGGGGTCGGTCGCACTCGGCTGCTGCATCGGCTTCGCCCGCTTCGGCTTCGTCCCGATGTTCCCGGCCATGGTGGGCGCGGGCTGGGTCGAGGGCGCGGGGGCGGGGCTGCTGGGGGCGGCGAACCTCACCGGGTATCTGCTCGGCGCCTTGTGCGCGCAGCGGGTGGCGCGGCGGATCGGCTTCCGCCCGACGCTGGAGCTGGCGATGGGGGCGGCGGGGGTGTCGCTGCTCGCCTGCGCCACCCCCGCGCCGCTGCTGTGGTTCGTGATCTGGCGGGCGCTGGCCGGGGTCGCGGGCGGGTTGCTGATGTCGCTCGCGGGGCCTGCGGTGCAGGCGGCGGTGGCGCCCCGTTTTCGCGGGGCGGCCTCCGGCGTCGTGATCGCGGGCGTCGGCGCGGGGGTGATCGTGCTCTCGCTGGTGCTGCCCTGGCTGCTGATGCTGGGCGTTGGGGCGGGCTGGGCCGGGCTCGGCGTGCTGACCCTGCTCGGCTGGGCCTGGTCGCGCAGGCATTGGCCCCCGGCGTCGCCGCCGCGCGATTCGGCCGCGCCCGCGGTCCCGGCGGTGCAGCTTGTGGTGGCCTATGGGTTCTCGGGGGCGGGGATGGTGCCGCCTATGGTCTATCTCGCCGATCTGGCGGTGCGCGGGCGCGGCCTCGGGGTGGGGATGAGTTCGGGCGTCTGGCTGCTGTTCGGGCTCGGCGGGATGATCGGCACGGTCCTCGGCGGGCGGGCGGTGGATGCGCTGGGGCCGAGCCGGGCGCTGCGGCTCTGGCTCACGGCGCAGGTCGCCGCATTGTGCTTCGCGCTCTGGCCCGGTGGGGGGGCCGCCTGGCTCGGGGCCGCGGCGATCATGTCGGGGTTTTCCGGCGTCGGTGTCTCGGCGGTGGCGCTGGCGGCGCTCAGGCGGCAGGCCGGGCCGGGGGCGGCGGGGCTGTGGCCGCGCGCCACCGCGGCCTATGCGGCGGCCCAGGCGGCCACCGGCTTTGCACTGGCCTGGCTTTTCGCGCAGAGCGGACAGGAGCACTGGCCGGTGTTCTCGGCGGGGCTGGTGTTCTCGCTGGCGGCACTGGCCACCGGCTGGCGGGCGAGCCGCGATGGCTGAACGACTTGCCCCGGCGACGGGGCGGCACAATCTCAACGCACTTTCCTCGGGGGCATGATCATGAAAGCTGTCGGCTATACGCATTGTCATCCGGTGACCCATCCCGAAGCCCTGCTGGATCTGGTGCTGCCCGATCCTGCGGCGCCCAAGGGGCATGACATCCTGGTCGAGATCCGCGCCGTCGCGGTCAATCCGGTCGATACCAAGGTGCGCCGCGCCGCCGATCCGGCCGGCGAGCCGCGCGTGCTCGGCTTCGACGCCGCGGGCGTGGTGCGGGCCAAGGGCCCGGATGTGACGCTGGTCGCCGTGGGGCAGGAGGTCTTCTTCGCCGGCTCCATCGCCCGGCCCGGCAGCAATGCCGAGCTGGAACTGGTCGATAGCCGCATCGTCGGGCCGAAGCCGAAGTCGCTCTCCTTCGCCGAGGCGGCGGCGCTGCCGCTGACCACCATCACCGCCTGGGAGGCGCTGTTCGAGCGCCTGGCCATCCCGCGCGGGGCCAAGGGCGCCATCCTGATCGTGGGCGGCGCCGGGGGCGTCGGCTCGATCGCGGTGCAGCTGGCGCGCCAGCTCACCTCGCTCACCGTCGTCACCACCGCCAGCCGGCCGGAGACCAAGGCCTGGGTGGAATCCCTCGGCGCGCATCACGTGCTGGACCACAGCAAGCCGCTGGGGCCGCAGGCCAAGGCGCTGGGCTTAAGCTTCCCCTACATCCTCTCGACCACCGAGACCGAGAGCCACTGGGCCGAGATCGTGGACATCATCGCGCCCCAGGGCGCGCTCTGCATGATCGACGACCTGGGTGCGGCGCCGGTCGGCGCGCTGAAGCCGAAATCGGCCAGCCTGCATTGGGAATACATGTTCGCCCGCCCGGTCTGGGGCACGCCGGACATGGTCGAGCAGCACCGGCTGCTGGTCGAGGTGTCGCGCATGATCGATGCGGGGACGCTGAAGACCACGATCGGGCAGAATTTCGGCCGCATCAACGCCGAGAACCTGATCCGCGCCCATGCCTTGCAGGAAAGCGGCAAGGCGCGCGGCAAGATCGTGCTGGAGGGGTTTTGAGCATGCTCGCTCTCATCACCGGCGCCTCGGCCGGCTTTGGTGCCGCGATCGCCCGGCGTTTCGCCGAGGACGGCGCGAAGCTCGTGCTGGTCGGGCGGCGGGGGGAGCGGCTGCGGGAACTGGCCGATGAGTTGGGCGGCTGCCATGTGCTGGTGCTCGACGTGCGGGACCGCGCGGCGGTGGCGGCGGGGATCGCCGGGCTGCCGGCGGACTTCCAGGCCATCGACCTGCTGGTGAACAATGCCGGGCTGGCGCGTGGGCTGGCCCCGGCGCAATCGGCCGACCTCGATGACTGGGACGCGATGGTGGACACCAACATCAAGGGGCTGATGTATATGACCCGCGCCATCCTGCCGGGGATGGTGGAGCGCGGCCGCGGGCATGTGGTGAACATCGGCTCCACCGCCGGGGAGTTCCCCTATCCCGGCGGCAATGCCTATGGCGCCAGCAAGGCCTTCGTCCGCCAGTTCAGCCTGAACCTGCGGGCCGACCTCTGGGGCACGCCGGTGCGGGTCACGGATGTCGAGCCGGGGCTGGTCGGCGGCACCGAATTCAGCACGGTGCGCTTCGGCGGCGATGCGGCCAAGGCGGCGGCGATCTACGAGGGCGCGGATGCGCTGACGCCGGAGGACATCGCCGATACCGTGCATTGGGTCGCGACGCGCCCGGCGCGGGTGAATGTGAACGTGGTGCAGGTGATGCCGGTGACCCAGTCCTTCGGGCCGCTGCGGGTGCACAAGCCGGGCGCCTGATGCGCGCCCCGGTGGACCTCCACCGGCAGGCGTTTCATGCTGTGGGCATCAACAGGAGCCCACTGCATGATCGTCGATCTTCGTATCTACACCTGTGCCCCGAACCGCATGGCCGAGTTCGTGAAGCTCTATGAGGAGGCCGCCTGGCCGATCCAGAAGAAGTATCTCGGCCGCTGCCTCGGCTGGTACACCACGGCCGAGGGCGCGCTGAACACGGTCGTCCACATGTGGGCCTATGAGAACCAGGGCGACCGCGAGCAGCGCCGCGACGCGATGGCCGCGAGCCCGGAATGGCAGGGCTACCTGGCCAAGGCGGCGGCGCTCGGCGCGCTTCAGAAGATGGAAAACCGTATCCTGAAGCCGACCGGCTTCTTCGCGGCCTATGATTCCGCCAAGCCGTAAACGGCCAGGCCCGTGATCGCGGGCCTGACCACGCTGCTCGCCTGCCAATTGGCGGGCGAGCTTCTGGCCCGGGCCTTCGGCCTGCCAGTGCCGGGGCCGGTGGTGGGGATGGTGCTGCTGTTCGCGGCGCTGATGCTGCGCCGCAGGCCGGTGCCGGCGGGGCTGAACACCACGGCGGATGGGCTGCTCGCCAATCTCGGGCTGCTGTTCGTGCCGGCCGGGGTCGGCGTCGTGCTGTATCTGCCGCTGCTGGCGCGCGAGGGGCCGGCGATCGCGCTGGCTGTGGTCGGCGGCACCTTGCTGACCATCGCCGCCACCGGGCGCCTCGCCCAGGCGCTGCTGCGCCGGTTCGGATGAGCGACCTCGCGCAGATCTGGGTCTATCTGGCGCGCGAGCCGCTGGCCGCGCTGACCGTCACGCTGGTCGCCTGGCTGATCGCGCTGCGCGTCGCCGATGCCGCGCGCTGGCATCCGGTCGCCAATCCCACGCTGATCTCGGTGGTGCTGCTGTCGCTGCTGCTGCTCGGCGGCGGGATCGCCTATCGCGACTATTTTTCCGGCGCGCAATTCGTGCATTTCCTGCTCGGCCCCGCGACGGTGGCGCTGGCGGTGCCGCTCTACCGGCAGTGGCAGGATGTGCGGCGCTCGGCCGTGGCGGTCGTGGCCTCGGTGGTGGGCGGCGGGGCGCTGGCGGCGGCCTCGGGCATCGCCATCGCCTGGGCGATGGGGGCGACGCCGCAGGTGATCGCGACCCTGGCCCCCCGCTCCGTCACCACCCCGGTCGCCATGGGCATCGCCGAGCGCCTCGGCGGTCTGCCGAGCCTGACGGCGGTGGTGGTGATCTCCTCCGGGATATTGGGCGCCGCGGTCGGGCCGCTGGTGCTGGACCTCGCCCGGGTGCGGGACTGGCGGGCGCGGGGGCTGGCCATGGGCACGGCGGCCCATGGCGTCGGCACCGCCCGGGCGTTGCGGGTGAATGAGACGGCGGGCGCCTTCGCCGGGCTGGCGATGGCGCTGAACGCGCTGGCGACCGCGCTGTTCCTGCCGCTGATCTGGCGGCTGGTGGTGGGGCTCAGCCGATGACCTCGATGGCGCGCAGCCCGGCGGCGAGCAGCGCCCGCACATCGGGTTCGGAGAGCGCGATGCAGCCCTCGGTCGGGGCATAATCCGGCCGGGCGACATGCAGGAAGATCGCGCTGCCACGCCCGCGCACCACCGGCGCGTCGTTCCAGCCGAGGATGCCGATCAGGTCGTAGATCGCATCCCGCCGCCACAGCTCCTCATGGCTCGCCTCGTAGGGCAGCTTCACGCGGGTGTTGTAGGCAGGATCGCGCGGGTCGTCGCACCAGCCATCCTCGGGGGCCAGGGGCTCCACCGGCACGACGGACCGGGGCGGCACGCCGCGATCGGCGCGGTAGAGCACGCGCCGCAGCGGCAGGATCCCGGTGGGGGTGGCGCCGTCGCCCTCCTCCTTGTCCACCTTGATGCCGCCATGGCCGAGGGCGCAGCGCATCAGCAGCCCCTCCATCCGCAGCAACCCATCCGGGGTGACGCGGGCGGTGCCGGGCTCAGGCATGGGGGGTGCCGGCATAGCGTCGCGCGGCCATGGCGGGAGAGACGGGGGGGGGCGAGGCCTCGCGCAGCACCGACAGCCCGGCGGTGACCAGCCCCGCGATCGGGCCGCCGAGGATCGTCGCACCGATCACGGCGATCGCCGGCAGCACCGTCTCCCCGGTCGCGGCCCGGTAAAGGCTGCCGACCCCCGGCAGGTGGTGCAGCGGGTTCAGCGACCGAAGGACATCCTCGAAGCTGGCATTGGAGGGGATGGGGATCGCCGCATCCTCGGCCAGCGGCGGCCCGCCATCGGCCGGGTGCAGCCGCGCCTGGATCGCGGCGGCGGTCGGGCCGGGAGGTGGGGCAGGGGGGATGGTGGTGCTCATGCCCCCATATGCCTGCAACCGGCGTGCCTAGGCCAGCAGATGCCCGAAGCGGTCCTGCTTGGTCGCGAGGTAGCGGTCATTGACGCCATTGCCCTCGAATTTATGGGATTCGCGGCCCAGCACCTGGATCCCGCAGGCCGCGAGCCCCGCCAGCTTGTCGGGATTGTTGGTCAGCAGCCGGACGCGGGGGATGTCGAGCTGTTCCAGCATCGTCGCCGCGACCAGGAAGGAGCGTTCATCCGCGCCATAGCCGATCGCCCGGTTGGCATCGAGCGTGTCCAGCCCCGCATCCTGCAAGGTATAGGCGCGCAGCTTGTTCACGAGGCCGATGCCGCGGCCTTCCTGGGCGAGATACAGCAGCACCCCCGCGCCATCCTCGTGCATCTTGGCGATGGCGCCGCGCAGCTGCGGCCCGCAATCGCATTTCAGCGAACCGAGCAGGTCGCCCGTAAAACATTCGGAATGGATGCGGGCGAGCGGCGCGCCGCCGGCCGCGAGCAGCGCCGCGACATCTCCGACCAGGATCGCCAGATGCTCGATGCCGCCATCGGCGGCGCGGAAGGCGATGATACGGCTGTCGGGGGCATCCTCCAGCGGCACGCGGGCCTCGGCGACGCGGGTCAGGCTGGTGGCGGCGTGGTGGGGATAGGCCATGACATCGGCCTGATCGACCGCGAGCAGCGACAGCCGCAGCGCCGCCGTCTCGCTGACCGGGGCCGCGACCAGGGCGGGCAGCAACCGGCCGAGCTTGGCAAGCGCGATCGCCGCGGCCCCCAGGGCGGGGATGATGGTCAGTTCGGGCATTTCGGGCAGCAGCCGCTCGGCCACCGGATCGGCGAGGGAGCGCAGCACGGCGGGATCGAGCAGGCTCGCGGGCAGCCGCAGCGCGACCGCGCCTTCCTCGGCCCCCTGGCCCTGCGGCACCGGGCGCTGCAACACCGCTGCGGCCCGGACCGGGGCCAGCAGCAGCACGGGCGGGGCGAGGGCGACTTCGGCCAGTTCGGCCAGGCCCCGGGCACCGACAACCTCGGCCGCGGCGACGACCAGCGGCCCCTCGGGCCCCCGCAAGACCACCGGCGTGCCGCGCCGCAGGTCGCTCACGGCACGATGGACCAGGCGCATGGACAGGGCGCTTGGGTCCGGCACCGACAGGTTCGGGCGAAGGTCGGTAGCGAGATTGCCAGGGCTGGTCATGGAGTCGTGCTTCCGTTCGGATCGGGCTGCTTGGCGCCGGCATCTGCCGTCAACGGAATGTGGCGTTGATTCCGCATCTGAAACCCCCCCGACATTGGCCGCCACCTATGCTTGGGATCATGGCGATCCCATGGCGTCATCCGCCAGGGGGAACGCCCGATCGCAGGGCGCGGTTGCGTTACGTTCGGAAGCGGGGGATGGATGCCGCACTTGCGGCCGGCAGGCCATGGCGGCACCATCACGAAACGTTTCCGGCTCGGCCGGTGGATTCCATTCATTCGGGCGGCGCCGCCCGAGACCAGGGAGTGCTCGCGCGCATGTCCGCACGTCCGATCCTGATCGTGGACGACGATCCCGCGCTCCGTGCCACGCTGGTCGAACAGCTCGCCGTGGATGGGGAGTTCCTGCCGACCGAGGCTGGCACGGCCGCCGAGGCCCAGGCGATCCTGGTCGCCGATGGCGCCCGCTTCGATGCGGTGCTGCTGGACATCGGCCTGCCCGATGGCGATGGGCGCGACCTTTGCGCCCGGCTGCGGCGTGCCGGGGTGAAGGTGCCGATCGTCATGCTGACCGGCGCGGATGCCGAGGCCGATGTGGTCAAGGGGCTGGATGCCGGCGCCAACGACTACATCGCCAAGCCGTTCCGGCTGAACGAGCTGCTGGCGCGGCTGCGGGCGCAGTTGCGGGTCTTCGACAACAGCGAGGACGCGGTCTTCACCATCGGGCCCTATATCTTCCGCCCGGCGTCGAAGCTGCTGCTGGAGCCGGTGAAGAACCGCAAGATCCGGCTGACCGAGAAAGAGGCGGCGATCCTGAAATACCTCTATCGCGCCGGCGCCCGGCCGGTGGCGCGCCAGGTCCTGCTCAACGAGGTCTGGGGCTACAACGCCAATGTGACGACGCATACGCTGGAGACGCATATCTATCGTCTGCGGCAGAAGGTGGAGCCGGACCCCAGCAACACCTGCCTGCTGCTGACCGAGGCAGGGGGCTACAAGCTCGACCCCCGCGGCGGCAAGCTCGCCGCCTGACCGGCCCGCCCTCCCTCGCGGGAGGTGGGCCGGTCGGTTGGTTCAGACGATGATGGCGGCTTCATCGAAGGACAGCCGCGGGCTGCGCGGAAACAGCCCCTCGGGATCGCCGTAGCCGAGGTTGACCAGGAAGTTGGACTTCCAGCCCTGTTCCTTCAGGAACAGCTCATCGACCTTGCTGTTGTCGAAGCCGCTCATGGCCCCGGTGTCCAGCCCGACCGCGCGCGCCGCCAGGATGAGGTAGGCGCCCTGCAGCGTGCCGTTGCGGAAGGCCGTGGTGTCGGAGAAGGCGGCATTGCCGGCGAACCAGGACCGCGCATCGGCATGCGGGAACAGCGTCGGCAGCTTGTCGTAGAACAGCGGGTCATGCGCCACGATCACCGTGACCGGCGCGGTCATCGTCTTCTCGACATTGCCCGGGGACAGCGATTCCTTGAGCTTGGCCTTGGCCTCGCTGCTGCGGACGAAGACGAAGCGCGCCGGCGAGGCATTGGCCGAGGTCGGGCCCATCTTCAGCAGGTCGTAGAGTTCCAGCAGCTTGGCCTCCGGCACCGGCCGGTCCTGCCACTTGTTCTGGGTGCGGGCGGTGCGGAACAGCTGGTCCAGCGCCGCATCATCGAGAGTGGTCGCGGTCGGGGTGACGATATCATTCATGGCAAGGGGTTCCTTGGGGGTACGTGCCCCTGTATGTGGCGGCGCCGCGGGCGGGTCCAACCCGCACCGCCCATCGCCACCATCACCGCCATGAATGTGGCGTCAGGCTTCGACCTGTTCCACCGACAGCACTTCGGGCACATAATGGCGAAGCATCGTCTCCACCCCATGCTTCAGCGTGGCGCGGGAGGAGGGGCAGCCGCTGCACGCGCCCTGCATCCGCAGCTTCACCACCCCGTCGCGGAAGCCGCGGAAGATGATGTCGCCGCCGTCGCTGGCGACCGCGGGGCGGACCCGGGAATCCAGCAGCTCCTTGATCAGGGCGACCACCTCCTGGTCGGCGGGGTCCACATCCTCGGCTTCCTCTTCCTCGGCCTGGGTCGCGATGACGCTGTGCCCGGCGAGGTAATGCTCCATGATCGCGCCCAGCACCTGCGGCCGCAGCCCCTGCCAGTCGCCGTCACCGGCCTTGGTGACGGTCACGAAATCCGAACCCAGGAAGACCCGCGCCACACCCGGCAAGGTGAACAGCCGCTCGGCCAGCGGCGAGCGGCCGGCGGTGGCGGCGGAGGTGAAGTCGGCGGTGCCGCCCTCGCCCATCACCGCCTCGCCGGGCAGGAACTTCAGCGTGGCGGGGTTCGGGGTGGCTTCGGTCTCGATGAACATGGCGCGCAATCCGATAGCGATTTTGAGAGGTAGATGTGGCGCGACGCCACCGGATGCAAGCCGTTTGCAGCCACGCGCCCGGTTCGCCTCAGGTCACGCGTTCCAGCTCCGCCGCGGTGATCCCGGCCGGGACGATGGTGATGGGGACCCGCACCCGGCTCGCGAAGCGCCCGGTCAGGGCCGAGATCAGCGGCCCCGGCCCGCCGGAATCCGCACCGGCCGCCAGCACCAGGATGGAGATCGGGCTCTCCTCGGCCAGCAGCGCCAGCAACTCGTCCCGGGGATCGCCCTCCCGGATCAGCAGGATCGGATAGCCCCCGGTCAAATCCTGCACCTGGACGGCCAGGCCCGAGAGCAGCTTTTCCGCCTCGTCCCGCTGCTCCTCGGCCATCAGCGCGCCGACGCCGGCCCATTCGGTCTGCCCGGGCGGCTCGATCACGCGCAGCAGGGCGACCCGCCCGCCGGATTTGCGGACGCGCAGGCAGGCGTATTGGAGCGCCACATGGTGCTCCTCGCTATTGTCGACGACGACGAGGAAGACGCGGTCGCGCCGGGCGGCTTCGGTCATGGGGGCAATTACCCTCTTCTGAACACGACACTGCCGAGCCAGCCGGCAAAGGCCGCGATGGCGATGCAGAGCAGACCGTAGAGGGCCGGCTGCTGCCGGGCGAGGGCATTGATGCTCGCCGCGGTGCCGACCCGCTGGACGTTGAAGATCAACTCCTGCCGCGCCACCACCCGCGACTGGCGGACGAGCAGCACCTGCACCGCATATTCGCCGGTCGCGACGGTCGCGGGCAAGGGCAGGCGGGCGTTGAACAATTGCCCGCCGGAGACGGCGACCGGCGCCACCTGCTCGGCCCAAAGCCCCTCCTGCTGCTTCAGGTCGAGCAAGGCGGCGCGGAAGGCCGGCGAGGCCTGCCCGCCCCGCGCCCGCAGCGGCAGGGTGTCGAGGCCGAGGCGGCGCTCCAGCCGGTCGGGCTCGGCCAGCATCTCCCAGGGCGCGCGGGTGCCGACGATGGCGTAGTAGCCGGGGACGTTCGGGAAGGTCGCAGAAGGCCCGTTGAGCCAGAAGCCGAGCACGCGGATCTTCCGCCGCACCACCATGGGCTGCACCGGGCCGGTCGCGACGATCAGGATCTCATCGCCCGGCGCCGTCGCGGGGGTGGCGGAGATCGGGCGGGCGGTGGTGCCGAAGACGAGGATCGAGGCGCCGGTGAAGCCGGTGGTGATCTCGACCGTGGTCTCGGCAAGCTCGGCGACCAGTGCTGGCTGCGCCAGGGCCAGCTTCGTCAGGGCCGGTAGCGGCGCCGACAGGAGCAGGGCGAGGAGGATCGCCCGCCGCATCACGGCGCCGGTTCGGTCACGAAGGGCTGGCTCGGCGTCTGCACCAGCCCCCAGAGCAGCAGCCCCGCGACCGCCAGCACCAGCAGCCCGAGCAGGAAGCGGGTCTCCTCGCCGCGCAGCTTGGCACCCATCGCCGCACCGAATTGCGCGCCGGAGACGCCGCCCGCCAGCAGCAGCACCACCAGCACCACATCGACGCTGCCGGTCTGGATCGATTGCAGCAAGGTGACGTTGGCGGAGACGAAGACGACCTGGAACAGGCTGGTGCCGATCACCACCGCGGTTGGCATGCCGAGGAGGTAGATCATCGCCGGCACCAG
The DNA here is from genome assembly GCF_003253705.1 of Humitalea rosea. GTDB lineage: Bacteria > Pseudomonadota > Alphaproteobacteria > Acetobacterales > Acetobacteraceae > Humitalea > Humitalea rosea. Next base: position 37,531 of record NZ_QKYU01000022.1, read on the forward strand.
CATGAAGCCGCCGCCGACACCCATCACCGCCGAGAGGATGCCGATGCCGAAGCCGACCAGCATCGGCGGGATGATGGAAATATAGAGCCGCGACTTGCGATACCGCACCTTCAGCGGCAGCCCATGCATCCAGAAATGCTCATGCAGCCGGACCTGGCCATCGCGCTTCCGGTTCAGGATGGCGCCGAGGGATTCCCGCACCATCAGCGCGCCGACCGAGCCCAGCACCACGATGTAGAAGAAGGCGACCGCGAGATCGACCTGGCCCAGCCGGCGCAGCAGCGCGAACAACTGCACGCCAAGCGCCGATCCGATGAAGCCGCCGGCGAGCAAGGTCAGCCCCATCCGCGCATCCACATTGCCCCGCCGCCAATGCGACATCAGCCCCGAGACCGAGGCCCCGAGCGTCTGGCAGGCACCGGAGGCGACCGCGATGGGGGAGGGGATGCCGGTCAGGATCAGCAGCGGCGTCATCAGGAAGCCGCCGCCCACGCCGAACAGTCCTGAAAGCCAGCCCACGCCAAAACCGATGCCCAGCAGCAGCAGGGCATCCACACTCATTTCGGCAATGGGCAGATAGACTTGCATGATGCGGCTGCCGTCACGGGCGAGAGGCCCAACCTCGGTGTGTTTGAACCCGGAGTCCTTGCGCGGCAAGGCCGTGGCCGCGTGAATTCACCACGCAAGGCAAGGCTGCCCCGCGAAGGTTCGGGCTACCGCCGGCGGCCGGAGCGGGCAGGATGGAAGCATGCAAGTCATCTTCACGCGGGCTGGGGTCCGATCCGGCGCGCGTGCCGCCGTGCCGTTGCTGCTGGGCATGGCGCCCTTCGGCCTCGTCACCGGCGTCGTCGCCCAGCAGCACGGGTTGAGCCTGCTGGAAACCGTGCTGATGAGCGCGCTGGTCTTCGCCGGATCGGCGCAATTGCTGGCGCTGGAATTCTGGGCCGATCCCGTCCCCTTCGGCACCGTGGTGCTGGCGGCCTTCGCGGTGAACCTGCGCCTGGCGCCGATGGGCCCGGCGCTGGCGCTCTGGCTGGACCGGCTGCATGGCTGGCGGCTCTGGGGCACGCTGGCGACGATGGTGGATCACTCCTTCGCGCTCTCGATCGGCGAGCAGCGCGCGGGCGGGCGGGATGCGGGCTTCATGCTGGGCGTCGGGCTGCTGCTCTGGGCGGTCTGGAACGGGCTGGTCATCGCGGGCTTCCTGGCCGGTAGCGCGGTGCGGGTGCCGGCGGGGCATCCGCTGTTCTTCGCGGCGACCGCGACCTTCCTCGCGATGCTGGTGCCGCTGTGGCGGGGCCGGGCGCGCGACCTCTGGCCCTGGCTGGTGGCGGGCGGCCTCGCGCTACTGGCGCGCGGACTGGAGGTGCCGGCGCCGGCGCCGCTGCTGCTCGGCGCCTTTACCGGGGCAGCCCTCGGCGCCTGGCGCGACGGGCGCGCGGCGTGAGGACGGTATCAGGCATGGCCGGCACAGCCGGCCTCGGCCAGGCGCGTCGCGATCCAGGCGGTCATCGGGCTGGAGACGGCCTCGAAGGTCAGATGGTCGGGGGCGGCTTCGGAATAGGCGGCCGAGCGGTCCAGCATATGCGCCAAGGCGGCGAGCAGCGCGCCACGGTCCGGCGCGGCGGCATCTTCGCCCTGCGCCAGGGCCTGCTGCACGAAGACGCGGTAGAGCAGGGCCGTCGCCGCATCGCGCGACAGCGCGGCCTGGGCGGCCATGCGGTCGAAGGCGGCATGCACGTCGCGGCCGAAGGGGCTCTGGTCCAGATCCAGGCCGAAGTCGCGGCCGAAGCGGGTGACGGCGATGCGGCCACAGTCGCGGCGGGCGGAAAGGTTGAGCTTCGTCATGGTCCTGAACTCCCTGTCCCGTGGGGGCGCCCGGTTGGGGGCGCCTTGGTGACAGACAGGAGTGCAAGGGCAGGACCGCCAGTTTGCCTCGCATTCTGCAAATCCCGGCCTGGGGCCATGCAGGCTGCGGGGCGCGTTGCATGATGCTGCGCTCAGATGTGCTGCTGGCCATCCTGGGGATGGCTGCGGTGACCTACCTCTGCCGCGCCGGGGGCTATGCCGCGCTGCGGGCGATGCGGCCGCCGCCCTTCGTCGAGCGGCTGCTGCAATACCTGCCGGGCTGCCTCTTCGTCGCCTATGTCGTCCCGGGCGTGGCCCAGCTGGGGCTGGCGGGCTGGGCCGCGGCCGTCGCCTGCGTGCTGGTGCAGGCGCGGACGCGGAATTACGCGCTCTCGGCCGTGGCCGGGGTGGGGACGGTCTGGCTGCTGCGCCTCGCCGGTCAGTAGCCGGCGGAAAAGTCCACGAGGTTCATCAGCGGCTCGCCCGCCCGCGCGCGGCGCAGGTTCTCCACCACCTGGGGTGCCGCGCTGGCGGCGATGGTGATGCTGGCGGCATGGGGGGTCAGCACGATGCCGGGATGGCGCCAGATCGGGTGCTCGGGCGGCAGCGGCTCGGGTTCGGTGACATCCAGCGCGGCGCCGGCCAGATGGCCGCTGTCCAACGCCGCCAGCAGATCCGGCTGCACCACATGCCCGCCACGGGCGGCGTTGAGCAGGTAGGACCCGCGCGGCATCGCGGCGAAAGCCGCCGCATCCAGCACCCCGCGCGTCTCCGGCGTCAGCGGCAGCAGGCAGACCAGGATGTCCGACCCCGCGAGCACGGCGCGGAACCCCTCCGGCCCGTGATGGCAGGCGATGCCATCCAGCGTCTTTGCCCGGCGGGACCAACCGCTGACCGGGAAGCCGAGCCCCGCGAGCGCCCGGGCGGCGGCGGTGCCAAGCTCGCCCAATCCCAAAATGCCGATGCGGCGGGCGGCGGTGGCGGGCGCGGGCAGTTCCTCCCAGATCGCCGCGGCCTGCTGCGCGCGATAGGCCGGGTCCTGCCGGTGGAAGCGCAGCGTGTTGAGCAATACCCATTCGGTCATGCCCGAGGTCAGCATCCGGTCCACCAGCCGCGCGACGGGCACGCCCGGCGGCATCCCCGGCGGGCGCAGCAGATGATCCACCCCGGCACCCATCGAGACCACGAGGCGCAGCCCCGGATAGCGGCGCAGATCGGCGAGGTCATGCGTGCCCCACATCACCACCGCCTCTATGGTCGCGGGATCGCCGGTCTCGGGCCAGAGGCGGATGTCGAGCGCGGGGTCCAGCGCCAGCAACGCGTCGCGCCATTCGGCCTGGGCGGCGGGCTTGGTCGCGAGCAGCACGGCCATCAGGCAGCCTCCTCCCAGGCGGGTTCGTCCTCGCTGGGGGGCAGGTCGCGGATGAAGCTGCGCCAGTTTTCCTTGCGGGTCGCGGCGAGTTTCGTGCCGTCAGGCAATTCGGCGAAGAGGCTCAGCACGCCCTGGGACCAGAGCGCGTCGAAATGCGTCTCCGATTGCAGCGCCCAGGCCGAGGCGCGGTCGAACACGCCATCCTTGATGTCCGGCTGCACCTTGGCGATCCACCAGTAGCACCCCGCCGCCAGTAGCACCGCGCCGAGGTAGAAATGCACCAGCGACGTCGCGGCGAAGGAAAGGCCGAGGATGGCCGCGACCGGCCAGATGTTCTCGGCGTAGCGATAGACCGGGCTGCCCGGGCTGTTCATCTTGCGGATGTGGACGCCGAGCTTGATGCGCTCCCGATCCAGCAACCAGGCCATCCGGTCCAACTCCCTCACGCGGTGTCCCCTTGCTCCGTGGGCCGCAGGTCGAAGGCGGCGGCCATCAGGGCGCGCGTATAGGGCTGTTGCGGGTCGGCGACCACCGCCTCGGCCTCGCCGGCCTCGACGATGCGGCCGTCCTTCATCACCGCGATGCGATGCGCCATGGCGCGGACCACGCGCAGATCATGGCTGATGAAGAGGTAGGCGAGGCGATGCCGCGCCTGCAGGTCGCGCAGCAACTCCACCACCTGCGCCTGCACGCTGACGTCGAGCGCGCTGGTCGGCTCGTCCAGCACCACGAGGCGCGGCTTCAGCACCAGGGCGCGGGCGATGGCGATGCGCTGGCGCTGGCCGCCGCTGAACTCATGCGGGTAGCGTTCGGCCATGGCGGGTTCCAGCCCGACCTCCTCCATCGCGCGGGCGACGGCGGCGGCGCGGGCGGCGCTGGTCAGGCCCGGTTCGTGGACCGCGAGGCCCTCGCCGACGATCTCACCGATGCTCATGCGCGGCGAGAGGCTGCCATAGGGGTCCTGGAACACGATCTGCATCCGCCGCCGCAGCGGGCGCAGGGCCGCGCGGGAGAGGCCGCCGATCTCCCGCCCCTCGAAGCGGATGCTGCCCATGGCGGGCTCCAGCGCGAGCAAGGCGAGCCCAAGCGTGGTCTTGCCGCTGCCGCTCTCACCGACCAGGCCGAGCGTCTCGCCCTCGCGGATCGAGAGGCTGACGCCATCCACCGCCTTGATATGGCTGGTGACCCGGCGCAGCAGGCCCTGGCGGATCGGGAAATGCACGCGCAGATCGGCGATCTCGGCGACCACGGGGGCCGAGGCCGCGATCGGGGCGGGGTGCCCGCGCGGCTCGGTCGCCAGCAGCATCCGCGTGTACTCATGCGCGGGATTGGCGAAGACCTCGGCGACCGGGCCCTGTTCCACGACGCGCCCATGCCGCATCACCACCACCGCATCGGCATGGCGGCGCACGATGGCGAGGTCATGGGTGATCAGCAGCAACCCCATCCCGAACCGCTGCTTGAGATCGGCCAGCAGCTCCAGGATCTGCGCCTGGATGGTGACGTCGAGTGCGGTGGTCGGCTCATCGGCGATCAGCAGCCGGGGGGTATTGGCCAAGGCGGCGGCGATCATCACCCGCTGCCGCTGCCCGCCCGACAGTTGGTGCGGATAGGCGCCGAGCCGGCCGGCGGGGTTGGGCAGCCCTGCGGCCTCCAATGCCGCCAGCACCTCGGCCCGCAGTGCCGCGCCGCGCAGCGGGCGATGCAGGGTGATCGCTTCCTCGACCTGGCGGCCCACGCTGTGCAGCGGGTTCAGGCTGGTCATGGGTTCCTGGAACACCATGCCGGCGACGCCGCCGCGCAGCCGTTGCAGATCATCCTCGCGGGCGCCGATCACCTCGGTGCCATCCAGGATCACGGAGCCCGCGGGGTTGCTGCCGCTCGGCGGCAACAGCCGCAGGCAGGAGAGGGCGGTGACCGATTTGCCGCTGCCGCTCTCGCCGACCAGCGCCACGGTCTGGCCGGGGTGGACGGTGAAGGAGACATCCTCCACCACCGTCTTGCCGCGAAAGGCGACGGACAGGCCCGAGACCTTGAGCAGCGGGCCGGTCACGCGGAGAGGCTCAGGCGCATATCCTGCTTTGCCTTGCCGCGACCATCGCGGCAAGGCGGGCGCAGGCTCAGTTGCGCGGCGGGATTTCCGAGATGCGCAGGGAGGCGCGCTGCGGCGTGCCGCGCTCGAAGGTGCCGATCCAGAAGTTGTAGTTCCCGCTGCGCGGATTCTGGATGACGATGCCGGGGTTCACCCCTTCCAGGTCGTCGTTGCAGATCCAGTTGCCGGCCGGGTCGTTGATCACCAGCGTCGTGTCGGTGTTCGCCACGACCGAGATGTAGAGCGGGTATTCGCCGGCCGTGTAGTTCAGGTCCACATCCGGCTTGCTGAAGTCGATCCAGCCGCCGCATTCCGGGCCGATCCCCGTCGCCTCGCCATCGCCGCCCGCCTCGACCGCGACCACCGTCGGATCGGGCTCGAAGCCCGAACGCAGGTTCAGCGTGGTGTAGCGGGGCGGCGCCTGCCAGTTCGGGGTGGCGCTGGGCTGCGCGCCCTTCGACTGGGCAAGGACATCCCCACCGGCGAGAAACACGAAGACGGCAGCGGCGACGGCTGTTTTCAGCATAGCGGTTCATCCCTGTTCGACCGGCCCGGCAGAAGGCGGGGGCGTGCTCGGCGCCCCGGAGCATGGCGCAATACGGCCCCCCCCGCCAATCGGGGTCCCCGCGGGTGACGAAGATATCATTGCGATCTCAACCTCCCCCGCCCGGCAGCTTGCGCGGGTCGAAGGCATCGCGCACCGCCTCGCCGACGAAGATCAGCAGCATCAGCACGCCCCCCAGCACGACGAAGGCGGTCACCCCGAGCCAGGGCGCCTGGAGGTTGTTCTTGCCCTGCGCCACCAGTTCCCCCAGCGAGGGCGAGCCCGGCGGCAGGCCGAAGCCCAGGAAGTCCAGGCTGGCGAGCAAGGTCACCGAGCCCGAGAGGATGAAGGGCAGGAAGGTCAGCGTCGCGACCATGGCGTTGGGCAGGATGTGGCGGAACATCAGCGCCGCATCGGAGACGCCCAGCGCCTTGGCCGCCCGCACGTAATCGAGGTTGCGGCCGCGCAGGAATTCGGCGCGGACCACCCCGGTCAGCCCCATCCAGGAGAACAGCAGCAGGAAGATCAGCAGGGTCCAGAACCCCGGCTGCAACACGCTGGCCAGGATGATCAGCAGGAACAGCTGCGGCATCCCCGACCAGACCTCGATGAAGCGCTGGAAGGACAGGTCCACCCAGCCGCCATAGAACCCCTGCACCGCCCCCGCCGCGACCCCGAGCACGGAGGAGGCGATGGTCAGCGCGAAGCCGAACAGCACGCTGATGCGGAATCCCCAGATCACCCGCGCCAGCACATCCCGCGCCTGGTCGTCGGTGCCGAGCGGATTGCGCCAGGACGGCGGCGCCGGGGAGGGGCGGCCGAGGTCGGCCACCACGCTGTCATGCCGGTAGGGCACCAGCGGCCACAGCATCCAGCCGTCATGCGCGGCGATCTCGGCGCGGAATTCCCGGTCGCGCCAATCGGCGGCGGTGGGCAGCCCGTCGGGGAGGATGTCGCTCTCGGCGTATTCGGTCGGCACGGGGAAGAAGAAATGCCCGTCCACCCGCGCGATCAAAGGCCGGTTGTTGGCGACCCCTTCGGCGAAGAGCGTCAGCAGGAACAGCACCACGAAAATCCACAGCGACCACCAGCCCCGGCGGTTGGCGCGGAAATTCGCGAGGCGGCGGCGCGTGATCGGCGACAGGCTCATTGGCGGGCCGAGAAATCGATGCGCGGATCGACCACCGTGTACATCAGGTCGCCGACCAACTGCATGACCAGCCCCAACAGGGTGAAGATGTAGAGGGTCGCGAACATCACCGGGTAATCGCGCCGGATCGCCGCCTCGAAGCCGAGCAGCCCGAGCCCGTCCAGGCTGAAGACGATCTCCACCAGCAGCGCCCCGGTGAAGAGGATGCCGATGAACGCGGCAGGGAAGCCCGCGATGATCAGCAGCATCGCGTTGCGGAAGACATGGCCATAGAGCACCCGAGTCTCACCCGCCCCTTTGGCCCGGGCGGTGACGACGTATTGCTTGCCGATCTCATCCATGAAGGCGTTCTTGGTCAGCATGGTCAGCCCCGCGAAGCCGCCCGCGACCAGCACCAGGGTCGGCAGCGCCATGTGCCAGGCATAGTCCGCGGCACGGCTCCAGAAGGGCAGCAACTCGGCGCCGGGGCTCGCGAGCCCCCGCAGCGGGAACCACTGCACGAAGGAGCCGCCGGCGAAGAGCACCACCAGCAGGATCGCGAACAGGAAGCCCGGGATGGCATAGCCGGTCAGCACCGCGACGCTGCTCCAGACATCGAAGCGCGAGCCGTCCCGCACCGCCTTGCGGATGCCGAGCGGGATCGAGATCAGATAGACCAGAAGCGTGGACCACAGCCCGAGCGAGACGCTGACCGGCATCTTGTCCCGGATCAGCGCGATCACCGGACGGTCCTGGAACAGGCTGCGGCCGAAGTCGAAGGTCAAGTAGCCCTTCATCATCTCGTAGAAGCGGACATGGGCGGGCTTGTCGAAGCCGAACATCTTCTCGATGTCGCGCACGATCGCCGGGTCCAGGCCGCGGGCGCCGCGATAGGTGGCGCTTTCATTGCCCCCCTGCTGTGGCGCACGGACCTCGCCGCCGCCCTCGCCACTCAGCCGGCCGAGCGTGGCACCCTCGCCCTTGATCTCGGCCAGCAACTGCTCGACGGGCCCGCCGGGGGCGAGCTGCACCACGGCGAAATTGATCAGGATGATGCCGAACAAGGTCGGGATGATCAGCAGCAGCCGCCGGAAAAGGTAGGCCCCCACTACAGCGACCGCCGCGCTTCCGCCGTCGCCGCATCGCGCGCCGCATCGATCCACCAGGAGGTGGGGAAGCCGAGCCCGTAGCGCGGATTTTTCTCAGGCCGCCCGAAGCGGTCCCAATAGGCGAGGCGGAAGGTGCGGCTGTGCCAGTTCGGGATGACGAAGTGGTTCCACAGCAGCACCCGGTCCAGCGCGCGGACGCTGGCGGTCAGGCTCGGCAGGTCGGGGGCGGCGATCACCTTGTCCACCAGCGCATCGACCACCGGGTCGCAGATGCCGACGACGTTCTGGCTGCCGCGCTGGGCCGCGGTGGCGCAGGTGAAGTAGTCGCGCTGCTCATTGCCCGGGCTGTTGGACTGCGGGATCACATCGACCGTCATGTCGTAGTCGAAGGCATCGGTCCGCACCTGGTATTGCGCGGGATCGACCGTGCGGACCCGCGCCTCCACCCCGATCCGCGCCAGGGCCTGGACGAAGGGCAATGCGACGCGTTCGAAGGATGGCCCGTTCAGCAGGATCTCGAAGTCGAAGGGCTGGCCTTGGGGGCCGACAAGGCGGCGCTCGCGGATGGTCCAGCCGGCCTCCCGCAGCAGCCGCAGGGCGGCGCGGGTGCCGTCGCGGTTGCTGCCGCTGCCGTCGGTCTTGGGCAGATGGAATTCCTGGGTGAAGACCTCGGGCGGCAGTTGCGCGCGGAAGGGCTCCAGCAATGCGCGTTCATCGCCCTGCGGCAGCCCGCGTGACGAAAAATCGGAATTGGAGAAGTAGGATTCGGTCCGCGCATAGGCGCCATAGAACAGGTTGGCGTTCATCCATTCAAAGTCGAACACCAGCCCCAGCGCCTCGCGCACGCGGCGGTCCTGGAACATCGGCCGGCGCAGGTTCATGGCGAAGGCCTGCATGCCCGTGGGCAGCTCGTGGCGGATCTCGTCCAGCTTCACGAGCCCGGCGCGGCGGGCGGGGAAGTCATAGGCGGTGGCCCAGTCGCGGGCGATGTTCTCGGTGCGGAAATCCACCTGACCGGCCTTGAACGCCTCCAGCGCCACGGTGCTGTCGCGGTAGTAGTCGTAGCGGATGGTGTCGAAGTTGTTCTGGCCGCGCTGGGTCGGCAGGTCGCGGCCCCAGGCATCGGGGACGCGGGTATAGGTCACGCCGCGCCCGGCCTCGAAGCTCTCGATCCGGTAGGGGCCGGAGCCGAGCGGCACCTCCAGCAGCGGGCGGGAGAAATCCCGCCCCTCCCACCAATGGCGGGGCAGCGGCGAGATCTGGCCGATGATCAGCGCCAATTCGCGGTTGTCGCCGTTCTTGAAGCCGAAGCGCACCCGGCGTGGCGTTTCGGCGACGCATTCGGCGACATCGGTGTAATAGGCGCGGAACCCCGGCCGCCCGTGCTCGCGCAGCACGCCGAAGGTCCAGGCGACGTCATCGGCGGTGATCGGCTTGCCGTCGTGCCATTTGGCGCTCTCACGCAAGGTGAAGGTGACCGAGAGCCCATCGGCGGCGAGGTCGAGGTATTCCGCCAGATGCGCGTATTCGACGCTGGCCTCATCCGGATTCGAGGCCATCAGGCTGTCGTAGAGCAGCCCGAGGCCAACCGCCGCGGTGCCGCGCAGGATGAACTGGTTGAAGCTGTCGAAGGAGCCGAGCGCGGTCAGCGCGATCGCCCCGCCTTTGGGCGCCTCGGGGTTCACCCAAGGGAAGGCCGGGAAATCCGCGGGCAGGGCCGGGGGCGCCAGCAGGGACAGCGCGTGGCGGCGTTCGGAGGGCGCGGGCGCCGCGGTCTGGGCCTGGACCTGGGTCTGGGCCTGGGCCTGGGGGGCCAGCGAGGGAAGCGGCAGCCCGGTCGCGAGACCGGCGGCGAGGAGGTGGCGTCGGTGCATGGGTGCAGAGTGGGGGCGCCCGCCGCCGCCCGCAACTAGGCGGGGAAGACCGCTTCGGCCTCGACCTCCACCAGGAAGGCCGGATCGGCCAGCCCCGCGACGATCAGCAAGGTGCTCGCGGGCGAATGATCGCCGAAGGCCGCCGTCCGCGCCTCGCGCCACAGCCCGATCAGCGCGGGATCGGTCAGGAACACCGTGACCTTGATCACATCCGCGAAGCCAAGCCCGCTGCCCGCCAGAACCGCCCCGAGATTGGCGACGGCCTGGGCGATCTGGGCCGCCGGATCGGCCGGCACCGTGCCCTCGGGCGTGATGCCGATCTGGCCGGACATCACCAGCCGCTCGGCGCCGGCGGGGATGCGGGCGGCATGCGAATACCGCCCACCGGCGGGCGGGCGGACGCCCGGCGGGTTGCTGAAGCCTACGGTCATGGCGTCACCCGCATGGTGCCGAGTGATTGCGTGAAGGGCGAGGCCCCCGGCTGGGTCGGCGTCAGCACGGAGGTGGTGGGGGCGCTTGGCGCCGGGGCCGCCGCCGCAGGGGGCGCGGGCGCCGGGCGGGTGCCGGGGCCGCCCAGATCCTCGCGCTCGATCGGCGCCGAGCCCGCGCCCGAGGGGGCGGCGCGCAGCCAGTCGCGCAAATTCTGGCGCAGCTGGAACTCGAATTCGACGTTCAGATCGTCCATCGCGTTCCGCACCAGCGTCTCGGCCGCCCGCGCGCGGGCCCCGGACTCCGAAGGGTCGCCGAGGGTGAAGATCCGCCGCACCTCGGCCGCCGCGAAGGCCACCCTGCGCCCGTCGCTGCCCAGGATCTCGACCCGGCAGCGCAGCGCGCAGGTGAAGCGTTCCGGTGCTGTGGTGAAGATGCCGTCCTCGCCCAGCTTCTCCCGCAGCAGGCTCGCCTGCTCGACCAGGAAGCGGGCGCGGCCGGTGGTGCCATCGGCGAAGAGCCGCTCGCGGCCCATGCGCGCCACCTCCTCGGGCGGGCGCAGGGGCGCGGGCTCATCCACCCGCGTCGCCGGGCCGATGCCGGGGGTCATCACCTCGATGTCCAGCACGTTCAGCCGCAGCGGGGTCAGATGGGCATAGCCCGCGACCAGCGGGCGGGGCGTGGGCGGCGGCTCGCTGGCGCAGGCCGCGACCAGGGCCGGAAGCAGGAAGGTCGCGCGACGGGAGAGGGCTCGGCTGGTCATTCTGGTCCCCAAACTCCGTTCTGATATCCGGCGTAGCCGATCACGCCCGCCCTGCGCCAGAGAGCACGTCCTCGCGGTCGAAGTGGAAGCCAAGGTTGCAGAACTCGCAGGTCATGGTGATGACCCCTTCCTCCGCCATATGGTCCAGGTCATCGGCCGGGAACCCGGTCAGCAGATGCGCCAGGCGCGCCCGCGAACAGCGGCAGCCGTAGGAGAGCGGGCGCGGCCGGCCGAGCGCGATCCGCTCCGCGCCGAATTCGCCGCCGAACAGGCGCAGCAGCAGGGCCTCGGGCGTCAGCGCGTCATCCAGCAGCTCGGCCTCGGTGACGGTGGTGGCCAGGGCCAGGGCCGTGGTCCAGGCGTCCTCCTCCGACTCCTGCTCCTCCTGCGGGATGCCGCCCTCGGCGGCGATCTTCTCCAGCACCAGGGCGGAGGCGCGCCAGCCATGCGGCGTGCGCCCCGCCGCCAGCCAGACGCGGGAGGCAAGCTGCTCCGAGCTGTCGAAGTAGCTGGCGGTCATCTCCGCCAGGGTGCCGCCCTCGATCGCGACCAACCCCTGGTAGCGGTCCATGTCCGGCCCCTGGTCGCAGGTGAAGGCGAGGTAGCCCGCCCCCAGCATGGTCGCGGCATCGGCGCTGTCATCCAGCCGCGCGGCATCGACGCGGGCATGGCCGCGCAGTTGGCCGTCATCGGTGCAGTCGGAGAGCAGCATGCCGACCGGCCCCTCGCCCTTGGCCTGCAGGCTGAAGGAGCCCTTGAACTTCAAGGCCGTCGCCAGCCCCGCCGTCAGCGCCATGGCCTGGCCGAGCAGCGCGGTGACCCCCGGCGGATAGGCGTGGCGGCCGAGCAGCGCCTCGGCCAGGGGCCCGAGGCGCACGAGCCTCCCGCGCACCGGCCGGCCCTCGATGAAGAAGGGCAGCACGCCGCGCGCCATGACGATGTCGGGCACAGGGGGCCGTTCGTGGTTCTGGAAATCGGGGGTCGCGGAGGGCTCGGTCGGGTTGGCCATCAATCGGCACCAGTCTGCGAAAGGCGATAGGCATGGGCCGGATAGGCACCCAGCACGGTCACCTCCTTGGAGAAGAACCGCAATTCCTCCAGCGCCCGCTTCAGCCCCGGCTGGTCCGGGTGCCCATCCACGTCGCAGAGGAACTGCACCGCGAAGAAACGCCCATCCAGCATATAGGATTCGAGCTTGGTCATGTTCACGCCATTGGTCGCGAAGCCGCCCAGCGCCTTGTAGAGCGCGCCCGGAATGCTGCGGACCCGGAAGATGAAGGTGGTCACGGTATGGGGTGCCGCCACCGGCGGCAGCTTCGGCTCGCGCGACATCACGTAGAAGCGGGTGGTGTTGTGCTCGGCGTCCTCGACATTGTGGCGCAGGATTTCCAGCCCGTAGATCTCGGCGGCAAGCGCTGAGGCGATGGCGGCATCCTCGACGCCGCCGCGCTCGGCGATCAGCTCGGCGGCACCGGCGGTATCGGCCTCGATCACCGGGGTCAGCTTCAGCTCGGCCAGGATGTTCAGCACCTGGCCGAGGGCCACCGGATGGCTGTGGGCGCGGCGGAGCGTGGCCAGGGTCGCGCCCTTGGGCGCCATCAGGCAGTGCTCCACCCGCTCGAAATGCTCGCCGACGACGGACAGGCCGCTGTCGGGCAGCAGGCGGTGGATGTCGGGGACGCGGCCGGCGAGGCTGTTCTCGCAGGGCAGCATCGCCAGTTCGGCGCGGCGGTCGCGCACCGCCGCCATCGCCGCCTCGAAGGACGGGCAGGGCAGCGTGGCCCAGCCGGGATAGGCCGCGCGGCAGGCGAGGTCGGAATAGGCGCCGGGCAGGCCCTGGAAGGCGATGGTCTGAGCTGTCACTGGGGGGCTTTCAGGGGGGGGCTTTCGCAGGCAAATGGATGCTGCATCTTAGGATCGCGCTAGCTTTTACGGGGCCGCCCGCGCCCAGGCAAACCGACCGGAGAAACCGCCCTGACCCTCGATCCCGCCTTCATTGAAATGGCCCATGCCGCCGCCGACGCCGCGGGGGCGGTGATCCGCCCCCTGTTCCGCTCCGCATTGCTGGTGGAGGCCAAGGGCGATGCGAGCCCGGTGACCGAGGCCGACCGCGCCGCCGAACGCGCCATCCGCGCCCTGCTGGCCGAGCATTTGCCGCGGCACGGGGTGATCGGCGAGGAATATGGCAGCGAGCGGGAGGATGCCGAATGGGTCTGGGTGCTGGACCCGATCGACGGCACCCGCGCCTTCGTCACCGGGCGGCCGCTGTTCGGCACGCTGGTCGGGCTGCTGCATCGCGGGCGGCCGGTGCTGGGGCTGATCGACCAGCCGGCGACCGGCGAACGCTGGCTGGGGGTGGCGGGGCAGCCGACGAGTTTCACCGCCCCCTTCGGCGGCACCGCCGGCTGCCGCCCCTGCGCGCGGCTGGCCGATGCCGAGCTGTCCTGCACCGCGCCGGACATGTTCGCCCCCGGCCGGCAGGCGAAGTTCGAGCAGGTCCGCGCCGCCGCGCGGCGCACCACCTGGGGCGGGGATTGCTACGCCTATGGGCTGGTGGCGCTCGGGCTGATCGATGTGGTCATCGAGGACACGCTGAAGCCCTGGGACTGGGCGGCGCTGGTGCCGGTGATCGAGGGCGCCGGCGGCCGCGTCACCGACTGGGCGGGGCGGGATCTGGTGCTGGGCTCGGCGCAGGGGGATGTGGTGGCGCTGGGGGATCCGGCGCTTCTGCCGGAGGTGCTGGCGCTGCTGGCGTAGCCGGGGCGGGCACGGGCGGAGCCGCCGGGGTTGGCGTAACCGGCGTCAGTCTGGTCGGGGGCAAAGGAGCCGGCCGAACCGGCGGTGCCGCGCCGACCGGCGCCGGCAGCACCACGATCACCACCGCCCGCCGCGCCTGGGAGGCGGCGGCACGGCGGCTGAAGCCCGCATTGCGTGCCTCGGCCCGGATGCGGTCGCGCTCGATCCCGCCATCGCCCGACAGCGCCAGCGCCACCGCCCGCGCCCGGCGGGCGGCCAACTGGGTGCCGGTGGTCTGCCCACCCTCCTGCCGCGCATAGCCGAGCACGCAGATGTTGCGGCTGGGGTCCTCACGCGCCACGGCCAGGGCCGCGGCGAGCGGGGTCCGCATCGCCTCGGGCTGCGGATCGGCGTGGCCGGCGCGGAAGGCGACCTCGAAGACGTCATCCTCCAGCCGCTCCGCGCCGATGCAGGAGAAGCTGCGTGGCTGTGCCAGCGCGGGGACGGCCAGCAGCGGCAGCAGGAGGAGGGGGGCCAGGAGGCGGTGCATCATATCCCGACCACAACACTGGCCTGGGCAAGACGTTGCAACAGCGTCGCCGAATCCACGCCCGGATGGGCGGCGGCGAGTTCGGCGGCGGTGACCTCGGCGCGGGCCAGCAGCCAGGTCGCGGCCTCGGCCTCGGCGGGCGAGAGGGCGAGCGTGCCGGTGGCGGTCTTCAGCACCATCTCGGCGCCGCGCCGCACCGGCTTTTGCCCGGCGACGAGGATGCGGAAGCCCGGTGCGTCATCGGCGGGCGCCGGCCCGGTCGCGATCCCGCGCGCCGCCAGCAGATCATTGCCGCCGCGCCGGAAGCGATGCCCGGCGACGAAGCCGACCAGCGCCTCCATCACCTTGGGATCGCGGGAGAATTCGGAGAGGCGCTGGCCCAGCAGCCCGGCGCGGCTGGTCAGCGCGAATTTCGCGGCCGCCGAGCCATCCTGGCGCGGCAGCGGCTGGCGGAAGACCGGGTCATGCAGCGCGCGTTCCATCAGGATGTTCAGCACATCCATGCCGAGCGGGGCATGCACGCCATAGGCGATGTGCACGCTGGCCGGCGCCTCGGCCAGGGCGTCGTGATACCAGCCGCGCGGCAGATACAGCAGGTCGCCCGGCCGCATCAGCACCTTCTCCCGCAGCTTGCCGCGGGCCTGGTCGTGATGCGCCTGCGGCTGGCCGCGGAACATCGGATGCGCGATCGGGTACTCCGCGCGCCCTTCCCAGATGTTCCAGTACTTCTCGCCCTCGACCTGCACGGCCCAGACGTCATGCGTGTCGTAATGGGTGTGGAAGGCCTTGTGGCTCTGCCAGGAGATATAGACGTTCGCCTGGGACTTGCCGAAGCCCGCGCTCTCGATCGCCTCCGAGACGCTGGCCAACCCCGGGGTCAGGCTGTCCACATCATTCATCACCACGCTGGCCCCGCGCGCGACCCATTGCCGCACCAGCGCGGCATCGGGCTGCAGCACGGGCGTGCCGTCGCGCCCGGTCTCCCGCCGGCAGAACTGCTCGGCGGGCACGGCCTGGCTGTCGATGACCAGCTTGAGGCTGGTGCCCGTCCAGATATGGGTCATGTCCAGCAGCCGGTTGATCTGGCGCCAGGACAGGACGGCCGCGAATTTCGCGGCCCCGCCCACCACATGCAACGGCGCGCGGTCGTAGTGCTGGGCCATGAAGGCCTCGGGCGTGACCGGCGCGAGCAGGGCGGACAGGTCGCGGATCATACGGCGTCCTCGAACAGCGCGCGGATGGCGGTCTGGTCCACCGCGCCGATCGTGGGCGGCGTCCAGCGCGGCGTGTTGTCCTTGTCCACCAGCACCGCGCGCACGCCCTCGATGAAATCGGGATGCACGGTGATGCGGCGGGTCAGGGTGCGTTCCATGGCGAGGCAGCCTGCCAGATCCAGCGCCATTCCGCGACGCAGGAGTTCGAGCGTCACGAACAAGGCGGTGGGCGACACCCGCCGCATCGCGCGGGCCTGGCTCATGGCCCAGTCCGAGCCATCGGCCTCCAGCGCCGCCAGTATGTCGGGCACGTCGGGCTGGCCGAAGCAGCGGTCGATCACCGGGGCTTCCGCCATGCGGGCACCCTGCCGGGGAAGCGCGTCCAGCACGCTCAGATCCCCCGCGACCAGCGCCGCGCGCAGCGCCGGCAGCGCCTCGCGCGTCGTGGAATGGGTGGCGAGCCCGGCCTCGACCGCGGCAGCCCCTTCCAGCCGCGCCCCGGTCAGCCCGAGCCAGGCGCCGGTCGCGCCCTTGAGCCGCGGCAGCACATAGGAGGTGCCGACATCGGGGAAGAAGCCGATGGCGGTTTCCGGCATCGCGAGCATCGCGTGTTCGGTCACGATCCGGTGGCTGCCATGGACCGAGACGCCGATGCCGCCGCCCATGCAGACCCCGTCGATCAGGCTGATCCAGGGCTTCGGCATTTCGGCGATGGCGCGGTTCAGGGCGTATTCGGCCTCGAAGAAGCCATCCACCGTCGCGGTATCGCCGTCCAGCGCGGCCTGGCGCATGGCGCGCACATCGCCGCCGGCGCAGAAGGCGCGGCCGCCGGCCCCCTCCAGGATGACGAGCGCGACCTTGGGATCGTCGCGCAACTCCGCCAGTGCGGCGGCCATCGCATCGATCATGGCATGATCCAGCGCGTTCAACGCACGGGGGCGGTTCATCAGGATGGTGCCGGCAGCACCGCTCCGACCCCAAACCACGGTGGCTTCGCTCATATCCGTGAGTCCCTGCTTCTCTGTCGCCGTCATGCCCTGTTCACGCAGACGCGTGCGGATCAGGCCCGAAACAGCCTTGTGCCGACGCGGCCAGCGAGACCAAAAAGATAGGCGCGTTGCGCGCGCACCTCCGCGTAACCCGATGGGGCGGCAGCGTCCAGGCGGGCGGGCGGGGCTGCGCGCGGGGATGACGCGCCCATAAGGAATATTCCGGGACGTGGGGGCGCAGCCTGTCGCAGCGCCATGGTTTCGCCGCAGCCTTCGTTCAGGCTGCCGCAATCGATGAAAGGGGCGTGCCGATGCTGCGCCGTTCACTGCTGTCCCTGGGCGCCGGCCTGGCCTTGCCGGTGGGGAAATTGCGTGCCCAGCCCGATACCGTACCGGGCGCGCCCGTGCCGCTCACGCCGGCCGAGGCAGCGATCGCCGCGACCAATGAAGGCCGCGACCTGACCATCGCCTCCTTCGGCGGGGCCTGGCAGGACGCGCTGCGCGAGACCGTCTTCCGCCCCTTCCAGAGCCGCACCGGGGCCCGCCTGCTGGAAGAAACCCGCGAGGGCGGCATCGACGAACTGCGCGTCCGCACCACCATGCACCACACCTGGGACGTCGCGCAGGTCGAGGGCAATGAGCTGATGATCGGCGCGACCCAGGGGCTCTTCGCCCCGATCGACTGGGAAGCGCTGGGCGTCACCGACCAGCTTCAGCCCGATGCGGTGACCCCCTTCGGCCTCGGCGCGATGCGGGTGGCGCTGGTGCTCGGCTACAATCCCGGCGCGACGCAGCAGGCGGTGACGGGCTGGGGCGACATCTTCGACCTCGCGCGGTTCCCCGGGCAGCGCGCCTTGCGCCGCTCCGCCCGCGGCACGCTGGAGATCGCGCTCTTGGCCCACGGCGTGGCGCCCGATGCGCTCTACACCACCCTGGCGACCGAGGCGGGGGCCGACCTCGCCTTCAGCCACCTCGGGACCATCCGCCGCGATGTGATCTGGTGGGACCAGGGCAGCCTGCCTGGCCAATGGCTGGCGCGGCGGGAGGTCGTGCTGGCGGCCTCGCTCAACGGGCGCATTGCCGCCGCGGCCATCAGCAACGACCTGCCGCTGGAGATGATCTGGGAGCAGGCGCTGGTCTCGATGGAATACTGGGCGCTGCCGCGCACCGGCTCCGCCCCCCGCCGCAGCAATGCCTTCCTGCGCATCGCCGCCGATCCGGTGGTGCAGGCGGCGCTGGCCGCGCGGGTGCCCTTCACCCCGACCGCCATCGGGGCCGCGGCCCTGCTGACCCCGGATGTCGCCGCACGTCTGCCGAGTGCCCATGCCGCGCAGGCGGTCACGCTGGACGACAGCTTCTGGGCGCGCGACGCCGGGCGGTTGGAACAGCGCTTCGAAACCTGGCTGGCCGAGGTCTGAACGCCGCCCCCCTTGGCGCGGCGCCGGGGGGAGGGTTAAGCAGGGCGGCCTCACAAGGAAACGCCCGATGGCCAAGGCCCTGCCTGTTTCGCCGCTGCTGGTCCCGATCCCCGAGATGCCACCCGTCGCGGGCGTGCGCCTCGCCACCGCGGCCGCGGGCATCCGCTACCAGGGCCGCACCGATTCGACGCTGATCGAATTCGCCCCCGGCACCACGGTCGCGGGGGTGTTCACCCGCAGCCTCTGCCCCGGCGCGCCGATCGACTGGTGCCGCGCCGCGCTGAAGAACGGCAAGGCGCGGGCGCTGGTGGTCAATGCCGGCAATGCCAATGTCTTCACCGGCCGCGCGGGTGTGGAGGCGGTGAAGGCCACCGCCGCCGCCACCGCCGAACTGCTGGGCTGCAAGCCGCGCGACGTCTTCCTGGCCTCGACCGGGGTGATCGGCGAGCCGCTGCCGTATGAGCGCCTGACCGCCGCCTTGCCGGAGCTGCTGGCGGGGCTCTCGCCCGATCGCTGGCATGACGCGGCGCGGGGCATCATGACCACCGACACCTTCCCCAAAGGCGCGCGGCGCACGGTGATGCTCGGCGGCACCGAGGTCACCATCGCCGGCATCGCCAAGGGCAGCGGCATGATCGCGCCGGATATGGCGACGATGCTGTGCTTCGTCGCGACCGATGCGAAGCTGCCGGCGCCGGTGTTGCAGGCGGCGCTGAAGGCGGCGGTGGATGCGAGCTTCAACCGCACCACGGTCGATTCCGACACCTCGACCAGCGACACGGTGCTGCTGTTCGCGACCGGCCAGGCGAAGCACGACAGGATCGCCGCCGATGCACCCGGCAGCGCGGTGCGCGGCTTCCGCGCCGCACTGACGGATCTGCTGCTGGATCTGGCATTGCAGGTCGTGCGCGATGGCGAGGGGGCCCAAAAACTGGTCCGCATCGATGTGACCGGGGCGGTCACCGCCAAATCCGCGCATCGCATCGGCATGGCCATCGCCAATTCGCCGCTGGTGAAGACCGCCATCGCCGGCGAGGACGCGAATTGGGGCCGCATCGTCATGGCCGTCGGCAAGGCCGGCGAACCCGCCGATCGCGATACCCTGTCCATCGGCGTCGGCGGCACCTGGATGGCGCGCGAGGGCGGCGTGGTCCCCGGCTACGACGAAGGCCCGGTGGTCGCGCATATGAAGGGACGCGAGATCGAGATCGCCGTGGACATCGGCCTGGGCAAGGGCAAGGCCACGGTGTGGACCTGCGATCTGACGCATGGGTACATCGATATCAACGGGGCGTACCGGTCCTGAGCATGCCGGGGTTCGCGCCACTGGTGACGTCACGGCTGCTGTTGCGGCCGTTGCGGCCCGAGGACGCGCCCGATCTGCATCGCCTGGTGAATGACTGGGACATCGCGAAGAACCTCGCGCATGTTCCCTTCCCCTATCCGCGCGACCTCGCCGACCGCTGGATCGCGGATACGGCGGAACGGCTGGCCGCCGGGCGCGGCTATTCCCTGGCCATCGAGCGCGATGGCGCCCTGGTCGGCTGCATCGGCCTGACCATGGCGGGGGAGGAAGCCGAGCTCGGCTACTGGATCGGCCGCCGCTACTGGGGGCAGGGGCTGGCGGCCGAGGCCGCGGGGCGGCTCGCGGCCTGGGCGCTGGCGACGCTGCCGCTGCGCCGCATCCGCGCCGAGGCGCTGGTCGACAATGCCCGCAGCATCGCCGTGCTGCGCCGCATCGGCTTCTCCGAAGCCGGCGAGGGCGAGGCGGAATTCGCCTCCCGTGGCGGCATGATGCCGGTGCTGAGGTTCGTCGCGACCCGGGAGAGCCTGCCGGCGCTGGCCCCCACGCCTGTCGCCCCCGTGGCCGAAGCCCCCGGCCTGCGGATCCTGCTGGTGGCCGCCTGTGCCTTGATCGATTCGGATGGCCGGGTGCTGCTGGCGCGCCGGCCGGAGGGCAAGCCGCTGGCCGGCCTCTGGGAATTCCCCGGCGGCAAGGTCGCCCCGGGCGAGACGCCGGAGGATGCGCTGATCCGTGAATTGCAGGAGGAACTGGGCATCGAGGTCGCGAGCCCCTGCCTCGCGCCCTTCACCTTCGCCAGCCACGCCTATCCGGGCTTCCATCTGCTGATGCCGCTCTACCTCTGCCGCCGCTGGCAGGGGAAGGTGACGGGGCGGGAAGGCCAGGCGCTGGCCTGGGTGCGGCCGGACAAGCTCGGCACCTACCAGATGCCGCCCGCCGATGTGCCGCTGGTCGCGTTGCTGCGGGATTTTCTGTAGCGGCCGTCAGCCCCGCAGCGGGTTCTCGGCGCTGCGATACCAGGCGACGAAGCGGGCAAGCCCCTCCTCGATCGGGGTGCGCGGGGCGAAGCCGACGGCGCGGTGCAGCGCCGCCACATCGGCATAGGTCCGCTCCACATCGCCCGGCTGCATCGGCAGCAGCCGGGTCCGCGCCGTCTGGCCGAGGGCCGTCTCCAGCACCGCGACAAAGCGCTCCAGTGCCACCGGGGTATGATTGCCGATGTTGAACAGGCAATGCGGCACGGCGGGATCGACGCGGCCCGGCGCCTCGGCCGGGGCCTGATCGGCCGGCGGCGTGCCGACCAGCCGCAGGATCGCCTCCACCACCTCGTCGATATAGGTGAAGTCGCGCCACATCTTGCCGTGGTTGTAGAGGTCGATCTCCCGCCCGGCGGTGATGGCGTCGGTGAACTTGAAATAGGCCATGTCCGGCCGGCCCCAGGGGCCATAGACGGTGAAGAAGCGCAGGCCCGAGGCCGGGATGCGGAAGAGATGGCTGTAGGTCTGCGCCATCAGCTCATTCGCCCGCTTGGTCGCGGCATAGAGCGAGACCGGACGCTCCACCGGGTCCTTCTCCGAGAACGGCACCTTCGTATTCGCGCCATAGACCGAGGAGGAGGAGGCATAGACCAGATGCGCCACGGGATGCGCGCGGCAGGCCTCCAGGATCGATAGGAAGCCCTCGACATTCGCGGAGGTATAGGCGCGCGGATGGTCCAGCGAATGCCGCACCCCCGCCTGCGCCGCGAGATGCACAACGGCCTGCGGCAGCACCTCGGCGAAGGCCGCCAGGGTCGCCGGCCCATCGGCGAGGTCGATCTGGCGGAAGGAGAATCCGGCGCGGCCGCGCAGGTCGGCGAGGCGCGCCGCCTTCAGCCGTGGGTCGTAATACGGGGTGAGGTTGTCCACCCCGAACACCGCGCGGCCCTGCGCCAGCAGCGCGCGGCTGACGGCATGGCCGATGAAGCCGGCGGCGCCGGTGACCAGGATGGGCTGCATGCAAAACTCCGGCGTCGGCCGATGCCTGCCACCGAACACGGCGGGGTTCAACGGGGTCTGTCAGTGGTGCCCCTGGGTGAGCCCCCCGATGAAGTGCCGCTGCAGCCAGAGGAAGACCCCGGCGACGGGCAGCGCCGCCAGGAGGGAGACCGCCATGACGCGGTTCCATTCCATCTCGGTCTCCGAAAGGAACTGCGTGGCGCCCACGGTCAGCGTCGTATCCGCACCCCCCGGCAGGAAGGAGCGCGCGAAGAGAAAATCATTCCAGGTGATGATGAAGGCATAAAGCGCCACCGCCGCCGTCCCCGGCAGCGCCAGCGGCAGCACCACCCGCCACAGCGCGCCCAGCGGCCCGCAGCCATCGATCAGCGCCGCTTCCTCGATCGCCGGCGGGATCGAATCGAAAAACCCCTTCATCATCCAGGTCGCGAAGGGGGTCGCGAAGGCGAGGTTGGCCAGCACCACCCCCAAGGGTCCGCCCAGCAGCCCGGCGCGATGGAACATCACATAGAGCGGCACCACCAGCAGCGTGGAGGGCAGCATCTTGGCCACCAGGATCACCGAGCCCATGCCCCGCGCAACACCACCTTGCGCGCGGGAGAGCGCGTAGCCGGCGAGGGTGGAGACCGCGACGATGGCCAGCGTCCCCGGCACCGCGACGCAGACCGACATCCAGGCCCAGCGCAGGGCGGGCGTCTCGGTCAGCACGCCGAGCAGCGTGGCCAGGGACAGCTCGGACACATCCGGCAGCAACCGCGGTGGCCAGACCATGGTCGCCGATTTCTCGCGCAGCGCCGTGAGCACCATCCAATAGACCGGCAGCAGCGCCACCCCGACCATGGCGGCCAGCGCCAGCCCCATGCCGGCGCGCGCGGCCAGCCGCTCCAGCCCGCGCCGGCTCATCCCCAGAAACTCCGGGACAGGCGGCGGAAGGCGAAGAGCACCAGCAGCAGCGACAGCACGAAGGCCACCACCCCCTGCGCCGCGCCGAAGCCCACGTCATAGAAGCGGAAGGTCTCGTTGTAGATGCGGATGGCCAGGGTCTCGGTGGCCCGCCCCGGCCCGCCGCCGGTCATGACCAGGATGGTTTCGACATCCCGGATCGCCGCCAGCAGGCTGAGGAAGCCCGAGACCAGCATCACATCCGCCAGCGCCGGCAGCGTGACATGGCGCAGCCGCTGCCACGGGCTGGCGCCATCCACCCGCGCCGCGTTCAGCAATTCGGGCGACAGGCGCTGCAACCCCGCCAGGAACATCACGGTGAAGAAGGGATAGGATTGCCAAGCATGCGCCAGCACCACCGCCACCATGGCGAAGCGGGCATGCACGAGGAAGGCGATCGGCTGCTCCACCACCCCCGCCGACAGCAGGATATGGTTCACCAGCCCCAGGTTTCCATCGAACAGGAACATCCACACCAGGCTGCCGATGGTCGCCGGCACGGCCCAGGGCAGGATCACCGCCAGCCGCACCGCCGTCCGCCCGGCAAATTGCCGCGCCAGCAGCAAGGCGCTGCCCAGGCCCCACAGAAAGGCGAGCCCCACGGAGCCGACCACGAAGACCAGCGTGTTCAGCAGCGAGTCCCAGAACCGCGGTTCCACCAGCAGGCGCTGGTAATTGGCCAGTGAAAACGCCAGCGGGCGGTCGCGCAGGATGTCGAACAGCCGCACCCGATGCAGGCTGAGATCCACCGTCAGCCAGATCGGCCAGGCGATCAGCACCAGCACGATGGCCGCTGCGGGCAGCGCGCAAAGGGCCAGCAGGCGGGCGCGCTGCGCCGCCAGCCCCCGCCTGCGGAACAGGACCCCGATCAGAAGAAGGCGCTGCTCAGGTCGCGATGCAGCTCGACCGCTGCCGCTGCCGCATCGATCCGGCCCGCGACCATGGCGGTGACGGCCTCGCCGACCATGGCGTTCCAGCGGTTGAAGTCGCCCTCATGCCCGTGCGGCATGAAGCTGCCGGTGCTTTCGGCGGCCGCCTTCTCGAAGATCGGCAGCTCGGGCCAGCGGCGCCGCGCCTCGTCGGTTAGCATCCCGAGGCGGGCCGGCGGGTTGCCGCCGATCTCGCCGTATTTCTGCTGCCACTCCGCCGACTGGATCAAGGCGAGGAAGCGGAAGGCCGCATCCTTGCGTGCCGCCGGCCGGTCGGCCGGAATGGCGAGGACATTGGAGGGGCCGGCCGCCTGGTTGCGAAATGGCAGCGGCACGACGCGCAGCGCGGGCTTCAGCGCGTCCGGGCTGTCCTTGCGATAGGCCACACCCCAGGAGCCATCGATGATCATCGCCGCATTGCCCTGCCAGAACAGCTGGCGGGCGGGGTTGCTGTCCAGGCCGGGCGGGGTGGCGCGGTCGCGCAGCAGGGTTTGGACCACCTCCAGCGCCTGTTGCAGCGCCTCGCGCGGCAAGAGCTTCCCACCCTCCACCCAATCCCGGCCCATGCCGGTGATGAGATAGGTCAGATAGACATAGCTCGCCGAGGTATTGGCGGTCGGCCAGGCGATGCCGAACTGGTCGGTGCGGCCATCGCCGTCGCGGTCGCGGGTCAGGCCCTTCGCCGCCGCCAGCAGTTGCGGCAGATCCCGCGGCGGCGCGATGCCCGCCGCCTCGAACATCGCGGCATTGTAGTAGAGCCCATAGGCGTAGCCGAGCAGGAGCTGGGCGAAGACCTTGCCGTCGCGGCGCATGTCGCGCTGGGCGGGGATGAAATCCGTCTCCTTCCAGCCGATCGCCGCGAGACGCCGGTCGAGCGGCTCCAGGAAGCCCTGGTCGGCGAAGCCATAGAAGAAGCGCGCGCTGATATGGCAGAGATCGGGCGGGTTGTTCGCGATGAAGCGCGTCGTCAGCTGCTGGTGGTGCTGTTCGAACGGCACCTCGATCAGGTTCACCCGCAGCCCGTCATTGGCCTGGTTGAAGGCCTCGGCCGCCGCGTGCCACCAGGGGCCGAACCCTTCGCGCAGCTGGTAGCACGGCATGTCCAGCACCATGACCTGGGTCTGAGCCAGGGCGGGCGCGGCGAGGGTGGCGGCACCCAGGGCCAGGGCGCCACGGCGCGTTGTCCGGATCATCTGCGTCTCCTGCTGACTGCGTCAGCGGGGCGGATAGCATCGCCGCGAGACGGTGGCGTGACGGCGCCACGATGCCTTGATGACGCTAACCCTTGCGCAATGTCCTTCCGGCTATGTCGCATGCTGCATCGCAGCGCGGAGCCGTCATGAACCATGTCGTGAAAGGGACCGGGACCCCCGGCACTGCCGCGGGCGAGGCGACGCCCGAACGGGTCCTGGCGCTGGCCGACCGGGCCGCGGCGGTCGCCTCGGCCAAGGTGCGGGCGATCCAGGCGATCACCAGCCAGACCCGCATCCTGGCGCTGAACGCGACGATCGAGGCCGCCCGCGCCGGCGAGGCCGGGCGCGGCTTCGCCGTCGTCGCCGGTGAGGTGAAGGCCATCGCCGGCGAGGTCGCGCGGCTGTCCACCGAGATGGATGGCGAGCTGCATGACGCGCTCTCGGCGCTCCGCGCCGTGGGCCTGCGGATGACGGAGGAGGTGCGCGGCCAGCGCCTGGTCGATCTGGCCCTGAACGCGATCGAGATCATCGACCGCAACCTCTACGAACGCACCTGCGACGTGCGCTGGTGGGCGACGGATGCGGCAGTGGTGGAGGCGGCGGCCGAGCCGGCGCCGGCCCGCGTCGCCTACGCGACCAAGCGGCTGGGGGTGATCCTCGCCGCCTACACGGTCTATCTCGACCTCTGGCTCTGCGACGCGCGGGGCAAAGTGGTCGCGACCGGGCGGCCGGAGCGCTATCCCGGCGCGCTCGGGCTGGATGTCTCGGGCGAGGGCTGGTTCCGCGATGCGCTCGCCTCGGCCAGCGGCGATGACTTCGCGGTCGCCGATGTCGCGCGCTGTGCCGCCCTCGGCGGGGCGCCGGTCGCAACCTATGCGGCGGCGGTGCGGGAAGGGGGCGAGGCGCGTGGCCGCCCGATCGGCGTCCTCGGCATCCATTTCGACTGGGAGCCGCAGGCGGAGGGGGTGCTGCGCGGCGTCCGCCTGACCCCGGATGAGGCGACGCGGACCCGCGTGCTGCTGGTCGATGGCGCGGGGCGCATCCTCGCGGCCTCGGACCGGCGCGGGGTGTTGCAGGAAAAGCTGGTGCTGGCGCGGGACGGGAAGCCATCGGGCTTCGGACGCGACGCCTCGGGCAGCACCCTCGCCTTCCATCTGACCCCTGGCTACGAAACCTATCGCGGCCTGGGTTGGTACGGCGTGCTGGTCCAGGCGCCCGACCTGCGCAGCACGGGTCCCATCCGCGTGGACCCCATCCGGGCGTAACCCGCCCGGATAGGGCCGCCGCTCAGTTCACCGCGAGGTTGGCCGAGCGCGCGATCGTCTGCCAGAGCTGCGCGCTATGGGTCACATAGCTGTCCAGCTCCGCCGGCGGCACCCTGAGCGGATCGACATAGATCGTGCGCAGGCGCTCATCGAACTCGGGCGTGGCGATGGCCTGCATCGCCGCCTTCAGCCGCGCGACCACCGGCACCGGCAGGCGGCGGGACCCGAAGGTACCGAACCAGATGCCCATGTCGTAGTCGGGCAGCCCGGATTCCTTCAGCGTCGGCACATCCGGCAGCGCCGAGGCCCGACTGGCCGTGGTCACCGCCAAGGCCCGGATCGCGCCCGACTTCACATGCGCCGCCGAGGTCGCGGTGGTGTCGAAGGCGAAGTCGATCTCATTCGACAGCATCGCCGCGACCAGCGGCGAGGAGCCGCGATAGGGGACGTGCGTCGCCTCGATCCCGAAGCCCTGCATGAACAGCACCGCCGACATATGCGACGAACTGCCATTGCCGACCGAGCCGAACAGCAGCGGCTGTGCCTTGGCGGCGGCGACCAGCTCGGCGACCGAGCGCGCCGGCATCCGGCGCGGCATCACCGAGAGGACATTGGCCACCTCCCCCGTCAGGCCGAGGGGCTGCAAGTCGCGCAGCGCATCGACGCCGCTGGTGGCATAGATCAGCGGATTGACGCCGAACAACGCGGTGGTGCCGAGCATCAGCGTATAGCCATCCGGCTCCGCCTGCACCGCCGCCTGGGTGCCGATGTTGCCCCCGGCGCCGCTGCGGTTTTCGACGATCACGGCCTGATGCAGCTGGCGCCCGAGCGCCTCGGCGATCAGGCGGCCCATGAGGTCGGTCACCCCGCCCGGCGGGTAGGTCACGATCATCCGCAGCGGACGGTCCGGCGACCAGCTTGCCGGCTGGGCCCGGATCGCGGGGGCGGCGAGAACCACGGGGGCGGCAAGAAGCAGCGAACGGCGATGAAGGCTCATTGTCATATATATCTCCCTGACCGCCTCAGCATGGCTGCGGCTGGTTGGGGTGAGGCTACGTCAACGGTGCGCGTCTGGATAATCCCGCCCCGGCCGGGCCCGATAGGCCGGCAGCGACCAGCCGCGGCGGATCGCCAGCGCGCGCAGCCCGAACCCCACAACGGTGCCCGCCGCCACCGCGGCCTCGCGCCCAGCGCCCAGATGATAGAGCGCGACGAAGACGGCCGCCCCCAGGGCGGCGGCGGTGGCATAGATCTCCCGCCGCAGGATCAGCGGCAATTCGCCGCAGATGACGTCGCGCAGGATGCCGCCGAAGGTCGCGGTGATGGTGCCGAGCAGCACCGCCGCCCAAGGGGTGGCGCCATGCCGCTGGGCGGCCTCGGCCCCCAGCACGGCGAAGAGGGCGAGCCCGATCGCATCGGCCCAGACCAGGACCACGAAGCGCCGTTCCACCAGATGCGCGGCGAAGAAGGTCGCCACGGCCAGCAGCACCGTCAGTGCCACCATCTCCGGCATGCGCAGCCAGAACACCGGCACCCCGAGCATCAGATCCCGCGCCGTGCCGCCGCCGAAGGCGGTGACCGCCGCGATCAGGATGAAGCCAACCGGATCGAGTTCCTTGCGTGAGGCCGTGAGCGCCCCCGCGACGGCAAAGGTCGCGACGCCCAACCAGGTGAAGACAGCGACGAGGGTGCCGAAGGCCTGCACGCTACTCGGCGGGAACCACCCCGGAGACCGGCTGGCGCGCCGCGCCATTGCCGAGCCCGGCGCAGAGCAGCGACAGGAGGAGCAGCGCTGACACCAGTGGCAGCAAAAGCTGCGGATGGCCGGAGTCGAGCAGCCAGCCCATCGGCACCGGCATGATCGCGCCGCCGAGCGGCAGGCCGGAGGAGACGAAGCCGAAGACCTTGCCGACCTGGCCCGGGGGGGCGGCGTTGCGGAGCATGACGTCGCGCGGGGCGCGGCTCGCCCCCGTGCAGATCCCCGCCACCAGGGCGATGGCCACGGTGACCGAGGCCGGCATCGGCACGAAGCCGAGCGAGAGCATCAGCGCGACCGCGGCGAGGGTCAGGCCGGTGACGAAGACCATCAGGCTCTCGATGCGGCCTTGGGTCCGGTCGTTGAACCAGCCGCCGACCAGCGTCCCGCCGGTGGCCCCGACCATGTAGCCGGTCAGCAGCATCGAGGCGATCGCGAGCGGCGTGTCCCACAGCGTCTGCATCAGCGTGATGATGAAGGCGGTGAAGCCCGAGCCGGCCATGGAGGAGAGCAGGAAGAAGGCGAAGAACAGCAGGATCGGCCGCGACAGCAGCAACTCCCGCCCCGACATCGCGGGGCCGGTGTCGCGGCTCTTGGGCTGGTCCTTCAGGATGCGGGATTGCCACAGGATGGCGCCCACCACCGGCACGCCGAGCAGCCCGACCGAGAGCAGCGCGCCGCGCCAGTCGAAGACGAGCAGCAGCAGCGCGACCGTGGGCGGCGCCAGCGCGAAGCCGAGGTTGCCGGTGAAGGTATGCAGCGCGAAGGCGCGGCCCATGCGCGACTTGTCCACGCTGCCCGCCAGGATCGCGTAATCGGCCGGGTGGATCACGCTGTTGCCGACGCCCGAGAGCACCGCCAGCGCCACGATCCAGCCGAAGCTCGGGGCAAAGGCCATGGCCGAGATCGACAGCGCCATCAGCAACGTGCCGCCGACCAGGAAGCGGCGCGCGCCATACCTGTCCACCATGAAGCCGATCGGCGTCTGGCCGAGGGCCGTCACGCCGCTCATCAGCGCGATCGACAGGCCGAGGGTGGCGAAGGAGACGTCGAACGCATCGCGCCAGGCCAGGAACAGCGGCGGCAGGCAGAGCATGTAGAAATGCGAGAGGAAATGCCCGGTCCCGATCAGGGCGACGATGGCCCAATCCTTGGCGGGGGGCTCGGTCCTGTCTGCGGCGGTGTCCATCGGGCGAACCCTGTTCTCGGCGTCTGCCCGATCTCTGCGCCCAAGCGGGCGGGGAGGTCAATCCGGGGTCAGATCGGCGTCAGCGCCTGTTCGCGGATGATGGAGACCAGCGGCTCCACAAGCTGGCTGCGCCCCGCGGCATCGCCGAAAATCGCCATCTCGGCGGTGCCGAGCGGGGGCAGGCCGGGGAACTCCACCAGCCCCTCCGGCATCCCCGAGCGGCCGAGCACGGTCGCGGCCAGCCCCGCCTGGGCCGCCGCCGCGACGCCGAGCAGGCTGGCGGAGACATAGGTGACCTCGAAGGCGATGCCGGCGCGGGCCAGGGCCGCCAGCGCGCGGTCGCGGAACATGCAGCCCTGCGGCAGCATCGCCACCGGCAGCGGGCGCCCAGGGGGGGCGGACCAGCCGGGGGCGGCGACCCAGACCACCGGCTCGGTCCAGATCGCGCGGCCTTCCGTCTCGCCATCGCGGCGCTTGCCGAGCACGAGGTCGAGCCGCCCGGCCTGCGCCTCGGCGCGCAACTCATGGCTGCGGCCGACCTCGACCTCCAGGATCACATCGGGGAAGAGGGCGGCGAACCGCGCCAGCACCGGGGCCAGGCTGCGCGGGATGAAATGATCGGCGACGCCCAGCCGCAGCCGGCCCGTCACCGGCGGCGCGATCATCCGCCGCACCGCCTCGTCGTTCAGCGCCAGCATCCGCCGCGCATAGGCGAGCAGGGTCTCGCCCTCCCGCGTCAGGCTGCTGCGGCGGCTGGTGCGGGCGAGGACGGGGCGGCCGAGCACATCCTCCAGCCGCTTCACCTTGAGGCTGACGGCCGATTGGGTCAGGCCGAGCGCCTGGCCGGCGGCGGTGAAGCCGCCGCGTTCGGCCACCTGCACGAAGCAGCGCAACAGATCGAGATCGAGGTCGGGCACGCGCATCGGGGTGACCGATGGGCGCGCCCGCGCCTGCCGTCAATCAGACGTTGTCGTCGTAATCGCCGCCGCCATCGGAGGCGCCGCCATCATAGCCGGCGTTGTCGTAGCCGGCGGCGGTGTCGTCATAGGAGCCGGCGGCGTCGTTGCTGGCCTGCTGCCCGCCCGGATCGGTCCAGGGCGAGGCGGTGTTGACCTGCTCCTGCCCGAAGCTGCCGGCCTGATCGGCAACGCCGGTCGCCGCATGGGCGGCACCGCCGCTGAACATCCCCATCAGCGCATTGCCGAGCACCATGCCACCCGCGACCCCCGCCGCGGTCATCAGCGCGGTGCCGAGGAAGCCCGAGCCGCCGCCCTGCTGGAACATGCCCGGCGCGCCGCCGGGCTGGGCCATCGGCATCGGCCGCGGCGGCATCTGGCGCTGCTGGCCACCGCCGCCGCCGAACATGCCGAAGAGCCCGCCGCGCTGGGGCTGCTGCTGCTGCGTGGCATGCAGCCTCCATTCCAGATCCTGGATGCGGTTCTGGGCCTCGACCAGGGCCGCCTCGGTCACGAAGGCGGTCTGGGTCAGGCGGTAGCGCGCCTCGGGGTGGCGGGCGAAGAGGTTGGCGATCAGCGCATCGGCCTCCGCATCCACGGGCGGCAGCACGGGGGCAGTGGCGGCCGTGCTCGGCACGCCACCCCAAGGGCTGGCGGCGGGGCGCGCGGCCTGAGCGCCAGCCACCCGCTCCACGAAGCTGGTGATGATGCGGCGTTCCTCGTCGGTCATTGTCGTGCGGCCTCTCCCGGGCCCGGCGAGTCGCCGGGTAAACATAAACTGTGAGTCATCTGGCGCGGGGCCCGAGCCGCATCAAGCGGTGATTTCGTTTCACGCGCCCGGGTTCGTCACGCGCCCGGGGCGGAGCCTGGCACCCCGGCCTTCGGCAGGCCGAGGCGTCCCCATTCGATCACCGGGCAACGGTCCATCACGACCACGAGCCCCGCCGCGCGGGCGCGGCCGGCCGCGGCCTGGTCCAGCACCCCCAGCTGGAGCCAGACGGCGCGGGCGCCGAGGGCAATGGCGGCATCCACCGCCTCCCCGGCCTGCTCGCTGCGGCGGAACACATCCACGAGGTCGAGGGGGGTGGCGTCCTCCAGGCTCGCGACGGTTTCGGCGCCATGCAGCACCTTGCCGGCAAGCATGGGGTTCACCGGGGTGACGGCATAGCCGCGCGCGACCAGGAAGCCGGCCACGCCGAAGGAGGCCCGTTCGGGCCGGTCGGAGGCACCGACCACGGCGATGCGCCGCGTGCTGCGCAACAGGGTGCGGATATCATCGTCGGAGAGGTCGTCGGCTGCCATGCGGCGCAGCTTGCGCCCTGCGGCGGGGCGAAGAAAGCCCATCCCCGGTTCAGTTTTTGTTCACGGTTCCCTGCGAGGCTCCCCTTGGGCCCGGACTTCCCCGGCCAAGGCAACACCGCCCCAAAACGGGGCGCGAACAGGAGGCAGGATGCCCCCAAGCTTTGCAGGCGCGGATTGGGTTGGTCCCGATTGGGTTGGCCCCGACGCGCAATGGCTCGCGGCACTGCGGGCCGAATGGCTGGACCCGGCGCAGCATCGCCTGTCCCGCGCCCTAACCGATGTGGCCGGCACGGATCCCGCGCCGGCCACGATCACTCCCTTGTTCCGGGCGGGCTACGCCTGGATCAGGGAGTCGGGGATGGTGACGCCCTTGCCGCGGAAATAACGCGCGGCCCCCGGGTGGAACGGCAGGAAGGAGTTTTTGGTGGCGTTGGCGTTCAACGTCTGCTTCGCCGCCGAGATCGCCTGGACCAGCCGCGAGTTGTTCTCCATCACCGCCTCGACGATGGCGAAGGCGACCTCCTCGGGCAGGCTCTTGTGCCCGATCGCGAAGTTGAACATGCCGACTACCGAGAGGTCGCGGCCGGAGGTGCGATAGGTATCCTTCTCCACCACGCCGGCCGAAAGCTCCGGCATCGCGGCGGTCAACTTGGCGATCTCCTCGGCGGTGAAGTCGAGGAAGGCGACATCGCCCTGGGTCTCGGCCTCGCTGAACGCCGGGATCGGCACGCCGGAGGCGAAGAGGAAGGCATCCAGCAGCCCGTCCTGCAACTGGCCCGTCATGTCCGAGCCCGAGCCGTAGCGTATCGCCGAGGGCGTGATGCGCAGCGTGTTCATGATCAGCGGGAAGTAGGTCCCGGGCGTGCCGCCACGCGGGCCGACGCCGATCGACTTGCCGTTCAAATCCGACATCTTGGTGATGCCCGAACGCTTCAGCGCGATGCCGTGGAAGGGGGTGTCATACATCGGGAACAGCGCGCGGATGTCGCGGAACTTGTTACCCTGCGTCCATTCGCCCACGCCATTCCAGGCCTGCAGCGCGACGCCCATGGTCACCATGCCGAGCTCGACCTCGCGCCGCTGCACCAGGATGATGTTCTGGTTCGGGCCCTGGGTCGCGCGGTAGGAGATGTTGATCCCGGTCATTTCCGCCGCGATCTGGCCCCAGGCGGGGCCATAGAGCGCATAGGTGCCGCCCGGTGCGGCGGTGCCCATGTTCAGGGCCCGTGGCCAGGGCGGGTTGCGCGGCTGGGCGAAAACCAGGGTCGGCGCGGCGATGAGGGCGGAGGCGGCGGCGAGAAGCCCGCGACGGTCCATCATGAAAACTCTCCCTTGGTTCGGCCCGCTCTCTCGGCGGGGCATAGGTCTTGTTACCCGCAAGAAAGGTATCGGGGGAAGGCCCCACGGGTGCTTGCATCAAAAGCCGGCCCGCGCGATGGGCTCGCGTGTGATTCATCTCCTGAAACTCTCCGTCGGCACCCGTGATGTGGCGGGTCTCGCTGAATGGCAGGCGCTGCGCGGCGTCACCGACCCGCCGCTGCGCCATCAGACGCGCCAGAAACCCAAGCGATCGGCCGAGATCGAGGATGGGGGGTCGATCTACTGGGTCATCACCGGCTTCGTCCGCGTGCGGCAACGCATCCTGGAAATCCGCGATGAGGCCTGGGACGACGGCACCAGCTGCGCCGGGCTGGTGCTGCATCCCGAACTGATCCCGGTCGCGGCCCGCCCGGTCAAGCCCTTCCAGGGCTGGCGCTATCTGGCGCCGGAGGCCGCACCGCCCGACATCGACCCGATGGCGGCGGCGGCGGGAATCGACGCGCTGCCGGCCGAACTGCGCGAAGCCTTGCGGGCGCTCGGCCTGCTGTGACCGCGCATGACGCGGCCTTCAGCTACCGCCCATCCCGCCCTGAGGCGGCCAGGTCCAGGCTCCCATTCCGGAGCTGACCGCAACCCGGCAGGTCAGCGCCGATCCGATTCGGCCATATGGGGGGATTGTCAGGGCCCGCCGGCCTGGCCGGCCGGTCCCTTTTTCGGCTCCGGCGCATTCGCTGCCAGCAGCGCCAAGAGCCCCTCGATCAGCGCCATGGGCGAGGGCGGGCAGCCCGGGATCAGCAGATCGACCGGCACCACCGCATCGGTGCCCCCGGCGACGGCCGGCGAGCCCTTGAACACCCCGCCATCCACCGCGCAATCCCCGGCCGCGACCACCCATTTCGGATCGGGCGTGGCGGCATAGGCGATGGCCAGCGCCTCGGCCATGTTGCGCGTGGTGGGGCCGGTGACCAGCAGCACATCCGCATGGCGGGGGCTGGCGACGAAGCGCAGGCCGAAGCGCTCCAGATCATGCAGCAGGTTGCTGGTCGCATGCACCTCCAGCTCGCAGCCGTTGCAGGAGCCGGCATCGACATGGCGGATCGACAGCGACCGGCCGAGCCGGGTTCCCGCGGCGGCCTCCAGCCGTGCGACCAGGGCCGCGACCGTGCCGTCCGGTGGCGGCGCCACGGATTCGGCGATGGGGCGCGAGAGCAGCGACCGGGCGAGGCGGGGCCAGAGCATTACAGATCCACCCCGGAGTAGGAGGCGTTGACCGATTTGTTGATGATCGGGAAGTCGGCGACGATATTGCCCTCGATGGCGGCCTCCAGCAGCGGCCAATGGAACCAGGACGGGTCGCGGATGTAGCAGGCCTCGATCAGCCCGCCGTCATCCAGCCGCAGCCAGTGCAGCACATCCCCGCGGAAGCCCTCCACCATCGCCAGCCCCTCGCCGGCGCGGATGGGCAAAGGCGTGTAGATCGGCCCCGCCGGCAGCGTGTCCAGCAAGCGGTGGATCAGGCCGATCGCGGCGTCCACCTCCGCCACCCGCACCCGCACCCGCGCATCGACATCGCCGCCCGGCAGCACCGGCACGTTGAAATCCACCGCGTCATAGGGCGCGTAACCCGGCATCCGCCGTGCGTCGAAGCCGCGGCCGGAGGCGCGCCCGACCACCCCGCCGGCGCCGAAGCGCGCGGCCAGGTTGGCGGCGATGATGCCGGTGCCGACCACGCGGTCCTGCAGGCTGGCGTGGCTTTCATAGACGCGCTGCAATCCTGGCCATTCGGCCGAGATCTCGGCCAGCATGGCGCGCAGCGTGGCCGCGCCCTCGGCGGTGATGTCCAGGGCGACCCCGCCCGGCAGCACGCGGTCCATCATCAGCCGATGGCCAAAGACGGCCTCGCAGGCCCGCAGCACCCGCTCCCGCAGCAGCCCGGCGCGGGCCAGCGGCCAGGCGAAGGCGGCGTCATTGCAGATCGCGCCCCAGTCGCCGAGGTGGTTCGCCAGGCGCTCCAATTCCGCCATCACCGCGCGCAGCACGATGGCGCGGGGCGGCGGCGGGGTTTCCGTCGCGGCCTCGGCGGCGCGGCAGAAGGCGATGGCATGGGCGACGGTGGTGTCGCCCGAGACGCGGGCGGCGAAGGGCACCGCGGCGCGCGGGCTTTTCCCCAGCATCAGCCCGAGCGTGCCCTTGTGGACATAGCCGAGGCGGACTTCGAGCCGCACCACCACCTCGCCCTGGACGTGGAAGCGGAAATGCCCGGGCTCGATGATCCCGGCATGGATGGGGCCGACCGGGATGATGTGGATGCCCTCGCCCTCGACCGGGCGGAACATCTGCTGCGGGGCGCTGCCCTCGCGCGGCGGCGGCCGGGCGGCGAGGGGGGTGGTCGTTGGCCAGCGGCCATGGTCGAGCCAGGGGCGGCGATCCGCCGCATCCACGGCATCCACCCCCCAGAGGTCACGCGCCGCGCGTTCCATCAGCCCCGCCCCCGGCCGCGCCAAGGCGAGCGAGGCGTAGCTGTCGCCGAGGCAGGAGGCGATCAGCGGCACGCCATCCTCGGGGTGGAGGAAGGCGGCATGGACGCAGCCCAGGCCCGCCCAGAGACCGAGGAAGGCCATCTCCGGATCGTCGAT
The DNA here is from genome assembly GCF_003253705.1 of Humitalea rosea. Lineage (GTDB taxonomy): Bacteria > Pseudomonadota > Alphaproteobacteria > Acetobacterales > Acetobacteraceae > Humitalea > Humitalea rosea. Next base: position 72,386 of record NZ_QKYU01000022.1, read on the forward strand.
CAGCGCGGCCGGCAGGGCCGCCCAGGCCTCTGCGCTCAGCAGATGGCGCTGGGGGGCCACCTGCGGCGCTGACCGGATCAGCGCCGTGGCGCTCATTGCAGCACCCCGGCGGCGGCGGCCAGCATCCGGCCCATCGGCCCGGGCAGGCCCACGGCCAGCAAGGCGGCCACGGCCAGATGCAGCCACACCGGGCCCAGCACGGTCCATCCCCCGGCCATCGGCGCGCCCGCGGGCGCGGGCGCATCCGGCGTCTCCGGCCCCCAGCAGAGCTTGGTCAGCGCCGTGACCAGCGCGGCACCGGCGGTGAACAGCCCGAGCAGGAGCAGGATGAGCAGCCACGGGTTGAAGATCGCGGCGACCACCAGCAGCCGGATTTCCGACATCAGCAGCGGGAAGGGCGGCAGCCCCGCGAGGCCGGCGATGCCGAGCAGCAGCCCCCAGCCGAGGGCGGGATGCGAGGTCGCGAGGCCGGAGATATCCGCGATCTTCTGGCTGCCCTTGAGGATGATGGCCCGGCCGACCGCGTAGAAGACGGCGGATTTCAGCAGCGAATGCCCGATCAGATGCAGCATCCCCGGGGCCGCGCCGCCGGGCAGGGAGAAGCAGATCGCCGCGATGCCGATGTGTTCGATGCTGCTCCAGGCGAAGAGCCGCCGCGCATCCCGCCGCCGCCACAGCGCCAGCGAGGCCAGCAGCAGCGAGGCGAGGCCGAGCACCAGCAGGAAGGGCGCCGGCGAAATCGCCTCCGCATTCAGCCCGATGATGCTGCCGACCCGCAGGATCGCATGCAGCGCCGCGTTCAGCAGCAGGCCGGAGAGCACGGCCGAGATCGCCGTGGGCCCTTCGGCATCGGCATCCGGCAGCCAGGAATGCAGCGGCACCAGCCCGGCCTTGGTGCCATAGCCGACCAGCAGCATGACGGCCGCGAGCGAGAGCAGCCCCGGATCGGCCCCGGCCGCCACCGCGCGCAGGGCAGAGATGGAGAGCAGGCTCTCCGGATCCGCCAGCAGCGGGCGCGCGGCCATGGCCAGCACGATGGTGCCGAACAGCGCCAGCGCGATGCCGACGCCGGCCAGGACGAAGAACTTCCAGGCGGCCTCGATCGCCGAAGGGGTGCGATGCACCGCGACCATCAGCACCGAGGCGAGGGTCGCGATCTCGATCGCGACCCACATCACCCCGAGGTTGTCGCTGAGCAGCGCCAGGGATTGCGCGCCCAGGAAGATCTGGAAGGCCGCGTGATAGGCCCGCCCGGCCCAGGGCGGAAACGCCTCGGCATGGATGGCGCCGAGCGAATAGACCGAGGCCGTGGCGCCGATGAAGCCGCCGATCAGCAGCAGCGGCAGGTTCAGCCCGTCGAGGTGCAACAACCCCGCCGCGGGCTCAGGGCCGAGGACCAGCCCGACCGCGAGCACCAGCCCGACCACGCTGGCCGCGGCGTTCAGCCGCGCGCTCAGCCGCTGCCCCGGCAGCAGCGCCAGCAGCAGGGCCGCGGCCCAGGGGAACAGAACCAGGGCCGCCATCATCGCCGTTCGCCTCTGTGGTCTTCGAGAAAGGCGACATCCAGGCTGTCGAAGCGTTCGCGGATACCGGTCAGGAACACACCCGCGACCAGCGCCAGCACCAGCAGCAGGGCGGCGGTCGAAAGCTCGATCAACAAGGGCAGGCCCTGCACGCCGACGGCGGCGAGGATCAGCCCGTTCTCCATGCTCATCAGCCCGACGACCTGCCCGATGGCATTGCGTCGGGCGATCATCACCAGCATGCCGAGCAGCACGACGGACAGGGCGACGGCCAGATCCTCCTGCGCCAGGGCCGAGCCGCCCGCCGCGACCGGCAGCGCCACTACCAGCGCCAGCGCCGCGAGGCCGACCCCCGCGATCATCGAGGGGCCGATGCCAAGCGCCGTCTGCACCGAGCCATGCATCCCCAGGCGCCGCACCAGGGTGGAGAGCGCCCAGGGGATCAGCACCGCCTTGGCCACCAGCGCGATCAGCCCGGTCAAATACAGCCCCGCGGCCCCCTGCGCCCAGCCCTGCCAGAGCGCCGCGAGCCCCAACAACCCGCCCTGCGTCGCCAGTGCCGCGATCAGCCCCGGCACCCGGCGCTGGTAGAGCAGCACGAAGGACATCAGCAGCATGCCGCCGGCAAGCGCATGCGAGACATCGAAGGGGATGTGACCGAAGCCCATCACAGCAGCCCGGTGCTGACGAAGAGGAACAGCGCGCCGAGCAGCCCCAGCAGCAGCGCCGCGCCGAGGAATTCCGGCACCCGGAACACCCGCATCTTGGCGATCGCCGATTCGAACACCGCCAGCAGCAGCGCCAGCGCCCCGATCTTCGCAGCATATGCGGCCAGCCCGACGAGCCAGCCGATCGGCCCCGAGGCCGCCGGGGCCATGCCGAAGGGCACGAAGATCGCCGCCAGCAGGCTCAGCCACAACGTCAGCGCCAGCGCCGCCTGGTATTCCCACAGCGCCAGATGCCGCCCGGAGGCCTCAAGGATCATCGCCTCATGCACCATGGTCAGTTCGAGGTGGGTGGCGGGGTTGTCCACCGGGATACGGGCATTCTCGGCCAGCGCGACGGCGACCAGCGCCGCCAGCGCCAGCGCCAGGGAGACCCGGATGCCGAGCGCGCCCTCGGCGAAGACGGCGGCGATGGCATCGATGTTGGAGGATCCCGCCAGGATCGCGCAGCACAGGGCGACCAGCAGCAGCGCCGGTTCCGCCAGCGCCGCGAAGGCCATTTCCCGTGCCGCGCCCAGGCCGCCGAAGGGTGTGCCCGCATCCATCCCCGCCAGCGCCAGCGCGCCCCTGGCGAGCGCGAGGCAGCCCGCCAGCACCAGCAGATCCGCGACCGGCGCCAGCGCCATGCCGCGGGTGAAGCTCGGCACCAGCAGGGCCGCCACCACCGTTGCCGCCACCGCGACATAGGGGGCGGCGAGGGTGACGACCGAGGCGGATTCGGCGATGATCGGCCGCTTCAGCAGCAGCTTCCGCATATCCCGCCAGGGCTGCAGCGGCGAGGCACCGCGCCGCCCGAGCAGCCGCGCCTTCAGCCAGCGCACCACGCCCACCAGCAGCGGGGCCAGGACCAGCAGCAGCGCCAGATGCAGGATCTGGGTCAACAAGGCGGCGAAAGCGGCCATCGTCAGGTCTCAAGCCAGGCGAGCAGCGCGAGCAGGGCGACCAGCGTGCCGAAGCTCAGCGACAGGCACCGGCGCAGGCTCATGTCCCGCAGCCGCTCGGCGCGGTCGGCCAGCCAGTCGCGCAGGGCGGCGAGCGGGGCCAGCAGCCCGGCAAAGACCGGATCGGCGAAGCCCGCCTCCAGCCGCGCCGGGGCGGGATCGCCGGGTTCGGGCATGGTCACCACCTCCCGCGCGCCCAGGACCGATGACCCCAGCATCCGCCGCAGCGGCTGGCCGAAGCCCGCCGCCGAGGGCTGGGCCAGCGGATCGCCGAAGGGCAATTCCGGCGGCGCGGGCAGGAAGCCGCAGCCCCAGGCCGGGCCGAGCACCGGCTCGGCCGGGGAGTATCGGCGCATCCCGAGGTAAAGTGCCGCGATCCCCGCCGCCAGCAGCAGCGCCAGCAGCGGCGCCGCATAGGCCGTGGCCCCGCCGCCCGGCGCCAGCAGGAACAGCTGCGCCTGATCGGCGATATTCTGGCGCACCGCCGTCCGCACCGCTTCCTCCGCCAGCCGCAGCAGCGGGCCCGGCGCCAGCCCGATCAGCACCGTCAGCCCGGCACAGCCGATCAGCGCGGCGCGGGCGAGGGGGGGCGCCTCGCGAGCCGCCGCCGAACGCGGGCCGCGCGGCCGGCCGAGGAAGACGAGACCGTACAGCCGCACCATCGCCGCCGCCGCCAGCGCCGCCGCCAGCCCGACCAGCGCCACCGCCGCCGCCAGCCCGACCTGCATCGGCAGTGGCCCGATCCGCCAGCCGGCCAGCAGCGACTGCACCAGCAGCCATTCGCCGGCAAAGCCCGAAAGCGGCGGCAGGGCCGCGGCCGCCGCCGCCAGCACGCCGGCGCAGGCCGCCGTCGCCGGCATCGCGTGGATCAGCCCGCCGAGGCTGTCGAGCCTGCGCGACCCCGCCCCGGTCAGCACCGCCGCGGCGGCCAGGAACAGCCCCGCCTTGAACACCGAATGGGCCAGCGCATGCAGCAGCGCCGCCCCGGTCGCCAGTGCCGCGAGCGCGCCGAGGTCGGCCGCGCGGAAGATCGCGGCAAGGCCCAGGGCGGCCACGATCAGCCCGACATTCTCAATGGTGGAACAGGCGAGGATGACCTTGGTGTCCTCCTCCAGCGCCGCGCGCAGCGCCCCCAGCACGGCCGAGGCGGCGCCGAGCGCCAGCAGCGGCACGCCCCACCACAGCGGCTGCGCCGGCCCCGCGCAATCCAGCAGCAGCCGCGCCATGACATAGATCGCGACCTTGACCATCGCCGACGACATCAGCGCCGAGACATGCCCAGGGGCCGCCGGATGCGCGAGCGGCAGCCAGCCATGCAACGGCACCAGCCCCGCCTTGGACCCCGCCCCGGCCAGCACCAGCGCCAGGATCACCGCGGCCCGCCAGCCATCCGGGGGGGCGGCACGCAGCACATCGAGCCCGATCCCGCCCGCCGATGCGGCCCAAAGCGCCAGTGCCGCGGCCAGGCACAGCCCGGACAGCAATGCGAAACACAGATACAGCCGCGCCGCCTGCCGGTTGGCGGCATCGGCATGGCCGTAGCCGACCAGCACCCAGGAGGCGAGTGACATCGCCTCGAACCCCAGCAGCAGGGTGACGCCATCCCCCGCGAGCAGGCTCAGCGCCATGCCGGCCACGAACAGCGGGAAGCCCGCGACCACCCGTGGCGCCGCATGCGCCGCATCGGCCAGCGCGTAGAGCGAGGCGGCAGCGGCCGAAAGGCCGAGGATCAGCAGGAACCAGGCCGCCAAGGGGTCCAGCACCAGCGACAGCGCCTGCCCCGGCGGGCCGATCGGCAGCACCATGGCCGAAGGCGCCCGCAGCAGCCCGAACAGCGCGATGGCCACGAAGCCGAGTGCCGCCAGCAAGCAGACGCAAGCCACCCCCCGCCCCGCCTTGGGCCACAGCGCCCCTGCCAGACCGGCCACAACCAGCCCGGCCAACAGGCAGGTGAACAGGATCAGCACAGGCGGATGGGAGTCTTCATTGACGCCGAGGATAGCACCCACAGCCGCCTCGGCCAGGGGAGGCGCGACAGGAGGCGTGACAAAAGGGCAGGAAGGCGTATTTGGGCGCACCGTTTGGTTGGAAACGCCGGAGAGTTTGACGCGATGGGGCCGCTGCTCGCCTTCAGCCGCGCGATGGATACGATCGCGCAATTTTTTGGTAGGGCCGCCGAATGGATGGTGGCCTTGGCCTGCCTCATCAGCGCCGGCAATGCCGTCAGCCGATATGGGCTCAGCCTGTCCTCGAACGCTTGGCTGGAGGTGCAATGGTACCTCTTTGCCGGCACCGTCATGTTCGGCGCCGCCCATACCCTGCGCCGCAACGGCCATGTCCGGGTCGATCTCGTCTATGGCCTCATCAGTGAGCGGGCGCGGCTCTGGGTCGATGTCTTCGGCCTCGTGGTGTTCCTGCTGCCGGGGATGACCTTGCTCGCGTGGATGACCTGGCCCTTCTTCGTCGAGAGCTATTTCCGCGACGAGATATCCTCCAATGCCGGCGGGCTGCTGCGCTGGCCGGTCAAGCTGGTGTTGCCGCTCGGCTTTGCCCTGGTCGCCCTTCAGGGCCTGTCGGAGCTGGTGAAGCGCATCGTGCTGCTGCGCGGGCAAGCCCCCGATGTCGTGGCGGTCGCCACCTACGAACGTCCTACCCAGTAATCCGGAAAAGCCCTCCTCCATGAATGTCGAATTCATGCCCCCGATCATGTTCGGCGGGCTGGTCATCTTTCTGCTGATCGGATTTCCGGTCGCCTTCTCGCTGTGCGCGGTCGGGCTGTTCTTCGGCATGATCTCGATCGAGCTGGGCTATTTCACCGCCGACTACCTCGGCAACCTGCCGCTGCGGGTCTTCGGCATCCTGTCGAACGAGCTGCTGCTTTCGATCCCCTTCTTCACCCTGATGGGCGCGATCCTGGAACGCTGCCGGCTGGCCGAGGACCTGCTGGAAGGCACCGGACAGCTGTTCGGCAAGGTGCCGGGCGGGCTTGCCTATGCGGTGATCCTGGTCGGCGCGGTGCTGGGTGCGATCACCGGGACGGTGGCGGCCAGCGTGATCGCCATGGGCATGATCAGCCTGCCGGTGATGATCAAATACGGCTACGACATGCGGCTCGCGACCGGCGTCATCGCCGCCTCGGGCACCATCACCCAGATCATCCCGCCCTCTCTGGTGCTGATCGTGCTCGGCGACCAGCTCGGGGTGTCGGTCGGGGACATGTATGCGGGGGCGATCGGGCCATCGATCCTCCAGGTCGGGCTGTTCATGCTCTACATCTTCGCCGTCTCCAGGTTCCAGCCGAGCCGCGTCCCCGCCTTGCCGGACGAGGCGCTGATGGCGCGCGGCTGGCCGCTGTACTGGAAGGTGCTGCGGGGGATGGTGCCCTCGATCGTGCTGATCTTCCTGGTGCTGGGCACCATTTTCATGGGCCTCGCCACGCCGACCGAGGCCGGCGCGATGGGCGCGGTCGGCGCGCTCCTGCTTGCCGCGATGAACCGCACCTTGACCTGGCCGCTGCTGCGCGAGGCCATGGCCAACACCATGCGCATCACCACCATGGTGATCTTCATCCTGCTGGGCGCGACCGTCTTCAGCCTCGTTTTCCAAGGGGTGGATGGCGGCCGCTGGATCGAGCATCTGCTGACCGCGCTGCCCGGCGGGCAGGTCGGGTTCCTGATCTTCGTCAACGTCTTCGTGTTCTTCCTGGCCTTCTTCCTCGATTTCTTCGAGATCGCCTTCATCGTCATCCCGCTGCTGGCCCCGGTGGCGGCCAAGCTCGACATCAACCTGGTCTGGTTCGGGGTGCTGATCTGCGTGAACATGCAGACCTCCTTCATGCACCCGCCCTTCGGCTTCGCGCTGTTCTATCTGCGCGGGGTGGCGCCGCAGTCGGTGCGCTCGGCCGATATCTACTGGGGGGCGTTTCCCTGGGTCTGCCTGCAACTCGTGCTCGTCGCCATCGTCATCATCTGGCCGGAGAGCGTGACCTACTGGCTGCATGCCGGCACCGGGATCGACCCGGCGACCGTGCACATCAACGTGCCGCCGCCGGCCTTCGACGACAGCGCGGTGCCGGTGTTCCGGTAGCCGCTCAGAGCATTTCCAACCCGCGCTTGCGCCTCGGCGGCGGAAAGGCCGCATCCAACTCGGCGACATCCTGGGGCGTCAGCGCGAGGTCGCGCGTCGCGGCAAGGTCGCGCACATGCGCCGCCGTGCTGGCCTTGGGGATCGCCACCACCCCCGGCCGCGCCAGCACGAAGCCCAAGGCGGCCTGCGCGGTGCTGACCCCGTGCCGCGCCGCGATCCTCGCCAGCACCGGATGCCGGAGCAGCCGCCCGCCCTGGCCGATCGGGGAATAGGCCATCACCGGCATCCCCCGCCGGGCGCAGAAGGGCAGCAGGTCGAACTCCACCCCCCGCGCGGTCAGGTTCCACAGCACCTGGTCGGTGGCGCAATGGGCGAGGCCCTGGCCCAGCTCCTCCAGATCATCCACATCCAGGTTGGAAACCCCCCAGCGCAGGATCTTGCCCGCGGCGACCAGCGCCTGCATCGCTTCCACCGTCTCCCCGAGCGGGATGCTGCCGCGCCAATGCAGCAGGTACAGGTCCAGCCGGTCGGTCCCGAGTCGCTTGAGGCTGCGGGCACAGGCGGCCGCGAGCGACCGCCGCCCGGCATTGTGCGGATAGGCCTTGGAGACCAGGAACACCTCGTCCCGCCGCCCGGCGACGGCCTCGCGTACCACCTCCTCGGCGCCGCCCTCGGCATACATCTCCGCGGTGTCGATCAGGGTCATCCCGAGGTCGAGGCCGAGGCTGAGGGCCGCGGCCTCCGCCTTGCGGTCGGCCCCGGCCTCCCCCATTTTCCAGCTGCCCTGGCCCAGTCGCGGCGTTGCGGTGCCGTCGGCCCAGGTGATCTCTCCGATCGCCGCCATGACATCCTCCTCCAGCCAGGGCTATGCTTCCCCCGCCATGATCCGCATCGCAACCCTGCCTCTCCTGCTCCTCCTGGCCGTGCCCGCACGGGCCGAGGAGCTGACCTTCGGTTCCTGGCGCCTCAGTTGCAGCCAGGACCGCATGACCGACCGCGCCGATTGCCGGCTGGCGCATCGGGACTGGGCCGACCCGCCCAGCGCCAGCCGCCCCGGCCTGGCCCTGGAGGTCATGGATCGCGGCGGCCGCGCGCTACCGGTGATCACGGCGCGGGACCTGGGGATGGAGGGCGCCTCGCGCGGGATCCTGGCGCTGACCGGCACGGCGCAGCTGCGTTTCCCGCCCAACCCCTTCTTCGAACTGCCCTGCGGGCTGGAGGGCCGGACCCTGGTCTGCGCCCCCCGCGCGGAGGATGCCGCCCGCGCGGCGGGGGAGCTGCCCGGCGCCGACCGCGTGCTGCTGCGCGTGCTCGGGATCGGGGGCAGCGCCGCCGAGCCGGTCGAGATGCGCCTGTCCGACACCCGCCCGGCGATCGCCGCGCTGCGCGCCCGGATGCCGGAGGGCGCTGCCCCGGCGCCCGCCTCAACCGGCGTGGACCTGCGGGATATCCTGCAGCGGCTGCAGCGGTTCTTCGCCCCGTGAAGCTGTCTCTTCGGTGAAGCCTGGTCCACCGGCCCCGCATCCAGGGACGTGTTCGGAGCGTATCGCAGCATGAACGACCCCGCAGCCCTGCTGGCGGCCGTGGCCGCGGGAGACCGTGCGGCCCTGCGCGCCCTTTACGATACCGAGGCGTCACGGTTGTTCGGGATCGCCATGGCGATCCTGCGCGACCGCGATGCGGCGGCCGATGCGGTGCAGGACTGCTTCGTGAAGATCGCCCGCCGCGCCGGGCAGTTCGACCCGGCCCGGGGCGAGGCCCGGTCCTGGATGGGCGGCATCGCGCGCTATGCGGCGCTTGACCTTGCCCGTGCCCGGGGGCGGGAGATTCCCAGCGACGATCCGGCGCTCGGCGACACGCCGGTCGAGCCGGAGGCGCTGGACCGGGTGCTGGCCGGGGAGAGCGGGGCGCGGCTGCGCGCCTGCCTCGCCTTGCTGGACCCCAAGAACCGAGAAGGCATCGTGCTCGCCTTCGTGCATGGGCTTTCGCATGCCCAGGTGGCGGCGCGCCTCGCGCTGCCGCTCGGCACCGTGAAATCCTGGATCCGCCGGGGCCTGCTGGACCTGCGGGAATGCCTGACATGAGCGCGGACGACATCGACGCCCTGGCCGGCGAGTACGTGCTGGGCACGCTGGAGGCACGCGAGGCGGCCGAGGTCGCCGCCCGCCTGGCCACCGACCCGGCCCTGGCCGCCGCCGTGGCGGCGTGGGAGGCACGGCTGGCGCCGCTGGCCGGGCTGAGCCCCGAGATGGCCCCGCCCGAGGATCTGTGGGACCGGGTCGAGGGCGCGCTGGACGCCTCCGCGCGGCCCGCCTTGCGCCTCATCCAAGGCTCGGCCCCGGCGGCATGGCCAAGGGCGGTGCCGGTTGCGAAGTCGCGCTGGCTGCTGCGCGGCTGGGCGATGGGCTCGACCGCGCTGGCGGCGGGGCTTGCGGCCTTCCTGCTGGTCAAGCCGCCGGAGGAGCCGCGGTTGATGACCGTCCTGCTCAGCAGCAGCGAGCAGCCGGCCTGGCTGGTCGAGGCGGCGGGGGGCGCGATCAGCCTCGCCAGCGTCAATCGGGCGCCGGTGGCGCCCGACCGGGTGTTGCAGCTTTGGGCATTGCCACAGGGGGCCACGGCGCCGACCAGCCTCGGGCTGCTGCCCGCGGACGGCCGCTTCACGGTGACGCCGAGGACGATCCGGCCGGAGCCGGGGATGCTGATCGAGATCAGCCTGGAACCGCCCGGCGGCTCGCCGGGGCCGCGTCCGAGCGGGCCGGTGCTGTTCATCGGGCGGCTGGCGGCGGCGCGGGGCGCCTGAGGGTCGGCCCCCCGATCCTAAAGCGATTTCCGTTCGCTTGCGCTCACGCCAACCGCCCTATCTTGTTGTTTTGTCGTTTTTTCTGAGTCACCCGACGACTCGGAAAATGCCGCTAGAGCGGGATGCGTTTAGGTTCGATTGTATCCTGAATGGGTGAAATAGTTGGTGCATTCCGCGGGTGTGTAGGTGTCGAGGAGAGTGCCGATGGTAGCGCAGACGGCGTCGCTGGTGCGCGCGGCGGCCTTGCGCAGCAGGTGTTT
>NZ_QKYU01000023.1 GCF_003253705.1 Humitalea rosea
AACTGCCGCAGGCTGCATCGCCTGATGCAGCCATGAACCCACCCAGACCCGACCAGGCAACCACATCCATGACGTGAATCCGACAGGCTGCTAGGTTGACCCCTATGCGAAAACCCGCCCGGAGCGCCCCGGTTCACGACCTTCCCGCCACCACCCTGCCCGGTCCGGGCGATGCCGCCGGGATGGAAGGCACGGTGCGCGCCGTCGATCGGGCGCTGGTGATCCTCAAGGCCTTCCACGAGGAGGATGGCGCGCTCACTTTGGCCGAGGTCGCGCGCCGCGCCGGGCTGCATCTGACGACGGCGCTGCGGCTGCTCGGGACGCTGGAGGGGCATGGCTTCATCACCCGCCTGCCGGCCGGCGGCTACCTGCTGGGTCCGACCCTGCTGCTGCTTGGCGATGTCTTCCGCCGCTCGCTGCGGCTGGAGGATCATGTGATGCCGGCACTCGACCGGCTGCGCGCCGAAAGCCGGGAAAGTGCGACCTTCTTCGTGCGCGAGGGCGACCAGCGCCGCTGCCTGTTCCGCCTGGATTCCCCCCAGCTTGTGCGCGACCACGCGCGGGTGGGGGAGGTGCAGCCCCTCGGCCGTGGCGCGCATGGCCGCGCGCTGATCGTGTTCGAGGACACCCCGCCGCCGCGGCTGCCGATCATCAGCCGGGGCGAGCGCCTGCGGGAGATCGCGGCCATCGCCGCCCCGGTGCTGGATGCGACTGGCGCGGTGGTGGGCTCGGTCGGGATCTCGGTGCCGCTCTATCGCTTCGATGCCGCCGCGGAGACGCTCTGCGCGCCGCTGGTGCTGCGCGAGGCGATCGCGATGACCCGCGCCATGGGCGGCGATCCCGCCCCGATCCAGGCGCTGGCTGCGAAGTGAACCGGGCTCGGCCGGCCTCGCGCGGCAGCGCCATGGCGGCGGTGTAGCGCAGTTCCAGCGTGGCGGTCATGCGGCTCCGGGAGGGCGGTGACCCATGGCACGGCGTTTGCTGCCCTGCCTTGCTATCTTCGGTGGCCAGGGAGTTGGGCTATGCAGGTTGGCGTCTTCATTCCGATCAACAACAATGGCTGGCTGACCTCCACCACCTCACCGCAGTACAAGCCAAGCTTCGCCTTGAACCAGACCATCGTGCAGCGTGCCGAACACTACGGGCTCGATTTTGCTCTCTCGATGATCAAGCTGCATGGCTTCGGTGGCCCCAGCCGCTTCTGGGATTATGGGCTGGACAGCTTCACCTTGATGGCCGGGCTCGCGGCGGTGACGACGCGGATCAAGCTCTTCGCCTCCATCGCCGTGCTGACCATGCCGCCGCCGATCGCCGCCCGCATGGCGGTGACCATCGACAGCATCGCCCCCGGCCGCTTCGGCGTGAACATCGTCTCGGGCTGGCAGAAGGCCGAATATGCCCAGATGGGCATCTGGCCGGGCGAGAAGCATTTCGCCAACCGCTACGGCTTCTGTGCCGAATACGTCACCATCATGCGCGAACTGTGGGAGACCGGGGTGTCGAACCACAAGGGCGAATTCTTCCAGATGGACGAGTGCCAGCTCCTGCCGCTGCCAAGCGCCGAGATTCCGATCATCTGCGCGGCGCAGAGCGACAAGGGCACCCGCTTCGCCGCCGAATACGGCGACTACAATTTCTGCGTCGGCTTCGGCGTGAATGAGCCGCAGCGGGTCGCGCCCTCCATCGCCCGGCTGGTCAAGGCGCGGGAGGAGACGGGGCGCGAGGTCGGCGCGCTGGTGATGCAGATGATCATCGCCGATGAGACCGACGAGGCCGCGATGGCGAAGTGGCAGCTCTATTGCGACGGCGTGGATCTGGAGGCGCTGGCCTGGCGCAACGAACAGGCGGGTGCGGACAAAAGCGCCGATCCCTTCGCCACCGCCAACCGCATGAAGCAGAACAGCGACGTCTTCCCGACCAACCAGGGCGTCTTCGTCGGCTCCTACGCCACCGTCGCGGCGCTGCTGGACGAGATGTCGGAGATCCCCGGCCTCACCGGCGTGATGCTGACCTTCGATGATTTTGTCATCGGCATGGAGCAGTTCGGCAGCCGCATCCAGCCCTTGATGAAGAGCCGCGCGCGGGCGACCGTGGCTGCATGACCGAATTCCTGACCATTGCCGCGGCCGCCGATCTGATCGCCGCGCGCAGGCTGTCCCCGGTGGAACTGACCGCCGGGCTCGTCGCCCGCGCCGAGGCGATCGATCCGCAGATCAACGCCTATCTCCGCCCCTGCTTCGATGCGGCGATGGACCAGGCCCGCGCGGCCGAGGCGGCGATCATGGCCGATGGCCCGCGTGGCGCACTGCACGGCATCCCTTATGGGCTCAAGGATGTCTATGACGCGGCGGGACTGCCGACCACCGGGCATTCGCGCTGCTACGCCGATTACGTGCCCGAGGAAGACGCCGCCACCACGGCCAGCCTGGGTGCCGCCGGCGCGGTGCTGCTGGGCAAGCTCTCGACGCATGAGGGCGCGCATGGCGGGCCGAGCTTCGACCTCGCCTGGCCCCCGGCGCGCAATCCCTGGAACCGCGAGCATTTCACCGGCGGCTCCTCCTCCGGTTCCGGGGCGGCGGTGGCGGCGGGGCTGATGCCCTTCGCGCTCGGCACCGACACCGGTGGCTCGATCCGCAACCCCGCCGCGCTCTGCGGGCTGGTTGGGCTGAAGCCCAGCTATGGGCTGGTCAGCCGGCGCGGGGTGATGCCGAATTCCTTCAGCTATGACCACGCCGGCCCGATGACCTGGACCGTGGAGGATTGCGCCATCGTGTTGCAGGCGATCGCCGGCCACGATCCGCGCGACCCGGGCAGCGCCAGCCGCCCCATCCCCGATTATCGCGCGGCGCTGACCGGCGACATCAGGGGCCTGCGCATCGGCGTGCTGCGCCATGTGTTCGAGGAGGACACCAAGCCCGCCCCCGCCACCAAGGCGGCGCTGGAAGCCGCCTTCGACGTGCTGCGCGGCCTCGGCGCCGTGCTGGAGGACGCGCGCATCCGCCCCATGGGCGAATACTTCGACGTGAAGGTCGTCGCCGCCGAAAGCGAGATCTTCTCCGTCCATGAAAAGGCCCTGCGCGAACGCCCGAATGATTTCGGCGAGGATTTCCTCGCCCGCATCCTGCCGGCGGTGATGATCCGCGGCACCGATTACGTTGCGGCCCAGCGCCTGCGCCGCGTCATGCTGGCGGAGTTCGAGGCGCTTTACGCGCGCTACGATGTGCTGGTCACCGCGGCACCCAGCATCGCGCCGCGATTGGACGCCTGGCGGCCGATCCATTTCTGGCGCAGCCATTCCTCGCTGGTCACCGCCTTCAATGTCTCCGCCGGCCCCGCGCTGGTGCAATGCATCGGCTATGAGCAGGGGCTGCCGATCGCCATGCAGATCGTGGGCCGGCCCTTCGACGAGACGATGGTGCTGCGCGTCGCCGATGCCTATGAGCGCGCCACGCCCTGGCGCGCGACGCGCCCGATGCTGGACCCCAAGGCGGAATTTTCCACCGCGCTGCCGCCGGTGCCGGACCCCGAGCCGGTGACGATCGGCCAGGCGGAGCAGGATGAGCTGCGCCTGCTCTGCGCGCGCGCCGGGGTGACCAAGCTGAACGACCGCAATTTTCGGCATCTGTGTTCGGCGGCACCGCTGATGCGCGCGATGCTGGACCGGCTGCAGCGCCCGGCGCGCTTTGCCGATGAGCCGGTCAACGTCTTTCAATATCTCGGATGACGCCGCCTGCCGAGGCGGTGGTGGACATCATCGGCCGTGCGCGGTTCCGTCCGGCGCTGCAAGGCTACCTGCCGCGCTAGCGCCGCCGACCGCCGATCATCGGAGTAAAGCCTCCCATTCGGGCCCCGGCGGAGGAAAAGGGGTACTCCCAAAACCCCATTAGGCAACCGGCCCCGACCTGCCACCATGGCCGCGCCGTTACACGCGCCGCATTCGACCGGATGGTTTGCCGCTGAAACCTTTCCTGCTGGCTGCAGAGGAGATCGGGGCTGTCTGGCGCCCATGTTCAGGAGAGATGCAGCAGTGTGGACCAAGCTTCATCTGGCACGGGCCTCCTGGACGTTGATCGACCAGGGGATCGTCAGCGCCGGCACCTTCGTCATCAACGTGATCCTGGCGCGATGGCTGTCCCAGCCGGATTACGGGACCTTCGCGCTGGTGTTCAGCGGCATCTTCACCTTGCAGCTGTTCACCAATTCGCTGTTGTTCCATCCGCTTCAGGTCAGGCTCGTCATCACCAGGCCGGAAGATCAGGCACGGCTGCTGAGCGCCAGCCTGATCCTGCTCACCATCCTCTCGCTCGGGCTTGGCGCGGTGCTGTTCGTCAGCCTGTTCTGGATCGGCCGCAGCGACCTTCTGCTGCCCGCGATGATCTGTTTCCTGCTCGGCCAGATCCAGGAAGCGCTGCGGCGGGGCCTGCATGCGACCTTCCGGCACCGGGCGGCGGTGCTGGGCGACAGCATCAGCGTGGGTGGCAGGACTCTCCTGATCCTCGGCCTCGCCTTGGCCGATGCGCTGACGCTTGAGGATGCGCTGATCAGCATGGCCGCGGCGTCCGGGATCGCGGCATTGGTGCAGGCGTTCCAGCTCGATCTGCGGCGCCGCGGACCCTTCCGGCTGGGCACGACCCTGGCGGAGTATTGGTCCTTGGGTGGCCTTTGGTCGCTGGGCAATGCGCTGCTGTCATCGCTGCGCCTGCAGATCCCGCTCTGGGCCTTGGCGATCGGCGCGGGCTCGGCCGCGGCTGCCTCGTTTCAGGCGGCGATGAATGTGGCGAACCTGTGCAATCCGATCATCGTGGGCCTTGCGAATATCATTCCGCAGACGGCGGCGCAGGCCAGGGTGAAGGGCAACGCCCATGCCTGGCGGGCCACGCGGGTCTATGTGGTGCTCACCATCCTGCCGCTCGCGCTGTATTCCGGCGCGGTGCTTGTCGCCCCCGAACTGAGCCTGCGGCTGCTGTACGGTGCGCAGTCCGAGTATCTGGGCCTGACCGAGGCGGTGCGGCTGCTGGTCATCGCGGGCCTCGCGGCGACACTGACCGAAGTCGTGATCGCCTTCCTGCATGGCATCGGCGAGGTGCCATCGGCGCTCGCGATCAATGCCATTGGTACAGTGGCGACGCTGGTGCTCGCCGTGGTGCTGATCGCCGATCTCGGGCTGACCGGAAGCTGCCTTGCCCTCATCGGGGGGAGTGCCGCGCGGCTGGTCGCGGCGCATTACGTATTGACCCAGGCCACGGCGGAACTCGGCCGCTACGGCCGGGCCGAACCCGGCCGCGGACATTCGACATGATCGTGACCGTGGTGACACCGACGTTGAATGCCGTCGCCTATCTGAAGGAATGCATTGAATCCGTGCGTGGGAACGCCTCCGGCGGGATCGAGGTCGAACACATCATCGCCGATGGCGGCAGCACCGACGGCACGCCGGAACAGGCGGCGGCCTGCGGCGTGCGGGTGCTGAGCCGGCCAGGCAGCGGCCTGTTCGAACGGATCAACCAAGCCTCCATGATGGCGTCGGGAGAGTTGATCGGCTACCTGGGCGCCGATGATGTGATGTTGCCCGGCGCCCTGGCCGCGGTCGTTGGCGCCTATGCCCGCGGCAGCCGGCGCTGGGTCGTCGGCGGCATCCGCTGGATCGATGAGGAGGGGCGAAGCCTCGGCGGACTCGCGGCACCCCCGAGCTGGATCACGCCGCGCATGCATGTCAGCCTCGGCTGGAATCCGATCATGCTGATAGGGACTTACTTCTCGCGTGATTTTTTTGCGCAGCTTGGCGGATATGACGTCGATTACCAGGTGAGCGGCGATTACGAGATGCTCGCCCGTGCCCTGTCGAGCGCACCCTACACACGGCTCGCCGTACCCGTGGCCTGCTTCCGAAGGACCGGGTTGAATCTCAGCGCGGTGCGCCATGTCCGGGGCATGCAGGAAAACCAGATGATCCTGTCGCGGTTCCGCCCGAAGTCGGAGCTGGAGCGCCAAGGCTGGCGCTATGGCATGAAGCTTTGGCTCAACCTGAGCAATCCCGAATGGCTGGCCTGCAAGCTCGCCGAACGCTGCGGCCTGCGTCCGCGCTCCCAACACGTCCTGCATTTCTGAACGCCGACGCCCTATTGCCCGCGCGACCCCGATAGTCCCGATCGGCGCGAATGGGCTACCCCCGATGCCGAATTCATCGACGTCCCAGCCAGCGCATAATGCCCATGGGGCCGAGAGAAGAAGCAGCAACCAGTGTCCCCCGGATACACCTGCTCAACGCCGCCGGGCGTGCGATCAAGGGACATAGGAATGGACAGCCACATCGCTACGGCACTACCGCGTGACGTCCACACTGCGGAGGTGCGCGGCTCGCCGGGCGCTGGCCGGCTGCGGCCCGGCGACCGCGTCACGCTGCGTCCGCCGGCGGAGATCCTGGCGGGCCTGGCGACGCGGCAGGACATGCCGTTCATGCCCGAGATGCTGCAGTTCTATGGACGGGCCTTCACCGTCGCCAAACGGGTCGAGAAGATCTGCGACACCATCTGCCCCGTTGCCAGCCGGCGCATGCAGGGCACCGTCTATCTGGAGGAGCTGCGCTGCGATGGCAGCGCGCATGGTGGATGCCAGGCCGAGTGCCGCCTCTATTGGCGGGAGGAGTGGCTGGCGCGCCTGAACCCGGACGCATCGCCGCGCAGGCCCGATGATGCGGAGGTGGCGGCCTTGCGTGCCGCAATCGAGGCCAACATCCATCCGCCCGGCGCGCCTGGCCTGTTCCGTTGCCAGGTGACCGAAGCACGCCGCGCGACGACGGCGCTTCCCGATTGGGATCTGCGGCAATACCTACGCGAGGTCACCAGCGGCAATACAACGCCCGGCCACGTGCTGCGCGTCGGCTTGCGCGCCATGCCGCAGGAACTCGTGCGGCTGGCCCGCAGCGCGACCCCGGCCGCGCTGCGCCCGATGGCCCGCGGATTGCGGGCGCGGATGCATCCCTCGGCCGCGCAACGCGAACGGCCCGCGCCGCTGGGGCTGCAAGCGGGGGAATGGGTGGAGGTGCGTTCGGCGGCCGAGATCAGGCGGACGCTGGACGCGCGCGGCTTCAACCGCGGCCTGTCCTTCTCCGGCCCCGAGATGCTGCCCGCCTGTGGCAAACGGTTTCGTGTACGCGCGCGCGTCAACCGCATCATCGATGAGCCGACCGGGCGGATGCTCGAGATGAAGCATGACTGCATCACGCTGGAAGGGCTGGTCTGCACCGGTGACCGCTCGGCCGGCCGTTGGTTCTGTTCGCGCGAAATCTATCCGTACTGGCGCGAGGCCTGGCTGAAACGCCCGAATGACCCCGAACCCGGCCCGTCAATGACGCCGCATCCGCCATCAGCGTCATGAAAGGATTCGACGCCATGCAAGACTGGTCCAGCCTGCCCGGCGGGGAGGTGGCCCCTGCGGCCACGAGGCCCGCGCGAAGGCCTGCGGGAACGAGCCGTTGCCGCGCCTGCGGCGGCACGCTGCATCCCTGGGTGGACCTCGGCATGTCGCCCTTGTGCGAAAGCTTCCTGAGCGCCGAGCAACGTGACGCCGCCGAGATATTCTATCCGCTGAAGGCGCAGGTCTGTGACACCTGCTGGCTGGCCCAGCTTGGCGAATATGTTTCGCCAGAAACCATCTTTGATGAATATGCCTACTTCTCCTCCTATTCGGAGGCATGGATGGCGCATGCCGCGGATTATGTGGGCGCGGTTGTCGCACGCTACGGGTTGGACGCGCAGAGCCAGGTCATCGAGGTCGCCAGCAATGATGGCTACCTGCTGCGCAACTTCGTGGCGCGTGGCATCCCGTGCCTCGGGATCGAGCCCGCCCGGAATGTCGCGATCGCCGCCGAGGCCGCGGGTGTTCCGACACGCGTCGCCTACTTCGGCACGACCCTTGCGGCCAGCCTGGCCGACGAGGGCTTGCGCGCCGATCTGGTGATCGGCAACAATGTGCTGGCGCAGGTGCCGGATCTGAACGACTTCACCGCCGGACTGCGCCATGTTCTGAAGCCAGAGGGCGTGCTGACGCTCGAATTCCCGCATCTGGCCAGGCTGATCGAGGGCAACCAGTTCGACACCATCTATCACGAGCATTTCTCGTATTTCTCGCTCGCTTCGATCGATCATCTGTTCGCGGCGCATGGTCTGCGCGTCTTCGATGTGGAGGAGGTGTGGACGCATGGCGGATCGTTGCGGATTTACGCGGCGCTGGAGGGCAGCGCCCATGTCGAACGTGACGCGGTCGGCAAGCTGCGGGTGCGGGAAGCGGCGGGCGGCGTGCGCGATCTCGCGAGCTACGCGGCCTTCGCGCGACGGGTCGAGGAGACCAAGGACGCGCTGCTGACCCTGCTGATCGGCTTGAAGCGCCAGGGCGCCCGGGTGGCGGGGTATGGCGCGCCCGGCAAGGGCAACACGCTTCTCAACTACTGCGGCATACGCGGCGATCTTCTGGCTTTCACCGTCGATCGCAACCCCTACAAATGGGGCCGGTTCCTCCCGGGGACGCACATCCCGGTGCTGCCGCCCACGGCCATCCAGGAAGAGCGGCCGGATTACGTGCTGATCCTGCCGTGGAACCTGAAGGATGAGATCGCGCGGCAACTCGCCCCGATCCGTGAGTGGGGGGGGCAACTCATCGTGCCGATTCCCCACCCGGAGATTCTCCCTTGGCCTGTCGATAAGGAAGCGATGCTATGAAGGTGGTGCTGTTCTGCGGGGGCCAGGGCCTGCGCATGCGCTCGGACAGCAACGGCAATGACCTGCCCAAGCCGATGGTGCCACTCGGTCCACGCCCCATTCTTTGGCACCTGATGAAGTACTACGCGCACTTTGGTCATAAGGATTTTATCCTTTGCCTCGGCTACAAGGGCGCGACCATCAAAGAGTTCTTCGCGAACTATCAGGAATGGATCTCCAATGACTTCGTCCTGGAGGGGGGAGGTCGCCGGCTCGACCTATTGAAGAGTGATATCGATGACTGGCGCATCACCCTTGTGGATACCGGCATCGAGTCCAACATCGGCGAGCGGCTGATGGCGGTGCGGCGCTTCCTTCAGGACGAGGAGATGTTCCTCGCCAACTACAGCGATGGCCTGTCCGATTGCCCGGTGCAGCCCGTCATCGACCGTCTGATCCAGACGGATGCCGTGGCGGCCTGCATGGTGGCGCGGCCGAACATCTCGGTGCATCTCGTCGAACATGCCTCCGATGGGCTGGTGCATGCCGTGCTCGATGCGGAGGAGGCGAACATGTGGATCAACGCCGGCTTCTTCGCCTTTCGTCGTGAGATCTTCGACTACATCCGCCCTGGTGAGGAACTCGTCCTTGAACCGTTCAGGCGGTTGATCGCAACGGGCAAGCTTGCGGCCTACCCGTACAGTGGATTCTGGCGTTGCTGCGATACCTTCAAGGATCTGCAGAACCTCGCGGCACTGGCGGCCTGCGGTCCGGCGCCCTGGGAGGTCTGGCGGCATCCTGTCCTGCGCCCGCCGCCGATGGAGGTCTTCACCTTCGACCATGCGGCAGCCAAATAATGTTGCGATTGACGTTTAATCTACCTCCCGGCCAGCCGTTGAACATCCTGTGCATCGGCGCCCATTCCGATGACATCGAGATCGGGGCGGGCGGCACGATCCTGGCGCTGCTGGCACAGCCGCGGCCGGTGCGGGTGCATTGGATCGTATTTTCCGCCTCCCCCC
Organism: Humitalea rosea; assembly: GCF_003253705.1. Lineage (GTDB taxonomy): Bacteria > Pseudomonadota > Alphaproteobacteria > Acetobacterales > Acetobacteraceae > Humitalea > Humitalea rosea. The sequence goes on from NZ_QKYU01000023.1 coordinate 9,719, forward strand.
AACGAGCGCAGGAGGCGCGGGCGAGCGCCGCGGAATTCCTGACCGGTGCGGATGCCGCGCTGATCGAGGTCGAGGATATGCGCGACGGATTCTTCCCCGCGGAATTCCTCCGCGTGAAGGAAAGGTTCGAGGTGCTGAAACAGGCGTCGCGTCCCGACCTGATCCTGACCCATACGCGCGACGATCATCATCAGGACCACCGTTGCCTGGCTGAACTGACCTGGAATACCTTCCGGAAGCACCTCATCCTGGGCTACGAGATCCCCAAATACGACCCGGATCTCGGCAATCCCAACCTGTTCATGCCGCTTTCCAGCGAGGTCGCGGAACGGAAGGTTGCCGCCCTCATGCGGCATTTCAAAACCCAGCATGCGCGGGGCTGGTTCACCCCGGAGACGTTCCACGCCCTGATGCGATTGCGTGGCCTACAGGCGGCGGCGCAATCCGGGATGGCGGAGGCGTTCCATGGTCCGAAGCTTTGGCTGTGTTGACCCCGCCATCACCCCACCGCACCCGGCGGCCTGAACGGCGGCCAGCTCCGGTCCTTGTCCGATATCACAGTGACCGGGCGCGGCCAGGTGATGCCGAGGGCGGGATCGTCGTGGCGAAGGCCATCAGCGAAACCGGGGGCATAGGCGGTGTCCATCTGGTAGAGCACCTCGCAATCATCGACGAGCGTCTGAAAGCCATGCGCGCATCCCTTCGGGATGTAGAGCGCAAGATCGCCATCCTGACGCAGTTCGAACGCCTGCCATCGGCCCTTGGTCGGGCTGTCGGGGCGCAGGTCGGCGATGACATCATGGATGGCGCCGCGCACGCAGCGCACGAGCTTTGCCTCGGCATGCGGCGCACGTTGAAAATGCATGCCCCGCAGCGTGCCCGCCGTGGTGGAGACCGAAAGGCTCGCCTGAACGAAATCCCCCGCAAGGCCCTGCGCGGCGAAGGTCTCGCGGCAGAAGAGGCGGGCGAAGGCGCCACGGGCATCGCCATGCCAGTCCAGGCGGAGTCCGAAGAGCCCATCTATCTCCGTCGATTCGAAGCGCATCCGCGCGACCTCCCGCCTTCACCGCAATGGGGGCAGCATGTCGGATCCCGGTGAAGAACTCCACGCGCATGTGCGGGCGCTGTTCCCGCTGTGCCGCAGCATCACGGGCGCGGGCTTGCGTGACACGCTCGGCTATATCGCCCGCCATATCCCGCTGACCGTGACCGAGGTGCCGAGCGGCACCGCGGTATTGGACTGGGTGGTGCCGCCCGAGTGGACCGTGCGCGGCGCCTCGATTTTGGCGATGGATGGATCCACGATCATCGATTTCGACCGTCACACTCTTCATCTGCTGAACTACAGCGCGCCCTTCGAGGGGGAGGTCTCGCGCCTGGACCTTGAGGCGCATTTGCACAGCCTTCCGGCGCAGCCCGACCTCATCCCCTACGTCACCTCCTACTATCGCCGGGATTGGGGATTCTGCCTCGCGCATCGCGATCGCCTGGCACTGGGGGATGCGCGATACCGCGTCCGGATCGACACGGAACTCGCTCCTGGGAGCCTGAGTTACGGCGAATGTGTGCTGCCCGGCGAGGAGGAGGGCGAGGTGCTGATTTCCGCTCATAGCTGCCATCCCTCGCTGGCCAATGACAACCTCTCATCCATCGCCGTGGCGATCGATCTGGCACGGATCCTGAGCGCGCGGCGACGGCGCTTCACATGGCGCTTCCTCTTCGCGCCAGGCACCATCGGTGCGATCTGCTGGCTTGCCGCCAACCGTGACGCGGCGGCCCGCATCCGCCACGGCCTGGTGCTGACCTGCCTCGGTGATCCGGCGCCTCCAAGCTACAAGCGCAGCCGCCGACAGGATGCACCGATCGACCGCTATGTTGAGCATGTGTTGCGGGATGAAGGCTTTGGCGAGCGCATCCTGCCGTTCACCCCCACCGGCTATGATGAGCGCCAATTCTGTTCGCCGGGCTTCGACTTGCCGATGGGGTGTCTGATGCGATCCCCGGGGGGCAGTTTCCCGGAGTATCACACCTCGGCCGATACCCCCGATTTCGTTCGACCCGCGGCTCTGGCGGATTCGCTGCGTGTGCTCGACCGCATCGCGACGCTGATCGAGCGGGACGGTATCTTCGCAAGCAAGGCGCCTTATGGCGAACCGCAACTTGGCCGCCGTGGGCTGTATGACGGTGCGGCCACAGCGGCGTCGCGGCTGGCGTTGCTGTGGTCCCTCAACCTGGCCGATGGGCGGCATTCGCTGCTGGATGTGGCACAGCGATCGGGGCTGGCGTTTGCCGAGGTGGCGGATGCGACGGAGCGGCTGGTGGCAGCGGGGCTCGTTGTCCAGGGCTCAGGAACATGCGTGCCGGACGCAGGGTCATCCCTGTCACACCCATCATCATCGCGCTCTGCCGCGCGCCACCATCAGGAAAGGACCGTTCCGTGCGCATTCTCGTGACTGGCAGCATGGGTTATGTCGGACCCGGCGTGGTGGCGCATCTGCGCGCCCGCTTCCCGGAGGCCGAGCTGATCGGGCTTGATTCCGGCCTGTTCGCGACCTGCCTGACGACGCCGGGCCGGGCGCCCGAGACGCGCCTGGACGCACAGCGCTTCGGCGATGTGCGTGATGTGACCGTGGAAGATCTGCGCGAATGCGACGTGGTGATCCATCTCGCCGCCCTTTCGAACGATCCCATCGGCACGCGGTTCGAGGAGGTGACCGACGCCGTGAACCGCGCGGCCAGCCTGCATCTGGCAGCCTGCGCGCGTGAGGCCGGCGTCGGGCACTTCGTCTTTGCGTCGAGTTGCAGCGTCTATGGCTTCGCCGATGCGCAGGCGCGGCGCGAGACGGATGCGACGGCGCCGCTGACCGCCTATGCCCGCTCCAAGATCGGCACGGAGGAAGGTCTGCGGCAGATGGACCTCAACGGCATGACCGTGACCTGCCTGCGCTTCGCCACGGCATGCGGTTACAGCGAACGTTTGCGGCTGGATCTGGTGCTGAATGATTTCGTTGCCTGTGCCCTGGCCTCGGGACGCATCACGGTGCTGAGCGACGGGACGCCCTGGCGCCCGCTGATCGACGTGCGCGACATGGCGCGCGCCATTGAATGGGCGGCGACCCGCGACCCGGCGCGCGGCGGGCGCATGCTGGTGGTGAATGCGGGCTCGGACGAGCGCAACCACCAGGTGCGCGACCTCGCCGTGGCCGTGGCGCAGGCCGTGCCCGGGACGACCACGGAGATCAACACCGCGGCCCCCTTCGATCCGCGCTCCTACCGCGTGGATTTTGGCCTGTTCCGCGCATTGGCGCCGGAGCACCAACCGCGCTGCGACCTTGGCGAGTCCATTGCCGGCCTCGTCACGGGGCTGCGCGGCATTGGCTTCGACGACGCCGCGTTTCGCGGCTCGGCCAAGATGATTCGCCTCAACATGGTGTCGGCGCTGCTGGCCGAACAGCGCCTCGGGCCAGACCTGCGCTGGACCTAGGCGCTACGGCGGCGGTCATGCGTTCCTGCGTGCCGTCATCATCGGTGCTGGCCTGGCAGCCGATGAGTTGCTCGCCCTGCCAGCAATTTCTTCACCTGTGCGGTCAATGGGGCGGTTCGTCATCGCCTGCCGGAGCAGCGGCAAACGCCAGCCGCGCCAATGCGGCCAGGGAACTGGAGCCCGTCTTCTTCATGATGGCGGCGCGATGGTTCTCGACCATGCGTTGGCCGATGCCGAGATCGGCTGCGATCGTCTTGCTCGGATGGCCGGCCAGGATCATCGCCATGATCTGACGCTGCCGCGGGGTGAGGCTGGTGACGTGGGACGCCGCGGCCTCCTGCCAGGCAACCAGCTTGCTTGAATCCCGTGCCCGCTCGAGCGCGCGCTCGACGCTGGAGATCAGGTCCCGGCGATCGACCGGCTTCTCGATGAAGTCCATAGCCCCCGCCTTCATGGCCTGCACCGCCGTCGGCAGGTCGCAGCGTCCGGTGATCATGATGGCGGGCAACGGATGCCCCGCGGTGTTCAGCGACTTCAGCAATTCCAGTCCACTCATCCCTCCGGGCAGATGCGCGTCGATGAGGATGCAGCCCTCCCGATCCGGATGATACGCCTCCAGGAACGCCTCGCAGGTCGCAAAATCCTCGACGTGCCAGCCGTTGCCCTCAAGCAGCCCACGCAGCCCTTTGCGGATCTCCAGCTCGCCATCGACGACAAAGATGACCGGCGTGGCAAGCCCGATGGAGGCTGCGGACGTGGCTGGCTGACCGTTGGCGGCTATGTCGTGCGGGACGGCGAGGAGGCGTTGCACCACCTGCGCGAGTTCTATCGGCTTGACCGGCTTGTTAAGCTGCACACAATCGTAGTGGGCGATCTCACGCAAGGTCATCGTCGAAATATCGCCGGTGAGGATGATGACCGGGATCTGCTCTCGAAGCTTCTCACGCAGCCTCGTCGCGAGCCTTATCCCGTTCGGACCATTGGGAAGATTGTAATCGGCGAGAATGAGGTCGGGGCTGATCGTGCCTTGTGCGATCAACTCCAGTGCCGCGGTGCCATCGGGCGCGGTCCCGACCACGTGCCCCTCGTCTTCAAGCAAGCGCTCGAGGAGGTCGCGCACGTCGGGATCGTCCTCCACGACCAATATTGAGCCGGCACGGTGAGGATAGTCACCATGCCCGGGGCGCTGTTGTTCCAGCAGTGGCGCCGTCACCTGCCTTGAACGCCCGACCTCGATGGCGAAGAGAGAGCCTATGCCCGGCCGGGACCGCACGGCGATCCGATATCCCATCAGATCGCCCAGGCGCTTCACGATGGCCAGGCCGAGCCCGAAGCCGCGGCTGCGTTCCCGCGCCGCATTGTTGAGCTGATGATACTCCTCGAAGATCGCGTTCAGCTGCCCCTTCGGGATGCCGATGCCGGTGTCCCAGATCTCGATGCTCAGCATTTCGCTGCGGCGACGACACCCGAGCAACACCTTGCCGCGCTTGGTGTACTTCAGCGCATTCGAAAGGATGTTCCGGATCATCTGCTCAAGGAGACGCGGATCGCTGTCGATGGACAGGCTGCACGGGACGACGCGCAGGACGAGCCCCCGCGCCTGCGCCTGATAGGCGAATTCCTGTCGCAACCGCTCGAACATCTCGTTGACGGGAAAGTTGATGATATCGGCGTGGACGGTGCCGGCGTCGATCTGGTTGATGTCGAGCAGAGCATTCAGCATGCCGGCCATGGTGGCCGAGGTCTGCTCAAGCCGGGAAACCAGTTCCAGCGCCTCGTCGGTCTTCTTGGCGGCGATCTTCCGCGCCAGAATGCCTCCCATCAGGCTGAGCGCCTGCAAGGGTTGGCGAAGGTCATGGCTTGCGGCGCTGAGGAAGCGTGACTTCGCGGCCGTCGCCTGCTCGGCCTGTCGCTTGGCGGAGTCCAGGGCGTCCGCCGTATTCCTGCGCTCGGTGATGTCGGCGAAGGTGATGACGACGCCTTCAATCCCATTGTCATGCGTTCGGTACGGCAAGATGCGACGGACATACCAGGCACCGCCCTCGGTTTCGATCTCGCGTTCGAGAGGCGTGTGGCTTGTGAGCACGATCCGCGCATCGGTAAGAAGCGAGCTGTCCTCGGCCAGGGGATGCAGGTCGGCGAGGGGACGTCCGATGTCGCCGGGGATGATGTTGAAGAGTGACCTCGTCGCCGGCGTGAAGAGGCGGATGTTGAGGTCGGTGTCGAGGAAGAGGGTCGCCACATCCGTGCTGTTCAGCACATTCTGCAGGTCATTGGAGGTCGTACGCTGGCGCTCCAAGGTCTCTTGAAGCTGGCTGTTCAGGGCGGTCAGCTCCTCGTTGAGCGACTGCAACTCCTCCTTCGAGGTCAGCAGCTCCTCGTTCGTCGACTGATATTCCTCGTTGATGGACAAAGCTTCCTCGTTGATCGCCTTCTGCTCTTCGCTCGAGGTCTCGAGGTCGCTGATCGCGCCCTGGAGTTCGGTCCTGGTGGCTTCGAGTTCCTGCTCGAGCCCCGCAAGCCTTGCGCCATCGGCGGGGACTGCCGCCCGTCCCAGCTCAGGCGCGAGCTTTGGCTCATCAACGAAGCAGACCAGCAGCAGGTCCTCGCCGTCGCTGCGGACGGGCTGGACCGAGATGCTGAAGGGAAGCGTCCTGCCATCGCGCTTCGTCTGCCCGCCAGCCGCGGCGATGCGTTCGTTCCCCTGCGAGGCCCGCTGAATGGCCGAGCGGAGCTTGGTGCGCAGGCCTCCTCGCGCCATGGCGAGCAGGTCATGCGAGGGATGTCCCGGCGCCACACTCAGGAAACGGTCGGTCGCGCCCAAGTGAAAGAGACACTCGTGTTTGCGGTTGATGAGCACGGCCGCCGGCGCATAGCTCTCCATCACCAGCCGGCGGCACAGGTCTGCGAGTGCGGTCTGGCGCGATGGGGCCGGTCCGGCGTCCCGGCGCATGGGGGGGCGCGGACCGTCGCCGGGTGAGGCCCGCAGGAAAGTGAGATCGCCCGGTCGGCTGCGTGCGACGTGGCGATAGAGGCGCTCGACCTTCGAGATCACCTCGAAGCGGCCGTCGGCATTGCCGATCGTCTCGGAACTGCCGAGCAGCAGGACCCCGCCCTCGCGAAGCGCGAAATGGAACAGCGAGATGACCTTCGCCTGCGCCTCAGGCTGCAGATAGATGAGAAGGTTTCGGCAGGAAATCAGGTCGATGCGCGAGAAGGGCGGATCGCTGAGAACATCCTGGACGGTGAAGACGACCATGGCGCGAAGGTCGGCCGAGACCCGGTAGCCATGCTCATCCTTGGTGAAGAAATGTGCCAGGCGTGCCGTCGACACGTCGGCCTCGATCGTATCGGGGTAGAGCCCATCCCGCGCGCTGGTGACGGCGTCGGCATCAACATCCGATGCGAAGACCTGCAGCTTGACGTTGCGCCTGGCGGCGGTGATCTCCTCCTTGAACAGCATGGCGAGGGAATAGGCTTCCTCCCCCGTGCTGCATCCCGTGATCCAGATGCGCAGCGGGTGATCGGTCGCCTGCTTGCGCACCAGATCGGGAATGATCTGCTCGGCCAGATAGTCGAAGACCTTTGGATCGCGGAAGAAGCTGGTGATGTTGATCAGCAGGTCCTTGGCGAGAAGCTCCAGTTCATTCGCATCGTCCCGCAGCTTGGCGAGGTATTGGTCCATCCGATCGGTCTCGATGCCCGCCATCGCCATGCGCCGCTCGATCCGGCGCTCGAGCGTTCCCTGTTTGTAGAGCCTGAAGTCGTGCGAGGTTCTCGCGCGCAGGAGTTCGATGATCCCGGGCACCCCATCGGATGCGCCTTCCTGTGGCAGCAAGCCGGCAGGCGGCGGGGCGACGGCCATGTGGCGGTCGTAGCTGGCGATGGCGGCGGGGATCTCGGCGACGTAAAGCACCAGATCGACGGCGCCTGTCATGATCGCGCTGCGCGGCATGCCGTCATACCCCGCCTCGTCGGGATGCTGGACGATGACGAGGCCGCGTTTTTCCTTGACGGCCTTCAGGCCGAGACTGCCATCGGCGCCGGTTCCGGACAGGATGACGCAGATGGCGCGATCGCCACATTCCTTGGCGAGCGAATGCAACAGGAAGTCGAACGGCATGCGCGCACCGTGACGGGCCTCCGGCTGCGACAGATGCAGCATGCCGTCGCCGACCGAGAGATAGGTTCCCGGGGGAATGACATAGATGTGGTCGGGCTCGATTCGCGCGCCGTCGGTCGCCTGCCGCACGGCCATCGACGTATGGCCCGCGAGCAGATCCACCATCATGCTTTCATGGGTCGGATCGAGGTGTTGCACCAGGATGTAGGCCATGCCCGTTTCGGCGGGCAAGGCATCGAGCAGTTTCCTGCACGCATCAAGGCCCCCGGCCGAGGCGCCGATCCCGACGATCTGCAGATCGCTCGGGCCGTGGGACGGGCCGTGAGAGGGGGAGCGCTTGCGCGCGGCACTCGATTTGGGTGAGCAAATTGGTGGCATTGCCGCATCTGCTCCCGGAGACGACCTCCGCAGACGGGGAGGGAAGGGAATGATACCATAACCTTGGCGGTTGGGTGATTGGGCGTCTACTTGACGCGCGCCCCCCTGGTTCAGGCCGCACCTCGGCGGCTTGGGGGCTGATTTCATTGAGTATTTATGCGGGTTCTGGCGATCAATTCGACGATCGCCATGAACGTCCTGGTCAACATGGTCCAGCCGGGCATGTCAGTTCGGGGTGCACGCCGCCGGCCGGGGCCTGGCGATCGGTCTCGCCCCCTGGCCCTTTGCCTCTTCGGGGTGCTTGTGCTTTGGACGTTGCCGGAAGGAGAGAGGAAGGATGAAAGCACTGCGCGTTCTGGTCATGGAGGACGAGGTCCTGATCGGGCTGCTGTTTGCCGAAATCCTCAAGGAGCTGGGTCACGACGTGTATGCGATCGAGTCCACCGAGGCAGGGGGGATCGCCGCCGCGGCTCGGATCAGGCCGGAGCTGGTGATCGCGGACGGGCGGTTGGGGAAGGGAAGCGGCATCGCGGCGGTCGAGGAGATCCTCCGCGGTGGCTTCGTGCCGCATGTTTTCGTCAGTGGCGATGTTCCAAGCATCAAGGCGCAGCACCCACATGCCATCGTGCTGCAAAAGCCTTTTCAGGAACCCGACCTTATCCGTGCCATCCACGCCGCGCTCGCCGCACCGCCCATCCCCTGAGGGCGTGACGCGAGCCTCCTCCATGCTTCGCGCCACGGCCGGTGACATGTCCCGCCCCCTAAGCCTTTCCCTCCCAGGCCTTCGCCCGCTCCAGCAACCGCCGCGCACGGATCACGATGGGCAGGTCGATCATGCTGCCTTCGAAGGCGACGGCGCCCAGCCCCTTGGCCGCCGCGGCGTCGAAGGCCGCCAGTAGCCGCCGCGCCTTGTCCAACTCCTCTGCCGAGGTGCCGTATTCCTCGTTGATGATCGGCACATGCGCGGGATGGATGCAGGAGGTCGTGCCGAAGCCTAGGCCCCGGGCGCGCCGCAGCCCGGCGCGATAGGCGTCGAGGTCGTTCAGCTCGGCGAACTTGCCCATCGAGCCCATCGGCAGGATGCCCGCCGCGCGCGACGCGGCTAGCCCCAGCATGGCGAAGGGATACATGGAATCGGCCGAGGGGATGGCGCCGAGCTCGGTGGCCATATCCTCGCCGCCCACCGACATCGCCGCCATGCGCGGATCGGCGGCGGCAATGGCGAAAAGATGCGGCAGGGCGGCCGGCGTTTCGACCAAGGCGATGAAGCGGGTGTGCCCCTCCGCCATGCCCTGGGCCGCCTCGCACCCCGCCACCAGCTCCGACAGCAGGCGGACATGGTCCGCCCCCATCACCTTCGGCAGCATCAGTGCGGCGACCCCCGGCATCACGGCGGCGGCGATATCGGCGATGGCGAGATCGAGCGGCCGGTTGATGCGCACGACGACATCGGCCCCACCCTGGGCCACGCGCGGCACGGCGGCGGCGACCGCCGCGCGCGCCTCGGCCTTGTGCTCGGGCAGGATGGCATCCTCCAGGTCCAGGATGATGCCGTCAGCGCCGCGGGTATGCGCCTTGGCGAGGAAGCGTTCCGCCGTCACGGGGACGAAGAGCAGGGAGCGCCAGGCGGGCTGCGGGCGGCTCATGCGGCGACCTCCGGTTGGGCCGCGGGTTCGAGGATGGCGCCGGCGGCGACCAGCCGGTCCAGCTCCGCCTCCCCATAGCCCGCGCCGCGCAGCACCTCGCGCGTGTGTTCGCCCAGGCGCGGGGCATGCAGCGCATCCTCGCGCATGCCGCCGCTGAAGCGGTTGGGCGTGCGGGTGCGGCGCAGCCGCCCTTCGGAGGGATGCTCCTCCAGGGTGAAAAAGCCGGCATCCTGCAGATGCGGGTCGATCATCAGATCCTCCAGCGAGTTGTAGCGGGCGGCGGGCACGTCGCGTTTCCCCAGGATCTCCAGCCATTCGTCGGTCGTGCGCTGCGCCAGCCCCTCGGCGCGCACGGAAAAATAGGCGCGCGCATTGGCGGTGCGCATGGCGGCGGAGCAGAAACGCGGGTCGTGGCGCAGCTCGGGCTGGCCGATCGCCTCGAAGAAGGCGAAGGCCTGGGCGTCGGTGTTGGGGCCGACGGTGATGTAGCCGTCCTTGGTCGCCAGCGGCCGGTAGTCCGGGCTCAGCAGGCGGTTGTCGCCGGTCGGCCCCACGGGGGGCTCGAAGGTCGCGGCCCCCATGTGCTCGCTCATCACGAAGCTCGCCATATTCTCGAACATCGGCACCTCGATCGCCTCGCCCTTGCCGGTGCTGGCGCGGCGGAACAGGGCGAAGCCGATGCTCTGGGCGGCGATCAGCCCGCTGATGTGGTCGGTCATCACCATCGGCACGAAACGCGGCTCGCCCACCGCGCGCTCGAAGGTGGCGGCGACACCCGACAGGCTCTGGATCACCGGGTCATAGGCGGGGCGGTTCGCGTAGCGCCCGTCGCTGCCGAAGGCGAGGATGCCGCAATGGATCAGCCGGGGGTTGGCCGCCGTCAGGCTCGCGTGGTCCAGCCCCAGCCGCTCCAGCGCCACGGGGCGGACATTGCTGACGAAGACATCGGCGGTGGCCAGCAGGCGCCGCATCGCCGCCATGCCCTCGGGGTGTTTCAGGTCCAGGCAGGCGGAGCGCTTGTTGCGGTTGAAGTTGATGAACTTGCCCGACATGCCGGGCGTGCGGCTGCCCTGCGCCATGAAGCGCAGCAGGTCGCCGCCCGGGGCTTCGACCTTGATGACATCGGCCCCCTGGTCGGCCAGGGTGCGCGTGCAGATCGGCCCCACGACGATGGAGGTGAGGTCGATGACGCGCACGCCCGCCAGCGGGCCGCCGCTCATGCGCCGCAGTCCAGGGTCATCTCGGCCGCCAGCAGCCCGTCCTTGTCGGCGGCCCAGACGCGCAGGGTCCCGCCCTCGGGCGCGGCCCCGTGGAAGGTGACGCTGTCGCCGACGAACAGCGGGCGGGCGAGCCGCGCCGAGTAGTGCCGCAGCGGCCCCGGCGCGCGCTTCAGCGCCGCATCCAGCAGCAGATGCATGGTCAGCCCGCCGTTCTGCACCACGCCCGGATAGCCTTCCTGCCCCCGCGCGTAATCGGCGTCGTAGTGGATGCGATGCGCGTTCCAGGTGATGGCGCCGTAGCGGAAGACCAGCACGGGATCGAGGAAGACCTCCTCCGCCCAGATGCCATCCGTGGGCGCGCGGGCCGGCTGGGTGCTGGGGCTGGCCGCGCCGGGGGTGACGCCTTCGCGATAGATCGCGTCGAAGTCGTCCACCGCGATGGTCCTGTCGCCCACCAGGATGGTGTGTCGCATGGTCAGCACCACGATCTGCCCGGTCCGCCCGGACTTCGGCGTGATGGCCGCGACCTCCACCTTCTTCGCCGCCGCGTCGCCGACGCGAAGGTTCCCCATGATCTGCACGCGCCGCCCCGCGCCCATGCGGCGCGGCAGCGGGATGGGCGGCAGGAAGGCGCCCTTCTTCGGATGCCCATCCACGCCGATCACCGATTGCCGCGGCATGTCGCCGAAGAACAGCCCGTACCAATGCGGCGGCAGCACATCGCCGGGCTCGAAGCCATACGGATCAAGGTCGAAGGTCGAGGCGATGCGGCGCACGGCGCCGAGGGCAATCTCCTCCGGCACCAGGCGCGAACGGCCGATCCAGCCGGAGAGTTCCGGCATGGCGGCGGCAATGTCCTCGGCGGCGCTCATTCCGCGGAGAGCCCCAGGCGGCGGATCAGCGTGACCCACACATCGCCACGCTCCCGGAGGAAGGTGGCCGTGCTTTCGGGGGTATTGGGGGCGGCGGCCTCGGCACCGACACGCGCAAAACCATCCTTCACCGCCTGGCTGCCGAGGGCATCGTTCAACGCCTGGTTCAGCCGGGCGATGATCGCGGGCGGCGTGCCGGCGGGGGCGGCGAGGGCGAATTCATTGACGCCGACATAGCCTGGCAGGGTCTCCGCCACGGTCGGCACATTGGGCCAGTTCGGGTTGCGTTCGACGCTGGTGACGGCCAGCGCGCGGATGCGCGGATCGTCCTTCACCGGCTCGGCCTCCGGCAGGCCCAGGGTGCGGGCCTGCACGCGGCCGGCCAGCAGGTCGGTCATGCCCTGGGTGCTCTGGCGATAGGGCACGTGCACCATCTGGATATTCGCCTTTTCCAGCAGCAGCTCCATCGACAGATGCGTGGTGGCGCCGATGCCGGAGGAGGCGAAGTTCAGCACATTCGGCCGGGCGCGGACGAATTCGATGAACTCGGCCAGGGTGCGGACCGGGATCGTCTCCGAGTTGATCAGCACCACATTGGGCGTGGTGCAGAACAGGCCGATCGCCGCGAAATCCTTCTGCCAATCGTAGCTGAGGTTGCGGTAGAGCGCCGCATTCACGCCCCCCATCGCGCCGGTGGAGCCGACCATGATGGTATAGCCATCGGGGGCGGCGCGGGCGGTGATATCGGCGGCCAGATTACCGGCCGCACCGGGGCGATTGTCCACCAGCATGCCCTGGCCCAGCCGCTGGGCCATGGCCGCGGCGATGATGCGGGAGACGACATCCGTCTGGCCGCCGCCGCCATAGGGCACGACGAGGCGGATGGGGCGGTCGGGAAATTCGGCGCGGGCGATGCCGGGCGCGGCAAGGCCGAGTGTCGCGATGCCGGTGCCCAAGACGGTTCGACGGCCGAATGGCAAGGATTTCATGGGGGGACCTCCTCCGAGCGTGGTCCGCGCCTGGTTCCTGCCCGGCGCGCTTGCCCCATGCTTGCCACGACAGGCGGATCGGTGTCCCTTCACATATGTGAAGTCGTCGGAGGGCGAAGTGGCGGAGGGCACGGCGGTCAAATCCGCCCAGCGCACCATCGAGGCGCTGGAATTCTTCGCGGAGACCCATCGCCCGGCGGGGGTGGCGGAGATGGCGCGGCACCTGGGCGCACCGCTGTCCAGCACCTCCGTGCTGCTCGCCGGGCTGGCGCGCCTCGGCTACCTGGAACAGGACACGATCGACCGCCGCTACCGCCCCACCCTGCGCGTCATGCTGCTGGGCGGCTGGCTGCAGGATCAGCTGCTGGGCGAGAGCAGCCTGCTGCGGCTGATGAATGATTTGCGCGCCCGCACCGGCATGACGGTGCTGATCGGCCTGCAACGCCAGGCCGCGGTGCAATACATCCTGACCCTGCGCGGCCCCGCCGTGGTGGAGCAGGAGAAGATGCGCGCAGGGATGATGCGCCCCATCACCCGCGCGGCGGTCGGCAAGGCGCTGCTGATGCTGAAGCCACTGGAGGAGGTGGAGCGGCTGCTGCGCCGTGCCAATGCCGAGGAGCCCGACCCCGCCCGGCGGGTGGTTCCCGCCGCGTTCCTGGCCGATCAGCGCACCAGCCGGGCGCGCGGATGGACCGAGAGCGGCGGCACCATGGTGACGGGCCAGAGCGTGCTGGCCATGCCGCTGCCGCCGCTGCCGGGCCAGCCGCCGCTGGCGATCGGCCTGGGCACGACCTGCGAGGCGGTGGCGGCGCGGCGCGAGGAGCTGGTGGCGCGGCTGCGGGAGGTCTGCGGCTTGCTCCAGGTGGCGAAGTCCGACGATCCAACATAGCGAAGCTGTTGAGGAAAATCTTGGGGCCATCCGAAAGATGACGTAAGAAAACCAAACGAACTCAATGTGATGAAAGGGTCGCGGTGGTGGAGCTGTGGGGAATCGAACCCCAGACCTCGTCATTGCGAACGACGCGCTCTACCAACTGAGCTACAGCCCCATCCTCTCGGATGCGAGGTCGGCCTTATCCGCAGCGGCGGGGATCAAGTCAACAGGGTCCGGCGAGATTCCCCCCGAACATCTCCGCCCCCGGTCCGGGCGCGCCCGGATCGAGCAGCCCCGCCACCACCCGCGCCACGCCCGCGGGCCCCAGCGCCGCCCCGGCATAGGCGGCGAACTTCGCCCGCACCGCCGCCTCGCCCATCGGGTGCGCGGCATCGCCGGGCACGCTGTCGCATCGGGCCTCCAGCACCTGGCCATCGGCCAGGGTCACGACCAGCCGCGCGGCGCGGCCGGGCAGGGCAGGGTCCTCGTGCAGGGTCACCAGCGCCTCGATTCGCCGCATCCGGGGGTCCGCCAGGGCCGCGGCGGTATAGGCGGCGGGGCCGAGGTCGCCCTGCACCAGCGCCGCCGCCACCGCCCAGGACAGGCTGAACTGCGCGGCGATGGCAGCCTCGGGCGCGCGGTTGCCGGCGTAGCGCAGCGCCTCGGCATAGGTGTGCAGCGCCACCGCCACCACCGGCTGGGCGGGCCGCAACCGCAGCGCGGCCGCCGCGGCGTAATGCGCGTGACGCACCCCGGCAAAGGGCTTGATATAGGCCTCGGCCAGCAGCCATTCGCCGGGCGGCGCGATTTCGGCGGGAGTTTCCAGCCCGAGCGCCAGCGCGCGCGCCGTGGCAAAACCCGATTCGGGCGCATCCATCCCCGCCATCGCGGCGGCGGCGCAAAGCTGGCCCAGCAGCACCGCATGCGCAGGGTAGCTGTTCCGCCCATCCATCCCCGCCGCGATCGGGGCATAGAGCGCGAAGGGGATCTGGCAGGCCGCCAGCCGCAGCGCCCGCCCCGCCGCCGCCACATCCCCGCCCGCCAGCCGCACCGCCGCCACGGCGGCGCCCAGGCTGTGCCAGGACCCGTCCACATGCATCCCCGGCCGCAGCCGCCAGGCCTCGCCGGCGCGGCCGCCGATTTCGTAGCCCAGCGAAAAGGCGCGCACCGCCTCCGCGACCGGCAGCCCGCCCGCGATCGCGGCCAGCGCCAGCGGTGCGACGGCAAGCCCGGGCCGGCCATGGGCGCGGGCCAGACCGTCATTCGCCTCATCCCAGCACATCGCCGTGGCCAGCACCGCGGCCGCCCCGGCGGGGCCGAGCCCCGGCCCCCCGGCCTGCCGCAGCCCGGCCAGCCGCAGCCCGCCCGGCATGGTCGCCGCAAGGGCGGCCGCCATCGCCCTCGGCCGCTCCTGCATGAGCCCCGCCAGGGCGCAGCCCAGGCTGTCCAGCAGCAGCAGCCGGCCTTGGGCCGCGACCGCCGGCGGCGGGCCGCCCCAGGCGGCCTCCAGCGCGGCGCCGAGGGCCGGCCCGCTCAATCCGCGCGGGCCCCGGTGGTGCGCACGATCGCCCGCCACTGCGCCCGCTCGGCGGCGATCTCGGCGGCCAGGGTGGCGCGGTCGCCGGGATAGGCATCGACCTGGCGCGCGGCCAGCACCGCCGCCCAGGCCGGGTCGGCCAGCACGCCCTGCACCGCGGCCTCCAGCGCCGCCAGCACCGGCGCCGGGGTCCTGGTGGTGCCGAAGACGCCATACCAGGGGGTGGCGGCGAAGCCGGGCAGGCTCTCGGCCACCGCCGGCAGGTCGGGCAGCGCCGGGCTGCGCGTGGCGGAGGAGACCGCCAGTGCCCGCAACGTCCCCTCCCGCACCTGCGGCGCCGAGGTGCCCAGCGCATCGAAGGCGCAATCGAGGGTGCCCGCGACCAGATCGGCCAGCATCGGCGCGCTGCCGCGATAGGGCACATGCGTCATCGGCACCCCGGCCATCGAGGCGAAGAGCGCCATCGACAGATGCGTGAAGGAACCGACCCCGTTGGAGCCATAGGACAGCCCGCCCGGTTTTTGGCGCGCGGCGGCGAGAAGCTCGGGGATGCCGCCCTCGGGCAGCACCCTGGGTGAGACCACCAGCAGGTTCGGCTGCCGTCCGAGCATGCCGAGCGGCACCAGATCGGCGTCCGGGTCGTAGGGCAGGGCGGAGAACAGCGCCGGGTTCATCGCGATGATGCCCTGGGTCGCGATCAGCAGCGCATGGCCATCGGCGGGCGCCTTGACCACGGCATCGGCCGCGAGGTTGCCCGCAGCCCCGGCGCGGTTCTCGACCACCGCGGTCTGGCCGAGCCGCGCGGCCAGCAGCGGCGCGAGGCTGCGGGTCAGGATGTCGGTCAGCCCGCCGGGGGAGAAGGGCAGCACCAGCCGCAGCGGCCGGTCCGGCCGCCAGGTCAGGGGCTGGGCCATGGGGGGCTGGGCCACGGGGGGCAGCGCCTGGGCCTGGGCCGGGGCCGCTGGCAGGGTGGCGAGGGCCGCGAGAAGCTGGCGGCGGGATGGGCCGGGCATGGGCGATGGCTCCTGCGATGAGCCATGCAGACTGCCAGCCGCGCCCCGGCGGAAAACCCGCCCCCGGCCGGTCAAATGCGGCCCCGGCGCGGCTTTGGCCTCGGATCGGGGCAATCCCGGGGATGGGCCTGCCCCGATCGGGGCAAGAGACCAGACGCCGGGGATCAGGCGCGAGTGATCAGGCGCGAGTGATCAGCCGCCGCGAACCGCCGCCGCCGCCGCCGCCGCGAAGGCACGGGCATCGGCGATGCTCGGCGTGCGGTCCGGCATGGTGACCTGGATGGTCACGAAGCGGCCGGCCGCGCCGCCGACGCAGACGGTCCGGCGGATCGGGGTGCGGCCGAAGGTGCCGGCCAGATCGGCGCAGGTCAGGTCCGGCCCGCCGGCCGCGGGCAGCGGCGCGCGGGATTCCTCGGCGAGCGTGCGGCCGGTGGTCCGCGGCGGCAGCACGGTCGCATCGCGTACCGCGAGGTCGAGCTCCGCGACCTGGGCCGGGTCGGCCGGATTGGCCGGGACCCGGGCATAGCCACGGTCATAGACCGCGACGGTCGCGACCGCGCTGCGGCTGGAGGCGGTGTATTCGACGCCCTGGCCGAAGCCCGGGGCGCGGGCCTCGAAGTTGGTCACCGGGCCGCGGCGGAAACCGGCCAGGGCCGCAGGCAGCCGCGCGATCTGTTCCGGCAGGTCGGGGCGTCCGCCCGGGCTCTCCGCATCCGCCCCCGCCCCGCCTTGCGCCGCGACCCGCGGCGTATTTGGCAGGCCGCAGCCGGTGAGCAGGAGGAGCAGAAGCCCCGTTCCGATGACAGATCGCATGGCGTTCCTCAATGGTGGGTCACCGCCGGCACCGGCAGGCCAAGCGCCAGTTCGGCATTGGCGTTGAGCAGCCCTTCCCAGAGCAGCCCCCCGGCAATCCAGATGATGAGCGCGAGCCCGACCCAGGCGATCCAGCGGAAGCGCTGCAGCAGATTCGCAAGCGCCCCACCCAGAAGCCCCATCATGATGATGGAGATGCCAAGGCCGATGGTGAGCAGGGGAATATTGCCACGGGCGACCGCGGCAACGGCAAGCACATTGTCGAGGCTCATGGAAACATCGGCGATGACGATCTGGCGCAGCGCCTGCGCCAGCGTCTTGTCGTGCTTCACGACCGAGCCGGGTTCACCCGAATCATGGCCGCCCTCGAGCAGTTCCTTGGCGAAGCCATAGGCGATCCAGATCAGCGCCAGGCCGCCGACGAGATCGATCCACCACAATTCGAGCAGCTTGGTCGCGAAGATCGAGAAGACGACGCGCAGCACCGCCGCCGCGGCCACGCCGAAAAGCACGGCCTTGCCGCGCTGGGCCGCGGGCAGCCCCGCCGCCGCAAGGCCGATGACCACGGCATTGTCGCCGGACAGGATGGCGTTGAGCCAGATGATCTGCATGAGGCCAGGCAGGGCGGCCGATAGTGCTTCCATGTACGTCTCCGCGAGTCGGGTCGAGTGTTGCCCGTTGCGGCGCACGCCCCACTTGATTGATGCGCGGCACGCTAGGCGAGCGTGCCGCAGGATGCAATCTGCCGAGGGCACAAGGCAGGCGCGCGCGGCTCCCCAAGGCCGATGAACCCGCTCGAAGAAAGGGCTGCTGGTGTCCTGCCCCCGAGACTCGCCGCGAAGAGCGGCGAGTCTCGGGGGCAAGCCGGCCACTCAAAACATAAGGCTAGTCGTGCCGCGCCGGGGCGCGCATCGCATCCTTCACCGCGGTCGAGATCGCGGTGCCGAGGGCGGTCAGCACCACGAACTGCGCCAGGGTCGCACCCACCCAGAGCCAGGCCGGAAAGGTTCCGGGGCTGGCCAGGAAGCCGAGCGGCAGCAGCAGATAGGCATAGGCGCCGGGAACCGCATCGGCGACCTCATGCGTGCCCTCGAAGATCATCGCACCGGCGACGTAGAGGATCACCAGCAACCCGATCCAGGCGACCCAGCTGAACCTCTCCAGGATGCGCGCGATCAGGCTGGCGGCGACGCCCATCAGCACGACCGAGATGGCGAGGCCGAAGATCAGGATATAGGGGTGGTCCTTGGCCGCCCCGGCCACGGCCAGGACGTTGTCCAGGCTCATGGAGATGTCGGCGACCAGGATCTGCGTCACCGCCTGGCGCATGGTCTTCCGCGGCGGTTCGGCGATGGTGCCACCGGCCTCGGCGGCATCGGCCTCATGCGCCGATGCGCGCAGCTCGCGGTACATCTTCCAGCAGACCCAGAGCAGCAGCACACCGCCCGCCAGCGTGATGCCGACGATGGCGAGCAACTGCACGGTGATGGTGGCGAAGCCGATCCGCATGATCGTCGCGGCACCGATGCCCCAGAGGATGGCCTTGCGGCGCTGATCCGTCGGCAGGCCGGCCGCGGCCATGCCGACGACAATGGCGTTGTCGCCCGCCAGCACGATGTCGATGAGCAGAACCTGCCCGAGCGCGATCAGCTCAGGCATATAGGCGGCGAGGTCCATGACGGGCTTCCGGCTGCTGGTGGTGTCCGGCGAATAAGCCGGATGCAATGAAACGGCAACCCGTAGCCCATCTTCGGGTCACACCGCTTGCCATGGGGGGCCGGGGGCGCGAGAAGCCGCCCGTCTACCGTATCCGGAGCCGCGTGCCATGGTCCCCCGTTATTCCCGCCCCGAGATGGCCGCGATCTGGTCGCCCGAAACCCGCTTCCGCATCTGGTTCGAGATCGAGGCCGCCGCCGCCGAGGCGATGGCCGAACTCGGCACCATCCCCAAGGAGGCCGCCCAGGCGATCCGCGCCAAGGGCGGCGCCCGCGTCGCCGCGATCTCCGCCGCCGACCTGGCCCGGATCGACGAGATCGAGCGTGAGACGCGGCATGACGTCATCGCCTTCCTGACCTGGCTCGGTGAGGGAATCGGGCCCGAGGCGCGCTTCATGCACCAGGGCATGACCAGCTCCGACGTGCTGGACACCTGCCTGAACCTGCAGATGGTCCGCGCCGCCGACCTGCTCATCGCCGATATGGATGCGCTGCTCGCCGCCCTGAAGCGCCGCGCCGAGGAGCACCGCCACACACCGACCATCGGCCGCAGCCACGGCATCCATGCCGAGCCGACGACTTTTGGGTTGAAGCTCGCCGGGCATTACGCCGAGTTCTTCCGTGGCCGCGCGCGGCTGGTGGCGGCGCGGGCCGAGATCGCGACCTGCGCGATCTCCGGCCCCGTCGGCACCTTCGCCAGCGTCGATCCCCGCGTGGAAACCTCGGTCGCCGCCCGCCTGGGCCTGCGGGTCGAGCCGGTGAGCAGCCAGGTGATCCCGCGCGACCGCCATGCGGCCTTCTTCTGCGCGCTCGCCGTGGTCGCCAGCAGCATCGAGCGCCTGGCGACCGAGGTCCGCCACCTCCAGCGCAGCGAAGTGCGGGAGGCCGAGGAATTCTTCTTCCCCGGCCAGAAGGGCTCCTCCGCCATGCCGCACAAGCGCAACCCGGTGCTGTCGGAGAACCTGACCGGCCTCGCCCGGCTGGTGCGCGGCTATGTGGTGCCGGCGCTGGAGAATGTGGCGCTGTGGCATGAGCGCGACATCAGCCATTCCAGCGTGGAGCGGGTGATCGGCCCGGATGCGACCGTGACCCTCGACTTCGCGCTGATGCGGGCGGCGGGGATGATGGAGCGGCTGACGATCTACCCCGAGCGGATGCGCGCCAACCTCGAATCGCTCGGCGGCGTGGTCCATAGCCAGAAGGTGCTGCTGGCGCTGACCCAGGCGGGCATGGCGCGCGAGGATGCCTATCGCGCCGTGCAATCCGCCGCCATGGCGACCTGGCAGGCGCTGGGCACGCCGGGGGCCCGCGATTTCCGCGCCAATCTCCTGGCCGATGGGCCGGTCTCGGCGGTGCTGGATGCGGCGGCGCTGGATGCGGCGATGGACCCGGCGCGGGACTTCACCCATGTCGATACCATCTTCGCGCGGGTCTTCGCCGCGGGGTAGCCTCCCGGGTTCGTGATCGGGCGCGCCGCGTTTCAGCCTGATTGCGGGCGTTTCCTATGCAGATGGAAGATGAGGAATTCCAAATGCATAGCCTTCGCATCCTGGGTATCGCGGCGGTCCTGGCCCTGGTGGGATTCGGTCCGGCCGAGGCGCGTGGCGACCGCGACCGCGACTATGGCTATCGCGGCGGCCATTACCGCCATGGCCCGCCGCCCGGCTATTGGCGCGGCCCGCCGCCGCTGCGTTACGCGCCGCCACCGATGTATTACGCGCCACCGCGGGCACAGGTGTATGTGGCGCCGTACTATTACGCGCCGCCGCCGCGCTACTACGCGCCGCCGCCGCGCTACTACGCCCCACCGCCGGGATATTATCGCCCGTACTGATATTGCCGACCGGCGCCGGGGGCCGCAGTTTTGGGCGGTGTGCACCGTCCTGATTCTGCGCCGGCCCGGCGCCCCCTGGCCCCTCCTGCTCGCCGCCAATCGCGACGAGCGCATCGACCGCATCGCCGACCCGCCCGGCCCCTGGTGGGCGGACCGCCCCGGCGTCATCGGCGGGCGTGACCGCAGCGCCGGCGGCTCCTGGATGGCGATCGGGCCCGCCGGCGTGGTCGCGGCGGTGCTGAACCGGCCGGGCAGCCTTGGCCCCGCGCCGGGCAAGGCGAGCCGGGGCGGGCTGCCGCTGCTGGCCGCTGATGTGGACAGCGCGGAGGCAGGTGCGGCGGCGCTGGCCGCGCTGGATGCGGGCGCCTACCGCCCCTTCAACGCGCTGGTCGCCGATCGCATGCGGGCCTTCTTCGTCGCCGGCCTCGGCCACGGCCACCCGGTCGTCACCGAACTGGCGGAGGGGCTGACCATGGTCACCAGCGCCGGGCCCAATGACACCACCAACCCGCGCATCGCCCGGCATCTGCCCCGCTTCACCACCGCCGCCCCGCCCGAGCCGCCCGACTGGGGCGCCTGGCCTCGCCTGCTGGCCGATTCGAGGGGCGCGCCGGGCGCACAGCTTCACGTCCTGCCGCGGGAGGGCTTCGGCACCGTCTCCTCCAGCCTGCTCGCCCTTGGCGCCGAGGGCGGCCGGGCCTGGCGCTTCCACAAGACCGGCGAGCCCTGGGCCGAGGTCCCGCTGCCGCCATCCCAGCCCTGATGAGTCCACGTGTGGCGGTATCGCGGCACGGCTGCTATAGGCGCCCGGCTGGCTGAGGGGTCCTCCTTCGGCGCGGTCAAGGATTCGCGCGCTATGGCACGCCGCCGCCAAGTCTATGAAGGCAAGGCCAAGATTTTGTTCGAGGGGCCGGAACCCGGCACCCTGGTGCAGTATTTCAAGGACGACGCCACCGCTTTCAATGCCCAGAAGAAGGGCACGATCACCGGCAAGGGTGTTCTGAACAATCGCATCAGCGAATATCTGATGGTGCGCCTCGCCGAGATCGGCATACCGACGCATTTCATCCGCCGGCTGAACATGCGCGAGCAGCTGATCCGGGAAGTCGAGATCATCCCGCTGGAAATCGTCGTCCGCAATGTCGCGGCCGGCAGCCTGGCCACGCGGCTCGGCATCCAGGAAGGCACGCGCCTGCCGCGCAGCATCGTCGAATATTACTACAAGAACGACGCGCTGAGCGACCCGATGGTCTCGGAGGAGCACGTCACCTGCTTCGGCTGGGCCAGCACCCAGGATCTGGACGACATCGTCGCCCTGACCTTGCGCATCAACGACTTCCTGACCGGGCTGTTCCTCGGCGTCGGCATCGTGCTGGTGGACTTCAAGGTGGAGTTCGGCCGGCTCTATGAGAATGAGGAGATGCGCATCGTCCTGGCCGATGAGATCAGCCCGGACAATTGCCGCCTCTGGGATTCCAAGACCGGCGAGAAGATGGACAAGGACCGTTTTCGGCGCGATCTCGGCAAGGTCGAGGAAGGCTACCAGGAAGTCGCGCGCCGCCTCGGCATCCTGCCCGAAGCCGGCGTCCGCGACCTCAAGGGGCCGGAGCTGATGCAATGACGACCTCCCGCCGCGCGCTTGCGCGGAAAAAGCTGAATCGGTGGGCGCCATGAAGGTGCGGGTGACCGTCATGCCCAAGACGGGCGTGCTGGACCCGCAGGGCAAGGCCATCTCCCACGCGCTCGGCGAACTCGGGTTCTCCGGGGTGGGGGAGGTGCTGACCGGCAAGGTGATCGAGCTGGACCTGGCCGAGACCGACCCCGAGGCCGCGCGCAGTGCCGCCGAGGCGATGGCGCGCCGGCTGCTGGCCAATACCGTCATCGAGGCCTTCCGCGTCGAACTGGTCTGAGGCGTGATCAAGACCTCCGTTCTTGTCATGCTGGTGCTGACGGTCCTGATCTCGACCGGGCTGCGCTGGCGGGACGAACGGATGGCGCGCATGGCGCCGCGCCGGCCGGCGCGGCTCGGCCTGGTGGCCGGGGTGAAGGCCAAGGCCAATCGCTGGGTGACGGCGGCGGCGCTGGCCGTCATCCTGACCCTGGCCATCCTGGGCGGGCTGCACTGGATCAATGTCTGGGCCGAGTGAGCGCCCTTTCTTTTCTCGGGCCCTTCTTTTTTCGGGAATGCACCGCGCATGAACGCCGCCATCATCGTCTTCCCCGGCACCAATCGCGAACGCGACATGGCGCTGGCCCTGACCCGCGTGACGGGGCGCAAGCCCGCCATGGTCTTCCACCGCGAGACGGCGCTGCCGGCGGGGACGGATCTGGTGGTGCTGCCGGGCGGCTTCAGCCATGGCGACTATTTGCGCTGCGGCGCGATGGCCGCGCTCTCCCCCATCATGGCCGCGGTGCGGGAATTCGCGATGGGCGGCGGGCATGTGCTGGGCGTGTGCAACGGCTTCCAGATCCTGTGCGAGGCCGGGCTGCTGCCGGGGGTGCTGCTGCGCAATGCCGGGCTGCGCTTCCTCTCCATGGACTGCGTGCTGCGGGTGGAACGGGCGGGGACCGCCTTCACCAGCCATTGGCAGAAGGGCGCGACCTTCCGCGCGCCGATGGCGCATGGGGATGGGAACTACTTTGCGGATGAGGCGACGCTGGACCGGCTGGAAGGCGAGGGGCTGGTCGCTTTTCGGTACGCCGACGCCAATCGGAATGGGGCCGCCCGCGACATCGCCGGCATCCTGTCGCCGAACCTGCGGGTGCTGGGGCTGATGCCGCATCCGGAAGATCTGGTGGACCCGCTGATGGGCGGGGTGGATGGGTTGCCACTGTTTACGAGCATGGCGGAAGCGTTGGTGGGGGTTTGAGGAGGGGTTAAAGAGCTGCACCTGCACCCCGGCAGGAATCTCTGAATTCGCTCCCTGCAACACCTTCGCTGAGCGGCTCCATCTCGCCTCGCGGACCCTCGAAGTGACAAAGCGTCATGATCGAGGTGAAAAAGCTTGCTTAGGATAGATGCGTTCCAGATTTCTTTGCATTCGACCTCGACTTAAATACTTCAGCATATGAAAATGAGTGAGTAATTCGGAAAAATCTCTAGATACCGGGGCCAGGCCATTTACAGCCATTAAAATAATCTCGTAACTTGTTAGTTGACCTCTGAACAGATTGGCATATTCTATTCTTTCCTCGTCATTGAGTGCCGAGCTGTATTTTATTCGATTCAAAATAATATACGCAGTTCGAAAATATGGCGACAGGCGGCTTTCGTGGCGCCGCAAAATTTTAGTGCTATAGATTTCGCGAAGGGTTTCTTCTGGATTTTCCCGTAAATGTTGAAGGTCTCGATTTTCCCAGAATTTTATTTCAAGAACTGCCGCCTGAATTGCATCAATTCCATTGCTATATCTAGAAACAGAACGTGGGCTATCGGGCAGAGATGCCTGATACTCCGGTGTATGCATAAATCGTACATCTTCACGAATTCTCTGAAAAATTGCCAGAAGCTCGAAGAATTTTCTTTCGAAATTTTCTCTATTCTGTTCGTCTTGTTGCGCTTTGATTGCTCGTCCCTGCACTAATAAAGTCGCAAAAATTGCAGCGAAACCTAAAGCTCCAAATAAGGCGTTGAAGGCCCCAAAAGAATCCCCCCATGTACCAGCGTCTGAAATGCCACTCCCAGCAATAAACCACCCCACGGCATTTACAGAATATTTTGCCCAAGCGATCTATGACGAAACAATAACAATGAGTACAGCAACAGATGAAATAAAAAACCTCATTGAATCCTCACTAGAGCAGAATTTTAGCAGATTATGCGCTAAAATCCGTCCTGTCATTACGAGAATAAAAGGCAACTGACCTGCCGGAATTTTCCCCTCTGCGCTCTGGCCACGCTCCACCGCCGGCCCGGCTCGCCGCCCCGTGAAAGCCAACGCCAGGCCATGCTGCATGCCCCTCTGCCCACCATGACCAATCCCGCACTGGACAATCCCGGCAACCCTGCCGACAAGGCGGGCATGTCCACACTCACCCTGCTGCCCCCCGATCGCGCCCTGCAACTGGCCGCGCAATTCGGCCTGAAGCCCGATGAATACGACCGCGTGCTCGGCATCCTCGGCCGTTCGCCGTCGATGACCGAACTCGGCATCTTCTCCGTGATGTGGTCGGAGCATTGCTCCTACAAATCCTCGCGCATCTGGCTCAAGACGCTGCCGACCTCTGCCCCCTGGGTCATCCAGGGCCCGGGCGAGAATGCCGGCGTCATCGACATCGGCGATGGGCTGGCCGCCGTCTTCAAGATGGAATCCCACAACCACCCGAGCTTCATCGAGCCCTACCAGGGTGCCGCCACCGGCGTCGGCGGCATTTTACGCGATGTCTTCACCATGGGGGCGCGGCCCATCGCCAACCTCAACGCGCTGCGCTTCGGTGCCGCGGACCATCCCGGCACCAGGCGCATCGTCGATGGCGTGGTCCGCGGCATCGGTGGCTATGGCAATTGCGTCGGCGTGCCGACCGTGGGCGGCGAGGTGAATTTCCACCCCGCCTACAATGGCAATCCGCTGGTCAATGCCATGACCGTGGGCATCGCCCGCGCCGACCGCATCTTCTATGCCGCCGCCGCCGGCGTCGGGAATTCCGTCGTCTATGTCGGCAGCAAGACGGGGCGGGACGGCATCCATGGCGCCACCATGGCCTCGGCCGAATTCTCGGCCGAGAATGAGGACAAGCGCCCCACCGTCCAGATCGGCGACCCCTACGCCGAAAAACTGCTGATCGAGGCCTGCATGGAGCTGATGGCGACCGAGGCCATCGTCGCCATCCAGGACATGGGGGCCGCCGGCCTGACCAGCAGCAGCGTCGAGATGGCGGGCAAGGGGGGCGTTGGCATCTCGCTCAACCTGGACGCCGTGCCGCAGCGCGAAACCGGCATGTCCGCCTATGAGATGATGCTGTCCGAGAGCCAGGAGCGGATGCTCATGGTGCTCCAGCCCGGGCAGGAGGGCGTCGCCGAGGCGATCTTCCACAAATGGGACCTGGACTTCGCCGTCATCGGCCATCTGACCAATACCGGCCGGATCGAGATCTTCCACAACGGCGCGCTTGAGGCGGACATCCCCTTGGCCCCGCTGGAATCCGAAGCCCCCCTCTACCGTCGCCCGACCACCGAGACGCCCAAGCTGCCCCCCCTGGGCGAGGTGCCCGACCCGATGGGCCTCGCGCCCGCGCTCCAGAAACTGGTGGCCTGTCCGGATCTGTGTTCGCGCCGCTGGATCTGGGACCAGTATGACGCGCTGGTCGGCGGGCTGACCTCCAAGCGCCCCGGCCAGGCGGATGCCGCCATCGTCGGCATCGAGGGCACCGCGCGCGCCTTGGCGCTGACCACCGACTGCACCCCGCGCTATTGCCTCGCGGACCCCGAGGCGGGTGGTGCCCAGGCCGTGGCCGAGGCCTGGCGCAACATCACCGCGACCGGGGCGACCCCGCTCGCGATCACCGACAACATGAACTTCGGCAATCCGGAAAAGCCCGAGATCATGGGCCAGTTCGCCGCCGCCGTGCGCGGGATGGCGGCGGCCTGCATCGCGCTGGATTTCCCGGTCGTGAGCGGCAATGTGAGCCTCTACAACGAGACCGACGGCCAGGCGATCCTGCCGACGCCGGCGATCGGCGGGGTGGGGGTGATCGCCGATGCGCATCTGGCCATGGGCCTCGCCATGCCGGCCGCGGCCGATCTGGTGCTGATCGGCGCCACGCGGGGTTGGCTCGGCCAGAGCCTGTGGCTGCGCGAGATCGCGGGCCAGGAGGCCGGCCCGCCGCCGCCCGTGGACCTCGCGGCCGAACGCGCCAATGGCGATTTCATCCGGGCGCGGATTCTGGCGGGCGAGGTGCTGGCCTGCCACGACTGCGCCGATGGCGGCGTGCTGGTCGCGGTCGCCGAGATGGCGATGGCCAGCGGGCAGGGGGCGGCGCTGTTGCCGGTGCCCGCGGGCATCGCGCCCCACGCCTTCTGCTTCGGTGAGGATCAGGCGCGCTACGTCGTCGCCGTGCGCGATGCCGTGGCAATCCTGGCCGCCGCCGCGGCGGCGGGGGTGCCGGCCGCGCGGCTGGGTGTTGCGAACGGGCAGGGGGTCTTGGTTTGCCCCGATGGCGCGGCCATATCCCTGGCCGAGTTGACCGCCGCCCATGAGGCGACGCTGCCTGCCCTGATGGCCGGCTGAGAGGACAGACGATGGCGATGCAATCCGAGGCGATCGAAGCCCTCATCCAGGCAGCCCTGCCCGATGCGAAGGTCACGATCACCGACCTTGCCGGCGATGGCGACCATTATGCCGCGACGGTGGTGTCAGAGGCCTTTCGCGGCCTGCCCCGGGTGAGGCAGCATCAGATCGTCTATGCCGCGTTGCAGGGGCGCATGGGCGGCGAGTTGCATGCCCTGGCCCTCACCACTGCCGCTCCCTGACCAGTTGCTCCAAGAAAGGAGACTGACCATGTCCGACCCCGTCCACGCCACCATCCAGGCCGAGATCGACGCCAACCCCGTCGTGCTGTTCATGAAGGGCACGCCGGTCTTCCCGCAATGCGGGTTTTCCGCCCGCGTCGTCCAGATCCTGTCGCATCTCCAGGTGCCGTTCAAAGGCGTGAACGTGCTGGAAGACCCCGAGATCCGCGACGGGATCAAGAGCTTCTCCAACTGGCCGACGATCCCGCAGCTTTACGTGCAGGGCGAGTTCATCGGCGGCTGCGACATCGTGATGGAGATGTTCCAGGCCGGCGAACTGGCCGGCCTGCTGGAAGAGAAGGGCGTGCCCCACACCGCCGCTTAGGCTTTGTGCGTCGGGTCGATCCAGAGCACGTTTTCCGGCTTCTCGATCGGCTCGATATCCAGGTTCACGACGACGGCCTCATTGTCGCTGCGGACCAGGACGCATTCCAAGGTCTCGTCGGTCGAGGCGTTGATCTCCTGGTGCGGCACATAGGGGGGCACGAAGATGAAGTCGCCGGGGCCTGCCTCGGCGACATATTCCAGCTTCTCGCCCCAACGCAGCCGGGCGCGGCCCTTCACGACATAGATCACGCTTTCCAGCGCGCCATGGTGATGCACCCCGGTCTTGGCATCGGGGTGGATATGCACGGTGCCGGCCCAGATTTTTTGGGCGCCGACGCGGGCGAAATTGATCGCCGCGGCGCGGTTCATGCCCGGGGTCTGGGCGGTGTTCACATCCAGGCTGCCGCCGGGGATGACGCGGACGCCGGTGTATTTCCAGCCATCGGGCGGGATTTCGTGGCTGTGGTGGCCGTCATGCGGCATGGGTGGGTACTCCCTCAGTAGGATCGCGGCAGGCCCAGGGCCTTTTCCGCGACATGGCAGAGAATCAAATTCGGGCTGACCGGCGCCAGCCAGGGGATCATCGCCTCCCGCAGATAGCGTTCGACATGATACTCCCGGGCATAGCCCATGCCGCCATGGGTCGCGATGGCATCGCGGCAGGTCTTGGTCGCGGCCTCGGCGGCCAGATACTTCGCGGCATTCGCCTCGACCCCGCAGGGCCGCCCCGCGTCGTAGAGGCGCGCGGCATGCAGCACCATGAGCCAGGCGGCCTCCAGCGCCATCCAATCCTCTGCGAGCGGGTGCTGGATGCTCTGGTTCATCCCGATCGGGCGGCCGAAGACCACACGCTCCTTGGCATAGGCGGTGGCCCGGCGCAGCGCGGCGCGGCCAAGCCCCACCGCCTCGGCGGCGATCAGGATGCGCTCGGGGTTCAGCCCGTGCAGAATTTGACGAAAACCCTGGCCTTCCGCGCCGACCAGATCCTCGGCGGGAATCGCGTAGCCATCGAAGAAGATCTCGTTCGAATCCACCGCGGCGCGGCCCATCTTCTCGATCTCCCGCACCGAGCAGCGGCTCCGGTCCAGCGCGGTGTAGAACAGCGACAGGCCGTGGGTGGGCTTGCCCTCGTCCCGCGGGGCGGTGCGGGCCAGTAGCAAGATGCGATCGGCGACCTGCGCCGTGCTGATCCAGATCTTTTGGCCGGTGACGCTCCAGCCGCCCTCGACCCGCTCGGCGCGGGTGGTCAGGCGCGTGGTGTCGAGCCCGCTGCCCGGTTCCGTCACGCCGAAACACGCCTTCTCCCGCCCCGCCACCAGCGGCGGCAAGGCGCGTTCCTTCTGGGCCTGGTTCCCGAAGACGATCACCGGGTTCAGGCCAAAGATGTTCATATGGATGGCCGAGGCGCCCGAAAGCCCGGCGCCGGAGCCCGAGATCGCCTCCATCATCACCGCCGCTTCAGTGATGCCGAGGCCGCTGCCGCCAAACTCTTCCGGCACGCAGATGCCGAGGAACCCCGCCTTGGCGATCGCATCATAAAACAAGTGCGGGAATTTATGTGCGGAATCCTGCGCCTGCCACCATTCATCCGGGAAGTCGGCGCAGAGTGCGGCGATGCCCTCGCGGATCGCCAGCAGGTCCTCGGTCAGCTCCATCTCAGATCACCCAGCCGCCATCCACCGCCAGATCCTGCCCGGTGGTCTGGCGCGAGAGGTCGGTCGCCAGGAACAGCACGCCATTGGCCACATCCTGATCCGTGCTGATCCGCTTCAGCGCGTATTCGGAGGCATGTTTGCGCCGCGCCTCCTCGGCGCTGATGCCGTCCTTCGCGGCCATGGTGGCGCGGACCTGCTCGAAGCGCGGCCCCTCGACCATGCCGGGGCAGAGGCAGTTCACGTTGATGTCGTGCGGCCCGAGTTCCAGTGCGGCGGATTTCGTGATCCCGCGCAGGCCCCATTTGCTGGCCGAATAGGCCGCCCGCCCCGCCCGCCCGCGCAGCCCGAAGGTGCCGCCGACATTGACGATCTTGCCCGAGCCTTGCGCGATCATCCCCGGCGCGAAGGCGCGCATGGTCAGGAAGCAGCCGGTGACGTTCAGCCGCAGGATTTCGTCGAATTCCTCCGGCGTGGTCTCCCAGAAGGATTTTCCCAAGGGGCCGCGGCCGCCGGCGATGTTCACCAGCACGTCGCAGCGCCCGAAGCTCGCCAGCACCGCGCGGGCCATGCGGTCCACCGATCCCGCATCCATCAGATCGACCGGGAAGATCTCCGCCCGCCGCCCCTTGGCGCGGGCCTCGGCCGCGACCGGCTCGATCGCCGCGATGTCGCGCCCGACCAGCGCCAGATCCGCCCCCTGTTCCGCCAGCAGCAGCGTGCAGGCCGCGCCCATGCCTTTGGCCGGCCCGGTGACGACAACGACTTTCCCGTTGAGCAGACCGTTCATTGCTTGGCGTTTCCCAAAGTTCGGCGGGGTCCGGGGCCAGGCTCTGGCCCCGGCGGGGGTGACGGGGGCAGCGCCCCTGTCAGTGCGCCGGCAAAAGCCTGGTGGCACCCGTGAATTTCTTCGCCAGCCCGCGGCAATGGCAGGCCACATGCGGCGCCACCGCCTCGCACCAGGCCCGCGTCGCGGCATTCGTGGACCAGAGCCGGTCCGCCGCCGCCTGGGCGTCCTGGTAGAGCTTCGCCTCATCCACCCCCAGCACGCGGCCGTCGCGCAGCTTCCAGTCGCCGCCGATCATGACGTCGCGCACGGCGCTGCCATCCTCGGTCCAGACCATCTGGTTGGCGGCGTTGTTGAAGGGCATCCAGTTGATGTGCCCGAGATCCAGGAACACCAGATCGGCCGAGGCTCCCGCCTCGATCCGCCCGGAGCCGCCGAGCCCCATCAGCCGCGAGGAGCCCGCCGTGCCCAGCAGCACCGTCTCGGCGGTGCCGAGCCAGTCCTCCTCGCTCTCGCTCTCGATCAGGCGGGAGGCGAAGGCGGCCAGCCGCATCGCCTCGAACATGTTCTGGTTGTCGCTGGAGCCGCTGCCATCGGTGCCGAGCCCCACCGTCACCCCGGCCCGCAAGGCGCGGCGGATCGGCGCGATGCCGGAGGCGAGGCGCATGTTGGAGCCGGGGTTATGCGCCAGCGCCGCGCCGCGCTCGGCCAGCAGGGCGAGGTCGGCATCGGTCAGCCAGACGCCATGGGCGACGCTGAACCAGGGGCCGACGCAGCCCATGGCGTCCATATGGGCGAGCAGGGTCGTGCCATAGCGTTCCTCGGCGCCGCCGCATTGGAAGCGGCCCTCGGCGACATGGGTCTGCATCGGCAGACCCTGGTCGCGCGCCAGCGCCCGGCAGGCGCGCAAGAACCCATCGGTGCCGAAGAGCGGGATGGTCGGCGCGATGCCGAGGCGGATGTTGTGGCGGTCATGCGACCAGGATTCGGCCGCGGCCCCGATGGCCGCGAGCGTCACCTCGCCTGGCTGCGCCCGCAGTGCTGCGGCCTGTTCGCGCATGCCCTCGGGCAGCGCCTCGATCAGCCCCGGCGTCGCCTCGTAGAAGGTGAGGTTGCCGATCATCGGCGCCAGGATCGCGCGCAGACCCACGGCGATATAGGCCTCGGCCATCGCGTCCAGCCCGTCCGGCGTGGGCCCGGGGATCTCGCTCGGCAGGTCATAGGCCGCGGTGCAGCCCTTCTTCAGCATCTCCACGGCGGTGAGCGTGGTGGCGAGGCGCTTGTCCTCCAGCCCGCGCCCGCCATTGGCCCAGGCGCCATGGGCCAGCAGCACCGCGAGGTCCCATTTGTCGCCCAGGCCCTTGGCCAGCCCGCCATGGCCATGGGTATGGGTGTTCACGAGGCCGGGCATGATCAGCCGGTCCGGGGCGTCATGCGGCTTCGCATCGGCGACCTCGGTGCCGGGCGGAAGGAGGGCGGTGATCCGCCCCCCCTCGATCAGCACATCCTGCCGGGGGGCGGAGAGCGCATCGGCCGCGAGCACCCGCCCGCCACGCAGGATCTGGCGCATCAGACGGTACGATCTGCCAGGGGCGGCAGATAGGCGTCGGTCCAGAGGCTGGCCGCGGTCGGCGGGTTGGCGATGCCATAGGCCTCGGCATTGGCCGCGATCAGCGTCTGGGCGCGGGCCAGATCGACCACGCCGAAGCCGCCGGCGCGGACATTCGGGGTGATGATCGAGCGGTCCCGCGTCATGGCCCAGCGGCGGGCCTCCAACGGCTCGTCGAACAACGCCTCGCGCTTCTTCAGCGCGGCCATGCCCCCGGTCGGATCGGCGATCAGCAGCCTGAGCCCGCCCATCGAGGCGCGGACGAATTTCTTCGCCGTCTCGCCATTCGCCGCCAGCCAGTCGGCGCGGGCGACGAGGGCGCTGCCATAGATGTCCAGCCCGTTCTCGGCATAGGGGAAGGAGACGATATCCGCCTCCGGCACGCCGGCGGCGACGAGGTTGAAGTGGACGGTGAAGAGGAAGCCCGTCACCGCATCCACCCGGCGCTGCGCCAGCATGGTGTCGCGCAGATTGGCGGCCATGCTGGTCCAGCGGATGGCGCTGGTGTCGATGCCGGCGACCTTGGCGAAGGCGGGGAAGAGCATGCGCGAGCCCTCGCCCTCGGGCGCGCCCAGCGACTTGCCGGCGATATCGGTCGCCTTCTCGATCCCGCGGCCCTTCATGGTCACGACGGCGGCGGCGGTGCGGTCGAAGACCTGGTAGATCGAGACGAGGCGCTTGTCCGGGTTCTCGGCATTGAACTTCACAACGCCGCTGATGTCGGTGAAGCCGATGTCATAGGCGCCGGAGGCGACCTTCACGATGGTGTCGCCCGAGCCGAAGCCGCGATCCATCCGCACGCCAAGGCCTTCGCGCCCGAACAGGCCACGGTCCTCGGCCAGCGCCCACATCGCGTGGTTGCCTTGCAACGCCCAGTCCAGCGAGAAGCGGAGTGCTGTCTGCGCGCGGGCATTGTGCAGCGCGGGCAGGCCCAGCGCGGCGGCGGTGAGCAAGGTGCGACGGGTCGTGGTCATGGCGGGCGCTCCGTGGAGGTTGGAGAGGATTGCCCAGCAAGCGCCGGGCCGCCAGGGGGGATCAGGCCTGGCGATGCTGGCGCATGGCGCGGCGCCGGTCTAACCCGCCCTGCGATACCGGGGAGAAAACAGGGCCATGACGCTTCCGATCGCGCGCGACGTCGCCACCTTGCGCGCCACCATCGCCGGCTGGCGGGACGCCGGGCAGAGTGTGGCGCTGGTGCCGACCATGGGCGCGCTGCATGCGGGGCATCTGGCGCTGCTGGCGCGGGGGCGGGAGCTGGCGGACCGGGTGGTCACCAGCATCTTCGTCAACCCCACGCAATTCGCGCCGACCGAGGATCTGGCCCGCTATCCGCGCGACGAGGCGGGGGATGTGGCGGCGCTGGTCGCGGCGGGCTGCGACCTGCTCTACGCGCCGGGGCCGGAGGCGATCTACCCGCCGGGCTTTTGCACCGCGATCCTGCCCGGGGGGCCGGCGCTGGGGCTGGAGGCGGCGTTCCGCCCGCAGATGTATGGCGGCGTGGCGCTGGTCTGCACCAAGCTCTTCACCCAATGCGGGCCGGATCTGGCCATCTTCGGGGAGAAGGACTGGCAGCAGGTGCAGGTGGTGCGCCGGGTGGTCGCCGACCTCGACCTGCCGCTGCGGATCATGACGGTGGCGACGGTGCGCGAGGCGGATGGGCTGGCGATGTCCTCGCGCAACCGCTTCCTCGATGCCCGGGCGCGGGCGATCGCGCCGGCGCTGTACCGGGTGCTCTCCGGGATCGCCGAGGGCCGCGCGCCGGTGCGGGCCGAGGCGGAATTGCTGGAGGCCGGGTTCGACAGCGTCGATTACGTGGCGCTGCGCCGGCGGGACCTGTCGCCGGGCGGGGAGGTGGTGCTGGGTGCCGCGCGACTCGGGGCCGTGCGGCTGATCGATGCGGTGCCGGTCAGCGCGGGCGAGCGGGGCTGAGCGCCCTCAGCGCGGCCCGCGCGCCCGGTTCAACGCCAGCTCCGCCTCGGTCAGCTGGAAGCCGATCAGCACGCGCCGGTTGCGGACCTCGGCCGGGTTGCCGGGGATGCGGATGGTGATGCGCTCGCTGTCGTCCCGCACGCGGGGCGCGTTGGGCGGGAAGGAGGCGCGGATCGGGAAGGCCTCACGCGACTGGATGGCCTGGCCCGAGGCATCCATCACGGCGACGATATAGGTGAACTCCGCCGTGCGGGACTGGGCGGCCGGGCCGCGCTCGACCTCGAAGATCGGGCTCAGCGTGACATCGATCCCGGAATTGCGCGAGGCGAAGTCGCATTTGGCGTTGAAGCCGGCGATTCGCGCATCCAGCACCAGGGTGGTGAGGTCCCGCCCCGGTCCCGCGTGGCGGGTCAGGTCGGCCGCATCCCCGATCAGCCCGATGCGTGGGCAGGGGGCGGTGAGGTTCAGCGGGTTCTGCGAGGGCTCACCACCGCAGGCGGCGAGCGCCAGCACGGCCGCGGCCAAAGCGGGGCGGGCCAGTCGGCCCATCGGGCGCCCTGCGATGCGCATGCTCATAACCCCGTGCCCCTTTTTCGATCCGGCCTTCCAGGACCCCGCGCGAATGCCTAGTTTCGGGCGGTGCCCCGTGGGTTGCGTCATCGCAGCCGCATCGCCGTGGGGCAAGGGGGCCGCGCTTCCGGCCGCCCGGCCGCGGCGGGAAATGGAGTGATCGTCTTGGACCTGCCGCCGCTGACCGTTCTGCTCGCCGGCCCGCGCGGCTTCTGCGCCGGGGTGGATCGCGCGATCAAGATCGTCGAGGAAGCGCTGCGCCGCCACGGCCGCCCGGTCTATGTGCGGCATGAGATCGTGCACAACCGCTTCGTGGTGGAACGGCTGGAGGCGCTCGGCGCCATCTTCGTCGAGGAGCTGGATGAGGTCCCTGATGATGGCCAGCCGGTGATCTTCTCGGCCCATGGCGTGCCGAAATCGGTGCCGGAGGCGGCGCGGGAGCGCGCCATGCCCTACCTTGATGCGACCTGCCCGCTGGTCAGCAAGGTGCATCGGGAGACGGAGCGCCATTTCGCCCGCGGGCTGCATATCCTGATGATCGGCCATGCCGGCCACCCCGAGGTGATCGGCACCATGGGGCAGTTGCCGCAGGGCGCGGTCACCCTGGTCGAGAACGCGGCCCAGGCGCGGCTCGTGGCCGTGCCCGGGGGCGTGGGGCTGTCCTACACCACCCAGACGACGCTTTCGGTCGATGACACGGCCGAGGTGGTGGCGATCCTGCGGGAGCGCTTCCCCGCGATCGAGGCGCCGCAGAAGGAGAACATCTGCTACGCCACCACCAACCGCCAGGCGGCGGTGAAGGCGGTGGCGGCGCGGGCCGAGCTGGTGGTCGTGGTGGGCGCGCCCAATTCCTCCAACAGCGTGCGGCTGCGCGAGGTCGCGGAGCGCAACGGCTCACCCCGCGCGGTGCTGGTGCAGCGCGGGGCGGATCTGGACCCGGCGCTGGCCGATGGCTGCCGCGTCATCGGCATCACCGCTGGCGCCAGCGCGCCGGAGATCCTGGTCGAGGAGGTGGTGGAGCGGCTGCGCGAGCGGTTCAGCGTCACGGTCGAGGAGGTGACGGTGGCGACCGAGGATGTCGTCTTCCAACTCCCCGCCACCCTGCGCCGGCCGGCGCCTATCGCCGGATAGTGGGGTTGCGGCGCGCGCGCCGACGGCTAGAAGCAGCGCTTCATTCCCCCGATTAGGCACATGCATGGCGGTCTATACCGACGTCCAGGACGAGGCGCTGCGCGCGTATCTCGCCGATTACGACCTGGGCGAGCTCGTGGCCTTCCGCGGCATCGCCGAGGGGGTCGAGAACAGCAACTACGCGCTGAAGACGACCAAGGGCGACTGGATCCTCACGCTCTACGAGAAGCGGGTGGAGCCGGCGGAACTGCCATATTTCCTCGGGCTGATGCGGCATCTGGCGGGGCGGGGCCTCGCTTGCCCGGAGCCGGTGGCGGGGCGGGATGGCCAGGCGCTGCGGGAATTGGCCGGGCGGCCGGCGGCGATCTGCACTTTCCTGCCGGGCGTCTGGCCGCGGCGGGTGCGGCCGGAGCATTGCGCCCCGCTCGGCACCGCGCTGGCGGAACTGCATCTGGCGGGCATGGATTTCGCGGGATCGCGGCCCAACACCCTCGGCCCCGCCGGCTGGCGGCCGCTGCTGGAGGCCTGCCGCGATTCGGGGGATGAGGTGCGGCCCGGGCTGATCGCCGAGCTGGATGCGACCCTGGCCGGGATCCTGGCGCAATGGCCGGCGCCGGGGACGCTGCCGGTCGGGCAGATCCATGCCGATCTGTTCCCCGACAATGTCTTCTTCCTGGATGGGCCGCAGGGGCGGCCGCGGGTGTCGGGGATCATCGATTTCTATTTCGCCTGCTCCGATCTGCTTGCCTATGACGTCGCGGTCTGCCTGAACGCCTGGTGCTTCGAGCCGGATTTCTCCTTCAATGCGACCAAGGCGCGGGCGGTGCTGGCCGCCTATGTCGCGCGGCGGCCGATGTCGGCGCAGGAGCGGGCGGCGCTGCCGGTGCTGTGCCGGGGGGCGGCGATCCGCTTCCTGCTGACCCGGCTGTTCGACTGGACCCATACGCCGCCGGGCGCGCTGGTCACGCGCAAGGACCCGCTGGACTACCTGCGGCGGCTGCGCTTCTTCGCCGGCATCGAGGGGGATTCGGCACTTGGACTCTGAACAGACGGCCTCTGAACAGCTGGTCGAGATCTGGACCGATGGCGGCTGCAAGCCCAATCCGGGGCCGGGCGGCTGGGCCGCGGTGCTGCGCTCGGGCACGGTGGTGAAGGAACTGTCCGGCTACCACCCCGCCACCACCAACAACCGCATGGAACTGACCGCGGCGGCCGAGGCGCTGGAGGCGCTGAAGAAGCCCTGCCGCGTGGTGCTGCATACCGACAGCGAATACGTCCGCAACGGCATCACCCGCTGGATCCAGGGCTGGGTGCGGAACAACTGGCGCAACGCGGCCAAGGCGCCGGTCGCCAATTACGAGATGTGGCAGCGGCTGCTGGCGGCGGCCAAGCCGCATCAGATCGAGTGGAAATGGGTGCGCGGGCACAATGGCGATGTGATGAACGAGCGGGCGGATGTGTTGGCGACGGTGGCGCGGGAGCGGGAGCGGAAGGGGTAGGCTGATTTAAGGAAATTCCAGAGCTCCTTCTGGAGGACGCCGTCTCCGATGATGCCACCGGATTTGCAGATAAGCACGGATCGCCTTCACTGAACTTTGGCAGACGCCGCCAGTGGTATCCTCGACCGCACCACCTCGCGCCGCCCAAGGATCAAGCGCTCCCTAGGCAGGCGAGGTCGCTTATCAGGTCCGGCTGCGGGCGAAGCGCCGTGTTGTATCGGTCTTCTGGACCCACGCCGCGGCCCAAGGCGCATGACCAATGCCACTCCTTGCATCGATCAGCTTCCGGTTCATAAGGTAGGCGAGCGCCGGGTTGAGCCTTCGCGCCGACCAGCCATATCGCTCTGCAATAGCCTCCACGGCGGCAGGAAAGGCACCATCGTTCACGAGATCAGTGGCGAGCCGGAGCGCATCGTGTGCCGGATTCCACTCTCCAAATTTTCCATCGAACCGCACGAACATCTCTTCCGTCGGGTAGTAGCTGTCCTGCCCGATGCTGGAAGACTCATTGAGAACCTCACGCAGTTCGTGCGCAGCGTCCACGACATCGTCGCGCGTGAGACCTGTAACAGCGATCAGTTCCTCAAGGGAAATCTCAGGGTCGGTAAATAGAGCTGTCTCGGACCGCTCCACAAATACCTTTGCCACGGTATTGGCGGCAGCAGAGTATTCCTCGTGCAACGGCCCCATCTTGGCTGCAGGCGGCTTGCCCAACACGGGCTTCCGCACGATACCATGGATGTCATTGATCAACTGCTGGATATCGCTGGGAGGATCATCGACTGCAGGCGACATCAACGGGCGCAGAAGTGGAGGCAACTCATCCGCCGGGAGTTTGTGGCGTAGCGGGATGAATCTTGCCTGTGCGGAAATCCTGCGCATCAGTCCTGCATCTATCTCGTGCTTTACCCACGGCTTCATGACAGACGTTCGCGTGAGCAACACAACGAAATGTGTGCAGTCGCCTAAACCCTCGTTGATTTTCTGCGGCAGGCTGTCACCCGCGCCGATTGACCATCCAGCCCACCAAGTATCGATTCCGGCGTCCATCAGCGCTCGGGCGATGCGCTCGGCAAGCTCGCGATCCTCCCCCCCGTAGCTCAGGAAAACCTTCGGCACTAAGGGCTCCACCTCCGCCTTGCCCGATACGTCCTCCTCCTCCTCCTCCTCCCCTGCTTTGGCGAGGCGCCGCTCTACCACCGCAAGCACCGTGGGCGAGCCCTCAATGCGGACGACGATGTTCCCCTCCTCGTCGATGCTGGTGACGACGGTCGGGAACTCGCCGTTGTCCGGGTCGCGGATGGCGCCCACCGACGCCTGGACTTGCGCAGCGACCTTATCGCGTACTGCACGGAGCATGGTTTCCTCGAAGTCCTTAGGATTGAAGGGTTTGCCGTTGAATGTCAGGCCAGCCACGTCAGGCTCCACCGCAGGGTTGCTCAGGAAAGATATCATACCCCCCGCAGGTGCAGATCGAAGGAGCCAAGGAGGCCACGACCGCGCGCGTGGGCCGAGCGTCCTTAAAAGGGGTCAAGAGATCGGCACTTGGCGCTAAGAATTCGGGAAGGGCACAGCTCGGCGCTCGGATGAGAGCAAGCTCAAACGACCAATGGTAGGAGAAGATTTCCGGCCTAACTGAGTAAAAATAATCGACAGAAAAATTTTTTCTGTCGCGGTATTTTTCTGTCGCGGTATTTTTCTGTCGCGGTATTTTTCAGTTGGTAGCTGAAGGCCCGAGCTCCGCTCACACCGTGATATCTACCCCGCTCCCCTGACCTGCCTGCACCTTCGCCTCCGCCTCCGCCTCCGCCTTCTCCGCTGCCGCCGTCGTGGTCTTCACCAACTGCTCGTCGCGCTGGATGGTATCCGCGGCGGCCTTGGCCTGCTCATCCGTGGCGAGTTGGGCCGTCGCGCGCTTGGCCGCCGCCCGCGCCTCCTTGGCCGCTGCCTGATCCGTGGCCAGGGTGCTGCCGGCCGATCCGATGCTGTCCATTGCTGCCTCCGCGCGCGTGCCCAAGGCTTGCAGGAACGGATGACCAAAGCCTGAAGCCCGCGCGAGAAAAAACGCGTGAGGCGTGACGGCAACGCGCCCCCGGGCGCCTCGCGTCGAACGCGCTGATGGGGGAGGTCGGCTCGGGGCCGCGCTGAGGCGGAGGCATGCGGCCGCGGAACACCCCACGGCCTGACGCTCCCCGCATGGCAAGGCCGGGCGGCGAAGCGATCACGCGGATCGCTTCGCCGGTGCCCTCAGGGATACTCCGGGAGCGGCGCCCCGGGAGGGCGCCGGTCGGTCAGGCGTCCTCGCCCTCGGGGCGCGGTGCCGGGGCGGTTTCGCGTTCGGCCGAGGCCGCGGCCTCGGCCTGCTCGGCCTTCTTCTTCTCAGCCTTGGCCTGGGCCTTGGCGTCCTTGGCGCGCTCGCGTTCCTGCCGCTCGAAGTTGTAGTTTGGTTTCCGCATCGAATACCGTCGTTTCGCTCTGGGCCAGGGAGTTGGCCCACTGCTCCCAGGATTAGCACAGCTGTCACCGAACGGCACGCCCCAAGCCGGTTCAGCCCGGCCTGGGAATTGACCTATGCCCGAACAGGGGGCCGAATCAGGGGGCGACTCGGGGACCGACTCGGGGCGGCGATCCAGCCCCTGACCCGCGCCGGCGTGGCCGGCACCATATTGACCTCCAGCCCCAGTGCCGCGCCGATCGCATTGGCGATGGCGGCGGGGGGCGCGATGGCGCCGCCCTCGCCCATGCCCTTGGCGCCATGCACGGTGCCGAGGGCGGGCGTCACCAGATGCGCGATGCGGATGGGCGGCAGGTCGGCGGCGCGCGGCATCGCATACTCCGCGAAGGTGGTCGCCAGCGGCTGGCCGGTGGCATCGAAGACCAGATGCTCGGCCAGCGCCGTGCCGATGCCCTGCACGATCCCACCCCGGACCTGGCCATCGACGATGGTGGGGTTGATGACCGTGCCGCAATCCTCGGCGACGGCGTAATCGAGCAAGGTCACCGCGCCGGTGTCGCGATCCACATGCACGGTCGCGGCATGGGCGGCATAGGAGAAGACACCGCCGCCCTCGGGGGGCGCGTAGCTGCTGGTCACGTCCAGCCCCGGCGCCTCGCCGGGGGGCAGGCGTTCGGCGCGCAGATGGGCTGCCTCGGCGATGGCGGCAAACCCGATGCTGGCCGCACCGGCATGCACCGCGCCATCGCGGATCACCGTCTCGGCCGCTTGCAGCAGATGCCCGCCGATCCGCCGCAGCTTGGCCCCCAACTCGCGCGCCGCCGCCTGCGCCGCGCCCCCGGCAAAGACCAGGCTGCGGCTGGCGAAGGTGCCGAAGCCGAAGGGCGACAGCGCGGTATCGCCATGCCGCACGGCAATCGCATCCGGGTGCAGGCCCAGCTCTGTCGCCACGATCTGCGCCAGCACCGTCTCCAGCCCCTGGCCATGGCTCTGGATGCCGGTGAGCAGGGTCAGGCTGCCATCGGGATGCATGCGCAGCGTCGCGGTCTCATGCCCCGGCACCACGCGGGCGCGGCGCCCGGCCCATTCGGCGACGCCATGGCCGGATTGCTCGGTGTAGATCGCGAAGCCCACCGCCACCGCCTCGCCCGCCGCCTGCCGCGCGGCGATGGCGGGGCGGTCGATCATCGCGGCACAGGCGGCCAAGGCGGCGGGGTAGTCCCCGGTGTCCAGCCGCATCCCCGCCGCCGTCTCATAGGGCATGGCGCTGGGCGGGATCAGGTTGCGGGCGCGGACCACCAGCGGGTCCAGCCCCAGCTCGCCCGCCAGCACATCGACCATGCGCTCGATCGCGAAACAGGCCCCGGTGCGCCCGACCCCGCGATACGGCCCCATCGGCGGCTTGTTGGTCGCGACGGTGTGGTGGCGGATGTCCAGGTGCCGGATGGCATAGGGGCCGGGCAGGTTGCGCGCGGCCATCGCCGCCTCGGCGAAGGCGCCGGTCGGCCAGAGCGCATAGGCGCCGGCATCGACCCAAAGCTCCCCGGTCAGCCCGAGGATGGTGCCGTCCCGCGCCGCCAGCACAGTGAGGTCATAGTCATGCTCCCGCGCCTGGGGGGAGGCGAGGAAATGCTCGCTCCGCTCCTCGATCCAGCGCACCGGCCGGCCGAGGCGGCGGGCGAGGGCGGCGACCACGATCTCCTCCGGCATCAGCCGGTTCTTGGCGCCGAAGCCGCCGCCGACATCGGGGGCGATGACGCGCAGATCGGCCTCCCGCATCCCCAGAGTCGCGGCCAAGGCGTGGCGCAGCGTATGCGGCCCCTGGCTGGAGATCCGCACCACCAGCTCCCCGGTGCGATGGTCGGGCCAGGCGATGACCCCGCGCGTCTCCATCGGCGCGACCGACTGCCGGCCGAGGCGCAGGCGGCGGGTCAGGCGGATGGGGGCGTCCAGCCCGGCGGGGTCGCCGGCCCGTACTTGGCCCTCGGCATAGCGGTTGTCGGCCCAGGCCGGGTGCAGCAGCGTGGCCCCGGGGGCGAGGGCCGCGCGCGCATCGGTGATGGCGGGCAGCTCCTCGATCTCCAGCGCCAGACTGGCCGCCAGGTCCTGCGCGGCATGGCGCGTGGCGCCGAGGCAGGCGGCGATCGGCTGGCCCACGAAGCGCACCCGGTCGGTCGCCAGCGGCGGCAAGGCTGCCTGGCGGAAGCCCGGCATGTCCGGCCCCGCCGGGGGCAGGGTCAGCGGCGGCAAATCGGCGGCCCGCACCACCCCCGCCGCGCGGGTGACGCCGCGCAGCAGGCCATGCGCGACGGGGCTGCGGAGGAAGACCACCTCCAGCGTGCCGGGGGGCACGACATCGGCGACGAATTCGCCCTGGCCGCGCAGATGGCGCGCATCCTCGCGCCGCAAGGGGCTGGCGCCGATCCAACCGGCATGATCCTGCTTCATGCACGTATCTTGCATCGCATGCGGCCCGCGCGAAGCCGCCCCCCCCAGGAGAAGCCTCTGTGACCGCCACGCCGACGCCGCTGTTGTTCACCCCCTATGCATTGCGTGGCGTCACGCTGCGCAACCGGATCGTCGTTTCGCCGATGTCACAATACCGCTCCGACCCCGGCGGGCTGCCGGGGGACTGGCACCTCGTGCACTTGGGCAAGTTCGCCATGGGCGGGGCGGGGATGGTGTTCTGCGAGGAAACCTCGGTCAGCGAGCGCAGCCGCAAGACCTATGACTGCCCCGGCATCTGGACCGATGAACAGGCCCGCGCCTGGCGCCGCATCACCGATTTCTGCCACGCCCAGGGCACGGTGATGGCGATGCAGATCGGCCATGCGGGCCGCAAGGTCGCGACGCGGGCCCCCTGGGACGGGTTTTCGCCGCTGACCGAGGCCGATGCGGCGATGGGCCGCCCACCGTGGTCGGGCCTCGCCCCCTCGCCGGTCGCCTTCAAGCCCGGCGCGATGCTGCCGAAGGAGATGGACCAGGACGACATCCGCCACGTCATCCGCCTGCATGCCGATGCCGCCAAACGTAGCCTGGATGCGGGCTTCGACGTGCTGGAGATCCATGCCGCGCATGGCTACATCATCCAGCAGTTCCTCTCCCCCATCACCAATCACCGCACCGATGGCTATGGCGGCGGGCTGGAGGCGCGGATGCGCTTCGGGCTGGAACTGACCGAGGCGGTGCGCGAGGCCTGGCCCGCCGACAAGCCGCTGCTGCTGCGGCTGTCCTGCACCGACGGCCGCGGCGGCGCCTGGAGCATGGAGGACAGCATCGCCTTCGCCCATGCGCTGAAGCCGCGCGGCATCGACATGATCGACTGCTCCTCGGGTGGGATCGAGGGGCCGCTGACGCTCGCGGTGGTGCCGCGCGTGCCCGGCTACCACGTGCCCTATGCCGCGCGGATCAAGGCCGAGACCGGGGTGCCGACCATGGCCGTGGGGCTGATCACCGAGGCGCAGCAGGCGGAGGGCTACCTCCAGGCCGGCGCCTGCGATCTGGTGGCGCTGGCGCGGGAGATGATGTGGAACCCGAACTGGCCGGCGCATGCCGCCGCCGCCCTCGGGGCGGACCCGCTGGCGCTGCTGCCGCCCTCCTATGCCTGGTGGCTGGAGAAGCGGGAGGAGGTGCGGCGGCTCACGGCGTAACGGCGGGAGGGCTCGGCCCTCCCGCGCCCTCCATAGGGAGGTGCGGACGCGCCTTGTTTCCGCTGGGGTGCCCGAGGGCCGACGCCCCTCGGCCGTCTCACCCCACCCGGCGTTCCGCGATCGGCGGCAGGAACCGCCCGTCGAAAATCTCCGCCTCGGTCGGCGCGCGGGGCAGCCCGAAGCCTTCCTTGACCACGGCCAGCCCTTCCCGCAGCCGGGCGAGGTCCATGGTGCCGATCCCCTCCAGCCGGGTGCGCGGCGTCCAGATCAGATTGTCGCGCAGGAAGGTGATGCGCTCGGTCTCGATCGCCTCATCCAGCAGCGGCACTTCCTTCTTGATGATGGCGGCGCCGGCGGCGGGATCGGCCAGGGTCTCGCGCCAGCCGCGGGCGCTGGCGGC
The DNA here is from genome assembly GCF_003253705.1 of Humitalea rosea. GTDB lineage: Bacteria > Pseudomonadota > Alphaproteobacteria > Acetobacterales > Acetobacteraceae > Humitalea > Humitalea rosea. The sequence continues at coordinate 52,734 of NZ_QKYU01000023.1, forward strand.
GAGGAAGCGGCGCAGCACATCCGGCCGCTCCGCGATCATCGACTGCGAGGCCAGGATCGCATTGCCGTAGAAATCCATCCCATGATCGCCATAGCGCATGATGCGGATGTCCTCGGGCTTGGTGCCATTGGCCTTGAGGTTGAAAAAGACCGTGTAGTCATAGCCGGTGACGCCATCCACCTGCTGCGTCAGCAACAGGCTGTCGCGCAGCTGCGATGTCACCTGACGCAGGTTCACCTTGCTGATATCGACGCCGTTGAGCCGGCAGAAGGCCGGGAACATGCGCGAGGCACCATCCGAGGGGCCCTGGCCGATCACATGCCCGACCAGATCCGACGGCTTGCCGATGCCGGAGCGGGCGAGGCTGACCACGGCCTGGGGCGAGCTGTCATGCAGCGGCATCACCGCGCGCGGCGCCGTATCGGGGTTGCGGACCAGGAATTGCGCCAGCGTCGCCATGTCGCCGACCCCGACCTGATAGGCGCCCGAGGCCACCCGTGTGATCGCATCGCCCGAACCGGAGGAGCCATCCAGCGTCAGATCAATGCCCGCCTCGCGGTAGTAGCCACGCTCCTTGGCGAGGAAGAAGGCAGCGGTGCCGCCATCGGGGTGGAAATTCAGCACGAGGCGCAGCCGCTCCAGGCCTTGCGCGTGCGCGACGAAGGGCGCGGCCAGCAGGGCCGCGAGGGATCGACGGGCGATATTCATGAGGGCGTTCTCCGCGAATGTGCGAGGACCCTGGCGAATTTCATGCCGTCAGGCATGAACGGGGGCGAATTTCATGCCGTCAGGCATGAACGGGCGGATTCCACGCCACGGGGCATGAGCGCGGCAACACGACAAAGGGAGGGCAGCTTGGGCGTCGAGATCGAACGGAAGTTCCTGGTGCGGGACGACGCCTGGCGCCTGGAGGCCGGCCCCGGCGTCCCGATCCGCCAGGGTTATCTGAGCGGGGCAGAGGATCGCGCCTCGGCGCGGGTGCGGCGGGAGGGGGATCGCGGCAGCCTGACCGTGAAGGGCCCGGGCGGGCTGACCCGCGCGGAATACGAATATGTGATCCCGGTCGCCGAGGCGGAGGAGATGCTCGCGACCCTCTGCGGGCCGGTGCTGGGCAAACGGCGCCACGGGCTGCGCCATGCAGGGCTGGAGTGGACTGTCGATGTCTTCGAGGGCGCCTTGGCCGGGCTGGTGCTGGCCGAGGTAGAGCTGTCCAGCGCCGATCAGCCGGTCGAAATCCCCCCCTGGGCGGGCACCGAGGTCACCGATGATCCTGCCTACCGCAACATTGCCTTGGTCCAGCGCGTTGCGATCCCGCCCCGCGTTGAAGGACTGCCGATGACCACGCCGCCGACATTCTCCCTGCCTCCCAGCTTTCTGGGTGTCTCCCGCCGCGATCAGGCGGGGGCCTTTGCGGTCGCGGGCGTGCCGTTGGACGTGGGGACCACCAATCGCGCCGGGGCCCGGGATGCCCCCCGCGCCATCCGCGCCGCCAGCCGCATGCTGGTGGATGGCGCCCATCCCGTGAGCTGGCGCGAGCCCGCCGACATGCCCATCGCCGACCTTGGCGATTTCGCCATCGCGCTGGGCGACATCCCCAACACGCATAAGCTGATCGAGCGGCAGGCCGGGGGCATCCAGCACCTGCTGGCGCTGGGCGGCGAGCATGGCATCACCCTGCCGCTGCTGCGGGCGCTGTCCAAGCGGGTGGGCGGGCCGCTTGGCCTCGTGCAGTTCGATGCGCATCCCGATACCGCGCCCGACAATTTCGGCCAGGTCTTCGGCCATGGCTGCTTCCTGTTCCACGCCATCGAGGAAGGGCTGGTGGACCCCGCCCGCTGCATCCAGATCGGCATCCGCGCGCCGATGCAGCGCGACACCTGGGACTGGACGCTGGAGCGGGGGGTGACGATCCTGACCGCGCAGCAGGTCCATGCCATGGGTCCCGAGGCCGTGGCGGAACGGGCGCGGGCCGTGCTTGGGGAGGTGCCCGCCTACCTCTCCTTCGACATCGACGCGCTGGACCCCGCCTTCGCCCCCGGCACCGGCACGCCCGAGATCGGCGGCCTCGCAAGCTGGCAGGCGCAGGCGATTCTGCGCGGGCTGGGTGGGCTGGATTTCCGGGGGATGGATGTGGTGGAGGTCTCGCCCGCCTATGACGTCGCCGAAATCACCGCCTTGGCCGCGGCGACCGTGGTCTGGGAATATCTGGCGCTGGTGACGGGGCCGCTCGCGCGCCGACGCCATTTGTCTTGATTTGATGGTGGACCGCGACCGGCCCCGGTGGCAGGCCCGGGCCGCCCCTTGGAGTCCGCGCCGCATGACCTCACAGATCCCCTTCCACGGCCGGCTGGTCATCCTCGGCTTCGGCAGCATCGGGCAGGGGGTGGTCCCGCTGATCCTGCGCCACATCGACCTGCCGCGCTCGGCGATCACCATCGTCACCGCCGAGCCGCGGGGGCAGGAGGTCGCGCAGGACTATGGCCTCGCCTTCGTGCAGGAGGCGGTAACGCGGGAGAACCTGGACCGGCTGCTGCGGCCGCTGCTGGGCCCTGGGGATTTCCTGCTGAACCTCTCGGTCGATGTGTCCTCGGTGGCGCTGATCCGCCTGGCGCAGGAGCAGGAGGCGCTCTACCTCGACACCTGCATCGAGCCCTGGGCGGGGGGCTATACCGACCCCGCGCTCTCGCCCTCGCAACGCTCCAACTACGCGCTGCGGGAGAGCGCGCTGGCGCTGGCCCCCGGCGGGGCGACGGCGGTGCTGACCCATGGCGCCAATCCGGGGCTGGTCAGCCATTTCGTGAAGCAGGCGCTGCTGAACCTCGCCGCCGATGCCGGGCTGCCGGTGGCGGTCCCCGAGGCGCGGGAGGGCTGGGCCGCTTTGGCCGAGACCCTGGGCGTCAAGGCGATCCACATTGCCGAGCGCGACACCCAGTCGGCCGGCTTCCCCAAGCAGCGCGGCGAATTCGTGAACACCTGGTCGATCGACGGCTTCGTCGGCGAGGGCTGCCAGCCGGCCGAACTCGGCTGGGGCACGCATGAGACGGCCCTGCCCGCCGATGGCCACCGCCACGACTTCGGCTGCGATGCCGCGATCTATCTGATGCGCCCCGGCGCCGCGACCCGGGTGCGGAGCTGGACGCCGCTGGAGGGCCCGTTCCACGGCTTCCTGATCACCCACAACGAGGCGATCTCGCTGGCCGATTATTACACTGTGCGGGACGACTCAGGCGCCGTGCGCTACCGCCCGACCGCGCATTACGCCTACCACCCCTGCGACGATGCGGTGCTCTCGATCCATGAGCTGGCCGGCAAGACCTGGCGGATGCAGCCGCAGAAGCGGCTGATGATGGCGGAGATCGAAACCGGCATGGATGAGCTGGGCGTGCTGCTGCTCGGCCATGCGCGCGGGGCCTATTGGTATGGCTCGCGGCTCACCATCGCCAAGGCCCGCGCACTCGCGCCCCACAACAATGCGACGAGCTTGCAGGTCGCGGCGGCGGTGCTGGGCGGCATGGTCTGGGCGATCGAGAATCCGCGCGCCGGGCTGCGCGAGGCCGATGCCCTGGATCACGCGCGGGTGCTGGAGGTGGCGGCGCCCTATCTGGGCGAGATGGTCGGCGTCTATTCCGACTGGACGCCACTTGCCGGCCGCGGCGCGCTGTTCCCCGAGGCGCTGGACGCCGATCCCTGGCAGTTCAGCAACATCCGGGTGGTGTGAGCGGCATCCGGGAGGGCCGCAGCCCTCCCAGATGCGATCAGGAGCGGCGGCGGGGGCGCGTCGGCGCCGCCGGGGCGGCGGCCGGGGGCGGCGGCGGGGTGACCACCGCGGCGGGGCCGGCCTGCACCGTGACCGCGACCTGCACCTGGCGGCTGTCGGGCATCAGGCGGATGGCGAAGGCGTCATCCCCGATGAAGCCCGGGTCCGGGGTGTAGGAGAGCCGGGTCGCGTCGCCCACGGTATGGACGTAGACGCGGCCATGCTGCGCCCGCGTCGTGACCAGGCCCAGGCGATAGGGCCGGGGGCCGGGCTGGGCGACCATGATGCCGCACCAGCCGCCATCATTCTGCAACACCATGCGCGTGGAGACGGGCGCATCGGTCAGCACCAGATCCTGCGGCACGGTGCAGACGCGCGCGCCGCCCTGCACGTCGGCGGCATAGACGGTGGCACTCGGCCTGCGGACCGTGGGCGGTGTGGAGCACGCGGCCAGGGCGGCAAGGCCACCCAGGCCGAGAGCCAGCTTGGCGATCGTCGCCTTGGATGATGTCACCGGTTGTTCCTTGACGCCTGGCGGACCGGGGCGGGGGCGGCGGCGCAGGCACCGAGGGCGGCCGGCACCAGATCCTTGCCGGCGGCATAGCCGGCGAGGTCGGCGGTGGAGCCGAGCGCTGCCACTTCCTCGAACAGAATGCGGTTGCGCGGGCAGAAGTCGCTGCCGAGCATCTGCGCGCCCTGCTGGCGCGAATTCGCCAGCGCGGTCACATAGGCATCGAGCTGGCGGGTGCCGGCGCGGCCGAGGGCGCGGTTGAAATAGGCGGTGAAGCCGCGATCCGTCTCGATCAGCGTGGGGCGGTAGCGGGTGATGAAGGCGTTGTAGTTGTCGCGTTCCTCACAGATGAGGGCGATGACCATCAGCTCGGTCTTCAGCGCCGTGACCTCGAAATGGCTCTGCTCGCGCGGATCGGAGCAGCGCATGTCGGCCATGGCGGCCGTCGAGGTCATGACCAGGGACAGGACGAAGGCGCCGGCCCGGGCGAATCGGCGGGCGGAGGGTGTTTTGGGCATCAGGGGCATGGGGGTCGCTCCGACTGCATCGCGGGGTCTTGGTTGTGGAAGGCGGCACGCACAGTCCCGCCCCGGGCATCCGCCCATTTCGGCTGCAGGTGTCTAGGCCGTCGCGGCATGTCCTGCGCTCTACCCCCGTGGCGGCGGCAGGACAAGGCGCGTCTTCATCCGGCCGGCGTTGTTCCGCCGCGGTGTGATCGTCGCGTCACAACGGGTTGATGTGACAGTGATCCCGCAGCCGGCTGGTTTGACCAAAAGGTTAGCGCCAGCCGGGGGCCGGCGTCTTCCTGACGCGGGCCATGACGGCCTCGGGGCTGTCGAGCTGGCCTTCCCAGACGTCGTCGATCAGGTCGCGGTTGACCATGGCCCAGGCCGCGACGCGGTCGAAATCGGATTGGAACAGGCCGCCGCTCACCTGCATCACGATCGGCTCCAGCGCCAGCAGGGTCAGCCGCTCGGGATCGAAGCGGGCGTTGGGCGTGACGCCGATCAAGACGATCGGCTGGCCATGGCCGCGACGCAGCCAGATCACCTGCGGCAGCCCGGTCAGTTCGGAGCGCAGGCTGACGCTGTCGAAATCCGCGCCGGTGGCCGGGGCGGGGGGCTCCGGCGGCGGGGCGGCGACCGTCGGCTGCGGCCGGGCCGCCGGCACGGGGCGTGCGGCAGGCCGGGGCGCGGGGCGCGCGGGGGCCTGGGGTGCCGGGGCCTGGATGGGGGCGGGCGCGACGGGGCGCGCCGCAACCGGCGGGGCGGGCGCTGGCGCCGGAGCAGGGGCCGGCACCGGAGCGGCCACGGGGGCGGGGGTTGGCGTGGCCGCCTGGGCGCGGCCCAGAGTCACGCCCTCATCATCGGCGGCAACGGCGATGGAATGATCCGCCTCGAACACCCGGCGCAGCGCATCCTCGAAGCCCGAGCGGAATTGCGCGCCATCCTGCGAGGCGGTGCCGAAGCAGCGGGCCAGCTCCGGCCAGGGCGTGGTGACCGTCTCCTCGCCCTCGGCGCGCTGCAGCACCTGCCTGGTCCAGAAATAGGCATCCAGTGTCGCCGGCGAATCCATCAGCTGGTTCACGAGACCACGATCCAGCGCGACCTTGGCGGCGAGCAGGCTGGCGCGGAACCGGGCGTTCAGCCGCAGCGTCGTGCGCCACTCGCCCTCGGCGCCGCGCGGGCGGTAGCGGGCATCGAACACGCTGATCGCCGCACCGCCATCGAGCGCCACGGTGATCCGCGCGGCCAGGATGCGGTCCATGTGTTCGGCGACATCGCGCGGCCGCGTGGTCTTCGGGTCGAGCCCGGCGCGGGTGCAGAAGGCGGCGGCATCCGCGCCCATCTCCACGACCAGCCCCTCGGCGCGCACCGCGGCATCGCAGATGTGCAGCAGCAGCAGGCGCAGCAGCCGCCCGCCCGGCAACGCCTGTTCCGCGGCGCCAGGCTCGATCTGCACGGCGGCGCTGGCGACGCTCCGGGCCCAGGCCGCGCCTGGGGCGCGGAGGGGCAGGGCGAGCCGGCAGAAGGCAGGGTGGTGCCAGAGCGTGTGGGCGTCGGATGAGGCCTGGGCCTCGTCGCTCACGCCATCGCGCGCGTCGTCAGATGTCATCGGAGATAGGGCCTGGATCAGTCGGAGATGCACGTCGGCCAGAGATTGCCGTCGATCGTCACCGGGGGGGTAGGCCGGATCGGCCTCTGGATCAAGGATCAGCGGTGGCGGCGGTGTCAACGCGCCCGACGCCGCGGCGTCTCACGCGGTGATCCGCGACGAATTTTCTTTTGTGCCTTTGCCGCGCAGGGAAGGGGTTGACTGTGTCTTGCCGGTCTCTCCGGAGTATAATATAGGTATTTCAACGACTTAGAAGAATGCCGCAATCATAGGCATTCCGCTGTAGCCCGCCCGGAGACACTCACTTCCGCCCTCCCGGACCCAGCCATCCACAATGTTTTCCACAGCTACGGTGGAAAAGCCCACAGCGACCTCGCGACGGCTGGCATCGCGATTGCAGGGGCCGGACCACAGGACCATCCTTCCGCCAGACATGCCCGGGGTTCCCGCCGATGCCTTCCGATCCCTCAGATGCAACGCATGCGATGGGGGCGCGCTATCGCCTTGGCTTCGATATCGGCGGCACCTTCACCGATTTCGTGCTGTTCGACCGGGCCACGGGGGCCATCCGCCTGCACAAATGCCTCACCACCCCGCAGGACCCGGCGGAGGGCGCGCTCGAAGGCATCCGCGCCATCACCGAGGCGGCGGGGCTGCGGCTGAGCGAGATCGGCGAGCTGCTGCACGGCACCACCCTCGTGACCAACGCGCTGATCGAACGGCGGGGCGCGACACTCGGGCTGCTGACCACCGCGGGGTTCCGCGACGTGCTGGAGCTTGGCATCGAGCAACGTTACGACATCTACGACCTGTTCCTGCGCTTCCCCGAGCCGCTGGTGCCGCGCCGCCGCCGCATCGAGATCGCCGAGCGCATCGCGCATGATGGCCGCATCATCACCGCCCTCGATGAGGCCGCGATCCGTGCGGAAGGCGCGCGGCTGGTCGCCGAGGGCTGCACCGCCATCGCCGTGTGCTTCCTGCATGCCTATGCCAACCCGGTGCATGAGCAGGCCGCGGGGCGCATCCTGCGCGCGGCCTTCCCCGGCATCGCGATCAGCCTGTCGTCGGAGGTGGCACCCGAGATCCGCGAATACGACCGCTGCGTCACCACCTGCGCCAATGCCTTCGTGCAGCCGCTGATGGATCGCTACATCGGGCGCCTGCTCAGCGAACTTGCCGATCTGGGGTTTGCCGGCAGCCTGCGGCTGATGCAGTCCGACGGCGGGCTTTGCGCGCCCGAGGTCGCGCGCGCCTATCCGATCCGGCTGCTGGAATCCGGGCCGGCGGGCGGTGCTTTGGCGACGGTGCTGTTCGCGCGCGAGGCGGGGCTGCCCGATGCCATCGCCTTCGACATGGGCGGCACCACCGCCAAGGCCTGCCTGATCGAGAACGGCCGCGCCGAGATCGCGCCGATGATGGAGGCGGCGCGGGTGCATCGCTTCAAGCGCGGCTCCGGCCTGCCGATCAAGGCGCCGGTCGTGGACATGATCGAGATCGGCGCCGGCGGCGGCTCCATCGCCGGGCTGGACGAGACCGGCTTGCTCAAGGTCGGCCCGCGTTCGGCGGGTGCCGAGCCCGGCCCCGCCTGCTACGGCCGCGGCGGCACCGAGGCGACGGTGACGGATGCGAATCTTCTGCTTGGCTACTACGATCCCGGGTTTTTCCTCGGCGGCACCATGGATCTGGACATGGGCGCCTGCGAGGCGGCGCTGGGACGTCTTGGCCAAAAACTTGGCCTTTCGGCGATCGAGGCCGCGGCCGGCATCCATGCCATTGTCTGCGAGACCATGGCCGGCGCCGCGCGGGTGCATCTGGTCGAGAAGGGGCGCGATCCGCGCCGCCACGCCATGGCGGCCTTCGGCGGCGCCGGCCCCGCGCATGCCGCCCGCGTCGCGCGCATCCTGGGGGTCGCGGAGGTGCTGATCCCGCCGGCCTCGGGTGCGGCCTCGGCCCTCGGCTTCCTCGCAGCACCGCTGGCCTTCGAGGTGTCGCGTTCGGTGGTCACACGCCTGGGCGCCGCCACGGATTGGGCGGCCATCGACGCCGCCTGCACCGCGCTGGAAGAAGAGGCGCGGCAAAAACTCCGCGCGGCCGGCGTGCCGGAGGCGGCGATGCAGGTCGCGCGCAGCGCCGAGATGCGGCTGGCGGGGCAGTTGCACCAGATCCTGGTGCCGCTGCCGGGCGGGGTGCTGGACGGGACGCGGCTCGGCGAGATCGAGACCGCCTTCGCCGAAACCTATCGCACGCTCTACACCCGCGCGATCGCGGGCATCGAGATCGAGGCGCTGTCCCTGCGCGTGCGCGTCGCGGGGCCGGAGCCGAAGATCGTGCTCTCCGGCGCCGTCGCCGGCGGTGCGGAGGGCAAGCCCGCGCTGAAGGGTCATCGCCGCGCCTGGTTCGAGGGCGCCTGGCATGAGACGCCGGTCTATGACCGCTACGCGCTGAACCCCGGCGACACGCTGCCCGGCCCCGCGATCATCGAGGAACGCGAGGCGACCACGGTGATCGCGCCGGGCGACAGCTTGCGGATCGATGCCGCGCGCAACCTGCGCATCGCCATCGGCCAGACCCAGGCGGCGGCGTCGCTGGTGACGACGGGGATGTCGCTCGCCGATGCCTGCGCGCGGATCGAGGCCGATCCGATCGGGCTGGAGATCATGTGGTCGCGGCTGATCTCGATCGTCGAGGAGATGTGGCAGACCGTCTGCCGCACCGCCTATTCGCTGATCATCGCCGAGAGCCAGGATTTCGCCAATGAGATACTGGACCCACAAGGCAATCCGCTGGCGCATTCGCCGCGCTCCATGCCGTTGTTCAATTTGACCCTGACCCGTTGCGTGAAGGCGCTGCTGGCGGAATTCCCGGCCGAGACGCTCAAGCCCGGCGATGTGCTGGTGACGAACGATCCCTGGCTCTGCGCCGGGCATCTCTTCGATATCGCGCTGGTGACGCCGGTGTTCCACCAGGGCCGCGTCGTCGCCGTCATGGGCACCGTTGGCCATGTCAGCGATATCGGCGGCGTGAAGAATCCGCTGTCGGCAACGGAGATCTTCGACGAGGGCGTGCAGATCCCGCCCATGAAGCTGTTCAATGACGGGGTGCCGGACCGCAGCATCTTCACTTTGCTGCGCGCCAATGTCCGCAACCCGGACCAGGTGCTCGGCGACGTCGAATCCATGATCACCGCCAATGCGCTGGGCGCGCAGCGGCTGACGGCCTTCATGACCGAATACGGGCTGGATGATCTGGCCGCGCTGGCCTCGGTGGTGCAGGGCCGCAGCGAGGCGGCGACGCGGGCCGCGATCCGCGCGGTGCCCGATGGCATCTATGAAAGCGAGATCGAGAACCGACCGCTCGGCGATGTGCTGCGCTACAGCCTGCGCGTCCACAAGAGCGGCGACAGCATCTACGTCGAGCATGTCGATGCGCCGAGGCAACTGCCGCGCGGCGGGCTGAACTGCACGATGAATGTCACGGTCGGGCATTCCTCCTATCCGCTGAAATGCATGTTGACGCCGAATGTGCGCGGCAATGCCGGCTGCTACGCGCCGATCACCGTGACCGCACCGCTCGGCACCGCGCTGAACTGCGAACGCCCGGCCGCGGTCGCGCATCGTACCGGGGTGTCCTGGTACATCGGACCAAACCTGTATCGCGCCTTGGCGCCGGCCATTCCCGACCGCGTGCAGGCTTTTACGGGCATGCCCAAGGCCTTCGGCTTCTACGGCCGCAACACCTCGGGGCGGCTCGCCTCGGATCATTTCTTCATGGGCGGCGGGCAGGGCGCCTCGCTGCATGCGGATGGGAAATCGGGGCTGCTGTTCCCGACCTCGGCCGCCAATACACCGGTCGAGATGCTGGAAAGCCGGATGCCGGTGCTGGTGCTGGAAAAGGGCCTCGTCGCCGATACCGGCGGCGCCGGGCGGCAGCGCGGCGGCCTCGGCCAGCGGATGCGCGCGCGGCGGCTGGATGGCGGCACCGAGCCCATCACCATCGGCCTCTTCCCCGAGGGCTGGGGCATCAAGCAGATGGGCCTGTTCGGCGGCCAGCCCGGCGGGGGCGCCCATGCCGGCGTGCGCGGGCCGGAGCCCGAGGCCTGGCATGACGTCGGCACCGGCGAGATGGTGAGCCTGTTCGACGCGCAGACCAGCATCGAGGGCCAGATCGCCGGCGGCGCCGGCTTCGGCGACCCGCGAGCGCGCAGCCTGGAGGCGATCGCCGCCGATCTTGAGGATGGCTACATCACCGCCGCGGGGGCGGCGCGCGACTATGGCTGCGTGCTCGATGCCTCAGGCGGCATCGATGCGGCCGCGACCCTGCGCGTGGATGATCCGATGACGACCGAAACCGCCACAGGGAGGGCCTGACCATGCCGCAAACAACCCGCCGCGCCGTATTGCTGGGGGGCGCTGCCTTGGCGCTCGCGCCCACCGCCGGCTTCACCTTCGAGCGTGATGGCGCAAAGAAGGTCATGGTCTTCTCCGGCAACCAGGCGGTGCCGGTGCTGGACCCGCATATGCGCTACGACTGGTCCACGCGCATGATCCAGCAGTCGGTCTATGACGGGCTGCTGAAATATGTCGGCAGCCCGCCGCAGATCGTGCCCTGGCTGGCGGAGAGCTACGACACCTCGCCCGATGGCCTCACCTACACCTTCCACCTCGCCGCCAATGCGAAGTTCCATGACGGCAGCCCGGTCGATGCGGAGGCGGTGCGCTTCTCCTTCGAACGCGCCTTGAAGATGAACGCCGGCATCGCCTGGATGCTGAAGGATTTCCTCAAGCCCGAGAAGATCGTGGCGGTGGATGCGCGCACCGTGCGCTTCACGCTTGAGGCGGCGTTCTCGCCCTTCATCTCCTACGTGCCCTGGTGGTACATCGTGAACCCGGCGCTGGTGAAGGCGAATGAGGTCGATGGCGACCTCGGCCGCAAATGGATGACGGAGAATGGCGCGGGCTCCGGCCCGTTCAAGCTGCGCCGCTTCGATGGCAATGCGCTGATCCACCTCGACACCGCGCCCGGGTATTGGAAGGGCTGGCCGATGGGGGAGGAGAAGCGCCTGGGCGGCGTCATCTATCGCATCATCCGTGAATCCGCCCCGCGCAAGGCGGCGTTGCAGCGGCGCGAGGTCGATATCATCACCAATATCACCCCCGATGACATCGGCCAGCTCGAACGCCTGCCGGGTGTGAAGATCGAGAACCATCCGGGCTTCACCACCTTCGGCATCAAGTTCAACACCAAGGAAGGCCCGACCGCGGATGTCAATTTGCGCAAGGCCATCGCCTATGCCTTCGACTACGACAGCCTGATCACCATCCACAATGGTGCGGCGACCTTGATGACCAGCCCGTTCCCGGCCTCCATGGCCGGGCACATCGACGTGCCGAACATCCCGCGCAAGGATCTGGCCAAGGCGCGCGAGTACCTGAGCCGCAGCGCCTATCCGAATGGCGGGATCGAGCTGGAATACGTGCATGTGCAGGGGCTGGAGGATCCGCGCCGCATCGGTCTTGCCTTGCTGGACAGCCTGCGCGCACTGAACATCTCGGTGAACATCGTGGGCCAGCCCTGGACGACGATGGTCAGCCGGGGCTCCAAGCCCGACACGGCGCCGAACATGACCTCGATCTACGTGACCCCGGTCGGCACCGATCCCGATACCGTCGCCTACCAGTACCACCGCGAATCCTGGGGCCTGTATTACGGGATGAGCCATTACGACAATCCCGAGGTCTGGCAGATGATCAGCACCGCGCGGGCGGAGACCGACACCGCCAGGCGCATGGCGCTCTATGCCGAGATCCAGCGCCGCATCGTCGATGACCAGCCCGAGATCTTCGGCATGGTCGCCAACCGGCTTTGGTCGATGCGTGACTACGTCAAGGGCTTCGCCTTCAGCCCGGTGCGCTTCACCGGCGAGGTGGACCTCTATCCGATGTGGATCGAGGGCTGACCCTCTACCTCGCACGGCGCATCGGCCTTGCGGGGCTGATGCTGTTCGGGCTGATCTGCCTGACCTTCGTGATCTCCAACGTCGCGCCCAGCGACCCCGCCGCCCTCGCGGCGGGGCCGGATGCGGGGCGGTCGCAGATCGAGCAGGCGCGGCGGGAATACGGCCTTGACAAGCCGCTGCCCGAGCAATTCCTGCGCTATGTCGGGGATCTCGCGCAGGGGGAATTTGGCCGCTCCATCGCGACCGGGCGCAGCGTCGGCACCGATCTGCTGCGCTATCTGCCGGCGACATTGGAACTCTGCATCCTGGCGATGCTGATCGGCGTGCTGGTCGGCGTGCCGCTTGGCGTGCTCTCGGCGGTGCTGAAGGATGGGCCGATCGACCATGTGACGCGCATCTTCGCCGTCTCCGGCATCGCCATGCCGCCGTTCTGGTTCGGGCTCTTGCTGCAACTCGCGTTTGCCACGGGGCTCGGCTGGCTGCCGACCAGCGGACGGCTCTCGGTGATGACCCTGCCGCCCGATCCGATCACCGGGCTGATGCTGGTCGATGCGGTTCTGCGCGGGCAATGGGATGTGTTCCGTGAAGGCCTGTCCTACATCATCCTGCCCGCCATCGTGCTGTCCTTCCCCTGCCTCGCCTCGATCCTGCGGGTGAACCGCGGCGAGATGGTGGAGACCCTGCGCGCCGATTACATCACCGCCGCCCGCGCCCATGGCGTCACACCCTGGCGCATGATCTGCGTCCATGCGCTGCGCAACGCCATGCTGCCCACACTCGCCATCATCGGGCTGCGCTGGGGCTGGATGATGAGCAGCACGGTGCTGGTGGAGACGGTGTTCGACTGGCCGGGGATCGGACTCTACGCCGTCTCCTCCGCCATCGCGGGGGATTTCAAGCCGGTGATGGGGGTAACGCTGATCGTCGGGCTGAACTTCATGATCGCGAGCCTCATCGTCGATCTGCTCTATGGCGTGCTCGACCCGCGGCTGCGGGAGGGCTGAATGATCCTCCCCCGCCGCCTGCGCCTCGCCATCTTTCTGCTGACCCGCAGCTTCGCCTCCATGCTCGGGATCGTGCTGGTCACGGTGATCCTGGGCCTCGCACTGCTCGGGCCGGTGATCGTGCCCTATCCCGACCATGTCGCCGGCGGCATCGACCTGGCCAACAAGCTGCAATCGCCCTCGGCCGCGCATTGGTTCGGCACGGATGAGGTCGGGCACGACATACTGACCCGCGTCATCATCGGTGCGCGGCTGTCGCTGCTGGTCGGCATCGGCATCACCCTGGCGGCGGCGGCGATCGGGGTGCCGCTCGGCATCCTCGCAGGGCTGGTCGGCGGGCCGGTGCGGGAGGCGATCATGCGGCTGACCGATCTCTTCCTCTCGGTGCCGGGCCTCGTGCTGGCGATCGCCTTGGTCGCGGCGCTGGGGCCGGGGATCGTGAATGCGATGATCGCGCTGATCCTGGTCTGGTGGCCGGGGTATGTGCGGCTCGCGGACTCCAAGGCGCTGTCGATCCGCGCCGAGCCCTATATCGAGGCCGCCCGCGTGGCCGGCGCGCCGACCTTCCGCATCCTGTGGCGGCATGTGCTGCCGAACAGCCTCTCGCCGCTGATCGTGAAGATGAGCATGGATGTGGGGCAGGCGATTCTTGCGGTGGCCTCGCTCGGCTTTCTCGGATTGGGCGCCAAGCCGCCGACGCCGGAATGGGGGGCGATGATCTCCATCGCGCGCGGCTATTTGCCGGAATGGTGGTGGTATGCGGTCTACCCCGGCGCCTTCATCTATGCGGCGGTGCTGGGCTTCAACCTGCTCGGTGACGGCTTGCGCGACATCCTCGATCCGCGGAGCCATCGCGGATGACGGCGCTGCTGGAGATCGAGGAGTACCGTTTGGCCTTCGACAGCTTCGATGGCAGTGCCGCCGTGCTCGATGGCATCGACCTGACCATCGAGGCGGGCAGCACCCTCGGCATCGTGGGTGAAAGCGGCTGCGGCAAATCGGTGCTGGCGCGCAGCCTGCTGGGGCTGAACCCGAGCCCGCCGGCGCGCGTCGCCTCGGGGCAAATCCGCTTCGAGGGGAGGGACCTGCTGACGCTGCGTCCCGCCGCGATGCGGGCGCTGCGCGGGCGGCGGATCGCGATGATCTTCCAGGACCCGGCGAGCTACCTCAACCCCGTGCTGTCCATCGCGACCCAGATGGAGGATGCGATCCGCGGCCAGGATGCCGCCGCCGGGGGCGCGGTGCGCGCCCGCCGCGCGGCGCGGGCGCATGCGCACAGCCTGCTCGGCTCGGTCGGCCTGCCCGATCCGGCGCGGCTGCTGGCAAGCTATCCGCACCAGCTTTCGGGCGGCATGCGGCAGCGCGTGCTGATCGCCATGGCCCTGGCCGGCGACCCGACCCTGCTGGTCGCGGATGAGCCGACCACCGCCCTGGATGTGACCGTGCAGGCCCAGGTGCTGGCGCTGATCGCCGAATTGGTGCGGGACCGCGGGCTGACGCTGATGCTGATCAGCCACGACCTCGGCGTCATCGCCGCCGCCTGCGCGCGGATCGTCGTGATGTATGCCGGCACCGTGGTCGAGGATGCGCCGACCCGCGCGCTGCTGGAGCATCCGCTGCACCCCTATGCCCAGGGGCTCATCGCCGCGGTGCCGGATCTGGACCGGCCGGAAATCACCCCACGCGGCATCCCCGGCAGCATCCCGAGCCTGCTCTCGCCGCCCAGCGGCTGCCGCTTCCATCCACGCTGCGACCGTGCGACCGCGCGCTGCGCCGCCGAGAAGCCACTGTTGCGTGAACTGCTGCCCGGCCGGCGCGTCGCCTGCCACCACGCGACGCCATGACCGCGCTGCTCCAGGCGACGGGCCTCGCCAAGACCTATGCGACCCGGCGCACCGCCTTCCGTGCCGCGAGTTCGGTCGCCGCCGTCGCGGGGGTGGATCTGCTGCTGCCGGAGGGCGGCGCGCTGGGCCTGGTGGGGGAAAGCGGCTGCGGCAAATCGACCCTGGCGCGGCTGCTGCTGCGGCTGGTGCCGGTCAGCGACGGGCGTATCAGCTTCGAGGGGCGGGACATCACCGACCTTGCGGAATCAGCGCTGCGGCCGCTGCGGCGGCGGATGCAGCTGATCCACCAGAATCCCTCCGCCGCCCTGGACCCACGGCTGACGGTGGCGGCTTCGGTGGCCGAGCCGCTGCGTATCCATGGGCTGGACCTGTCCCGCCTGCCGGAGTTGCTGGCCGAGGTCGGGCTGCCGGCCGAGATGCTGCATCGCCATCCGCATGAGCTCTCGGGCGGCCAGAAGCAGCGGGTCTGCATCGCCCGGGCGCTGGCGCTGGAGCCGCGGCTGCTGGTGCTGGATGAGCCGACCTCGGCACTGGACGTCTCGGTGCAGGCGCAGGTGCTGGAGCTGCTGGCCGGGCTGCGGGCGCGGCGGGGGCTGTCCTATCTGTTCATCAGCCACAACCTCGCGGTGGTGCGCCAGGTCTGCGACCGGGTGGCGGTGATGTACCTCGGCCGCATCGTCGAGGAAGGGGCGAGTGCCGAGGTGCTGGGCGCGCCGCTGCACCCCTATACCCGGGCGCTGCTGGCCTCGGTCCCGCGCCTCGGGGCGGGGGGGGTGGTGGCCCGCGGCGAGCCGCCGAACCCGGCCGCCCCACCCCCCGGCTGCCCCTTCCACCCGCGCTGCCCGATGGCGGAGGAACGCTGCCGGGCCGGGACCGCACCGCTGCTGCGCGAGGTCGCGAGGGGGCGGCGGGTGGCGTGCCATCTGGTGGGGGGCCATCTGGTGGGGTGAGGGGGCGGTGGCCCGGCCCGGCCTCTTGCGCCGCAGGCGGTGATGGCCAGGTAGGGGCAGGCCGGGCCAGGGCAGGTAGGGCCAGGGTGGCGCGCGCGCCCCGCTTGATCCAGCGCATGGACCCCGCCCGCCGTGGCGCGCCTGGATTGGCCACCGCGGATTTGGGGTGATGCGATGAAGGATATGCCGCTCGGACAGGTCTACCAGCTGCTTGAGCCCGGGCCGGTGGTGCTGCTGACCACCGCCGCCCACGGCCGGGCGAATGTCATGACCATGTCCTGGCACATGATGGTGGATTTCACGCCGCCGCTGGTCGCCTGCGTCGTCAGCAGTGCCGACCACAGTTTCGCGGCGCTGCGCGCGACCAGGGAATGCGTGATCGCCCTGCCGGCCGTGGCGCTTGCCAAGAAGGTGGTGGCGATCGGCAATTGCTCGGGCCGCGATGTCGATAAATTCGCGACCATCGGGCTGACCCCGCTGCCGGCGCTGCATGTCGCGGCGCCGCTGGTCGGCGAATGCTTCGCGAACCTGGAATGCAAGGTCGTCGAGACGCGGCTGGTGAACCGCTACAACCTCTTTGTGCTGGAGGTGGTGAAGGCCTGGGGCGATCCGGCGCAGGAGCATCCGAAAACCATCCACCACAAGGGTTTTGGCCATTTCGTGGTGGATGGGCGGGCGATCACGCTGGCGTCGAAGATGCCCTGAGGCGCGGCCGCCGCGGGCGGCGCCGCTTGCATCGGCGCCATCGGCCGAGACGCCCGGCTGCCGTTTTTCCGAAGCGGCGGGGAGGGGCGTCGCGTCAGAGCATCTCCGGCCGGAATCGCCCGCGGCGGCTGATGATCTTGCCGGAGACCATGAAGACGCCATCGCCGGTGTAGTGCAGCGTCTCGGGGTGTTTGGGCCGGGGCGCGACATGGGCCTTCACCACCTCGAAGATGAAGAAATTGTAGCGCTCCACCAGCGCGTCATCGTGCAGGCGGCATTCGAAGCTCGCGTGGCATTCCGCGATCAGCGGCGCGCCGACGGTCTCGGCGGGCTCCGCGGTGAGGTTGAATTTCGCGAATTTGTCGATCTCGGCGCCCGTGGTGTTGCCGATGCCGACGACGGTATCGGTCAGCGCCGTCGTCGGCAGGTTGATGACGCAGTCCCGGCTGTTGCGGATCATGTGGAAGCTGTGGTTGCCGGCCGAGATCATCAGCCCGACCAGCGAGGGCGTGAATTCCATGACCGTCTGCCAGCCGAGGGTCATGATGTTGGTCTTGTCCTGCCATCGGGAGGAGACGAGGACGATGGGGCCGGGTTCGAGGTAGCGGCGGATCTGGGCGACGGGGAAGTCGTGTTTGGCGGGGGGCTTGGGCATGGGGGACTCCGACCTGTCGGACAGGAACGCCCGGCGGCCGGCGCTTTGCCCTGGTATCGGGATATGTTCTTCGCCGCCCATGTCACTCTGGCTGCCGTCATCTTGTCCTGAATGCAGGACCCTGAAACGGACGCGGACGCCGGCAATCAGGATTGAGCCTGCGCGTGTCGCCCATCCCTAAGGTCGCGCGGCCGTCCCGGCGCGGGAGGGAAGCTCGCCACGCTGCACCGCGCCGCCGAGTTCCAGGCTTTGCGCGATCCGGCGCGCCTTCTCCATCAGATAGGTCACGGCCTCGGGGGAGCAGACGCGGGTCGCCGTCGCCTCGAACAGGGCCAGCCAGCGGGCGAAATGCCGGGGCTGCAACGCCAGCGGCATATGCACGGCCAAGGGCTGGCCACGATAGCGGCCGGTCAGCAAGGCGACCGACGACCAGAAGGTGGTGATCCGGGTGATATGCGCCTCCCAGTCATGGACCTGATCGAACAAGGGACCTAGCCCGGATTATTCACCAAGGTTAGCGGACATGGCGCAACGCCTTGATCGGCCATAGGATTCGGTTGCGACACTCACATCCAGCCGATTTCGGAC
>NZ_QKYU01000024.1 GCF_003253705.1 Humitalea rosea
GCGGGGGCGCGCAGCGCCCGCCTTGAACCGAACCGGGATCCCGGCAAGCATCAAAAGGCAGAACGACCATTGACCAGCAAGACAGTCGCTTAGCCGTTTCCCTCCAGGGCCACGGCAGCGACCGGGCCGGTGGCGCGGTCCCAGAAGGCGGCCGCCATCTCATCCATGTCCATCAGGCGCTCGACGGCCTCGGGGGAGAGCGGCAGCGGCTTGCCGGCTGCGTCGCCAATGCCCTCCCAGGCGGTGACGGCGTGGCGGGCGAGCGCCTTGACCAGGAAGGCGAATGCCAGGCCGCGCGCCATGTCGGGGTCGAGGTCGGTTTCCCCGGCCCGCAGTGCGCCGAGGCGGCGCGCGGATCCGGCCTGGGCGGCGGCCATGACGGCAGTGGTGACGGGGCGGATTTCCACGCGGACGCCGCGGGGAAGGTCGAGCCAGTACGGCTCGGTCGGGAGGTCGAGGGTGAGCATTGGGGGTCTCCATTTCGATGGTTCTTGGTGCCGATGCGGTCAGCCAGAAGCGGCAGTTGCAATCGCTTCAAGGCCGAGGCCTGCCATCGGCGCGGCGCTGCGTGATGGTCAGCAGCGCAGCACGAAGGCAAGAAATCCGGCTTTCGAGCCATTTCGGAATGTCGGCTCACGCTGAGGTTCGCTTGAAGAGTGGCGCGGAGACGACGGGCTATTCTTCGGGCAGGAACGTGCCAGGCGATCCACAGTCACGTCCTTGTCCGTGATCGACATGGCGTAACCGCCCATCTATTCAGAAGAAAACCATCTGTCTGATCACGAGGTACGCTGTGGCCAACGATTCCGAGGCCGCCAAATCGAGCGGCGCGAAAAATTTTGTTGAGGACGTCGCAGTCGTCGACGAGCGTCAACTTGTCCGTATTGAGGCCGTCCATCGCGGCTTTCTTTATCAGCACATCTATGGAGCGATCTGCCTTCTTCTGGCCGGGGCAAACGGCGTCGACCGGGTCATCGTGGAGCGCGATGAGGATGTGGAGATCGTGCTCCCGCATCGGCGGGTCTACATCCAGATCAAGACGCGGATCGGCAGTCTGAGCTTTGGAGATATCGAAGGCGCCCTTCAGCGCTTCGATGAGATCAGGCGCGAGCATGGCAAGGGCGCGCGAGATGGCGACGCGGGCTTCTTGATCGTATCTAACGCGGCGCCGTCGGGGCCGCTTCTGAAGAAGTTCGCCTCTGACGACTGGCCGAAGGACGTTCAGTTGCACTGGCCCGACGGTCCGGCACCAACGGACTCGTTCCTACCCGTGCCTCCGAAAAGTATCGGCGACGCAATCAGCACCTGCTCCACGCTCGCGGGCAAGTTGCCCTTCGCCTTGTTGAAGCCGGAGACGCTCACGTGGAAGCTCGCAAGCATCGTGATGTTCGCGTCGGCGGGAAGTCCGCCACGGCAGGATCATAGCTTCTCCCGCGAGGAGTTGACGGCGCTCTTCGAACAACTGGTCGTCCAGATGCAGGAGCTGCCAGCTCCGCCGCCAGTATACAGGGCGCAGATCGATGAGCCGGCGCTGCTTGGTGACCAGTGCGTCCGCATCGTCTCGGGCCTGTCGGGTGCCGGAAAGACGGCTTGGGTCGCAGAGGCGGCCCTGCATGCCCCACTTCCGGTAACGTACATCGACGTCGTCGACACGCCTGGACCGGCTCTCGCATCGGCTGTCACACGCGAGGTCGCCGCCAGAATATTCGGGCGGTCGGGCGGGAAGCTCGGTGAAATCCTGCTTCCTGGTGCCAGCGGCCTCGACACGCTCGGCGCGCTCAGCGTCAAGCTCGGTGAGGAGGGCGTCTATGTCCATGTTGTGATCGACAACGCGCACAGGGTCCCGGCATCCGACATCGAGGCGATCGTCGCCCGCGCGCCGCACCTCCGCTTCCTACTGCTCGCGCAGCCGGGTGCGGAGGTCATCGCTATGGAAGCAAGGCTGGCTGTCACGGCCGAGACATTGCATGGATGGGACGAGGATACGATCGCAGCAGCGCTGCACGACGCGGGATGCCAAGCCGATTTCGGCGACTGCCAGCGCCTGTCGCGCCTGACGGGTGGCTTGCCGTTCTACGTCCTCAACGCCGCCACGGTCGCTGCCCGGGAATACGGTGGATCGGTCCGAGCCTTCTGTGCGGATGTGGAGGCGCAGACCCACGTCGTGGAGACCGCACAGGAGATCATCCTGAAGCGCGCATTCGAGGGACTATCGGCGGAGGCCCGCGAGACGATCGCGATCCTGAGCTTGGCCGACGTCGCGCTTTCGCGGGACGAGGCCATGAAGCTTCTTCAAGGCGCTTCCGACATCGATGCCCGCGCGGGTGCCGCAAGATTGCGAGCCCTGCCGGCGACGGGTGCGCTCGAGCTTTTCGGCAATTCCGCTCTCAAGGTCCACGACGCCGTGCGCATGCTCGGACTCGCGGATCTTGCAGGGCGGGGCGGCGCGGCCGAGAGCAAAGCGAAGGCCGCCCTTCGCGAGGTGATCATCGTCTCGATCCGCAAGGATTGGAGCATAGCAAAACTGGGTCTTCTCATCCGCCTCTTCGGGCAGCTGGGAGACGCGAGGATCCTCGTCGGGTTCGCGACAGACGAATTGTTCCACGAGATGGGTGTTTGGCCGGAGATCGAGCCATTCTTGGTCGACATCGCAGCGAGCGCGGAAGCGGATCCTGAAACGCGTCTCTGGGCGCTGGATGGGCTCGTGTTCAACGACCTCAGGGAAGGGGCGTTCGAACCCGCCCGCGGTCGCATCGACGAGATGCAGGTCCTGGTCGAGGCAAACGGACTCGGCGAGGACGAGTGGTTGGCCTGGGGCATGAAACGCATGCTCCTCCGGTCGATGCTGGGGGACGCGAAAGGCGTCAATGAGATGCTCGGGATGGTCGAGCGGCGCATTTCGGCGAAAGCCGAGCATATGCGTGTGTTCCGCTACAACCGGGCGCTCGCCCTCTTCAAGCTCGGTGACAACACCACTGCCGTCGCCGCGGCTTCCGAACTGATCGAGGAGTATTACGGGGAGCTCGGTATCACCCCCGGAGATGTGATGGGGCGCAGTGCCGGGGAGCTGCGCCGGCAACTGCCCACAGTTCGGGACATCACCAATACGCTGAAGCATCTGGCCGACACACTCGACCTGCTAGCGCAGGCTGCCGGCAGGATGAGCCAGCGCTCTGTGTTGGCACGCATCCATGCGATGAAGTTCTATGAGCTCGCCCACGCGTTCGACTCGCTGGTGCGGGTTGGTCTCGATCTGGTCGACGAGCTTGTCTGGGTGAACGACTTCATCGGCGCCCGGCAGGTTCTTGAGCGGAGCATCTTCCCGATCATGCAGGGAGTTGGGCTCGCTTCACGCGTCATAGAGACTCGGGCGCTCTATGCGGTGGTCCTCGCCTATTGCGGCGACCACCAGGCCGCAGCCGATGAAGTGGCGCGTCTGCGGCCGTTTGAGGAGGCGATGGCACCGGGGCATCGTGAGGCGTTTCAGAACCAGAAGCGGCTCATCGAGAATGTGCGGCGGTTCGGCGGGCCGCGCCAGCAGGAGGTCAATATTCCCGCATCCCTGCAGGCGCTATTCGATCAGCGTCGTGGCGCGCCGAGGGTCGTCGAGCCGCGTAGGAAGGTCGGGCGCAACGAGCGCTGCCCGTGTGGCTCGGGCAAGAAATACAAGCAGTGCCACGGACGGTGACCGTCGCCCCAATTCATCCCTGAGCCATCGTGGCGGTCAGAATGTCTGCTACTGCCCGTCTAACGATCATAAACCGTCGGTTGCCTGACGGCCAAATCATGTTGTCGCGTGTGAGCCTAAACGGCCTGTCTCCTCAAGCCGCATCCAGGAGTGGAGCGGACGTCCGCTTGACTCGCGTGCGATAGTCGATTCTCGACCAAAGCGAACTCAATTAGGGCGATGGACGTCACGCATACTCCGTCCCCGCCTGCTGGTTCCGCAGCACCGCCGTCATCATCCGCGTTGCCGTGGCGTTGAACGCGGCCCTGAAATCGAAGCTGGCCTCCACGCCCGCCGGCCCTTCGATCGGCGTCTTGGCCAGCGCCAGATAGACCTCGTGCAGCGTGATGGTGAGGCTGCGGTTGGCGTCGATCGTGAAGGCCAGGGCGAATTCCGCCGAGGTGCCAGCCTGCGCCTGGGCCAGCAGCGTGGTGTTCTCGAAGCGCACGGTGATCTGGCCGGTGCAGCGGGCGATGCCAGGATCCACGCCCTCGACGCGACGATCGGCACGGATGGTCCGCACCGCCTCCATGCCGTTGGCGTAGGTGAGCCGCGCCCCGGTGACCTGCGCCAGCGCGGAACCGCTCCGCGTGATGGAGCCCTGCGCTTTGTTGAAGGCGGTATAGGCCGCGCTGGTCGGCGTGCCGCCTGACGTGGCGCCCGTGCGCACCGACCCTTGGCCGAGCAGCCCGAAGGTGGCCGTCGCGGCACCGGTCGGCGTGAAGTCCATCTCCAGCGTGTCGGCGCGCACGCCCGTGCACACGTCGAAGGACGGCACGTCCGGATAGCCGATCTCCATGGCGTTGGAGGGCAGCGACGCCGCCCCGGATGCGAAGGTGTGGGTGAAGTTGGTCGTGCCCGTGGTGGTCGGCGCGCCAAACAGAAGCCGCAGCCAGTGGCCGATGTTGATCAGATCGATCGGCACCACGGCCTGCCCGGCGACCGTCACCGTGTCGAGGAAGGGCGCCGCGGGATCCCGGTTGCTGCCGACGCCGATCACGTCGGCATCGAGCAGCGGCTGCTCGGCGCCGAGATCGCAGGACAGGAAGGGCATGCGCCGCCAATTGCCGCCTGGCGCGGTGCCGTAGGTGGATTCGGGAAAGGTCAGCAGGCGGCAATTCGCGCCGATGGCACGGGGCATGGGCGTTCTCCTGGACGGGGATCAGGCCAGCGGCGAGCCGGCGACAGTGAACCAGAGGGTGACGGTCATGGCGGCAGCGCGAGCCGCGGCAGCACCCTCGAACTCGACATCCTCGAAGGACGCACTGCCGGGCTGCGCCCACTCGACGGCGCCGCCCAGCGTGCGATTGGCGGCGATCGCCGCGGAAACATCGACCAGCAGCGCGTCGAGCAGGGTGTTGCGTGCGGCCGGGGTGGCGCCGGCGACGGTGATCTCGACCTCGGCGCGATGCTCGACCTGCCAGGCCAGCGGGGAGAGGATCGGGGTCTCCTCCACCGTCTCACCGTCGCGGACGACCACCAGGCCACCGGCGGGGATGCGCTGCGGGATTGTCTCGCCGCGCAGCACCAGCGGTGCCGGGTTCCTGGCCGCCAGCGACGTGAGCAGCCGGCTGTGCAGCGCGGCGATGGCCGTCTCCCGCGCGCTCATGCGGCCCTCCCGCTCTCACGTTCCCAGGCCGCCACGAAGCGGCCCGGAAGGCGGCGCAGCCCACGCTCAGCCGCACCCCGCACGTCGAGCCGCTTGGCGAGCTTCACCTGCGGCAGGAGCAGGAACATCGGCACCATCCCCTGTTCCAGCAGGCCGCGCGCCCAGGCCTCGCGCCCCTTGCGGTTGCCGGTGCCGACCTCGGTGACGCCGCCCGCCACCAATCGCGTCCGACGCCGCCGCCCGGTCTGCTCGCCTTGGCGCAGCGGCAGACACCACACGAAGCCCCGGCCTGACTTGAAGGGGCGCAGGAAGGCCTGGCCGGAGGCGACCATCTGCGCCGGCGTCACCCGCATGCCCTTCTCACCGCGACCGCGCCGTCCTCGGGCCGCGTTGAAGCCGGTCGGGATGGCCAGGAACTTGCCGCCACCCTTCGCGCGGATCAGCGCGCCGCGCTCGAAGGCATCGATGACGTTCGGCACCTTGGTGAACACCAGCCCCGCCGGCCGCAGCGATTGCCCGGACCGCGGGAAGATCATCGACCGCCAGGCATTGGCGATGCCGCGCGCGTTGCCCGAGAAGGCGGTGGTGACCTGCCGGCGGAGCTCGGCCTTCACCTGCTCGGTCTCGGCGCGGATCGCGGTCATCGCGGCGCGCTCGCCCGCGCGCACCTCGTCCGCCAGCAGCTTCCGCAGGTCCCCGACGATGCTGGCGCCGAGCCGCATGGATCAGCGTCCGCCAAATTTGCGGCTGAGGATCCGCAGCAGCAGGTCGTGCAGAGCCGCATAGCCGAGCGTCCCCGCCAACCACGCCACCGCGAACAACCACCAGCCATCGAGCTCGAAGGCATGGGCGATCAGCCAGGCGCCGGTGCCGAGGCTGCCGCCGGCCAGCGCGTGCAGCAGATAGGCGCGGGTCAGCAGTGGCCGGTCGGTGGTCGAGAAACGCGCCATCGCCCCAAGCGCGCCGAGCGCGCCGGCGAGCAACGCCTCGCCGACGATGCCGCCGATGCGTTCGGGGTCGATCATGGCGGTGCTCCTATCGGCGGCAGAAGACGCGCCAGGCGATGCCGGCGGCGTCAGGCTCGGCGTGCTGGACGGTCAGGGTGTCGGCGCCGAGCGTGAAAGTGTCGCCCGCCTCGACGATGGGCAGCACGGCGATGGCCACCGTCAGGACATCGCTGGCCTGGATCACGCTGGTGCCGAAGGCGTCGCCCAGCCGATCCGGCGCCGAGCGGACCACGCGGAGCAGGACCGGAGCCCCGGACCCGCCCGCGCGGTAGGTCGCATCAGCGCCGATGTTCGGATCCGCGGCCAGCGCATCCATGGCCGCGGCGAAGGCGCTCACGCTGGCAGCCGCAGCCGCCAGGCGAGCACGCCGACCACCGCCGCCACGATGACCGCGATGGCAACAGCCGGCGCCAGCGCGCCCAGCGCCTGGATGGCTGGTGCCGCCTGCGCCACCGCGGTGGCGATGCCCGCTGCGCCCACGAGGACCGCACCACGCCCGGTGCCGGTGACGGCCGCCACCTCGCGCAGGGTCACCGGCGGCGCCGGCGGCACCCCTGCGAGCGTCAGCGCGCGGTCGATAACCGCGGTCGGATAGCTCAGCCCCGCGCATTCATGATGGATGATGGCCTCGACCAGCGGCCGGAGGTGATCGTGCCGATTCAGATCGATCGCATCATCCGGCCCGACGCCGATACGCCGCGCCACTACGGCAACATAGGCCGCGGTATCGTTCTCCACCTTGGGCGCCCAGCGCTCGATGATCGCGCGCGGCGTGCGCAGCTTGTGCCGGTCCTGATAGGTAACCAGCAGCGCCGCCAGCGCGCGGATGCCGAACTCGTGGCTCGTGAAGCGGCAGAAGCGCCCGTCCGAGGGTGGCTCGGCCAGGCCCTGCCACGCATTGGCGGGGACGTGCTCGATGTTCCCCGGGTTGCGGTTGCGATAGCCCCGCGTGGCCGTCGGATCGGCGCTCATGTGCCGGACGCTGGAACGCGCAGCAGCACGGCGCGCACGGTGGTGTCCGCAACCAGCGCCGCCACGGTGGCGAGGCCCACCTGGAAGTTGCCGGTGGCGGTGGTGGTGAGGCGGCGGTTCGTGTTGTCCCAGAAGAGGCGAGCACCGGCGGTGATCGCCAGCGCCGGCTCCTTGGTGATGTCGAAGACGCCTTTGGTCTGGCATTCGATGACGGCGTTCTGCACGCCATCGATGGCGGCCACGCCGAAGAGCGCGCCGACCAAAACACCCTGGCCGGAGGTGACGCCGCCCGCATAGGGGACTGCGAGCGCCAGGCTGTCGCCCGGCTGCACATAGTTGCGCATGGGGATGAGGTCTCCACAAACGCAGAAGCCGCCCGATGGGGCGGCCTCTGCATGGGTTCACGATGGAAGGGAGGAGCCGGGATCAGGTGCCCGGATTGAACCAGGCGCCGCGCCAGTCGATGGCGCCGACGCCGAAGTCGAAGATCACGCTGACCTCCACGCCGTCGACGCCCTGGACATTGCCGGTGGTGACCTGCGGCCCCTCGGCGCCATTGAGGTAGCCGTAGACGTAGACCGGCGCGGCCATCGGATCCGAGAAGAGGTACCAGCGGTTGGCCGGGATCAGCGGCTCGACCAGCGGCTGCACGAAGCCGGCGTAGACGTTCGCGTTGCTGGTCTGGGTCGCCTGGACGGACACCGTGAGCTGCCGCGCGGCAAGCTCCTGGTTCGGCCCGACCAGCAGGCGCATCTGCGCACCCACCGCGATCGGCAGGCCGTCGAGGGTCTTCTGACGCATCACCGCGGCACGGCCGAGCGCCAGGTTCGGCAGGTCGAGCGCGGTGCCCGCACCCGCCTTGTTGGCTCGCGCGGCCGCCGTCCCGAAGACCGCGGCCGCGCCGGTGGTGAGCGTGGGGCCGTCGCCACCCGCGCTATTCACCAGCGCATAGGCCGTCGCATTCTCGAAGTCGGCGACACGCCGGCCGATCATGGAGGCGAAGTCAGTGAAGGCGCCCAGATCGTCATTCACCAGCATCTGGCGCGTGACGCGGATGCGCCGGGCGAAGGTCTGCAGGAACACGAGCTCCTGGCTCTCCGACATGGTGCCGGCCTGGACCTCGCCATTCTCCGACAGCGGCAGCAGCGTCGGGAAGTCGCCGACCCGCAGATGGCGGTGCGGCTTGAAGTCCCGAAAATCGCGGCGGAGGAACAGCGTGCGGTAGGTGGGCGCTGCCGGCGCGTAGGCAGCCAGCAGCATCTTGTTGGCCGCGGCCGAGAGCAGCGCGGGGAAGTCGCTGGTGGTGTGGAAGGCGCGCTCGGCCAGGATGGTCGGGTTGCGCGGGACGTTCCGCTCGCCCCGGGCGCGGAGCAGTTCCCCGATCATGTCGGAGGGCCGCCAGCCCAGGAACTCTGTGTGGCGGCCGGTCGCCGGCGCCTGGTAGCCGGGCATCGTGCGGGCGGCGAGCGCCTCGGCCATGGCGTCGAGGAGCTGCGACGGGTCCTCGTTGGATGGGCCGGTGTCGGGGCGCGCCGGCAGGGAGGGACGCGCGGCGCCGCTGGTGAAGGCCTCCCACAGCCGACCGCGCAGCACCTCGGGAGAGACGCGGTCGCGGATGGCGCCCTCCCGCATGGTGTCGAGCATGTCGGCGGTCACCAGGCCGCGGGCGGCGGCCAGCACCGGCTCATAGCCGGCGATGCGCTCGACCGCGGCACGCTCCGCCTCAGCCCGGATGGCATCGAGGTCCGGCGCGGGCGGTGCGGCGCGGGTGGGTTCCGGCGGGGCGGTGGCGGTCACAGCGTTCTCCTGGTGCGGGGTGGTGGGCGGCGCAGGCGGCGCCGGCGCGGGATCCGGCAAAGCCGGCGTCGTCTCGGGCATGGGTGGTTCCTCGGGGATGGTCAGGGCGGGTTCGATGGCGGTGGCGGGGGCGCCCTGGTCCCCCTCGCCACGCACGACGGCAGCCGCGTCCACCGGGACGGGCACGATCGAGATCTCGTAGGGCTCCCAATCCACGGCGCGGTGGATGGTCTGGCCGGTGGCGGCATCGGGCCGGGGCTCGTAGCGATGGACGCGGTAGCCAACGCTCACCGACTGCAGCGTGCCGTCGGCGACCCGCTGCCAGACCGGCTCCACGTCGTCGGCGCCGCTGAATTGCAGCGTGGCGTAGCCGCGGCCGGCGTCGAGCCGGGCGGCGGTGACGCGGCCCAGCACGTCGCGCGTGCCGGCACGGCGATGCGTGTCCAGCACCGGCGCGCGGCCGGAGCGGAGCGCGTCCATGCGCACCGCTGAGGGCGCCATGTCGAGCTCTTCGAGGATTGGCCCATAGGGCGGCACGAAGTTGCGGGCGCGCGCGCCGGTGCTCCACACCACCTCGACGGTGCGAGCTGCGCGATTGACGCTGACCGGTGCGGCCAGGGCGCGGCACGCCACGATCGACTGCCCAGCGGTGGGAAGTCGATCGGGCGCGGAGGATACCCCGCCCGGTTCGATTGGTTCGGTCATGAGATGTGCTCCTGGCGTGGCGCCGCTACGGCGCGGCGAAGCCCTGCGCGTTGACGTAGACCTGCGCGCCGGTGGTGATGCAGGCGACGTTCATCGCCGTGGCCGCGGTGCCGCGCAGCGGCGTCGGGAAGGTGATCTCGACCGGCGCCGGCATCGCCGCCGCCAGCAACTGCCGCCAGATCACCGTCGCGCCGTCCTTGATCACCACTTCGGTCGCGATCGTCGCGTGCGCATTGCGGATGTCGATCGAGGTCACGTAGTTCCGGATGCCAGCAGCGGCGGCCGCCCTGAGCACCACGTCGGTGGTGTTGATGATCCCGCCCGCGGCGGCGGCGTATTGCCAGTCCGCCTCTGGGATGGCGTAGGGCTTGGTGACCAGCGCGCCGATCAGCGTCGCGAGAAGGTCCACGCCGCGCGCCGTGGTGACGGCGACCGGGTTGGCCGAGTAGCCCGTCGCCGCCAGCACCGGTACCGCGCCGCTGGTGTTGCGGGCCTGGCCACCCACCGGGGTGACGCTCGGCGGGATGGTGCTGAGCACGTTCACGCCCAGCCCCTGGCCAGCAACGGACTGGCCGCGACCCGCCGTGATCTCGGTGGTGAGCTCGGCGTAGTCCGCGATGGTGACGAACTGGACCTTGATGTCGGTGTTCGAGACCGGCGCGAGGTTGCGCGAGATCGAGGCCCAGCCAGTGTTGAGATAAGCGCCGGTGAAGGTCGACCCCACCAGGTCAAAGCTGTTCGCGTCGATGACCGTGATCGTGAATGTCCCGTTCGCCCCCGGCACGCCCGAGACATCGGCGACCGTCACCACATCGTTCGTGGCAAAGCCATGCGCCGCGCGGGTGATGCGCACCGCGCCGGAGCCGTTGTTCGCCACCGCGGAGATACCGCTGATGAACTGGCGGTTCCGCACGCGGATCCGGAAGCGATAGAGCGCATTGGGCTCCGGAATCTGCTGGTGGCGGACATAGGAGTTGGAACGCGCTGCGGTGGTGTCGAGCAGGCGGCCGTGGAAGTAGCATTCGTCGTTGGTCGGCTCGAGCTCCAGCACCGACCAGCCCGCGGGCGCGGTGGTGGGAATGGTGCTGCCGGAGGTGCTGCCGAGGCGCGGCGCGCCCTCGCTCTGGACTTCGTAGTTCGCGAGCGTGGCGCTGGCGCCATCCAGCCGCCAGGCCGCCACGCTGCGGCCGTCCGGCTGGGCGGTGGTGGGATCGATGCTGACCAGCTCGAGCCAGACCGACTGACCGACGATGCGCTGACTCATGTTCACCGCCACCATGACCCGGAGCGGGATGGTGAAGGTGGTGCGGCTGGTGAGCGTCAACTCGTCATCGAGCGTGGTGCCGGTGGAGATGGTGACCGCGCCATCCGCCACGGTGTGGGTGATGCCGCCGCCGGTGGCCCCGATCTCCCACCGCGCCGGGTTGATCTCGGTGCCGTTGAAGCTGTCGCGGAACTTCTTCTGCATGCTCTTGATCTTGAGCATGTCGTCGGTCCAGTCGTAGGCGCCTGCGATCATTGGGATGCTCCTGGATTGGGGGCAGCGCCCGCATCCGCACGCGGCGAAGCAGCGCCGGTGGCTGCAATCTCGATGGCAGCGAGCTGAGCTGCGTCCTGCGCGGCACCGGACTTCGCGACGCGGCGCGGATCGCTGTCGAGCGAGAGGCCCGCCTCGTCGAGCAGGGCATTCGCCTCGCGGATCATCTCGACGACCTGGCGGAAGTCGTAGCCGAAGGCGCCGACCGCCTCGGGCTGCGGCACGAAGCCGGCGCGGACCTGGGCGATGAGCGCGGTGGTGTCCTTGAGCGGGTCGATCATCTCGTGGGCCGGCGGGACGTGCGACAGACCGTCGGGCACCTCTGCGCCCCACAGCCCAAGCAGCGCACCCTGGGCGTGGAAACGATCGGCGACGGGCCGCACCAGCATCGGGATCAGCATTCCGTACTGCACCTGCTCGCAGAGGCGCCGGAACTCGATCTTGCCGGCACGGAGCGAGGAGTAGTTCGCCTGGGTGAGATCGCCCGCGACCTGGTCGTAGGTCAGGCCCGTGCCCACCGCAGAGGCTTCCAGCGCGCGGCGGGCAAAGGCCGCGTGGCTCCCACCACCACTCGGATTCACCACCTCCACGGATCCCATGCCGCGCCGGTACAGGATCATCCCTGGCTCGAAGCTTTCCACCGTGCGGCCCTGGGCATCGCGCAGCAGGCCCGATGCGGCGCCGGTCATGGCGTCATCGCCATCCTCGGACACAACCGCGGCCAGGCAGGCCTCGATCTTGGCCTTCATCAGGAGCGCAGCCTCGTAATCGCCGAGATCCCGGAGGCGAGTCAGCACCGGCGCCAGCCACGAGACATCGCGCAGCTGGCCCGGCCGGCGCTTGCGGTAGATATGCAGCACGTCGCGGGCCGGGACGCGCTGGCTGCTCAGCCAAGTGGCGCCGCCCGGCAGAACCCAGGATGCGCCGGGATGCACGCGGTGCAGCCAATAGCCCACCGGCTCGCCCGCCTCGCCCAGGCCGATGCCCTGCAGGGTGGGGACGCCGTCGATGACGCCCTGCCGTGCCGCATCGAGGTGGTCGCTTTCCAGCACCTGCAGCCGCAGGCCGATTGGGTTCGCCGTCGTGATGTCGGCCGGCAGCAGGCGGACGAAGCATTCGCCGCTTTCCACCACGGCCCGCATCACCAGCGCCTGGAGGCCATAGAGGTCGAGCCTTCCCTCGGCGTCGCAGGCCGTGCTGTCGGACCAGCGGCGCCAGGCCTCGGCGTGGGGCTTGTCCGGCCAGCGGGTGGTGATGCCGGCCCCCACCGCGTTCCCGGTCCAGAGATCGACGATGCGGGCGGCGTAGGGGTCGTTGCGGACTGCATCGCGGGCGCGGCGCGCCACCGTGGGCGCCGCGGCGCCAACCTCGGCCGTGGCACTGCTGCCGGAGGCCGCCCAGTTCGAGGCGCGGCTGTCGTGGGCGGCGGCATAGCCACGCAGGGCGTCCCAGGCATCGCGGAGACGCCCCATCACTTGCTGCCCTCGCGGGAGAAGCTGGCGAAGGTGACGCTGGGGCGGCGCGCAGCGGTGTTCTCGGCAGCATGCAGGACGGAGAGCGCACGGCCGAGCTCGTCGAGCGAGCGGTATTCCACGGTGCGGCCGTCGAAGGTCACGCGCGTCGTGCCGCCGGTGAAGGCGGCGGCCAGCACGGCGGCGCGGGTGCCGGCAGGCTGCGCCAGCGCCCAGGCGAGGACGGTCGGGTCCATGATGGTCCTCCTCTCAGCGAAGCCAGCCATTGCGCGGTGCGAGCCAACCACGCGGGCGCTGGGTGTCGGGCGCAGGCGCCGATCCGACCTGCGGCGCCGGCGATGCGTCTGCGACATTCCCAGCGGCGGGAATGTCGCTCGGCCGGAGGGGAGCGTCCGCCGCCTCATCCCTCAGCCGTGCCCAGAATTGCTCGCCATACCGATCGGCGCCGAGCAGCCAGAGCGCGGCGCGCGCCAGCACCGCGCAGTCCAGCGCCTCGTTCCGTTCCCGCAGCTTGGCCCATTCCTGACGGGCGAAGCCGCGGCGGTCCTTCGTCGTGCGCAGCTGCCCGGCGACCAGCTGCTTGACCCATTCGACGTCGATCGCGCGCGGCAGATGCACCCAACCGGGTGGAAGCTCCTCCGCGTCGCCGCGGCCGAGCCAGAGGCGGCGATAGAGATCGGCCTTCCAGGTCGAGACGGACACGGTCCAGAGTTTCAGGCCACGGCGCAGCTTCTGACCGTTCACCAGCGCATCCACTGACGTCGGGCCCTGGACGGGCTGCGCCCGGTTCCAGCCGTCGATGCCCTTGGTCGGCGCGATGCGGGGATCCCGCAGGCGGCGCAGATGGCCATAGACGGCGGCGGTGTCGCGGCCGCCGGTGTCGACACAGAGTCGGGCAATGCGCATGGCGCCACCGCCCTGGCGTGGCCAGTCGCGCGCCAGCACCCGGGCCAGTTCGTCCCAAGGTTCCCGATCGCGCGGGCTGCCGGTGATGACGACGTGATCGACCAGCCACGAGGAAAAGCCCTCTGCCCAGCCCCAGACGTCGCATTCCAGGCGATCATCCTGCACGTCGACGCCGGCGGTGAGCACGAGGGCGCCGGGCGGGACCGCGCCCATCGGAAAGTCCTCGCGGCGCTCGACCAGGCGCTCCCAATCCGGCGCCTCGCCCTGCTCCTGCCAGGTCTCGCCCAGCACGGTGTTCTTGAAGGTCTTGATGTCCTCGGGCTTGCCCTGGGCCGCCTCCCAATCGCGGGCGATCTGCTCCCAAGAGAGCCACCCCACCGGTGAGTAGAGCGCCGAGATGTGGAAGCCGATGGTGTGCGGATCCTGGCCCTCCGCCGTCGCGCGCCACTCGCCACTGCCGAGCATGGCGGTCTTGTCGTGCTCCTGCATCGGGTGGTCGCAGGCCGAGCAGTGGTACCGCGCCGTCTCCGGCGCGCCCTTCTCCCAGAGCAGCCGCTCGAAGCGCATCCACTGCATCTCCCCGCATTCCGGGCACGGCACGAAGAAACGCCGCTGGTCGGAGGCGAGATACTCCCGCTCGATGCGGCTGCGGCCGGCGATGGTGGGCGTGGAAACCAGGAAGGCCTTGCGCCGCCAGCCGAAGGTGCGGGCGCGGGCCTCGGCCAGAGCAATCGGATCACCCTCGCCCGCGACATCGCCGGGATAGGCGTCCACCTCGTCGAGAAACAGAAACCGCGCCGTCATCGAACGCAGCCCGACGGCGCTGTTCGCACCCGTCAGCACCAGGATGCCGCCAGGGAATTCTTTCGACAGCATGGTGTTGCCGCTGTCGCGCGCGCGGGCCGGCGCAACCCGCTCCCGCAGCGCGGGCGTCTCCTCCAGCAGCGGATCAATGCGCTGGCGCGAGAAGCGCTTGGCCAGTTCCACGGTCGGCTGCACCGCCAGGGCGGGCGCCGGCACATGGTGCATGATGTAGCCGAGCCAGTTGTTGCCGCTCTCCGTCGCGCCGACCTGCGCGCCCTTCATGAACACCACGCGGCGGGCGGGATGCACCGCCGACAGCGCATCCATTACGTCCTTGAGGTAGGGCGTGCGGCTGGTGCGCCAGGGGCCTGGTTCCGCTGAGGCGCGGCTGCCGAGCATGCGATGGCGCTCGGCCCATTCAGAGACGGTGAGCTGCGGCGGCGGGCGCAGCATGGCGCCAACGCGGCGGCGCACATGCTCACGGCTGCGAAGACCGCTCCCCTCCGAGGCCTGCTGGATCGAAGCGATCGGCCGCCTCCGTCAGCAGGTCGTTGATGTGGCTCTGCAGGATGGTCTGCAGCAGATGCGGATCGACGCTGATCTCGGCGGCGATCAGGCCCGACACGCGTGCAGGCCAGTTCAGCAGCGAGTCGCGCATGGTGCTGCCGATCTCGTCGAGCGCGGCGTTGGCTTCGGTGACATCGACCAGGCGACGCTTGGTCTCGTCGAGCGAAAGGCGCTGCGCCTCCACCTTCAGGGCAAGCTGCGCGACCTTCAGCCGGGCGAAGGGCGTGCCGTCGGCGCCGGCACCGCTGGCCAGGGGCGAGCGGTTGGGATCGGCGGTCTCGGTCAGGCGGCGGCGGGTCTTGTCGATGTCCCAGCTACCGTCGGGCTCGCGGGCGATGCGACCCGCGCGCTCGGCCTTGTGGATGGCGGTGTCGCTGACGCCGAGGCGACGGGCGGCCTCGCGCGTGGAGGCGGTCAGTTCCGGCATGGCGGCGACCTCCCGCCGCACGTGATGGTCATCACGAGCAAGGGCCCGCTACCTGCCGGCGGCGGGCCCTCGACGTGTCCGGCTCCGTGGTCAGGCCGGCAGGTGGTAAATGGTGAAGGAGCCCTTCGCGCCCGTCTTGTTCGGGCCGACCATCCGCTCGCGCGACTTCACCTCGACCGCGTGGCCCTTCTTCTTCAGCCCGGCGAAGAAGCCGCGGACGGTGTGCTGCGCCCAGCCCGTCGCTTCGGCGATCTGCGCGACCGTGGCACCCTCGGGGCGGCGCAGCATGGCGATCACCTGCTCCTGCTTCGTGCCCTCCCGCGGCTTGCGTGGCGCTCCGGCCTCGCGCGCGGCGCGGGCCGGCTTACCAGCGAGCAGGGTGCGCAGCGCCTCCATCGGGGCATCGAGCGCGGCGATCATGTCCGTGGCGCGGTTGGCCTCGTCGTCCCAGGCGGCGAGGACCGCCGCGGCGGCGTCGCGCAGGCTGGTCCGCGGCGCGGCGGCGCGTGCCGCGAGGACCTGGTCGAGCAGGGCGATTTCCTCCGCCAGGGGCGCGCCATGGGCGGGTTCGGCTTCTTCCGCGGGGGTATCCCCCTCGGCGGCGTCGTCCGCGCCCGTGGGCGCCGTGTCGGGCACGCTGGCCTCGATGCCCGAGCAGTCGGGCTCGCCGGCCCCCACGTCGCCCTCGTTCGGGTCGATGCCGATGGCGCGCAGCCCCTCGTCGGTGATCCGCGCCACGATCCAGGTGCCGTCCTCGTCCTGCCGCCAGCCGAGCCCGACATGCTCCCGCGGCGCGTTGATCTCGGTGAGCAGGTTGTTCTTGATCAGGCTGCGGAACACCGCGTTGCGGGCCGCGGCCGGCAGGGTCTTCGGCGCGCGGGCGAGGCCCATCTCATGCTGCGCGGCGGCGCTGAGGATCGCGTGCTGGCTGTCGGAAAGCTTGGTCATCGTGGTGGTCTCCGGTTCCGGGTGCCGGACATCGGCCCCTACTGCCGGGAGCCCCGCCGGCCTCGCCGGTCGGGGCGGTGCGGGGGCAGCCCGCTTCAGCAGGCGTATTCGCCGCGGCGGAAATGCTGGTCCGCGATATCCTTCAGCTTCGCGGTGGCATCCGAAAGCCAGGCCGCTTCGCCCCAGAGCACCGTCTCGGGGTCCGCGCCGAAATGGTCCGCGCTGGCCTGGGTGAGTTCCGCGAGGAGGGCGTCGAATTCGGCCTTCTTCGCGAGGAAGGCGGCCAAGCTGCATTCCTGGTTGCGGGCGGCGCGGGCTTCGCGGTCGGACATCGTGGTCTCCGTCGTGGTGCAGGGCGGGGTGCTCTGCGTGTGACGGACCATTCGCGCTGTGGCGCGCACGAGCCAAGCAAGATGCAGCGGCGCGGAATTGCTAAGTTTCGGCGGTCTGGATCACATCATGATCGACGACGCCACGCGCCGCGGCGACATCGGCGAAGATGCGATCATCACCTTCCAGCACTGCGGCCTCGCCGGTGGTCTCCTGCCACCGCCGCACGATGACATCGGCATAGGCCGGATCGATCTCCAGCAGCACGGCACGCCGCCCCGTGCGTTCGGCGGCGATCATCGTGGTGCCTGAGCCGCCGAAGCAGTCCAGCACCGTGTCGCGCGGCTTGCTGCTGTTGCGGATGGCCCGCTCCACCAGCGACACCGGCTTCATGGTGGGATGCAGGTCGTTCCGCGCCGGCTTGTCGAAGTGCCAGACGTTCCCTTGGTCGCGAGCGCCGCACCAGTAGTGCTGCGCGCCGGCCTTCCATCCGTAGAGCATCGCCTCGAACTGCTGGTGGTAGTCGGCGCGGCCAAGGGCGAAGGTGTTCTTCGCCCAGATGATAGTGCTCGACCACTTGCCGCCCGCCTCCTGCCAGACGCGATGCAGCGTCGGCCATTCGGACGAGGACATGCAGACGTAGCAGGCGCCCTTCGTGACCGAGAGCAGGTTGGCCAGCGCGGGACGAAGGAACTCGGGAAAGCCGCCGCCGAGCGCGTCATTGGCGATGGTCATCTTCGCCGCGGTACCGCCCTCGTAGGCGACATTATAGGGCGGATCCACGAAGCCCATGTCGGCCAGGTGGCCGGCGCCGAGCGCGCGCTGTACGTCCGTCAGCTTCGTCGCGTCGCCGCACAGCAGGCGGTGCTCGCCGCAGCGCCACAGGTCGCCGGTGCGCGTGACGGGCTCCGCGGGCAGCGGCGGTGCGTCATCGGCATCATCGCCAAGGCCGGCATCGGCAGCCGCCAGCAACCGGTCGAGCTCCATGCCGGAGAAGCCGAGTACATCCAGGTCGACCACCGCCTCGTCGCGGATCCGCGCGATCTCAGCGGCCAGCAGCGCCTCGTCCCAGCCGGAGTTCAGGGCAATCTGGTTGTCGGCTAGGCGGAGCGCCCGCGCCTGCGCGGGGGAGAGATGGCCGAGCCGCAGCACCGGCACGGAGGCGAGCCCGAGCTGCTTCGCCGCCATGACGCGGCCGTGGCCGGCGATCAGCACGCCTTCGGCATCGACCAGAACCGGGTTCACGAAGCCGAACTCAGCGATGGACGCGGCGATCTGCGCCACCTGCGACGGCGAATGCGTGCGCGCGTTCTCGGCATAGGGGACCAGCGCTGCGACCGGCAGAGTCGAGACGACGAGATCAGGCTGCATTGCCGGTGACCTCCGTTCGCGCCGCGGCGACGGCATCGTAGTCGCGGCCATCGTCGGCCAGCGTAACCGGCAGATCGGGATGCAGCATCCGCCAGCGGGCGATCGCCAGGTCGACATAAGCGGGCGCCAGCTCGATCGCGCGCACGCGGCGTCCGGTGCGCTGACCTGCCAGGATGGTGGTGCCCGAGCCGTCGAAGGGCTCGAACACGACGTCGCCATCGTCCGTGTAGGTGCGCATGAGGAATTCCGGCAGCACGACCGGGAACACCGCGGGGTGCTCCGTCTCGATGCCCCGGCCCTTGTGGCGGGTCAGGCGCAGCACGTTGTCGGGGATCCGGAAGTCCTGCACCGGCAGGCCGGCATGCTGGTATTCCGAGATGGTCCCGTCGGCCGCGCGCAGGCCGCTGCCCTTGTTCGGCGTGCCGGCCCATTTGCAGGGGACGATCTTGTTCGCCTGCCGGGCCTGACGATTGAAGTGGAAGACCAACTCGAAGGCGGGTGCGAGGCGACCATTCCAATCGCCGGGCAAGCCGGGGCCCTGGTCCCAGGTGTAGAGCCCGAAGCGGCGCCAGCCGCGGGCGCGCATCCAGTCGAGCCAGCCCGACCAGTAGGGGATCCATTCGCTGTCGCGGTGGATCAGGCCGAGGTTCACCAGCACCTGGCCATCCGGTCGCATGGCCGCGTCGAGGTGCTGGAACACGCCGTGCATCAGGGCATCCCAATCCGTGACGCCGCCGGTGGTGTAGTCGCGCTGGTTTCCGTAGGGCGGCGACGTGAACAGCAGCGCGCAGCGGTCCTCGCCCATGACGCGCGCCACGCTGGCCGCGTCGGTGCTGTCGCCGCAGAGCAGCCGATGCTCGCCCAGCAGCCAGAGGTCGCCGGGCCGGGTTACGGCCTGGCGCGGCGGCTCCGGATCAGCATCGGCAGGATCCTCCGCCGGCGCATCCTCGGTGACCGCCGCGCCTGCCGCACCGCCCCCCTCGGCGGGATCCGCAGACAGAGCCTCGGGCGCGTCGCCGTCGGACACGGCATCTCCAGCCGCCGCGAGGATGTCCGCGAGCTCACCCGCCGAGAAGCCGAGCGCGCCGAGGTCGATGTCCTGCGCCGCCTGCACCGCGGCGAGCGCATCACGCAGCAGCGCCTGGTCCCAGGTCGCGTTCTCCGCGATGCGATTGTCGGCGAGGCGCAGCGCCTCCTTCTGCGCCGCGGACAGGTGCCGCAGCACGATCACCGGCACCTTGGCCATGCCGAGCGCGGACGCCGCCTCGAGGCGACCGTGGCCGGCGATCAGCACACCATCCTCATCCACCAGCAGCGGGTTGGTGAAGCCGAAGGCCAGCATGCTGGCCTTGATTTGTTGCAGCTGCTCGGCGCTGTGGACGCGGGCATTGCCGGCATGCGGGCGCAGCTCCGCCACCGGACGCAGCACAATCTTCGCCGCCATCCAGGGGAGCGTCATGGTGCCATCCGGTTTGCAGGGGGTTTGCGGGGCAACGGCGCGGCGCCGGTTTGCAGCTAACAATTTGAAGCCGCGGGGTAAGGCTGCAAACCGCAACCCATATTTTCGGCCTGGCGCTAGCGATGTTGCGCGCTTCCGCCCCCCGCATACAGCGGGGCCAGGAAGGAACCATCGGCTCGAGAGCCACTGTGGCTGATCAGCGGGCCGGTGGCTCGGGAGCCACTCGGCTGCGGTCGCAATTCAACGACTATCGAGACACTATCCCTTCTGGTTCCGGTGCCGCAATCCGGTTTCAGCGACGCCGAGACTGCGTGGTGGACAATGTCCATACAGAGTCGTAGAACCAGCCTCGGAGGCCACCATGCCAACACCTGCCAAGCGCATCACCACCCCGACCCGCCGCCCGGCGAAGGACCAGCCTGCCATCACCGTCGGCGCAATCAACATACGCGTCCGGCCCGAGGATCGTGCCCTGATCGACGAGGCCGCCGTGCTCTCGGGGAAGTCGCGTTCCGAGTTCATGCTGGAGGCTGCGCGCCGCGCTGCGACCGACGCCATTCTCGACCGCACGCTGTTCCGCACCCAGCCGGCTGCGTACGCCAAGTTCCAGGCGCTGCTCGACGCGCCGCCCAACCCGAACGGCCGGCTTCGCAAGCTGCTGGAGACCGCGCCACCGTGGGAGTGAGTGCCGACGGGCTGAGCGCCCCGGCGCCGCTCGAAGACAAGCACGACCTGGCGTTGTTCGATAGCGGCGAGGCCTCGCTTGACGACTGGCTGCGGCGGCGTGCACGGGCGAATCAGCTGGCCGGCGCGTCACGGACCTTCGTGGTGTGCCGCGCAGGCTTCGTGGTGGGGTTCTACTGCTTGGCG
Organism: Humitalea rosea; assembly: GCF_003253705.1. Classification (GTDB taxonomy): domain Bacteria; phylum Pseudomonadota; class Alphaproteobacteria; order Acetobacterales; family Acetobacteraceae; genus Humitalea; species Humitalea rosea. The sequence continues at coordinate 20,509 of NZ_QKYU01000024.1, forward strand.
GCTGGGGCTGTGGCCGTGACCGCCGCTCCAGGGCGGGTGAAGCGCAACATGCCCGACCCGATCCCGATGGCGATGCTGGGCCGACTGGCTGTGGACCGCAGCCTGCATGGTCAGGGCATCGGGCGGGCGCTACTGCGGGATGCGGTCTTGCGCGTGCTGCAGGCCAGCGAAGTGCTGGCGGTGCGCGGGGTGTTGGTGCAGGCCCTGAACGCAGACGCTCAGCGCTTCTACCAGGCCTGCGGCTTCATACCGTCACCGATCGACCCGATGACGCTGATGGCCACGATGACGGACCTGAAGGCCGCTTTGGGCTGAGGCTTACGCGGCACGCTCCCGCGGTTGCAGGCCATAGTGGGCGGCCAGCACACCGAGCGCGGTGAGCAGGATGCCCTGCGCCTGGACGTGATGGACCGGACGGCCCGACCACCCCTGCCGCATCGCCCATTCCCGCAGGGAACACTCGAGGCCGAGCACGTGCCACAGGCAGCTTCCGCCGGCACTGTCCGCGCCACCGAAAAGCTCCAGGGCCGCGGCCAACCGACGCCGCGCCGCAGCCTGGCGTTCGCTCAGCAGATCGCCTCCGCCACCCTGGATACGCAGCAGCTGCGTCGTGCGCATGCCGTCCAACGCTGCGAGGCGGAAGGTCACACGGAACATTGCCCCGGCCTCGTGCATCTGCGGCGTGATGCTGCCATTGGCCAGCATCAGCCCAAGCGTATCGACGGCACGACGATGCGCAATGGGTGAGCCCGTGTCCGGATCCGCGTCGCGGACCGGCTCGGAGAAGCCGCCGTGTTGCAGACGCCACTTCGACGGCTTCGCCAAATCGTCGTGTTTCGGCTTCGACACCTTGGTCTTGCGCTTACCGGCCATGGTGGTTCTCCCCGTTGCGGCGCCCCCAGCGCCGGTTGGCTTCGTTGGTGATGGCCTGGCGGAGCCAGTCGTCAGTGATGTCGGCGACGGGCAGAGCGGCCACGCCGTGCCGATGCCAGGCAGCCGCACGCATGGCGTTCACCTCGCTGTCGTTGGTCGGGCTGCGCGTGCCGCGGTCGAGGCAGGACCGGGGCGGCAGCGGTGCGCCGTGCATGCTCATGCGCGAACTCCCGCTGCTCGCTGGAGAAAGCCCTTGGGTTTTGTCGTCCTCTGGCCTACATAGAGGCCGTGGAATTCGAGTGGGATGACGCCAAGAGCGACGCCTGCTTCGCCGAGCGCGGTTTCGACTTCGCCTATGCGGTGCAGGTGTTCCTCGACCCGGATCGGCTGGTCGAAGTCGACAACCGCTTCGATTACGGCGAGCAGCGCTATCGCGTGCTCGGCCAGATCGAGGGGCGGCTGTTCCTGGTGGTCTACACGCCGCGGAGCGACGCGTTCCGGATGATCTCGGCCCGCAAGGCCAACGCCAAGGAGGTGGCTCGCTATGGGTACAGTTCGCGTGACGCTTGACGCCGCCAAGCCGCTCAAGGGCCGGATTGACCCGCGGCGGGTCGATGCGACGACCGAGACCGACATCCAGCGCCACGCCGCCGAGGACGATGCAGCGTCGGCGCAGGACGCGGCGGCATACACGCGCCGGGTGCGTCGGCGGACGGGGCTGACGCAAGCCGCCTTTGCCGCGCGAATTGGCGTGCCATTGGACACCGTGCGGAACTGGGAGCAGGGCAAGCGCCTGCCGGCCGGACCGGCCAAGGCGCTGCTAAAGATCCTGGACCGCGCACCGGAGGCTGCGCTGTCGGCGCTGGCCTGACCTGGCGTGGTCCTGCGCCGACTGGCGCCTCGTGCGCGTGCGCGCGGACGTCCCCTGGGGAGGAGGAGAAACTTCAATAATAATAATACTTCAATGGGTCTCTCTCCTGGCCCTAGGGCGCCCGCGCATCTGCATTCGCCTGCGCGCGTGAAAGATTGAATTATTGAAGATCTCGCGGAGACCGGCCCTGCACCTGGGGTTCCGAGCGCGAGATACCTCATGCGGGCGAGATACTTCATGGCACACTCCTTCCAACGAGCGCCGTCCCGGTGGGCGTGGTCGCGGTGTAGTAGGCGGTCGGCCTCGTCGTCCCGGGCTCGACGTCCATGACCACGAGGCCTGCCTCGATGAGCGAGGCGATGATTTCCTCGCGCTCCCGGCGCGACAGGAACTGCGAGCGCCTGGTGATGTCGCTGCGCGACTGGCGTCCGCCGTCGCGGATGATCGCGAGCAGCCGCTTGTGCTTCGCCTCCGTGTCATTGTCGGAGACCCTGCGCTCGGCCTCGCGCAGCAGCGTGGCGATGCAGTGCTCGACCAGGCCGCTGGCCCAGGTCACGTCCTGCGCCTGGGTGACGGGCCTGGAAGGATCACGGCTGATCGCCGCCAGCATGGCCAGCTTTGCGGTGTTCTCCGCGTAGCGGCCGAACAGCGCGGTGGCGTAGGTGCCGCGGTGGGAGCGTAACAGGGCGGTCGCCTCTCGCCGCACACTGGCCATGGCAACGTCGGCGTCCGCGGTCAGCGGCACTGTGTAGGCGTGGATCGGCGCAGAGGATTCCATTGCGTCGGCGATATTTCCGCCATGGCTGTGACCTGGCACGCCGCGCGCGATCCCCTGCAAGGCCGACACCAACGGAGGCGGCGGGTCCATCGGCGCCGGCGTCTCATTGCGCTCCGGGTAGTCGTCGTCGGTCAGGAACACCAGGAAGCGCGCGATGGAGCCGTCCGCCAGAGCGCCGCCTTCCAGCGCCGACCAGAACGGACCTGGCACGGTGACGCCCCAGATGCAGGCGCAGGGCTGCTCGATGGTCACGCGCGGCCGCGCCTTCTGGTCGGCGTATTCGGCGCCGATGTAGGGCTCAGCCGCCGAGGTGTAGAGCTTCGTCAGCTCTGACCAGATAGCCGCCTTATGGGCCGGCGCGCGCTGGTTCAGGACCAGCTTCAGGAACTGGCCAAATTCGTCCACCTGGAACAGTCGGGCGGGATGGCGCTGCAGCGACGTGAGCAGTCCCGCCGAGGAGGCGAGATCCTCGCCGCCGAGGTAGCGATCGAGGCCCGCGGCATAGATCGCGCGCTTCGCGCATCGCCGGGCATGGTCTTTCCCGCCGCCGCTGTCGGCGATGCCGATGGCGTAGACGTTGCTGCGCAGGTCAGTCGGCGTGCGGTACCGGCGGCCGGCGATGGCGCCGACCAGGCAGATGGCGGCACCCAGCGAGAGGAACGGCTGCGGGCTGACGGCGCTGGCCGTGGCGTAGTTGAGGAACAGCTTCAGCGTGCCGTCCACCTTCAGCAGCTCGGGCGGGACGCGATAGGGCTTCGGCGGCGGCGCGATCGGCAGCGGCGCGACCGCGACCTTCGCCAGAAGGCCCGCCGCGGGATGCGGCTGTGCCGCCTGCTCGGCCATCGTGCCGTTCAGCGTCAGAGCGGGATCCGGCACCCAGCCGCGCTGCTCGGCCAGCCAGTAGATCTTCCCCGCGCCGACGCTGTGCGGTCGCAGCGAGGCCCAGCGCCGCTCGGGGGTGTCGGATCGACCCGACTGGCCCGACTTCCCGGATCGCCGAGACCAGTCGAGCCAGAGGTCGCGCCCCTCCTCGCCGATCGCGGCCTTGATGGCGGCGCCGACGGTGATCCACTCGTTGCCCGGCAGGTCATTGTTCGGCAGCCAGTCCAGCGCCGCAACGATGGCGTCCCGCGTGCCCTTCGGGTCGCTGGGGCCGCGCCAAGTGCTGGTGGGCGCGTCTGCGAGGATCGAGTTGACCCGGACCTCGTCGGGGACGAGCTGCCAGGCGGCCTCCAGGAAAGCCGCGCAACTGGCCTCATCCACCACCGGCAGCCGCGACAGCGGCAGCTCCACCAGGCTGTCCTCCGGCCACTCGTAGGGGCGACCAGTGTCGGGGTGGATGGCATAGGCGACGAATTGCTGGCCGCGCGCCAGGAGTTCGAGGGGATGGCGCTTGCGGCCTGCGAAGGGTGTGGCGGCCCGATAGACGAGCAGCCGCTTGGGGGCGCGGCCGATGCGCAGGCAGGGGGTGTCTCCGAGCATGGAGGCGGCGAGTCCGGCGATCTGGATGGCCAGCGCGCCGTCCAGGATGTCGATGTCGATGCCCACCACCGCGCCGGTGGCGATGCCGACGCCGCAGCCCGGCCAGCGGCGCCAGATGTCCACCTCGAAGGGCTTCGTCGGCCGGTCGCAGTGACGCGCCCAGTCGGGATAGGGCGACCATTCCCCGCCAGTGAACCGCCCCGGCACCTTCGTGCCCGGCATGATGGGGATGACCGAATAACCGTTGTCGGCCAGGCGCTCGCCGCAATCGGCCATGAAGGAGGGGGCATCGGTCATTCGCTGCCACGCTCCTGTGCGGCGATCGCTGCGTCGCAGGCCCGCTCCAGGCGCAGGATCTCGGGATCGAGCGCCGCAATCTGCTCGGCGGCGCGCTGGAGCGCGCGGCGTGCAGCTTCAAGCTCCGTATGGATGTTGCGGACCGGGCCGATGATGTCCGTGTCAAGCTTGGAGAAGTACTGCGCAGGCTTGGCCCACGGCCCCCGCGAGCCGTGTGGCGCACGCTGTGCGGGCGTGGCCCGCGTCTTGAGGCCGGCGCTTACCTTTTCCACATCCCAGCGGCCATTCGGTTCCCGCGCGATGCGGCCGGATCGCTCTGCTTTCTGCAGGGAGGTATGGGAACAGCCGAGGCGTCGAGCAAGCTCGCGCGTCGAGGCGATGCCGCTTCCACCGACAGGGCGGGGAGCATCATCTGCGGCGCCGGTCTGATCTGGCGCGACATCAGTTTTGACGCGACGCTCGCGCGCAGGCTTTCCCGACAGACCTCGCTGGACGTTCTCCACGTCCCAGGTGCCGTCATCTTCCCGCGCGATGCGCCCAGCGCGTTCGGCGTTCTGGATGGCGGTGTGCGAGAGACCGAGCCGGCGCGCGACCTCTCGGGCCGAGGTGACGCCACTCATGGGCGACCACCTGCAGCAAGCGGCGGCGCCGGATGCCGTCCCTGATCCAGCAGGCGAGCAAGCTCATCCTGGTAGGCGGTGATGATCACCTCCAGCAGCGTCAGCCATTCCGCCTCCGTCAGCACGGCGAGATCGGTTTTCCCGATGCTCTCCAGGTACTCGCCCGCCATGGGGCTGGCCGCCGCGATGGCTGCGATCTCGTGCTCGTCGGGATCAACCACGCCCCACCTCCTGCAGAGCGCGCTCATGCAGCGCATGGAACAGGCCGGCAGGGGCTCGGAGGTCCGCACGCGCGGATCGAACCAACCGAAGCCGCGGGCGGTACGGAGGCGACATGCGGCGCATCTCACACGAACCTCGCGGCGGCGATCTCGGTGTACTGGCCCGCGGGCCGCACCTGGATCGCGATGGGACGGCGCAGCTGATCCAGCTGTTCGAGCGCCTCATCCACCGTCGTCGGGGGCGGCAGATTGCCGGCGCGGCGCCGCCACCAGCCGACCGCCTTGTCCCGCGGGAAGCCGGTATGCTCGAAGCAAACCCACTCGCTGTGCCGCGCCAGGCCGCATTCGTAGGTGACGCGCAGCGAGGCTGGCTTCCCTGGCTTGTCGTGCCGGGCATAGGTGATGCCGGTCACATCGCACCACGCCGCCTGGATCTGCGTCGAGAGCAGCGCGTTCGACGCCGCCTGCGGCGCCACCTTCACGACCGGCGGCGGGAACTCATGGTCACACTCGATGCAGTGCCGCGCGCTGGCGTGGTTGATGGTCTGGCATTCCGGGCAGACCTTGATCGGTGCCTCGCCGTCGCCGGCGGGTTCCTTCTTTCGTCCATCCACCGTGTCGATCGGACCGTGCCGCGCCGTGTTGCCGGCGAAGTCGAGCACCAGGCAGTCATCCTTGCCCTCGGCCAGGCGCGTGCCGCGACCCACCATCTGGACGTAGAGGCCCACACTCTTCGTGGGGCGCAGCAGCGCGATGAGATCGGTGCCGGGCGCGTCGAAGCCGGTGGTGAGGACATTGGCGTTGGTGACGCACCGCAGCCGCCCCGCCTTGAAGGCCGCCAGGATGCCGTCGCGCTCCGGCCCGGGCGTATCACCGGTCACGGTCTCGGCGGAGATGCCATGCTCGCGGATGGCATCGCGGACATGGCGCGCATGGGCCACGCCGGAGCAGAAGACCAGCCAGGAGCCGCGCCCCTCACCGTGCTGGACGATCTCGGCCACGGCGGCGCGGGTCACATCGTCGCGGTCGACCGCCGCCTCGAGGTCCTTGGCGATGAACTCGCCGCCACGCGTGCCGACGCCACCGACGTCGAGCTGCGTCGACGTCTGCTTGGGCACGACGGGGCAGAGATAGCCCTGCTGGATCATCTCCAGCACCGGCACCTGGAAAGCGATGTCGGTGAAGAGCCGATCCTTGCCTTCGTGGAGCATTCCGCTGTCCAGGCGATACGGTGTCGCCGTGAAGCCCACGACCTTCAACAGCCCTGCGTTGATCTCGTTCAACTGCGCCAGGAAGGAGCGGTACATGCCGCTGTCGCCGCGGCCGAGCAGGTGTGCTTCGTCGATCAGCACGAGGTCGCAGCGCTGCACCTGCCGCGCGTGGCGGTGGATGGACTGGATACCAGCGAACAGGATCTGCGCATGAATGTCGCGGCGGGACAGCCCGGCCGAGTAGATGCCGGCCGGCGCTTCCGGCCAGGCGCGCAGCAGCGCCATGAAGTTCTGCTGGATCAGCTCCTTCACGTGGGTGAGGATCAACACGCGGGTGTCGCCGTAGGCAGCGATGGCCTCACGCGTGAAGCCGGCGATGCACAGGCTCTTGCCCGTGCCGGTCGGCATCACGACCAGCGGATTGCCGCTGCTGGCCGAGAAGTAGTCGTACAGCGCCTCGACGGCGGCGCGCTGATAGGGGCGGAGCGCTAGGGTCACGCGGCCACTCCCATCGCCGCAGCATCCACCTTGCTGAGCCAGCGCCCGCCCGTCTTGCAACCGGTGCAGATCAGCTCGGCGATGTGCGGCCCCTTGCCGGGCCCGACCCGATAGATCGTGGCGCGACAGATCCGGCACGGCAGGTGCGCGACGATGTCGGGCGGCGCCGCGGCGGGCACGCCGTCACGCCATTCGGTGCCGTCCGGCAGTCGATAGCTGACCCAGTCCTCGCCGGCGTCGACCTGCTCGGCGGCCACGAAATCCGGCAGGTACAGATGCGCCGCGCATCCTGCCTCCTGCTCGCGCCGGCCGATAGGGGCGTGGTGGCGCGCGCAATGCCAGTCACCACCCGGGGCGGGCGAGGCATGGAGGCAGGACCGGCAGTGCCGCTCCGGTGCCGCACCGGCATGGCAGACGGCGTGGTGGTCGCAAAAGCGGCACTGCCACCAGGCCGGGTCCTGGCTAATGCGGGCCGGCGGCCGGGCGGCACCGATGATGCGCTCGGCCTTGGCCAGGATGCGCAGCCCGGACTCGGCGTCGTGCCGGATACGCTCCTGGTAGAGCTCGTCCGTGTCCTTGCAGACCGCCAGATAGAAGGCTCGATCGAGGCCGGCGAGCTGCATGTAGGCCTGCATCTGCGCCCAGTGCAGCGGCTTGGAGGCGGCGACGCCATCGGCCTTCAGCTTGGCAAAGGACTTGGCGCTGTGGGTCTTGAATTCGCAGACGTGCCAGGTGCTCGGCGCCTCGGGCAGACCGATCGCCACTGCGTCCATGCTGCCGCCGAAGTGGCCGGAGGCATCGCGCAGGTTCCACTGACGCCCCGTCGCGGGATCCAGGTCCAGGACGGTGACGCCGACGCGGCGCAGGTCGGCGACGAAGCGGGCCTCGGCCAGATTGCCGGTGTCGAACAGCCGCAGCAGCCGTCCGGTGTGCCGGGCGCGGGTGGCCCACCGGAAGGAGTACCAGATGGCCCGCTCGCATTCGGTGCCGATCAGCGAGGCGCCGAGATGCGCGCGATAGCCGCTATCCGCTGCCGCCTCATAGGCCGCGTAGATGGCGGTGATGGTGGGACATGCGGGCGAAGGAAGGACAGCCATGACCTGATCCTGGTTCGAGGGAGAGAGGCCAGCAGGCGCGCGGCCTGCCGGCTGGTGATCAGGCATTGCGGCGCCAGGGCGGGGTGGCCACGGCGCTGGTGCGGGTGGCCGGCGGAGGTGCCGCGGCGGCTGGACGGGGCCCCGGGGTAGCCGGGCGCGGGGTGGTGCCGGCGGCGGTGCTAGTGTTGGCCGCCGAGTAGCCGGCGACCTTGTTCCGCGCCTCACGGTAGACGCCGTATTTGTCGTTGCCCGCGGGTTCGACCCTCAGCGTGATGATCAGCGGCTTGAAGTGCAGCTGCTCGCTGTCGCTGACATGCACCTGGCCGACCGCGTGGCAGATGGCCGACAGCGTGCGCTGCGCGATCTCGACCGTCTGCTCGTTGCGGTTCACCAGATTCAGCTGGTCGAAGATCTTCCGGCGCGCGGAGGGGCCTTCCAGCACCTCGAACACCAGCTTGAGCAGCTGCCCATCGCCCGCCTTGGTCGGCAGCATCTCGCTCTCGATCAGATGCGCGAGGTACTTGCCGGGCGGCAGCACCTCGAGCGGGACAGCGGGGGCGACTTCCGTCGCGTCAAAGGTTCCATTCAGGGATGCCATGGGTCAGCTCCGGGCTTCGGTGGTGGAGGCGGGGGCGGCGCTGGGCGGCGTCGCGTAGAAGGGGATGCCGGCGGCGAGCTCGGGCCAGGACAGCGGCAGCGTCTCGGCCAGCCCGAAGCGGTTTTTCGCGAGGAAGGCCGGCCGCTCGGCGGTGTGCAGCAGGCGATCACCGCCGCTGACGCCGCGGACCACCTTCTTGTTGAAGCCGACGTCCGACTTCAGCGTGCTGACGCGGTAGTTCGCGAAGAGCACGGCATCGACATGCTCCTGCACCAGGGCCGATGCGCTGCGATGGAGCTTCGGCTGGTACCGGTCGTAGGGTTCCGTCTCGGGGCTGTCGAAACGCTTGATCTCGGCGTGGGCGATGAGGATCACGCCCATGCCGCGCTCCTCACGCAGCGCGTTCACGCCGTCGAGGAAGCCGCGCCAGGTATCCAGTGCCGCCAAGTAGCCCTTGCCGTAGCCGAAGGACTCGATGTCCGGCTGGCTGTGCGTCTGCGCCGTGTGCTGCCACACCAGCGGCTCCAGCCAGTCGAGGCTGTCCACCACCAGCGTCTCGAAGTCATGCGGCTCGAAGTAGAGCGCGGCCAAAGCCTCCATGATCTCATCGAAGCTGCGCAGCAGCCCGAAGGTCGTCGCCTCGATCCGCCCGAGCCCATCCTCGGTCTGCAGAATGACGGGCCGAGGCGAGGCTGCGGCAAACTCTGTCTTGCCGACACCGGCGACGCCGTAGAGCAGCAGCCTCGGTGGGGAGAGGCTGGTGCTGCTGCGCAGGGATGCGAGGGAGATCGCCATCAGTTCGCCTCCTGCTTCGCGGCGCGCGGCTTGGCCTTGATGACATCAACCTTGATGTCGCCACCTGCGCGCGCGACGACTTCGGTGAAGCTGTCGAGCGTCGGCTCGAAGGCGGCGACGTCCTTCGCGCGGGCGACGGCATCACCCTGCAGCGGGATGACGACCTGGATGCGGAGTTCGTGCGCCATCACGCGGCGTCCTTCTGTTCGAGGGTGTAGGAGGGGCGGCCGGTGGCGACGGTGCGCGCCGGCTCGAAGACCGCGCGGATGCGCGGCGGCCAGGCCGTGAAGCGGCTTTCCGGCACGCGGATCTCGGTGGTGACGTAGTCCGCGGGATCCTCGCCCCACGCCACGATGGTGGCGACCGCCACGGCCAGCTTCGGCTGGTCCCACGCCGCCTTTTTCGGGAGGTCGGCGACGACTTCGAAGGCGTCATCGGCGATGCGGACGCGGCCGGTGTCCTTGCCCTCGGCGCGACGGGCCGCGGCGGCGGGACCGCCGTAGCGGGCATGCAGCGAGTCGTGCAGCAGGTCGGCGAGGTACTTGGCGTCGGCCTTCAGCGCCCCGACCTCTTCCAGCAGCAGCGCCAGATGATCGACGGGCAGGCGGGCGGCCTGCGCGGCGTCCATCTCGCGCAGCTGCGCCAGAGTGGTTCGGTTGGTCATGGTGGTCCTTCTGGTCGAGGGGATGGTGCTCATCGGACGGTCGCCAGTTCGGCGAGCCAGAGGAGCGCGATGAAGCCGCCGGCGAGCAGCGCGCCGCCGGCCAGGTTGCGGACCGCTTCGCCGATGGCGTGCACGCTGCGGGCGGTGCGCGGGCTCACAGCGTCGCCTCGGCGATGGCGTCGGCCGGCGGCAACGCGCCTTCCTCGGCCTGGCGCGCGCGACGAGTACGACTGCGATCGGAATCCGGGTCCGCGCACCGTGCGCTGCGGCCGACGATCTCCAGCCAGACGTGCAGGGGCAGCACCACGAAGGGCGCTGCGCGGTCGCGCCAGAGGAACAGGGCGTCGTTTCCACCGAGCCAGCGCTCCAGCGTCTTGAAGCCGTCGCCCTCGGCGCGAGCCTTGACCTCTGCCTTCACCGGCTCCGAGCCGCGGACGTACAGGTCAACGTCGGCGCCGTTGCCGCGGTACCGGACGGCGCCGGACAGCGGCACACGCTCGGCGTGGATGCCGCACTTCAGGTGGGTTTCGACGATGGCGCGCTCACGGCGCAGGCCTTTGTCGCGGGATGGCTTCCCCATGGCTGGCCTCACGCCGCCTGCTTGAGAGCAGCGGGGACCGGCATGGCCGCGCCGCGGAGGGCGCGCGGCCGAGGTCGCACGATCAGCAGGTAGGCGAAGCGCTCCTCGCCGAGCCGGCGCTGCACCAGATGCACCCAGCCGGCCTCGGCCAGTTGCAGAACACGGTCGGCGACAGCGCCGAGATCGCGGCAGCGATCCGGGCTAAGCACCTGCGTCTGGGGTGCCCGATCCCGAGCCAGCATGCCGATGTGATAGGTGATGGTATCGCCGGGCACCGCATCGGCCAGGCGGTCGCAGAGATCGTTCTCGCTCACGACGATGGTCGTCGGTACGTTGGCCTTCGACACCTGGGCGGGTGGCAGCAAATGGGTGGTGAGGTGCACGAGGTGCATCGGTCGGCTCTCCCTGGAACGCATGGTTCGGCTCTTGTTCTCTACGGATCGGTGGGTGGGTTTTTCTCAGCCGGCGCAGTGAGCTGGGCGCGCGCGCTGCCGCGCCTCGGGCGAAGGCCCGTCGCGTGCAGCCAGCAGCGGAGATCGGCGACCGAGCGGTAGAAGGTCGGGCGGGACTGGGTGCTGGCCCGCTGCGCGCTCGGCACATCCCCCTCGGCGGCCAGCAGCCGCAGGATGGATTGCGGCGCGGTCGGCAGTTCCTCGGCCACGCGCTGGAGGTCGAGTTCCAGGCACGGATCGCTGTGATCCTGCTGGGTCGCTGAGCAGCCGTTAGGGAACGCATCCACTTCGAGCGGGAGAAAGACCGGCTGCGGCAGGTCGCGCTGGATGCGCGCGTGGTCGGCGACGACATGCCGGGCGACGAACCCGACAAAGGTCGACCACGCGCCGCGCTCCGGGTCGAAGTGCCGGCTGCGTTGCAGCATGGCGACCAGGATGTCCTGGCACAGGTCCTCCCGGTCGGGGGCGGAGAGTTGCAGCCGGCGCGCCCCCCGGGCGGCCCGGTGCCGGGCGGTGGAGAGGGCCTGGCGCAATTGTGGCTGGTCCCAGGCGGGTCGGTCGGCGGGGTCCGAAGTGCGTTGTGTGATCATGTCTAGCTCCGGCATCGCGCTGGTTGCGTCGATGAGCGGACCGGACCACGAGGCGCTGCGGCCGATTGACCAACAAAGGCGATAAATGCCGGCCAGGATTGTGCCGGCATATTCTTGGCCGGCAGGAAAACCAGAGGTTTCCGAGGACTACGCCGGGTCCGGGCGCCGCGTGGGATTTCGGTGCGAAGATTTAATGACTGGCACTTGTTCGCGATGCTGGACTCAGCACGGGTGAGGAACATAAAAGGAACACACGCCTTAACCCCTCACGTCATCAACCGAGGCTTGCCGCAATGCCGGTATCCCTGACCTATGCCCACCACCCGCAGACCGGCGTCCCGCATCGGCTCACGGCCGAGGCTGTCTGGGCTGTCGCCGCCCAATTGCGCCGCGTCGTCGCGCGGAGGGACAGCGCCTGGGCGTTGGATGCGGGAGCGCTGGCTGCTACGGCGAGCGTGCTCGAGGTCAACAGCCGGCAGATCACCGCCGAGTGGGACTTCGCCCATGCAGTGCATGATGAGGACGGCCGCGCTGTGCTGGGCATCTGCGAGACCGACCCCGCGGCACCGGGGCTGGCGCTGGTGTCGGTCAATGCGGGCATGATGGCCAACCGGCCAGAATTGGCGCTCAGCACGGCAGCGCATGAGGTTGGCCACATCGTGTTCGACGTGCCATCCGCCGTAGAGCAGCCCGCACGGCGCTATCGGTCGGTGACGGCCGACCCTGGCTGCCTCGATCGGGCCACGTTGCTGTCCGAGCGACGTGCCAATGAATTCATGGGGGCGCTGCTGGTGCCGCCTTCGCCACTGCATCTTCGCATGGTCGCGCATGCGCGGGCCGAGAAGCTGCTGATGGTGCATGCGCCACATCGGGGACGCCCCGGATTCCGTGTCCTCGCCCGCGACACGCCCGAGGAAGCCCTGGCGGGTGTCGTGGCGGCGCTGGCCGGTGATTTCGGCGTCTCGGACAGATTCATCGCCGTGCGACTGCAACGCTACGGCTTGATTGAAGGAGCAGGGCTGTGAGCTTTGGCAGGATCATCCGGGAGCGCCGGACCGCGCTTGGGATCGGCATGACCGACATGGCCGATCGGCTGGGGATCTCAGCGGCCTATTGGTCGCGGATCGAACGCGACATGGAGAGCCCGCCGCGGGATCAGCTCATCGAGCGCGCTGCCGCGATCCTCGGCCTGTGCCTGGATGATGTGTTTGTCGAGGCGCAGCGCCTGCCACCTGACATGCGCACGGATATGGCGAAGGTGGTACGTGCCTATCGTCGGCTGCGCGCGATCGATCGGACGGAGAGGTGATGGCCAAACCTTTCCCCCGCAAGCCGTTCTACGGGCTGGCCGAGCTTTGCGAGCGCTGGTCGCTCTCGGAAGCCGACATTGCCGCCTATGCCTTGGAGAGCGAGTTGACCCTGTCGATCGCGGTTGGTGGGCTGCGTGTCGAAACCAGCGAAGTCGAGGAGGATGCCGACGGGCGGCCGTTCAGCATTCCGACCGGAACGCGCTGGATCGTCGGAACCATGGACATCCGCAGCGTCGATGCCTGGTCCGTGTTGCTGAATGGCTCGCAGGCCATCGGGCGGTTCTGCGGCTTGCAGGGGGAGGTGCTTGATCTCCCGGACCAGGATGATGAGCGCGGCACGATCCTGGTCGACCGCCAGTCGCTGGTGGTGCGCCGGGCCGAGATGGAGCGGTTCCAGGAGGCGCAGGGGATCGGCGGTGCCCAATCTGCGATCGCTGCCGTGGCAGGCGCGAACGGGCGGGAGAAGTCACGCGGTGCTCCGCCCAAATTCGATTGGGAAGGCTGCTGGTGCGAGATCGCGAAGACCATTTACGACCCGGGACCACCGGCGACGCAGGCTGAATGGCTGCGGATGATCCAAGACTGGTTTGCCGATCAGTTGGGACCCGACAATGTGCCCTGCGACAGCTCGATCAAGGCGCGTCTGAGCCGGATTTGGCCGACCGTGAAGCCGAATATCGGACGACCGTCGGCACTGACGGCGGTGCATGGCGCCGCGCCGAGCCGGCCGGCTGAGAAGGTGCGGGTGGCGAGGCGGTAGAGAATAGGCAGGACAATGCGTGCTGGATCCCGATGCCCCTGCCGAACCCAATCAATGGCCACCTTCCGCCGCACCTGCGTGAGGTGTGCACCATCCTTGCCGCGGGATTGGTGCGGCTGCGCAGCCGCGCTGCCGAGGAAGCTGCGCGCGAGGACGCCGACCGCGGAGAGCCTGACCTACACTTCCTGGCACCCCAGCGCCTGCATGCGAACCGGACCAACCGGAGACCCGCATGAAACGCGCCACCAAATCCAAAGCTGGCACCCCGCCGGCGCGGACCATCCCCGCCATCCCGCCGGCCGACGTGCTAGGCCGGCTCGCCGCGCTGAAGACCACCCCCACGCCTGACCTGAAGCAGCAGTGGCGGGAGCTTTTTGCGACCGAACCGCCGCCCTACAACCGGCGCTTCCTGGAGAGCCGGCTGGCTTATCGCATTCAAGAGCTCGCCTATGGCGGCCTGAAGCCCGAGACGATCCAGCGCCTCGAGGCCCTCGGTGAACAGCTCGACGGCGGTAATCCCGTCCTCCGGCGCATCCGCGGCGACGACAAGCCGATCACCGGCACGCGGCTGATCCGCGAGTACCAGGGAGTCGAGTACAGCGTCACTGTGCTGCACGACGGCTACGAGTATCAGGGGCGCCCCTACCAGTCGCTCTCCTCCATCGCGCGCGCCATCACCGGCACGCGCTGGAATGGCTGGCTGTTCTTTGGCCTGAAGAACCGGAGGGGCACGGCATGAAGCGCAAGCCAGCCGCCGACGCCGCCATGCCGGCCACGGTGAGGAAGATCCGCGCCGCGGTGTACACGCGCAAGTCGAGCGAGGAAGGGCTCGACATGGAGTTCAACTCGCTGGATGCGCAGCGCGAGGCTTGTGAGGCCTACATCACCAGCCAGCGGTCGGAGGGATGGGTGCTCATCCGCGATCGCTACGACGATGGCGGCGTGTCCGGCGGCACGCTGGAACGACCTTCACTGCGGCGCCTCCTGGCCGACATTGAGCGCGGGCTGATCGATGTGGTGGTGGTCTACAAGATCGACCGGCTGTCACGCGCGCTGATGGACTTCGCCAAGCTGGTGGAGGTGTTCGACGCGAACAGCGTGACCTTCGTCTCCGTCACGCAGTCGTTCAACACGACCACCAGCATGGGTCGGCTGACGCTGAACATCCTCCTCAGCTTCGCGCAGTTCGAACGGGAGGTCATCGGCGAGCGCATCCGCGACAAGGTGGCGGCGTCACGGGCGCGCGGAATCTGGATGGGGGGCTTCGTGCCACTCGGCTACGACGCCAAGGACCGCAAGCTGCTGGTGAACGAGGCGGAGGCGGCACTGGTGCGCCGGATCTTCGAAGGCTTCGTCGAGACGGAATCCGGTACGAAGCTGGTCACCATGCTCCGGGCCGAAGGCGCCACCACGAAGCGCGGCCGCGCCTTCACCAAGAGCGACGTGTATCGGGTGCTCAGCAACCGGACCTATCTCGGCGAGGCGATGCACAAAGGGAAGTCGCACCCGGGCGAGCACGCTGCCATCGTGCCCCAGGCGATGTGGGACGCGGCGCACGCCCTGCTGTCGATCAGCCCGAAGACACGCGCCAACCGCACGCGGTGCCAGACGCCTTCGCTGCTGCGCGGGCTGATCTTCGGCAGCGACGGGCGTGCGATGTCGCCCACCCATGCGCGGGGGCGCCGCGGGCAGCAGTACCGCTACTATGTCAGCCAGTCGGTGCTGAAGGGTAGCGCCGCGGACGGCCCGGCCATCGCGCGCATTTCCGCCGCCGAGATCGAGGGCGCGGTCATCGCGCAGGTCCGTGGGCTGCTGCGCCAGCCGGAGGTGGTGCTCGGGGCCTGGCGCGCGGCACGGGCCTCGGCGCCGGATATGACGGAGGGCGAAGCCCGGCTGGCGCTGGAGCGGCTGGACCCGCTTTGGGAGGAGCTCTTCCCCGCGGAGCAGGCGCGGATTATCCGCCTCCTGGTCGACCGGGTGGACATCGGGGTAGGCGGCGCTGACGTGCGGCTGAAGCTGGAGGGACTGGCCAGCCTGGCGCGCGACCTGGCCACGCCACCCGAATCCGCGAGGGCCGCAGCATGACCGGCGCCGCGCAGATGCTGACCGTTCGGGTGCCTCTGGCGGTCCGGAAGCCGCGGGGCGGGCGGAAGCTGATGATCGCGCCGGGCGGCACCACGAACCGGGGCCCCTCGGCTGCGGACACCACGCTGGTGAAGGCGCTGGCCCGGGCGTTCCGGTGGCGGCGAATGCTTGAAGCGGGGCGCTATGGCACGATCGACGAACTGGCGGCGGCGGAGAAGATCAATTCGTCCTACGTCTCCCGTCTGCTGCGCCTGACGCTGCTGGCGCCGAAGATCGTCGAGGCGATCTTGGATGGGCGGCAGCATCCAGGGATGACGCTGCCGGGGCTTATGGAGCGGCTAATGGCAGAGTGGACGGAGCAGCTTCAGGCATTCTCCGAAAAGCGAGTAGGCTGAAACCGCGTGAACAGCGAGTTGGCTTATCTCACCACTCGTGCGGCACCGCCTGGCTTGCGGGAGGGGCCAAAGTCGCCGGGACACAGATCAATTCAAGCTTGCCGCTGACACTATAGCGGCGTCCGAGACTGGAGCCGGGCGCGCTGAAGGCAGGATAGTCGTCCTAACGCGCGATGATCCAGGGCTGTTGAAGGTTGTGCGACTGCAACTGCTGCCTCCGGAGATAGCCGGAACGCTTTGGACGATCGGCAGCGGGGGGCTCCTTCTTCCCCAGCTGTCACCGCCTATTCACAGAAGCCCAGCCGGGACGCTTCTCCGGCCTAACAGATCGCACTATAGATTGCCGCTAGCATCCGCGGCGTCGGCTATGTTGGGGTGTGCGCCCGTGGGAGGCCAATATCTTGCCGAATCAAGGACCTATATATTTCGACCATCAGGCGCATGCACCCATCGACCCTCGTGTCGCCGACCGTCTGGCCAGTGCCTTCCGGGAATACGACGCGAATCCCCACTCGGCCCACCAGCCGGGCGATATTGCACGGCGCGCTGTCGAGGAGGCGCGCCTCCAGGTGGGTGAGCTGATTGGCGCTGAGTCTGCAGAGATCCTCTTTACTTCAGGTGCTACCGAATCGAACAACCTTGCCATCGGCGGCCTGCGAGACTGGCTTGCCGCGTCTCACTTCCCCCGTGTGCTGGTCTCCGCCGGTGAGCACCCCTCGGTCATGGCCGCCGCCGCGGCTTTCTCCGCCAGTGTAGAGACGGTGCCCCTGCTTTCGTCCGGCGTCGTCGACCTGGGCCAGCTGGAGCGGATGCTGGGCGGAGCCGCAGGCCTTGTTTCGATAGCGGCGGCCAACCACGAGATCGGCACGATCCAGCCGATCGCCGAGATATCCCGAATCACCCGTTCTGCAGGGGCGCTTTTCCACTCCGACCTCGCCCAGGCCGCGGGAAAACTTCCTATCGACGCTGCACTACTCGATCTTGCCAGCATCTCATCGCACAAGATGTGCGGCCCAGTGGGCATCGGCGCGCTCTTCATCCGCCGCTCGCTCCGCCGGCACCTGCGGCCGATCCTTCATGGCGGGGGCCAAGAGGCGAACCTACGGCCCGGCACCCTTCCGGCGCCGCTCTGCGTCGCGTTCGGCGAGGCCTGCCGCTTCGCTCGCGACGAGATGGGAGGGGAGACAGATCGGGTCACGAGGCTCCGCGACGGGCTGCTTTTGCGGCTGACCGACCTCGGCGGCGTCTCAGTCAACGGCGGTCCCGCTCGTCTTCCCGGCAACATAAACATCTCGTTCGATGGCGTAGATGGCGAGGCACTCGTGCTCAGATTGCGCCCAAGCGTCGCCCTCTCCACCGGATCGGCCTGCACGTCCGCGTCGCTCGAGCCATCACACGTCCTCGCCGCCATCGGCGTGACTGGCGAGCGCGCGGAAGGGGCCGTGCGGATCAGCCTCGGGCGGTCAACCACGCCAGAGGAGGTACTGGCGGCCGGCGACGCCATAGCCGAGGCAGTCACGACGCTGCGCTCCACGCGCCGGAGGGTCGCGTGACCACAAGCGCACTGCCCGCCACCGCCGAGGCGCCGCTCGACGAGCGGATCGCCGCAATCCTCGACGAGCTTCGGGACGAATACCGCCAGCCCCACGACTCGCCCTGGATCATCGGGTTCTCCGGCGGGAAGGACAGCACGCTCCTCGCACAATTGGTCTTTGAGATGCTACTCGCCCTGCCTCCGCGGCAGCGGGTAAGGCCTGTGCACGTTGTCGCGAATGACACGCTCGTCGAGTCCCCGGTGATCGCTCGGCACCTCGACGCGGTGCTAGATCGCATCGCGCGTTCCATCGAGCCGCTGCGGCTACCTGTCACCGTCGCGCGCACGGTGCCCGACGTCGACCAGACCTTCTGGGTTAATCTGATCGGACGCGGCTATCCGTCCCCCAGCCGAATGTTCCGTTGGTGCACTGACCGAATGAAGATCGCGCCCACGTCTCGCTATATCCGCGAGCAGGTCGACGCCGCCGGACGTGTGATCATGCTGCTCGGTGTCCGGGCCGCGGAATCGGCACAGCGGGCCGTCAGCGTATTTCGTTACCAGAACGCGGGCGAGCGGCTGAACCCGCACAACACCCTCCATGGCTGCATGATATACAAACCAATCGTCGACCTAACCACCGAGGAGGTTTGGCAGGTTCTACTGCAGTCGGCGCCGCCATGGGGCGGAAGTCATCGCGAGCTCGTCACCATCTACCGCAACGCCGCCGGGGGCGAGTGTCCGCTGGTGACCGATCGCGAGGAGGCCCCCTCCTGCGGGACTAAGTCATCGCGCTTCGGATGCTGGACGTGCACTGTAGTGGAGAAGGACCGCAGCGCGGAGGCCTTCGTCGATGCCGGTCATGAGAACCTGGAGCCACTGCTCGCGCTACGCGACTGGTTGAAGGAAATCAGAGAGGACAACCGCCGGCGGTCACCGCGCCGACGCAATGGCCAGCTGAACTTCGTGGGGGAGGGGCGCCTCATCCCCGGCCCCTTCACCCTCGACGCGCGCCGCGAGATCCTCGTCCGATTGCTTGAGACGCAGGAGGAAGTCGGTTTCCAGCTCATCAGCCTCGAGGAAATCGAGGCGATCCATCGGCTTTGGGTCGCGGACTCAATAGGAACCGGCGCGTGAACTACGTCCCCGAGCTAAGCCATTTCGCGGTCGAGACCCCGGGAAATCGAAAGATCGTTGCCACGCTGATGGCGATCCGCGCGGCGACGGGGGGCGCCGGAAATAGGCGTCCGCTGTTCTCGGCAATGGATAGCCTCCTGTCCGGTGCGGAGCAGCCCGAGAGAGAAAGTTCCGTCGTCGACCTTCCCTCCGCCGCAGGCGGTGAGGCCGTCCGGCTAACACGCCTACGGCTGCGGAACTGGAAGTCGTTCGAGCGGGCGGACCTGCTCCTTCCGGACGGTGGGAGGAGGCGTCCAATCGTGGTTGTCGGAGGTGCAAACGGGTTCGGGAAGAGCAGTATCCTTGAGGCCTTCGCTCTCGGGCTGTTCGGCCGGCGCGCGATCAGCGACGTCGGCTTCCTGATGCATGCGACCGGCGGCCGGTTCGGCCAGCGCCGCGGCTACCGGAAGCTTCTCGAGCGCACTCTTCACCGCTCGTCCAAGGCGTGCCTCGAGGGAATGTGCAGCGTCTTCATGGACTTCGACACCGCGGATGGCCCCGTCTCCCTCGAGCGAAAGTGGTACTTCGACGAGAAGGGCGAGCTCGTCGAGGACGAGGAGGAGCTCTTGGTCAGAGTCGGCGACGACCGGCACCTGCTCGTGACGCCCGGCGGCGTCCTTGCCCGCGACTGGTACCAGGAGGAAATTGAGCGCCGAATAATGCCTGCAAGCTTGGCGCCCTTCTTCGTATTCGACGGCGAGCAGGTCGAGCGATGGGCGGAGCGTCGGCTGTCCGACCAGGTGCGTTCCGCCGTTGCGCGGATGCTCGGCCTCGACGACCTGCGTGGGCTCGCGGATGATCTCCGCGCCTATGCTCGCGACCGTGAACGTGACTTTGTCGGCGACCGGACTGTCGACCTCACGGGAACGCAGGCTGAGCTGGACCAGCTTGATGCGGAAATAGCTGGGAACTCGGCACGCCTCGCCGGCATCGATGCCGTCCTAACGGATCGCCGCGCCGAGCGGGACGCTGCACTCGCCCGCATCTCATCGCTCTCGGCAGGGTCCCATGCCGATCTCCAAGCGTTCCTCGAGACCGAGCACAGGCTTACTTCCGAGCGTCAGCGCGTCGAGCGGGTCCTTGCGGACGTGATCGGCGAGCATGGTCCTCTACTCCTCGCAGGCCAGCGGCTGGCGGGACGCACGGCGGAGGCTATCGAGGCCGAGCTGGGGGCGGATCTGGCGGAACTCGAGCCGGATGTGGTGGACGCACTCTGGGCGCGATTCGTTTCAGTCGATCCGCCGCTGGCTGAGGACCAGATCGCGACGCTCAGGTGCCGCTTCGTGGAGGCACTTCGGCCGATGGAAGGCGTCCACTATAAAGATGCGCACCAGCACCTCGACAGACATGCGCGGCGCGTTGTGGCCGCGCGTCTCCGCGCCGCCTTCACGAATGGCCGGACGCAGGTTGAGGAGGCATCTGGATCGCTTAGGGGGGCCGTTCAGGGGCTCGCCGAAGCCCAGCAAGCGGCACTGGAGCAAGAACGGCGCTCGTCCGAGCGGGCAGACGCCCAGCGGGATCTTGCGCAGCTTAGCGCGGCCATCGAAGCCGCCGAGGGCGAGCGCGGTTCGCTCCGCGGTATCATCGAGGCGCTCAGGTCAAAAATGGAGCCCTTGCGGGCAGAGGTGGTCCGCCAGGCGTTCCTTCTGCGCGAGGCCGAGCCCCGCATGCATGGCGCGGGCGTGGCGCGCTCCCTGGCCGCGTCGCTCGACGCGCAAATGGCCGCGATCGCCGACGTGGAGTACAGCCGGTTCGGCGAAGCGGTCACCCGGAGCTTCCGGGCCCTGGCGCACAAGAACCAAGTGTCGCGGATTAAGATCGGTCCAGACGGCACGGTCGCCATCTACGACCAAGCTGGGTCCGACGTGACCGACTACCGTCTTTCGGCCGGAGAGAGCCAGCTCTTCGCTATGGCGCTCATCGCTGCGGTGGGCAGCATAGTGGGCGACCGACTGCCGCTCGTTGTGGACACCCCGCTCAGCAGGCTGGACACGCGGCACCGCGAGAGCGTCCTGGCGATGCTAGGCGGACGGCGATCCCAGACCATCCTGCTGACGCAGCCGGAGGAGGTTGCCGCCCACCACCTGCAGCAGCTTGAGCCGGTCCTCGCGGGAGCCGTTCACCTCGTCCATTCGGTGGATCCAGGCACGGGCGTGGGTGTGAGCCGGTTCTCACCGGGTTACGATCCCGTCCTCGTACCTTAATCAAATCGATAAAAGCATGGTTGATGGCTTGATCAGACTTAATCTGGAAGCGCACTGTTCAGCGGCAAAGGGGAACATGGTATGAATACGGCGGCCGCTGTGGCAGCACCGATCGGGATCTCCGACGTGGGAAGACTCGACTTCCGCACGTCGCGATCGGGGGAAACCGCGACAGCGTCCCTGCAGCGTGCACTTGGCCTCCAGTACAGATATCAGCCTGCCCGGCTCGCAATCGGCCGCTCGCTAGGTCTAGACACGCGGCCGGCACCCATCGCTAGTGTGGATGGCAAGGCCATAAGGGGTGAGACGCTGTTCGGGCAGGGTGCCGACGGGATCGGGCTCTGGATGAGCCTTATCGTGGAGCACGCAGGCCGTGGACCGCTGCCCCGGCGCGAGCTGCAGGAACTTGTCGCCGCGCACTGGGCACGGGGCGCCGGACTCCTTTGGGATAACCTACGCAGCTCGGCTAACGCGGCGGCCGACCTGGCGGCGCAGCTGTTGCGAACGCCCCGGTGAGCCGTGAGACACCGCGCCCCTGTCAGCCGAGTCCAGTAGCTGGAGATCCGATGTGGCGGTAAACCTTGCGACCGAGTACCGCGACGTCGTGGAGGACGTAGCCCGCAAAACCGGGGT
This sequence comes from Humitalea rosea, assembly GCF_003253705.1. Lineage (GTDB taxonomy): Bacteria > Pseudomonadota > Alphaproteobacteria > Acetobacterales > Acetobacteraceae > Humitalea > Humitalea rosea. The sequence goes on from NZ_QKYU01000024.1 coordinate 42,233, forward strand.
CTCAGCAGACCTGATTGTCGACCTCCTCAACCTTGAGCGCAGGCATCAGAACCTGCACGGCTGGGGCGCCCGGCCCGCCCTACGGAGGGACATCAGCGCGATTCTAGACCGGGCGCTCTCGGCCAGTCAGGCCGGGAAGGAAGCTGACCGGTGAGATTCACTAAGATCGAGCTCGAGAATATCTTCGCCTATGAGGGATTAGTGCCGTTCGATTTCCCCGAGGAGAACGGGGATCGTAACATCGTCCTCATTTGGGGGCGTAACGGGATGGGTAAGACCAGCTTCCTGCGTGCCATCAAGCTCCTATTCGTAGGAATCCGTCCGGAGAAAAGCAGAACGGTCGGCTTTCCGCCAACAGTCTTGCCTGAGCGGCAGTTCGTGGCCGGCGACGGCGCCAGATGGTCCGGCCTCATCAACCGGCAGGCCGCGCGGCGAGCGGCGCGCGACGGCACCACGCCAACGGCCAGGGTCATGGCCTCGTGGACAACGGAAAACGGCCAATCCATCACTGTAGAGCGCCGCTGGATCCTGAAGCCTGGCAGCTTCGACGAGAATGCCGTCATATACGTTGGGGGCGAGCGTCTTACCGGAGACGTAGCAAAGGATCGTATCGGCGACCTTATGCCGTCGGAGTTTGTGGATTTTTTCTTCTTCGACGGCGAGGACATAAAGGAGCTGGCCGAGAGTGAGGCTAGGCATCAGGCGGAGTTCGACCGGCTGCTTCGGATTACATTCATTACGGAGCTCGCTACCGAGCTAAAGGTGATCGGGTCGGAACGACGCCGGCGTGATATGGGCGAGAAGCTCCTGCACGACTACACGATCGTAGAGGCGGATCTCGTGAAGGCGAAGGGCGACAGCAAATCCGCCCAGCAATCCATCGCGGGGATCGAGGAGGCGCTCGCGCTCGACGCAGTGCAACTCCAGCGCCTCAACGTGCGCCGAGAGAACCTCAGCACTGGCGCATCAGAGGCGCAGCGCGCCGAACTGGAGGCGCGGCGCAAGCAGATCGGAGAGGACATCCAGGAAATCACAAGCCGGATCGCGAGCAAAGTTCCTCCGACAGCACCTGTGGTCGCCAACTTGGCGCTAGTACGGGCTGCCCTGGCGGCCACGCAGCAGCGTGTGCAAAGCTTTAGTGCGGCAGAGGAGCGGTTTCTTGCCCGGATCGCCGGTCGCATGCCAAGCTGGCTTGCTGAGGAGGCGGCTCTCGGGACGCAGGTTGCAGAGAACCTTGCCGAGCGGCTGCTCGACCGGATGAGGGGAGAACTGCCACGCGGTGCAGGTGGCCCCTTCGCCTCGCTGGATCCTCTGAGGGCTGAGCGCCTACAGGCTATGCTTGCGCGCTGGGCCGCGGCCGGGAACGATATTCATCGGGCGCAGGCCAGCGAACTCGAGGCGCTTCGCCGGCTGCAGCGTGAGTTGCAGACCGCCGAGGAAGCGCTCATGCAGATTGAAGTCGGCTCCCAAGCCAACCTAGAACAGTACAAGGGCGTGGTCCGGGCGATTGCCGAAATCGAGGACCAGCAGAGTGAGCGCGCCGTTCGCAAGGGGCAGCAGCTCGAGAAGCGGAAGGATGCGGAAGCGCGGATTGCCGCGCTGCAGGCCAAGCTATCCGTCCTTTCCGAGTCGCAAGAGGCTGCCGCCCGTGAGCGGGACGAAGCCAAATTCATCAGTAAGGTAGAGTTCGCGCTTAACGAGCTAGGCGAAGCGCTCCGCCGCTCGATCAGGGTGCGCCTCGAGGAGAGGCTCAACGCTCGTTTCCGCGAACTCGTCATGCATCCGCTGGTCGATAGGCTGACGATAGACGACGTTTACACCATGACCTACTTCGACGCACAGGGGCGTGAGGTTGGCCGGTCCAGCCTGTCGAGCGGCCTTAAGCAGCTTGCGGCCACTGCGCTCCTCTGGTCGCTCAAGGACGTTTCTGAACTCGACATGCCTGTGATCATCGACACGCCGCTGGGCCGGATCGACCGCGAGAACCAGGACAACATGCTGCATACATACTATCCGAGACTGGCCCGCCAAGTAATCATCCTGCCGACAAACTCCGAGATCGACAGGCGCCGGTTCGACCTCATCCGGGATCGGGTCGCCGAGCAGTTTAAAATTGTGAACGATAGCGGTGACAGTGCGCGCGCAGAGCGCGGTGGCACGCTGGTGCAGGCCTGACATGGTCGACCGTGTTTACCTCAGCGTCGAGGAGCGGGGCTTGCTCAACAAGATCCTCGCGGACGGTCTGGGGCAAAGGGGCCAAAGGGATCCCCAATGGTCGGCCGCTCGGATCGCACTGGCGCGATCGCTCCAGATCACCGAAGCACCGGACTTGAAACGCTTTGCTGAGCAGTCCGGCGTGACAGGCGGATCAGAAATTCACGCTAGACAGCTCACTGGGGAGGGCGCCGAGCAGGACGAAGACTACACTGACGTCTACCGTGCCTTACTCTCCGTCTATACCGGAACTGATCTTTTCGCGGACGAGGGCGAATTCCACCGACACCTCCAGGCCCATCTGCGGCGCGGCATCCGCGATATCACCGAAGAGTGGAAGGAGGACAGTTCCTTCGCGGATTACCTGTTGCGTGAATTGTTCTTCGACCGGGGAGAGGCCGCCACTGCAGGCGAGATGGCCCCCGAACTCGCGGAGCGCGTGTCGCGGATCCTAGGACAGATCGGAGTGGGAGCACGCGTGGTTGAGACGCGCGAGGGCCCGCGCATCAGTAGGTTCGAGCTGGAGCTGGCCGAGCTCGAGGATTTGGACCGGCTCCGGAAGGGGCTAGGCAAGATCGCCTTTGCCCTTGGTTGGGGCGAGAACGCTGTGACCTCGTCGCTTGCGCCGGGCGAACGTCGCGTCTACCTCTCCATCCCGAGGCCGGCGGCCACGTGGCGGACCGTGGACTGGTCACAGGTGCGCGACGCACTCGGTAGCCCCGCCGCTAAGGCAATGGCCCTTCCCGGCTGCATGGGAACCGATGTTCTCGGAGCGCCGTTCGTGTTCGACCTTGCCGAGGCGCCTCACCTCTTCGTCGGCGGCACGACGGGAAGTGGCAAGAGCATGTGTCTCCACGCGCTGCTGCTGTCGATGCTGACAGGTCCCACCCCGCCCGAGCTGCTCCTGATCGATCCCAAGGCTGTCGAGTTCAATGCTTACGCCGGCAACCGGAACGTGCGCGGTGGCAAGCCGGTGACCAGCGCCGATGACGCGATGGGTGCGCTCGATGAGCTTGTGGCCGAGATGGGCGCGCGCCAGGAAGTGATGAGCGCGCTCGACGTCCGCAATATCGCCGAGGCTAATGCGCGCGGTGCTGGACTGCGCCGGATCGTCGCCGTCATAGATGAGCTGGGCGATCTCTTCATGACCAAGCGCGAGATCGAGGTCCCGCTGATCCGCCTGGCGCAGAAGGCGCGGTCCTCCGGCATCCACCTGGTCCTCGCCACGCAGCGGCCCGAGGCCGCGACCTTCCCGGGCCTCCTGCGGTCCAACGTGCCGAGCCGGATCGCGTTGACTGTCCAGAAGGCTTCCGAGTCCAGGATTATCCTGGACGAGGGGGGAGCGGAGTCATTGCTCATGCGTGGCGACATGCTGATCCGCTTGGCAGGACGTCCAACCGAGCGTGCGCACGGATGCCGCGTCACAACCCAGGACATCCAGGAGGCGCTTGCCCGATGACGAGCCTCTCGATCACGCAATGGCAGCCGCTCCATCTCTGGCTAGACGAGATCGGTCCGTTCCAACAAGGCGTCGAGCACTTCGAGCTGTTCGGACTCGACCAATCTGGGAGCCGCGCACCTGCCAACATGTACATGCTGCTGGCGCCCAACGGAAAGGGGAAGACGACAGCACTGAACTCGATCTTCGGACTGTTTGGACTAATTAACGAGACACCCATTGGCCGCTTCACCGACCCGTTAGAGACCGGCCGGGCCCAGCTCGACATCCGCGCCACGTGGTCGATCGATGGCGTGGAGCGAACCGTACTTCTCTCGCTATGGACTGGCACGGAGACACCGATCCGAAGCTGGACTAAGGATCAAATCACTGAAGATGCAGAGGCGGAAGTCTGGGCAAGGCTTGGCCTGGGGCGCAACCCAACGGGAACCTTTCCTTTAGATGGCAGCAACGATCTTGGCGCCATACTTCTCCGCGCGATCCAGTTGGGATGGAACGAGCAGCCGACGGCACTAGGGGGTGTCTCCCAAGATCTTCCAACTGTTCTGCTCTTCCCCGCGGATCGGACGATCGTTGCCCCAACTGACGAGCGCGTGGTTCGGCGCCCACAAAATTTCGGCTACCAACCGGCCCAGAGGTTCGGTTCCGATGGAGCGGATTGGGGCAACTCGATCGACAATTTACTAATATGGCTAGAGTGGATTGATGATGGCCGAATTGAAGAGCTGATCGAATTTCTCAATTTGAACCTCTTCCGCGACGAGAAGGCAAAATCCATCCGGCGCCCGATTCGACGCGAACTCTTGACCTTCATTGAGACGTCTACCGGGAGCCACCCGCTTTCTGGGCTGAGCCAGGGCGAGCGGGCGCTACTACAATTCTACGTCCGTACCATTTCTCATATGACCCGAAACACAATCATCCTTATCGACGAGCTAGAGAACCACCTCCATCCGCGCTGGATGCAGCGGATGGTTGCCGCCCTAAAGACGATGGTCCGTCAGCCGGGTCGCCACGTGACGACGATCTTCACCACACACAACATGGAACTGATGGGGACATTCCGGCACGACTGGCCGGAGGATGGGCTCAGCAAGGGTGGATACATGATCGAGCACGAGATGAATTGATGCCTAGTTTATCAGCCATTGGCGACCCAGAGAGCGTGAAGTATCGGTACAGCAAACGAACCATCTTCCTGGTCGAGGGCTCTGGTGACAAGAACGCGTTTGAAGCGATAGTCGGCGCCGGCTACGAGGCTGATATCGAATTTCAAATCGCCTCCGCCGGTGCGGGTCAAGGCGGCTGCAAGGCCGTACGCGACCGTGTTACGGAGTTGCGCCCTGGGAACAAGCGAATTTTTGGCCTGCTCGATGGCGAGGTGGCCGCGTCGGTCGGCGCCACTCAGGCGCTGCTGTACTGCACTGAGACCATTTTCACTGTTCCAGCAACAGACGGCCTTATATTCCTCGGTGTCCACGAGCTTGAGAACGTTTACTTCGAGAACGCGGACGTGCCCGCGATCATCTCTAGTCTTCGCTCAGCGGCAAGTCTCCACCGTCACCCCCCCGCTCAAGTAGCGCAGAGCCTTGACAACAACGTCAGCCGCTTCATTCGAGCCTCAGTGTACAAATACACGTCGGCGTATTTTCACAGCCGCGGCGAGATGCGTGGGATCCTCAACACCAAGATTTTTGGGCACGCTCCATCGGCGGAGGTCAGAAAAATCGTCGTGGCGGCCGTCACTTCGGGTGGAAAGATTGATTGGAAAACGTTCGTGGCGCAGCTGATCCAGACGGGGCGTAGTGCCCGGGGCGCGTTACGAGGGGTTGCCTCTTCACCAACAGCCAGGCGCAGCTGGCTCCTTCGGATAGCAGATGGCAAGGAACTGCTGGCGAAGTTGAGGCAGCTGCACGGAAACCTCGGCGATGAAGTGGAGGGCGCGCTCCTTCGCGATGTATGCAAGGGGGGGTATCCGAACGCATTCCGGACGGCATTGTTTCGTGTTGCTGACGTTACACCGAGCACCTTCGCCAGCTGACCTGCTTCAAACTTGATGCATCGCGCTCCACGGGAGGGCATTCTCGGGGGCGACACGGATGAGATGCTTGCAGGCGCTCGCGCCAGCCCACCGCTCCTCTTGACCAGAACACTCGCTGGTGATGTCGAGGAGGCCCCGGGCGGCCAAGTGTCGCGATATTGAGACAGCCCATGACAACGCCAAGTTCCGCCGGACCAATTTCGCTCCTGCCGCCATGACCGCTCCGGCACGCCAGTTGGGAAAGCGTGTTGGAAATGCGCTGTATCTGCACGCGTCGGCACTCTGCGTGGCTGAACCGCATGTACGCGAGCGCATCGAGAAGGCCGACGCAGCCTCTGATCATCCACCCTGGAATGTTGCCAAGGTGCAGGCCACGGCCGTCTCCCTCCTGCTGTACGAGTCCTTCGACGACGCCGCGTTCCCGGCTCTGCTTGCTGCCACCCGCGTCAATCTTGAGGATGGTCAGACCTCGAAGACCGATTACCGCAGCCGCGCAAATCCACCGATCCTTCACCGCAAGGAGACCTTACTCCAGCCCGATGACCCCCGCCGCCCTCCATTCGCGGCGATAACGCGACTGGCAGAGGAGCACAATCTTTTCAGCGAACCTCATCGCATTGGGACCCGGAAAGCATGGTTGGAGCGTGTCGAGGCTGCCGGGCTTGTAGTCCGAGGCCCGAAGCTTCGCCGACTGGAAACGTCACTCGTCGATGTAGTTCGTCACCGAACGGCCATCGCTCGCCGCGACTTGTCTCAGCCCGTTCAGTTACTCGTCAATCATCGAATCCTCACGGAGATCGACACTGTGCTCGACTACGGGTGCGGCCAGGGCGACGATGTAGCTGCACTGGCTGCGAATGGCTTCCAGGCGCATGGGTGGGATCCTCACTATGCGCCGGACGGCCTGCGGCGGCCGGCTGACGTGGTCAACCTTGGCTTCGTGCTGAACGTCATCGAGGATCGGCATGAACGCGCTGAAACCCTCACTGCCGCTTATAGATTTGCGAGGCGGGCTCTTTGCGTCGCCGTGATGCCGATCGGCAAATATAGCTTCGGCGCCCTTCGGCCCCATGGAGATGGCTACCTTACTGCACGCGAGACCTTCCAGAAGTACTTCGCTCAGCAGGAGCTGCGTGACTTCATCGCCGAAACCGTCGGCGAAGCGCCGGTTGCGTTTGCCCCAGGTATCTTTGTCGTATTCCGGGATAAGGATCTGGAGCAGGAGGTCCTGTTCAGGCGTCAGATCCGCGATATCACGAGGCACTCCGGCTGGCATGCCCCAGACCGCCCTCGCCGGGCGGTCAATGCCCGCCCTGATCTCGCCGAGCGAATCAGCGCCGAGTTGCAAATGCTTTGGGCAGCCATCATCGACCGTGGCCGCATCCTCGATATCGAGGAGATCCCCGATGCCCTCCGCGAGCGGCTACGGGCTGCCAACGTGTCGGCAGCGCGGGCCATTGACCTATGCCTCTCCGTTTCACTCAACCGTGCGGGGCTTGCCGCGGCCGCCGCAGCCCGCAAGGAAGACCTTCTGATTCACCTTGCTCTCACCTTGTTTCCTGGCGCACCACGCTACACGACCTTGCCGCGTCCGATGCAAAGAGATCTCCGCGCCTTTTTTGGCAGCCACGCCGTGGCGATCCAAGAGGCGAATACGCTGCTGTTCTCTGTCGGAAAGCCGGAGGTAGTGCGTCATGCAGTGAATGCCGCCGTTGAGGGCGGGCTGGGTGGCATGCGGGACGTCGGCACGTTCCGCTTCTATGCACCCGCCCTGAACCGTCTGGGCGCTGTGCTACGGGTGCTCGTGGGCTGCGCCGGCATTCTACGTGGAGGTACAGAAGGAGCGGATTTCATCGACATTAAGCTGGATGGCCGGCGGTTTACCTTCCTTGCCTGCAAAGATGCAACAGCTCGCTTGCCCATCTGCTCCGAACGCACCCGCGTAGACCTTACTCGGCTTAGGGTTTCGGTCGACCAACCTGATGGCATGGTCTTGTATCTCATAGGGTGCTTCTTGCCACGAGACGCACCCGGGGCAGCCGATCAAATCGCTTTTGACCGCAAGCTTGTGGCGGCTGGAATCGCTGACGAGGAGGGGCGGGGACCACGCTATGCCGAGCTGAACGAAATACTGCGGCTGCGTCGAGCGAAGGCGGGACCAATCAGCTGATGCGATCACACGTTCCTTCGTCCCGTGCCGTACCAAAGTGTTTGCACTCGAGTTACGGATTTCGGGCAAGTGGGGTTCGAACCAGGACAAGCGCCAACCTCGCTGAAACCCGCCTTTGACCTGGGTTTTTGAGTTCCGTACCAAAACGCCCAAGTCAGGAGGTCCGGAGAGAAAGGGCCTCCGGAGAGCGATTTTCCGCCTTCTCCGCGTCCGGCCAGTCAACAGGTCTGCTCCGAAAACCCCAGGAAACCTGCCACTCAGCGCGGCGGTCGGCCAAGTGGAGAGTGCGGCTCGTACATGAACTGGCGGACGGGGTGGGATTCGAACCCACGATACGCTTTCGCGTATACACACTTTCCAGGCGTGCGCCTTCGACCGCTCGGCCACCCGTCCAATGCGCCCCTATTAGGCAAGGCATCGCGACCCCGCAACCCGCGCTGTCACCAGTTCGCAACCCACCCGGCTCGCGCCATGCTCCATCCTAAGCAAAACTGGGGAGCATCACGCAGGGCAATCGCCTGACCCCCTCATGCTTTGAGCGGCGCGGGCTGGTGTGATTCATGTCTGTCTCCGAAGGTTGGGAGGCAGGGATGGCGGATGTGTGTGGCCAGCGATCGTTGATCGGGCATTTCTCGGCGCTGGACGAGCCACGGCAGCCCGGCAAGGTGCTGTATCCCTTGCCCGAGATCATGCTCCTGGTGCTGTGCGCGACACTGTCGGGGGCCGAGGACTTCGTCGAGGTCCGCTTTTGGGGGCGCGAGAAGCTCCCCTTAGCCTGTCGGCCCGGGCCATCGCGGACCTCGCCAGAGCACACGCCAATATCCGCTTGGTGAAGGCCGAGGACAGCGCCGTGGAGGTGCAGCGTCTGGTCGCCACCTGCGGTGGGGCCCTTACCGTATTCAATGGTCGGGCGGGGCTAGAACTGACCGACTGCCTGCGTGCCGGCTGCGCCGGGATGATCCCGGCGCCGGAATGTGCCGACGTCCAGATTCGGGTCTATGGGGCCGCCGCGGTGGGTGACTGGGCCGCCGCCGAGGCGCTTTACGCCCGAATCCTGCCGATGATCGCCTTCGCCATGCAGGGCGTGGCGATGTTCCTCTGCTATGGGAAACGGATGACCGCCTGGCGCATGGGCTTGCCCGAAGGGGTGGAGCGCTCGCCCGCCTTGGCTCCAACTCCCTTCGGGCTTGCCTGCGCCCGGCGATTTACCGAGGCGCTAGGGCCCTATCCCGGCGCCTGAGGCCGCCGCTTTTCGCTACTTCCGGCGGCCGCGGCCATTGCCCGGTCCGTCGTTCGGGTCCGAATCGGTAACGCCGGTGCCACGGCGGCCCCGACCATTGCCGGGTCCGTCATTAGGATCGGAGTCGGTGACGCCGGTGCCACGCTGGCCGCGGCCGTTGCCCGGCCCGTCGTTCGGGTCCGAATCGGTAACGCCGGTACCACGGCGGCCCCGACCATTGCCGGGCCCGTCGTTCGGGTCGGAGTCGGTGACGCCGGTGCCGCGGCGGCCCCGACCATTGCCCGCGCCATCGTTGGGGTCGGAATCGGTGACGCCGGTGCCACGACGGCCCCGGCCATTGCCGGGGCCGTCATTGGGGTCGGAATCCGTAACACCGGTCCCCCGGCCGCCCTTCGTCCCCTGGGCTGCAGCGGGTAGGGCGGGTGCCAGCACCGTCGTCGCCGCGGCCAAATTCAGCATCAGGATGCGACGTTTCAGGCGGGACTTATCGGCGGGATCGGTCATGGCGTTTCCTCTGCGCTTGGCGGACATCCGGATCGTCTCGCAGCCTGATGCATTGCTGCAAGAGCTTAGGGCTTGAACCTTAACGAGTTCCTTATATGTTCTCATCACGACATCGGGTTACCGTGACTCATGCCAAAAAATCTACCCGCCTGGCGCCGCGATGCGCCCTCCAAAACACGCCAGACGCGGCGTGAATCTCGCCGGCGCCCGTGCCTCCGCCGTTCCGGGACGGCGGTGCCGCGGGACGTGCTGCCTGCCGAACCGGAGCTGCCGCCAGCGCTCCGGGAAGCCCTTTGGGCCTTCATCCTGGGCTTGCCGGCCGCCTGGACGATGGCCGAGGCGGCGCTTTGGCTCGGCGGCTGAGGCGCTCGGCGGAGGGTGGCAAGGCCATGAAACGGCTTGCGATTCCAGGGTTGCGCTTGTGGTGGCCAGGATATCCGCCTTATTCTGCCAGTGCCTTACGCGTGACGACACCCGTTCCGCGCCGTCGTCGATCGCGGGCCAGCCGATGCCTCTCATCCATCTTTCCGCCACAGGCCAAGGCCAGATCGCGGAGCCTCCCGCGCGGCTGAAGGTGGTGCTGGCGCCGACGCCGGGGCCGATGTCCCAGGCGTTCACGGTCTTCGGTGCCCTGTTCTACAGCGCCGCGATCCTGGTGCTGGATTCCGCCGGTGCGCCGGATGATGTCGACCTGGGCGCCTTTGATCCGCTCAACACGCTGTTCCATGCCATCATCCTGACCGGCAGCGCGATCTATGCGCTGCGGCATTGGCGCCGCATCCTGGGCCTGCTTGCCGGGACCGCCCCTTTCCTGCTGCTGCTCGGCTTCACTTTGGCCTCCGTGCTGTGGTCGCAGTCGTTCGAGCATACCCTGCGTCGCAGCATCGGTTTCGGCGCGCTCATCGTCTTCACGCTCTACGCCTATGATCGCCACGGTTTGCGCGGCTTCATGCGCCTCGCCCTGCTCGGCGCGCTCCTCGGTGCGGGGGCGAGCCTGTTGGAAGTCCTCCTGCGCCCGACGATCGGCTTCGACACCGGCGAGTACGCCAATGCCGTCCGCGGCATCTATGGCGTCAAGAACTCCTTCGGCGCCGCTTTGCTCGATGGCATGCTGGCAATGAGCTTCCTGCTCCTGCATCAGGTACGGGTGCGTCTGCGCGATATCGCGATCATCCTGTTCCTGCTCGCGATGCTGGTGCTGTCGCGCTCCACCACTTCGCTGCTGCTCTCGATGGCGGTCGCCGGGGTGACGTTGGGGATCTTGCTGATCCGTCGCGGTGGCGGCTGGCTCGGCGTGCTGATGCTGGCGGCAAGCCTCGGCTTCGGGCTTGCGACCATCGGGTTCGGCTTCTTCGGGCTTGAAGGGATCTTCGAGCTTATCGGCAAGGACCAGACGCTGACCGGACGCGTCTTCATCTGGCAGGCCGTCCATCGCATGATCGACGAACGGCCCTGGCTCGGCTGGGGCTTCTCCGCCTTCTGGATCCAGGGGGCGCGACCGGCCGAACAGATCTGGCAGGATCTGCAATGGCTCGTCCCGCATGCCCACAACGCCTTCCTCGACATCGCCCTGCAATTGGGCTGGATCGGCGTCACGCTGATCGCCCTTGTCGCCTGTGCCACGCTCCTGCGCGTGCTAAGGGCGCTCGGCGGCCCCAAGCGGCAGGTCGCGATCTGGGGCCTCATCTTCCTCATCACCGCCACGCTCTATGGCTATGGCGAGGCCGCGATCTACCGCGTCAACCTGACGATGGTGCTGTGGATCATGCTGTGGCTCGATCTTGCCCCTATCCGCTCCGGCGGCGACCGGCTCCATGCCGGGATCAGAACGGCCGGACGCATGGCTTGAGGCGGCGGGCGGTGCGCCTGCTTGAGGGCCGGCGCCTTGGCGCGGTCGTCGGCGTGCTGAACCAGGGGGTCATCAGCCTCGCCAACCTCGGTATCGGGCTGGCCGTGCTGCGGCTCGGCACCAAGGCGGAGTTCGGCGTCTATAGCCTGGGCTACATGGCGGTGATCATCGCCACCGGCTTCGCGGCAGGCTTGTTCGGTGCGCAGCTCACCGCCCGCGTCTATCATCGCGCGCCCACGGAGCGGCCCCGCTTCGCCGCGGCGCTGCTGCTCGGGCAGACGGTGGCGTCCGCGCTGCTGTGCCTGGTCATGCTCGCGGCCGCGCTGGCCGCCGGTCTCGCGACCCCGCCCGGCAGCGGCACCGCCACGCAGCAGACGGTCTTCCTCAGCATCCTCGCCGCGCCCATGGCGATGACGCTGGATTTCCTGCGCTACCACCGGCTGGTGCTGCATCGCCCGGCGGAGGCGCTCGGGCTCGACATTGTCAATGGCCTTGGCTGGGCCGGGTTCTTCGTGGCCGGGCTGGCGCTCGGCATGCCGGTGCATGTCGCGGGTCTCGGCGGCTTCGGCATTGCCTGCGCCGTCACCAGCCTGCTGGGCCTGTGGGGCGCGCGCCTGCCTCTTGCGGCGGCGCGGCGCCAATGCGGCGCGGCCTTGGCCGAGGCCTGGCAGCAGGGACGATGGGCGCTCGGCGGCGTCGCGGTCACGGTCGCGCAGAACAATGCGCATGTGTATTTGCTCGCCTGGCTCACCAGCGCCGAGACGGTCGCGGAGCTGAATGCGGCACGCATGCTGATGTCCCCCGCAGCGCTGCTGACCACAGGGGTCAATCGCACCCTGATCCCGCGTCTCGCGGTGCTGCATGCCGAGGGGCAGGGGGCTCGGCTGCGGCGGCTGGCAGGGGAGGCGGTGCTGCTCGTGCTGGTGCTGCTGGTGCTTTACGGGATCGCGCTGCTCCTCGGCTGGGATGCGGTGCGCGCGTTGGTGCTGCGTGATGCCTATGCCGGGGTTGGCGTGCTGATGGTCGGCTGGGGGCTCGTCTATGCGCTGCAGGCGCTGACGGAGAATTTGTCGGCGCAGCTCCAGGCCCGGGCGGAGTTCCGTGCGCTGACGGTGCTGAACGCGATCACAGCACTGCCGGTATTGATTGCCGTGGTGCCCTTGATCCTCTGGGCGGGGGCTGCCGGCAGTCTGATTGCCCTGGCCTGTGGTCAGGCGGTGCTGGCGGCGCTGCTGTACCGGGTCGTGACGGCATCGGCGGATCGCTGAAGGCAGCAGACCTTGCGGAGCCACAGGAGAGCGCATAAGCCAAACCGGGGTGAAACGATACGAAGCAGATCAGGGGGCTTTCTCGGTAATGCTTCGAGTGGTTTCATCGGTATGGGCACGCTCCGAGCGCGCTGCGATCTTGCTGTTGCTATCCTTCGCCGCACTGCTTCCCTGGTTTGCCGAACTGCCGCCGATGGTCGATCTGCCGCAGCACGCGGGGCAGGTTGCGGCGATGATGGATCTGCTTCTGGGCGACTTCCGCTGGTCCGGCCTGGCGCATCTGAATTTCGCCACGCCCTATCTCGTTGCCTATCTCTCCGCGGCGGCGCTGCATCTGGTCTTTCCCATCGCGACCGCGTTCAAGATCCTGCTCAGCCTCTCGTATCTCGCCACCGTGGGCGGCCTCGTCCTTCTGCGTCGCCGCCTGGGCGGCGACGCCCGGCTCGACTGGCTGTTCCTGCCAAGCTTCTTCGGTTTTCCCTACCTCTGGGGCTTCCTGCCTTTCTTGGTGGCGGCGCCGGTCTGCATCCTCATGCTTGCGGTTGGACACGCCTATGCGGAACGTGGCGGTGGGCTGCCAGGACTGCGGCTGCTTTTGATGGGCTGCCTGCTGTTCTTCAGCCACGGTCTGATGTTCCTTCTTGGCGGCGCGATCTCCGGCGGCTTCCTGTTGCCGCGGCTGTTTCGGCGGGAGCGGCCGCTGACGGCGCTTTGGCCCTTCCTCATCCTCGCGGGGATCGCCATGGTCTATTTCCTGACCGCGCCGCTGCCGGTGGATTTCGATGCCAATGGCGTCCCGAGCCATGCCTATGGCGCACATCTGCGGACCAACTGGGGCGCGACCTGGCAGCGGCTGGGGGAATTCTTCGTCTATCCGCTCGGCACCATCGCAGACCTGTCGCTGTCCCCGCTTTGCTTTGCATTTTTCGCCGTGCCACTGGTCCTTGGTGCGCGGATCGACTGGCGGAGGATGGATCGGCTTTTCCCCTTCGCGACGATCGTGGCGATCTGGATGCTGGTGCCGAACACCGCGATGCAGACGGGCTTCCTGTATGAACGCTTCGCGCTGTTCAGCCTGCCCTTCTACGCGCTGATGTTCGAGGCGGCACCGGCGACACCGTTCCGGGCGCGGGTGGCGCTTCTGCTCGGGCTCAGCGCCTGCCTCATCTTCTTCGGCATCTCGACGCGGCGCCTGCTGCGCTACGAGGTGGAGGCGCAAGACTTCAACCATGTGCTCGGCGTTGCCGCGCCAGGGGGCCTCGCCTTGTCGCTGATCTTCGACCGCAACAGCCCGGCGATGAACAATCGCGATCTCTACATGCATTTCCCGGCCTGGTATCAGGCGCGGTCGCATGGCTTCGTCGAATTCAACTTCGCCTTCTTCCTGCCGGGCATCGTGCGCTACCGGCGGGGCGAAGAACCGAACCTGCCGGAATCGATCGAACTGCGACCGGAGGCATTCCGCTTCACCGAGCACGGAGGCGCACGGTACGACTACATCTTCACCCGCGGCGCCAGCCCTGCCCAGATCGCAACACTCGCCGATGGCGCCTGCAGCCTGACGCCATTGGCCCAGGCAGGCGCTTGGGCGCTCTATGCTGGTTGTCCGGCACGATAGGTCTCCTGGCCTTGCACAACCCGCCTCAGAGATTGTCGCGCGGCGGGTACAGCACGGCCGGCAAGGTCCGCAACAGGATGATGAGATCGGACATCAGCGACCATTCGCGGATATAGCTGAAGTCGTCGTCGACACGCCGGCGCAGCTTGTCCACGGTATCGGTGCGGCCGCGCCAGCCATTGACCTGGGCAAGCCCGGTCAGCCCCGGCTTGACGCGGTATCGCAACGGATATTCCGGCACGACTTCGGAGAAGATGCGCCCTTCGGTGGTGGTGCCCGGCGCATGCGGACGCGGGCCGACCAGCGACATCTCGCCACGTAGCACGTTGAAGAGTTGCGGCAGCTCATCCAGCGAATACTTGCGCAGGAACCAGCCGACCCGGGTGACGCGGTGGTCGCCCCGGTCGACCTGCACGCTGGCCTCGGCATCGGCCTCCTCCACGCGGAGGGTGCGGTATTTGAAGATGCGGAAGCGTTCGCCGAAGCGCCCGATCCGGTTCTGGCGGAAGAATACCGGCCCGGGCGTGTCGAGTCGGATCAGGATCGGCACGATGACCAGAACCGGCAGAAAGAGCGTGAGAAGGATCGCGGCGCCGATGCGGTCGAAGATGTCCTTCAGCGCGAGCATCGTCGTCGAGAGCGGCGGGCGAAGCAGCACCGGGATGAAGGGCTCCGGGCTGTCGGCGCGGTCGGTGGCCAAGGGGGGGGGCTGGTCCGGGATCAGGCGCAGCGTAATCGGCAGGAACCGCAACCGCGCGCAGAGGTCGGCGATGCGCCCGCCCGCGGTCCAGGGCAAAGCGAGGAAGACATCGGACAGATCCTCATGCTCGGCCGAGGCGATCAGATCGGCCACGCTGCCCAGCCGCGGCAGGTACTGCCCGAGCGGACCAGGGCGCGTGAAGCGGTCGTCATAGAAGCCGGTGACGGCGAAGCCGCCGCGCTCGAGTATGGGCAGCATCTCGACCGCCGCCTGGCTGTCGCCGATCAGCGCCGCGGGCCGGACCGGGCGTCGCACCAGGTCGCGCAAGGCAGGCCGGGAAGCCCCCCGCCGCAGCAGCACCAACAGCGTGCCGGACGTCGCCCCGGTCGCCGCCACCCAGACCAGCAGCCCCCAGTGGGAGGTCTGCAGCGGCATCGGCACAGTGAACACCGCCAGGGCGACCACGCTGCCAACCACCGACCGCAGCCCGCGCCCGGTCCGTCGGTCCATCGGCAGGTCCGCGAACCCGCCGAGCAGCCCACAGAGCACGAGGTGCATCGGCACCAGCCCACAGGCAGCGAAGGCCAGCGCCGAGAAATCCGCCGGGTGCTGCAGCCGCGCCAGCACGATACCCGCCGCCGCCATCGCCAGCGCCTCGGTCAGGCCAAGCAGCACGCCGGCCAGACGTGGATTGATGCCGCCGCTACGCCGAGGCGCCGTCGCCATCTGCGGGAGCACAGGCACGAAAGTCGCATTCATCGGCGAAGGCGGCCGGAAGCGGGACCGGGCGGCGCGCGCCGCCTCAGTGCAGGCCGATCGGCCGAGGGAGAAACACCGGTTGCCAAACTCATCGCCGATGCGCCCCCGTGCGGTCGAAACCGCGACAGGGCGCCCGCGGATTGACGCAGCTCACCAGCCCGGTATTCGGATTTAACATGACTAGGCGGAAGTCGGAAGCGATGACACTCACCGGTGCAGCGCCGCGCGCAGCACCAGAGCGAGGCCGGCGGTGCTGTCCACCAGATAGCGGCGCAGCATCCGGCGTGGGTTCATGGCAAGGCGATAGGCCCATTCCAGGCTGAGGGACCGCATCAGCTTCGGCGCGCGGCGTTGCGTCCCGGTCAGGAAGTCGATCGCGGCGCCACAACAGAGTCCGACCCCGCGCGCCTGGCCGGTGGCCGCGATGCGCAGGGCCAGCGCCTCGCCCTGCGGCGAGCCGACGGCGATGAAGGTATAGTCGGCCGCCGCCGCCAGCGCGGCCGCGACCGCCGCCGCCATCGCCTCGGGGTTGGTCGCCAGCCCCCAGGGTGGTTCGTGGTGCACCAGATGCTTCAGCCGGTAGCGCTGGCGCAGGATCGCGATGGCATCGGGCCGGCTGCCGATGACGCAGATCGTCGTATCTTCCGTGACGGCATCGGCAAACACAGTGGCGACGAGGTCCGATCCCGGCACGACCGGTGGCGCCGGAAGCCGGACGAGACGCGCGACCAGCCGCACGACACGGCTGTCCAGCAGCAGGAAGTCGGCGCGCGCGAACAGCGCCCGCATGCCCCCCTTGCCCTCATCCAGCATGGAAAGATGCGAGGCATTCGGCGTGGCGACGTAACGGAACACCGGCTGTGTCGCGGCCTGCGCGATGAGGCGGACAACCTCCGCCATGGGCAGATCGACGAAGTCGAAGCCGAGGAAGCGCAGGCGCGGGACCGGGGGGAGGGGCAGGGGCATCGCAGTGCAGCATAGCCGCGCTCTTCCCCGCGCGACAAAGCCCCCGCGCGGCGCTATGCCAAGATTGCGATGAGCGAGAGGCTGCGCGAGGATGGACAGGAATGCGGATGCGGTGACGATCAGCGTCGTCGTCGCATGTTTCGACCGAATGGGGCTGCTGCGCCGGACCCTTGCGGCGCTCGCCGAACAGGTGCTGCCTGCGGGCGTGATCTGGGAAGTGATCATCGCCGACAATCATCCCGACCAGCTTGCCGCCGATACGCCGCCGATGCCCGGGCTGACGATCCGCCACATTCCCGCCGCCCCCTTTCGCAATATCGCCGCCGCCCGCAACCGTGGCGTGGAGGCGGCGCGGGGGCGCTTCGTCGCCTTCCTCGACGATGACGAGGCGCCCGAGCCCGAGTGCCTGGCGCAGCATCTGGCCGCGCTGGAGGCGAGCGGCGCCGATGCCTCCTTCGGCCCCAAATTCCCGATCTTCGAGGGGGGGGCGGCACCCGGATGGGACCCGCAGGCGCATTTCTACACCGTCGATTTCGGCCTGGCCGCTGGGGCCGCGCTCAATCCGCTGAACTGGTGGTCCGCCAGCGGGCGCGGCCTCGGCACCGGCAATGCCATGCTGAGGGTCGCGACCTGCCTGGACGCGCCGCTGCCCTTCGACGAGACGATGGGCCGCTCCGGCGGCGAGGACAGCCTGCTGTTCTTCCGCCTGGCCAAGCAGGGCCGGCGTTTCATCTGGACGCCCTCGGCGCGGGTGGTGGAGATCAACCAGACCGGGCGGCAGACCGCGGCCTATATGCGCGAGCGGCTGTGGCGCAGCGCCCGGCATTCGCGCATGGCGCGGCTCGCGGTCGGCGACAATCGCATGTTGACGGCGCTAGGCATCATCGGCATCGGCCTGGCCCAGGTGGTGGTGCATGGCGGGCTCTGGCTGCTGACGCGGGGGGCGATGCGGCATCGGTTCGGCGTCGCCAAAGGCCTGGGCAAGCTCGGCCTCGGCGGGGATCTGGACTTCATCCCCGAGCCCCCACAGGGCTGAGTCAGCCGCCCGGAGCCTCGCTTTGGTAGAGGCCGTGGCGGTCGTGCCAGGCGACCTTGCCCCAGCCCGCCACCGCGCGCAGCGCCTGCCGTTGTGCCAGAGGCCGTGCCGCCGGCAGCAGCCACGCCGCCAATGAGAGCAGCACCGCCACGCCGCCATGCACCACCGCCTGCGCGAGGCCGATCGCGCGCAGCCGCAGCGCCGTGCGGAGCGGGTGCGGCGCATTGCCCACGGTCGCCGAGGCATAGGCCTGGGCAAAGGTGTAGGCGCGCTGCCGGTTGAAGGGAAAGCCGGTGCGATGCGGCAGCACCGTCTCCATCACCGCCGCGCCGGCGCACCAGGCAAAGCGGCGCCCACGGTTTTGCAGCCGCAGGAACAGATCCAGATCCTCGCCCCCCGAGGCGCCATAGGCGACATCGAAGGGGGCTGGATCGGTGAAGCAGGTGGCACGGCGCCAGATCGAGCTTGCGGTGCTGACCACGAACCCAGGGGGCTGCAACGGCCCCGCCGCCGCGATCGGGGTGCCCGTGGGCAGGTCGAGGACGCGGGTGAAGGCAGAGGCGCCGGGGTCCCAGCCCGGCGGCCGCCCGTCCTCGAACACCGGGCGCACCGGGCCCAGCGCCGCATCCACGCGGTCATCGGCCATCACCGCCACCAGCGCATCCAACCACCCCGGCGCGACCTCCAGATCATCGTCGAGGAAGGCGATCAGCGGCGCCCGTGCCGCCGCGATGCCGGCGTTGCGCGCGATCGAGATGTTGGGCGGCCCGCATGGGATGCAGCGGACCGGCACCGTCGCGGCCATGCGGTCGACGATGCCCTGGGCATGGCGGGCGGGGCCGTTGTCCGCGACCACGATCTCATGGGCGAGGCCGGTCAGCGTCGCCTGATCGAGGCAGATCCGCAGCGTGCGGGCGAAGAGGGCAGGGCGGTTGTAGGTGCAGATCACCACCGAGACGATGGGGGCCATGCGTCAGGCGAGTCCGCTTCGGCGCAGCCAGTCGGCGCTGTCCCGCAAGCCCTCGGCGAGGCCGATGCGCGGCGCCCAGCCAAGCCGCGCCCGCGCGCGATCGGTCGGATAGATCGCGCGGCGGGCGAAGAGTGCCAGCTCCCCCGGCCCCGGCGAGATCAGGATGCGCTGCGCGAGGGGCGCGCGCAGCGGCGGCGCGAGCCGAGCCAGCACCTTCAGCAGCAGTCCGCTGAGGCTGCGCCACCAGAGCGTCGCGGGGCTGATCTCGGGCGGGGCGGGGCGGCCCATGGCGGCGGCGAGCTGGCGGAACCAGCCATTCCAGGTGACGATGTCGGGGCCGGAGATGTTCATCGCCTCGGTGCCCTCGAGCGGGGCGGCGATGGCGGCGATCGCGGCCTCGGCGACATCATCGACATGCACGAGGTTGCACAGGCCCTCGCCGGCGGCCCCGAAGCCGCCCCAGGCGCCGGTGGCGAGGCGGCGCGCCATCTTGCCCACCCAAAGCTCCGAGCCCGCGCCATAGATGATGGTGGGGCGCAGAATCGCGACCTCGATCCCCGCGGCGCGGGCATGGGCCTCGGCCGCCGCCTTCCAATGCGGATAGCCGCGCCCGCTGCCGGAAAGCAGGGGGCGGTCCTCATCGACCCGGCCGGTCGCGTCGCCATAGACGCTGATGCTGCTGAGATGCACGACGCGCCGCACGCCCGCCCGCGCCGCGGCGGCGAACAGGGCGCCGCTCCCATCGGCGGTGGTGGCGCGGTCGCCGACCGCGCAATGCAGCACCGTGTCGATCCCGCGAAGTGCGGCCGGCAGCCCGGCGGGATCGCGCAGATCCATCACGCGCGGCACCACGCCGGCGGCGAGCGCCCGGCCAGCGTCGCGCGTGGCACCGAAGATGCGTGCCCCGGTGCCGGCCCGCGTCAGCCGGCGGGCGATGGCGCTGCCCACGAAGCCGCTGGCACCGGTGATCAGCAGGTCAGGCAAGGGGAATGAGGGTGGTCATTGGTGGTTGGACAATGCCGCAACCAGACCCGATAAGCCACGCGCAGCATGGGAATTTTCCGGTGAAGATTGCATTCGTGGGCTGCGGTTGGGTCGCCGATTACTACATGACCACGCTGCCCGACCATTCGGGGCTTTCCCTCGCCGGCGTCTATGATCGCGACCCGGCGCAGCTTGCCCGCTTCATCGGCTATTATGGCGTTCCGGCCTACGAAAGCCTCGATGCGCTGCTGGCCGATCCGGCGGTCGGGATGGTCGTGAACCTCACCAATCCACGCAGCCATTTCGAGGTGTCGCGCGCCGCGTTGCTGGCCGGCAAGCCCGTGTATTCCGAGAAGCCGCTGGCGATGTCGATGCCGGAGGCGGAGGCGTTGCGGGCCTTGGCCGCCGAGCGTGGCCTCGGCCTCGCCGCCGCCCCCTGCAACCATCTCAGCGGCCCGATCGAGGCGATGGCGCGGGAGCTGCGGGCCGGTCGCGCCGGACGAGTGCTGATGGCGCAGGCGGAGATGGATGACGGGCTGGTGCCCTATCTCGCGACGGGTGGCTGGATCAGCCATTCGGGCGCGGTCTGGCCGGCGAAGGATGAGTTCGAGATCGGCTGCACCTTCGAGCACGCCGGCTACCAGATCGCCCCGCTGGTGCGGCTGTTCGGCCCGGTGCGGCGGGTGACCGCGATCAGCGCGCTGCTGGTGCCGGAGAAGGGGCGTGACATCGGCGTGGGCGCGCAAAACCCCGATTGCGCGATCGGGGTGCTGGAATTCGACCACGGCCTGCTCGCGCGCATCACGCTGGGCATCGTCGCCCCGGTGAACCGGCTGCTGCGCGTGGTCGGCACCGAGGGCGTGCTGACCGTCTCCGACGTCTGGGACAACCGCGCCAGCCTGCGCTGGAGCCGCACGGGGCAGGGTTTCTTGCAGCGTGCGACACGAAAGTTGGAGCTGAAGCTCGCGCGCTGGCTGCCGGGGGTGCTGCTGGGCCGGGGCCTTTCGGTCACGGCGCGCCGGCGACGCCGCCGGCAACCGACGATGGATTTTTCCCGCGGTGTTGCCGAGCTTGCGGCGCGGATCGAAAGCGGTGGCGAGACCGCGGCACTTGCCGCCCTGGCGGTGCACGTCACCGAGGTGACGGTGGCCTTGCAGGCGCCCGGCGGCGGCACGCGACAGATGCTGACGGGGCTTTAGCCCGTCAGCTCAGGGAACGAAGCCGGCGCCGATGTTGCGGTTGATCGTGTAGCTGAAGCTCGGGTTGAACGGCACCGCGCGGGTGATGAACTGGTCGACCCAAAGGTTGACCTCGGCGATCCGGCTGCGCGGCACGAAGATGATATCGCCCGGGAACAACGGCACATCGCTCGGCAGCCCGCCGGTGTTGAGCTGCTGCTGCAGATCCAGCGTCCGCAGCATCGGCTGGTTCTGCGGGTTGCGGCGGATGAGGATGACCTGGCTCACCCGCGCCTCCGGCTCGAAGCCGCCGGCCAGCAGCACCTGTTCGATGACACCGCGCCGGCCGGACAACGGGTAGGCGCCGCCGCGCTTCACCGCGCCGCCGACGAAGACCATCGAGCCGCCGGCCTCCTCAAGCGAAACGGTGACGATGGGCTCGGTGAGGGTGCGGCGGGAGGCGAGGGCGATCGCGGCCTCAAGCTCGTCGGTCGTCTTGCCCCCGGCCATCACGCGCCCGGCGGCGCGCAGCCCGATCGCACCATCGGGCGCGACCAGCGAGGTTTCGCCCATCTCGGGCGTCAACAGGAACTGCACCCGCAGCTTGTCCCCAGCCGAGACGCGATAGGCGGGCGAGACCTCGGCCCAGGGCGCGAAGCCGGCGGGATCGGTCTCGACCGGCCGAAGGTTGGCCGTGGTGCAGCCGGCGAGCAGCAGCAGAATGCAGGTGAACGGAATGCTGGCAAATCGCACGATCTACACCAGCCCCGCGAGTTCGGTCGGCAGCGCCGGGCGCTGATCGGTGAAGGCGAGGCCGAGCAGGGGCCCGCCGGACATGAGGATGGAATCCCGGCTCAACCGCGCCTTCGCGCCCTCGGTGGCGTTGCCGCGGATGACGACGACATTGCCATCCACCAGCGCGGTCAACCGGCGCAGCGAATAGCTCTCGGACGGATCGGGTCCGATGATGATGACCACGGCGAACTCGCGCTTCAGCGTCTGGAGCAGGAGGCGGGTTTCGGCCTCGCCCACGCGCGGATCGGTCAGATGCGAATGTCGCGCGTCATAGGCGATCCAGAGCGTCGGGATGACGGTGCCGAAGGCCAGCACATGGCCCTCGATCCGGTCCACCTCCATCGGCTGCGCGCCAAGTGCCGCGAGATGCGCGCGCCCGTCGGATTGCAGGTCGATCAGCAATGTCTCCTGCCCGCGGGCCCGGGCGAGTTCGACGGCGAGCGTGCGCGCCAGATCGCCCCGGCCATCGGCGGGATCGGCGGAGATAAGCTGCACGACCTGCAGCCGGTGGTCGTTGACCCGTGCATCGAGCAGCAGCGAGGCGAATTCGGTGACATCGTCATCCTCCTTCAGATCTCGCGCCGCCTTTTCGAGGCTCTTGAAGGCGGCAAGCGCGGGCAGGCTGAGGCCGCGCGCCGCTTCGGCGGGGGTCGAATAGGTCCGTCGCGTCACGGTCAGCAGCACCGCCGCGGCGGCTGCGGCCAGCCCGCCGGTGAGCAGCCCGGCGAAGAGGAAGAGCCAGCGCCGGGTGGAACCGTTCAGCGGGGCGTTGGGCTGCTGCACCACATTGATGTTGGCGTTGCGCTGCCGGCGCGCGTCCTCGTCGACGCGCGCGCCCGCCTCGCGTGAGGTGAACTGGCGATAGACCGACTCCAGCCCGTCGCGCCGGCGTTGCAGGTCGCGCAGCTGGTTCTCGGCTTCCAGCAGGTTGGTGCTGCGCTGCTCGGCGGTGACCCGCTGGGCGGCGAGTTCCTCCATTTCCTTCTGCGCCGCGTCGGTCTCGACCTGCAGGCTGACGACGCGGGTGGAGAGCAGTTCGACCGACGGGTTCCGCACTTCCCGCGTGGTGGTGAAGGCGTTGCGCGCATTGTCCTGGAGCACGGCGCGGGCGGAGGCGATACGGCGGTCGAGGTCGCGCAGGCCAGGATAGTCCGCGGCGTATTGCCGCACGATGTGGTCGCGTTCCTGCAGCAGCCGCATCAGCGTGTTGCGACCGTCATCATTCGGCGCAAGATTCGTTGCTTCGCGTGAGGCCACCACGCGCGCCGGTTGTGCCGCAAGCCGCGATTGGGCCGAGGCGAGCTGTGCGAGCGAGGCCGCGCGCTGTTGCCGCAACGCGTTTTCCCGCTGGGTGATCGCATCCAGGCGCGCACCGGCAAGTTGCAGGTCCTGCGCCAGATCCAGCACCTGGTGTCCGGTCTTCACCTGCTGGATCTCGGCTTCGACCTGACGCAGATGCTCGGTGTAGCGCTCCAGATCCGCTTGCAGGATCGCCGAGCCGCCTTCGCCGTAGAGCTCGACGCGGCGAGCGAGGTAGGCCTCAACCAGGGCCGACAGCGCCTCGATGCCCAGCGCGCGATTGCCGTAGGTGAAGCGGACACGCAGGACATTGCTGCCCGGGTCGGTTTCGGTCCTGAGGTCGCTGCGGAACCATTCGGTGGCGAGCGTCAGCCGGTCGTCGGGGTTCGGCGAGGCATCCCAGGGGAAGCGACCCGACTCGGCCATGGACGGGTAAAGCCGCGTGGCGCCGATCTTCTCCAGCGCGCGCCGGATCACGGCATCGCTGGTGATGATCTCCACTTCCGAGCGCACGACCTTCAGCAGTTCGATCGATTGCACGGTGGAGCCGAAGCCCGACAGATCCGCCGTGCCGCTGTTCTCGCGGCTGGCCTGCACCAGGAAAACCGCCTCCGCGCGATACTGGCGCGGCGCCATGATGGCCAGCAGTACCCCGGCAAGCAGCGGCAGCGCGAAAGCAAAGAAGATCGGGCGTCGACGGGCCCAGGCGGTGACCAGGAACTCGGGCCAGGTCAGGCGGGTCGGCTGCGGGGCGCCATAGGGATGGCCGAGGAAGGGCTCGGGCGCGGGCTCCGCCGGCATGCCCACATCGCGCCGGCCCATCGGCGCGGCGAGCTGCGGCAGACGTGCCAGGCCGGACATCAGGCGGAGCAGCCGAGATAAGATATGAAACGATGCATCAGTGTCAGATTAGACGCCGCCGCCCGGCAAGTCACGATCCAAGCTTACGTCTGGCGTAGCGTTTTTTGGGAAGATTTGATGTTCGATCATGCCGCAAATGGCGTGGCCGACCGCCTCATGCCCCTCCTGGATGCGCGCGGTATTGGTCGAGGGCATCACCAGCGCGATGTCGCACAGGCCAACCATCTTGCCACCGCTGCCGCCGGTGAAGCCGACGCAGCCGATGCCCATGCCGCGCGCGGTGGTGAGGGCGGCAAGGATATTGGGCGAATTGCCGGAGGTGGAGAGCGCGAACAACACATCCCCCGCACGGCCAAGCGCCTCGATCTGGCGCGCGAACAGCCGTTCGTAGCCGTAGTCGTTGCCGATCGCCGTCATGATCGAGCTGTCGGTGGTCAGCGCGATCGCGGCAAGCCCCGGCCGGTCGTACTGGAAGCGGGAGACGAGCTCCGCCGCCCAGTGCTGCGCATCGGCCGCACTGCCGCCATTGCCGCAGAGCAGCAGCTTGCCGCCATCGCGCAGGCTGGCGACGACGAGGGACGCCGCCTGGTCCACGGACGCACAGATCGCTGTATCCGCGGCGAGAGAGGCCATCGCCGCCGCCGAGGCGGCGAGTTCTGCGGCGGCCTTCATGCCCGTGCCAACGCGGCGACGCCGCGGCGGAGCATGCTCGCCAGCTCCTCCGGCGGCAGCGCGCCGGAGGCGAGCACATGCCGGTCGAGCAGGAAGCTCGGCACACCATCGATACCACCCTGGCGTGCGCCAAGGTCCTGCGCTTCCACCCAGGCGCGTTCCTCATCGCCGGCGAGGCGCGCGGCGGCATTCTCGATGCCATGCGCGGCGCCGATGGAATCGAGAAGCGCGAGATCGGAGATATCGCGGCCTTCGTTGAAATAGGCGGAGAACAGCGCCTCCTTCACCTCATCCTGCGTGCCGGCGGCCTCGGCCATGCGGATCAGCCGATGCGCCGGCAACGTGTCCGGCGTGCGCTCGATCAGGTCGAAGCGGAAGTCGAGCCCGGCCGCGGCACCGACGGCGGCGACGCGCGCATCCAAGGCGCGGGCGCGTTCGTCGCTGCCGAATTTCTGGCGGCGGTAATCGGCGCGCAGCCGGCCCTCGGGCGGCATGTCGGGGTTCAGCCGGAAGGGGCGGAAGCGCAGCGCGAAGACCAGGCCTTCCTGTTCCAGCGCCGCCAGCGCGACCGAGAGGTTGCGCTTGCCGATCCAGCACCAGGGGCAGATCACGTCGGAGATGACGTCGATGGTTCCAGCAGTCATCGCAAACCGTCCTTTCCTTGAATGTCCTTGAGCTCAAGCCCGCCGATCCGCGGCCACGGCCGGCCGCCAGCGGTCAGCGCGACGCAGACCATGATCTCCGCCGCGCGCGGCGCGTCGGGGATGCGCGCCTCGATCGCATCATAATGGCTTCTGACATAGGCCGCATCCTTGTGGCCGAGCGGCACGTCGATGGTGGTCCCTGGCCCGCCGGATTTCTTGGCCGAGGGGATCAGCGCCGCACCCCCGCCGATCAGCGCGCGGATCGGGGCACCCATCTTCGGATGCAGCAAGGCCGCGGCATGTTCCAGCTCACCCGCCTCGCCGACGATCGCGGCCTTGCCATAGGAGTGCACCGCCGGCCCCGCGATTCCCAAGGCCGCGATGCATTCGGCGGCGAGCAGCGCGCCGAGTTCCGCGCCGGTCTCGACCAGCTCGGCCAGATCCTCGACGTAGCGCCCGGCAAAGGGGTTCTGGATCACCGCGCAGGCGACGGCGCGGCGCAGCGGCTGGGGCAAAGGGCGCCCCATTTCCATCCGGGTCTCGTCCAGCAGGACGGTGATGCGGCGGATGATCATCGTCTCAGGCCGCCACCGGCACGCGCGCCGCGGGCGGCGTGTTGCGGCTGCGTCCGGTGCGGGCCACGCCGTCGATCATCACCATGCCGATGCCGGGCAGGTCGCCGAGGCTCAGCGCCTCCAGCACATCCGTCGCCTCGCTGCCCTGGGGCTGGTCCATGAACAGCAGGTCCGCCGGCAGCCCCGCCGCGATCCGCCCGCCGGAGAAGGCACGAAAGCGGGCGGTATTGCCGCTGGCGCAGGCGATGGCGATGGAGGGCTCCAGCCCGCCGACGCTGACCAGGAAGGAGATGGTGCGCATCACCCCGAGCGGCTGCACGCCGGAGCCGGCCGGGCTGTCGGTCCCGATCACCAGCCGGTCGAGCCGCCCCATCTCGGTCAACACATTCAACGCATGCAGCGCGGTGCGGGGATTGCCGTTGTGGACGATCTCGATGGCGCGGGTGGTGCCCTCGATCACCCGGGTCAGCTCGCGGGTGCCGAGGCTGGTGGGGCCGCCGTTGATATGGGCGACCGTGTCGCAATCGGCCGCGATCACCACATCGGCGCCAACGAGGTTCGAGCCGGCGATCGACGGCCCGCCGCAATGGATCATGCTGTTGAGCCCGTATTTCCGTGCCCAGGCGGCATGGGTCCGGGCTTCCTCCAGCTCCCGCACGGTGCCGAGGCCGATCTCGCCCAGCAGCCCGACGCCGCATGCCGCCATCTCGGCGTAATCGGCCTCGACCATGCTGCGTTCGGCGACCGGCGCGCCGGCAAACACTCGCGCGCCGAGCGGGCGGAAGGCGTCGAAGCAGCGCTGTGCGGTGATCGCCAGCGCCTTCACCCCCACCGGGTCCTTGGGCCGGCCGGGCAGATGAACCTCCCCGGCACTGAACATCGTGGTGCAGCCGCCCTGGACGAAGGCCTCGATCCAGCCGGTCTGATTCTGCCGCGGGGTCCAGTCCCCGAACACCGGATGGACGTGGTTGTCGATCAGCCCCGGCCCGACGGCGCAGCCGCCGGCATCGATCACTTGGGTCAGATCCTGCTGGTTGAGGTCGCTGAGGCGGCCGATGGAGAGGATCACCCCCTTCTCGATCAGCAGCGCATCGGCCGCCAGGACAGGCTCCGCGATATCGCCCGAAAGCAGCAGGCCGATGTTCCGGACCAATATGCGTGCCACCGACCCTGCCTCCCGTCTTCTGCCCGTGGCCGCATCCTTGGCGGCTGCGGCGGCGGGCGTAAAGGCCGCGCTTGGCGCCGCCGTGGGGCGGGGGCTAGACTCGACCAAGATGCGAACTTCTCCCGTCCAGCCGCGCTGGCACCGCCCGACATCGCTGGAGGAGGCGCTGCGCCTCAGGGCCGGGGACCCCGCGCTGCGGGTCCTGGCCGGGGCGACGGATCTGCTGCCCGCCGTCGCGGGGGCCGAGGCCTGGGGGCGGGCGCATCCGCGCGACTGGCTCGACATCTCCGCCATCCCCGAATTGCGGGGCATCGGCTGGGAGCAGGACCGGCTGAGGATCGGCGCCACCACCAGCTGGGCGAGCCTGCGGGATGCCGCGCTGCCGCCCTGGTGGGACGCAATGCGCGCCGCCGCCGCCCGGGTCGGCGGGCCGCAGGTGCAGGCGCGCGGGACCATCGGGGGCAACCTCTGCAATGCCTCGCCGGCCGCGGATGGGGTGCCGCCGCTGCTGGTCATGGATGCACTGGTCGAATGCGCCAGCCGGGGCGGCCGCAGGGAGCTGCCGCTCGGCGCCTTCCTGCGCGGCAATCGCGCGACGGCGCTCGCGGATGACGAGATCATGACCGCGATCCTGCTGCCGCGCCCGGCGGCGGCGGCGCGCTCGGTCTTCCTCAAGCTCGGCGCGCGCAGGCATCTCGTGATCTCCATCGTCATGGTCGCGGCGATGATCGAGGCTGTGGACGGCATCATCCGCGCGGCGGGTCTCGCGGTCGGGGCCTGCAGCGCGGTGGCGCAGCGCCTGCCGGGGCTGGAGGCGGCGCTGACCGGCCAGCGCCTGGTGGATGCACCGGAGATCATGCAGTCGGCACATCTGTCGGGGCTGTCGCCGATCGACGATATCCGCGCCGATGCCGCCTATCGCGCGACCGCGGCGCTGACCCTGCTGCGCCGTGCGGTGGCAGCCTAATGGCTCAGTCAAGCGGCCATTTTGAATCTGGTCTGGAAGGGCGTGCGGTTTTGCACGACGGCCCAGAGCACGTTCACGCGGCGTCTTGCGAGGGCGATGACGGCCTGATGGTGGCGTTTTCCTT
>NZ_QKYU01000025.1 GCF_003253705.1 Humitalea rosea
TCGGGCAGCCACGCCTTGAGGTCCGGAGGCAACAGGAATGCCTGGTCGCGATTGTAGGATACGAAGGTCGCCATAACCGCAGTTTGACAAATCAGAAAGGCAAAGTGAATCCGACAGACTGCTAGGGTGCAACGAAAGGAACCACCATGATCGACGAGACCGCCGCCATGCGCCGTGCCATCGCGCTCTCCTGCCAGGCGGTGGCCGAGGGCGGCGGGCCCTTCGGCGCCGTGGTGGTGCGCGATGGCGTGGTGCTGGGGGAGGGGCGCAACCGCGTGGTGCCCGATGCCGACCCGACCGCCCATGCCGAGGTGGTGGCGATCCGCGCCGCCTGTGCGGTGCTCGGCACGCATGATCTGGCGGGGGCGGTGCTCTATACCTCCTGCGAGCCCTGCCCGATGTGCCTGGGTGCGGCCTGGTGGGCGCGGGTGGCGGCGGTGGTCTTCGGCAATGACCGCGAGGGGGCGGCGGCGATCGGCTTCGACGACGCGGCGATCTATGCGGAGGTGGCGGCGCCGCTCGCGGCCCGGACCTTGCCGATCCGGCGCCTTTTGGCCGAGGAGGCGCGGGCGGGGTTCGACGCCTGGACGGCGAAGGCGGACCGGGTGGCCTACTGACCCGCAGGTTTCGAGCGCCGCCGGATGTCGGCATAGGGCGTGCCGTCGCGGCGGGTATAGATCGCCGGCTGGCCATCGGCCGGCGCCAGCATGTCGATGTCCGAATAGGTGGTGTCATCCGCCGCCACGCGGGTGCCGATTTCCAGCACCGTGGCCTCGGCCCCTGAACGGTTCTGCAGGCAGTGCCCATCGGGATCGCCCGCCTTGAACCCGGCGGCGTCGCCCGGCCGCAGCACCTCCTCGCCCGCGTCGGTGACCAGCGTGACCTCGCCGCTCAGCACATAGACGAACTCGTCGCCCGCGCTGTGCCAATGCCGCTGGCTGGACCAGGCGCCCGGCGGCAGCCGCAGCAGGTTCACCCCGAACTGCGTGAGCCCCGCCACATCGCCGAGCCGGCTGCGCTCCCGCGACAGGCAGGGCGCGTCATAGGGCGGCGGGTAGAGCGTGCCGATGAAGGGCGCCACGGCCGCGCTGTCGATCTTCTTGCTCATCTTCACCCCGGCGCGCGAAACGCCTGCAAGGCTAGCTGCTCCGCCGGCTCCAGCGCCAGCCATGCGAGCTTGTCATCCACCGGAAAGGCCAGCGCCGTGCCCGGTGCCGTCACGCCGAGGATCAGCCCCTGCGCCGGGTCGAGCAGGAAGGGCTTGGCCCGGGGCGAGACCTGCCAGCTTTGGCGCTGCCCGTCGCGGGTCTGCACCACCCAATTGCCCTTGGCGCGGGCCGCCAGACGCAGCGGCACCGGCGAGAGCACCCGCCCGGACAGGCTCCGCACCAGCCGCCGCTGCCGCATCGCGGTCCGCACATAGACGCCGAGGCCGATCAGCGCCGTGACGACCAGCACCCCGGCGATCAGCAGCAGCACCAGGCGGTTCCACAGCCGGTCCATGCCGATGTCGGTGGTCAGGCTGCCCGGCCGGTCCGGGTCGCCGAGCACGGCGCTCACGACATAGGCGCCGGTATGGAAATCGGCGAAAAGGTAGTGCACGTCACGCATCAGCGCGGCGCGGGCCTTGCTGTCCTGCCGGAGCGTGACGTCGCAGTCGTGCAGGATGCCCAGATGCGTCGTGCATCGGCCGGACACCAGACGCGCATCGCCGAGCGGGCGGGCATTGTCGCGGATCTGGAAATCGCTGACCAGATCGGGGCCGATCTGCATCGAGAGCCAGAACAGCGCCCCGAAGGCCAGGAGCGCGCCGAACCCGGCGAGGAGCAGGACGCGCCATAGCCCCAAGGGCTGGCGCAGGGTCAGGGCACGGCGGGGGAAGGCACTGGCGAGATCAGGCACGGAGGGAAGGCTCCACCGCATGGACGTGGCAGCCTCGGCGCCTGCCCCGGGCGCGGCAAGCAACGGTTACGCGAGCAACACGGACCTTAGAGTGTTTTCCGTTCGCTTGCGCTCACTTCAACTGCTCTAGTCTGTTGTTTTGTCACATTTTCCGAGTCGTGAGGCGAGTCCGCCTGACGTGAAAATGCTCTAATGCGCCACATAGCCGAAGGCCGCCGTCAGCGCCGCATACAGCACCCCGCCCGCCAGGAAGCCGACCAGCGTGCCGTTGATCCGCACATATTGCAGGTCCCGGCCCACCCGCAGCTCGATCTTGTCGGTCACCGTCTCGGTGTCCCAGCCCTCGACCACGCCGCCGATGAAATCGGCGAGCCGCGTCTGCGCCGAGGGCAGCAGCGCGACCAGCACCCGCTCCACCGCGAGGTTGAACCGCTCCCGCGCCGCCGGGTCCTCCGACAGCAGGGTGCCGGCATTGGCCATGACCCCGGCCAGCAGCGACACCGTGCGCCCATCCGGCCGTGCCGCGTCGGTGGCGAGCCCGGCGCGCAGCCGGTCCCAGACATCCATCAGCCAGGTCTCGACCGAGGGATGCGCCAGCGCGTCGCGCATCACCCGCGCGAGGGCCGCGGCGCGTTCGGGGTCGCTCTCCAGCCGGTCGATCTCGCGCGCGACCCATTCGGCGAAGGCGGCGCGCAGCTCGCTGTCCTCGGGCTCGACCTTGTCCAGCTCGGCGTTCAGCGCGGCCAGGATGCGCCGCGCGACCGTGGCCCCCGCGAGCCAGCCGACCACGGCCCCACCCTCGGCGCGGACCCTGCCGGCGATGGCCTCGCGCAGCGCATCCTCGCGCGCCACCAGCAGCGCCTTGAGCTGGGCCACGGCCAGGCCGAACACCTCCTGGTGCCGCCCGCCCGAGATCAGCGCCCGCAGCACCCGCGCCACCAGGCGGGCGGCGGCCGGCCCCGTGACCATGCGCGGCAGCAGCCGGGTCAGGAAGCGCCGCGCCCGCCCGTCCGAGATGGTTTGCAGGATGCGCGGCAGCATCCCCGACAGCGCCCGCGCCGTCTGGCGCGAGGTCTCGGGATCGGCCAGGAAGCGTTGCAGGATGGCGGCGGGGTCGAGCCGGGCGAGGATGCCGCGCACCTCGCTCTCGACGAAGACATGGTTGGCGACGAAGCGGCCGAGCCCCTTGCCCAGCCGCGCCTTCTGCGTGGGGATGATCGCGGTATGCGGGATCGGCAGGCCGAGCGGGCGGCGGAACAGCGCCGTCACCGCGAACCAGTCGGCGAGCCCGCCGACCAGCCCAGCCTTGGTCGCCGCCTGCGCCAGATCGGCCCAGTAGCCGGACGGCAGCGCATAGGCGCCGAGCATCGCGGCCCCCATCGCGAGCAACAGCCCGGTGGCGAAACGGCGATGGCGGGAAAGGCCGCGGCGCAGCGCCGCATCGGGATCGGGTAAGGGGCTGCCCTGCATGGGACGCGACCCTACCGGGACAGGTCGTTCTTGCCCATGGCCGAGCGTATGTTATGTTGTATCGATGATCGATCCTCTCGCCCTGTCCGCTTCCGCGGGCGCCCGCCTGCTCCTGGCCGCCGTGGTGCTGGCCGGGCTGGGTGGGCTCGTGCTCTGGGCCATGGCGATATGATCGGCGCGGTCCGCCTGCGCGATCTGGTGGTCGCGCATGGGCAGCGGCCGGCCGTGCATCATCTGTCGGGCGAATTCGCCCCGGGCTCGATGACGGCGGTGGTCGGCCCCAATGGCGCCGGCAAATCCAGCCTGCTGCGGGCCATCGCCGGGCTGCATGCGCCAAGCCATGGCGGGATCGAGACGTCAGGGGCCATAGCCCTGCTTCCTCAGGCGGCGGCGATCGATCGCGCCTTCCCGATCTCCTGCCTCGATGTGGTGATGCTCGGGCTCTGGGCCGAATGCGGCGCCTTCCGGGCCGTGGGGCGCGCCGGGCGGGCGCGGGCGGTCGCGGCGCTGGCCTCGGTCGGGCTGGATGGCTTTGCGGGGCGGCCGGTCGGCAGCCTCTCGGCCGGGCAGTTGCAGCGGGTGCTGTTCGCGCGGCTGCTGGTGCAGGACGCGCCGGTGATCCTGCTGGACGAGCCCTTCAATGCCGTCGATGCCGCCACCACCGCCGATCTGCTGCGCCAGCTTGAGCTTTGGCATGGGCAGGGGCGCACCATCGTCGCGGTGCTGCACGACCTCGACCTGGTGCGCGCGCATTTCCCGCAGACCCTGCTGCTGGCGCGCGAGCCGATCGCCTGGGGGGCCACGGCCGATGTGCTGACCGCCGCCAATCGCCTGCGCGCCCGCGGCATGTCCGAGGGCTGGGACGCCGAGGCCGAGGCCTGCCGGCAGGCGGCGTGATCGGCGACGACGCCGGCGCGCTCGGCCTCCTTTGGGGACCCTTCGCCGAATTCGGTTTCATGCGCCGGGCTTTGGTCGGCTGCATCGCGCTGGCGCTCTCCGGGCCGGCGCTGGGCGTCTTCCTGGTGCTGCGGCGGATGTCGCTGACCGCCGATGTGATCGCGCATGGCATGCTGCCCGGGGTCGCCATCGGCTTCCTGGTCGGCGGGCTGTCGGTCACGGCGATGTCCTTCGGCGGGCTGGTCGCGGGGCTGGTGGTGGTGGTGGGCGCCGGCGCCCTGTCGCGCGCGACCGGGGGGCGGGAGGATTCCACCTTGGCCGGGCTGTATCTCGTGGCGCTGGCGCTGGGCGTGGCCATCGTCTCCACCGCCGGCGGGGCGGTCGATCTGACCCGGCTGCTGTTCGGCAGCGTGCTCGGGGTGGATGATCCGGCGCTGCTGCTGATGGCGGGGACCGCGGCGGTGACGCTGGCCTGGCTCGCGCTGGCCTGGCGGCCGCTGGTGCTGGAATGCTTCGATCCCGGCCATGCGGCGGCGACCGGGGCCCGGGGCGGGCTCTGGCACCTGAGCTTCCTCGGGCTGCTGACCCTGAATGTGATCGCCGCGGCCCAGGCCATGGGCACGCTGATGGCGGTCGGACTGATGATGCTGCCGGCGGCGGCGGCGCGGTTCTGGGCGCGCAGCGTGGGTGGCATGGTCTATGCGGCGGTGGGCTTTGCCATCGCGGCGGCGGTGGCGGGGCTGTTGCTGTCCTTCCATGCCGATCTGCCCTCGGGCTCGGCGATCGTGCTCTGCGCGGGCGGGATCTGGGCGGTGTCCATGCTGCTGGGCACGGTGGACGGGCTGTTGCCGAAGCTCCTGGCGCGGCGGCGCCATCTCACCGGCTGAAACGATGCGCGACCGGATGAAACTGTCCACGCCCGCGCGGCGTTTTTCTCTTCGATAGGGGTTTCACGCGGAGGGTCCCCCTCCGCGCGCCCCTCACCTCACGCAAGCCGCGCCAACCCGGGCCGTTTTTGCCCAAGGCCGCGCGGCCGCGCCGAATGGAGTCTCCGCATGTCTCAGGATGATCGCACCGGTCCGCCCGCCCCATCGCACCGTCGCGCCCTGCTGGCGGCGGCCTTCGGTGTGCTGGTGGCCGGCCCCGCCTTCGCGCAGGGCAATGGCCGCGGCAATGGGGGTGGCAATGGGGGCGGCAATGGAGGCGGTGGGCCGCCCGGCCACGGCGATGGCGGCGATCGCGGCGGCGACCGTGGCGGCGACCAAGGGGGTGATCGTGGCGGGAACCGTGGGGGTCCCGGCCGTGACGACCGGCGCGGCAATGGCCCGGGCCCGGAGCCCCGCCCGCAGCAGCGGCATGTCGACCGGCGTCCCAATTTCCGGGATGATGATGGCGATCGGGTCCGCGACTGGCGGCGCGACAACCATGGCTGGGAGCCGGAACGCCTGCCGCCCGGCCGCAGCTACTCCTTCGAGCGCGGGCGGTATTTCCCCCGTGGCGCGCCGCGCCGGCCGCTGCCGCCGGGGCTGGCGCGGCGGCTGCCGCATTATCCGGGCTACACCTATTACGCGGTTGGCCCCGACATCGTGCTGGTCGCGATCGCGACCGGGATCGTGGCGAGCGTGCTGCTCGGCGCCCTCTACCAGTAAAGCTCTCGGGCGGGCGGTGGCTATCCGGCCACCGCCCGCAGCGCCAGCCCCGCCAGGGCGGTCAGCCCCAGCGTCTTGCCGACGCCGAGGCGCAGCCCGAACAGCAGCACCGCCGAAAGCAGCGCCAGCCCCGCCGCCGCAGGATCCAGGCTGCCGAGACGCGGCACATCCATCGCGAACGGCCCGAGCGGGATCGCCACGACTTCGGCGAACAGCGCCCGCAGCCCGAACCACAGCGCCAGATTGGCGATCACCCCCACCACCGCCGCCGTGACCCCGCCGAGGGCCGCGGCGAGCCGTGGCCGGTCGCGCAGCCGCTCGATCAGCGGCGCGCAGAGGAAGATCCAGGCGAAGCAGGGCAGGAAGGTCACCCAAAGCGTCAGCGCCGCCCCCGCGACCGCCCAGCCGAACCCGCCCCCGGCATGCCCCGCGAGGAAGCCCACGAATTGCAGCACCAGGATCAGCGGCCCCGGCGTGGTCTCGGCGAGGCCGAGGCCGGACAGCATCTGCCCCGCGCTCAGCCAGTGGTAATGCTCCACCGCCTCCTGCGCGACATAGGCGAGCACCGCATAGGCGCCGCCGAAGGTCACCACGGCCATCTTGGAGAAGAACCAGGCGATATCCCCGAACACGCCGGGATCGCCGGCAAGGCGCGGATGGCTCGCGGCCTGGCCCCAGAGCAGCCCGTCCGGCAGCAGCAGCGCCACCGGCCAGAGCCAGAGCACCAGCGCCACCAGCCCCGCCCGCCGCGCCCAGGGCGCCATGCGGGCAAGCCGCCCCGGGTCGGCGGCGATCACCGCATCCAGCAGGGCCGGCGCGCCGGGCGAGGCCTTGCCATGGCCGCCACCGCCGAAGTGCCGCGGCAGCGCGGCACCCACCGCCGCCGCCCCCAGCACCACCAGCGGGAAGGGCAGCCGCAGCACCGCCAGGCTCAGGAAGGCCGTCAGCGCCAGCGCCCAGGCGAGGCGGCCGTGCAGCGCCCGCCGGGCGATGCGCAGCAAGGCCTCCACCACCAGCACCAGCACGGCGCATTTGAGGCCGAAGAACAGCGCCGCCACCAGCGGCACGCCGCCGAAGGCGACATAGATGCCCGAGAGCGCCAGCATCACCGCCGCCCCGGGCAGGATGAACAGCAGCCCGGCCGCGAGCCCGCCGCGCACCCCATGCAGCAGCCAGCCGAGGTAGGTCGCAAGCTGCTGCGCCTCCGGCCCCGGCAGCAGCATGCAAAGGTTCAGGGCCTGGAGGAAGCGCGCCTCCGAGATCCAGCGGCGCTCCTCCACCACCTCCCGATGCATCAGCGCGATCTGTGCCGCCGGCCCGCCGAAGGAGAGGCAGCCGATCCGCGCCCAGACCCCGACGGCCTCGCGCAGGCTGGGCAGGGGGGTGTCACGCGCCGAAAGAGGCCGATTCATCAAGTGTTTACCTTAGCTGCGGCGTCAGGCGGGAGCAGCCCGCCAGGGGATGGCGGGGCGGCCCGGATGGCAAAAGGCTTGCATGCTCCGGGCCCACCCTGCTAGCCGATCCCTATGATTACCGCGACCCGCCCGTCAGCGCCTTGGCGCTGGCGACGTCCCGCGGCGATCCCGTCCTTGCGCGGTCGGTTTGAGACTGGTTCGGTTCGCCGGCCCTCTCGCCCGCAAGGCGCCCATCGGCTTCGGCCGGTGCTCGGGTTCGTCATCCTGGCCTGTCTCGCCTCTGTGGCCCCCGTGGCTGCCCAAGGCGCCGACAGTCCTTCACTCTCGCCTCGCGCCAGGTGCCTGCAGGCGGCCCGCGCGGCCGAGGCGCGTCATGGCCTGCCCGAAGGTCTCCTGGTCGCCGTGGCCCTCGCGGAATCCGGGCTGCATGCCTATGCGCTGAACATCGGCGGGCGGTCACACTTCGCGCCGGATGCGGCGACCGCTCATCGCCTGGTCGCCTCCGCCCCGGCGCAGGCCAGTATCATGGCGGGCTGCGTGCAGGTGAATGCCCGCGTGCACGCGCCCCGGTCGGACTGGCCGCTCGACCCCGTCCGCGCCACCAACTGGGCGGCGGAGCATTTGCGCGACTATTACAACCGCAGCGGCGACTGGGCCGAGGCGATCCGCCGCTGGAACGGCGGCAGCACCAGCACCGCGAATCGGTTGGTGTGCCGGGTGCGGGCTAAACTCCAGGTTGTAAGCCCGGGGGCGATCTTCCTCAATGGGCCGGCCTGCGGGCAGGCGGAAACCAACCGCGTTGCACGCAATGGCGTCGCTTTGCTGGAGGTCGCGGAGGCGGAGGCCCGCTAATCCGTTGAATTCATAGAAATTCTGGCGTCTCGTGTTTTCGTGAACGGTTTACCCGTCGTTAATTAGTGACCATGACGACAACCCTAGGTAGTAAGTGTGTTGAAACACACACGCGAAGGGGTTTGCCGTCATGCTCAGCACACGCCTTCCGGTCGCCGCGGTTCAGACCGATCGCCGGGCCGTCCTGGCCGGCCTCGCCGCCGGTGGTGCCGCCGCCCTCTTCTCCCGCCCCGCCCATGCCGATGCCGCCGACAGCAGCTTCCGCCAGGAATGGGCCGCCTTCCGCAGCCGTTTCTACATGCCGGAAGGGCGCATCGCCGATAATTTCCAGAACGGCGCCTCGCATTCCGAGGGGCAGGGCTATGCCATGCTGCTCGCCGAAGCGGCGGGCGATACCCAGTCCTTCGACCAGCTGGTGACCTGGACCCGCGGCAACATGCGCCGCCCCGGCGACAACCTGACCCCCTGGCGCTGGCGCCCGGGCGCGGCCGCGCCGGTCGAGGATTTCAACAACGCCTCGGACGGCGACATCCTGATCGGCTGGGCGCTTGCCCGCGCCGGCCGTTCGATGGGCCGTCCCGACTACCGCCGCCTCGCCAGCGATATCGCGCGTGACGTGCTGCGCATCTGCGTCCATCGCGTCGGCGACCAGACCCTGCTGCGCCCCGGTGGCTGGGGCTTCGACCGCCCCGATCATGTGGTGGTCAACCCGTCCTATCTGCTCTTCGCCGCCCTGCCGGAAATGAACCAGGTGGCGCCGGACCCGGCCTGGGAGCGGCTGTCCCACGATGGCCGCGCGCTGCTGCGCGCCGCCCGCTTCGGCCAGTGGGGCCTGCCGCCCGATTGGCTGCGGGTGCCCCGCGGCATCGGCCGCGCCAGCCCGGCGGTCGGCTGGGAGCCGCGCTTCGGCTTCGATGCCGTCCGGGTGCCCCTGAACATGGTCTGGGCCGGCATGTGGGACGAGCCGGCCGTGGATGGCGCCGCCGCCTTCTGGTCCGACCCTTCGGTCGCGGTCCCGCCGGCCTGGACCAACCTCACCTCCGGCGGTGTCGCCCCCTATGCGGCCCCCGCCGGGATGCGGGCCGTGGCGCGGATCACGGTCGCGGCGCGGATCGGCTCCACCGGCACCATGACGCTGCCGCAGGTGTCCGAGGCGACCGACTACTACAGCGCGGTGCTGACGATGCTGGCCCGCCTGGCCTGGCGCGATGCCCAGCGCAACCGCCCGCTGGTGGTCGCCTCCGCCGGCTGATCGCTTCTGCCTGGGAGAAGGATCGAGGGGCGCTGCCTCTCAAGGAGGGCGAACAGCCCTCCCGCTGCTTCCGTCGCCGTGATGCGGCGGGGTTGATTGCGGCTCCGCCGCGGCCACCTCTCAGGGCGCATGACCAGCCCCCATCCCGATACCTGGATGCGCGTCACCCCCAAGGGCCTCTTCTGCGAGCCCGCGGGTGTCTACATCGACCCTTCGCGGGCGGTGGACCGCGCCATCATCAGCCACGGCCATTCCGACCACGCCCGCCCCGGCCACCGCGCCGTGCTGGCGACGGCCGAGACGCTGGCCATCATGCGCGCCCGCATGGGGGCCGACCGCGCGGGCGGGAGCCAGCAGGCGATGGCCCTGGGCGCGCCCCTCGACATCAACGGCGTCACCATCCGGCTGGTGCCGGCCGGGCATGTGCTGGGCTCGGCCCAGGTGGTGCTGGAGTGGCGCGGCAGCCGCATCGTCGTCTCGGGCGATTACAAGCGGGCGGCGGACCCGACCTGCGCGGGCTTCGAGCCGGTGCCCTGCGATGTCTTCGTCACCGAGGCGACCTTCGCGCTTCCCGTCTTCCGCCATCCGCCGGCGGCGGGCGAGATCCAGCGCCTGCTCGCCAGCATCCGCCTCTTCCCCGAGCGCTGCCATGTCATCGGCGTCTATGCCTTGGGCAAGGCGCAGCGGCTGATCGCCCTGCTGCGCCAGGCGGGGTGGGAGCGGCCGATCTATCTGCATGGCGCGCTGATCGCGCTCTGCGAGCTGTATGAATCCCTCGGCGTGCCGCTCGGCCCGCTGCTGCCGGTGCCGCCGCTGCAAAAACGCGGCAAGGCCGAGGCGGGGCTGGCGGGGGAGATCGTGCTGGCACCGCCCTCGGCCGATTCCACGCCCTGGTCCCGGCGCCTCGCCGATCCGGTGAGCTGCGCCGCCTCCGGCTGGCTGCGGGTGCGGCAACGGGCGAAGATGCGCGGGATCGAGCTGCCGCTGGTGATCTCCGACCACGCCGATTGGGACGAGCTTCTGGCCACCGCCTCGGACGTGCAGGCGCCCGAGGTCTGGATCACCCATGGGCGGGAGGATGCGCTGGCCTATGCGCTCGGCACGCGCGGCATCCGCGCGCGCGCCCTGCATCTGGTCGGGCGCGGCGAGGATGAGGACGAGGCCCTGCCCGAGGCCGCCCCGGAGCCGGCCCCCGCCGCATGAGCGGCAGCCTCGCCGCCTTCGCCGATCTGCTGGAACGGCTGCTCTTCACCCAGGGGCGCAATGCCAAGCTCGCCTTGCTGCGGGACTGGTTCGCGAGCCAGCCCGACCCCGATCGCGGCATTGGCCTCGCCGCCATCACCGGGGACCTCGGCTTCGCGACGGCCAAGCCCGCGATGATCCGCGCCCTGGTCGCGGAACGGACCGACCCGATGCTGTTCGACCTCTCCTACGACTATGTCGGGGATCTGGCCGAGACCGTCGCCTTGCTCTGGCCCGCGCCCGAACACCCCGAGCCGCCGCCGGGCCTCGCCGATGTCGTCGCGGCACTGGAACTGGCGCCGCGCGCCTCGGTGCCGGCGATGCTCGCGGATTGGCTGGACCGGCTGGATGTCTCCGGGCGGCTCGCGCTGGTCAAGCTGGTCACCGGGGGGTTGCGGGTCGGCGCCTCGGGCGGGCTCGCCCGCATGGCGCTGGCCGAATGGTCCGGCCGCCCGGTGGAGGAGGTCGAGGAAGCCTGGCACGCCTGCCTGCCGCCCTATCTGCCGCTGTTCGACTGGCTGGAGGGCAGGGGGCCGCGCCCCGATGCCGCCGGTGCCCCGGTGTTCCGCCCGCTGATGCTGGCGCATCCGCTGGAGGAGGCGGATCTGGCCGCGATCGCGCCCGAGACCCATCGCGCCGAATGGAAATGGGACGGCATCCGGGTCCAGGCCTGCGCCGGGCCGTCCGGGCGCCGGCTCTGGTCCCGCAGCGGCGAGGACCTCTCCGCCGCCTTCCCCGAGATCGTCGCGGCGATGGAGTTTTCGGGCGTGGTGGATGGCGAGTTGCTGGTGCTGCGCGACGGGGTGGTGGCGCCCTTCGGCGATCTGCAGCAGCGGCTGAACCGCAAGATCGTGACACCCCGGATGCAGAAGGAGTTCCCCGCGGCGGTGCGGCTCTACGACATCCTCTTCGATGGCGCGGAGGATCTGCGCCCGCTGCCCTTCGATGCCCGCCGCGCCCGGCTGGAGGGTTTTTTGGCCACCCATGCGCCTGCGCGCTTCGACCTCTCGCCTCTGGTCCCCTTCGCCGAGGTCGAGGAGCTTGCCGTCCGCCGCGCCACCGCGCGGGCCGAGGCGATCGAGGGGCTGATGCTGAAGCGCGCCGACAGCGCCTATGTCGCCGGCCGGGTGAAGGGGCTGTGGTGGAAGTGGAAGCGCGCGCCGCTCAGCGTCGATTGCGT
Source organism: Humitalea rosea (assembly GCF_003253705.1). GTDB lineage: Bacteria > Pseudomonadota > Alphaproteobacteria > Acetobacterales > Acetobacteraceae > Humitalea > Humitalea rosea. Next base: position 11,860 of record NZ_QKYU01000025.1, read on the forward strand.
GCTGATGTATGCCCAGCGCGGGCATGGCAAACGCTCCTCCTACTACAGCGACTACACCTTCGGCCTGTGGCGGGGGGAGGAGTTGGTGCCGGTCGGCAAGGCCTATTCCGGCTTCACGGATGTGGAACTGGTCTGGCTCGACCGCTGGGTGCGCGCCCATACCACCGCCCGCTTCGGCCCGGTGCGGGAGGTGGAGAAGGCGCTGGTGCTGGAGGTCGTCTTCGACGCGGCGCAGCCGAGCTCTCGGCACCGCTCGGGGCTGGCCATGCGCTTCCCCCGCATCGCCCGCATCCGCGCCGACAAGCCGGCGGCCGAGGCCGACCGGCTGGAGGTGCTGGCCGCCATGGTCGGGAAGGGCTGAGACCTTCGGTAACAGTTGCGAGTTAGTCGCAACTGGAGTAGAGCCGGGCCAGAACAAAGCCGGCCAGAACAAAGCCGGCCAGAACAAAGGAAGTCGCCATGAGCCCCCAGATCTCCCGACGCCCGCTGCTGCTCGCGGGCCTTGCCGCCGGTCTTGCCGCGCCCAGGCTGGTCCGCGCCTCGGATGGCGTGGTGAACCTCTATTCCTCCCGGCATTATGACACCGACCGGGCGCTGTACGACGGCTTCACCACCGAAAGCGGCGTCCGCGTCCGGCTGATCGAGGGCGATGCCGACCAGTTGATCGAACGCATCCGCAATGAGGGCGCGAACAGCCCGGCCGATGTGCTGATCACCGTCGATGGCGCGCGCCTCGCCCGCGCGCAGGAGGCGGGGGTGCTGGCCCCGACCCGCAGCGCGCTGCTCGAAGCCCGGGTGCCGGAAAACCTGCGCGACCCGCAGGGGCATTGGTACGGCGTGTCCCGCCGCGCCCGCGTCATCATGTACGACAAGCAGAAGGGCGCCCCCGCCGGCCTCACCCGCTACGAGGATCTGGCCAAGCCCGAGTACCACGGCCAGATCCTGATCCGCGCCGCGAACCACCCCTACAACCTCTCCCTGGTCGGCAGCCTGATCGCGGCCAATGGCGCCGAGGCGACCGAGATCTGGGCGCGTGGCGTCGTCGCCAACATGGCCCGGCCGCCGCAGGGCGGCGATACGCCGCAGTTCACCACCGTGGCGGCGGGGCAGGGCTCCATCGCCATCGCGAACACCTATTACCTCGCCCGGTACGGTGCGTCCTCGGTCGCGTCGGAGAAGGCGGTCTATGACCGGATCGGCGTGATCTTCCCCAACCAGGCCGATCGCGGCACGCATGTGAACGTCTCCGGCGCCGGGGTGGTGACGACGGCGCCGAACAAGGCAACGGCGCTGGCCTTCATCGAATATCTGACCGGCGAGCGGGCGCAGGAGCTCTTCGCCAACGGCAATTTCGAATATCCGGTGGTCGCGGATGTGGCGCCGCATCCGGCGCTGGCCGCCTTCGGCACCTTCAAGGCCGATGCGTTGAACGCCGCCCGCTACGGCGCCTTGGCCGGCGAGGCGCTGCGGATCATGCAGCGCGCCGGCTGGCGCTGAGCGCCGGGCGGTGTTGTTCGCGATGACGAAGCAATACTGTCGCATTACTGGCTGATCTTGCGGCGCCGGCTTGGTTCATGGCATGGGTCGGGCCTTCCTGCTTAGGTCTGACCCTTGCGATTTCTGGCATTCTTGGTCTGCGGCGGTTTGGCAGCGTTTCTGGTTCCGGCCGGGGCGCAATCCTATGATGGTCCGCAGTGCCGCCAGGACTGTAGCGCCGGCGCCGGCGAGCGATCCGGTCAGACCCGTGCGGTGCAGTCCTGCCTTGCGCGCTGCGCCGTTCGCCAGGGTGTGGTGCGGCAGCAGCAGGAAGACGCCCGCAGCCGCCCGCGCGGCCGCGCCCCGGCACCGCCGCCGGTGCCGGTCGCAGCACCCCCGCCGGGGCCGATGCGCTATTACGGCACCATCTATACCGCCGCCCCCCCGGGCACCGGCGTCGGCATCACCGTGGGCCAGGCGGACCGCATGCTGGCCCATCGCACCGCAGAGAATGACTGCATGAACCGCGGCGGCGCGCCCTGCCGCCTGGTCAGCGAATTCACCTTCGCCTGCGCCGCGGTTGCCCATGGCGTCCGGCAGTCGCCGGGCACGGCGATCATGACCTCCGATCCCAGCACCTTCCGGCTGCATGTCGTCGGCCATGGGATGGCCAATACCCGGGCCGATGCCGAATATGATGCCATGAGCGACTGCAACCGCCGCGACCGCGGCCTGACCTGCGGCATCGTGCGCAGCGAGTGCTCGGGGCGCTGACTGGCAAGGATCGAGGGGCTTTTCGCCCCTCGATTCCCCCAGCAGAAACAAGGTGTTCTGCACTTCCCCTTAATAGATTGAACTTACTTATAAAAAGGGAAGGTCCAGGAAACCCGGTTTCCTGGTGGGAGGGTATGGGAGGGCAAAGCCCTCCCCATAACGCTCAGCGCCGCCGCATGCTCCGCACGATCACCAGCACCGGCAGCAGCCCGATGGCGACGATCAGCAAGGCGGCGGTCGAGGCCTCGGTCAGCCGCTCATCCGCCGCGAGGTTGTGGACCCGCACCGCCAGGGTATCGAGGTCGAAGGGCCGCACGATCAGGGTCGCCGGCAGCTCCTTCATGGTATCGACGAAGACCAGCAGCGCCGCGGTCAGCAGCGCGCCGCGCGCCAGCGGCACCTCGATCCGCACCACCGCTTCCGCCGGCCCCGCGCCCAAGGTGCGGGCGGCGGCGGCCAGGCTCGGCCTGACGCGGGACAGCCCGGCCTCGGTCGCCTGCAAGGCGACGGCCAGGAAGCGCACGAGATAGCCGAAGATCAGCGCCACCATCGTCCCCGACAGCAGCAGCCCGGTGGAGACGCCGAACTGCGCGCGGAAAAACCCGTCCAGCGCATTGTCGAAGATGCCGAAGGGCACCAGCGTCCCAACCGCGATCACCGAGCCCGGCACCGCATAGCCCAGCATCGCCAGGCGCCGGGTAATGGTCGCGAGCCCCGAGGGATGCTGCCGCCCGCCCCAGGCCAGCAGGGCCGCCAGCCCCACCGCCAGCACGGCGGTGATGGAGGCCAGCGTCACGCTGTTGATCGCATAGGGCAGGAAGCGGTGGGCGGCGAGCGGATCGCCCACGGTCGCCGCCGCCACCGCGAGCCAGCCGGCCGGGACCAGGAAGCCGATCACCACCGGCATGGCGCAGAGCAGGCTCGCCGCCCAGGCCTTGATCCCATGCAGCCGCACCTGGCGCAGCGGCGGCTGGCGCGTGCTCATCGGGTGGAAGCGCCGCCCGCCGCGCGAGACCATCTCCAGCACCAGCAGCACCGCCACCACCACCATCAGGCAGGCGGCGAGGCGGGAGGCGGCGCCGCGATCGGCCATGCCGAACCAAGCCTCATAGATGCCGGTGGTGAAGGTCGGCACCGCGAAATGCTCCACCGTGCCGAAGTCCGAGAGCGTCTCCATCAGCGCCAGCGCCGTGCCCCCGGCCAGGGCCGGCCGCGCCAGCGGCAGCGCCACATGCAGGAAGGTGCGGGGCAGGGACTGGCCAAGGGTGCGCGAGGCCTCGATCAGGCAGACCGACTGCTGCATGAAGGCGTTGCGCGCCAGCAGATACACATAAGGATAGAGCACCATCGCCATGACCACGGCCGCCCCCGGCAGGCTGCGGATCTCGGGGAACCAGTACTGGCCGAAGCCGAGGCCGGTCGCCGAGCGAAGTGCTGTCTGCACCGGCCCGGAGATGTCCATGATCTCGGTATAGACATAGCCGCAGACATAGGCCGGCATCGCCAGCGGCAGCAGCAGCGCGACCTCCAGCAGGCGCGAGCCGGGGAAGCGGCAGGCGGTGACCAGCCAGGCCGTGGTCGCCCCCGCCGTCACCGTCATCAGCCCGACCAGCAGCACCAGCATGCCGGAATTGGCGAGGTAGGTCGGCAAGGTCACATGCACGATATGCGACCAGGCGGTGCCGGAATCGGCGGCCATGGCCGAGGCCAGCACGGCGATCAGCGGGGCCGCGACCAGGGCCGCGACCGGCACGCCGAGCCGGGCCCAGAGCGGCACGCGCCGGGCCGGCGGGGCGGGCCCGGGGTCCGGCGTCAGGAGCGGGGGCGCGAGGAGGAGGCTTGAGGACATGGGCGCCGTGTTGCGATGCATTCGCAGTCCCTATGGCACCATCCGGGGCCTGGGGCGAGTGACCGGGCTGGGCTGGCCTCAGCTTTCCTCTTCGGCCTTGCGCTTGGCCCATTCCGCCGGGGTCATGCGCGGGATCTCCAGCCGGTCGGTGGTGCGGGCATACCAGCCGCGGCCGTGCATGCGCCCGACCAGCCCGAGCTTGGGCGAGTCGATGTAATGCTTCACCGGGTCCAGCACGCAGTCGTCGCGCACATGCATCGCGAGGATCCGCCCCAGCACCAGCATGTTCTTGCCGAGAGGGACCAGTTGGAAGCGTTCGCATTCCATCGCGACCGGGCTTTCGGCGATGCGCGGCGGGCGGATCTTGGTCGAGGGCGCCGCGGTCAGCCCCGCCTCGGCCAGCTCATCCACCTCGGGGCCGAATTCAGTGGCGGTGACGTTCATCTGCAAGGCGCGCTCTTCCGGCACCAGGCAGACGGTGAACTGGCCGGTCGCCTCGATATTGGCCAGCGTGTCCTTGTGGACGCCGTTGCGATGGCCGCAGCCGATGCCGATGATCGGCGGATCGCCGGAAAACCCGTTGAAGAAGGAATAGGGGGCCGCGTTCAGCACCCCGGCGCGGTCCTCGGTCACCACCCAGGCGATCGGGCGGGGCACGATGGTCGAGACCATGAGCTTGTAGCACTCGGTGCCCGGCAGCGTTTCAAAGTCGAAGATCATCTCAAGGGGCATCCTGGAGCAGGGGTCGGCCTGGCACGGATCGTCAGGCGGCTGGGGCGATGAAGCTGCCCCAGCCGCGAAATGTCCAGAGCGATGCGGGGTCAGACCACCCGGTTCGGGACGGCTTCCCCCCGCAGCAGCAGCGCATCGAGGTTGTCCAGCGCCAGGAACCCCATGGCATCCCGCGTCTCGATGGTCGCCGAGCCGAGATGCGGCAGCAGCGACACATTGGGGGCGCCGAGGTAGCCCGGGTGGATCTTCGGCTCGCCGTCGAACACATCCAGCCCGGCGGCGCGGATATGGCCCGAGCCCAGTGCCGCGCAGAGCGCCACATCATCCACCGTGCTGCCGCGCCCGGTGTTCACGACGATGCTGCCCGGCCGCATCCGGCCGATCCGCTCCGCGTTCAGCCAGTGCCGGGTCGCGGCACCGCCCGGGATATGCATCGACAGGATGTCGATGGCGCCGAGGAAGGCATCATCCTCGCCGTGGAAGACGGCGCCCTGCTCCAGCTCCGGGGTGAGGCGGGAGCGGTTGCGGTAGTGGATCTGCATGCCGAAGCCGCGCGCCATCTGCGCCAGTTCCCGCCCGATCCGCCCCATGCCCAGGATGCCGAGGCGCTTGCCCTCCAGCGTCACGCCCATCAGCTGGGTCGGCGCCCAGCCGGCCCAGGCGCGGGCGCGGATCAGGGCCTCGGCCTCCGAGGCACGGCGGGCGGCCATCATCACCAGCAGCATGGCGATCTCGGCGGTCGCGACGCTCAGCACGTCCGGGGTATTGGCGATGGCGATGCCGCGCGCCTTCGCCGCATCCAGGGCGATATGGTCGGTGCCGACGCTGAAGGTCGCGATGATCTTCACCGTAGCCGGCAGGGCCTGGATGGTCCCGGCATCCAGCGGATCGCCGGCGGCGCAGAGGAGGCCCGCCGCCCCCTCGGCGGCCGCGACCAGGCTGTCGCGGGTCCAGGGCACGTCATAGGGGTTGAGTGCCGCCGCGTAGTCGCGGGCGGCGCGGGCCTCCACGGCCTCGGGCAGATGGCGGGTGACGAGCAGCTTGGGCCTGGTCATGCGCGGTTCAGCTCCAGAGGGGGTCGATGGCGGGCTGGCCGGCGAGCACGGCCGCGATATTGTCGAGCGCGCGGAAGCCCATGGCATCCCGCGTCTCGATGGTGCCGGAGGCGGTATGCGGGGTCAGGATCGCATTGGGCACGTCGATCCAGCGCGCATCGAAGCGCGGTTCGGTGGCGAAGACGTCCAGCCCCGCCGCGAAGACCTTGCCGCTGGCCAGGGCCGCCATCAGCGCCGCCTCATCCACCACCCCGCCGCGGGAGGCGTTCACCACCACCGCGCGGGGCGGCAGCAGGGCGAGGGCGGCGGCGTCGATCATGTTCGTCGTCTGTGGCGTCAGCGGCACATGCAGGGTGAGGAAGTCGCAAAGCGGCAGCATCTCGGCCAGCGTCGGCACGAACAGCGCCTCCTCGCCGGCGATGCGGGTGAGATCGGTATAGATGACGTTCATGTCGAAGCCGCGCGCCCGGCGCGCCATCGCCCGCCCGATCCGGCCCATGCCGACGATGCCGAGCGTCTTGCCCCAGACCCGCACCCCGAGCCCGTCGCCCATGCCGCGCGGCACCCAGGCGTCGTTGCGCATCAGCCGCTCGTTCTCGCCCAGGCGCCGGGCGGCGGCGAGCAGCAAGGTGAAGGCCATGTCGGCGGTGCAGCCCGTCAGCACTTCGGGCGTGTTGGTCACCACGAGGCCGCGTGCGCGGGCCGCCGCGAGGTCCACATGGTCGAACCCGACCGAGGCGGTGGCCGCGACCTTCACCGAGGGCGGCAAGGCCGCGATGGTCTCGGCAGTCAGCCGGAAGCCGGAGGAGAACAGCAGCGCATCGGCCTTGTGCTCGGCCATCAGCGCCAGCGCCTCGGGCAGGGTCGGGTCGCGGGCATCGTCCAGCACCGCGTCGAACTCGCTGCGTACCCGGGCTGCGACATTGGGCGGCAGGCGCCGCACACAGACCAGCTTATGCTTCATGGACCGGCTTTCCCCTTGTTTGGACCCACGATAGCGCGTGTGGCGCGGGTTGCCATGGGGCGGGGGCCGGTGCAGTCACAGGGTCAGAAAAAGGGAGTTGGTCATGGATCTCGGTCTGAAGGGTAAGCGCGCGCTCGTCATGGGCGCCTCAAAGGGTCTCGGCCGTTCGATCGCCGATGCGCTGGCGGCTGAAGGCGTTGCGATCGCCGTCTCTGGCCGCGAGCAGGCGAGCCTGGATGTGGTGGCCCAGGCGCTGCTGGCGCTCGGCGCCGAAAAGGCCGTCGGCATCCCCGCCGATGTCGCCTCGGGCGCCGATATGGACAAGCTCGCCGATGCCGCGGTCGCGGCCCTGGGCGGCGTCGATATCCTGGTGCTGAACCATGGCGGCCCGCCGCCCTGCACCGCGCTGGACATGACCGAGGCGGATCTCGTGATCTGGTTCCAGCGCATCGTGCTCTCGCCGATCCGCATCGCCATGCGCCTGCTGCCCGCGATGCGCGCCCAGAAGTTCGGCCGCATCATCACCATCGGCAGTGCCGGGATGCAGCAGCCGCTGCCGAATCTGGCGCTGTCCAATACCCTGCGCGCGGCCATGGTCGGCTGGAACAAGACCTTGTCCAACGAGGTCGCCGCCGAGGGGATCACCTGCAACATCATGGCGCCGGGCCCGATCGTGACCGATCGCACGCGGCAGATGGCGACCGGCCAGGCGACCAAGGAAGGCAGGTCGGTCGAGGAGGTGATCGCGGAGCGCGGCAAGACCATCCCGGCCGGACGCTTTGGCGCGGCCGATGAGTTCGGCCCGCTCGGCGCCTTCCTGGCCAGCCCCAAGGCCGCCTACATCACCGGCAGCGTGATGCGGGTCGAGGGCGGCATGGTGAAGCACGTCTGATGAGCCGGTCCAACCTCGCCCCCGATACCGCCTTGGCCGAACGCCTGTTCGACGCATTGCGGGTGGAATCCTTCGATGGCGTCGGCGTGACGCGCGAAGCCTATGGCCCCGGTGAGCGCATGGCGCATGCGCTGGTGCGGGATGCGGCGGAGGGGTTGGGCCTCGACTGCATGGCCGATCCGGTCGGCAATCTGCACATGGTGCTGCGCGGCAGCGATCCGCAGGCCAAGCGGATCGTGCTCGGCAGTCACCTGGACAGCGTGCCGCAGGGCGGCAATTTCGATGGCGCGGCCGGGGTCCTGGCCGGGCTGGCGGCGGTCGCGGGCCTGCGTGCCGCCGGGATCACGCCGCGCTGCGACGTCGCGGTGATGGCGATCCGGGCGGAGGAGGCGGGGGCCTGGTTCCCCACCTCCTACCCCGGCAGCCGGGGGGCGCTGGGGCGGCTGCCGGCGGCCGAGCTTGCGATCCGCAACATGGTGACCGAGCGCACGCTGGCGGAGCACATGCTGGAGGAAGGGTTTGACCCGGGCTTCGTCGAGCGCGGGGACCGCGTCTATGGCCCCGACAACGTGCAGGCCTTCGTCGAGGTGCATATCGAGCAGGGCCCGGTGCTGGATGCGATGGAAATTCCCGTCGGCATCGTCAACGGCATCCCCGGCAGCCGGCGTCTGCGCAACGGCAAGGTGCATGGGGAATGGAACCACTCCGGCGGCACCCCGCGCCGCTACCGCGCGGACGCCGCCGTGGCGTTGGCCGAGTTGGTGATGGGCATGGATGACGCCTGGGGCCGGCTGGATGCCCAAGGGCACAGCCTGGTCTGCACCTTCTGCACCATGGCGACGGCGCCCGAGGCGGGCTTCACCAAGATCGCCGGCGAGGCGAGCTTCATGCTCGACATCCGCAGCGTGCGGCCGGCCAGCGTCGATGCGATGTTCGACGAGCTGGCGCGGTTGGTGCCGGCGATCGAGGCGCGGCGCGGCGTGCGCTTCGAACTCGGGCTGGAGAGCGGCAGCACCGCCGCACCCATGGATGCCGGGCTGCGCGCTGGGCTGGCCGAGGCCGCGCGCGAGGCCGGTGTGAGCTATCTCGATATGGCGTCCGGCGGCGGGCATGACGCCGCCGCCTTCGCCGCGGCGGGCGTTCCCGCCGCCATGCTGTTCGTTCGCAACCAGAACGGCAGCCACAACCCCCATGAGGCGATGCGTATGGAAGATTTCGATGCGGCCTGCCGCGTGCTGACGCGCTGGCTGGTGGAGCAGGCGGCGTGAGCGGGTCCGCTCTGCCCCGGAGCGATGTGCGTCTCGCGGTCGACATTGGCGGCACCTTCACCGATCTCGCCCTGGAGCGGGACGGCGAACGCTGGACCCACAAGGTCCTGACCACCCCGCATGCGCCGGAAGAGGGCGTGCTGGTCGGCGTCACCGCCGTGCTGGAACGCGCCGGGCTGACGGCGGCGGATGTGACGCTGCTGATCCATGGCACGACGCTCGCGACCAATGCGATCATCGAGCGCAAGGGGGCCAAGACCGGCCTCATCACCACCGAGGGCTTTCGCGATGTCCTGGCCCTGGGCAATGAGAGTCGCTACGACCAGTACGATCTGAACATCACCTTGCCGCAGCCGCTGGTGCCGCGCCGCTGGCGCGTCGGCGTGCCGGAACGGCTGGACAATGAGGGCAAGATCCTGCTGCCGCTGGATGCGCAGGCGGTCCGCGACCAGGCGCTGTTCCTGAAGTCCGAGGGCGTCGAGGCGCTGGCGATCGGGTTTCTCCACGCCTTCGTCAATCCGGTGCATGAACGCGCGGCCGCCGATCTGGTCCATGAGGTCTGGCCGGAGGTCGCGATCTCGCTCTCCTCCGACGTCTCGCCGGAAATGCGGGAATGGGAGCGGTTTTCGACCACCGTCGCCAATGCCTATGTGCAGCCGCTCATGGCGAGCTATTTGCTGCGCCTGCGCGACGGCTTGCGCGGGGCCGGGCTGACCTGCCCGCTGTTCCTGATGCTGTCCGGCGGTGGGCTGACGACGCTTGAGACCGCGGCGCGCTTCCCGATCCGCCTGGTCGAGAGCGGGCCGGCAGGGGGGGCGATCTTCTCCGCCTTCGTCGCCCGCCAGCGCGGTTTCGATCGCGTGCTGAGCTTCGACATGGGCGGCACCACCGCCAAGGTCTGCCTGGTCGATGATTTCGCGCCGCATGCCGCGCGCACCTTCGAGGTCGCCCGCGTCGGGCGCTTCCGCAAGGGTTCCGGCCTGCCGCTGCGCATCCCCGTCATCGAGATGGTGGAGATCGGCGCCGGTGGCGGCTCGCTCGCCCGTGTCGATGGGCTGGGGCGTATCCAGGTCGGGCCGGAAAGTGCGGGCGCCATGCCCGGGCCGGCCTGCTACGGCCGCGGCGGCACCAAGCCCGCGGTGACGGATGCGAATTGCCTGTTGGGGCGCTATGATTCCGCGTGCTTCGCCGGCGGCACCATGGCGCTGGACGAGGCCGCGGCGGCCCGCGCGATGACCGCGGCGGTCGGCAGGCCGCTCGGGCTTTCGGCCGAGATGGCGGCCCTCGGCGTGGTCGAGACGGTGGATGAGAACATGGCCAATGCGGCCCGTGTCCACGCCATCGAAAGCGGCACCGGCTATGAGGGCCGCGTGCTGATCGCCTTCGGCGGCGGTGGCCCGGTGCATGGCTATCGTGTTGCTCAAAAAATCGGGGTGAAGCGGGTGCTGGTGCCTTCCGGCGCCGGCGTCGGCAGCGCGATCGGGTTTTTGCGCGCGCCGGTGGGGTATGAGGTTGTTCGCAGCCTGTATCAGCGGCTTTCGCGTCTGGATTTTTCCGCTGTGAATAGGCTGCTGGCCTCGATGCGCGATGAGGCGCGGGGCGTCGTCGATCTCGGTGCCTTTGGCGCCGAGGTCATCGAAAAACGCATCGCCTTCATGCGCTATGTCGGCCAGGGGCATGAGATCGCGCTGGCCTTGCCGGTGCGGGAACTGACCGCCGCCGATGCCGGTGAAATCCGCAAGGCCTATGAGGCGGAATACGCGCGCTTCTACGATCGTGCGGTGCCGGGCAGCGATATCGAGATCCTGTCCTTCGCCGTCACCGTCGCGACCCCGACCGAGGCGCTGGACCCGATCGCCGAGGTCGCGGACATGCCGGCGCCCGCCGCCAGCGGTTCGCAGCAGGTGCGCGATACGGTGACGGGCGAGGTGTCCGCCTGGGCGGTCTATGATCGCGCGACACTGGTGCCGGGGGCGCGCGTGGAAGGTCCCTGCATCGTCGCGGAATCGGAAACGAGCACCTTGGTCGGGCCGGGGTGGTCTTGCCGGATGGATGGCTTGGGATATCTGGATTTGGAGCAGGCATGATGAACGCTCTCGAAAAGATCCAGCGCCAGATCCAGTGGAACCGCCTGATCGCGGTGGTCGAGGAACAGGCGCAGACCATGATCCGCACCGCCTTCAGCACCACGGTGCGCGAAGCGGGCGATCTCTCGGCCGGCATCTTCGACCTGCAAGGGCGGATGCTGGCCCAGGCCGTCACCGGCACGCCGGGCCACGTCAATTCCATGATGGAATCGGTGAACCACTTCCTCGCCAAATTCCCGGCCGGGACGATGAAACCCGGTGACCACTACATCACCAACGACCCCTGGCTCGGCACCGGGCATCTGCACGATCTGACGGTGGTGACGCCCGCCTTTCATGACGGCAAGATCGTCGGCCTCTTCGCCAATACCGCGCATGTCATCGACGTCGGCGGCCTTGGCATGGGGCCCGAGGGGCGCTCGGTGTTCGAGGAGGGGCTGTATATCCCCATCGTGAAGTGTTTTTCGGAAGGCAAGCCGAACGACACCTTCTTCGATTTCTTACGTGCGGGGACACGGACTCCTGCGGAGCTTGAGGGCGACGTCTATTCCCTCTGCGCCTGCAATGACGCGGGGGCGCGCCGCCTGGCCGAAATGATGGCCGAATTCGCCATGGCCGGCCTGGATGATCTCGCCGGCTTCATCTTCGACAGCAGCCTGACGGCGACCTTGGCCGAGATCGCCAAGCTGCCGCGCGGCGCCTGGTCCAGCAGCATCACCTCGGATGGCTATGAGAAGCCGGTGACCCTGCGCGCGAAGGTGACCGCGGCGGATGACCACATCGAGGTCGATTTCGCCGGCACCGACGGGCTCTCCTCGCGCGGCATCAACGTGCCGGCGGCCTATTGCCGCGCCTATACCTGCTTCGGGTTGAAGGTCGTGATCGCGCCCGAGATCCCGAACAACTGGGCGAGCCTCTCGCCCTTCCACATCACCATCCCCGAAGGCTGCATCCTCAACGCGCCGCGCCCCTATCCCGTGTCGGTGCGCCATGTCGTGGGGCAGTTGCTGCCCGATCTGATGATGGGCTGCCTGCATCAGGCGGTGCCGGATCGGGTCGTGGCGGAAGGCTCCTCCTGCCTCTGGAATCCGCCCTTGCGCGGGGGCGCCCAGGTCAGCGGCCAGGGCGCCGAACTGCCCGACTTCGAGGTCATCACCTTCAACTCCGGCGGCACCGGGGCGCGCGCGACGCAGGATGGGCTGGACGGCACCGCCTTCCCCTCGGGCGTGCGCACCATGCCGGTGGAGGCGACCGAGAACGTCGCCCCCGTGGTGTTCTGGAAGAAGGAGCTGCGCGCCGACAGCGCCGGCGCCGGCAAGACCCGTGGCGGCTTCGGCCAGATCATGGAAGTCGGCGCCAAGGGCGATGCCGAATTCGCCATCAACGCCATCTTCGACCGCGTGGCCAATGCGCCGCGCGGCCGGGCCGGCGGTGGCGACGGCGCGACCGGCTGGGTCGGGCTGACGGATGAGACCGTGCTGCGCACCAAGGGCTTCCAGACCATCGCCAAGGGCAAGCGGCTTCGGCTGCTGCTGCCGGGCGGCGGTGGCATGGGCGACCCGACGACGCGCGACGCGGCGCTGGTCGAACGCGATGTCGCCGATGGCCTGGTTTCCCCGGCGGCCGCGAAAGCTCTCTACGGCCGGTGAGCGAGCTCTACATCGACGCGGATGCCTGTCCGGTACGGGACGAGGCCTTCCGCGTCGCCTTCCGGCTGGGGCTGCACGTGCATGTCGTCTCCAACGGCGCGCGCGGCATCCTGCTGCCGGAGAATCCCCTGGTGCACCGCGTGATCGTGTCGGAGGGCGCGGATGTGGCCGACGACTGGATCGCCGACCGCATCACCGCCGATGATGTCTGCGTCACGCAGGATATCCCCTTGGCCGCGCGCTGCCTGGAAAAGGGCGCGCGCGCGCTGACCTCCAAGGGCCATCTCTGGACCGCGGCGAATATCGGCGGCGCGCTCGCCGGCCGCGCCGTTGCCGAGCATCTGCGCAGCACCGGCGGGCGCACCGGCGGCCCGGCGGGCATGACGCCGGCCGATCGCTCGAATTTCCTGTCGGCGCTGGATACAGCGTTGCGCGCGGCGATGCGCGGCCCCGTGCCGGTGATGAAGCTGCCGCCGGGCGGGTTCTAGACCGCGAGCCCCGCCGCCCAGCCGCTCGCCCAGGCCCACTGGAAATTATAGCCGCCGAGCCAGCCGGTCACATCCACCGCCTCGCCCACCACGAACAGCCCCGGCACCGCGCGCGCCTCCATGCTGCGCGACGACAGCCCGGCGGTATCCACGCCGCCGGCCATCACCTCGGCCTTGGCATAGCCCTCGGTGCCGGAGGGGGTGAGCGTCCAGGCGTTGATCCCGGCGGCGATCCGGGCGAGGTCCTTGTCCGGCATGTCGGCCATCCCCCGCTTCGGCCCCAGCACATCCGCGAGCCTGGCCGGCAACATCCCGCCGAGGATGGTCGCGACCTGCGCCTTCGGCCGGGCGCGCTTGGCCGCCAGCAGCGCCGCCAGCACATCGACGCCGGGGACGAGGTCCAGCGCGATCTCGCTGCCCGGCACCCAGTAGGAGGAGATCTGCAACACCGCCGGCCCCGAAACGCCGCGATGGGTGAAGACCATGCCCTCCCGAAAACTGGTGCGGCCGTGGCTGGCCGCGACCTCCAGCGACAGGCCGGAGAGCGGGCGCATGATCTCCAGCGCCTCGCCCTGGAAGGTCAGCGGCACCAGCGCCGGGCGCGTCGGCGCGAGGCCGAGGCCGAAGCGCCGCGCGACCTCCAACGCGAAGCCTGTCGCCCCCATCTTCGGAATCGCGAGCCCCCCCGCCGCCAGCACCAGCGACGGCGCGGTGAAGGGGCCATGGTCGGTGCTGACCACGAACCCCGCCGCGACATCGGTGACGCGGTGGCCGAGGCAGACCTCCACCCCCGCATCGCGGCATTCGGCCATCAGCATCGCCACGATCTGCCGCGCCGAGCCATCGCAGAACAATTGCCCCAGCGTCTTCTCGTGCCAGGCGATGCCATGCGCATCGACCATGTCGATGAAATCGCCCGAGGTGAAGCGCGCCAGCGCCGAGCGGCAGAAGGCGGGGTTGGCCGAGAGGAACCGTTCCGGCACCACTTCGCGATTGGTGAAGTTGCAGCGCCCGCCGCCGGAGATGAGGATCTTGGCGCCGGGATGGTCGAGATGCTCGATCACGGCGACCTTGCGGCCGCGCCGTCCGGCGGAAATGGCGCACATCAGCCCGGCGGCGCCGGCGCCGATGATCAGGGCATCATAGGTTCGCATGCCGCCATGTCCCGCATCGGGGCCACGGCGGCAAGGGAGATCAGGTTGCCTGCATCCGCGCCAGGTCGGCGGCGGTGACGGACATGCCTTCGATCCTCTTCGCGGTACCGCTGTTGATCGCCTTGCGGGCATGGGCGATCCAGGCGGCGATGTCGGCCGGCGGCACGTCGAGGAAATCGAAGATGTGATAGTCCCACCAGCGCAGATCCAGCATCGCCGCGATCGTCGCCGCGTCGAAGCGGTAGCGCAGCAGCCTGGCGGGAACGCCGCCCATGATCGCATAGGGCGGCACATCCCTGGTCACGACCGCGCCGGCGCCGATGATGGCGCCATCGCCGATGGTGAGTCCGGCCCGCAGGACGGCCTTGCCCCCGATCCAGACGTCATGGCCGATGCGGGTCAGCGGCCGCGCCTGATACCGCCGCGCGGCGAAGGGGGCGGGTTGGCCGAATTGCCTGACGTAGTGGTCGAGCCAGCCCTTGAACTGCGGGTCCATCCCAAGGGTGGAGGTCGAGAACCAGTCGGTCGGATGTTCGAACTGCCCGATCCAGACCTCGGAGGCGAGCGAACAATACCGGCCCAGCTCGAAATGGGCGAAGAGCCCGCCGTTGCAGTAGGAATAGGCACCGATCCTGAAGGGGAAGGCAGAGCTGAGCGAGGCGTCGCAGGATGAGGGCCGCTCCAGCACCGTGTCCGAATGCAGCTGGGTGGCACCGGCGAGGCGGGGGTAGTTCAGGCCAAGCTCGCGCATCTTTCCCAGCAGCGCCTGGTTGATGGTGAGGGGAATCAGCTGCGGCTGCGGCATCACGCCAGGGTCCCCCGCGCAACGGGGCGGAAGGCGTCCTCGCTGCCGATGTGCTTGCGGGGGTCCCAGGGGCCCCGGAGCACGCCTGGGCAGATCGCGTCATCGGCCTGGGCGTGGGTGCGGCCCGCCAAGAGCGGGACCAGGCCGGCACCCAGTGTGGCGCGACACGCAAGCTGGCACATGTGACTGGTCTCCCCTGGGGATGGCCGCTGCCGGGCCGTCGGCGGGAAGCCTGCTATCATTGGCCTCCCCTGGGAAGCTTCGCCACCTCATCAGGTGAGGCGGCGTGGCCCGGAAGGCTCGATCCCCGTGCTGCGCCGGTGATGTCCGGGCTGCCCATGGTGCCGGGCGGCCGCCGCCGCCGCGCCAGCTACCGCCGCGACATTCGGCCGAGGCCCAAAATGGCGATGGGGGCAGGGCGAAGGGGGGCAGGGGAGACAGGCCGACAAACTATCGGCCGCATCCGGCCATGCAATCGCCCCCGACCGGCTTTCGCGCGAGGGCATCGGGGGCCAGAATGGGACATCTCTTTTTCAAGGACCCGCCCCATGGCTCTTCGATGCGACCTCATTGTCCGCGACGTCACGCTGTTCGACGGGACGGGCGGGCCGCGCCGGATCGGCGATGTGGGGGTGACCGGGGACCGCATCACCGCGGTCGGCGATCTCTCCGGCGCCAGCGCCGACCGGGAGGTGATCGGCACCGGCCGCGCCCTCGCGCCAGGCTTCATCGACGCGCATACGCATGACGACCGCGCCGTGCTCTGCGGCCCCGCCTGCATGACCTGCAAGATCAGCCAGGGTGTGACCACCGTCGTCGTCGGCAATTGCGGCGTCAGCCTCTCGCCCGCCCGCTTCAAATCAGCACCGCCGCCGCCGCTCGACCTGATCGGCGCCGAGGGCTGGTGGCGCTTCGGCGATTTCGGCGATTACGCGCGGGCGTTGAAGACCCAAGGCTCGGAGGTCAACACCTATGCCCTCGTCGGCCATCAGACCATGCGGGTCGAGGCCATGGACGGCGACGTGATGCGCCCGGCCAAGGATGGCGAGATCGCGTTCATGCACAGCCGGCTGAAGGCCGCGCTGTCCGAGGGCGCCTCGGGCTTCTCCACCGGCCTCTACTACCCGCCCAACATGCATGCGACGACCGAGGAGGTGATCGCGGTCGCCGAGGCGCTGCGCACCACCGGCGGCATCTATTCCACGCATATGCGCGACGAGGCCGATCGCGTCTGCGCCTCGATCGAGGAGAGCTGCAAGATCGGCAAGCGCGTCGGCGTGCAGGTCCATATCAGCCACCACAAATGCTCGATGCCGGAGAACCACGGCCGCAGCACCCAGACCCTGCCGCTGCTCGAGGCCTATGCCGCGAGCCAGCCGCTCGCCTTCGACATGTATCCCTATCCCGCCGGCTCCACGGTGCTGATGCCCGAGCGCGTGCGCGACGACACCCGCATCATGATCACCTGGTCGGTGCCGCATCCCGAGATGGCCGGGCGGGACCTGAAGGACATCGCGCGCGGCTGGAACACCGACATCAAGGCCGCCGCCGAACAGCTTCTCCCCGCCGGCCAGATCACCTGGCAGATGGATGAGGAGGATGTGCAGCGGATCATGGCGCATCCGCTGTCGATGATCGGCTCGGACGGCATCCCGCATGACGCGCATCCGCATCCCCGCCTCTGGGGCACCTTCCCGCGCGTGCTCGGCTATTACTCGCGCGGCCTCGGGCTGTTCAGCCTGGAGACGGCGATCCACAAGATGACCGGCCGCACCGCCGAGACCTATGGCATGGTCGATCGCGGGACGATCAAGGTCGGCAATTTCGCCGATCTCGTGCTGTTCGACGCGAATACGGTCATCGACCTCGCGACCTTCGAGACGCCGAAGATCATGAGCGAGGGCATCGAGGAAGTCTGGTCCAATGGCGTGGCCACCTTCCGCAATCGCGAGGCGACGGGCGAGAAGCCGGGCCGCCTGCTCACACGCAACCGTGAGTAAAGCGCTGGCGCCGAAGATGGGTTAAGCTGCGGGTAATCTCATCTGCAATAAGGGATGCCTGTTTTCATGCGCCTGAGCCTCGCTTTCCTGCTTGCCCTGAACCTGCCCGCGCTCGGCGCGGAACTGCCGGTGCGGGCCATCACCCTGTCCTCGGCCGGGGTGGTGCAGGTGGAGCGGGCGGGCGAGGTCGCGGCGGGGGAGGCGGCACGGTTCCGCCTGCCGCTCGGCGATGTCGATGATCTGCTGCGTTCGCTGACCGTCGCCGACCCGGCCGGGGCGGTGATCGGGCTGCGCCTGCCGGCCCAGGACCTGGCCGCCGAGGCGTTTCGCGGCCTGCCGCTGCGGGCCGAGGATTTCGACACCCGGGCCAGCCTGCTGAACGCGCTGCGCGGCCAGAACGTCACGGCCGGCGGCACCGAGGGCCGCATCACCGAGGCCGCGGAGACCGAGGCGAGCGGGCTGCGCCTGAGCCTGCTGACCGCCGAGGGCTTCCGCAGCATCATCCTGCGCGAGGGCGATGCGGTGCGCTTCGCCGATCCGACCCTCGGGCCCCGCATCGCCCGCGCCGCCGAGGCCGTGGCCGCCGCGCGCGCGGCGGATGAGCGGGAAGTCACCGTGGACCTCGCCGGGCAGGCCATGCGCGAGGTCAGCCTGAGCTATGTCGCCGGCGCCCCGGTCTGGAAGCCCTCCTACCGGCTGTTCGTGCCGCCGACCGGCCCGGCCGCCGAGGCGCGGCTGCAGGCCTGGGCGGTGGTCGAGAACGCGACCGGCAGCGACTGGTCGGAGGTTGCGCTGACCCTCGTCTCCGGTGAGGCCGCGGCCTATCGCCAGACGCTCTACACCCCGATCCGCCCCGCGCGGCCGGAGATGCCGGTGCGGGTGGCCGAGGCCGTGTCGGTGCAGGCCGATACCGGCCCGCGCCCGGCCCCGCCGCCGCCGCCCGCGCCCGCCGCGATGGCGATGTTCCGCTCTGCCCCCGGCGCGGCCGCCCCGGCACGCGCCGCCGAGATCGCCGCCCCCGCCGCGCCCGCGATCGCCGAGGCTTCCGCCGGGCGCGTCGCCTTCCGCTTGCCGCAGCCCGTGACCCTGCGCGGCGGGCAGACCGCGAATTTGCCGTTCCTGGACCTGACCCTGCCGGCGCAGCGGGTCTGGTGGATCCAGGATCTCGCGGCGCGGCATCCGCTCTCGGCCGTGCGCGTCACCAATGCCGGCGACAGCACGCTGCCGGATGCGCTGGCCAGCGTTTTCGCGGCGGGTGAGGGCGGCTACCTCGGCGATGCCGAACTGCGGGCGCTGGCCCCGGGCGAGCAGCGCCTGCTCGCCTTCGGGCGGGACCGCGATGTGCTGGTGACGGCCGGCGGCGGCCAGGTGGAACGGCCGCTGCGGGCGGAACGGCGGCGCGGCGCCTTCCTCATCACCCTGCTGCGGCGGGAGGAGGTCTCCCTCGCGCTGGACCCCAAGGGCGCGACCGGCACCTTGCTGATCGACGTGCCGCGCCGGCCCGGCATGACCCCACGCTTCCCCGTGCTGGCGGAGGGCGATTTCGGCCTGCGGCACGAGGTGGCGCTGGATGGCGAGCCCAGCGGCGTGACCCTGGCCTTCGAGCGCGAGGCGACGACGGAGATCGCGCTCTGGGATGCCGGGCTCGGCGATCCGCGCCTGATCCCCTGGCGCGGCCTGAATGTGGAGCAGAACCTGCGCCGCCTGCCCGGCGGGCCGGGGACGCTGGAGGCGTTGCGCGACATCGCCGCCCGCATGCCCGCCGACGCACCCGGCCGGGCCGAGATCACCGCCGCCGTCGCGGGCCTCGGCGAGGCGCGGGCCTTGCTGGATGTGGTGCGCGGCGCCCTGAAGGAGCTGGCGACGGCCGAGGCCGCCCTGGCCCGCGCCCGCCAGGCCGCCGAGGACCGCAGCGGCCCCGAGCGCGAGGCGGCACGGCGCCGCCTGAACGAGGCGAGCCTCGCGGTCGAACGCGCCGGGGCGGCGGCCGATGCAGCCTGGAACGCCTGGGCCGGCAAGGCGCAGGCCTTGACCGGCGGTTAGCCGGGCTGGATGCGCGCGGGGCGCGCGCCAGCCGCCCCGTGAAACGGTATGCTGCGAATCGAGAGAGAAGGAATGCGCGTAAGGTGGAGCGGGAGATCGGCAATCTGGCCAAGGCCTGTGGCCTGAACGCCGTGCGCTACATCGCCTATCCGGCGGTGGAGTTCGACGCCATTCCGCTCGTTCCGCCAGATGAGGTGCCAGAGGAGGCGCCAGAGGAGGCGCGGCAGCCGGCCGTCGCGGAAGCGCCCATGGCGGCGCCCGAGGCACCGCCCCCCTCCGCGCCGGTTTCGCAGCCCGCCCCAAGCCCCGTCGCCAGCCCCGTCGCCAGCCCCGTCGCCAGCCCTGGCGTGGCATGGCCGGAACCGACCGCGCCGGCCCCGCCCCGCGCCGCGCCGCCCATGGCCCCCCCGCCCGCCTGGCCGCCGCCGCAGGTCTGGACCGCCCCTGCTGCCGCGCCCGCATGGCCGGCGCCGGCCCATTCGGCGCCGCCCGGCTATCCGCAGCCGGCCTATCCGCAGCCGGCGCATCCGGCGGCCGGCTATCCGTCACCCTCTTATCCGCCCGCCGGCGCCCCCGCCCCTGGCTACCCGGGCGCCGGCTACCCCCCGCCCGGATACCCGGGCTACCCGCCGCCGGGCTACCCGCCCGCGCCGTATCAGCCGCCCCAGCCGGCGCCGCCCCAGCCGGCGCCGCCCCAGCCGGCGCCGCCCCAGCCGGCACCGCCCCCGGCCGCGCCGGCCTCGGCCATGGCGCGGCTGCACCGCGCGGGCATGCCGGCCGGCCGGCCCCATGGGCAGAGCTTCGCGCTGGTCGATGAGGCAGCGGCAACCCTGGCCGCCCCGCTGCCCCCCGCGGCCCCCCCCCAGGACGCCGAACCCGCCCCCCGCCCGGCCCCGCGGCGGCGGTCGCGCGCGGCCGCGCCGGGGCCCCTGGCGCAACCGCCCGCCGAACCGCCGGCCGCGCCGCAACCACCGGCCCGGCCGCCGCGCCGCCGCGCGCCGCCGAACCCATGACGGGCCCACCGCCATGCCGTTGATCGCCTTCACCTCGCCCAAGGGTGGGGTCGGCAAGACCACGCTCACCGCCCAGATCGCGGCGATGCTGGCGCGGCGGGGCCATGCCGTGCTGGCGCTGGACCTCGACCCGCAGAACGCGCTGCGCCTGCACCTCGGCCGCCCGATGCGGGAGGATGCGGGCTTCATGGTGGAGCTGACGCGCCGGCCCGCATGGCGCCAGGCGATGCAGCCGACGGCATCCGGCGTCCAGCTCCTGGCCCATGGCGCCGCCGACCAGCGCCGGGCGCTGGAACTCGGCGTCGCATTGCTCGACCATCCGGAGCTGCTGGTGGCCCCGGTGCGGGACATGCTGGCGGACCCGCAACAGGTCGTGCTGGTGGATACCCCGCCTGGCGCCAGCGCCGCGCTCTCGGCCCTGGCGCCGCTGGCGGATCTTCTGGTCGTGGTGCTGCTGGCCGATGCCGCCAGCGCCTCGCTGGTGCCGCAGGTCGCGGGCGGGCGGCAGCTTGGGCGCGGCACCCTGGCCGCGCGCATGGCCGAGCGGTCCGTGGTGGTGCTGAACCAGGTCGATCTGGACAGCCCGCTGAGCCGCACCGTCATGGACATGTCCGTCGCGGCCTTGGGTGAGCGGCTGATCGGCGCGGTCTGCCGCGACGAACGCGTGGCCGAGGCCCTGGGCGACAAACGCCTGCTGGCGGATGAAGCGCCGGGCTTCGGCGGCGCCGCCGAGGATCTTGTTCTGCTGACCGACGCGATCGCGGCGATGGCGAGGTTGCCGCCGCCCGGACGCCCGCGCGGCGCCCGTCCGGCGCTGCTCGATTGGGGATTTCGTTGATGTCGATGGCCTTGTCCGAAACCCCCCCGCTGTTCGGCCGCATCCTGCGCGCGGTCTGCATCATCCTGGGTGTGCTGCTGGCCTTCGCCATCGTCACCGTGCCGATGGATGCGGAGGGGCAGACCATCCTCACCCTCGTCGGCATCGGCGCCTTCCTGGTGATCAACCGCAGCAAGTCCAAGCGCGCGGGGCTGGTGCTGGTGGTGCTCTCCATCGTCATCACCACGCGCTATCTGTTCTGGCGCCTGACCGAGACCCTGGAATTCGACAGCCTGTGGCAGGTGCTGCTGGGCACCGGCCTGTTCCTCGCGGAATGCTACGCGGGGCTGCTGCTGGCCTTGTCCTACATGCAGACGGCCTATCCCTTGCAGCGCAAGCCGGTGCCGATGCCGACCGATCCCGCGAGCTGGCCGGACATCGACGTCTACGTCCCCTCCTACAACGAAAGCCTGGAGCTGGTCCGCCCCACGGTGTTCGCCGCGATGAACATCGACTGGCCGCGCGACAAGCTGAACGTCTGGATCCTGGATGACGGCCGCCGGCCGGAGTTCCGCGAATTCGCCGAGCAATGCGGCTGCGGCTACATCATCCGCCCCGACAACCTCGGCGCCAAGGCGGGCAACATCAACCACGCGCTGAAGCACACCAAGGGCGAGTTCATCGCGATCTTCGACTGCGACCACGCCCCCACCCGCAGCTTTTTGCAGATGACGGTCGGCTGGCTGCTGCGCGATGCGCGCATCGCGCTGGTGCAGACGCCGCACCACTTCTACTCGCCCGACCCCTTCGAGCGGAACCTCGCGCGGAAAATCCAGGTGCCGAACGAGGGGCTGCTGTTCTACGGCGTCATCCAGCAGGGCAACGACCTGTGGAACTCCGCCTTCTTCTGCGGCTCCTGCGCGGTGATCCGGCGCTCGGCGCTGATGGAGGTCGGCGGCGTGCCGCATCAGACGGTGACGGAGGACTGCCACTGCTCCTTCCTGATGCAGCAGAAGGGCTGGCACACCGCCTATCTGCGGGTGCCGCTGGCCGCGGGGCTCGCGACCGAGCGCCTCGCGCTGCACATCGGCCAGCGCGCGCGCTGGGCGCGCGGGATGCTGCAGATCATGCGGCAGGAGAACACGCTCTTCGCGCCGGGCCTGAAATGGGTGCAGCGGCTCTGCTACTTCATGGCCGGGTTTTCGTTCCTGTTCTCGCTGCCGCGCATCGTCTTCCTGACCTCGCCGCTGGTCTATCTGTTCCTGGGCGAGAGCATCATCGCGGCCTCGCCGCTCTCCATCATCGCCTATGCCGGCAGCCACATGTTCCACGCGATCGCGACCACGGCGCGGATGAACGGGCGCAACCGCCATTCCTTCTGGTCGGAGATCTATGAGGCCTCGCTCTGCGCCTCGCTGCTGCCGATCACCATCGCCACCCTGTGGGACCCCAGAAAGGGCAAGTTCAACGTGACGGACAAGGGCGGCACGCTCGATGAAGGCTATCTCGACCTGCGCGCGGTGACGCCAAGCCTGATCCTGCTGGGGCTGCTTTCGGTGGGCTTCATGATCGGGCTCTGGGGCACCTTCTCCAACCCGGTCGGCTCGCTGACCTTCCAGGCCTATCTGCTGAACACGATCTGGGCGGGCATGGCGCTGATCCCGGTCTCGGCCTCGATCGCGGTCGGGCGGGAGCGCGAGCAGGGCCGCAACCGCGCCCGCGCGCCGGCCGAGATCCCGGCCGAGCTGATCCAGGCGGATGGCGCGCGCGTCGCCGCGGTGACGATCGACATCTCGCTCTCCGGCGCGCGGCTGACCATCGCCCGCCCGCTCGGCATCGCCGATGGCGACACGCTGCGCGTCGCCTTCTCCAGCTTCGGCGAGGTCATCGAATTGCGTGCCAAGGTTCTGCATTGGGAGGGCGACCAGGCCTTCCTCATCTTCCATATCGACACGCTGGCGGAGGAGGGCGCCGTCTCCCGCCTGTTCTTCGGCCGCCCCGACGCCTGGCTGCACTGGGATCATTGGCCGCAGGACAGGCCGCTGAAGGCCCTGGCGGAGGTGGTCCGGGCCACCGCCGCGGCCGTGTTCGTGAACTATCGCTTCGGCGTGGTGAAGAAGAAGGCGGGGGCGGCCAAGGCCCCGGCCAAGGTGGCGCCGCAGCGCGTCTCCGATGTGGTGATGCCGAAGCGCCCGGCGAATACCAGCGCCAAGCCGAGGGTCGCCGCGGCCCTCGCGCTGGCGCTGCTGGCCGCCCCGGCCACGGCCCAGGTGCCCGGCCAGGCCCCGTCCCCAACACCGATCCCCTTCGCGATCCCCGCCGAGCGTCCGGCGGTGCCGGCCCCGCCATCCCCCGCCGCCCAACCCTTAGCCCCCGGCCAGCCCTTCGCCCCCGGCCAGCCTTTGCCGCCCGGCGCGCGGGAGGCGCGGCTGCTGCTGCGCGACCTCGGGCTGCGCAGCCCGATGCAGCTGCGCGGGATTTCCGACCTGCAGGGCGTGCTGTTCGGCCTGCGCGCGGATGAGGTGGTCACGGCCGGTCGCCTGTCGGTGATGGGCGGGGCCTCGCCCTCGCTGATCGCCTCGCTGTCGCAGATCGCCATCACGCTGAACGAGCAGTCGGTGGGGGTGATCCCGCTCGACCCCGCGCGGCAGACCTTCGGCCCGGTTGGCTTCGACCTGGACCCGCTGTTCTTCGCCGAGATCAACCGGCTGAACTTCCGCTTCGCCGGGCGCTATGCGCTCGAATGCAACGATCCGCTGTCCGGGCTGCTCTGGGCCACCATCTCCGACCTCTCGACCCTGTCGCTGCGGATCGAGCGCCTGCCGCCGGTGCGCGACCTCGCCAGGCTGCCCGAGCCGCTGTTCGACCGCCGGGTGCTGCAAGGTGCTCTGAACCTGCCCGTCATCCTGCCGGAGACGACCGGCCCCGCCGGGCTGCGCGCCGCGGCGATCGTCGCCTCCTGGTTCGCGGTGCAGGCCGATTATCGCGGCGCGACCTTCCCGGTGGAACGCGCGGTGCCGGCCCAGGGCAATGCCGTGGTCATCGCCGTCGGGCCCGATGCCGTGCCGGGCCTCAGCCTGCCGCGGATCGAGGGGCCGACGCTCGCGATCCTGCCCAGCCCGACCGATCCCTTCGGCAGCCTGTTGGTCATCGCCGGCCGCACCGAGCAGGAGGCCGCCGCCGCCGCCTCGGCGCTGGCGGCCGGCCGGGCCGGGCTGTCGGGCGCGATCGCGCGGGTCGCGGCGCCGACATTGCCGGTGGCGCAGCCCTATGCCGCCCCGCGCTGGCTGCGGACCGATGGGCCGGTGCCCTTCGGCCAGATGGTGGACCGGTCGGAATTGCAGGCCTCGGGCTTCTCCTCCGGCACCATCCGGATCCCGGCGCGCACGGCGCCCGACCTCTACACCTGGCGCAACCACGGTCTGCCGGTGCACCTCGTGTGGCGCTCGCCGCCGGGGCCGGTCGCGGATGTCGCGACCTCGCGGCTCGATGTCGGTATCTCCAACACCTATCTGCGCTCCTTCACCCTCGGCGAGCCGGCGCTGTGGTGGCCGCTGCAATGGGCGATCGATCGCACCATCGGCGGGTTCGAGACGCATGAGGGCCGCGTCACCGTGCCGCCCTATCTGCTGCTCGGGCGGGACGAGCTGCAATTCCGCTTCGACATGAGGCCGATGGCGCGCGGCGATTGCACCGCGGTGCCCGCCGATGTGCGTGCGGCGATCGACCCGGAGAGCACCTTCGACATCAGCGGGGCGCATCGCTACGCGCGGATGCCGAACCTCGGCTTCTTCGCCAGCAGCGGCTTCCCCTTCACCAAATACGCCGATCTCTCGGGCACCGCGGCGGTGCTGCCGGAACGGCCGAACACGATCGAGACCGGCGCCTTCCTCGACCTGATCGGGCAGTTGGCGATCGAGGTCGGCGCGCCCGCGACCGGGCTGCAGGTGGTGCATCCGGGCGGGTTGAACGGCGTCGCGGGGCGGGACCTGCTGGTGGTCGGCACGCTCGGGCGCCAGCCCGCCTTGGCCGGGCTGATGCAGAACAGCCCGGTGCGGGTGGAGGGCGACCGCCTGACCCTGGCGCTGCCCGATGCGTTGCAGCGGGTGCGGACGCTGTTCCTGGACGCGCCGACCATGGAGGAGCGGGTGCGGGCCACCACGGCCCTCGGCGATGTCGGGGACGGGATGGGCGCGCTGCTCGGGATGGAGAGCCCGTTGCAGGCCGGGCGCTCCATCGTCGCGGTGACCGGCGTGACGCCGGCCGCGGTCGCGGCCATGGTCGCGGCGCTGCGCGATCCGGTGCAGGGGCCGCTGATCCAGGGTGATGTGGCGCTGCTGACCGGCGGCACCGTCTCGTCCTATCGCACCGCCGCGACCTATGGGGTCGGCGAGTTGCCGCCCTGGCTGATGGCCCAGGTGTGGCTTGGTGGCCACCCGTGGCGGACCGCCTTGGTCCTGCTGGCCTCAGCAGCCTTGATTGGGATTCCTTTCTTCTGGATGCTGAGACGGCGTACCGCCACGCGGCTGCGCGCCCGCACACCGAAGGGGCATTGACGTGATGCGCACCACCAGGGCCGGCCTGCCGATCGCGCTGACGCTGCTGGGCCTGCCCCTGGCCGTGCTGCCGGTTGCGGCCCAGGCCCAGCTCCCCCCGCCCGCATCCCTGACCGCGCGCCCCAGTTCCGGGGCCGTGGATGTGCTGGTCCGGCGGGCGGAGCGCTGGCTGGATCAGGATCGCGCCGATCTTGCCGCCTCGGAGATCGAGCGGGCCCAGGCCGCCGATCCGAACAACCCCGCCGTGCTCGCCGTCGTCGCCCGGATCGCGGCGGCGCGCGGCGACCGCGATGCCGCCGCCGCCGCGCTGCAGCGCCTGCGCGCCCTCGGTGGGGGCGACAGCCCGGCACAGCAGGAGGCCGAACAGGCGGTGCGCCTCGCCGTCATCGACCGTGGCGCGATCGAGGAAGCCCGGCGCCTGGCGCGCGAGGGGCGCGCGGTCGAGGCGGTGGCCCGCTACCGCGGCGCCTTCGGCCCCGGCACCCCGCCCGAGCCCTATGCGCTGGAATTCTACCAGACCCTGGCCGGCACCGAGACCGGCGCCGAGGAGGGGCGTCGGGGCCTCGCCCGGCTCGCGGCCCGGCCCGGCGCCAACAATCGCGCGCGCCTGGCCAATGCCCAGACCCTGACCTACGACCCGGCGACCCGGGCCGAGGGCATCCGCCTGCTCGCCGCCCTGGCCGCCCAGCCGGATGTCGCCGCCGAGGCCCGCCGGGCCTGGAGCCAGGCGCTCGGCTTCGCCGGCAATGACCCGACGGCGGTCCCGCAGATGGAGGCCTTCCTTCAGCGCTTCCCCGATGATGCCGAGGTCAGGCGCCGGCTGGAGACCGCCCGCGCGGTCCCGGTCGCGGCCCCCGACCCCAGCGCCGACCTGCGCCGCGAGGGCTTCGCGCGGCTGGAGGCGGGCGCCTTGCAGGAAAGTGCGGCGCGCTTCGAGGCGGCGCTGGCGGTCAATCCCTCCGACGCCGATGCGCTCGGCGGCCTCGGCATTTTACGCCTGCGCGCGGGGCGGCCAGCGGAAGCGCGGACGCTGCTGGAGCGCGCCATCGCGCTCGCCCCCGCCCGCGCCAGCCAATGGCAGCCGGCGCTGGATGGCGCCGCCTATGGCCAGGAGCTGACCGATGCCCGCACGGCCCTGCGCCGCGGCGATACCGAGGCCGCCGACACCCTGCTGCGCCGCGCGCTGCAACGCCAGGTCGAGGACCGCACCGATGCCGAGACCCTGCTCGGCGAGGTCACCCTCCGCCGGGGCGATGCGCCCGGCGCCGAGCAGCGGTTCCGCGCCGCTTTGGCCCGCCGTCCGGGCTTCGGCCCCGCCGTCGCCGGGCTGAACCAGGCGCTGCGGGCGCAGGGGCGCCTGTCCGAGATCCGCGAGCCGCCGCGCGCCCGCGCCGAGGCCGCCGCGCCGCAGGATACCAGGGTCACCCAATTGCGCGCCGAGGCCGCGCGCAGCCCCGATCCCGGCGTTGCCATCGCCCTGCTGCGCAGCGCCGTGGAGCTTGCGCCGAACGATCCCTGGACCCGGCTCGACCTCGCGCGGGTGCTGCGCCGCCAGGGGCGCGACGCCGAGGGCCGCGCGCTGGTGGAGGAGCTGGCCGCGCGCGAACGCAGTGGCGGCGATGCGACCTACGCCGCAGCACTTTATGCCGATGAGGATGGCCGGCCCGGCGATGCCGAGGCGTTCCTCGCCCGCATCCCGCCGGGGCGGCGCAGCGCCGATATGGCGCGGCTGTCGGCCCGGACCCGGACGCAGCGCGACGTCGCCCAGGCGGTGGCGCGGCTGCCGCTGGCGGGGCCGGAGGGGCGGCAGGGCCTGCTGAACATCGCGGCGCGCCCCGATCCGACCGGCGCCACCGGGGCCGCGGTGATCCGCGCGCTTGGCGAGGCCGGCGATGGCCCCGGCGCGGCCGAGGCCGCCCGCGTCGCCCAGGCGGCCAATCGCAACGCCGGGCCGACGGCGCGCCTCGCGCTGGCCAGCGCGCTGCTGGGCGCCGGGCAGGATGGCGAGGCGATGGCGCTGGCCGGCGTGCTCGACGGCATGCCGCTGTCCAACGACCAGCGGCGCGATGTCGCCGCGCTGCGGGCGGGCATCGCGATCCGCGCCGCCGACCAGTTGAACGAGGCGGGCGAACAGGCCCAGGCCTTCGAGCGGCTGCGCCCGGTGCTGACCAGCGAGCCCGACAATCCCGAGGCGCGGCTGGCGCTGGCCCGGCTCTACCAGGGCGCCCGGCGCCCGGCCGATGCGCTGCGGGTGGCCGAGGCGCTGCTGGCGCGCGATCCGCGCAACCTCGCCGCGCGGCAGAGCGCGATCGAGGCCGCCGTGGCCAT
This sequence comes from Humitalea rosea, assembly GCF_003253705.1. Taxonomy (GTDB): domain Bacteria; phylum Pseudomonadota; class Alphaproteobacteria; order Acetobacterales; family Acetobacteraceae; genus Humitalea; species Humitalea rosea. Next base: position 39,810 of record NZ_QKYU01000025.1, read on the forward strand.
GGGCGATCGCCGCCGCGCCGAGGCGCTGCTGGCCGAGGCCCAGACCCTGGCCCCGCGCGACAGCCGCGTGGCGCTGCTGGATGCCCGCGTGGCGCGTGCCTTCGGCGATGAGGCGCGGGCGCGGCGGATCCTGCTGGCCGCGGCGACGCAGCGCGATGCCGAGCTCGGCCGTGCCCCCGCCGTGGGCGTCGCCCCCGGGGCGGGGGTGAGCCTGCCGCGGGGGGCAGCACCCGAGGGGTTGCAGAATCCCTTCCAGCGCGCCGGCGCGGCGCCCCTCGTCCAACTGGCCGGGGGCATCGTGCCGCAGATGCCGCGCGATGCCGTGGCGCGGGAGATCGCGCAGGAGCTGGCGCAGCTCCAGACCGAAACCGCGAGCCGCTTCACTGCCTCGGCCACCGGCCGCGCCCGGTCGGGCGATCCGGGGCTGGACCGCTTGCGGGAAATCGCCGTTCCGCTGGAAGCCGATATCGCCGCGGGCCGCCTCGGCGGGCGGATCACCGCGACGGTGACGCCGGTGATGCTGGATGCCGGGCAGCTCGAAACCACCTCGGCCAGCAATGCGCGGCGCTTCGGCAGCAACGCGCTGGGCGGCGCCAACGGGGCCGGGGATGGCACCGCCACGGGCGTCGGGCTGGGGCTGGCCTATGCGCGCGGCGACAGCTTTCGCGTCGATATCGGCAGCACGCCGCTCGGCTTCGAGACCACGCGCATGGTCGGGGGCATCGAGGTGGCGCCGCGCCTGAACGAGCGGCTGCGGCTGCGCGTCACCGCCGAGCGCCGTGGCGTCACCGACAGCCTGCTGTCCTGGTCCGGGGCGACCGATCGCCGCACCGGCACCACCTGGGGCGGGGTGGCGCGGACCGGGGCGCGGGGGCAGTTCGAGCTGCCGGTCGGGCCTGGCTACATCTATGCCGGCGGCGGCTATTCGGTGTTCGAGGGCGATGGTGTCGCCGACAACACGCGCGTCGAGGGTGGCGCCGGCTTCTCCTACCCGGTGTACCGGGAGGGGACGGATGAGATCTCGACCGGCGTCGATCTGGTCTATCTCGCCTATGACCAGAACCTGCGGTATTTCACGCTGGGCCATGGCGGGTATTACAGCCCGCAATCCTATGCGGCGCTGAATGTGCCGTTGGATTACCGCGGGCGGTCGGGTGACTTCTCCTACCGGCTCGGGGCCACGGCGGGCTACGCGACCTCCCGCGAGGATGCGACGGCGGTCTTCCCGAATGATCCGGCGTTGCAGGCGCGGCTGGTGGCCTTGGGGGCGGGCGATGCGACGATCGTGACCCGCTATCCCGGCCAGTCGCAGACCGGATTCGTGGGCTCGCTGCGGGCGGATCTGGATTATGCGGTGACGCCGAACATGACGTTCGGCGGGCAGGTGCGCTTCAGCAAGGCGTCGGATTTCGACGAGACGCGGGTGCTGCTGCGGTTGCAGAACCGGTTTTAGCCCGCGGGAACGGCTGACGCGGGTCAGGGCGTCAGCACCACGCGAACATCGAGCTGGCCGCTCGCGAATGTCTTCGCCTCGCGCATCCCCGCATCCGATTCCGCCGGGTGGCAGTAGATCGCGGCATCGGCGCGCATCCCCGCATGCACGCCGCGCGCGTGGCGCTTGCTCGGTGTGCTGGTCAGGATCGCGTCGCCCCGCGGCGTCAGCCCGGCGGCGCGGAGGGCGCGCGCCGCCTCGACCATGGTCGCGACGCCGGCCAAATCATCGGCGATGCCCCAGCCATGCATCCGCCCCGGGTCGATCGCGCCGGCGAAGGGGTCATGGGTCCAGCTTCCGATCCCGGCCACCGGCTCGCCATCGGGATGGGCGAAGAGACCAGGCTGCGACCCCCGCCGCTGCCCTTCAGCGTGGCGGTGACGGCCTCGCGCTCCTCCGGGCGCGGCCCCCCCCCCCCCCGCGATGTGTCAATGACAAGGCGGCCACATGGCGCCTCGGCGGTGGTGGGGGCCGGGCGTGGCTGCTAGCCTGCCCCATGCGGATCGCGCTCTTCACCGATATCCATGGCAACAGGCAGGCGCTGGCCGCCTGCCTGGAGCATGCCGCGCGGCAGGGGGCCGAGCGCCACGTCTTCCTCGGCGATATCGTGGGCTATGGCGGCGACCCGGCCTGGTGCGTGGCACAGGTGATGCGGGAGGTCGCCGCCGGTGCCGTAGCACTCCAGGGCAATCATGATGCGGCGATCGCGGCCGGCATCGCCGGGCTGAACGGCGTCGCCGCCGCCGCCATCGAATGGACCCGGTCGATCCTCTCGCCGGCGGCCAGGACCTTCCTCGCCGAACTGCCGCTGCTGCATGAGGAGGAGGACCGGCTCTACGTCCATGCCGATGCCTCCAACCCCGGCGCCTGGCGCTATGTGATGGATGCCGAGGATGCCCGCCGCAGCATGGATGCGACATCGGCGCGGATCACCCTCTGCGGGCATGTGCACAGCCCGCGGCTCTATGGCCTGTCCGACACCGCCAAGCTGACGGTGTTCCGCCCCCCGGCCAATGAGCCCATCCCGCTGCTGGCGCGCCGCCGCTGGCTCGCGGTGCTGGGCGCGGTGGGCCAGCCGCGCGATGGCGACCCGGCCGCCTGCTACGGGCTGCTGGACACCACGGAGCCGAGCTTGACCTGGGTCCGCGTGCCCTATGACGTGGCGGGTGCCGCCTGCGCGATCCGCGCGGCCGGGCTGCCGGAGCAGCTCGCAACGCGGCTGGCACTGGGGCGATGACAGCATGGTCCGACGGCGACTGACCCCCGGGGCCGTCATCGACGGCTTTACCCTGGGGGAGGTGGTGCACAAGGGCGGCATGGCGATGCTGCTGTCGGTGACGCATCCCGACCACGACCTGCCGATGCTGATGAAGGTGCCGCTGCTGTTCGAGGGCGAGGACCCCGCCGCCATCGTAGGCTTCGAGATGGAGCAGATGATCCTGCCCCGCCTCAAGGGCCCGCATGTGCCCCGCTTCATCGCCACCGCCGGCTTCGACGCGCAGCCCTATATCGTGATGGAGCAGGTGGACGGCGTCTCGGCCGATACCCTGCTGCCGCGCTGCCCGCTGCCGGTGGAGGAGATCGCCGCATTCGGCGCCGCGGTCGCGACCGCGCTGGCCGATCTGCACGCGCAGCAGGTGGTGCATCTGGATATCAAGCCGGCGAATATCCTGCTGCGGCCGGATGGCTCGGCGGTGCTGATCGATTTCGGCCTGTCCCGCCACGACCGGCTGCCGGATCTGATGCAGGAGGAGTTCCGCCTGCCCTATGGCTCGGCGCCCTACATGGCGCCGGAACAGGTGCTGGGCGAGCGCGGCGATCCGCACAGCGACCTCTTCGCGCTGGGGGCCGTGCTGTACCAGCTCACCACCGGCGTCTGGGCCTTCGACAATGAGCAGCGGCTGCCGGCGATGAAGCGGCGGCTGTGGCGGGACCCCGAGCCGCCCCGCCGCCGCCGGCCGGACTGCCCGCCCTGGCTGCAGGAGGTCATCCTGCGCTGCCTGGAGGTGGACCCGGCGCGCAGGCATCCCACGGCGGCGCAGCTCGCCTTCGACCTGCGCCACCCGGACCAGGTGATGCTGACGCCGCGGGCGCAGAAGCTCGCGCGCGACGGGCTGGCGGCGGTGCTGAAGCGGCGCTTCAACCCGGACCCGATGGCGCCGCGCCCGGCCGGCGCCTCGGCCCAGTTGGCCGCCGCCCCGATCATCGCGGTGGCCATCGAGCTCCCTGCCGCCTCGGGCGCGCTGGATGAGGCGATGCGGCGCGCGGTGGAGCGCATCATGGCGACGGTGCCGGAGGCGCGCGTGGCCTGCCTGAACGTACTGCGCACCAGCCTCCTCAGCATCGACACCACGCTCGATGCGGCGGGGGAGAACCGGCACGTCCAGCGGCTGGTGGAGCTGCGCCACTGGGCAGCCCCCCTGCGGCTGGAGGAGGAGCGCCTGACCTTCCATGTGCTGGAGGCGCTGAGCCCCGCCGCCGCGATCCTGGAATATGCCGAGGCCAACCGGGTTGACCATCTGATCCTGGGCGCCCGGCCGCATTCGATGCAGCGGCGCCTGCTCGGCAGCGTCTCGGGGGAGGTCGCGGCCTGGGCGCCCTGTTCGGTCACGGTGGTGCGGGCGAAGGCGTGAGGCGCGCCCCGTGGTGTCGGGCCGGCCCTCAGGATCACCGAGGGCCTGGCGCGCCTCAGCGCGTGGCGCGGGCGATGGCCTCGCGCAGCGACCCCGCCGCCGCGCCGAAGCCGGGCCAGGGCTCGCGCGGCAGGGCGCCGGCCAGCAGGTCGGGCAGGCGCCAGCCGGAGGGGTCGAGCTTCGGCGTCACCTGGTTCCAGCCGATCGGGCGGGCCACCGGGGCGCCCGGCCGCGCGCGGGGCGACCAGTTGGCGATGGCGGTCGAAAGCCGGTCGTTGCGGAGGTAGTCGAGGAAGATGCGCCCGGTGCGCGCCTTCTTCGCCAGGGTCGTGGTGTAGCGATCCGGCGCGTCGCGGGCCATCATCACGCAGACCAGCCGCGCGAACGCCTTGGCGGTGTCCCAATCCGGTGCCTCGCCGGTGACGTCGAGGGGCACCACCAGATGCAGCCCCTTGCCGCCGGTGACGCGGGGGAAGGGGGTCAGGCCCAGCGCCTCCAGCCGCTGCCGCAACTCCAGCGCGCCTGCCACCACGGCGGCGAAATCGAGCCCTGGCGCCGGGTCCAGGTCGAAGATCAGCCGGTCCGGCACCTCCGGCCGGTCCGCCATGGCGCCCCAGGGGTGCAGTTCCAGCACCGCGACCTGCGCCAGAGCGGCGAGGCCCGCGGCATCGTCGATCCGCATATAGGGCTTGGGCTGCCCCGCGATCTCGACCGCGCCGATCAGCGGCGACTGGCCGCGCATGGCATGGCGCTGGAAGAAGACCTGGCCCTCGATGCCATCCGGCGCCCGCAGCACCGACAGCGGCCGGCCGGCGATATGGGCCAGGATGCGCTCGGCGAAGCGCGCGTAATGATCGGCGAGATCCTGCTTGGTGACGGCGCGCGTGGTCTCGGTCGCGGGCCAGAGGATCTTGTCGGGATGGGTCAGGCGTGGCGCGTTGCTGTCGCGCGCCGCCGGCCTCAGCGGGGCCGCCGGCTTGGGCGGGGGCGTCACCTCGGCCACCGGCTTGTCCTCGCGCAGGCCCTGGAAGCTCGCATGGCGCAGCACCCCCTCCTCGGTCCAGCCACCATAGGCGATCTCCACGACGATGCGGGGTTCGGCCCAGGTCACGCCGCTGGTGCGGGCGGGCTGGCGGCCGGCGAAGGGCGAGGTTTTGCGCGCGAGCGGCTCCAGCCGCTTCAGCATGTCGGCCCCCGAGCGGTGGGAGAAGCCGGTGCCGGCCCGGCCGAGATAGGCGAGGCTGCCCTCCCGCCACGCCCCCAGCAGCAGCGCGCCAAGGCCGCGCCCGGCCTTGTCCCGCGACCAGCCACCGACGATGAACTCATCCCGCCCGCGACACTTGGACTTGGTCCAGGCATCGCCCCGGCCGGAGGCATAGGGCGCATCGCCGCGCTTGGAGACGATGCCCTCCATCTCCAGCCGGCAGGCGGAGGCCAGCACCGCCTCGCCAGGCGCGGTGAAATGGTCGAGGTAGCGCAGGATCGGGCCGCTCTCGGGCAGCAGCAGCGCGCGTAAAGCCTGTTTGCGCGTCAGCAGAGTCTCGCCGCGCAGGTCCCGCCTGCCGTCATGCAGCAGGTCGAAGGCGTAATAGGCGAGGGGGGCTTTCCGCTCGCCCGAGAGCGTCGCCTGCAACGCGGGAAAGCTCGGCTGGCCGTCCTCGTCCAGCGCCACCGCCTCGCCATCGATCAGGCAATCGGGCAGGCTTGCCGCCGCCTTGGCGATGGCGGGGAAGCGGGCGGTCCAGTCCAGGCCGGCGCGGGTGCGGAGCGCGGGCTTTCCCCCCTGCACGCGAAGCTGGATGCGGTAGCCGTCAAGCTTCAGCTCATGCAGCCAGGGTTTTTCGCGCGGCGGGGTGGCGACCAGCAGGCAAAGCTGGGGCGGCACGAAATCCGGCATCGGCTCGGCGGCGGGCGGCCTTGTCGCCGTCCCGGTCTTGGACGACTTCGTGGGGGGCGACTTCGCGGGGGACGTCTTCGCCGGGGCTGCCTTGCCGGCGATCTCCGCCAGCGTCCGCCCGCTCGCGACCGAGGTTTCGGCCCGCAGCACCGCATCCCCTTCGCCGGGGGTCGCCATGCTGTCGCGTTCCTTGATCAGCAGCCAATTGTGCCGCCCGGGTTTTTCCCCGCGCCGCGGCTTCATCCGCACCAGCACGAAGCCGCCCTTCAGCCGTTCGCCCGAGAGCACGAACTTCAGCTCGCCCTTGGCCAGATCCGCATCGACGGTGTCGGGATCGAGCGGCGCCCAGACCCCGCGATCCCACAACTGCACCGTGCCGCCGCCATAGGCGGGCTTGGGGATGGTGCCCTCGAAGCTGCCATACTCCAGCGGATGGTCCTCGACCTCCACCGCCAGGCGCTTGTCGGCGGGGTCGAGCGAGGGGCCGCGCGTCACCGCCCAGGATTTCAGCACGCCACCCCATTCCAGGCGGAAGTCGTAATGCAGCCGTGTCGCGTCATGCCGCTGCACGACGAAGGAGAGGCGCTTGCCGGGTTTGCCGGTCTTGCCGCGTGGTTCGGAGGTGCGGGAGAAATCGCGCTTGGCGTTGTACGGCGCGAGGCTGTCGGCCGGGGTCGCCATGCTCAGCCCGCCGCGCGCTTGCGCTTCGGTTTGGCGGGGGTCTTGGCGGGCGGCGTCTTGGCCTTGGCCGCCGGGCGGCGGGTGGCGGGCGCCTGGCCCGCATCCAGGCTGCGGCGCAGCGCCTCCATCAGGTCGATGACATTGTCATCGCGCGGGGGCGGCGCGGTGACGCCGCCATCGCCGTCCTCCTGCTTGCTCTGGATCAGCGCCCGCAGCGCATCCTCGTAGCGGTCGTTGAACGCGTCGGGATCGAAGGGGCCGGCCTGCTGCGCGATGATCTTCTCGGCGATCTCGATCATGCGGCTGTCGGCCTTGCCGGAGGGGATGGCCGCGAACAGCTCCGTCTCGTCGCGCAGCTCGTCCCGGCTGCGCAGGGTCGTCACCAGCATGCCCTTGCCGCGCGGCTCGATCGCGACGATGCGCTCGCGGGTGCCGAGCACGACGCGGCCGAGCGCGATTTTTCGCGACTGCTCCATGGAGGTGCGAATGATGGTGAAGGCATCGATCCCCGCCTTGCCGTCCGGCACCAGATAATAGGGATCGTTCCACCAGATGCGGTCGATCTCGGCGGCATCGACGAAGCGTTCGATGTCGATGGTCTCGGTGCTTTCGATGCGGACCGATCTGATCTCCGCATCGGTCAGCAGGACATACTGGTCCTTCTCGTATTCATAGCCGCGCACGAGATCCTTGCGCTCCACCTCGCCCGCCTCGGGGTCGATGGCCTGGGTGCGGATGCGGTTGCCGGTCTCGGGGTTGATGAGGTGGAAGCGGATCGCATCGGCACTCGATGTCGCCGGATACAGCGACACCGGGCAGGCGACGAGCGAGAGCCTGAGATGACCTTCCCAACTTGGCCGCTGTGCCATGCGTCGTGTCTCCTTGCCGGGGGAGCAACGACGCAAGGCCCGGCCCGGTTGCGTCAGCCCAGGGCGGTTATGACAGCACGGCCAAGCCATCCGCCGCCACCACGCCGCGCCCGGCGGGGCGCACGAACAGCGGGTTGATCTCCGCCTCGCGCAGATGCGCGCCCAGGGCCTCGCCCATGCGGGCGAAGGCGAGGATGGCCGCGATCAGCGCCTCCACATCGGCGGGCGGCGCGCCGCGATAGCCGGTGAGCAGCGGGTAGCCGCGCAACCCGGCCAGCATCGCCTCCGCATCCGCCCGCCCGATCGGCAGCAGCCGCAGCGCCGTGTCGCCGAACAATTCGGCGGCGACCCCACCGAGGCCGACCAGCAGCGCCGTCCCCAGATGCGGATCGCGCGAAAGGCCGAGGATCATCTCCACCCCTTCGGTCACCATCTCCTGGATCAGGTAGCCATCCGGGGCGATGCCGGTCGCGGCCTGCACGCTGTCGCGCATGGCGATGCAGGTGGCTTCCATCGCCGCCGGCTCCACCCCCACGCGGACGCCGCCCGCGTCGGATTTATGCAGGATGCGGTCCGAGAGGATCTTGGCCACCAGCCGCCCGCCGAAGCTCTGGGCGATGCGGCCGGCTTCCTCCGGCGTCGCGGCACTGGCCTCGCGCGTCATCGGCAGGCCGAAGCGGGCGAAGAGCGCCTTGGACTGCGTCTCGTTCAGATTGCCGCTCGGCAGGTTTTCCGGAAGCGGCGCGGGGGATGCCGCCACCGGCCGCGCGGCCTGCCAATCCAGCGCCTGGAACACATGCGCCACCGCCTCGGGGGCGGCCAGGCTCGGCACGCCGCGCCGCATCAGCAATGCAAGAATATCCGGCGCATGCGGGCTGACATAGGCGACCAGCGGCTTGGCCCCCTGGCAGGCGGCGATGGCATCGGCCACGATCTCCGGCTGCGCCAGGGCCGAGGAGCCGACGACCACGGCGACGCCGTCATACTCGGGGCTGTCCAGCAGCGCCTGGATGGCGCCACGGAACACCTCGGGCTTCACGCCCGCCAGGGTCAGGTCGATGGGGTTGCCGAAGCTCGCGGCCGAATCCTCGCCCTGCAACGCCGCGATGGCGGCGGCGGTGGCGGCATCCGGCACCGGCACCTCCAGCCCCGCGAGGCCGCAGGCGTCCGCGAGCAACGCGCCCGCCCCACCCGTGGTGGTCAGGATGGCGATGCGCTTGCCGCCGATCCGCTGCCCGGTGGCGAGTGCGGCGGGGATGTCGAGCAGATCGGCGAAGCTCTCGGCGCGGATCACGCCCAACTGGCGGAACAGCGCGTCATAGAGCCGGTCGGCCCCGGCCATCGCCCCGGTGTGGGAGACCGCGGCCCGCGCCCCGGCATCGGAGCGCCCGACCTTGAAGGCGACGATGGGCTTGCCGGCCGCCGCCGCGCGCAGCGCCGCCTGGCGAAACGCCTCCGGCCGCCGCAGCCCTTCCAGATAGAGCGCGATCACGCGGGTCGCGGCATCCTCCACCAGATAGTCGATGATGTCGGCGACATCGAGATCGGCCTCATTGCCCGTCGCCACCAGCTTGGCGAAGCCGATGCCGCGCGCCGCCCCGCGCGAGAGCAGCGCGCCCAGAATGCCGCCGCTTTGCGAGACCAGCGAGACGCCGCCCTGGGGCAGCCCCGCCGCCTCCAGCGCCCCGGTCGCGGAGAGCACGATGCCATCGGTGAGGTTCACGAGCCCGATGGTGTTCGGCCCGAGCAGGCGCATCCTGCCCGCCGCCTCGATCAGCGCCGCCTGGCGCGCGGCCCCCTGCGGCCCCGATTCGCCAAACCCGCCGGCCAGGATGATGGCCGCCCCGGTGCCGCGCGCCGCGAGGTCGCGCACCGCCTGCACCGCCCGATCCGGGCCGAGCAGCACGATGCCGACATCCGGCACCCCCGGCAGCGAGGCGACATCGGGGAAGCAGGGCAGGTCGCCGATCCGCGCCACGCGCGGGTTCACCGGCCAGATCTCGCCGGAAAACCCGTGCCGGGCGAGGTAGCCGACCGGCCGCCCCGTCATCTTCGACGGATCGGCCGAGGCCCCCACGATCGCCACACGCCGCGGCTGCAACAGCCGCAGGACAGCCTCGTTCATGCCTTGGCCTTCGCGAGGAAGGCCGCGACCGAGGCGCGGTGCTCGGCGGTGCTGTAGCAGATCGCCTGCGCCTTGCTGCCCTCGGCCAGCACCTGTTCCAGGCTGGATTCGAGGCTGCGGTCGAGCACGCTCTTGGCCAGCGCGATCGCCGGGGCGGAGCCGGCGGAGAGGCAGGCAGCCCAGGCCGTCGCATCGGCAAGCAAGGCCTCGGGCGTGGTCAGCCGCTCGACGAGGCCAAGGCTCAGCGCCTCGCCCGCGCCGACGCGGCGGCCGGAGAAGACCAGCTCCTTGGCCCGCGCGAGCCCGATCCGGCGCGGCAGGAAATACATGCCGCCCCCATCCGGGACGAGGCCGCGGCTGACGAAGGACATGGTGAAATGCGCGGCGTTCGAGGCGATGATCAGGTCGCAGGCGAGCGCCACGTCGCAGCCCAGCCCCGCCGCCGCGCCATTCACCGCGGCGATGGTCGGCTTGCCGAGGCCATGCAGCAACGCCACCGCGCGATGCGTGCGCTGCTGCCGGCGCCAGCCGTTGATGGCGACGTCGGAGGCCGGTGCCTCCAGCCGCGCCCGCATCCCCTTCACATCGCCACCGGCGCAGAAGGCGGAGCCGGCGCCGGTGATGACGAGGGCGCGGATCGCGTCATCCGCCGCGACCGCCTCCAGCGCATCGATCATGTCCGAGCGCATCGCGTCATCGATCGCGTTGCGCACCGAAGGGCGGTTCAGGGTGAGCGTCGCCACACCCTCGACGATGCCGAGGGTGATCGCGGAGTCATGGGACATCAATCGACCTTCAGGTTGGCGCGGCTGACCACACGCGCCCAGCGCTTGCGGTCCTCGGTGAGGAAATCGCCGAAGGCGGCGGGCGAGGGCAGGGTCTCGACCTCGACGCCCGATTCGGTCAGGCGGCGCTTGATCTCGGGATCGTTCAGCGCGTCGTTCAGCGCCGCATGCAGCTCCGCGAGGCGCGGGGCGGGCGTGCCGCCGCTGGCGAGCAGCCCGTACCAGGTGGCCGAGTTCAGCCCCGGGAAGCCCTGCTCGGCCGAGCTCGGCACATCCGGCAGGGCCGCGGTGCGGCGCAGCCCGGCGACGGCGACGGCCTTCAGCGTGCCGGCCTCAAGATGCGGCAGGAAGGGGGCGGCGGCGTTGGTGAGGATGTCGAGCCGCCCGCCCAGCATGTCGTTCAGCGCGGGGCCGGTGCCGCGGTAATGCACGGCCTCCAGCTCGATGCCGAGTTCCACGCCGATCATCGCGCCAAGCGCGTGGCTGGTGCTGCCGACGCCGGCGGTGCCGAAGCGCAGCGGCCCCGACGCGGCGCGGCCATAGGCCTGCAGCTCGGTCAGATTGGTGATGTGGGAGCTGGGCTTGACCGTGATGATGTTGGGCGAGGCGCCGATATAGCCGACGGGCGCGAAATCCTTCTCCAGGTCGTAGGGCAGGCGGGGCTGCACCAGCGAGGAGATGAGGAAGGAGCCGCTGCCGGCCAGCAGGATGGTCTGGCCATCGCCCGCCGCCTTGGCGACCACGTCATTGCCGATCAGCCCGCCGGCGCCGCCGCGGTTCTCCACCACCACGGGCTGGTTGAGCCGCGACGCCATGCCATCGGCCAGCAGGCGGCCGACGAAGTCGTTGCTGCCACCGGGGGTATAGGGGATCACCATGCGCAGCGGGCGGCCGGAGGATTGCGCGCGGGCAATCGCGGGCAGCGCGAGCAGGGGTAGGGCGAGCGCGGTACGGCGATGCATTTTTTCTGGTCTCCTTGGACGGCCTGCCCGTTGTGACAGGCCTTGTTGCTGGCCCAAAGCGGACGCAGGCGCGAGGCTGAAATCTTTGGGCTACCCCAAATTTTTGTTATGCTGACCGGATGGCTGATCCCCTCCCGCCCCTCGGTCCGCTGCTGTTCTTCGCCATGGTGGCCGAGACCGGCAGCCTCACGGGCGCCGCCGCCCGGCTCAACGTCACCCAGCCCGCCGTCAGCCGCCGCCTGCGCGAATTGGAACGGGCGCTCGGCGTCGCACTCGTGCATCGCGGCGCCAATGCGCTGCGCCTGACCGAGGCCGGCGCGCGCTACGCCGAGGCGGTGGCCGCGAGCTTCGGCACGCTGCGCGCGGCGACCGCGGCACTGACCGCCAATCCCGACGGCCCCTTCCGCATCCGCGCCTATGCCACCTGGGCGATGCGCTGGCTGATCCCCCGCCTGCCCGGCTTCTACCGCCGGCACCCGGACATCGAAGTGCAGGTCTCCGTCTCCAACGCGCCGGATGTCGATTTCCTGCGCGACCGCGTCGATGCGGCGATCCGCACGGCGCCGGTGCCGCCGATCGCCTCGGTCGTACAATTGCAGCGGGTGGAGGTGGCGCCCTTCGCGCATCCGGCCGCGGTGCGCGGCCAGGGGCGCGGGGCGGGGCGGGGCCAGGGGCGGGAGGCGGCGGCGCCGCTCGCCGGCCTTACCTTGCTCGGCAGCAGCGTGCGGCCGCGACATTGGGACATCTGGCGCGCCGCGCATCCGGAGGTGGCCGGGCTCGCCGCGGCGCCGCTGCTGTTCGACGGCACCTCGCTTGCGATCCAGGCGGCGCTGGAGGGCCTGGGCGCGGTCATCACCCCGCCCTCCTTCGTCGAGGAGGAGGTGCGTCGCCGGCGCCTCCGGCGCCTGGCCCCCGGTGCCGTGGCGACCGGTGACAGTTACTGGCTGCTGCTGCCGCCGGGGCCGCCGAGCCGTCGCGCCGCGGCCTTCCGCGACTGGCTGCTGGAGGAGGCGGGCGGGAGGCGCCGCTGAGGGGGCGGGTTATAAAATCATTACGAATTATCAATTCCACGTGTTTCACAAAAACGTGAACCGGCCAATACTCCTCAGGCCGGTCACCGGGGGCCGAAGCAAAGAGACGGGATGTTTCCGAGATGCTTGAGCGAGTGACGCGGGTCCTTACGGCGGCACGGACCGCCCCTGGCCGTTACCGGCAGGCTGGGGACGACGCTCGGGAACTGGCCGACTGGCCGGCGGCGGCCGCCGCCTACAAGGCGCATCTGGCCGAAGAGCCGGAGGATACGGCGATCCACGTCCAACTCGGCCATGCGCTGAAGGAGCAGGGGCTGCTGACCGAGGCCTTCGCCGCCTATCGCCAGGCCACCCGATGCGACGGCGCCGATGCGGATGCGCGGCTGCAACTGGGGCGGGTCCTGCGCCTGCTGGGCCGGACTGAGGAGGCGGTGGCCGAGCTGAGCCAGGCGGTGCGGCTGAACGGGTCGGAGGATGCGGTGCGCGAGTTGATGGCGCTGCAGGAGGATGGGCTGGCCGCCGAGGTGCTGGAGGAGCGGGACGCCGGCGGCGCCGCGCAGACGGTGCTGTTCGAGATCGGCGACCTGTTCTTCTACCTCGACCACCACCGCACGCTGAGCGGCATCCAGCGCGTGGTCAGCAATTTGCTCGAAAACCTGCTGGCGTTGCCGGCGGCGCAGGCAGAGCAACACCGCTTTGTCATCAGTGACCCCATCGGCGGCGGTGCGCTGTCCTTGCCGCGGGACCAGCTGCGCCGCGTGATCAAGCTCGCACTGGCACCGCCTCCTCGCGAGCCGGAGGTTCAACATGCCCGGTTGCGCGAGCGTATCGCCGAGATGATCGGGATGGCGCTGCCGCTCCGGCCTGTGGCCGGCCAAACCTACATCATCCTCGGTGCGTTCTGGGCCAATGATGCCGGGCTATTGCAGCGTGTCCGCGCGCTGAAGACCAAGGGCTTGCGAACCGGCCTCTACCTCTATGACCTGATCCCGCTGAACAACAGCGAGTTCTGCACCGCCTCGCTGACCGCGACATTCGCGACTGGGCTCGGCGATGTCCTGGCCGGCCTCGATTTCATCCTGACCATCAGCGAATACGTCGCGGAAGAAATGCGGGCCTTGCTGCGGCAGGCTGGGCTTCCCGCACTGCCGGTGAAGGCGGTGCCCCTCGGGCATGTCCTCATTCCGCCATCCAAGGTGGAGGTCGATCGCGCCGACTGGACGGATGATCTGGCCCCCCTGCGCAACCGCCGCTTCGTCCTTTCGGTCTGCACGATCGAGGCGCGGAAGAACCACGTTTATCTGTTCCACGCGTGGCGGGCGATGATCGCGGCTGGCGATGATGTGCCGGATCTTGTCCTGGTCGGGCGTCCCGGCTGGATGATTGACGATTTCATGAGCCAGCTCAGGAACGTCGACTACCTCGACGGCCGCATTCATGTGCTGCATGGCGTGACAGACGCCGATCTGGCCACACTCTACCAAAGCTGCCTGTTCACGGCCTTTCCCTCCTTCGTCGAAGGCTGGGGCCTGCCGGTTGGCGAAAGCCTCTCCTACGGCACGCCGGTGGCAGCTTCCCGTGCGACGTCGATCCCGGAAGTGGGTGGTGACTTCGTTGATTATTTCGACCCTTACAATTTACGGGAAGGGCTGGCCGTCTTCCGCCGGTTGCTCTTTGAGGACGGCTATCTCGAAAGCCGCAAGGCGCGCATCGCGGCGCACTTCCGTATGCGCGGTTGGCGCGACGTACTGGACGATATGCTCGCCGCGATCGATGGCGTGTCGGCGATGGCGATCCGCCCGGCAGCCGACTGTTGTCCGCGTCTGCCGGCCGCGACGATCTTCTTCCCGGGCGACTATTTCGGCGGCAGTGTCCTCAAGGAAGGCATCACGACCTACATCGGTCGGCCGCTGCGTCTGATCTTCACCGAGGGCTGGTATGGATGCGAGGACCATGGCGCCTGGATGCGGAATGAGACCGGTTTGATCTCTTTTGTGACCGACGAGCCGGACCAGGACGTCATGGTCTACCTGCGGCTCTGCGGTGCGCCGCATATCGCGGGCGATATGGTGACGGTGAGGTCGATCGGTACGTCCCAGCGCTCGCTCGAAGGTCCGCTGCGTGTTGGGCTTCGGCCGGATGAGACGCGGATCCTGCGCCTGCGGACCCGGACGGATGCGGGCGGGCGCGTCGATCTGGAGCTTCGCATGGACCGTCCGGCCCGGCACTTCCAGAACGACCCACGGCGGTTCAGCATCAGCCTGAAGGGCCTCGCCTGGGCCCTGGCCGAGGACGCGTTGACGCGCACCGAGGTGATGGAACGCCTCACCATGGACTGCGGCGGACGATGACCCCACCCCCCATCGCCATCATGTCCTGCAACCGCCCGGTGATGCTGTACCGGGTGCTGGAGAGCCTGCGGAGCCAGATCGCCCCGGTCGATGCGGCCCGGGTCGGCCTGTTCCAGGACGTGGCGCCCGAGGAGGCAGTCGAAGACGTCGCCGCCGCCAGCGCCTGCATCGCGATCTTCCGCAGCCTGTTTCCCGAAGGCAGCGTGCATGCGACCGAGGTCAACCTCGGCACCGCGCTGAACTTCGACCGCGCCGAACGGCACCTGTTCCAGACGTTGGATGCCGAGGTCGGCTATATCCTCGAGGACGACATGGTGCTGTCGCCGCATTACCTGACGGCGATGGACATGATGGCGGCATTCGCCCTGTCCGAGGAGCGCGTCGGCACCTTCGCCGCCTATGGCATGCATCGCGCCACACCGGAGGCGATGGGCCAGCAGCGCCGGCGGATCACCCAGATGCACCATAGCTGGGCCTTCGGGCTGACCCGCCGCCACTGGCTGCGGTGCCGTGAGGTCGTCGAGGGCTACCTCGCCCTGATCGGTCCTGGCAACTACCGCAAGCGGCCGCATGGCGCGATCCGGGAGCACTTCGCGGCGCTCGGGGTGCCCAGCCTGGCCACGTCCCAGGATGCCGCGAAGAACGTCGCCTGCCACCTCGCGGGGGCCGCGCGGATCACCTGCATCCCCGCCTATGGCCACTACATCGGCTCGCAGGGCGAGCACTTCACCGAGGACGCCTACCGCAAGGGTGGCTATGGCGCGACACGGCTGTTCGAGGAGGCCCCGGAGGGCTTCGACTTCCCGAGTTCGCAGCAACTGGCCGCCATGGCCTGCCGCGATGCGGTGACGACGGCGCTGAGCGCGGTCCCGGCTCCCGCCAAGGCCCCGGTGGCTGGGCCGGTCCTGGCGGTGCCGGCGCCAGCCCTCGCCTGAGGCCCGCTACCGCGCCACCAGCGCCGGCAACAGCGCCTCATTGATCCGCACATCCGCCCGCGCCCGCAATGCGGCCGAGAACTGCGCCTCCAGATCGGCGGCGATCGCCTGTTCCGTCTCGCTGCGGATCGTCGTGACGGCATCCGGTGCCGCCGCCGGATCGGCCGGCACGATCCCCGTCAGCTTCGCCACCACGAAGCCCGAGGGCGTCGCGGCCATGGTCACGCCACCGGCGGGCAGGCTGAACAGCGGGCCCAGGATCTCGCGCGGCGGCTGCGGCCCGGTGGCGGGCGGCGCCGGCGGGCTGCGGCCGAAGGGGCCGAACTGCTGCACCGCGAGGCCCTGCGCCTGCGCCGCCTCGGCGATCGGGGTGCCGGCCTCCACCGCCTGCATCAAGGCCGCGGCCTGGGCATCCTGGTGGCGGCGGCGGGCGTCCAGCGTCCAGAGCCGCAGCACATCGGCCGCGACCGACTCATACGGCCGCAGCGCCGCCGGGGTGATCTCCTTGACCTCGATGCCGATGAAGCCGCCGCCGTCGATCTCCTCCATCCGCGCGCCCTGGCCCTGGCTGGCGGCGAAGATGGCGCGCAGCGCCGCGGGGCGGGCGGGCGCGGTCACGGGCAGGGCCACCGGACGGCCCTCCGGGTCGCGGCCGAAGGCATCGGTATGCACCTCGGCCAGGCCCAGGCCGAAGCGGGTGGCGGCCTCGGCCAAGGTGGTGCCGCCGGCCAGGGAATCCTCGATCCGGTTGGCGCGCTCATAGGCGAGGTCGCGGGCCTTCTCCATCGCCAGCTCCAGCTTGATCTCGTCATGGACCTCCGCCAGGGGGCGGATGGTCGCCGGCGTGATCGCGACGCTGTGGAAGACGTGCCAGCCATAGGGGCTCCGCACCGGGTCGGAGATGCCGCCGACCATGGGGGGGCCGAAGGCGGCATCGGCCAGCTCCGGCGTCGGCATGCCATCGCGCGCCACATCGCCGAGCGCCAGCGCGCCGCCGCCCGCCGCCTGGGCCTGGGCCAGGATGTCGGGCAGCGCGGCGCCAGCGCGCCAGGCCTCGGCGATGGCCTTCGCGGCCTCCTCGCCCGGCACCAGCGCCTGCTCCAGGTCGCGGCGTTCCTGGGTCTCGTAGCGGGCGCGGTGGCTCGCGTAGCTCTCCCCGATCGCGCTCTCGGGGATCTCGATCTCCCCGGCCAGGGTGGTGGGGGAGAGCACGGCGACCGTCGCGCCGCGGTATTCGGGGGCCGAGAAGCGCTCGGGCGTGTTCTCGTGGAAGCGGCGCAGCGTCGCCTCGCTCGGCGGCTCGGGGTCGGGGGCGGAGAGCGTCGCGAATTCGACCAGATCGGCCGAGCGCTGCTCCTGCGCGAAGCCATACAGGGCGGTGACCATCGAGGCCGGCGCCTGGGCCCCGGCGCGGACCGCGCCGATCAGCTGGATGCGTGAGAGGTCGGCCGCGACCAGCCGCAGGAACTCGGGCTCGCCCATGCCGTTCTGGCGCAGGAACTGGTCGAGGAAGCCGCGGTTGAAGCGCCCGTCGGTGCCCTGGAAGGAGGGCACGGACCAGATGAAGTCCCGCACCACCTGCGCCGGCACGGTGATGCCGAGGCGCTCGGCCTCGGCCTGGCGGGTGCGGTCGCCGATCAGGGTTTCGAGCGACTGGCGCGTGATCGCCTCCCGCATCGGCGGATCGATCTCCATCCGCCCGGCAAGCTGGGTCTGCATCCGCTGCAAGGCGCGCTGGGCGGCGGCCTGGGCTTCCTCCAGGTCGATGGGCGCGCCATCCACGCGGGCGATGGCCGCGTCACGGCCGAAATTCCGCACGACATCCTCGATGCCCCAGATCCCGAAGGACAGGACGAGGAGCAGGAACAGGGCCTTGGCGAACCAGGTGGAGGCGAGGCGGCGCATCGAGATGATCATGCATGGCGCGGTAGCGGAAAAGCGGGGGGGAGGGAATGCGCCCTGTTGCCGCAAACGGGGCCGGGCGCTAGGCGGGGAGGGCCCAAACATACGGAGCCTGCCGCCATGCCGCGTCCCCGCCCGCTGATCGCCGGCAACTGGAAGATGCACGGGACGCTGGCCGAGGCGCAGGCGCTGGCCTGCGGCGTGGTCGCCTGCGACGCCGCCGCCGAGCTTCTGGTCTGCCCGCCGTTCCCGCATCTGCACCCCGTCGCCGCCGCCCTGGCCGGCAGCGCCGTGGCCCTCGGCGGCCAGGATTGCCACCACGCCGCCAAGGGGGCCCATACCGGCGACGTCTCGGCCTGGATGCTGCGCGACCTTGGCGCGAGCTATGTGATTCTCGGCCATTCCGAGCGCCGCGCCGACCATGCCGAGAGTGATGCCCTGGTCCAGGCCAAGGCCGTCGCGGCCATCGCCGCCGGGCTGCGGCCGATCATCTGCGTCGGCGAGACCTTGGCGCAGCGGGAGGCCGGGCAGGCCGAGCCGGTGGTCGCGGGCCAGCTTGCCGGCAGCCTGCCGCCGGGCTTCGCCGAGGCGGGCGGGGTCGTGGCCTATGAGCCGGTCTGGGCCATCGGCACCGGCCGCACGCCGACCGAGGCGGATATCGCGGCACTGCATGCCTCGCTGCGCGCCGAGGTGCTGCGGCTCTGCGGCGCGCAGGGCGCGGGGCTGCGGCTGCTGTATGGCGGCAGCGTGAAGCCGGGCAATGCGAAGGCGATCCTGGCGCTGGCGGATGTGAATGGCGCGCTGGTCGGTGGCGCGGCGCTGATGGCCGCCGATTTCCTGGCGATCGCGGCGGCGGCGGCCTAAGGCGGCTGGCGGTGCCGCGGCGCTTGGGCTAGAGGCGGTTTCATGACCTCTTTCCTGCTCGTCCTGCATCTGATCGTGACCCTGGCCCTGATCGGGGTCGTCCTGCTCCAGCGAAGCGAGGGCGGCGGCCTTGGCATCGGCTCCAGCCAGGGCATGGGCAGCTTCATGGGCGGGCGCGGCACCGCCAATCTGCTGACCCGCACCACCGGCATCCTGGCCGCCATCTTCATGGTGCTGGCCCTGGTGCTGGCGCTGCTCGGCCGCGGCGCCTCCCGCCAGGGCTCGCTGCTGGATGCGCCGCAGGGCCCTGTTGCGCCCGGCAGCATCATCCCCGGTGGCGCCGATACGGCCCCCGCCGCCCCGACCACCCCGGCGCTGCCGGCGCTGCCTTCGGTCCCGACCAACTGAGGGTTTCTTAACCTTCGTCCCGCAGCATGCGACCCATCATTCGTGACGGGACGCATCTCATGGACACAGTACCCATTGCCGGCCGCTTCGCAGTGCGTGACCTGATCGGCCAGGGCGCCTCGGGCATTGTGCTGGAGGCGCTGGACCTGCGGCTGCGGCGGCTGGTCGCGATCAAGCTGGTGCATCGCCGCCCGGGCGGCCCCGACCTCGCCCGCATCGCCGCCGAGGCGCGCATGGCCGCCCGGCTCAGCCACCCCCATATCGTGACCGTGCATGATGCCGGCGACGGGCCGGATTACGCCTGGATCGCCATGGATCTGGTGATCGGGGAGCCGCTGTCGGCCCTGCTCGCCCGCGACCGCCGCCTGGCCCAGCAGGAGGCCGCGGCGCTGGTGCTGCAATTGCTGGCGGGGCTCGGCCATGCCCATGCCCGCGGCATCGTCCATCGCGACGTGAAGCCCGCCAATATCCTGCTGGCCATGGATGCGGCGCCGGGGCCGGGGCAGGTGCGGCTCGGCGATTTCGGCGTGGCGCGGATGGGCAATGGCGAGGCGACCGAACCCGGCACCCTGCTCGGCACCCCCGCCTGGATGGCGCCGGAACAGGTGCGGGGGGAGGCGGTGGACCACCGCGCCGACCTCTGGGCGGTGGGGGTGGTGCTCTACGAATGCCTGACCGGCCGGCGGGCCTTTGCGGGCGGCATGCCGGGGGTGCTGACCCGCATCCTGGGCGAGGAGCCCCAGGCGCCCAGCCTCGCGGCACCGGGGCTGGACCCTGGCTGGGATGCGGTGCTGGCCCAGGCGCTGGCCAAATCGCCCGAGGCGCGCTTTGCCGACGCGGGCGGGATGGCGGCGGCGGTGCGGGGGGTCGTGGCCGGCATGGCCGCCACCGCGGCCCCCCGCGGCCTTGGCGCCCTGGCGGTGCGGGCGCAGTCGCGGCCGGCGCCGGGCGGGCTGGCAGGGGGCGCGTTGGCAGGGGGCGGGCTGGTGGGGGGCGGGCTGGCGGGGTTGGGCCGGCGCGTGGTGGCCGGGGTTTCGGCGCTGGCCGGGCGGCCCGGCGTGGGGCTTGCCCCCGTCGCATGATGGTCCACGCAACCCGCGCCATACGCATGGCGATCTGGGCAGCCCCCCGGAATTAAGACAAGCTCACGGGTGGACGCGGGGGCGGGCAGGGGGTTACACAACCCGCCCATGACGCGGTTCGTATTCATCACCGGCGGTGTGGTCTCCTCCCTCGGAAAAGGCATCGCGGCGGCATCTCTTGCCGCCCTCCTCCAGGCGCGCGGGCATAAAGTCCGCATGCGCAAGCTGGACCCCTATCTCAACGTCGATCCGGGCACGATGTCCCCGTATCAGCACGGTGAGGTGTTCGTGACCGATGACGGGGCGGAAACCGACCTCGACCTCGGCCATTACGAGCGCTTCACCGGAGTCGCGGCGACTCGGGCTGACAACTGGACCTCGGGGCGGATCTACGGCGAGGTGATCGCCAAGGAGCGCCGTGGCGATTTTCTGGGGGGCACTGTCCAGGTGATTCCCCATATCACCGACGCCATCAAGGCGGCGGTGGTTGCCGAGACCGATGGCATCGACTTCGTCCTGGTCGAGATCGGCGGCACCGTCGGCGACATCGAAAGCCTGCCCTTCCTCGAAGCCATCCGGCAGATGGCCAATGAACTGGGGCCGCAGCGCAGCCTCTTCGTGCATCTGACCCTGGTGCCCTACATCTCCTCGGCCGGTGAGCTGAAGACCAAGCCGACGCAGCACAGCGTCAAGGAACTGCTCTCCCTCGGCATCCAGCCGCAGATTCTCCTGTGCCGCTGCGACCGCCCTATCCCTGAGAACGAGCGCCGCAAGATCGCGCTGTTCTGCAACGTGCGGCCCGAGAGCGTGATCCCCGCACTCGACGCCAGCTCGATCTACGCCGTGCCTTCCGCCTATTCGCGTGAGGGGCTGGACCGCGAGGTGCTGCGGCACTTCGGCCTCAGCGTCTATGGCGAGCCGGACATGCGGCGCTGGACCGGCATCATGTCGGCGATCGACCATCCGGAAGGCGAGGTCACCATCGCCGTGGTCGGCAAATACACCGGCCTCCTCGACGCCTATAAGTCGCTGGCCGAGGCGCTGGCCCATGGCGGCATCGCGCATCGGGTGAAGGTCAAGCTCGACTGGGTGGACAGCGAGATCTTCGACGGCTCGCCCGCCGATGCGGTGGCGCGGCTGGATGGCGTGCATGGCGTGCTGGTGCCGGGCGGTTTTGGCGAGCGTGGCACCCCCGGCAAGATCGCCGCCGTGCGGTTTGCCCGCGAGCGCAAGATCCCCTTCTTCGGCATCTGCTTCGGCATGCAGATGGCGGTGATCGAGGCGGCGCGGAACCTGGTCGGGATCGAGGGCGCGAACAGCACCGAATTCGGCCCCTGCACCGAGCCCGTGGTCGGGCTGCTGACCGAATGGACCCGCGGCAATGCCGTGGAGAGCCGGGAGGCCGGTGGCGCGCTCGGCGGCACCATGCGCGTCGGCGCCTACCCCGCGGTGCTGGGCGAGGACACGCTGGTGCGCGCCGTCTATGGCGGGGCCTCACGCATCGAGGAACGCCACCGCCACCGCTATGAGGTGAACGTCGCCTATCGCGAGCGGCTGGAGAAGGCGGGGCTGAAATTCTCGGGGCTCTCGCCCGATGGCGTGCTGCCGGAGATCGTGGAGGTCCCGGACCATCCCTGGTTCATCGGCGTGCAGTATCACCCGGAGTTGAAATCCAAGCCGTTCGCGCCGCATCCGCTGTTTGCGGGGTTTGTGGGTGCTGCGGTGAAGCAGGCGCGGTTGGTCTGAAAGGTCGAGGGGCGTCGCCCCATAGGCGCTGGTTTAGGTTTGGCAGGCCTCGAATCGGTGTGATTCCAGGCTTGGATGCAGCCCGCGTCTTTTCGTCTCGATGATTGGCCCAGATCTGAAGGCCAGCGCCCGCCGCCACCGTGCCCTCGTCGCAAGCTTCGCCGCACGGGTCCGCCATTTCGTGCGTGCCACCTTGCCCAGGTGGCGGAATTTGATAGCCGCGCTGGCCTCAGGTGCCAGTGACCGCAAGGTCGTGAAGGTTCGAGTCCTTTCCTGGGCACCACTCCCCTGAATATCTCAGTTGCGGCGCGAATGGCGGATGACGGCCGTGCGCGTCATGGCAGGCCGACCTCCTCACGCCTGCGCTTGTCGATCTCCTCGCCATAGCGGCGCAGCACATGCGCCTCGCTGAGCAGGCCGATCACCCGGCGGCGGTCGCGCATATCGACCACGGCCAGCGCCTCCGCCTCCGCCGCCTGGAACAGCGCCAGCGCCTCCTTCGCATTCATCACCGGCAGCAGCACCTGGTCGGCATGCCGCAGCAGCGGCGCCAGGGATTCCACCTCCGGCCCCGCCAGATGCGCCTCCGCCACCGCGACGAGACCGGCATAGCGATCCGCGTCGTCCACCACGATCACCCGCTGCGTCGAACCGAGCGGATAGGCGCGGCGGAAGGCATCCAGCGTCTGGCTCACCCGCACGCTGCGCAGATCGCGCCGCATCAACCGGCCCACGGAAAGGTCGCGCAGCCAGCCGACATCATGTGGCCCGCGAATCGCCTCGCCGCGCAGATGGAAGCGCCAGGTGGCGAAGGAATAGCCGAACAGCCGCCGCACGCAGAGCGCCGAGACCGCGACCGCCGCCAGCACCGGGCCGGCCACCGCGAAGTCGCCCGTCGTCTCGAAGGCCAGGAAGGCCATGGCCAGCGGCGCGCCGATCACCGCGGCGCCGAAGGCGCTCATCCCCACCACGGCATAGAGCATCGGATCGATGCCGATGCCGAACACCAGCCCCGAAGCCATGCCGAACAGCTTGCCGAGCAACGCGCCGAGCAGCAGCGAGGCAAAGAACAGCCCGCCCCGGAAGCCGCTGCCGATCGACATCGCCGCGGCCACCGTCTTCAGCACCAGCATCATCAGCAGGGCCGAGGCCGGGCTCTCAATGGCCAGCACGAAGCGCAATGTCTCATGCCCCGCCGCCAGCACCCCGGTGCCGAGCAGCGCCAGCGACCCCACCACCAGCCCGCCCGCCGCCGGCCGCAGCGGCGCCCAGGGCACGCAGCGCCGCACCAGCCATTCGGCGGCCGACATGCCGCGCATCAGCCCGATGGCGACCAGCCCGCAGGCCAGGCCCAGGATCAAGGCCAGCCCGTGGTCCAGCGGTGTCGGCACGGCGATCCCGGCCGGTGCCGCCAGCATATGCGCCAGGCCGAAGGCGCGGGCCAC
Source organism: Humitalea rosea (assembly GCF_003253705.1). Classification (GTDB taxonomy): domain Bacteria; phylum Pseudomonadota; class Alphaproteobacteria; order Acetobacterales; family Acetobacteraceae; genus Humitalea; species Humitalea rosea. The sequence goes on from NZ_QKYU01000025.1 coordinate 63,018, forward strand.
CAGCGCGCCGGCCACCGCCGCCGCCATCACCGGCGCCAGGGCGACGATGGCATAGGTGCCGATCACCAGTTCGAAGGCGTAGAAGGCGCCGGTGATCGGCGCGCCGAAGGCCGCCGCGATCGCCCCCGCGGTGCCGCAGCCGACCAGCAGACGCAGATCGCCACGCCGCATGCCGAAGGCCCGGCCGAGGCGGGAGGCGATGCCGGCGCCCGCCTGCGCATAGGCCGCCTCCAGCCCCACCGAGGCGCCAAAGCCATTCGAGACCAGGTTCTGCGCCCCGACCACGACCGCATCGTTCAGCGAGGCGCGGCCGCCATGCAGCGCATTCGCCTCGATCGGGTCGATCGGGGTGCGCGGGCGCCAGCGGGCCAGGCCCATATACATCGCGCCGAGCAGCAGCCCGCCGGCGGCTGGCACCGAGAGCAGCACCCAGGGCTCGACATTGCGCAGCATGGAAAGCCCGTGTTCGGCATCCGGGCCGAACAGCATCTCGTGCAGGACCTTCGCGGCGCCACCCATCGCCACCGCCACCAACCCGGCGGCAGCGCCGGACAAGGTGGCCAGCAGCACCAGCCCGACCTCGGCGCCGCGAATCCATAGGCGGATCCGGGCCAGGCTCAGCCGGCGGCGCCAGATCACCCGCAAGCGGCGCAGCGCCCGTGGCCGCCGCCTGGGCACATTGCCTGCACGGGTCGTGGCGCTGTCGGGCTGCGTCATGGCGCCAGCCCGGCCGGTCCGCCGGGCAGACACACGCCACAGGGGGCGATCTGGCACCACCGCCCGGCCCGGCCTGCCGCGCCTGCTTCGGATGGCATGGCGGTCGGCTCCAGCCGGATCATGGGGGCATTCCGGTTTCCTGCCGGCCCTTCATGGTCCAGCGGGTTCGCTGTTGCCACCGCCCGCCGGGCAGGTCGAGCCTCGAACATCGCCCGGGCTTCGCGGCGGAGCAGCCGGCGCGGCGGGCCCGCCATCGCCAGCCTGGCACGGCTCGCGCAGAATCCCTGGGGAATCGCTCTTACGGAGGATTTAGCGTGAAATACTATACACCGATCAAAAAAATGTTAATTATATACTATTCTATTTTGATTTTTCTCTGCATTATCATTGGTTCTTTTTCTGTGTTATTTTTCGTTGTTTTATTGGGCGCCAGCAATTATCCTTTACTCGCAATATACATTGCTACCTGCCTGGCTTCTTCGTGCATAATATTTTTTGTGGGCTATCGGCTTGCGGTAAAAATGCCTCAACTGAAAAATTCTCGGAACGAATTAATTGCTGCGGTCATGATCTATTCATGCGCAATGGCTGTATTTACCGATGGCAATTTATCCAATACTATTACGGGATTCATTTCACACGCCACAGTGGGGTCGGCGCTGTATTTGGGCGTTCGACCGACGGCGTAACCGGAAACCCGATCAGCGAGCAGCATTAAAGCTTATGAGGTTGGCATCTTCTTGGGTCGCGGCTTAACTTGGTTTGGTGCCATTTGGTGGGGCTCTGCGGCCCACCGCCGGCGCAGGGTGTTTCGGCACCTCCCCCGATTGGGGTTCGCCAATCGTGACCCCCGCGCCAACGCCCCCCGCGTTACACTGCGCCGACCAAGGGGCGCGCTCCGAAGCCCCCCGAAAAACTTGGTAAGATGGTAATATGGTAAGGCAGTAAGGCGGCTTGACGCTCTCGCCCGGCGGGTGCGTTGTGCTGGGTATGTTCCTCGTCCGCTGGTTCGAAAATCTCGTCTCCCCGATCGCCCCACCGGGGCAGATCGGGGCCCGTCCCTTTGGCGTGCCGGTGCCGGAACACGGGCCACCGAAGTCGCTGGCGGGCTTCTACTGGCACTTCGCGCGGCAGGCGCGGGGGCTGTTCGGCGGGTTGTTCGTCGCGGGGCTTTGCGTGGCGCTGCTGGATGCGACCATCCCGGTCTTCATCGGCCGGCTGGTGGCGCTGCTGGAACAGCATGAGCCGTCCACACTCTGGGCCACCTCCTGGCCCGGTCTGGTCGGCATGGCGGCGGTGCTGGTCTTCGGGCGGCCGGCGGCGATCGGCTTGCAGAACCTCATCACCCAGCAAGGCATCGTGCCGGGGGTGACCAGCCTGATCCGCTGGCAGTCGCATTGGCATGTGGTGCGCCAGGGCTGGGCCTTCTTCCAGGAGGATTTCGCCGGGCGCATCGCCACGCGGGTGATGCAGGCCGGGCCGGCCTTGCGCGAATCGGTGGTCCAGTCGGTCAATGCGGTCTGGTACATCCTGGTCTATGGCACCGGGGCGATCCTCTGGCTCGGCTCCTCGGATCTGCGCCTCGCGCTGCCCTTCCTGCTCTGGTTCGCGCTCTATGCGACCCTGCTGCGGCTGCTGGTGCCTAAGCTGCGCGACCGCTCGCGCAAGGCGTCGGAGGCGCGCAGCCTGCTGACCGGCCGGGTGGTGGATTCCTACACCAACATCCTGACCGTCAAACTCTTCGCCAAGGCGGCGGATGAGGATGCCTTCGTGCGCGAGGGGCTGCTCGCGCTGAACCATAATTTCGGCCACCAGGTGCGGCTGGTGACCTTGAACGCGGTGCTGCTCTCGACCTTGAACGCCTGCCTGATGGTGGGGGTCGCGGCGCTCTCGGTCTGGCTCTGGATGCGCGGTGAGATCGGGATCGGCGTGGTCGCGACCGCGCTGCCCATGGCCTGGCAGATCGCCAATATCTCGGGCTGGGTCGCCTTCAACGTCACCGCGATCTTCGAGAACATCGGCGTGGTGCAGGAGAGCATGAACTCCATCGCCGTGCCGCCCACAGCCGAGGATGCGCCGGGGGCGACGGAACTGCGGGTGCCGGAGGGCGAGATCCGCTTCGAGGGCGTGCACTTCGGCTATGGCCGCGAGAATGGCGTGCTGAACGGCTTCGACCTCACCATCCGCCCCGGCGAGCGGGTCGGGCTGATCGGCCATTCCGGCGCGGGCAAGACCACGGCGGTCAACCTGCTGCTGCGCTTCTTCAGCCCCGAGACCGGGCGTATCCTGATCGACGGCCAGGACATCGCCGGCGTGACCCAGGAAAGCCTGCGCGGGGCCATCGGCATGGTGACGCAGGATACGGCGCTGCTGCATCGCTCGATCACCGACAACATCCGCTACGGCCGCCCCGGAGCGACCCAGGCGCAGGTCGAGGCCGCCGCGCGCCAGGCCCAGGCGCATGGCTTCATCACCGATCTGCAGGATTGGCGCGGCCGCACCGGCTATGAGAGCCAGGTCGGCGAGCGCGGGGTGAAGCTCTCGGGCGGGCAGCGGCAGCGCATCGCCATCGCCCGCGTGCTGCTGAAGGACGCGCCGATCCTGGTGCTGGACGAGGCGACCAGCGCGCTGGATTCGGAGGTGGAGGCCGCGATCCAGGACCAACTCACCCACCTCATGGCGGGCAAGACGGTGATCGCCATCGCGCATCGCCTCAGCACCATCGCGCGGATGGACCGCCTCGTGATCCTCGACCATGGCCGGGTGGTGGAACAGGGCACGCATGAGGCGCTGCTCGCCCATGGCGGCACCTATGCAGCACTTTGGGAGCGCCAGTCCGGCGGCTTCGCGGCGGTGTGACCGCGGGTCTCCGGGGGCGGGTGCTAAACGTCCCGCTCCCGGAAGGAAGCCCGCCATGAGCCTGACCCTGGCCGATGTCCGCAACCAGGAGCGCGATGCGATACTGGGCGAATATCTCGTCGCAGACGTCCCGCCCTATACCGCCATCCCCGATATTTCGGTGCTGATGGCCACGCCGAGCGTGCTGCGAGCCAAGCATCCGCTTGGGATCGAGGCCTTCCCTCGCGCTTCGACGGCGCAGGGCTTCGTCCAGATATGTCCAAGCCTTGGCTACAAATTTCTCCGGCTTCCCCCTGACGACGATAATTACCTGGCGACCTACAAGTCGTTCCTGAAGAAACACCACGGGCTCGGCGATGTCCCGAGCGGCTATGATGTCGATCATCTGTTCAACCGGGCCAGGGCGATCGATCTCGGCCTTGGCTTCGTGCGCATGGTGCTGCTGGGACCGGGCGAGAACCGCTCCCATGGCGCCGGCTATGAGGCTTCGCGGACCAAGGGCGGGATCGGCCGGCCCGGCCGCGAGCGCGGCATCGATGAGATCATGCTGATGAAGCTCTGCGGCATCCGCAGCCCGCGCAAGAACCGGCCGCTGTCGCTGGAGATGCTCACGCATGTTCACTACATCGCGGCACTGTTCGGCCTGCCGCCGCTCGCGATCGAGCTGAACATCCGCGATTTGATGTCGGTGGCGGCGTTCAGGCCCGACGAGCCTTGATACGGGTGTTCCGTAGCCGCCTTTGACTTGACCTCAGCGCGGTGGAGGGCTGGTCATCGGCGCCAGGGCGCGGCGTTGCTCCTCTCTGTAGACGTCGTCCGTAATGAGGCCGCGGTTCCGCAGTCGCCATAGCTCGGCCAAGCGGTCCTCCCGATCGGCGGCCGTGGCGACAACTGATGGAGGCGCCGGGGAGGGCGCCGGTGTGCCGATCGGCGGCGTGGCGGACACGATAGCAAGGGTGAACGACCCACCTCGCTCCGGGTTAGCTGCTGCGTCCATCATCGAGCCCACGTAACCCAGCATCATCGCTGGGGCGAAGGATGCCCCGCGCGGCACGACCTGGAGATCGTAGCGCCCGCCCGATACCGTTGGGAATCGGAGGACAAAACGGCCGGGCGAGCCGAAGGCAGTGACTGCGACCGTGGCGAGGCCTGCTGGGACTTCCACGGCAGTGCTCTGCCCTCTGAATATCGAGCCGGCAGATTGGTCGTTCACTGTAACGTCCGCCGACAGGCCAAGGAAAAGGATGTCGTTGGTCCGGGTCACGGAAAGGCGCGCCATTCCCTCAGACACGGGCGATCCAGCGACGGGCGCAGGCAGCGTTCGTTCGCCGCCGGCAGCACATCCGGCCAGCAGGGCAAGGGCCACCAGAGCTGTCATACTGCGCCTTATGCCTGAACCTCCTGCGGCGGAAACGCGCTCAGGATGGCCGCATGCGTGCGCTCGCTCAGGGGGGCCCCATATGCCGGGCTTCTGGGGAACGGCCTTCCCAACCGTTTCCGGAAGCTCAAGCTGCGAGTGGGCGCCGCAGGACATGCCGCGACGGCCCGGCCAGGTAGCGATAACTGTAATCCTAGCGTCGACGGGTACTGCCATTGAGCGATCGTTGCACAGATAACGTCGGAGCGCAGCCCCTCTCCCAATGGAAGATGAGCGCAAATCATCGGTCCTATTAGACTAGATGGTGTGCAGTAAGCGAAACCGAACGGAGCACGACCTAGCCCGGATTATTCATCACGCCCTCGGCGTCTACATTTCGCCGTTGAGCGGCTCGCCTGCTGGTTGTGGTGGCGCGGGTGGTCAGGCCGGCGCAAGC
>NZ_QKYU01000026.1 GCF_003253705.1 Humitalea rosea
GAACCATCAGCAGCAGCAAGCATGACAACCATACCCGCATCGCCTGCGCGCCCACAGCTTCGCAGCCTTCAGCACGCAAGGAAAAGGGGTAAGGCGGCATGAACGAGTATCTCGCATCCCACGCGGCCAATCTCGCCCTTCTGGCCGATGCCCATATCGACCTGACCGAGCATGACGCCTGCGGTGTCGGCCTCGTCGCCAGCCTGGACGGCACCGCGCGCCGCGATGTGGTCGAGGCCGGCATCAATGCGCTGAAGGCGGTCTGGCACCGCGGCGCCGTCGATGCCGATGGCAAGACCGGCGATGGCGCCGGCATCCATATCGAGATCCCGCAGGATTTCTTCGCCGATGCCGTGCGCCTCGGCGGCGACAAGGTGAAGCCCGGCCGCATCGCCGTCGGCATGGTCTTCATGCCGAAGACCGATCTCGGCGCGCAGGAGCGCTGCCGCCAGATCGTGGAAACCGAGATCCTGAACGGGGGCTATGCCATCTACGGCTGGCGCCAGGTGCCGATCGACGTCTCCGTGATCGGCGAGAAGGCCAATGCGACCCGCCCCGAGATCGAGCAGATCCTGATCTGGGACCCGCGCGGCGTCTCCGACGACGACTATGAGCGCGACCTCTATGCGATCCGCCGCCGGATCGAGAAGGAGGCCATCGCCGGCGAGGTGCAGGGCTTCTACGTCTGCTCGCTGTCGGCGCGTTCGCTGATCTACAAAGGCATGTTCCTGGCCGAGAGCCTGACCGCCTTCTATCCCGACCTGACCGATCCGCGCTTCATCAGCCGCTTCGCGATCTATCATCAGCGCTATTCGACCAATACCTTCCCGACCTGGAAGCTGGCGCAGCCGTTCCGGATGCTGGCCCACAACGGCGAGATCAACACGCTGCACGGCAACGTCAACTGGATGAAGAGCCATGAGACGCGGATGTCGCATCCGCTGCTCGATGGCGTGATGGGCGACATCAAGCCGGTGGTGCAGGCGGGCAGCTCGGATACCGCGACGCTCGATGCCGTCTTCGAGCTTCTGGTTCGCGGCGGGCGCGACGCGCCGATGGCCAAGGCGATGCTGATCCCGGAATCGCTCGGCAACAACGCGACGATGCCGCAGGCGCATCGCGATTTCTTCCTCTACTGCAACGCGGTGATGGAGCCCTGGGACGGGCCGGCGGCGATTGCCGCGACCGATGGCAAATGGGTGATCGCGGGGCTCGACCGCAACGGCCTGCGGCCGATGCGCTACTCCATCACCGCCAATGGGTTGCTGGTGATCGGCTCCGAGACCGGCATGGTGAAGATCCCCGAGGACCAGATCCTGGAGAAGGGCCGCGTCGGCCCCGGCCAGTGCATCGGCGTCGATCTCGCCGAGGGCCGCTTCTATGCCGATGCCGCGCTGAAGGACCGCCTTTCGGCCCAGAAGCCCTATGGCAAATGGACCGAGCGCACCACGCGGATCGACGGCATCGTGCGCGCCGATGCGGATGAGACCGTGTTGTACCAGGGCGAGATGCTGCGCCGCCGCCAGCTCGCCGTGGGCATGACGCTGGAGGAGCTGGAGCAGATCCTGCACCCGATGGTCGAGGATGCCTCCGAGGCCATCGGCAGCATGGGCGACGACACCCCGATCGCGGTGCTGTCGGAGCATTACCGGGGCCTGCACCACTACTTCCGCCAGAGCTTCGCGCAGGTCACCAACCCGCCGATCGATTCTCTGCGCGAGACGCAGGTGATGAGCCTCAAGACGCGGCTCGGGAATCTGGGGAACATCCTCGATGAGGACCCCTCCCAGTGCGACATGCTGATGCTGGACAGCCCGGTGCTGTCCAACGCCGAATTCGCCGCCATGCGCGCCTATATGGGCGACACCGCGGTGGAGGTGGATTGCACCTACCCCGCGGCCGAGGGCGAGATGGGGCTGCGTCGCGGCATCGAGCGCATCCGGCGCGAGGCCGAGGAGGGCGTGCGCTCCGGCCGCGCCCATGTGGTGCTGACCGATGAGCACCAGGGCCCGGATCGCGCGCCGATCCCGATGATCCTCGCGGTCGGGGGCGTGCACACGCATCTCGTCAAGACCTCGCTGCGCACCTTCACCAGCCTGAACGTGCGCGCGGCGGAATGCGTCGATGTGCATACCTTCGCCGTGCTGATCGGGGCGGGGGCGACCTCGGTCAACGCCTATCTGGCGCAGGAGAGCATCGCGGACCGCCAGCGCCGCGGGCTGTTCGGCACGCTCAGCCTCAAGGAGTGCGTTGCCCGCTACAAGAAGTCGGTGGACAAGGGCCTGCTGAAGGTCATGTCCAAGATGGGCATCTCGGTCATCGCCTCCTATCGCGGGGGCATGAATTTCGAGGCGATCGGGCTGTCGCGCTCGCTGGTCGCGGAATTCTTCCCGGGCACGCAGTCGCGCATCTCCGGCATCGGCTTGCAGGGCATCGCGCGCCGCGTGCTGGCGCTGCATGCCCAGGCCTGGGCCGAGGAAGTCCTCACCTTGCCGGTCGGCGGCATGTACAAGCTGCGTCGCCGCGGCGAGGCGCATGCCTTCGACGGCACGCTGATCCACATGCTGCAGGCGGCGGTGGAGGCCGACAGCTACCAGACCTTCAAGCGGTATTCGGAGGCCGTGCGCAAGCAGCCGCCGGTGGCGCTGCGCGACCTGCTGGATTTCCGCCCCGAGGGGCTGTCGCCCATCGCGATCGAGGAAGTCGAGAGCATCACCGAAATCCGCAAGCGGCTTCTGGCCCCCGGCATTTCCTTGGGCGCGCTCTCGCCCGAGGCGCATGAGACGCTGTCGATCGCGATGAACCGGATCGGTGCCCGCAGCGACAGCGGCGAGGGCGGCGAGGACCCCGCCCGCGCCAAGCCGCGCGCGAATGGCGACAATGCCAGCAGCGCGATCAAGCAGATCGCCTCCGGCCGCTTCGGCGTCACCGCCGAGTATCTCAACAACTGCCGCGAGATCGAGATCAAGGTCGCGCAAGGGGCCAAGCCCGGCGAGGGCGGGCAACTGCCCGGCTTCAAGGTGACCGGGCTGATCGCCAAGCTCAGGCATTCCACGCCGGGGGTGATGCTGATCTCGCCGCCGCCGCATCACGACATCTACTCGATCGAGGATCTGGCGCAGCTCATCTACGATCTCAAGCAGATCAACCCCGAGGCCTCGGTTTGCGTGAAGCTGGTCTCGCGGTCGGGGATCGGCACCATCGCGGCGGGCGTGGCCAAGGCCAAGGCCGACGCCATCCTGGTCTCCGGCCATTCCGGCGGCACCGGTGCGAGCCCGCAGACCAGCATCAAATATGCCGGCCTGCCCTGGGAGATGGGGCTGTCGGAGACGCATCAGGTGCTGCTGCTGAACCGGCTGCGGCACCGGGTGCGGCTGCGCACCGACGGCGGGCTGAAGACCGGGCGCGACGTGGTGATCGCGGCGATGCTGGGGGCCGAGGAATTCGGCATCGGCACCGCGAGCCTCGTGGCGATGGGCTGCATCATGGTGCGCCAGTGCCACAGCAACACCTGCCCGGTGGGCGTCTGCACCCAGGACGAGGCGCTTCGGCAAAAATTCACGGGCACGCCGGAGAAGGTCATCAGCCTGTTCTCCTTCGTGGCCGAGGAAGTGCGCGAGATCCTCGCCTCGCTGGGCATGCGGCGGATGACCGATGTGATCGGCCGCACCGATCTGCTGCGCCAGGTCAGCCGCGGTGCCGACGACCTTGATGACCTGGATTTGAACCCGCTGCTGGTGAAGGCCGATGCCGGCGGGCACGCCTCCTACTGCACCATCGAGGGCCGCAACGAGGTCCCCGAGACACTCGACGCCGAAATGCTCCGCGACGCCGCGGCGCTGTTCGAGCGGGGCGAGAAGATGCAGCTCGCCTACAACATCCGGAACACCCACCGCGCGATCGGCACCAAGGTCTCCTCCAAGATCACCCGGCAGTTCGGCATGTCGCATCTGCAGGACGGGCATCTGACCGTCCGGCTGCGCGGCTCGGCCGGGCAGTCGCTCGGCGCCTTCGGGGTGAAGGGGCTGAAGCTGGAGGTCTATGGCGATGCCAATGACTATGTCGGCAAGGGCCTGTCGGGCGCGACCATCGTGGTCCGCCCCGCGCCCTCCTCGCCGTTGATCTGGAACGAGAACACCATCATCGGCAACACCGTGCTGTACGGTGCGACCGCGGGCTGGCTGTTCGCGGCCGGGCAGGCGGGCGAGCGGTTCGCGGTGCGCAATTCGGGCGCCACGACGGTTGTCGAGGGCGTCGGCGCCAATGCCTGCGAATACATGACGGGCGGGACGGTGGTGATCCTGGGCGCGGTCGGCGACAATTTCGGCGCCGGCTTCACCGGCGGGCAGGCCTTCGTCTGGGATGCGGATGGCAGCTTCGAGAAGCGGCTGAACCCCGAGACCCTGCTCTGGCGCCGGATCGCCTCGGCGCATTGGGAGGGCGAGCTGCGCGCCCTCATCCAGCGGCATGTGGATGAGACGGGCAGTCGCTTCGCCGCCCGCCTGCTGAACGACTGGGAGGCGGCGCTGGGTCGGTTCTGGCACGTCGTGCCGAAAGAATACGCCAAGTACCTGGCCCGGCCGATGGAGGAGGTCGCCGCCGCCGCCGAGTAGGCGGCAATCGGCGGGTGGACCTGCGGGGCTTGCCGTGGCAAGCCCCGCAGCGGACATGCGACTCCTCCATCACCTCCCTCTTTCGCCCTATTGCCGTAAGGTCCGCCTCGCGCTGGCCGAAAAGCACATTCCCTTCGAGACCCTGGTCGAGAAGGTCTGGGAGCGGCGCGACGCCTTCCTGGCGATGAACCCGGCCTGCACCGTGCCGGTGATGGTCGAGGAGAATGGGCTGGTGATCGCGGACTCCAACGCGATCTGCGAATATCTGGACGAGGCCTATCCCGACCCGCCGCTGATGGGCCGTACCTTCGCGGACCGTTGCGAAGTGCGCCGCCTGGTCGCCTGGTTCGACCTGAAGTTCGGCCAGGAGGTCACCGCCAACCTGCTGACCGAGCGGACCATGAAGAAGCTTCTCGGCCGCGGGCACCCCGAGGCCGCGGCCCTGCGCGCCGGCTACCAGAACCTGCGCAGCCACCTCGACTACCTCGGCTGGCTGGCCGAGACGCGGCCCTGGCTCGCGGGCCGCGAGATCAGCATCGCCGATCTCGCGGCCGCGGCGCATCTGTCCTCGCTGGATTATATCGGCGATGTGGACTGGTCGCTCAGCGACAGTGCCAAGCACTGGTATGCGCGGGTGAAGTCGCGCCCCTCCTTCCGCGCGATCCTCGCGGACCGGGTGCCGGGGATGGCGCCGGCGGAGCATTACGCCGACCTTGACTTCTGAGGCCACCTTTCCACAGCCATTGCATCTTCGACGCTGCCGCGGCTAGCCTGACCCTGATGCCCCGACAAAAGGGGTGCGTTCAGGGAAGGTAGCGTCATGGACCAGAGGGTCGCTTGCCGTCACAGCTATGTGGGTCGCTGACCCTTATGGCTGACGTTTCCATTCGCCAGGCCCGCAAATCCTACGGCAGCACCAAGGTGCTGCACGGCGTTGATGTAAGCATCGGCGACGGCGAATTCGTCGTTCTGGTCGGGCCCTCCGGCTGCGGCAAATCCACCCTGCTGCGCATGATCGCGGGGCTTGAGAACATCACCGAGGGCGAGATCGCGATCGGGGGCAAGGTGGTCAACACCGTGCCGCCGAAGGACCGCGACATCGCGATGGTGTTCCAGAACTACGCGCTCTACCCGCATATGACCGTGCGCGAGAACATGGCCTTCTCGATGATGCTGGCCAAGGCGCCGGCGGATGTGATCGAGGCGGAGGTCCAGCGCGCGGCCAAGATCCTGGGGCTTGATGTGCTGCTGGACCGCTATCCCCGGCAATTGTCGGGCGGGCAGCGGCAGCGCGTCGCCATGGGCCGCGCCATCGTGCGCGATCCGCAGGTCTTCCTGTTCGACGAACCGCTCTCCAACCTCGATGCCAAGCTGCGGGTGCAGATGCGCAGCGAGATCAAGGAACTTCATCAGCGGCTGAAGGTGACGACCGTCTACGTCACCCATGACCAGATCGAGGCCATGACCATGGCCGACCAGATCGTGGTCATGAATGGTGGGCGCATCGAACAATCGGGCGCCCCGCTCGATCTTTACGACACGCCCGCCAATCTGTTCGTGGCCGGCTTCATCGGCAGCCCGGCGATGAACCTGCTGTCGGGGCGGGTGCGGGATGGCGCCTTCCATGCCGATGGGGGCGCGGTGATGCCGCTGCCGCCGGGGGCGCCGCCGACCGCCACGACCTATGGCATCCGGCCGGAGCATCTGCGCCTGGATGATGCCGGCATCGCCGCCTCGATCATCGTGGTGGAGCCGACCGGGTCGGAGACGCAGGTTTCCCTGAACATCGGGGAGACGCATCTGCTCGGCGCCTTCCGCGAACGCGTCATGGGCCGGCACGGCGACACGCTGATGATCAGCCCGGATCTCGACCTGGTCCATCTCTTCGGACCGGATGGCAGGCGGCTCTAGCCGTCCAAGAAAACGAACCCAGGGAGGAAACAGAAAAATGACAAACATGTTCACCCGCCGCGGCACGGCCGGGCTCGCCGGGGCAGCCCTGCTGGGCGGCCGCGCGATGGCCGCCATCCCCACCTCGCCCGCAACCGCCCCCAGCCTCCCGATCGAGCGTGGCGCCACGCTGAGGATGCTGCGCCCGGTGCGCTTCGTGCAGCCGGATGAGGATGTGTTTCGCGCCAATGCCGCCCGCTTCACCGCGGCGACCGGCGTCGAGGTCCGCGTGGATTTCGTCGGCTGGGAGGACATCACCCAGCAGACCGCCGTCACCGCCAATACCGGCGCGGGGCCGGACCTGATCATCGGCTTCAATGAATCGCCGCATGTCTATCAGGACAAGCTGGTCGACGTGACCGATGTCGCGACCTACCTCGGCACCAAATATGGCGGGTGGAAGGCGCTGGCGCAGCGCTACGGCAAGCGCGCCGGCAGCAACAACTGGCTGGGCCTGCCCTTCGGGGCTTCAGGCGGCCCGCTGATCTGGCGCAAATCCGCGGTCAACGAGGCCGGCTTCACCGAGATCCCCGAGGATCTGGCCGGCTTCCTGCGGGTCTGCCAGGGGCTGAAGCGGATCGGCAAGCCTGCGGGCTTCGCGCTTGGCAACGCGGTCGGCGATGGCAACGCCTTCGCCAACTGGCTGGTCTGGTCGCATGGCGGCTACCTCGTCGATGAGGAGGGCAAGGTCGCCATCAACAGCCCGCAGACCATCGCGGCGCTGACCTACCTGAAGGACCTGTACCCGACCTTCCTTCCGGGCACGCTGTCCTGGGGCGATGTCAGCAACAACCGGGCCTATTCGGCCAGCGAATGCTGGATGACGGAGAACGGCGTCTCGCTGTACTTCTCGCTGAAGAACGATCCGGCGCTGGCGCCGCTGGCGGAGGATACGCAGATCCAGCCGATGCCCAAGGGCCTGGCGGCCACCGCGCCGAATGCGGGGCTGACGCTGAATGCCATGGTCTTCAAGCACAGCCGCTTCCCGAACGCGGCCAAGGCCTTCCTGAGTTTCATGCTGGAGGCGGAACAGTACGACCCCTGGTTGCAGGCCAATGTCGGCTACTGGGGCCAGCCGCTGAACGCCTATGACGAAAGCGACACCTGGAAGGGCGACCCCAAGGTGGCGGTGTTCCGCACCACCATGAACAGCGACTTCTGGCTTGGTTACAAAGGCCCGATCAGCGAGGGCTCGGCGGCGGCCAACGCCGATTACGTCATGGTGCAGATGTGCGCCTCCGTCGCCTCCGGCCAGGCGACGCCGCAGGCGGCGGCGGCGGAAGCCGAACGCCGGGCGCGCCGCTTCTTCCGCGCCCGCTGAGACCCAATCCAGGCGGCGGCGCTCCCCGGGTCCGGAGGGCGCCGCCTGCCAAGGAGCACATGATGTCCGCAACCACCGTGCCTGCCACCTGGAACAAGGCCCGGCAGCAACCGGGCCGCCTGGCCCGATTGTTCGACTACAAGCCCTTCCTGGTCTTCGCCTGCCTGCTGCCCGCGCTCGGCCTGCTCGGGGTGTTCCTTACCTATCCGCTGGGCCTGGGCATCTGGCTGGCCTTCACCGACACCACGATCGGTCGGCGCGGCGTCTGGATCGGGTTTGAGAACTTCGAGTATCTGTTCACCGACCCGATCTTCTGGAACGCGGTCTTCTACAGCGTGTTCTACACCGGCGTCGCGACCCTCGGGAAATTCGCGCTCGGGCTCTGGCTCGCGCTGCTGCTGAACAACCATTTGCCGCTGAAGAGCCTGCTGCGCGCGATCATCCTGCTGCCCTGGATCGTGCCGACGGTGCTCTCGGCGATCGCCTTCTGGTGGATCTACGATCCGCAATTCTCGATCATCTCCTATCTCGCGGTCGATGTCCTTGGCGTCAGGACAACGAACTTCGACTTCCTGGGCAGTGCCTGGCCGGCGCGCTGGTCGCTGATCGCGGCCAATATCTGGCGCGGGATTCCCTTCGTCGCGATCTCGCTGCTGGCGGGGCTGCAGACGATCTCGCCGTCGCTGTACGAGGCGGCACTGCTCGATGGCTCCACGCCATGGCAGCGGTTTCGCTACATCACCTTCCCGATGCTGATGCCGATCCTGGCGATCGTCATGACCTTCTCGATCATCTTCACCTTCACCGACTTCCAGCTGGTCTATGCGATCACGCGCGGCGGGCCGGTGAATTCGACGCATCTGCTGGCGACCCTGGCCTTCCAGCGCGGCATTCCGGGCGGGCAATTGGGCGAGGGCGCTGCGATCGCCGTCTCCATGATCCCGTTCCTGATCTTCGCCACGCTGTTCAGCTATTTCGGCCTCGCCCGGCGCAAGTGGCAGCAGGGAGAAGGCAATGACTGAGGCCGCCACCAAGGCGAATGGCAGCAGCCCGCCGCCCGAAACCATGGCCTGGGACAGCCGCTCGCGGCGCGTCGTCATGGTCTATGTGCCGCTGGCCTGCTTCGTGCTGATCCTGCTGTTCCCGTTCTACTGGATGACGATCACCGCCTTCAAACCGAACGCCGAGCTCTACGACTACAAGCGGTACAACCCGTTCTGGATCGGCTCGCCGACCCTCGACCACCTCTACATGCTGCTGTTCGAGACGGCCTATCCGCGCTGGCTCTGGACCACGATGCTGGTGGCGGTCTGTGCGACGGTGCTCTCGCTGGTCTCCAGCACGCTGGCGGCCTATGCGATCCAGCGGCTGCGGTTCCGCGGTTCGGGCTATGTCGGGCTTGCGATCTACCTCGCCTATCTGGTGCCGCCCTCGATCCTGTTCATTCCGCTGGCGACGATGGTGTTTCAGCTCGGGCTGTTCGACACGCCCTTCGCGCTGATCCTGACCTACCCGACCTTCCTCATTCCCTTCTGCACCTGGCTGCTGATCGGCTACTTCAAGTCGATCCCCTATGAGCTGGAGGAATGCGCGCTGATGGATGGCGCGACCCGGTTGCAGATCCTGCGCCGGATCACGCTGCCGCTGGCGGTGCCGGGGCTGATCTCGGCGGGGATCTTCTCCTTCACCCTGTCCTGGAACGAGTTCATCTATGCGCTGGCCTTCATCCAGAGCAGCGAGAACAAGACCGTCCCGGTCGCGATCCTGACCGAGCTTGTCACCGGCGACGTCTATCAGTGGGGCGCGCTGATGGCGGGTTCGCTGCTGGGCTCGCTGCCGGTGGCGCTCTTCTACTCGTTCTTCGTGGACTACTACGTGTCCTCGTTGACCGGGGCGGTGAAGGAGTAGCCTCAGAGTTCCGCCAGAGCAGCATGTAGAAGCGGTTCCTGCCCGAAGAAGGGCTTGCCGGCGAAGACCATCGCCGGCACGCCCCAATGGCCAGCGGCGCGCGGGGTGGGCTCGCTCCAGGCGGGCTCGCTCCGGGGCGGCCTGCGCCGGTCGCGATCACGACCGAGCTCACCGGCGAAGGCGAGGCCCTGGCCGCGTTCAACCGCCGTGACGCCGAGCCGGCAGGGGGGGAAGCCAATGCCCGGTGAGGGGATTGAACCCCCGACCTTCGGTTTACAAAACCGCTGCACTACCGCTGTGCTAACCGGGCATGGCGCTGCTGTCCTAGCGCCCATGGCCGGTTTTCTCAACGTCCGATCACCCGGCCCCGATCACCCGGCCCCGATCACCCGGCCCCGATCACCCGGCCCCGATCACCCGGCCCCGATCACCCGGCCCCGATCACCCGGATCGACGCGCCCGCCAGCCAGGCCCGCACATCCTCCAGGCTGTCGCGGTAGCGCAGCAGGATATTGTCCCGCGTGCGGCCGCCGATATGGGAGGTCAGCAGCGTGTTCGGCAGGTGGCGCAGCGGGTGATCGGCCGCCAGCGGCTCCTCGGCGAAGACATCCAGCCCGGCGCCGCCGATCCGCCCCGCCGCCAGCGCCGCGACCAGCGCCGGCTCATCCACGATCGGGCCACGGGCGGTGTTGATCAGCAGCGCATCCGGCTTCATCCGCGCGATATCGGCGGCCCCGACCAGCCCCCGGCTGCGCGGCGAGAAGCGCAGATGGATGCTGAGCACGTCGGATTCGGCGAAGAGCGCCTCCCGCGTCACCAGCCGCGCGCCCCGGGCGGCGCAGGCCTCCGCGGTCAGGTTCTCGCTCCAGGCGATGACCTCCATGCCCATCGCCCGCCCGACCTGCGCGACCTGCCCGCCCAATTCCCCAAGGCCGAGGATGCCCAAAACCCGCCCGGTCAGACCGCGCCCGAGCCCCGCACCCCAGCCCCCGGCGCGGATCGCCGCATCCTCGGCGGGGATGTGTTTGACGAGGCCGAGGATCAGCCCCCAGGTCAGCTCCACCGTGGCACCCGGAAAGCCGAGCCCGGTGCCGCAGACCGTGACCCCCGCCGCCGCCAGCGCCGGCAGGTCGAGCGCCGCATTGCCCATGCCATGCGTCACCAGCAACCGCAGCTCGGGGAGCTGCGCGAGAAGCGCGGCATCGAAGCGCGTCTCCTCCCGTGCCGTCACCACCATGGCGCAGCCGGCCAGCGTCGCGGCCGGATCGGCGATGCGGCCATGCACCGCGACTTCGACCGGCAGGGACGACCAGTCGGCCGCCTCCAGCGCCAGGGACTGGTAGTCGTTGATGATGGCAAGGCGCATCGGCTCAGCCTTTTCGCAGCAGGGCGTCGATCTCGGCGGCATCCGGCATTGCCGCCCCGGCGCCGGGGCGGGTGCAGGACAGCGCGGCGGCGGCATTGGCGCGGCGCATCGCGGCCTCCAGCGGCAGGTCACGATCCAGGGCGGCGGCCAGCACCCCGCACCAGCAATCCCCGGCACCCACCGTATCCACCGCCCGGACCGGCAGGCCAGGAAGGGTGACGACGCCCGCCGCCGTCGCCGCCATCGCGCCCCGCTCGCCGAGGGTGACGGCGACGCCGATGCCGAGTGCTGCATGCAGCGCCTCGGCGCCGGCTCCGGCACCAAGCTGGGCGGCGAGCCAGGCGGCCTCATGCTCATTCACCACCAGCAGGTCCAGCGCCCGCAGCGCCGCCGGATCGAGCGCCGCCGCTGGGGCCAGGTTCAGGATGATCCGCGCGCCCTGCGCCCGGGCGCGAAAAATCAGCGCGGCGGTCTCGGCCGCCGGCACCTCCATCTGCAACAGCAGCACGAGGCCGGGGTGCAGGGCGGCCTCCTCGACCTGGGCGGCCGAGGCGCGGGCATTGGCCCCGGTGGCCACGGCGATCAGATTGGCGCCTTCGGGATCGACACAGACGGCGGCAATCCCGGTGGGGCGATCCACCACCGCGAGGCGGGAGCAATCGACCCCGGCCGCCAGCAGCGGGCCCCGCACCACCTCACCGGCTGCATCCGCGCCGATGGCGCCGGCGAAGGCAACCCTGGCCCCGTCGCGCGCCGCCGCCAGCGCCTGGTTGGCCCCCTTGCCGCCGGCTTGCAGCGGCGCGGCGTCGCCGAGGATGGTCTCGCCCGGGTGGGGCAGGCTCGGCAGGCGGAAGACGATATCGGCCGCGGCCGAGCCGAAGACCAGCACGCTCACGGCCGCAGCAGCCCCTCGGCCAAGGCGCGCTCGCGCAGGGCGGCGATGAGGGTTGCGAAGGCCGGGTCCACGGCGGCGGCCGGGTCCATGCGGCGGGCGGATTGGGCAGTGGTGACGCCGGCCTCGATCCAGGCCTTGCCGCCGGAAATCACGCCCTGGAAGAAGCCCTGCAAGCGGTCGCAGCCCATGGCGAAGCGCGATTCGGGCGTGACGCCGGCCTCGAACTCGGCCCAGAGCGCGTGCATCTGCGCGCCAAGGTCGGGCGGCAGGGTGCCGAAGATCCGGTCGGCGGCGCGCTGTTCGCGCTCGGCCTGGGTGGCGGCCCCCGCCGCGTCATAGGCAAAGGTGTCGCCGGCCTCGATCTCCACCAGGTCATGCGCCGCGATCATGGCCAGCACCCGGCCGAGATCGACCGGGAAGGCCAGCTCGTCCCGCAACAGCACCGCGGCCAGGGCGACATGCCAGCAATGCTCGGCCGAATTCTCCCAGCGGGCGATGCCGTCGGCATCCAGCGTGCGGCCGCGGCGCAGCACATGCTTGAGCTGGTCGGCGAGGGTGAGGAACTCCAGCACCGAGGCCAGCCGCGGCGTCGTCACCGCCAGGCCTTGCCGATGACGATGCCGGCAACGAGCGCCATCACCATGATGGCGCCGATCTCGCCGATCGTCGCCACCGCCACCGGCACGCCGATCACCAGCCCGACCCCGCCCGCGATGGCCCAGCCCCAGCGCCGCAGCGCCGGCCGGCCCGGGGGCGGTGCCGCGCGCTTGCTGCGGGCGGCGCCAGTGGCCGGCCGGCGCGGGGCCGCGCGGCGCGGGGCGGGGGCCGGGCGCGGATCAGCCATCGCCGCGGCCGAGGCTGTCCATCATCTCGCGCCATTCGCGCTTGGACAGGCCGGAGCTTTCCTGCGCGACCGCCTCGCCCGCCAGCAGGCGGCGGACGACGGAGACCATCTGGGCCGAAAGCGTCACGGCACCGAGGCGATAGTCGGAAAACGCCTCGGCCGAATGCGGCACCCAGGCGCGGACGGTGTCCATCATCGCCTCGGCATAGACGCGGATCTCGTACTGGGCGTGGCTATCGGCGCGCAGCGAGAGGAAGTGGAACAGATTGTAGAGGTCCGTCTTCCAGTACCATTGCGTATAGGCGTTGAGCGTGAGGTTCATCCGCGCCAGCTCCCGCGCGAGGCCGGGGCGGGACGGGTCGGCCGGCTTGCCGTCCTCGCCCTCGTTCAGCATGTCGAGGTAGTGGTCGTAGTTGCGGGTGGCGTCCTCGCGCAGCAGGTCCAGCACGCGGGCGGCCTCGGCCCCGGCCAGGACCTCGCCACGGCCCTGCCGATTCGCGGGCGATTGCGCGGCCAGGGCCGTGGGGGCGGGGAGGTAGAACTCACGGTCCAGGATCGAATACCGGGCCGAGATCTCGTTCACATTGGCGGTGCGGTGGCGGATCCACTGCCGCGCGACGAAGATCGGCAGCTTCACATGGTATTTGATCTCGCACATCTCGAAGGGCGTCGAGTGGCGGTGGCGCATGAGGTAGCGGATCAGACCGCGATCCTCATTGGCGGCCCTGGTGCCGCGGCCATAGGAGACGCGGGCGGCCTGCACCACGGCGGCATCGTCGCCCATGTAGTCCACGACGCGGACAAAGCCGTGGTCGAGCACCGGAAGCGCGCGGAACAGCAGGGCTTCCAGCGCCGGCACCGTGGGGCGGCGGGTCTGCGCCGAGGCGGCGCGGGCCGCGGCGACTTCCTCTTCCTGGTCCGCCGTCAGTGCCATGGTCACGCCCCCGAGCTTGGGGGCCGTGCTTAGCGGGTCAGGCCAGGCTTGTCAGCGGCGCCGCGTCTTCAGGCATGCCCCGCGACGCCAAAACTGTCGCCATTGGTCGCCCGCACCACGGCGGCGAAGAGGCGCAGCGCCTCCGGCCCGCCCTGGTCCACCAGCCCACCATCCTCCATTTCCGCGGCCAGAAGCTCGGCATGATCGGCCAGGGTTTCGGCGGCGCGGCGCATGGCCTCACGCGCCAGGATCAATTGCTGGTCGTCGGACAGCTCCGGCCAGATGACGGTCGGCATGGGGGTTTCCTTACCCGCAAGCCGTCCTGGCAAGGTTCCGCCCGGAGACTGGCGGCAAGGTCTTTCTGCCGCATCACCCTTGCGGAAAGATGAAGACCAGCGCGGCCCCAGCCTTCAAGTGAAGCGAAGCGTCGTGGTCCCGAGCAGGTCGAAGCTGACCGTGACCATGCAGGGGCCATCCAGCCAGATCGGCGGGGTGACGGAGCCGAGGAACACCACCTGGCCCGCCTTCAGCCCGCCGAAGGCATGGGCGGCCCCCGAATCGGCCAGCCAGGCTAGCGCTGCCAGCGGATGGCCGAGCAGATCGGCGCCGAGGCCGCTGCCGCGCAGACTGCCATCCACCAGGATCTCGCCCCGCGCCGCCGCAAGGTCGATCCCGGGCCAGCCCGGCGCCGGGGCGCCGAGCGCACCCCCCGCATGGAACACCTGGTCGGCGATGAGGGTCGGTGTGCCCAAAGCGGCGAGGTCGTCGTAGCGCTTCTCGACGATCTCGATCCCGGCGAAGACCTCGGCGACGGCGGCGCTTGCCTGTTCCAGCGTGCAGGGGCCGGCCGGCAGGTCGGCGCCCAGTCGCAGCGCCACCTCGCATTCCACGCCGGGGGCCAGGAAATCATCGAAGGGGACGGAGGCGCCCGAGACGAACAGCCCCTCCCGGCTCACGAATCCCGCCGCCGGGCCGGTGAGGCCGAGATAGGCCTGCATCACCTTGGCGGTGGCACCGATCTTGAAGCCGGCCGGCGGCACCGCGCCGATCATCCCGGCCAGCTCGTATTGCGCGGCATAGCCGGCCGCCTCATCGACCGGCGCCGCCGCCCCCAAAGGCTCCAGCCGGGACCGCGCGCGGCGGGCGTCCAGGATCAGGCGGGCGGCGTCGGTCATGGCTGGTATCCTCAGCTCCTGGTCAGCTCAGCGGCGGGCGATCTCGTACAGCGCGACGGCGGCGGCGGCGGAGACGTTCAGGCTCTCCACCCCCTCGGCCATCGGCAGGCGGACCAGCTCATCGCAGGTCTCGCGCTGCAAACGGCGCAGCCCGGCATCCTCGGCGCCCAGCACGAGGGCGATGCGGCGCTCCCCGAGCCCCGCCTCGGCCATGCTGCGCGGCGCGTCGCCGGCCATGCCGACCACCCAGAACCCCAGGCGCTGCAAGGATTGGATGGCGCGGGACAGGTTCACCTCCCGCACCACCGGCACGATGTCGAGCGCGCCGGAGGCGGCACGGGCCATGGCGCCGGTCTCGGGCGGCGCGTGGCGGGATTGCAGCACCACGGCGACCGCGCCGAAGGCCGCCGCCGAGCGCAGGATGGCGCCCACGTTGCGCGGATCGGTCACCTGGTCGAGCAGCACGACCGGCCCGGTGCCGGTGGTGACGATCTTCTCCAGCGCCGGATTCGGCAGCGGCTCGACCAGCATGGCCGCGCCCTGGTGGACGGCATCCTCGGTCAGGAAGGTCTGGAACCGCTGGCGATCGGCGCGTTCGGGGGTGACTCGGGCGCGGGTCAGCGCGTCGGGCGGCAGGCGCGAGGTCAGCGTCGCCTCGGCATCGGCGGTCAGCAGCAGGCGGTGGGCGCGGCGCGCGGTGTTGCGCAGCGCCGATTCGACCGCATGCAGCCCGTAGAGCCAGTAAGCGGTGGAGGGCGCGCGGAAGGTCTCCGGCGGGGGGGCGGCGGCTACGGGCCGCGGCGCGCGGGGCTGCGGCGCGTCCGGGTCCTGCTGGCGGGGGGCCATGGGCGCGCGGGCGGTGCGGGTCGGCACGAAGCGCGGGGCAGGGGCGGGGCGTGCCGCCGGGCGCTCGGGCGCCTGGTCGCGGGATTCGGCCGTTGGGCGCCGAGGGCCGCGCTGGAAGGGCGTGGGCGCCTCGGCGGCCGGGGCGGCGCGAGGGCCACGCGTGGGGCGGGGCGCGTCGCGGCCGGGACCGGAGCGGTCGGAGCCGGGGCGGTCGGAGCCGGAGCGGTCGGAGAAAGAGCGTTCGGGCGCCGGGCGCGCCGCGCGCGTCGGGCGCTCCGCGCCGCGAACGAAGCTCGGGCGCTCCGCGCCACGAACGAAGCTCGGGCGCTCGCCGGCGGCCGCGCGGGCAGGGCGGCGCGGGGCCTCCTCGTCACGGGGCGGGCGTGGCCGGGCGGCACCGGCGGGGGGGCGGGCTCGCCCTTCGGCGGGCGCGCCACGGGGGGGGCGTGGAGCGTCGTACCCCCGGCCGCGCGTCTGCTCGGAATCGGACGGCTTCTGGGTCTTGTCGGTGGGCGGACCGCCGCGGGGCGGACGGGCAGGGGGGCGTGGCATTGCCGCATCAAGCGCGCGCCGGCCCGGCGCGCAAGGGCGGATTACGATAAGCTGATGTCGGCGCGTTGACACTGCATGGTGTTTACGGATACCTCCGGCCGCCTTCGACTGTCGGTCGTCGCGGAAGGGTGCCCGAGTGGCTAAAGGGGGCGGACTGTAAATCCGCTGGCGCACGCCTACGTTGGTTCGAATCCAACCCCTTCCATACTCCGACCGGCCAGACGAGGGCGCGTGATTCTGAGCGGGTGTAGCTCAACGGTAGAGTCCCAGCCTTCCAAGCTGGTTGTGCGGGTTCGATTCCCGTCACCCGCTCCAGAACGCCGGTAGCCGCGGGCCCACACCACCCCACCACACAGAGCTGACGACACGGAGATCCGGCCGATGGCCAAGGCGAAGTTTGAGCGGAACAAGCCGCACTGCAACATCGGCACGATCGGGCATGTGGATCATGGCAAGACGTCGCTGACGGCGGCGATCACCAAGGTTCTGGCGAAGTCGGGCGGTGCGACCTACACGGCGTATGACCAGATCGACAAGGCACCGGAGGAGCGTGCGCGCGGGATCACGATCTCGACGGCGCATGTGGAGTATGAGACGGCGAACCGTCACTACGCGCATGTCGATTGCCCGGGTCACGCGGATTACGTGAAGAACATGATCACGGGTGCGGCGCAGATGGACGGCGCGATCCTGGTGGTTTCGGCGGCGGACGGCCCGATGCCGCAGACGCGCGAGCACATCCTGCTGGCGCGCCAGGTCGGCGTGCCGGCGCTGGTGGTGTTCCTGAACAAGACCGACATGGCCGACCCCGACCTGCTGGAGCTGGTGGAGATGGAAGTGCGCGAGCTGCTTTCGTCCTACCAGTACCCGGGCGACGACATTCCGATCATCCATGGCTCGGCGCTGATGGCGCTGGAGGACAAGGACCCGGAGAAGGGGGAGCAGGCGATCCTGAAGCTGATGGCGGCGGTGGATGCCTATATCCCGCAGCCGGTGCGGGCGATGGACCGTCCGTTCCTGATGCCGGTCGAGGATGTGTTCTCGATCTCTGGCCGCGGCACGGTGGTGACGGGTCGGGTCGAGCGCGGCGTGGTGAAGGTCGGCGAGGAAGTCGAGATCATCGGGCTGAAGGCGACGGTCAAGACGACGGTCACCGGCGTCGAGATGTTCCGCAAGCTGCTGGACTCTGGGCAGGCGGGCGACAACATCGGCGCGCTGCTGCGTGGCACGAAGCGTGAGGATGTGGAGCGCGGGCAGGTCCTGGCCGCGCCGGGCTCGATCACGCCGCACACGAAGTTCAGCGCCGAAGCCTATGTGCTGACGAAGGAAGAGGGCGGGCGTCATACCCCGTTCTTCACCAACTACCGTCCGCAGTTCTACTTCCGCACGACGGATGTGACGGGTGTGGTGCAACTGCCGGAAGGTGTGGAGATGGTGATGCCGGGCGACAATGTGACGATGAGCGTCGAATTGATCGCGCCGATCGCCATGGATGAAGGTCTGCGCTTCGCGATCCGCGAAGGTGGCCGCACCGTCGGTGCGGGCGTCGTCGCGAAGATCGAGAAGTAAGGCGCTTGTCCAAATTCCGCCCGCCAGGGTATGGCGGGCGGAGACACGCGCCGCTATAAGGCGCGTCCACTGCGGTGGGGTTTAGGGGCGTAGCTCAATTGGCTAGAGCGCCGGTCTCCAAAACCGGAGGTTGAGAGTTCGAGACCCTCCGCCCCTGCCAACCCCCTCCGCAGTCCTGTTTCCACCGCGGGTGGCGGGCCCATCCGGGCCTTCCGCCCGCGCAGCGTTGAAGGGGCCGGAATTGGCCAGGTTGGATCCGGTGCAATACGTCCGCGACGTGAAGACCGAGGTGGCGCGAGTCACCTGGCCGTCGCGCAAGGAGACGCTCATCACGACCGGGCTCGTGCTGGCGCTGTCGGCGCTGGCCGCTGTCTTCTTCCTGGTGGTGGATAAGATCGTCCAGTTCGCCATGACCCTTCTGTTCCAATACGGAGGCTGAGATGGCCGACCTCAAATGGTATGTCGTGCACGTCTACTCCGGCTTCGAGAAGAAGATCGCGCAGCAGATCAAGGAGCAGGCCGCCCAGAAGGGCCTGGCCGATGCCTTCGGCGATATCCTGGTGCCGACAGAAGAAGTCGTCGAAGTGCGAAAAGGCCAGAAGGTCGCGACGGAGCGCAAGTTCTTCCCCGGCTACGTGCTGGTGAAGATGGCGATGACCGACGAGGCCTGGCATCTGGTCAAGGACACCCCCAAGGTCACGGGCTTCCTGGGCACCAAGAACAAGCCGACCCCGGTCTCCGAGGCCGAGGCCCAGCGCGTCGTCAAGCAAGTCCAGGACGGGGTGGACAAGCCCAAGCGCCCCTCGATCATCTACGAAGTGGGCGAGCAGGTCCGCGTCGCGGATGGCCCCTTCACCAGCTTCAACGGCACGGTCGAGGAAGTGGACGAGGAACGCTCCCGCCTCAAGGTCAGCGTCTCCATCTTCGGGCGCTCCACCCCGGTCGATCTGGAATACGGCCAGGTCGAGAAGCTCTGAAGGGGTAACACCCCGCCCCGGGGGGCGTGCCTTCCGGGAGATTGGCCCATGATCGCCCCCGAATTTGCCCTGGCCTCGGCTTGCACGGCTGCATTAGGTTGCTGGCGGAACGATCTGGGGTGTGCCATGCGATTGCGCGGCCTGGGTAAGCCCTTCACGCAGGCGGGGCTGGACAATGCACTGCGGATCATGGGGCTGGACCCTGCCGCGGACCTGCCGCGGCTCTGGGCCATCGTCGCGGTCGAAAGCCGCGGCTTCGGCTTCCTGGCCGATCGCCGGCCACAGATCCTGTTCGAACGCCACGTCTTCAGCCGGCAGACCGGGAAGCGGTTCGACCAGGCGGCCCCCGGTATCTCGTCCGAGACGCCCGGGGGATATGTCGGCCGTGAGGGCGAATACGACCGGCTGGAACGCGCCATCGGCCTGCTGGCGGCCAAGGGCGAACCGCCGGAGGCCGCCCTGGCCAGCGCCTCCTGGGGGCTCGGCCAGGTCATGGGCTTCAACTTCAAATCCGCCGGCTGCGACTCGGCGACCGAACTGGTGGAGCGGCATTTGGACGAGGAGGATCAGCACCTCGCGGCCATGGCCGGTTTCGTCGCGGAGCATAAGCTTGCCGGGGCGCTGAGGCAGGGCGATTGGGCGGCGGTGGCGCGGGCCTATAACGGCAAGGATTTTGCCCGCAACCAGTACGACCTGAAGCTGAAGCAGAATTTTGAGAAATTCTCCGAAGGCGCCATTCGTGACCTGACCATCCGCACCGCCCAGGCGGCGCTGCTCTACCTCGGTTTCGGCAAGGGCATGGGCGATGTCGATGGGGTGCTGGGCGACGGGACGAAGCGCGCCATCCGGGCCTGGCGCGCCCATGCCGGGCTGGCGGAGTCGGACCGGCTGGACGGGCCGGATTACACTCAGTTGATGGCGGCGGCGGGGTTTTAGCCCCCGGCCCCGATTGGGACTGGACACACGATCCGCCTTCCCCTATACGCCCGCCTCCGCCGCGCCTCGGTTTAACCGGAGCGTGGCGTAAAGACTTGTTTGCAGGAACGCGGGAGGGCCGGGCAACCGGTCCGTTGGCACCGCGGGCCTCTGACGCAACAGAGGATGGGGTACGATGGCGAAGAAAATCGTCGGTTATATCAAGCTGCAGATTCCCGCGGCCAAGGCCAATCCGTCGCCGCCGGTCGGCCCGGCGCTCGGTCAGCGCGGCCTGAATATCATGCAGTTCGTGAAGGAATTCAACGCGGCGACCCAGGGCCTCGAGCCCGGCACGCCGACGCCCGTGGTCATCACGGCGTTCAGCGACCGTACCTTCACCTTCGTCACCAAGACCCCCCCGAACACGCACTTCCTCAAGAAGGCCGCGAAGATCGACAAGGGCACGACGACCCCGGGCAAGGGTGGCCCCGTCGGCCGCGTGACCAGGTCGCAGCTTGAGGAAATCGCCGCGATCAAGATGAAGGACATGAACTGCGTGGATGTCGCCAGCGCGGTGTCCATGCTGACCGGCTCCGCCCGTTCCATGGGCATCACCGTGGTTGAGGGCTGATCCCATGGCCAAGCAGAGCAAGAAGCTGACGGCGGCCTACAAGGCCTTCGATCGCGAGAAGTCCTTCGCCCTGGTGGAGGCGGTGAAGATGGTCCGCGCCAATGCGACCGCCAAGTTCGACGAGACGGTCGAGATCTCGATGAACCTCGGCATCGACCCGCGCCACGCCGACCAGATGGTCCGCGGCATGGTCGGCCTGCCCAACGGCACCGGCAAGACCGTGCGCGTGGCGGTCTTCGCCCGCGGCGCCAAGGCCGAGGAAGCCCAGGCCGCCGGCGCCGATATCGTGGGCGCCGATGACCTGGCCGCCGCGGTGCAGGACGGCAAGATGGACTTCGACCGCTGCATCGCGACCCCGGACATGATGGGCCTCGTCGGCCGCCTGGGTAAGGTGCTCGGCCCCCGCGGCCTGATGCCGAACCCCAAGCTCGGCACCGTGACCATGGACGTGAAGGGCGCGATCGCCGCCGCCCGCGCCGGCCAGGTCGAGTACCGCGCCGAGAAGGCCGGTATCGTGCATGCCGGCATCGGCAAGGTCTCCTTCGACGAAGACAAGCTGATCGAGAATGCCCGCGCCTTCGTGGATGCGATCCAGAAGGCCCGCCCGACCGGCGCCAAGGGCACCTACGTCAAGAAGGTGGCGGTGTCCTCCTCCATGGGCGTGGGCGTGAAGGTCGATGTCGCTTCGCTGAGCGCGAACGGCTGATTGAACGATCCCGGCGCTTCGGCGCCCGGAGAACAAATATCCCGGCGCTTCGGCGCCGGGAGGCAGGGCAGGGGCCGCGCGCGGCCCCCGCCCGAAACCTGTCAGAGATCCTACGTGGCCTTTTCAAGGCCTTAAGGCTGCATCGCGCGGCGCGGAGGCTAGGCGGGGTGCCAGAACTGACCGGTCATGGTCTGGACCATGGCTTGGCTTGGCTCGGCGTCTCGGACTCAGGCAGTCGAACCGGGATGGCGCATTCGCACCATCCCGTAGTGAACCGGCCGGGGCCCTTCCAGAAGGTTCCGGTCACCGACGGAGACGAGACGTGGATCGTACGGAGAAGCGCGATTTCGTCGCCTCCCTCGCCACGGTGTTCGCAGAGACGTCGTTCGTGCTGGTCGGCCAGAACAAGGGCATGACCGTCGCGCACGTATCGGAGCTGCGACGCCGGATGAAGGCGGCGGGTGCGACGTATAAGGTCGCGAAGAACCGGCTTGCGGTTCTCGCCCTCAATGGCACCGATTTCCAGGGCATCAAGCCGCTGCTGAAGGGTCCGACCGCGCTTGCGTGGTCGCGCGATCCGGTGGCTGTGGCGAAGACGGCCGTGGATTTCGCCAAGACGAACGACAAGTTCGTGATCCTCGGCGGTTCGCTCGGAACCCAGATGCTCGATCCGGTTGGGATCAAGGCTCTGGCCGAGCTGCCGTCGCTCGAGGCACTGCGCGCAGGCTTGCTGGGCATGATCCAGACGCCGGCTTCGCGGATCGCCTCGGTGCTGCAGGCCCCGGGTGGGCAGGTTGCACGGGTCTTGGCGGCCTATGCCAAGAAGGACGAGAGCACGGAAGCCGAGGCGGCCTGATCACAGGCCGTCAGCCAATTGCCCTGATGCCGGATTCGCGCCGGCCGGGGTTGTCAAGTCCAATCCAAGCCATTAGATCGAAGGAACACGAACATGGCCGAACTCGCTAAGCTGGTGGAGGAACTCTCCGCCCTGACGGTCCTCGAGGCCGCCGAACTCTCGAAGATGCTCGAGGAGAAGTGGGGCGTGTCTGCTGCCGCGCCGGTGGCGGCTGCCGCCCCCGCCGCGGCTGCTGCCGCCCCGGTTGAAGTGCAGACCGAATTCACGGTGATCCTGGCCGCCGCCGGCGACAAGAAGATCAACGTGATCAAGGAAATCCGCACCATCACCGGCCTGGGCCTCAAGGAAGCCAAGGATCTGGTCGAAGGCGCCCCGAAGGTCGTCAAGGAAGCGGTCAGCAAGGACGAAGCGGAGAAGATCAAGAAGGTGCTTGAGGACAATGGCGCCAAGGTCGAGGTCAAGTAAGACGGACCTCAACCGGCCGGTATGCCGCCCTGCGGGGCTTGAATGCCGGGTGATTGATTGACGGGAACGGGGGGAGGCCGGGGAACCGGCTTCTTCCCGCGCCTGCGTTTTCGGCGGTTTCGACCGTCGGAAGAGAGACTGAGGCGGGACTTTGCCGCCGATCTGCCGGAGCCGATGGCGGTCCCGGACAGATGTTACCCCGCCGGCCGGGGAGTATGGGGCCGGAGCAGATAGGGGCAGCAGGACAGGCATGAACGCGATCGGCAAGTCCTTTGGTACGAGCAGCTTCACCGGGCGCAAGCGCATCCGCAAGTCCTTTGGGCGCCTGCCCGAAGTTGCGGCGATGCCGAACCTGATCGATGTGCAGCGCGCGAGCTACGAGGCGTTTTTGCAGATGGAGGTCCATCCGGACAGCCGTAAGCACGCCGGACTTCAGGAAGTGTTCAAGTCGGTCTTCCCGATCGACGATTTCGCGGGCCGTGGGCGCCTCGAATTCGTCCAGTACGAGCTGGAAGAGCCGAAATACGATGTCGAGGAATGCATCCAGCGCGGGCTGAACTTCGCAGCCCCCTTGAAGGTGCGCCTGCGTCTCATCGTCTGGGACGTGGATGAGGATACCGGCAGCCGCTCGGTGCGCGACATCAAGGAGCAGGATGTCTACATGGGCGACATGCCGCTCATGACGGACAACGGCACCTTCATCATCAATGGCACCGAGCGTGTCATCGTGTCGCAGATGCATCGTTCCCCGGGCGTCTTCTTCGACCACGACAAGGGCAAGACCCACAGCAGCGGCAAGTACCTCTTCGCCGCGCGCGTCATCCCCTATCGCGGCTCCTGGCTCGACTTCGAGTTCGACGCCAAGGACGTCTGCTACGTTCGTATCGACCGCAAGCGCAAGCTGCCGGCGACGACCTTGCTCTATGCGCTCGACAGCGCCGCGACCGAGGCCAAGCGCGCCGAGAAGGGCTCGCCGCTGGAGCCGAGCGAGGTGCGTGGCATGGATGCGGAGGAGATCCTCACGCATTTCTATGGCCGCGTCGCCTTCCGCCACGGCCTCAAGGGCTGGAGCCGCCCGTTCGAGCCCGACGCCTTCCGTGGCGTGAAGCTGATCGAGCCCCTGATCGATGCCAAGACCGGCCAGGTCGTGGCCGAGAAGGAAGCCAAGATGACCCCGCGCGTCGCGCGGAAGATCGCCGAGGCCGGCACCACCGAGGTGCTGGTCAGCCGCGCCGACCTGCTTGGCCGCTATCTGGCCGAGGATCTGGTCAACCTGGAGACCGGCGAGATCTGGGTCGAGGCCGGCGAGGAGCTGACCGAGCCCAAGCTCGTGCTGCTGGAGCAGGCCGGCATCAACGAACTGCCGATGCTGGCGATCGACCAGACGGTCGGTCCCTGGATCCGCAACACCCTCGCGGTGGACAAGAATTCCAACCGCGAAGAAGCGTTGATGGACATCTACCGGGTCATGCGCCCGGGTGAGCCGCCGACGCCGGACACGGCCGAGACCCTGTTCAAGGGCCTGTTCTTCGACCCCGACCGCTATGACCTCTCGGCCGTTGGCCGCGTGAAGATGAACATGCGTCTCGGCTTCTCCTTCGACGAGGCGCCGGACACCATGCGCATCCTGCGCAAGCAGGACATCGTCGCGACGGTGAAGACCCTGCAGGAGCTGAAGGACGGCAAGGGCCAGATCGACGACATCGACAACCTCGGCAATCGCCGGGTGCGTTCGGTCGGCGAGCTGATGGAGAACCAGTACCGCGTTGGCCTGCTGCGCATGGAGCGCGCGATCAAGGAGCGCATGGGCTCTGTCGATATCGACAGCGTCATGCCGCATGACCTGATCAATGCGAAGCCGGCGGCGGCGGCGGTGCGCGAGTTCTTCGGCTCCAGCCAGCTGTCCCAGTTCATGGACCAGACCAACCCGCTGTCGGAAGTGACGCACAAGCGTCGTTTGTCCGCACTCGGGCCTGGCGGTCTGACGCGTGAGCGCGCGGGCTTCGAAGTCCGCGACGTGCACCCGACCCATTACGGCCGCATCTGCCCGATCGAGACGCCGGAAGGCCCGAACATCGGCCTGATCAACAGCCTCGCGACCTTCGCCAAGGTGAACAAGTACGGCTTCATCGAGACGCCGTACCGCATGGTCAAGGACGGCAAGATCACCGGCGAGCCGATCTACCTGTCGGCGATGCAGGAAGACAAGCTGGTCGTCGCCCAGGCCGATGCCGATGTGGACATCGAAACCGGCGCCTTCCGCAGCGAGCTGGTCAGCGTGCGCCAGAACGGCGACTTCCGGCTGGTGAAGCCGGAGGAAGTCACCGCGATCGACGTCTCGCCGAAGCAGCTCGTCTCCGTCGCCGCGGCGCTCATCCCGTTCCTTGAGAACGATGACGCCAACCGCGCGCTGATGGGCTCGAACATGCAGCGCCAGGCGGTGCCGCTGATCCAGTCCGACGCGCCGCTGGTCGGCACGGGGATGGAGGCCGCGGTCGCCCGCGACTCCGGCGCGACCATCGTCGCCCGGCGTGAAGGCATCGTGGACAGCATCGACGGCGCGCGCATCGTGGTGCGTGCGACCGGCGAGGACGGCACCACCCGTGGCGTCGACATCTACCGCCTGCGCAAGTTCATGCGCAGCAACCAGAGCACCTGCATCAACCAGCGCCCGCTGGTGAAGGTGGGCAACGCGGTCGCCGCCGGCGATATCATCGCCGACGGTCCGAGCACGGATCTGGGCGAGCTGGCACTCGGCCGGAACGTGCTGGTCGCGTTCATGCCTTGGAATGGCTACAACTTCGAGGACAGCATCCTGATCAGCGAGCGTATCGCGCGGGATGACGTCTTCACCTCGATCCACATCGAGGAATTCGAAGTGATGGCCCGCGACACCAAGCTCGGGCAGGAAGAGATCAGCCGCGACATTCCGAACGTCGGCGAGGAGGCCCTGCGCAACCTCGACGAGGCCGGCATCGTCTACATCGGCGCCGAAGTGCAGCCGGGCGACATCCTGGTCGGCAAGGTGACGCCGAAGGGCGAAAGCCCGATGACCCCGGAAGAGAAGCTGCTGCGCGCCATCTTCGGCGAGAAGGCGTCGGATGTTCGCGACACCTCGCTGAAGCTGCCGCCGGGCGTCACCGGCACTATCGTCGATGTCCGCGTCTTCTCCCGCCGTGGCGTGGACAAGGACGAGCGCGCGATGGCGATCGAGCGTTCGGAGATCGAGCGTCTGGCCAAGGATCGCGACGATGAGCGCGCGATCCAGGAGCGCAGCTTCACCTCGCGTCTCCGCGAGCGGCTGCTGAACCGCAAGGCCGCGGGCGGCTTCAAGGGCGTCAAGGCCGGCACGGTCATCACCGATGAGGTGCTGTCCGAGTTCAACCGCATGACCTGGCGGCAGATTGCCGTGCAGGACGACGCCTCCATGGCCGAGATCGAGGCGCTGAAGCGCGAGTTCGATGCGGCGGTCGAGAAGCTCCAGAAGCGGTTCGACAGCAAGGTGGAAAAACTGCAGCGCGGCGATGAGCTGCCGCCCGGCGTGATGAAGATGGTCAAGGTCTTCGTCGCGGTGAAGCGCAAGCTGCAGCCGGGCGACAAGATGGCCGGCCGCCACGGCAACAAGGGCGTCGTCTCCCGCGTCGTGCCGATCGAGGACATGCCGTTCCTCGATGATGGCACCTCGGTCGATATCGTGCTGAACCCCCTCGGTGTGCCGTCGCGCATGAACGTCGGGCAGATCCTGGAAACCCATCTGGGCTGGGCCTGCGCGACGCTCGGCAAGCAGGTCGGCGAGCTCGTCGAGGACTACCGCCGCACGGCGGCCGCCCGCGACGATCTGCTGGAGAAGCTGCGCGACATCTATGGCGAGGAAATCTACCAGCGCGACATCGCCGGCATGTCCGAGGATGACCTGATCGAGCTTGGGGACAACCTGAAGAAGGGCATCCCGATCGCGACCCCGGTCTTCGACGGCGCGCGGATGAGCGACATCGAGGGCATGCTGGCCCGCGCCGGGCTGGAATCCTCGGGGCAGGTGACGCTGACGGATGGCCGCACGGGCGAGACCTTCGAGCGCAAGGTCACGGTCGGCTACATCTACATGCTGAAGCTGCATCACCTGGTGGACGACAAGATCCACGCGCGGTCGATCGGTCCCTACTCGCTCGTTACCCAGCAGCCGCTGGGCGGCAAGGCGCAGTTCGGCGGTCAGCGTTTCGGCGAGATGGAGGTCTGGGCGCTGGAAGCCTATGGCGCCGCCTATACCTTGCAGGAAATGCTGACGGTGAAGTCCGACGACGTGTCCGGCCGCACCAAGGTCTATGAGGCCATCGTGCGCGATCAGGACACCTTCGAGGCGGGCATCCCTGAATCCTTCAACGTGCTGGTCAAGGAGCTGAAGAGCCTCGGCCTGAACGTGGATCTGGAAACCCGCAGCGAGTGATTTTCAGGGCGCCGCGCCACGACGCGCGGCGCCCGACAGGTTTCATGTGCCGCCGATCCGGCGGCCCGACGGAAAGGACGCCAGCATGTCCGAGTTGATGAAGATCCTGGGCCAGACCGGCCAGGCCCTCACCTTCGACCAGATCAAGATCGCGATCGCGAGCCCGGAGCAGATCCGCTCCTGGAGCTACGGCGAGATCAAGAAGCCCGAGACGATCAACTACCGCACCTTCAAGCCGGAGCGGGACGGGCTGTTCTGCGCCCGCATCTTCGGGCCCATCAAGGACTACGAGTGCCTGTGCGGCAAGTACAAGCGCATGAAGTTCCGCGGCATCATCTGCGAGAAGTGCGGCGTCGAGGTGACGCTGGCCAAGGTGCGCCGTGAGCGCATGGGCCATATCGAGCTCGCGAGCCCGGTCGCCCATATCTGGTTCCTGAAGTCGCTGCCGTCCCGCGTCGGCCTGATGGTCGATATGACGCTGAAGGATCTGGAGAAGGTCCTCTACTTCGAAAGCCATGTGGTTCTGGAGCCGGGTCTGACCGACCTCAAGCTGCACCAGCTGCTGAGCGAGGATGCCTACCAGGGCAAGATCGACGAGTTCGGCGAGGATGCCTTCCAGGTCGGCATCGGCGCCGAGGCGGTGAAGCACATCCTGCACGGCATCGACATCCAGAAGGAAGCGCCGAAGCTGCGCGGCGACCTGAAGGAGACGACCTCCGAGGCCAAGCGCAAGAAGCTGGTCAAGCGGCTGAAGCTGCTCGAAGCCTTCGGCGAGTCCGGCTGCCGCCCGGAGTGGATGATCCTGGACGTCGTCCCGGTGATCCCGCCCGAGCTGCGTCCGCTGGTGCCGCTGGATGGCGGGCGTTTCGCGACGTCGGATTTGAATGACCTCTATCGCCGCGTCATCAACCGCAACAACCGGTTGAAGCGCCTGATCGAGCTGCGCGCGCCCGACATCATCGTGCGCAACGAGAAGCGCATGCTGCAGGAAGCGGTGGATGCGCTGTTCGACAACGGCCGCCGCGGCCGTGCGATCGCCGGCGCCAACAAGCGCCCGCTGAAGTCGCTGTCCGACATGCTGAAGGGCAAGCAGGGCCGGTTCCGGCAGAACCTGCTCGGCAAGCGCGTCGATTACTCGGGCCGTTCGGTCATCGTGGTCGGGCCGGAGCTGAAGCTGCACCAGTGCGGCCTGCCGAAGAAGATGGCGCTCGAACTGTTCAAGCCCTTCATCTACAGCAAGCTTGAGAAATACGGCCACGCCACCACCATCAAGGCCGCCAAGCGGATGGTGGAGAAGGAGCGTCCCGAGGTCTGGGACATCCTGGAAGAGGTGATCCGCGAGCACCCCGTCCTGCTGAACCGCGCGCCGACCTTGCATCGCCTGGGCATCCAGGCGTTTGAGCCGACGCTGGTCGAGGGCAAGGCGATCCGCCTGCATCCGCTGGTCTGCACCGCCTTCAACGCCGACTTCGACGGCGACCAGATGGCCGTGCATGTGCCGCTGAGCCTTGAGGCGCAGTTGGAAGCCCGCGTGCTGATGATGAGCACGAACAACATCCTGAGCCCGGCGAATGGCAAGCCGATCATCGTGCCGAGCCAGGACATCGTGCTCGGCATCTATTACCTGAGCCTGGAGACGCCCGAATTCCGCGTCGCCGACGACCAGAAGGCCAAGGCCTTCTCGGAAATGGGTGAGATCGAGCAGGCGCTGGCCGGCAAGTCGCTGACCGTGCACACCAAGATCCGCATGCGCCGCCAGACCATGAACGCCGCCGGCGAGCTGGTCATGGAGCGCGTGGTGACGACCCCTGGCCGGGTGATGATCGGCAATCTGGTGCCGCTGCACCCGAACCTGCCCTACTCGCTGGTCAACCGCACCCTGACCAAGAAGGCGGTGTCGGACGTCATGGACGCCGTCTATCGTCACTGCGGCCAGAAGGAGAGCGTGATCTTCGCCGATCGCCTGATGGGCCTCGGCTTCACCAATGCGGCCAAGGCGGGGATCTCCTTCGGCAAGGACGACATGATGGTGCCCGACAGCAAGGGGCGCCTGATTGCCGAGACCAAGGGCGAGGTGAAGGACTTCGAGCAGCAGTACCTGGACGGTCTGATCACCGCCGGCGAGCGCTACAACAAGGTCGTCGACGCCTGGTCGCGCTGCACCGACGCGGTCGCGCAGGCGATGATGGCGGAAATCTCCCGCCAGGAAGTGGGCCACCAGACCAACAGCGTCTGGATGATGTCCCATTCCGGTGCGCGTGGCTCGCCGGCGCAGATGCGCCAGCTGGCCGGCATGCGCGGCTTGATGGCCAAGCCCTCGGGCGAGATCATCGAGCAGCCGATCATCGCCAACTTCAAGGAAGGCCTGTCGGTCCTGGAGTATTTCAACTCCACTCATGGCGCTCGCAAGGGCCTGGCCGATACCGCGCTGAAGACGGCGAACTCGGGCTACCTGACGCGGCGTCTGGTGGACGTGGCGCAGGACAGCATCATCTCCGAGATCGACTGCGGCACCGACCGCGGCCTGACCGTGCGCGCCGTGATGGATGGGGGTGAGGTCGTCTCGCCGCTGTCCGAACGGATCCTCGGTCGGACCACGCAGCGCGAGATCATCGATCCCGCGACCGGCGAGGTCATCGTCGGCCGCAACGTGCTGATCGACGAGCCGGATGCCGAGAAGATCGAGCGCGCCGGCGTGGAGGAGGTCTTCATCCGCTCCGTGCTGACCTGCGAGGCGGCCACCGGCTGCTGTGCGCATTGCTATGGGCGCGACCTTGCCCGCGGCACCCCGGTCAACATCGGCGAGGCGGTGGGTGTCATCGCCGCGCAGTCGATCGGCGAGCCGGGCACGCAGTTGACCATGCGTACCTTCCACATCGGCGGTGCCGCCCAGCGCGGCGCCGAGCAGTCGGCGGTCGAGGCGACCGCGGATGGCAGCGTGAAGGTGCTGAACCGCAACATCGTGGTGAACAGCCAGAACGCGCCGATCGTGATGAGCCGGAACTGCGAGATCCTGCTGTATGATGCGGCCGGCCGCGAACGGGCACGCTTCCGCGTGCCCTATGGCGCCAAGCTGCTGACCGACGAGGGGGCGCAGGTTGCGCGCGGCCAGAAGCTGGCCGAGTGGGACCCGTTCACCCTTCCGATCATCACCGAGCGCGCGGGTGTCGTCGAATACGCCGATCTGATCGAGGGCATCACCCTCATGGATCGCCAGGACGACGTCACCGGCCTCTCGTTCAAGGAGGTCGTCGAATACAAGGCCCCGGGCAAGGCCGCCGACCTGCGGCCGCGCCTGCTGCTCAAGGATGAGCATGGCGCGGTGGTCCGCCGCGTGAACGGGACCGAGGCGATCAGCTTCCTGCCGCCGGGCTCGCTGCTCTCGACCGACAACCGCACCACGGTCGCCGCCGGCGACGTGCTGGCGCGTCTGCCGCGCGAGTCGTCCAAGACGCGTGACATCACCGGTGGTCTGCCGCGCGTCGCCGAGTTGTTCGAGGCGCGCCGTCCGAAGGATCACGCCATCATCAGCGAGATCGACGGGCGCGTGGAGTTCGGCAAGGACTACAAGGCCAAGCGCCGCGTGCTGGTGGTGCCGGACCAGGTGGATGACGAGCCGCCCGTGCCGCGCGAGTACCTGGTGCCCAAGGGCAAGCATGTCTCGGTGCAGGAAGGCGATTACGTGAAGCGCGGCGACCCCTTGGTCGACGGGCCGCGCGTGCCGCATGACATCCTGCGCGTCATGGGGGTGGAGGCTCTGGCCAACTACCTCGTGAACGAGGTGCAGGACGTCTACCGACTCCAGGGCGTGAAGATCAACGACAAGCACATCGAGGTGATCGTTCGCCAGATGCTGCAGAAGGTCGAGATCCTGGATCCGGGCGACACCACCTTCCTGGTCGGCGAGACGGTCGAGCGAATCGAGTTCGAGGCCGAGAACGACAAGCGCCTGGCCGCCAAGGAGCGTCCGGCGCGGGCCGAACCCGTGCTGCAGGGCATCACCAAGGCGTCGTTGCAGACGACCTCCTTCATCTCGGCCGCCTCCTTCCAGGAGACGACTCGGGTGCTGACGGAGGCCGCGACGGCCGGCAAGGTCGATACGCTGAACGGTTTGAAGGAGAACGTGATCGTCGGGCGCCTGATTCCCGCCGGCACGGGCTCGGTTATGAACCGTTTGCGCGCGATTGCGGCCCAAAGGGACAAGGGACGGCTGCCTGCGGTGGTTCCTGCCCTCCCGCAGCCTGCAGCCGAATAGGCGATGGGTTGACTCAATGTGGGCGGCCGCTTAGAAGCCGCCCACACGCCTTGATGATCTGAGGTCATCTAGGCTGGTTTGGTTGACAGTTCTGCGCCAGCGGCGCCGTCGGGATACCCCCCGACACAGGCCGCAGGCAGGACAGTGCCCGCCAGGGATGCGCATCTGCGCTCTTGGGC
The DNA here is from genome assembly GCF_003253705.1 of Humitalea rosea. Classification (GTDB taxonomy): domain Bacteria; phylum Pseudomonadota; class Alphaproteobacteria; order Acetobacterales; family Acetobacteraceae; genus Humitalea; species Humitalea rosea. The sequence continues at coordinate 31,402 of NZ_QKYU01000026.1, forward strand.
GGGCGGTACTGTTTGGCGCTGGGCTGTTGTATTGTATGGACGGGTACGAAGGGGCGTCATGCCGACGATCAACCAGCTCATCGCCGCGGGGCGCGAGCCGAAGCCGACCCGGAACAAGGTTCCGGCGCTTGAGGGCTGCCCGCAGAAGCGTGGCGTCTGCACGCGCGTCTATACGACGACGCCGAAGAAGCCGAACTCCGCCCTCCGTAAGGTCGCCAAGGTCCGGCTGACCAACGGCTATGAGGTCGTGAGCTACATCCCTGGTGAGGGGCACAACCTGCAGGAGCACTCTGTGGTGCTCATCCGTGGCGGCCGCGTGAAGGATCTTCCTGGCGTGCGCTACCACATCCTGCGCGGCGTGCTGGATACCCAGGGCCTGCCGAAGCGGCGCAAGCGGCGCTCGCTCTACGGCGCCAAGCGGCCGAAGTGAGGGTCTGAGACATGTCGCGTCGTCACCGCGCTGAAAAGCGTGAAGTCCTGCCGGATCCCAAGTTCGGCGATCTCGTGCTCAGCCGTTTCATGAACGTGCTGATGTACGACGGGAAGAAGAGCACCGCTGAGGGCATCGTCTATGCGGCGATGGAAACCCTGAAGCGTCGTGCCGGCCCCGCTGCCGATCCGCTGCGCGTGTTCCATGAAGCCATGGACAACACGAAGCCGTCGGTCGAAGTGCGGTCCCGCCGTGTTGGTGGCGCCACCTACCAGGTGCCGGTCGAGGTCCGCCCCGAGCGGCGCCAGGCCCTCGCCATTCGCTGGCTGATCGATTCGGCCCGCAAGCGTGGCGAGAACACGATGGAAGAGCGTCTTTCCGGTGAGTTGCTTGATGCGGCCAACAACCGCGGCACCGCTGTGAAGAAGCGCGAAGACACGCACCGGATGGCAGAGGCCAACAAGGCCTTCAGCCACTACCGCTGGTAACGCAGAACCCGATTCGAGGGATAGATTACGATGGCCAAGGCGAAGTTTGAGCGGAACAAGCCGCACTGCAACATCGGCACGATCGGGCATGTGGATCATGGCAAGACGTCGCTGACGGCGGCGATCACCAAGGTTCTGGCGAAGTCGGGCGGTGCGACCTACACGGCGTATGACCAGATCGACAAGGCACCGGAGGAGCGTGCGCGCGGGATCACGATCTCGACGGCGCATGTGGAGTATGAGACGGCGAACCGTCACTACGCGCATGTCGATTGCCCGGGTCACGCGGATTACGTGAAGAACATGATCACGGGTGCGGCGCAGATGGACGGCGCGATCCTGGTGGTTTCGGCGGCGGACGGCCCGATGCCGCAGACGCGCGAGCACATCCTGCTGGCGCGCCAGGTCGGCGTGCCGGCGCTGGTGGTGTTCCTGAACAAGACCGACATGGCCGATCCCGACCTGCTGGAACTGGTGGAGATGGAAGTGCGCGAGCTGCTTTCGTCCTACCAGTACCCGGGCGACGACATTCCGATCATCCATGGCTCGGCGCTGATGGCGCTGGAGGACAAGGACCCGGAGAAGGGGGAGCAGGCGATCCTGAAGCTGATGGCGGCGGTGGATGCCTATATCCCGCAGCCGGTGCGGGCGATGGACCGTCCGTTCCTGATGCCGGTCGAGGATGTGTTCTCGATCTCTGGCCGCGGCACGGTGGTGACGGGTCGGGTCGAGCGCGGCGTGGTGAAGGTCGGCGAGGAAGTCGAGATCATCGGGCTGAAGGCGACGGTCAAGACGACGGTCACCGGCGTCGAGATGTTCCGCAAGCTGCTGGACTCTGGGCAGGCGGGCGACAACATCGGCGCGCTGCTGCGTGGCACGAAGCGTGAGGATGTGGAGCGCGGGCAGGTTCTGGCCGCGCCGGGCTCGATCACGCCGCACACGAAGTTCAGCGCCGAAGCCTATGTGCTGACGAAGGAAGAGGGCGGGCGTCATACCCCGTTCTTCACCAACTACCGTCCGCAGTTCTACTTCCGCACGACGGATGTGACGGGTGTGGTGCAGCTGCCGGAAGGTGTGGAGATGGTGATGCCGGGCGACAATGTGACGATGAGCGTCGAATTGATCGCGCCGATCGCCATGGATGAAGGTCTGCGCTTCGCGATCCGCGAAGGTGGCCGCACCGTCGGTGCGGGCGTCGTCGCGAAGATCGAGAAGTAGGTCGGAAGGACGAACAGGCCCATCGCCATGGACAGCCAGAATATCCGCATCCGCCTCAAGGCGTTCGATCACCGCGTGCTGGATGGCAGCACGCGGGAGATCGTGAACACGGCCAAGCGCACGGGCGCGCGGGTCCGTGGTCCCATTCCCCTGCCCACGCAGATCGAGCGCTTCACCGTGAACCGCTCGCCGCACGTGGACAAGAAGAGCCGGGAGCAGTTCGAAATTCGGACGCACCGCCGGCTCCTCGACATCGTCGACCCCACTCCGCAGACCGTGGACGCGCTGATGAAGCTCGATCTGGCCTCCGGCGTGGACGTCGAAATCAAGATCTGAGGACGACGTCATGGCTACCTATGGCCGGACCGGCCTGGTCGCACGCAAGCTCGGCATGAGCCGCGTGTTCAACGAGGATGGCTCCACCATCCCCGTCACTGTTCTTCACGTCGATGACACCCGTGTCGTCGGCCAGCGCTCGGACGAACGCGACAGCTATGTCGCGCTGCAGATCGGCATTGGCCACGCCAAGGCGAAGACCGTCTCGAAGCCCAACAAGGGTGCCTTCGCCAAGCTCGGCGTCGAGGCTCCCCAGAAGATCTTCGAATTCCGCGTCGCTCCCGATGCGGTGCTGGACATCGGCGCCAAGGTTTCGCCCGCACATTACGTGAAGGGCCAGATCGTCGACGTCGTCGGCATCACCAAGGGCAAGGGATTTGCCGGCGCGATGAAGCGCTGGAACTTCTCGGGTCTCGAGGCGTCGCATGGCGTGTCGGTCAGCCATCGTAGCCATGGTTCGACGGGCAACCGTCAGGATCCGGGCAAGACCTTCAAGAACAAGAAGATGGCGGGCCATCTCGGCTCCGAGCGCGTGACCACCCAGAACCTGGTGATCGCGGGCTACGACCTCGAGAAGGGTCTGCTTCTGGTCAAGGGCGCGGTGCCTGGCGCCAAGGGCAGCTATGTGATGGTTAAGGACGCGGTGAAGCGCAAGCGGCACGCCGATGCGCCCTATCCGACGGCTGCGGCGTAAGGGGCGCCCTGAACATGCAACTTCCCGTCATCTCGCTGGACAATGCCGCGGCGGGGGAGATTGATCTCCCCGCCGAGCTGTTCGGCTCCGCTCCTCGTGCCGACATCATGGCGCGCGTCGTTCACTGGCAGCTCGCAAAGCGCCGTGCCGGCACGCACAAGGTCAAGGGCATGGGCGAAGTGTCCGGCACGACCAAGAAGCCGTACCGCCAGAAGGGCACGGGCAACGCCCGTCAGGGCTCGCTCCGCGCACCGCAGTTCCGCAAGGGCGGCATCGTGCATGGGCCGGTCGTGCGCGACCACGGCTACAGCCTGAACAAGAAGGTCCGTCGTCTGGGCCTGATCAGCGCGCTCAGCCAGAAGGCCGCCGAGGGCAAGCTTATCGTGCTCGACATGGCTTCGGCCGGGTCGGACGCCAAGACCTCCGCCATGGCCGCCAAGGTCAAGGCGCTGGGCTGGAAGACGGCGCTGGTTGTCGATGCGCTGGTCGATGAGAACTTCGGCCGCGTCGTGAGCAACCTGCCGAACGTGCATGTGCTGCCGACCATCGGCGCCAATGTGTACGACATCCTCAACCACGACGTCCTCGCGGTCACCCGCGCCGGCGTCGAGGCCCTGAAGGAGCGGCTGTCGTGAGCGAAGTTCAGAGGCGGGCGGCCAAGACGGTCATCTCCCGCGAGAAGATGTACCAGACCATCCTGTCACCGCTGGTGACCGAAAAGGCGACGATGCTGTCCGAGACCGGCCAGATCGTCTTCCGCGTGCCGCTCGAGGCGTCCAAGCCCGAGATCAAGGCCGCGGTCGAAGGCCTGTTCGGCGTCACGGTGCTGGCGGTGAACACGCTGGTGGTCAAGGGCAAGTCCAAGCGTTTCAAGGGACGGCCCGGCCAGCGTTCTGATTGGAAGAAGGCGATGATCCGGCTTGAAGCCGGGCAGAGCATCGACCTGACGACGGGGCTTGCGTGACGCCATGGCGATGAAAAGCTTTAACCCGGTCACCCCGTCGCTTCGCGGCACGGTGCTGATCGACCGGTCCGATCTGTGGAAGGGCAAGCCCGTGAAGGGCCTGACCGAGGGGCTTTCCTCCTCGGGCGGGCGCAACAACCACGGCCGCATCACCGTGCGGTTTCGTGGGGGTGGACACAAGCAGACCTACCGCATCATCGATTTCAAGCGTCGCAAGTTCGATGTGCCGGGCGTCGTGGAGCGGATCGAATACGATCCCAACCGCACGGCCTTCATCGCGCTGCTGAAGTATGAGGATGGCGAGCTCGCCTACATCATCGCGCCGCAGCGCCTCAAGGTGGGCGATTCGGTGGTGGCCGGCCTCAAGGCCGACATCAAGCCTGGCAATGCGATGCCGATGGGTGCGATCCCGGTCGGGACGATCATCCACAACATCGAGATGAAGCCCGGCGCCGGCGGCAAGATGTCGCGTTCGGCCGGGACCTTCTCCCAGCTCGTGGGCAAGGACAGCGGCTACGTGCAGGTCAAGCTGCAGTCGGGCGAAGTCCGCCTGCTGCGCGGCGAATGCATGGCGACGATCGGTGCGGTGTCCAACCCGGACAACCAGAACCAGGAACTCGGCAAGGCCGGTCGCAGCCGTTGGCTCGGCCGCAAGCCGCATCAGCGCGGCGTCGTCATGAACCCGGTCGATCACCCGCACGGCGGCGGCGAGGGCCGCACCAGCGGCGGTCGTCATCCCGTGACGCCTTGGGGCAAGCCGACCAAGGGCTTCAAGACGCGCAACAACAAGCGCACGGACAGCCTGATCGTCCGCCGCGCTTCCGTGAAGAAGGGCTGATCGCCATGGCGCGCAGCATTTGGAAGGGGCCGTTCGTTGACGGCTACCTGCTGGGCAAGGCGGATGCGGCCCGGGAGAGCAAGCGGAGCGAGATCATCAAGATCTGGTCTCGTCGCAGCACGATCCTGCCGCAGTTCGTCGGGCTGACCTTTGGCGTCTACAACGGGAAGAAGTTCATTCCCGTGCAGGTGTCGGAGAACATGGTCGGTCACAAGTTCGGCGAATTCTCGCCGACGCGGACCTTTACCGGCCATTCGTCGGACAAGAAGGCGAAGCGGGGCTGACATGAGCAAGCCGAATCATCCCCGCGGTCTTCCTGAGACCGAGGCCCAGGCGATCCTGAAGAACATTCGGGTCTCGCCGACCAAGCTGAACCTGGTGGCCGCGATGATTCGCGGCGCCAAGGCGCAGGACGCGATCGCGCATCTCGCCTTCAGCAAGAAGCGCATCGCGCAGACTGTGAAGAAGACGCTCGAAAGCGCGATCGCCAATGCCGAGAACAACCACCAACTGGACGTCGATCGTCTGGTTGTGGCGCGTGCCGAGGTGGGCCGCAGCATGGTCATGAAGCGCTTCCAGGCCCGCGGTCGCGGCAAGGCGGCGCGTGTCGAGAAGTGGTTCAGCCATTTGAAAATCGTGGTTGCCGAGCAGGCGCAAGTTGCCGCCGCCTCGCAGGGGGAGGCCGCGTAATGGGTCACAAGGTCAATCCGATCGGGCTGCGGCTCGGCGTCAATCGCACCTGGGACAGCCGCTGGTACGCCAATGCGGGCCGTGGCCCCGGTGGCTATGCGGCCCTGCTGCATGCCGACCTCAAGCTGCGCAACACGCTGCGTGAGCGGCTGAAGGGCGCGGGCGTCTCCCGCGTCGTGATCGAGCGTCCGGCCAAGAAGCCCCGCATCACCATCCACGCGGCGCGTCCGGGTGTGGTGATCGGCAAGAAGGGCGCGGACATCGAAAAGCTGCGCCAGGACATGGCCAAGCTGGCCGGCGCCGAGGTTTCGCTGAACATCGTCGAAATCCGCAAGCCGGAGATCGACAGCACGCTGGTCGCGGAGTCCATCGCCCAGCAGCTCGAGCGTCGCGTGGCCTTCCGCCGTGCGATGAAGCGCGCGGTGCAGTCGGCGATGCGTCTGGGGGCCGGTGGCATCCGGATCAACTGCTCCGGCCGGTTGGGCGGTGCTGAGATCGCGCGTATGGAGTGGTATCGCGAAGGCCGCGTGCCCTTGCACACGCTGCGCGCCGACATCGACTTCGGCGTGGCCACGGCGAAGACCACCTATGGCACTTGCGGCGTGAAGGTCTGGATCTTCAAGGGCGAGATCCTCGCACACGACCCGATGGCGCAGGACAAGCGCGCGGCCGAACAAGCCCCGCAGCGCTGAGAGAGATCGGTAAGGCTGAACGACGATGTTGCAACCAAAGCGCACGACCTACCGCAAGGCGCATAAGGGTCGGATCAAGGGTATCGCCCGTGCCGGCTTCACGCTGAACTTCGGCGCCTTCGGCCTGAAGGCGTTGGAGCCGGAGCGCATCACCGCGCGCCAGATCGAGGCGGCTCGCCGCGCGATCACGCGTGAGATGAAGCGTGCGGGCCGCGTCTGGATCCGGATTTTCCCCGACGTCCCCGTGTCGACCAAGCCCGCCGAAGTCCGCATGGGCTCGGGCAAGGGTGCCCCGGAATTCTGGGTGTGCCGGGTGAAGCCCGGTCGCATCATGTTCGAGATCGACGGCGTGCCGTTGGAAACCGCCCGCGCGGCGCTTGCCCTCGGTGCTGCCAAGCTGCCGATCAAGACCAAGCTGGTGCAGCGTTTGGGCGCGGAGGCCTGATCATGACGAAGATTGTTGATGTTCGGGCCAAATCGGCCGATGAGCTGCAGGCCATGCTGCTCGACCTGCGGAAGGAGCAGTTCAACCTGCGCTTTCAGCGGGCGACCGGGCAGCTGGAAGCGTTGAGCCGCGTGAAAGTGGTTCGCCGCGACATTGCCAAGGTCAAGACCATCATCGGTGAGCGCAACCGCGCCGCCGCAACACGCGCCTGAAGAGGAGACCCCGGCCATGCCGAAGCGCGTCCTCACCGGGCGGGTCGTCAGCGACAAGACGGACAAGACCATCACGGTCCTGATCGAACGTCGCGTGATGCATCCGCTCTACAAGAAGTTCATCCGGCGCTCGAAGCGCTACGCCGCGCATGACGAGCTGAACATCGCCCAGGTCGGCGAGCTGGTTCAGATCGAGGAATGCCGGCCGATCAGCAAGACCAAGACCTGGCTGCTGATCACTCGGAACGGCGAGACGGTGCCGAAGCCCGAGGGCTTCGAAGCCGCCACCGCCGCTGTTGCGGCATAAGGCGCCAGACCGATGATCCAGTCCGAAAGCCACCTCGACGTGGCTGACAATTCCGGCGCACGCCGGGTGATGTGCATCAAGGTGCTCGGCGGTTCCAAGCGTCGGACCGCCGGCGTCGGTGACATCATCGTGGTGTCCATCAAGGATGCCATTCCCCGCGCCAAGGTGAAGAAGGGTGAGGTGCATCGCGCCGTCATCGTCCGCACCTCCTATCCGGTGCGGCGCAACGATGGTTCCGCGATCCGCTTCGACAGCAATGCCGCGGTGCTGATCAACAAGCAGGGCGAGCCGATCGGCACCCGCATCTTCGGGCCGGTCGTGCGCGAGCTGCGGGCCAAGAAGTACATGAAGATCATCTCCCTGGCGCCGGAGGTGCTGTAATGGCTGCGAAGATCCGCAAGGGCGATACGGTTCAGGTTCTGGCCGGTCGCGACAAGGGCAAGCGCGGAGAGGTGCTCAGCATCTCGCCGACGGAAGTGCGCGCCTTCGTGCAGGGTGTGAACATGGTCAAGCGGCACACGAAGCCGCAGGGCATGGGCAAGCCCGGTGGCATCATCGAGAAGGAGGGTCCCATCCACCTCTCCAACCTCGCGCTGCTGGACCCCAAGGGCGACAAGCCGACCCGCGTCGGCTTCAAGGTTCTGGATGACGGCAAGAAGGTCCGGTTCGCCAAGGCGTCCGGCGAGGTGATCGACGCATGAGCGAAGCTCGCGAGCTTCCCCGGATGCAGATTCTGTACGGCGATGTCGTGCGGAAGAAGCTTGCCGAGGAATTCAACTACGGCAATCCGATGGAAGTGCCGAAGTTGGAGAAGATCGTCATCAACATGGGCGTCGGCGAAGCCGCCGCCGATGGCAAGAAGCTGGATGCAGCCTTTGCCGACATGATGATGATCGCCGGCCAGAAGCCGATCAAGACGATCTCGAAGAAGGCGATCGCCGGCTTCAAGATCCGTGCCGGTCAGGCGATCGGCTGCAAGGTCACCTTGCGCCGCGCCCGGATGTACGAGTTCCTGGACCGCCTGGTCACCATCGCGCTGCCGCGCGTGCGTGACTTCCGCGGCCTGCCGGGGAATAAGGGCTTCGACGGGCGGGGCAATTTCGCGCTCGGCCTGAAGGAACAGATCATCTTCCCCGAGATCAACTACGACAAGGTGGACACCGTGCGCGGCATGGACATCGTGTTCGTGACGACGGCGAAGACCGACAAGGAAGCGAAGGCCCTGCTTAAGGCTTTCGATCTGCCTTTCATCAACTGAGTTTGGGAAAACCGCCGCGCACGCCGCGGCAGGTTCCGGAGGGTTAGGACAGTCATGGCGAAAACATCTTCGATCATGAAGAACAAGCGGCGCGAGGCGATGGCGAAAGCCTTTGCCCCCAAGCGTGCTGCCTTGAAAGAGATCGTGATGGATCGCGAGCTGCCGGTCGAGGAGCGCTTCGAGGCGACTCTGAAGCTCGCGCAGCTGCCGCGCAACGGTGCCCAGAACCGCATCCGTCTGCGTTGCGAGATCACGGGCCGCGCTCGCGGCAATTATCGCAAGTTCAAGCTTTGCCGGATCCAGCTGCGGGAGCTCGCCTCCGCAGGCCAGATCCCCGGCATGGTCAAGGCGAGCTGGTAGGGGACCCGGCATGTCGCTATCCGATCCTGTGGGCGATCTGTTGACCCGCATCCGCAACGCGCAGTCCGCGCGGCAGACGAAGCTCGTCTCGCCCGCCTCGCGTCTCCGCGCCGATCTCCTGGAAGTGCTGAAGCGGGAAGGTTACATCCGCGGCTGGCGCATCGAGGACGTTCGTCCGGGCATCAAGAACCTTCACATCGAGCTGAAGTATTCCGAGGGCGAGCCCGCCATCAAGGAAATCAGCCGCGTCTCCAAGCCGGGGCGTCGGGTGTATTCCAAGATCAAGGAGCTCCCGAAGGAGTACAATGGTCTCGGTATTTCGATCCTCTCCACGCCGCGCGGCGTGATGAGCGACAATGAGGCCCGCGCCGCCAATGTTGGCGGCGAAGTCCTCTGCCGCGTGTTCTGACGGAGGGCATGGGCAAATGTCGCGCGTAGGCAAATATCCTGTGGTGGTGCCGGCCGGAGTGACTGTGTCGCTCATGGACCGCACCGTCGTGGCCAAGGGGAAGCTCGGTGAGCTGAAGCTGGCCCTGACCGATCATGTTGATGTGGAGATCCGGGACAATGAGGTGGCGGTCGCCCCTCGTGGTTCGGATCGCCAGGCGCGCACGCTGTGGGGCACCACGCGGGCGCTGATCAACACGATGGTTGTTGGTGTTTCGACCGGCTACAGCAAGTCGATGGAAATCACCGGCACCGGCTACAAGGCCGCGGTCCAGGGCAAGGAGCTGATCCTGAACCTCGGCTACAGCCACGAAATCCGCTACCAGGTGCCCGAGGGCATCAAGATCACCTGCGAGAAGCCGACCTTGGTCAAGGTCGAGGGTTCGGACAAGCAGGTGGTTGGCCAGGTGGCAGCTGAAATCCGCGGTTATCGCGGCCCCGAGCCCTACAAGGGCAAGGGCGTGAAGTACACGGACGAAGTCATCCGTCGCAAGGAGGGCAAGAAGAAGTAATGGACAAGCTCGCTCTCGAGACGCGGCGGCGGTCGCGTCTGCGTTATTCACTCAAGCAAAAGAGCGGTGGGCGCGTGCGCCTGTCGGTTTTCCGGTCGGGCAAGCACATCTACGCGCAGGTGATCGACGACAGCCAGGGGCGGACCCTCGCCGCGGCGTCTTCGATCGAAAAGCCGATGCGCGAGACGCTCAAGACCGGCGCGGACAAGGATGCGGCCTCGGCCGTCGGCAAGCTGGTCGCGGAACGCGCCCTGGCCGCCGGCGTCACGGCTGTGGTCTTCGACCGCGGTCCCTATCTCTATCATGGCCGGGTCAAGTCCCTGGCGGACGGCGCCCGCGAGGGCGGGCTGTCGTTCTGAGGAGCATCTAGATGGCACGGGAACCAAGGGCTGCAGGCCCAGGTGAAGGTGGTGGCGAGGGCGATCGCCGTCGTCGCCGCAGCGATCGTGGTCCGGAGCGTCAGCCGGAGCGTGAGCAGGGCGATGAGCTGAAGGACAAGCTGGTCACCATCAATCGCGTCGCCAAGGTGGTGAAGGGTGGCCGTCGCTTCTCCTTCGCCGCTCTGGTCGTCGTCGGTGACGAGAAGGGCCGCGTCGGCTGGGGGGCTGGCAAGGCACGTGAAGTGCCCGAAGCCATCCGCAAGGCAACCGAGCGGGCCAAGCGTGGCCTGATCAAGGTGCCGATGCGCGAGGGCCGGACCCTGCATCACGACGTGATCGGTGATTTCGGCGCGGGGCGCGTGATCCTTCGTGCGGCCCCGGCCGGCACGGGCATCATCGCCGGTGGGCCGATGCGCGCGGTGTTCGAGACGCTGGGCATGGGCGATGTCGTCGCCAAATGCACCGGCACCACGAACCCGCACAACATGGTCAAGGCGACCTTCTCCGCCCTCAGCCGCTGCACGAGCCCCCGGGCCGTGGCCGCGCGCCGTGGCAAGAAGGTCACCGATCTGCTGCCGCAGAAGCGTGAAGCCGCCGCGGTCGTCGAGACGGGGGAGGCCGCTGGTGTCTGATCTCGTCAAGAAGACCGTGAAGGTCACGCAGATCGCCTCTGTCCTCGGCCGCAAGCCGGGGCAGAAGGGGACGCTGATCGGCCTCGGGTTGAACAAGATCCGCAAGTCGCGCGAGCTGGAAGATACGCCCGCGGTGCGCGGCATGATCGCCAAGGTCGCCCACCTGATCAAGGTGGAGGGATAATCCGATGAAGTTGAATGAACTGCGCGACAATGCGGGCGCGCGGCCCAAGTTCAAGCGCGTCGGTCGTGGTATTGGCTCGGGCAAGGGCAAGACCAGCGGCCGTGGCGTCAAGGGTCAGAAGGCGCGTAGCGGTGTGTCGCTGAACGGGTTCGAGGGCGGTCAGCTCCCGATCTACCGGCGTATGCCGAAGCGCGGCTTCGTGAACATCTTCCGTCGCGAATTCGCAGCGCTGAACATCGGCGTTCTGAATGCCGCGATCGAGGAAGGCCGTCTCGTGGCCGGCGAGCCCATCACCGAGGACGCCCTGCGCGCCGCCGGTGTGGTGCGGACCAAGGCCGGTCTGGCGGGCGTTCGCCTGCTGGCCAAGGGCGAGATCACCCGCGCGATCACGATCACCGTCGCGGGCGCCTCGGCGGCCGCCAAGGCGGCGATCGAGGCCGCGGGCGGCACCATCACCTTGACCGCGGTCAAGGCCGAGCCGACCCCGGAAGCCTGATCCGCTTGCCGACCCCCCCGGGGGTCGGCTACTCACTTCCAGGCGGCGCCGCGCGGGACCTCCCGCCGGCGCCGTTTTCGTCTTATCGAAGGGTCGTCCGACATGGCCTCCGCCGCAGAACAGCTTGCGGGCAATCTGAATCTTGGCGTGCTGAGCAAGGCCACCGAGCTTAAGAAGCGCATCTGGTTCACCCTCGCCGCCCTCATCGTCTATCGGATCGGCACCTATGTTCCGGTGCCCGGCGTGGATGCGAGCGTCATGGCCGACATCCTGCGCCAGCACGGCAATGGCGTGCTCGGCATGTTCGACATGTTCTCGGGCGGCGCGCTCGGGCGGATGACGGTCTTCGCGCTGAACATCATGCCCTACATCAGCGCCAGCATCATCGTGCAGCTGATGACCGCGGCGATCCCGGCCTGGGAAACCCTCAAGAAAGAGGGCGAATCCGGCCGCAAGAAGCTGAACCAGTACACCCGCTACCTGACCCTCGTGATCGCGCTGTTCCAGGCCTATGGCATCGCGGTCGGCCTGGAGTCGATGCGCGGCAATTTCGGCCCTGCGGTCTCCGATCCCGGGCCCTTCTTCATCGCCTCCTCGGTCATCACCCTGGTCGGCGGCACCATGTTCCTGATGTGGCTGGGCGAGCAGATCACCGCCCGCGGCGTCGGCAATGGCATCAGCCTGATCATCTTCGCTGGCATCGTCGCCAACCTGCCGTCCTCGATGGCCTCGACCCTGGAACTCGGGCGGACGGGCGCGTTGTCGCCGGTCTTCATCCTGTTCTTCATGGTGATGGCGCTTGGCGTCATCGCGCTGGTGGTCTTCGTGGAACGCGCCCAGCGGCGCATCCCGGTGCAATATCCCAAGCGCCAGGTGGGCAACCGCATGTTCGGCGGCGAAAACACCCATATGCCGCTGAAGCTGAACACCGCCGGCGTGATCCCGCCGATCTTCGCCTCCTCGCTGCTGCTGCTGCCCGCGACCTTCGCCGGCTTCGGTGACCGTGCGGCGGATAGCTGGGTCTCGGTGGTGGCGGCCTGGCTCGCGCATGGGCAGCCGCTGTACATGGCGCTCTATGTCGCGCTGATCGTGTTCTTCGCGTTCTTTTACACCGCCGTGGTGTTCAACCCGGTCGAAACCGCCGATAATCTCAAGAAATACGGCGGCTTCATCCCCGGTATCCGCCCCGGCCAAAGCACCGCTGACTATCTCGATCGGGTGCTGACGCGACTGACGGCCATCGGTGCGATCTATCTTTCCTTGGTCTGCATCATTCCTGAGATTTTGATTTCGCAGTATGGCGTGCCCTTCTACTTCGGCGGCACTTCCCTTTTGATCATCGTCTCTGTCACGATGGACACAGTGGCGCAGGTGCAATCCCACCTGTTCGCGCACCAGTACGAGGGGCTGATCAAAAAGGCCCGTCTTGGCGGGCGTGGCCAGCCGAACCGACGCTGATGGAGCAAGACGCGATGAACCTGATCCTTCTGGGACCGCCGGGCGCGGGCAAGGGAACCCAGGCCAAGCGGCTTGAGGACAAGCACGGGATCGCGCAGATCTCGACCGGCGACATGCTGCGGGCCGAGGTGAAGTCCGGCAGCCAGGTCGGCGCCGAGGCCAAGGCGATCATGGAGGCCGGTGGCCTGGTGCCGGACAGCATCATCACGGCGATGCTGGCCCGGCGGGTCGCCATGCCCGATTGCGCGCGGGGGTTCATCCTGGACGGCTTCCCCCGCACGCTGCCGCAGGCGGAGGCGCTGGACTCGGTGCTGGCCGAGAAGGGGCTGACGCTGGACCATGTGATCGAGTTGAAGGTCGATGACGCGGCGCTGGTCGAACGCATCGCCGGCCGCTTCACCTGCGCCAAATGCGGTGCGGGCTACCACGACCGCTTCAAGCCGACGGCCCAGGCCGGCGTCTGCGACGTCTGCGGCAGCACGGGTTTCATCCGTCGCGCCGACGACAAGGCCGAGCTCGTGGCCGCGCGGCTGGAGGCCTACCACCGCCAGACCGCGCCGCTGCTGCCCTATTACGCCGCCCGTGGGCGGTTGGAGACGGTGGATGGCATGGCCGAGATGGCCGATGTCGCCACGCAGATCGACGCGATTCTGGCCAAGACGCACGCCTCGGCTTGACTCCGACGCCATAGGGGTCTAACCGCCCCCTCTCGCACGGACGGGCCCAACCCGGCCGCGCGCGTATTTGCGTATGCCCGACTTGGGGCCTGCGTGAGGATCACCTCAAGACCCACCGCTGCCGCCCCGGTTCCGGGGCGGGGCCAATCGCGGGCTTCGGCCCCCAGGAGTGACACCAGTGGCGCGTATCGCCGGCGTGAACATCCCCGCCAACAAGCGGGTTCTCATCTCCCTCCGCTACATCTTCGGCATCGGCCCGAGCAATGCGAAGGTGATCTGTGAAAGCCTCAAGATCCCTGAGGATCGCCGGGTGAACCAGCTCACCGACGAAGAGATCATGAAGATCCGCGAAGTCGTGGACCGTGATTACCGCGTCGAGGGCGACCTTCGCCGTGAAGAGGCGATGAACAAGAAGCGCCTCATGGACATGGCCTGCTACCGCGGCCTGCGTCACCGCAAGGGCCTTCCGGTCCGCGGCCAGCGCACCCATACGAATGCGCGTACCCGCAAGGGCAAGGCGGTCGCGATCGCCGGCAAGAAGAAGGTGACCAAGTAATGGCTCGCGAACCCCGCGCGGGCGCGGCCCGCGGCCCCGTGAAGCGCAAGGAGAGGAAGAACATCTCCTCCGGCGTCGCCCACGTGCTGGCCTCCTTCAACAACACCATCGTCACCATCGCCGATGCGCAGGGCAATGCGATCGCCTGGTCCTCGGCCGGTAGCCAGGGCTTCAAGGGCAGCCGCAAGTCCACCCCCTATGCCGCGCAGGTCGCGGCCGAGGATGCGGGCAAGAAGGCCCGCGAGCACGGCATGGAGACGGTCGAGATTCACGTCTCTGGTCCGGGCTCGGGCCGTGAGTCGGCGCTGCGCGCCTTGCAGGCGGTCGGTTTCTACGTGACCGCCATCCGCGATGTGACGCCGATCCCCCATAACGGCTGCCGTCCGCGCAAGCGCCGGCGCGTCTGAGGAGGAGAAGCACTTGCTCGAACGCAACTGGCGCGACCTGATCCACCCCGAGAAGCTCGACGTCGAGCCGGGGAACGATCCCAATCGCACCGCCACCATTGTCGCCGAGCCGCTGGAACGCGGCTTCGGCGTCACCCTCGGCAATGCGCTGCGGCGCGTGCTGCTGTCGTCCCTTCAGGGCGCGGCAGTCACGGCGATCCGCATCGATGGCGCCCTGCATGAGTTCAGCGCGCTTTCGGGCGTGCGTGAGGATGTCACGGACATCGTCCTGAACATCAAGAAGCTTGCGATCCGGATGCCGGGCGAGGGGCCGAAGCGCCTCCAGCTCACCGCGACCGGTCCTGGCGAAGTCACCGCCGGCCAGATCCAGACCACCGGGGATATCGAGATCTCGAACCCGGATCTGGTCATCTGCACGCTGGACGAAGGCGCCAAGCTGTCGATGGAACTGACCATCGACATCGGCCGCGGCTATGTCCCCGCCGCCGAGAACCGGCCCGAGGATGCCCCCATCGGTCTGATCCCGGTGGATGCGATCTACAGCCCGGTCCGCCGCGTGGCGTACAAGGTGGAGCCGACCCGCGTGGGTCAGCGCACCGACTACGACAAGCTGGTGCTGACCATCGAGACCGACGGCACCGTCGCTCCCGATGACGCTCTGGCCGTCGCCGCCCGCGTGTTGCAGGACCAGTTGCAGCTCTTCATCAACTTCGACGAGCCGACGCAGTTCAAGGCGGCGGAAGTCGAGGAAGACCTGGGCTTCAACCGTCACCTGCTGCGCAAGGTGGACGAGCTGGAACTGTCGGTCCGCAGCGCGAACTGCCTGAAGAACGACAACATCGTCTATATTGGCGATCTGGTTCAGAAGACCGAGCAGGAAATGCTCCGCACCCCGAATTTCGGGCGCAAGTCGCTGAATGAGATCAAGGAAGTCCTCGCCTCGATGGGCCTGGGTCTCGGCATGGCCGTGACCGGCTGGCCCCCCGAGAACATCGAAGACCTCGCCAAGAAGATTGAAGAGCCGTTCTGAGCAGCTGGCACCGGATAGGATAAGACAATGCGTCACGGAGTTGCCGGCCGTAAGCTCGGCGTTACCACCAGCCACCGATTTGCCATGCTTCGCAGCATGGCGACGGCGCTGATCAAGCACGAACAGATCACCACGACCCTTCCCAAGGCGAAGGAGCTCCGGCCCTACGTCGAGAAGGTGATCACCCTCGGCAAGCGCGGCGGGCTCCATGCCCGGCGTCAGGCCTATGCGGTGATCCGCGATGAGCGGATCGTGGACAAGCTCTTCACCACCATCGCCGACCGCTACAAGGGTCGTACCGGTGGCTATTGCCGCGTCCTGAAGGCCGGCATGCGCTACGGCGATGCCGCCGACATGGCGGTGATCGAGCTGGTCGATCGCGACACTGCCGCCAAGGGCCTGGACTCCGGTCCCCGCCCCGAGGCGGCGAGCGAGGACGACGACCAGGGCTGATCCGCCCTTTTCGTCTCTGACTACGGCGGGGCCGGTGGGAGCAATCCCCCGGCCCCGTTTGCCGTTTGGGGCACCGGACCCCACATCCCAGGCTATCCATCCGCGCCTGTGGAGCGAACCCCCTGCATGTCCCTCCTCTCGCTCTGCCCGTGGCTGGATCGTCGTGGCCGTGTCTCGGCCCTTCGCCTGGCCTGCTTCGCCCTGCTCTGCGCCCCCGGGGTGTGGATGCTCTACCTTGCCTATACCGGCGCCTTCGACCCGGAGCCCTTGCCCGCCGCCTTGCATGAGAGCGGCAAATGGGCCGTCCGTGGCCTGCTGCTGGCCCTGGCGGTGACGCCGCTGCGCTGGACCGCCGTCTGGCCGGAATGCGTGCTGCTCCGGCGGATGATCGGGCTTTCGGCGCTGGCCTATGCCGGGCTGCATGTGGCGCTCTATGTGGCGGAGCAGGGCTACAAGCCGCTCACCATCGTCTCCGAGATCGCGCTGCGCTTCTATCTCACCATCGGCTTCGTCGCCTTCGCCGGGATGGCGGTGCTGGGCTGGACCTCGACCGACGCGGCGCTGCGGCGGATGGGCAAGCGGTGGAAGCGGCTGCATCGGCTGATCTATCCGATCACGGCACTCGCGCTGTTCCACCATTTCCTCCAGGGCAAGATCGACGTGACCGAGGCGACGCTCTCGGCCGGGCTGTTCCTGTGGCTGATGGGCTGGCGGCTGCTGCCGGCCGAACGCCGGGCCAACCCCTGGGTGCTGCTGGCCATGGCCCCGGTGGTGACGCTGCTGACCGCAGGGCTGGAATATGCCTGGTACGCCCTGGCCACCCGGCTGCCGGCCGAGCGCATCGCCGCCGCCAACCTCGACTGGGCCATGGCGCCGCGGCCGGTGCATTGGGTGTTGCTCGCGGCGCTCGGCATGGTCCTGGTCGCGTTTTGGCGCCGCTCGGCCCTTGCCCGCCCCGCCCCCCGATCCGATGCTGGCCGCAACGAGCAGGGAAGAGCGCGCGATGGAAAAATTCGGGATCGGCCAGCCGGTGCGCCGCAAGGAAGACATCCGCTTCCTGACCGGCCAGGGCCAGTACACGGATGATTTCGACCTGCCCGGCCAGGCGCATGGCGTCGTGCTGCGCAGCCCGCATGCCCATGCCAGGATCGTCTCGATCGACACCAGTGCCGCCCGCGCCGCCCCGGGTGTGCTCGCGGTCCTGACCGCGGCGGAAACGCGCGAGGATGGCTTGGGGATGATCCCGCTCCAGGTCGAGATCCCCAGCGCCGATCCGCTGTTTTGCCCGCCCCGCCCGATCCTGGCCGAGGGCCGGGTGCGCTTTGTCGGCGACCCGGTCGCCTTCATCGTCGCCGAGACCCGCGCCCAGGCGCAGGACGCCGCCGAGCTGGTCGAGATCGACTACGACCCCCTGCCCAGCATCACCGACACGGCCCGCGCCATGGACCCAGATGCCCCGGTGATCTGGGACGACCAGGGCCGGGCCGACAATCTCTGCGTGCTCTGGGACAGCGGGCGGGGGGAGGAGACGGATGCCGCCTTCGCCCATGCCGCGCGGCGGGTCTCTCTCTCCTTCATCAACCAGCGCCTCGTCGGCAACCCGATGGAGCCCCGCGTCGCCATCGGCGAATGGGAGGCCGAGGCCGGCCGCCATGTGCTGCATAGCCCGACCCAGGGGGTGATCCGCGTCCGCGACTCCCTCGCCAAGTTCATCTTCAACGTGCCGATGGACAGGCTGCGGGTGATCTCCCCGGACGTCGGCGGCGGTTTTGGCCTGCGCGGCAAGCTGTTTCCTGAATCGGCCATGGTGCTCTGGGCCGCCAAGCGGCTGGGGCGGGCGGTGAAATGGCGCAGTGGGCGAACGGAAACCTTCCTGTGCGATCCGCATGGGCGGGACCAGGTGACCACCGCCGAAATGGCCTTCGACGACACTGCCAAGGCCGTGGGCCTGCGGGTGCGGACCGATGCGGCGATGGGTGCCTACCTCATGGATTTCGGGCCGCGCATCCCGACGGTCGCCGGCGCCCGCATCTCGGGCACGGTCTATGACATCCAGGCGGTGCATCAGCAGGTGCGCTGCGTCTTCACCAATACCGCCAGCACCGATGCCTATCGCGGCGCCGGGCGGCCGGAGACGGCCTATGTGGTGGAGCGCATGCTCGACATGGGGGCGCGGGAATTCGGCATCGGGCGCGACGAGATCCGCCGCCGCAACTACATCCGCCCCGACCAGATCCCCTACAAGAACACCGCCGGGAATCTGATCGACAGCGGCCATTTCGCCGAGACGCAGGCGATGGCCCTCGACCTCGCGGAATGGGACAGTTTCGCGGACCGTCGCGCCACCTCCGAGGCCGCCGGCAAAAAGCGCGGCATCGGCCTGGGTTATTTCATCGAGGCCTCGGGCGGCCAGCCCTTCGAATGGGCGCGGGTCCGCATCGAGGCGGGGCGGGTGAAGCTCCATGTCGGGACCTTCAGCCATGGCCAGGGCCATGCGACGGCCTTCGCCCAGATCGTCTCCGAACGCCTCGGCCTGCCCTTCGAGGCGGTGGATCTGGTCCAGGGCGACACCGACACGGTGCAGACCGGCGCCGGCACCGGCGGCTCGCGCTCCAGCCAGATGGGCGGCGTGGCGACGCTGCGCGCCTCCGATCTGGTGATGGCCAAGGCCAAGCGCCTCGCGGCGCATCTGCTGGAAGCCGGCGTCGAGGATGTGAGTTTCGAGGACGGGCAGTTCCGTGTGGCGGGCACCGACCTCACCACCTCCTGGGACCAGGTGATGGAATTGTCCCACGCCCCGCCCGAGGGCGAGGCCCCGGGCCTCGATGAACAGACCATCTATCGCCGCGACACCGAGTGCAATTTCCCCAATGGCTGCCACGTCGCCGAGGTCGAGATCGACCCCGAGACCGGCGCCGTCACCCTGGCGCGCTACGCCGCGGTGGATGATTGCGGGCGGCTGATCAACCCGATGCTGGTGCATGGCCAGGCGCATGGCGCGATCATGCAGGGCATCGGCCAAGCGCTGCTGGAACATGCCCGCTACGACCCGGAGAGCGGCCAGTTTCTCACCGCCACCTTCCAGGACTACGCCATGCCGCGCGCCGCCGATGCGCCGGAGTTCGTGCTCGGCTTCAACATCGTGCCGACGCCGACCAATGAGCTTGGGGTGAAGGGCGCGGGGGAGGGTGGCTCCTGCGGGGCGCCGCCGGCGATCGTCTCGGCGGTCGCGGATGCCTTGGGCATCGCGCATATCGACATGCCGGCGACGCCGGAGAAGGTGTGGCGGGTCCTCGCGGCAGGCTGAGGCACGCCGGGGGGGCGGAACCGCCCCCCCGGACCCGGCCGCCTACCGCATCGGCGGCGCGTAGTGCAGCCCGCCCTGGCTCCACAGCCGGTTGGGGCCGCGCTCGATGCCGATCGGCACGATGTTGCGCTCCCACATCTCCGCGTAATTGCCGACCTGACGGATCATGCGCGCGGCCCAGGCGTCATCCACCCCGAGCGCCGTGCCCAGCCCCCCGGTGCGGCCCAGCAGGCGCTGCACTTCCGGCACCGTGCTGTCCATCATCTGGTCGATGTTCTGGCTGGTCACGCCCAGTTCCTCGGCGGTCAGCAGCGCGTAGAGCGTCCAGCGCACGAGGTCGAAGAACTTCCAGTCGCCCTTGCGGATGGCCGGCCCGAGCGGCTCCTTGCTGATCACTTCCGGCAGGATGCGCCAGGCCGTGCCATTGGCACCCTGGGCGTAGCGGAAGGCGGCCAGCGAGGAGACGTCGGTCGCATAGGCATCGCAGCGCCCGGCGATGAAGGCGCCGCGCATCGCCTCGATATCCTCGATCAGCAGCGGGCTGAACCGCATGCCGGTCTGGCGGAAGTAGTCGGCGACGCCGAGTTCGGTGGTCGAGCCGGGCGAGACGCAGACCGTCGCGCCGTCCAGCCCGCGCGAACTGGTGACGCCCGAGGCCGCCTTCACCATGAAGCCGGTGCCGTCGTAAAACGAGATGCCGGCGAAGGCGAGGCCGAGCGAGGCCTCACGCCCCAGGGTCCAGGTCGTGTTGCGCGCCAGCACATCGACCTCGCCCGATTGCAGCGCGGTGAAGCGCTGCTGCACCGAGGTCGGCACATTCCGCACGCGGGAGGCATCGCCGAGCAAGGCCGAGGCGATGGCGCGGCAGATATCCACATCCAACCCGCGCCAGACGCCCTGGCTGTCGGGCAGGGCGAAGCCGGCGGTGGAGGGCGAGACGCCGCAGATCAGCATCCCGCGGCCGCGGATGGCGCCCATGATATCCGTGGCGGGCTGGGCCTCGGCCGCGGGGGACGAGAGCATCTGGGCCGATAGGAACAGCATCCCGGCGCCGAGGAGCCGGGGGATGGATGAAAGCCTCATGTCCTGATCTCTCCCTGGATCGCGGCCAGTCTCGGGGCTTCCCGCGCCGTTCCGCAAGCAGCATCGCCGCCGCAATCCGCTGGCGCCCGGAAGTCCTGTTTGATACGATCCCAATCTGTTCGGGGGGATGACATCATGGCCACAAGGCTGGTGTTTTTCGCGACCAATCGCCTGTTCGACCCCAAGGGTCCGGGCTTCGGCACGGTGCCGGACGATCCGCCGGGCCGGGTTCTGGCCGGCTGGGTGGATACCTCCGGCGAGGCCGATCCGGCACTGGAGGGCAAGGCCGGCACGCCGCATGTCGAGGCGTTCGATGATCCCGACAGCGGGCTGGTGACCGTGCTGAAGCAATGGCTCGCCAAGGCCGAGGGCGGCATCGCGCTGCTTTCGGTGCATGGCTTCAACTACAGTTTTTCCGCCGCCATGGCTCGCACCGGCGCGCTTTGCGCCTGGCTGGAGGAGGGTGGCGCGCCGCCGCTGGTGCCGCTGTGCTTCACCTGGCCGAGCAATGGCGTCGGCAGCATCGGCGCCTACAAGGATGATCAGGTGGATGCGGCAAGCTCCGGCCTCGCGCTGGCGCGGCTGGTCGCGGCCGTGGCCGCGCTGAAGCCGACGGTCCCGGTCGTCTATCTCGCGCATTCGATGGGCGCGCGGGCGACCCGCTGCGCGATGCAGGAGATGGCGCAGCGCTTCTCGCCGCTGCCCAAGGGCGTCTTCCGCCAGGCGGTGATCATGGCCGGGGATGACGCGGCGGATGTGTTCGACGCGGGCGAGGGCTGGGCCAGCGACAGCGCCGGCGGGATGCGGCCGCTGGCCAGCCTCGCGCGCTACGTGACCATCGGGGTGAACCGCGCCGATGGGGTGGTCTCGCTGGTCTCGGGCCAGGTGAACCGCGGCGACCGGCTGGGCACCGCCGGGCCGGGCCGGCCCAAGGACCTGCCAGGCAATGTGAAGGTGGTGGATTACAGCGAGGTGGTGGCCGGGGCCGACCTCAAGCCGGTGCCGACGCATGAGGTGGAGCCGAACTGGATCGGCCACCAATACCTGCGCAACGACAAGCGGGTGCGCCAGGACCTGGTGGCGCTGATGGCGCAGGACACGGCGCCCGAGCAGGTGAAGGACCGGCGCTGGGGAGAGCCGCAGCCGGCGGTGGCGTTCGGCGAATTCGCGGACCGGCTGTATCCGGTGTGAGGGCGGCCAGTCTAGGGAGAGCATTGCCTAATTGAACACGACCCGGCAGGGTACTACCGATATTGAACCCATCGCAGGTGGGGCATAGCATTGGGCGACGAGGATTTGCTTTTCCCTTTCGAATTCTACCTAGTGGGTACTCCTCTTTCGTTGCAAGCGAATACTGCCTCGAAGGTGCGTTGGAAGAATGAGGTGAAAGAGGCCGCCCGGAATCGAGTAAGAGAAACTGCAGAGTGGACGTACCTTGAGGAAGAGCCGCTTGCACTGACGATCTACTATTTTCCCACCGCTCCTATGGGCGGCGACATCGATAACATCGTGAAGCCAATTATGGACGCTTTGATAGGAGTGGTTCACTTGGACGATCAGGTTGTCGAACGCGTCGTCGCCCAGAAGTTCGAACCCGGGGTGAGATGGACCTTCGCCGAGCCGAGCGAACAGCTCGCGGCGGCGTTGGACACAATCACGGCTTCGGAGAGCCCCGCGCCTGTTGTATATGTCCGTGCCGACAACGATCTGAGCTGGAGGAGGCTCTAATGACTGCACCCGCTCGATCCTGGCCGGAAGAGGCTGAGCGTGAGTTCCTTGCGGGACTGCGGGCTCAATATGTTGACCAGGGCTTCACCTTTGTTGTCGATCCCCGGCCTGACGACCTTCCGGCGTTCCTCGGCTCCTATCGGCCCGATGCCATCGCCAAAAAGCCGGGAGCCAACATAGCCATCGAAGTCAAGCAGCGCCCTAGCCCTGCTACGGAATGGTCGCTGACACGAATCCGCCGCCTCTTTGAAGGACACCCCGACTGGCAGCTGGTCGTTACCTATATAGGAAGCGATCCGTTGAAAACGCTGACCATCCCCGTTTCGTCGACCGCCGACATCCGCCGCCGGGCAGAGGAGGTTCGGACTTTGGAGATCCATGGGCAGCAGCAAGCCGCTTTTGTCATGGCTTGGTCCTTGTTAGAGGCCGCGCTTCATCGGATCGAAAGCGAGAAAGGAGCGCGGCCCCGCACCCCCGGAACAGTGGTGCAGACCTTGGCGATGCTTGGCTATATTGACCCGGCGCTCGAACAGAGAGTTCGTCCACTGATCGACCTGCGCAACCGCATCGTTCACGGCGATCTACATGCGGAGCCTTCGCCCTACGACGTGCATTTGGTGTTATCCGCCGTCGAGCAAGCACTGGCGAACGACGCGAGCTAGTCTACCCTGCCGCGACCTCCTCCCGCATCCGCGCCAGGAGCGCATCCTTGTCCGCCACGCAGCCGCCGGCGAACCACCACCCGCGCACGCTGTTGTAGAGCCGCCCGATACGCGGCCCCTCCGGCACGCCGAGGTCCAGCACATCCTGCCCGAGCAGCGGGAAGACCGGCACCGGCGTCGCCGCCAGCAGGGCGCGGTCGGCGGCGCGGTCCTGGCCATCCTCGGCCTCGGCCAGCAGCAACTCGGCCTGGGCTTCCGCCGCGCCGTAGAGCGCGAGCAGCCGCCGCGCCGCATCGTGATCCAGCCCCGGATCGGGGCGCGGGTCGTGGCGGTGGCCGCAGTAGCGGGAGAGCCTGCCGCGTTCCTCGCCCGACATCCGCAGCCGCCCCGCGAGCCCGCCGAGGCCGCGCGGCAGCACCTCGCCCAGCAGTGCCGCGAGGCGCAGCACCGGATCGGTGGAGGGGGTGATCGCGACCAGCCGCCGCAGCCGGGGCAGGCGGGGGATGGTGTTGGCCTCGGTCACCTCGGGCAGCACCGCGCCCAACACGCCGCAGGCGGCCATCAGCGCCAGCGCGTCGCAGGGGTCGGGGGCGATCAGCAGGCGTTTCAGCTCGGACCAGACCCGTTCGGCCGACAGCCGCGCGAGGCCGGGCACCGCCGCCGCGATCGCCGCGATCGCCGCCGGATCGGGCGTGCCCCGCCCATACCGTGCCTGGAAGCGGAAGAAGCGCAGCGCGCGCAAAAAATCCTCGGCCAGCCGCGTGGCCGGATCGCCGACGAAGCGCACCCGCCCCGCCGCCAGATCCGCCCGCCCGCCAAAATAATCCCAAAGCCGGCCGTCGGCGGCCAGCGACATGGCGTTGATGGTGAAATCCCGCCGCGCCGCATCGATGCGCCAATCGGTGGTCCAGGCGACCTCGGCATGGCGGCCGTCGGTCGCGATGTCCTGGCGCAGCGCCGTCACCTCCACCGGCTCACGGTCGAGCACGGCGGTGACGGTGCCATGGGCGAGCCCGGTTTCGAACACCCGCAGCCCCGCGGCGCGCAGGCGCTCGGCGATGGTCTCGGGCGGGAAGGGGGCGGCGACATCGATATCGGCCAGCGGCCGCCCGGCCAGCAGGTCGCGCACCAGCCCGCCGACCGCCCGCGCCCCGGGCAGGGCCGCCAGCACCGCCCCGGCCGCGCCGGAGGCCAGCGCGGCCGGGGGGGCGATCCGGGTGCTGGGAGGGTCCCCGCTCATCGCGCGGGC
The DNA here is from genome assembly GCF_003253705.1 of Humitalea rosea. Classification (GTDB taxonomy): domain Bacteria; phylum Pseudomonadota; class Alphaproteobacteria; order Acetobacterales; family Acetobacteraceae; genus Humitalea; species Humitalea rosea. Next base: position 55,595 of record NZ_QKYU01000026.1, read on the forward strand.
ACCACATGGCCGGGGATGATCTCGCCATCCGGGCCGAGGCGCGGCGGCACATAGACCGCATGGCGGTCCTGCGCCCGCGAGAATCCGTAGATCACCGCCCCCCCCAGCATCAGCACCACCCCCGCCGCCGCCAGGCCAAGCACAGGCCCGGAGGGCTCGGCCGTCGGATTGGCCCGGCGCCACAGCCACCAGGCGCCGAAGGGCAGGAGAAACAGCAGCGGTTCGAACAGCCAGTCCATGGTTCCGATCCGGACAGGGCCGAGCAGGAGACGCCTGCGGGACCGCCGGGGCAATCCGTCATTCCCGTAGCACGCGGGCGAGGTTCAGCAGGATGGTCGCCGTCGCGCCCCAGACCAGGTGCCGGTCATGCGGCCAGACCCAGAACACTCGGTCTCGTCCGCGGAAATTCCGCTGCCCGCGCTCCGGCAGCATCGGGTCGAGCAGCCGGGAGAGCGGATATTCGAAGGGCTCCTCCACCTCATCCGGCGCGGGGGTGAGGCTGAAGGGCGGCGTCAGCAGCGCCACCACCGGGGTGATGCGATAGCCGGTGCCGGTCAGATGGTCCGGCAGCCGCCCCAGCAGCACCGGCAGGCGCGGGTCCAGCCCGACCTCCTCGGCGGCCTCGCGCAGGGCGGCGGATTCGGGGGTCTCGCCCGGTTCGATCCGCCCGCCGGGGAAGGCGACCTGGCCGGCATGGGCGTTCAGCGTGGCGGCGCGCAGCGTCAGCAGCACGGTCGGCTCGGGGTGGAGCAGGATGCCGACCAGCACCGCCGCCTCCTTCGGCGCCTTGCCGTTGAGCAGGTCCATGGCGTCATCGGAGGAGGTGGCGCCCGCCCGTGCCAGCCGCACGGGGTCGCGCAGCCGGGCGGCGATCTCGGGGCCGGTCAAGATCGGGGCGACCGGCCGGACGATCAGCGGCCCGCCTGTCAGCGATTGGTCCATCACCGGGGTGTGGGCTCCGGCCGGCCCCGAGACAAGATCAGGCATCCGCCTCGGGCGGCAAATCGTCGATCGGGAAGAAGATCCCCTCGCTCCAGACCCCCAGCACCTTGCGGTCCTCGATCTGCTCCGCTTCGGCCAGGGCGACGAGTTCGTAGAAGACCGGGCGGGTCAGCCGCGCCTCCAGCCCCGGCCGCACGGTGACATAGGGGGAGGGCTGCCGCGTCTTCGGGCAGAGCCTGACCCGGATCGGGTGCGCGTCATCGGCGGTCACGATTTCGTCAAGATTCGTGCGGAAGGCGAGGCACTGGCGGGGCTTCCCATCCGCGTCGGGGCACTGCCGCCAGAACATCTCCACGGCCAGGAAGGGGGCGTCCTCGACCTCGATCTGCCCACGTTCCGCCGGTGTTTCCAGCCAGAAGGAGCCATCCTCCTCCCGCCGCAGCACGCTGGCGAACAGGCACACCAGCTCCTTGCGGTTGATCGGGGAGCCCTTGTAGTGCCAGCGCCCGTCCCGCGTGATGCGGATGTCGAAATCGCCGCAGGATTGGGCGCGCGGACGGGGGGTTGCGCGGTCGGGAAGCAGGCGATCGGTCCGGACCGGCGGATGCCCCGTTCCGCCCTCATGCGGTGCTTTGTTGGTTTGACCGAGCATCATAGGCTTCCCGGAGGACCGCGCACCGCACCGCTTTTCCGGCGGGCTCGCGTCCCCATTTGTTGTCTTGCCGGATGGCCGGCCCCCGAACTCATCGTTCGGACTGCATATAGGGAGCCGCAAGGCGATGGTTGAAGTGGCGACAGCCTCCGAAAACGCGCTGGACGGCATGAATGACGCCGCCCGGTCCCTTGCGACCGTCGCCGAGGCCGAGGCCCTGGCTGAGAAACTCGGCCGGGTGCGGGCCGGAATCGGCCGTGTCATTTTTGGCCAGGACCAGGTGATCGAGCAGGTGCTGGTGGCGATTCTCTCCGGCGGCCATGCGCTGCTGGTGGGTGTGCCGGGCCTTGGCAAGACCAAGCTTGTGGATACGCTGGGCACGGTGCTCGGGCTCGATGCCCGCCGCGTGCAATTCACGCCGGACCTGATGCCCGCCGATATCCTGGGTTCGGAGGTGCTGGAGGAAGGCGAGGGCGGCCGTCGCGCCTTTCGCTTCCTGCCTGGCCCGATCTTCTGCCAACTGCTGATGGCCGATGAGATCAACCGCGCCAGCCCCCGCACCCAGTCGGCCCTGTTGCAGGCGATGCAGGAGCAGCGGGTCGCCGTCGCCGGCACGCTGCATCCGCTGCCGGTGCCCTTCCATGTGCTGGCGACCCAAAACCCGATCGAGCAGGAGGGCACCTACCCGCTGCCCGAGGCGCAGCTCGACCGCTTCCTGCTGGAGGTGGACGTCCCCTACCCGGACCTCGCCGCCGAGCGCGCCATGCTGCTGGCCACCACCGGCTCGCGCGACGTGAAGCCGGAGGCGGCGATGACCACCGCCGAATTGCTGGCCGCCCAGGCGCTGATCCGCCGCATCCCGGTCGGCGAGAAGGTGCTGGATGCGATCCTCGCCTTGGTCCGTGGCGCGCGGCCGGAGGGCACCTCCAACGAGATGGTCCGCCGCGTCCTCGCCTGGGGCCCGGGGCCGCGGGCGGCGCAGGCGCTGATGCTCGCCTCCCGAGCGCGGGCGGTGCTGGACGGGCGCCTCGCCCCCAGCATCGATGATGTGCGGGCGCTGGCCGAGCCGGTGCTGCGGCATCGCATGGCGCTCAGCTTCTCCGCCCGCGCCGATGGAATCCGCCTCTCCGATGTGATCCGCACCCTGGCGGAGGAGCTTGGCTGACCATGCCGGCCCCCAGACCCCCGGCGGCCGAGGCCCTCGGCGCCCGGCTGCCGCCTCTGGTGGTGGCGGCGGACCGGGTCGCGGCCACGGTCCGCGCCGGGGTGCATGGCCGCCGCCGTCCAGGGCAGGGGGATGCCTTCTGGCAGTTCCGCCCCTTCGCCCAGGGTGATGCGGTGAACCGGATCGACTGGCGGCAATCCGCCCGTGGCGACCGGCTCTACGTGCGCGAGACGGAATCCGAGGCCGCGCAGACCATCGGCCTCTGGCGCGCGACCGGCCCCGGCATGGGCTGGCGCGGTGCCGCCTCCCGCCCGACCAAGCGCGAGCGCGCGGAGCTGCTGCTGCTCGCCCTGGCCTCGCTGCTGCTGCGCGGGGGGGAGCGGGTGCGGCTGCTCGGCGCCGGGCGCACCCTGGCCGGGCGCGGCGCGCTGGAGCGGCTGGCCGAGGACCTCGGCGCCTCCGAGGGCGCGCTGGACGACCCGAGCCTCTCCCGCCATAGCCGCATCGTGCTGTTCGGGGATTTCTGGGCGCCGCTGCCGGAGTGGCAGGCGCGGCTGTCCGGCTTCGCCGCGCGGGGGCTGCGCGGCACCCTGGTCCAGGTCATCGACCCGGCCGAGGAAAGCCTGCCCTATGCCGGCCGCATCCGCTTCGAGGGGCTGGATGGCGAGGCCCCCGAACTGCTGCCCCGGGTCGAGGGCGTGCGCCCCGCCTATGCCGCCCGCGTCGCCGCGCATCGCGCCGGGCTGCATGATCTGGCCCGCATGGCCGGCTGCACCCTGCTGACGCACCACACCGACCAGCCGCCGGAGGCCGCGTTGCTGGCGCTGTGGCTGGCCTTGGCCGAGGCCGCTCGCTGATGCTCTCGCTTGGTCCGCTCGCCTTCGCCGCCCCCTGGGTGCTGGTGGCGCTGGTCGGGCTGCCGGTGCTGTTCTGGCTGCTCCGCGTCACGCCGCCCTCGCCCAGGCGGCAATCCTTCCCGGTGCTGCTGCTGCTGCGCGGGCTGGTCGCGGCCGAGACCACGCCCGCGCGCACCCCCTGGTGGCTGCTGCTGCTGCGGATCGTGGTCGCGGCGCTGGTCATCATCGGCCTGGCCCGCCCGGTCTGGGGGCCTGGGGCCGGGGCCGGCGGTCCGGGGCCGCTGCTGCTGGTGGTGGATGACGGCTGGGCCTCCGCACCCGACTGGGCCGAACGCATCGCCGTGGCCCAGGGCGCGCTGGAGGCCGCGAGCCGCGAGGCCCGCCGCGTCGCCCTTTTCCCCACCGCCCCCACCGAGGCCGCCGAGCCGCCCCACCCGGGCCCGCTGCTGCCGGCCGAGGAAGCCCGCGCCCGCCTCGCCGCCCTGCGCCCCAAGCCCTGGGCCGCCGACCACGCCGCCGCCGCCACCGCCTTGGCCGAATGGCGCGGGAGCAATGCGCTGGGCGATGGCGCGCTCAGCAGCCTCTGGGTGACCACTGGGCTGGCCGGCGACGGTGGCTTCGATACCCTGGCCACCGCGCTGCGTCGCGCCGGCCCGCTGACCCTGGCCCGCGCCGAGGACCATCCCATCCGCCTGCTGCTCGCGCCCGAGGCGGAGCCCGAGCGCCTCATCCTCCATATCGCCCAGACCCCCGAGCCCCGCCCCGGCGAGGCCGTGGTCCTGGCCCGCACCATCGACGGCCGCACCCTGGCCCGCGCCGTCATCCCGCTGGAGGCCGGCGCCACCACCGGGCAGGCCGCGCTGGACCTGCCGATCGAGCTGCGCAACCAGGTTACAAGGCTGGATTTGCAGGACACCGCCGGTGCCGGCGGCGTGGTGCTGCTGGACGAGCGCTTCCGCCGCCGCCCCGTCGGGCTGATCGCTGGCGACGAGGCCGGGGCCGATGCGGAACTGCTGGGCGATGTGTTCTGGCTCGACCGCGCGCTGTCGCCCTTCGTGGAACTGCGGCGCGGCAGCATCGAGACCTTGCTCTCCCGCCCCCTCGCCTTGCTGATCCTGGCCGACCGGCCGCTGACCCCGGGCCGGGAGCAGCAGGCGGTGGCCGATTGGGTGGAGAAGGGCGGCACCTTGCTGCGCTTCGCGGGGCCCCGTCTGGCCGAGGCCGCCGATCCGCTGCTGCCCGTGCCGCTGCGGGCGGGGGAACGGGCGCTGGGCTCGGCGCTGTCCTGGGAACAGCCGCAGCATCTGGCCGCCTTCCCCGAGGGCAGCCCCTTCGCCGGGCTGCCGGTGCCGGAGGAGGTGCTGGTCGAGCGCCAGGTCCTGGCCGAGCCGGTGGCGGGGCTCGCGGAGCGCACCTGGGCGCGGCTTGCCGATGGCACGCCTTTGGTCACCGCCGAAAACCGGGGCCGCGGCCGCATCGTGCTGGTGCATGTCACCGCCAATGCGGCGTGGTCGAACCTGCCGCTCTCCGGCCTCTACGTCGATCTGCTGCGCCGGGTGATCGGGCTCTCGGCCGGGGTGGCCGGGGTGCAGGGCGGCCAGCCGCTGCCGCCGCTGGAGGTCCTGGATGGCTTCGGCCGGCTCGGCCTGCCCGGCGCCGCCGCGGCGGCGGTCGCGGGCGAGGCCATCGCCTCGGCCGCCCCCGGCCCGCGCAGCCCGCCCGGCTGGTATGGCGCGGCGGGCGAGGGGGCGGAGCGCCGGGCATTGAACCTTTCCGCCGGGGTGCCCGCGCCGGTGCTGGCGGCGCTGCCGCCGGGGGTGCCGGTCCGTCCCATCGGCGGGGTGCCGGCCGAGGCGGATCTCGGCCCCTGGCTGCTGGCCATGGCCCTGTTGCTGCTGGTGCTCGACATGCTGCTCTCGCTGCGGCTGCGCGGCTTCCTCACGCTCAGGGCGGCGAGCCTCGCGCTGCTGCTGGCGCTCACCCCGGCGATGGCGCAAGCGGAGCCGCCCGAGGCGGTGGTGCTCGCCCAGGCGACGCGGCTTGCCTATGTGCTGACCGGGGATCCCACGGTGGATGAGGTCTCGCGCCAGGGGCTGGTCGGGCTGTCGGATTTCGTGAACCGCCGCACCGCCGCGGCCCTGGCCGAGCCCGTGGGGCTGGTGCCGGGGCGCGACGATTTGTCCTTCTTCCCGCTGATCTACTGGCCGGTGCTGCCCTCGGCGCAGGCGCTGGATGCGATGGGGGCGGAGGCGGTGAACGCCTTCTTCCGCAATGGCGGCATCATCCTGTTCGACACGCGGGACGAGGGCTCGGGCGAGGGCACCTGGCCCGGCGCGCCTGCGGCGCTGCGCCGGTTGACCCGCGATCTGACAGTGCCGCCGCTGGCGCCGATCGCCGACGACCATGTGCTGCGCCGCGCCTTCTATCTGCTGCCCGAAATGCCCGGCCGCTTCGCCGGCGGGCAGGTCTGGGCGGCGCGGGACCAGGACCGGGCGAATGACAGCGTGAGCCCGGTGATCATCGGCGGCCATGACTGGGCGGCGGCCTGGGCGGTCGATGGGCGGGGTCAGAACCCCTATGCCACCATCCCCGGCGGGGCGCGGCAGCGAACCCTGGCCTATCGCTTCGGGACCAACCTCGTGATGTACGCGCTGACGGGGAATTATAAGGGCGATCAGGTGCATGTGCCGGCCATCCTCGAACGGCTGGGGAATTAGGCGATGAACCGGACCGCGGCGGGGCTCGATCTCGCGCCGATCCTGCCCTGGTGGCTGCTGGCGGGGCTGGCCGTGCTGGCGCTGCTGGCGACCGGGCTCGCGCTCTGGCGCGGGGCGCAGGGGGCGTGGTGGCGGGCGGCGGCCTTCTGCGCTGTGCTGCTGGCGCTCGCCAATCCCCGGCTGCGCGAGGAAACCCGCGAGACCCGCCCCGACATCGCCCTGGTGATGGTCGATGACAGCGAGAGCGCCCGTGTCACCGGCCGCGCCCCGCGCATCGCCGCGGCACGGGAGGCGGTGGCGCAGCGCCTCGCGCGGTTGCCGGAGCTGGAAACCCGTTTCGTCACCGTGCCCGAGGGCGGCACCCAGGGCACAAGGCTGTGGTCGGCGATGGAGGCGGCCCTGGCCGAACTGCCCCGTGCCCGGCTGGCCGGTGTGCTGGCCCTGACCGATGGCCAGGTGCATGACGTCCCCGCCGATCCGGCGCTGGGCGCGCCCTTCCATCTGCTGCTGGCCGGGCGGCCGGGGGAGGTGGACCGCCGTATCCGCCTGCTGGAGGCCCCCGGCTTCGGCATCGTCGGCCGTTCGGTGGAGGTGCGGCTGGTGGTCGAGGACCTCGGCACGCCCCCGGGACAGGCGGCCGGCGCCGCGCGGCTGACCATCCGCCGCGACGGCCAGCCGCCGCGCGTGGAAAGCGTGGTGCTGGGCCGCGAGCACAGCGTCACCGTCCCGATCGAGCGCGGCGGGCCCTCGGTGCTGGAACTCTCGGTCGAGGCGCGGCCGGGCGAGGTCTCGGAGATCAACAACCGCGCCGTGGTCACCATCAACGGCGTGCGCGACCGGCTGCGGGTGTTGCTCGTGTCCGGTGAGCCGCATGCCGGGGAGCGCACCTGGCGGCGGCTGCTGAAGGCCGATCCGAATGTGGACCTCGTCCACTTCACCATCCTCCGCCCGCCGGAGAAGGATGACCTGACCCCGCTGAACGAGCTGGCGCTGATCGCCTTCCCGGTGCGGGAGCTGTTCCAGGTGAAGCTGCGGGATTTCGACCTCGTGGTCTTCGACCGCTTCGCCAATCGCGGGCTGCTGCCGCCGCTCTATCTGCGCAACATCGGCGACTACGTCCGTGGCGGCGGCGCGCTGCTGATGTCGGTGGGGCCGGAATTCGCCGGGCCCACCAGCCTCGCCGCGACGCCGCTGGCCCAGGTGATACCGGCGCGCCCGAGCGGCGGCGCGCAGGCCCTGGCCGAGGGCGCCTTCCGCCCCAGCGTCACCGAGGCCGGCGCCCGCCACCCGGTGACGGAGGGGCTGCCGCTGGCCAATCACGACGCCGAGCCCGCGCGGTGGGGGCAGTGGTATCGCTGGCTGCGGACCGAGGCGCGCGCCGGGACCACGGTGATGTCCGCCCCCGGCGCCGCGCCGCTGCTGGTGCTGGACCGGGTGGGCGAGGGCCGCGTGGCGCTGCTGCTGTCCGACCACATCTGGCTGTGGTCGCGCGGCCATGACGGCGGCGGCCCCCAGGCCGAGCTGCTGCGCCGCATCGCGCATTGGCTGATGCGCGAGCCGGAGCTGGAGGAGGAGGACCTCGCCGCCCGGATCGAGGGCGGCACGCTGCACATCCTGCGCCGCAGCGTCGAGGCGGGGCCGCCGCCGGATGTGACCGTGACGGCCCCCGATGGCACGGCCTCCCGCCAGCCGCTGCGCCCCGACCAGGGTGGGCGCGCGGTGCGGCAGATGGCGGCGACCATGCCCGGCGTCTGGCAGGTGACCGACGGCACCCGCACCGCCTTCGCCGCCGCCGCCGCCGCCAACCCGCCCGAGATCGCCGATTTGCGCGCCGATGAGGCGCGGCTGCATGCGGCCGTCCTGGCCGGCGGCGGGGGGACGCGCTGGCTCGGCACCGGCGCGGTGCCGGTGCTGCCGGATATCCGCCGGGTCTCGGCCGGGCGGGATGCGGCGGGGCCGGGCTGGATCGGGCTGCGGCGGAACCAGGACCATACCGTCACCGGGGTGTCGGCGACGCCGCTGCTGCCGCCCTGGGCGGCGCTGCCGCTGGTGCTGGGGCTGCTGCTGCTCGCCTGGCGGCGCGAGGGGCGTTGAGCCGTCTGGCGCTGCGCGGGCCGCCGTCCCACATTGGGGGGATGAAGCCCCTCCGCGCCGCTCTGCTCGCCCTGCCGCTCCTTGCCGCCTGCGCCACCGGCCCGACCGTGGAGCAGCGTCTCGGCACCCTGATCGGACGGCCGGAGGGCGATGTCGTCGCCGCCCTCGGCGTGCCGACCCGGGTGCATGAGGTGGATGGCCGCCGCTTCCTCCAGTTCGAGCAGAGCCGGACGGTCCCGATCCCCTCCTCGCCTTTCGGCAATGGCTATGGCTGGCGTCGCGGCTATATGCCGGGGCCGAGCTATGCCGTCGTGCAATGCGCCATCACCTTCGCCCTGCGGGATGGGCGGGCGGAGTCGTTCTCCCTCCGCGGCGATGGCTGCGGGTAGGTGGCGGCGCGGACGCGGAGGCGCTAGTCTGGCCGCCATGCGCGCCCCTGCTCTCCTGACGATCCTTGTGCTGCCCGTCCTCGCGGCGGCGACCCCTGCCTTTGCCCAGCCTGAGGGCCCCGGCATCATCCGCCCCAACCAGGCCCCGGCGGCGGCCAATGCGCCGCCGCCGGCGCTGCCCGGACTGGCGGCGCGCCCCGCCCCCGCCCCGATCGCGCCCGAGGCGGGCGCGGCGCTGGGCCCCAATGCCTCGCTGTTCGATGCCATCAACCGCGGCGACATCGCCGCGGCGCGGGATGCGGTGGGCCGGGGCGCCGACCTGGGTTCGCGCAACCTGCTGGGGCTGACGCCGATCGATGCGGCGGTGGACCAGGGGCGGACCGAGATCGCCTTCTACCTTCTGGCGGCGCGCGGCACGGCGCAGCCCTCGCGGGCGCCGGCCACGGCCAGCATCGCCCGCCCGCCTGGGCGGGGCGCGCCGCTGGCGACGCCGCCCGCCGCCCGTGGCCCGGCGACGCCGGCGGCGGTGATGCAGCCCAAACTCTGGGCCGATGATGGCGGGACGCCGCGGCCCGAGGCCGGCTTCCTGGGGTTTGATGCCGGTCGCCCGGCCGGCGCGCAGCCGCCGCCCGCGGCGGCGCGCCGCACCCGAGGCTGATTTACTGGCGGCTGATCACTCCCGCCGCAGGACCCCATCGACCAGCCGATCGGCCCAGGCGCGGCTGCGGAAGGCCGCGCGCAGGGCGTCCTCGTCGTAATCTTCGCGCAGCCAGTCCATGAACGGCTTCGGCGCGGCCTTGGCATAGGCGTGGAAGAAGGCGTCCAGGATTCCGGTGCGGCTGGCCGAGACATGGCCCCAGCGCCAGGAGAGCTGGCCCATCGCCTCCTCCACCGGCCGGCCCTGCAACAGCAGCCAGAGCCCCGCCGCGAGCCCGGTGCGGTCGGCGCCGGATTTGCAATGGATCAGCACCGGCTCCTCGATCCGCTGGAACAATTCGGCCAGGCGCTCGATCCGGTCCTTGTGCGGGGCGCCGCGCGATTCGAGGGGGAGATCGTAATGCGCGAGGCCGAGCCGCGCCGCTTCCCCGCGCGACAGCGCATCCGCCCCGCAGTCCAGCCGGTGGCCGCGCAGGTTGATCATGCTGCGGATGCCGTGCCGCCGCACCGCCTGCGCGATCTGGAAGGGCAGCGGGTGGTTGGAGCGGTACAGCCGCCCCGGCGCCACCACGCCCCAGTTGCGCCAGGGAATCCGCAGCCCGGCATGGTCCACGAACAAGGCATTGGGCCAGGGGGTTTTCACGCGGCCGGGTTTAGGGGCCCCCTGCACCAGATGGAAGGGGCAAGCGGTCATCGCCCGGCCTGGATCCAGCGCCGCGCGCCCGAGCCCGGGTCGCTGCGGGTATGCGTCGCACCCCGGCCGCGCTGCGACAGCACCAGCGGCTTGCCGGTGCCATCGCAGGGACAGACCAGGGCCCGGGGGATGTCGGTCAGCTTGCGGATGGCGGCGCCGTAGCCGGTGCAGAAGCCGGCCAACTGGATGTCCAGGAAGGCCCCGCCATCGCTGAGGTCCACCACCTGGCCCCAATCCCCGGCGCGGCCCATGGCCAGATTGCCGCTCTCGTCCCGCAACAGCCGGACCAGATCCCCGGGGTGGTAGGCGGCCACCCGTGCCTCGCCGTCGCTGCCCTGTTCGATCCGCATGCTCGTGCCCTTCCCTCGCGCAACGCGAGAGTGTGGCGGGGCAAGGGTTGCGGTTTGGTATCTAGAGCGGGATGCGTTTAGGTTCGATTGTATCCTGAATGGGTGAAATAGTTGGTGCATTCCGCGGGTGTGTAGGTGTCGAGGAGAGTGCCGATGGTAGCGCAGACGGCGTCGCTGGTGCGCGCGGCGGCCTTGCGCAGCAGGTGTTT
>NZ_QKYU01000027.1 GCF_003253705.1 Humitalea rosea
ACGGGCTGCGACGCCCCAGGGCCCTGCGGCCTTTCACCCGCCACCGCACCACCAACGCTAGCCGATGCCGGCGCGGATGAGCCAGACTTACAAGGCTCGGCGCCTCATCCAGTACGCAACGGCGGGCCTTGGCCCGCCGTTTTGCGTTTTGCTACCGGGCCTTGGCCCGCCGTTTTTGCGTTTGGGGTCGGGCCTTGGCGCTCTGCACCGTTGCAGCCCCGCCACGTCATGCGCATCTTCCCCGTCAGAGGGGAACCGCCACGATGATCCGCCAGCCCGATCCCAAGCCCGAGGTTTTGGCCCGCGCGCCCGAAATTGTCGCGGCCTTGCGCGCCATCGTCCCGGACGGCCCCCTCGGCCATGGCGTGATCAGCGACGCCAGGCGCCTCAAGCCCTATGAAACCGACGGCCTCGCCGCCTATCGCCAGCCGCCGCTCGCCGTGGTGCTGCCCACCACCACCGAACAGGTCGCCGCCCTCCTCGCCTATTGCAACCGCATGGGCGTGCGCGTGGTGCCGCGCGGGGCAGGGACCTCGCTCTCCGGCGGGGCGCTGCCGCTCGCCGATGCGGTGGTCATCGGCATGATGCGGATGAACCAGATCCTGGAGATCGACTACGCCGACCGGTTTGCCGTGGTGCAGGCCGGCGTCACCAATATCGGCATCACCAAGGCCGTCGAGGCCGCCGGATTCTTCTACGCCCCCGATCCGTCGAGCCAGCTCGCCTGCATGATCGGCGGCAATGTGATGATGAATTCCGGGGGCGCGCATTGCCTGAAATACGGCGTCACCGCCAACAACCTGCTCGGCCTCACCTTCGTCTCCATCGAAGGCGAGGTGATCAAGATCGGCGGCGACCATCCCGATGCGGCGGGGCTGGACTGGCTCGGCCTCATCACCGGCTCCGAGGGCCAGTTGGGCCTGGTCACCGAGGTCACCGTCCGCATCCTGCGCGGGCCCGAGGGCGCGCGCGCCATGCTCGCCGCCTTCGATGGCAATGAGGTCGCGGGCCAGGCCGTGGATGCCATCATCGGCAGCGGCATCATCCCCGTCGCCCTGGAATTCATGGACCGCCCCGCCATCCATGCCTGCGAGGCGTTTGCCCATGCCGGCTATCCGCTCGATGCCGAGGCGATGCTGATCATCGAGGTCGAGGGCAGCGTGGCCGAGCAGGACGACATGCTCGCCCGCATCCGCGACATCTGCGCGCAATTCAACCCGATCAGCATGAAGGTCGCCGAGAGCGCGGAGCAATCCGCCGCCATCTGGAAGGGGCGCAAGGGTGCCTTCGGCGCGGTCGGGCGGATCAGCCCGGATTACCTCTGCATGGACGGCACCATCCCGACCAGCCAGCTCCCCTTCACCCTGCGCCGCATCGGCGAGATGTCGGCGGACTACGGCCTGCAGGTCGCCAACATCTTTCACGCGGGCGACGGCAATCTGCACCCGCTGATCATGTTCGACGCCAATGATGCGGATAGCTTCGTGCGGGCGGAAAAATTCGGTGCCGATATCCTGCGCCTCTGCGTCGAGGTCGGCGGGTGCCTGACCGGCGAACACGGGGTGGGTGTGGAGAAACGCGACCTGATGGGGGTGCAGTTCACCGCCCGCGAGCTTGACCAGCAGCGCGCGCTGAAAACCGCCTTCGACCCGCAATGGCTGCTCAACCCCTCCAAGGTCTTCCCGCTGGACGGGCTGCCCGCCAGCGCCTCGATGCCCATGGCGGCCGAATGAGCGGCAGCCTCGCGCCCGCGGATGAGGCCGGCATCGCCGCCGCCGTGCTGGCCGCCGCCGCCGCCGGCGAACCGCTGGCGATCGAGGGCAATGGCAGCAAGGCGGGGCTGCTGCGCCCGGTGCAGGCGGCGCGCGGCCTCTCCACCCGGGGGCTGACCGGGATCACCCTCTACAAGCCGGCCGAATTGGTGCTGTCGGCCCGCGCCGGCACGCCGATCCCTCAGATCGAGGCCGCGCTGGCCGAACACGGCCAGCATCTGATCGCCGAGCCGCCCGATACGCGCGCGGTCTTCGGCAGCGACCTGCCCGCGACCCTCGGCGGCATCGTCGCCACCAACCTCTCGGGGCCGCGCCGCATCGCCTGGGGCTCCATGCGCGACCATGTGCTCGGCGTCCGCTTCGTGAACGGGCAGGGGGAGGTGCTGCGCTCGGGGGGGCGGGTGCTGAAGAATGTGACCGGGCTCGACCTCTGCAAGCTGCTCGCCGGCAGCCATGGCACGCTCGGGATCATGACCGAGATCACGCTGAAGGTGCTGCCCGCGCCCGAGGCCAGCGCCACCGTCGCGGTGCCGGTCGCCGATCTGGCCGAGGGCGTGCGGGTGCTGTCGGCGGGCCTGGGCAGCCCCTTCGGGGTGTCCGGTGCCGCGGTGCTGCCCGAGGGGTATGAGGCGCTGCGCGGCCCCGTCGCGCTGCTGCGGATCGAGGATTTCATCCCCTCCGTCGCCTATCGCTGCGGGCGGCTCGCGGCGGAGTTTCCGGGCGCCATCCTCATCGAGGAGGCCGCCTCCCGCGCCCTGTGGCGCGCGATCCGCGATCTTGGGCCGCTCGGCGCGGCACCCGGCGAGGCGATCTGGCGCCTCTCCGCCCGTCCCAGCGCGGGGGCGGGGCTGGCCGCCTGCCTCGGCGGCCGGGCGCTGCTGGATTGGGGTGGGGGGCTGGTCTGGCTCGCGGCCGAGGCCAGCGAGGCGAACCACCGCCGGGTGATGGCGGCGGCCGAGGCGGCCTCGGCCTCCTTCACCCTGTTCCGCGCCCCGGATGCGCTGCGCGCCGCGGTGCCGGTGATCAATGCGGAGGCGGCGCCACTCGCGGCGATCGCGGCGCGGATCAAGGCGGCGCTGGATCCGGGGCTGCTGTTCAATCCGGGGCGGATGCGGGCGGGCGGCTGATCGCTCCACCGACCCGCGGTTTGTTGAGGTGAATCAACGAAGGCTGCCTCGCCCTGAACCAGAGTGCCGTCAAATAAACGGCGCCTCTCTTCTTCAGGAGTTACTCAGATGGTTGAACAACCCCTTTTCTCGAATCCCCGAGACCGTATGTTTCTGCCCTTCATGGGGGTGTTCTACGATCGCGTCGCGCAGCCGCTGGGATGGATGTTGTTCCGGGTGCTGATCGGTGGGGCGCTTGTCTATGAAGGCTGGCCGAAGATCATCGACCCCCTGGGCCAGGTCGGATTTGTCGAGAACCTCGGTTTCTACCCCGGCTGGCTCTGGTCGCCGCTGCTGGCCGCCATGCAGTTCTTCGGTGGCTTCGCCATCGCCGCCGGCTTCCTGACCCGGCCGATCGCCCTGGCCAATGCGGTGATGCTGGCGATCACCCTCTGGTTCCACGTCTCCTTCCCCTATGGCGATCGCCTGGTCACCGATGCCGGCTTCCAGGTGCTGAGCGCCGGTGGCGCCGAGTTGCTGACCTCGGCCGGGGCACGGCGGCTGGCGGATGGCGGCCAGGCCTTCCTCGGCCAGGTGCAGGAGAAGGCCGAGATGGCCTCGCTGCTCTGGACCGGCGGGGCGGCCTTCTTCGCGGCCTTCGGCGGCGGCATCTGGTCGGTGGACCGCTGCCTGATGAAGAAGGAGTTCTGACGGCCCGCCGCGCGTAAAACCGCGGCGTCGTTCGCAGCTCACGCGTATTCGTGAATTAGCGATTTACAATATGAACGCGGCGGGGAAGCTTCCGGTGATTGCGGCGATGCCGCGCGCATATCCCGATCAACCTGGAGCGGGTCTTCGCCGCGCCTATCGCCATGTGGAGCTGCTCCGCTGGGGCCTGCCGGACCCCGACTGCCATGGTGCCGCGCGCGAACTTGCGCGGGGCTCGCGATCGCGGCGGTGGCGGCGGGGCGGGCCCCTTTCGCGCCGGCCGGTTGGATCATGCGGGCCTGCTGGCCGCATGGCCGCGATATCACCGACGCCGGCATGCTGGACGAGTCGCGCGGCCGCTTCGATGCGGCGCCCCTGATCAAGGCAGCCCGATCCCCCACGATCCCGGCCATCTGGCATGCCAATACCGAGCCGCGTGCGTCTTCGGCGCGCCCAGCTATGTCGTGGCCGGGCGTATGTTCCGGGGACAAGACCAGCTCGAATGGGTCGAGGACGCGCTGCAACAGGTTTCAACCGGGAGAACAGACCGATGCCCATCCTGACCAGACGCACCATGGCGGGCGCCGCCTTTCTCAGCCTCGCCGCGCCCCGGCTCGCCCGTGCCGAGGTCAGCGAGGTCCGTTTCGCCGAGGGCTTCGGCCTCAGCTATCTGCCGATCACGGTGATGGCGCATGAGCAGATGGTCGATCGCCGCGCCCGCGCCATGGGCCTCGGCCCGGTCAATACCCGGCTGCTGAAGCTGACCGGTGGCCCCGCGATGATCGACGCCATGCTGGCGGGGCAGGTCGATTTCATCTCGGGCGGCGTGCCGCCGATGATCAACCTCTGGGACAAGACGGTCGCCTCGCTGCATGTGAAGGCCATCGCCTCCATGGGCAATTCGCCGCTGCATCTGAACACCATCGTGCCCGATGTGCATGACCTCGCGGGGTTGGTGGACAAGGGCCGCATCGCGCTGCCGGCGGTGCGCATCTCGGTGCAGGCGCTGACCTTGCAGATGGCCTGCGAGAAAGCCTTTGGCAGGGATGACTACCAGAAGCTCGACCGCCAGACCGTCTCCATGCCCCACCCCGAGGCGATGCAGGCGCTGCTCGGCGGCCGCACCGAGATCACCTCGCATTTCGCCAGCATGCCCTTCCTTTGGTACGAGGCGAAGGATACGCGCGTGGCCCGCGTGCTATCCTCCAGGGATGTGCTGGGCGGCAACCATACCGGGGCGGTGCTCTACAACAGCGGCCGCTGGCGCGATGCCAATCCCAAGGTCTTCGATGCCGTGGCGCTGGCGATCGACGATGCCAACACGCTCATCAACGAACAGCCGCGCCGCGCCGCCGAGATCTATGCCGCCGCCAACCCCGGCCGCATCGACCTCGCCGAGATCGAGGCCATGATCGCCGACCGCGAGACCACCCAGTTCACCTCGACCCCGGAACGCGTGATGCCCTACGTCGAGTTCATGCATCGCCGCGGCCAGATCAAGACGATGCCGGCAAGCTGGAAGGATCTGTTCTGGGACAACATGCATGACCGCGCCGGGAGCTGAGGCGATGACCGCCGTCCCGCTGCTCGATGTGCCCCTGTTGCTTGATGTGCCCCTGTTGCTTGATGTGCAGGACGTCACCCTGCGCTTCGCCACGCCGGAGCGGCAGGTCACCGCGACCTCCCGCGTCAGCTTCCAGGTGCGGGACGGGGACCGTTTCGTGCTGCTCGGCCCCTCCGGCTGCGGCAAATCCAGCCTGTTGAAGGCGGTGGGCGGGTTCCTCAAGCCCGCGGAAGGGCAGATCCTGCTGAACGGCCGCGCGGTGGACCGCCCGGGGCCGGACCGGATGATGGTCTTCCAGGAATTCGACCAGCTGCTGCCGTGGAAGACCGTGCTCGGCAACATCGCCTTCCCGCTCAAGGTCGCGGCCAGCCTGGGGCGGCGCGAGCGGCAGGAGCGGGCGGAATATTATCTGGAGAAGGTGGGCCTGGCCCGCTTCGCCCATGCCTATCCGCATACCCTCTCGGGCGGCATGAAGCAGCGCGTCGCCATCGCCCGCGCCATGGCGATGAAGCCGGACATCCTGCTGATGGACGAGCCCTATGCCGCGCTCGATGCGCTGACCCGGCGGCGGATGCAGGAGGAGTTTTTGGCACTCTGGGACGACATCGGCTTCACCGCGCTGTTCGTGACCCATTCGATCGAGGAGGCGATCATCATCGGCTCGCGCATCCTCGTGCTCTCCCCGCATCCGGGGCGGGTGCGGGCGGAGCTGGATGCCTCCCGCTTCGACCAGCACCACCAGGGCGGCGCTGATTTCCAGGCTTTTCAACGGTGTATCCACGACATGCTCTTCGCCGAACCCATCGAGGAGGCGGTGGCGTGAACATGCTGAGCCCCGCCCCCCGCCGCAGCACCGCGCCGCGCCCCGATTTCGAACCCGCCGGGATCGCCGCCGAGGCGCCCGAGGCGGTGGAGACCCCGCTGCCTGTCCTGCGCCGGCTGCTCAACCAGGGCTGGGTGCGGCGCGGCATCATCCTCGCCGCCATCGCCTGCCTGTGGGAGCTGAACGCGCGGCTGCTGGACAATCCGCTGCTGTTCCCGACCTTCCTCGTCACCTTCAAGGCGCTGTGGGGGCTGATGCTGGATGGCACGCTGCCGGACCGGATCGGGGTGTCGATGCAGGTGCTGCTCTTCGGCTATGGCGCCGGGATCGTGCTCGCCGCGATCATGACCTCGCTGGCCGTCGGCACCCGTTGGGGGGCGGATGTGCTCTCGACCCTGACGGCGATGTTCAACCCGCTGCCGGCGATCGCGCTGCTGCCGCTGGCGCTGATGTGGTTCGGGCTCGGCACCGGCAGCATCGTCTTCGTCATCATCCATTCGGTGCTCTGGGCGGTCGCGCTGAACACCCTGGCCGGCTTCCGCGCGGTGCCGGATGCGCAGCGTATGGCGGGGCAGAACTACGGGCTGCGGGGGCTGCGCTATGTCGCGCTGATCCTGGTGCCGGCGGCGCTGCCCTCGATCGTCTCGGGGCTGAAGATCGGCTGGGCCTTCGCCTGGCGCACGCTGATCGCGGCCGAGCTGATCTTCGGGGTCTCGGCGGGGTCGGGCGGGCTCGGCTGGTTCATCTTCGAGCGCCGCAATGCGCTGGAAACCGCGGATGTCTTCGCCGGGCTGATGACCGTGATCCTGATCGGCCTGCTGGTCGAGGGCGTGGTCTTCCGCACGCTGGAGGCGCGCACGGTGGTGCGTTGGGGCATGCAGCGATAGGCTCGGGCCAAGCTGGGGCCGGCCGGCAGGAGAGGGAACCGCCCTGGACAGCATGCGCAGCGGCATTTCCGATCTGGCGCAGCGGGCCGATGCCGCCGCGACCCTGCGGGACGGTCAGCAGCGCCTCGCGCCGCGTGATGCGGTCGGCCCCCGCCTCGCACCATCGCGGGGTATGGCCTGGCTGTCATCCTGATCCAATGGATCTCTCCCCATTGGTTTGAGGGGGGGGATCGCAAGAGCCGCGCCGATGCTTTCGGCCGCCGGGGCCGCAATGCGCGCCCGTCGTTCGCGGAATGCATTGCAAATCGGTAACTCTCTGAAAACTCCCGATATTTTGCGGTGGTCACATCCTGGTCTTCGCTCGCCGGGGACAGAAAACTGGCGTAGAAGGGGCCCACCCCCCCGTTGCCACGAGACAAGTCCCCGCCATGCGCGTCCTCATCCTGTTGCTGACCCTCGCCTTCGTGGCCCCGGCGCACGCGGACCTGCTCTATGTGCTGAATTCCGGCGATGCCGACATCCAGGTGCTGGATGCCGGGACGCGCGAGGAAGTCCGCCGCATCTCCGTGCTGCGCGAGGCGCATCATCTGGTCTGGGCGCCCGATCGCTCGGTGCTGCTGATCGGGGATTCTGGCGGCAATGAGATGCTGTTCATCCAGCCCGCGACCGGCGAGGTCATCAGGCGCGAGCGGATCTCCAACCCCTACCACATGGAATTCAGCCCGGACGGCAAGCATCTGGTCGTCACCAGCCTGCGGCGGAACCAGGTGGACATCTACAACTGGGACGGCGCTGACCTGACCCTCGCCGCGCGGCTGCGGGTCTCGGACAAGCCGAGCCATCTCGCCTACCGCCCGGATTCCAAGGTCGTCTATGTCACCTTGCAGGGCACCCGCAGCCTGATCGCGATCAGCCTGGAGACCAACCAGCCGCTCTGGACCATGGAGGTCGGCCGCGATCCTGCCGGGGTGATCTGGCACCGTGACCGGCTGCTGATCGGCATCATGGGCAGCGACAATGTCGCGGTGGTGAACGCCGAGACCCGCGTGGTGGAGCGCCGGGTCGTGGTCGGCCGGGGCGCGCATGCGCTGTTCGTGGGCCCCAATGACGGGCCGGTCTATGTCACCAGCCGGGTGGACAGCCGGATCACCGTGCTCGACCCCGGCAGCCTCGCGGTGCTGCATGCCTGGAACGTGCCGGGCGGGCCGGATTGCCTG
The DNA here is from genome assembly GCF_003253705.1 of Humitalea rosea. Classification (GTDB taxonomy): domain Bacteria; phylum Pseudomonadota; class Alphaproteobacteria; order Acetobacterales; family Acetobacteraceae; genus Humitalea; species Humitalea rosea. The sequence goes on from NZ_QKYU01000027.1 coordinate 8,078, forward strand.
ACCTTCGACCCCGAGGGCCGGGTCTGGGCCACCTTGCGCTGGGCCGGGCGGGTCGGGCTGGTCGATGTGGAATCCGGCACCATGGAGGAGACCCGCGTCGGCCGCAGCCCGCATGGCGTGCTCTTCGTGCCCCGGCGGGATGTGGCGGCGGCGGTGCCGGCGCCCGCCCCGTGATGCTGCGGCGGGGGCTGCTGGGCGCGGCCGGGGCGCTGCTGGCGCGGCCGGTTTTCGCGCAGCCGCGCGGCGCCGGCACGCTGTACCTGACGATCGACACCGGCTGGGGGCGGGAGGCGGAGCAGATCGCGGCCCTGCTGCGCGAACGCCAGATCCCCGCGACCCTGTTCCTGGCCGATGAGCCGACCTTTCGCGGCGACCGCAGCCTCGGCCCCGGCTGGGCGCCGTTCTGGCAGGCCCGCGCCGCCGAGGGCCATGCCTTCGCCAGCCACACCTGGCGGCATTGGTATTTCTCCGGCGACACCGGGCGGGACCGCGTGCGCTTCGCCTCCCGCCGGAGCGGCGAGGGGTCTGAGGTGCTGACCCCCGCCACGCTTTGCGCGGAGCTGGAGCATCCGATCCAGGCCCTGCGCGCGATGGTGCCCCATGCCTCGGTGCTGCCGCTGTGGCGCGCGCCGGGCGGGCGGGTCACGCCCAATGCCATCCGCATGGCCCGCGCCTGCGGGCTGACGCATCAGGGCTGGACCAGCGGCGGCTTCCTCGGCGACGAGCTGGAGTCCGCCGCCCATCCGAACGCCGCCCTGCTCAGCCGCGCCCTCGGCGGCATCCGCGATGGCGAGGTGCTGGTGATGCATTGGGGCGTCCGCTCCCGCCGCGACCCGATGGCCAATGTCTTCGGCGCGATGCTGGATGGGCTGTTGCACCGCGGCTTCCGCTTCGCGCTGCTGCCGCCGCAGGGCATCGGCTGATGTTCGACTTCATCGGGGACCTCTGGATACGCTTCACCGGCACGCTGTTCGAGCAGGCGCTGCAACCCACGCTCTACGCGCTCGGGCTGATGGATTGGGCGGATGACGCCTTCCAATGGATGGATTTCTTCCTCTTCGGCCTGTTCAGCGTCGGCGTGGTCTATGCCGTGTGCCGGCCGCTGGAGGCCTGGCGCCCGGTCGAGCGCTGGGCCGACCGGCGCGATGTCGGCACCGACATCATCTACACGCTGCTGGCCCGCCTCGGCATCCTGCCGCTGCTGGCCTTCATCCTGCTGGCCTCGGTCGACGCCTGGGTCATCGGCACCATCGCCGACAGCGGCTGGGTGCCGCCGAGTTTGGAGAACCTGTGGCCCGCGCTGCGCGAAAGCCCGCTGCTGGCCTTCGCCGTCTATGTCGTGGTGCTGGATTTCGGCGAATACTGGCGCCACCGCTTCCAGCACCGCATCGGCTGGTGGTGGGCTCTGCATTCGCTGCACCACGCCCAGACCCAGATGACCTTCTGGACCGATGACCGCAACCACATCCTGGACGACTGCCTGGGTGCGCTGTGGTTCGGCGGGCTGGCCTTGCTGATCGGCGTGCCGCCGGGGCAGTTCCCGCTGGTGGCGCTGGTGCTGCGGCTCGCGGAAAGCCTCTCCCACGCCAATGTCCGGCTCTCCTTCGGGTCGGTCGGCGAGCGGCTGGTGGTCTCCCCGCGCTTCCACCGGCTGCATCACGGCGTGCTGTCCGCGGGCGAGAGCGGGCGCAATTACGCCGTGCTGCTGCCGATCTGGGACTGGATCTTCGGCACCGCCGATTTCCGTCGCGACCAGTTCCCGTTGACCGGGGACCCCGATGCCTCGCCGGTTCTGGTGCATGGCGGCTGGTTCGCGCAGCAGATCGAGGGGGGGCGGCGGCTCTGGGGCGTGCTGCGCCGCGGCTGAAGCAGCCCGGTCTGAAGCAGCCCGGCCTGGGGCCGGCCGCCCCGAGCGCGATCGCCGCGCGATGATGCGCCAGAGTCGTATTTATAGCGCAATTTCATGGCGTTACCAATCGCCTCGCGATTCAGTCTGACGCGATGCCGCGCTAATGATCCTTCTTGTCCTCAAGCCGGTCGAGCAGGCCGAGCATCAGGATGCCGCCCAGGAACATCCCATGCAGCGCCATCGCCATCCAGAGGTCGCGGTCGCTGTAGTGGCCGACCTTGAGGAACATCGACAGCAGATGGATGCTGCTGATCGCCACGATCGAGGTCGCGAGCTTCACCTTCAGATTGCCCGGATCGACCGAACCGATCCAGGCGATGCCATCCGCATCCGCCTGTTTCGCCAGACGGCTGACCATGCCGTCATAGGAGGCGATGACGACGGTGATCACCAGCGAGGCCACCAGCGCCGAATCGAGCAAATAGAGCAGGCCGAGCAGGACGTCCTCGTCGCTCGCGACGAAGAGGTCGGTCCCGAATTTCCAAACCTTCCAGGCAAAGCGCACCCCATAGAGCCCGAGCGCCAAGGCCAGGCCGAGCATGAACACCGTCAGCACATGCCGGCTGGCGAGGATGATGCGGTCGAGCGGTGTGGTCATCACGATGCCTCCGGCCCCACACTTGCCCCGAATCCGGCGGACGGGGCAACATCATGGCAGTGACATCGGGCATGGGCATCATGCGGCTGGCGCCCGAGGCGCGCCTGTCCGGTGCCACCATCGGCGCCGGCTGCATCTGGCTCGCCGGGCAGGTCGCCGATGATTCGAGCCTGGATACCGAGGGCCAGACCGCCGACATCCTCGCCCAGATCGACGCGCTGCTGGCCGAGGCCGGGACCGACAAGCGCGCCCTGCTGTCCGTCACCATCGTGCTGACCGACATCAAGGAGGCCCCGGCCATGAACCGCGCCTGGGACCGCTGGCTCGACCCCGCGCACAAGCCCGCGCGCATGACCATCCAGGCGCCGCTGGTCGATCGCGCCTGGCGGGTCGAGATCACCGGAGTGGCGCTGGCCCCCCCGCCGTGAGCCTCCCCCACCTGCCCAGCCGCGCCTGGCTGCGTTCCTCCGCCATGACCTTCGGCCTGTCGCTGGTCGTGGCGGCGGGGGTGGCCGACCATGGCTGGACCTTGCCGCTGACCGTGCTGGCGGTGGCGGCGATCGGGCTGGGGCTGCTGTACCATCTGTTTCCGCGCGGACTGCATTTCGCCATCGGCACCGCCACCGGCCTGGCCCTTTATGCGAGCTTCTTCGCCGTGCTCGGCCGTGGCGCCTTTCCCGGCGCCAACCCCGGCGCCGTCGCCCTGGCCTTCACCTTGCCGGTCGCGGCCTTCCTCGGCAGCCTCTGGGTGCGGCGGGGCAGCCTCGCCGCGCTGGCCGAGCAGCAGGTTGCCTTCAACGCCGATCATGTGCCGGGCATCCTGCGCTGGCTGGTCGGGCTGGCGGGGGTGGCGACGCTCTCTTTCTCGATGCCGATCAACCGGCTGGACGGGCTCGGGCAGTCGCTCGCCTTGCTGGCGGCGATGGCGGTGATCGGCCTGCTGGTCGCGGTTGCGGCGCGCGACGTTGTCCGGCTGCTGACCTATGCCGCGCTGATCCTGGAGGAGATGGCCGACCGCGCCGCGCATCTGCTGGTGCCGGTCGTGGCCTTCATGATCCTTTACGCGCTGCTGACCATCGGCTTCGCCTCGGTCTATCGCGTCGCCGATGCGATGTCGCTGCATCCACTGTTCATTGGCCCGACCGGGGATGCGGCGCGGCTGAGCTTCAGCGATGCGCTGTATTTCTCGGTCGTGACCCTCTCCACCGTCGGCTACGGCGATATCCGGCCGAGCGATGACGGCATCCGCCTCTTGGCGGCGGTGCAGATGGTCTCGGGGCAGTTGCTGCTGCTGTTCGGCTTCTCCGAGGTGATGCGCAGCCGCGGCGCGCAGATGCCCCGCCCCCCCTCCGAGACGGGTGGGGAGGGCTGATGCGTTGATCGCCGCGGCAATGCCGGGCATAGCGCATGGCTGCTGCCGCCGGGGTGCCGCCAAGGCGCCGCGCGGCCGCCGCAATCGGGCGGCAGTCTCGGTGGACTCCCTAGAGTTCTTCTCTGGGGCAGATTGGATTCGGAAAACAGCGCATGCGTCTTCTCGTCACCGGCGGCTTGGGTTTCATCGGTTCGGCCGTGGTGCGGCGTCTGATCGGGCAGGGGCACCAGGTGCTGACGCTCGACCTCGCGACCTATGCCGCGAGTCCGGAGGCGCTGGGGACCGCGCTGAAGCACCCGAGCCACATCTGGCTCCGCGGCGATATCACCGACTTCGAGGCGGTGGCCGAGGCCTTCCGCCAGGCCGATCCGGATGCGGTGATGCATCTGGCGGCCGAGAGCCATGTGGACCGTTCCATCGACGGCCCGACCGCCTTCGTCGAGACCAATGTCACCGGCACGCTGGTGATGCTCCAGACGGCGCTCGCGCATTGGCGCGCGCTGCCGGAGGGGCGCAAGGACGCCTTCCGCTTCCACCACGTCTCCACCGACGAGGTGTTTGGCGCGCTCGAACCCGGTGACCCGGCCTTCAACGAAGCCACCCGCTACGATCCGCGCAGCCCCTATGCGGCGACCAAGGCGGCCTCGGACCACCTCGTCCGCGCCTGGCAGCACACCTATGGGCTGCCGACCTACATCACCAACACCACCAACAACTACGGCCCCTGGCAGTTCCCGGAGAAGCTGATCCCGCTGGTCGCGCTCAACGCGCTCGATGGCCGTCCGCTGCCGGTCTATGGCAAGGGCGACAACATCCGCGACTGGATCCATGTCGAGGACCACGCCGAGGCGCTGTGCCTCTGCCTGGAACGGGCGCAGCCGGGCGGCACCTACGGGCTCGGCGCGCGGCAGGAACGCACCAACCTTCAGGTCGTGTACGCCATCTGCGCCGTGCTGGACCGGCTGCGTCCCGACCCCGCCGGGCCGCGCGCGCGCCTCATCACCCATGTCGCCGACCGCCCGGGCCATGACTTCCGCTACGCCATGGACCCGGCCGCGGCCGAGGCCGCGATCGGCTGGCGCGCCCGCTACAGTTTCGAGGAGGGTCTGGAGCAGACGCTCGGCTGGTATCTTGCCAACGAGGCCTGGTGGGGCCCGATCCGCGCCGGGCGCTATGCCGGCAAGCGCCTCGGCGCCGCGGCGTGAAGGGCATCCTCCTCGCCGGCGGCAGCGGCTCGCGCCTGCATCCGATGACGCTGGCGGCCAGCAAGCAGCTGCTGCCGGTCTATGACAAGCCGATGGTCTATTACCCGCTGGGCACGCTGATGTTCGCCGGCATCCGCGACATCCTGCTGATCTCCACCCCGGCCGACCTGCCGCAGTTCCGCCGCCTGCTCGGCGACGGCTCGCGCTGGGGCATCCGCATCGACTATGCCGAGCAGCCGCGCCCGGATGGCATCGCCGAGGCCTTCCGCATCGGCGCCGACTGGATCGGCGGCGAGGCCTGCGCCTTGGCGCTCGGCGACAACATCATCTATGGCGACGGCCTCGCCGAGTTGGCCCAGGGGGCCGCCCGCCGCGCCGAGACCGAGGGGGGGGCCACCGTCTTCGCCTATCAGGTGCGCGACCCGGAACGCTATGGCGTGGTCGCCTTCGATGCCGAGGGCCGTGCCGTCTCGCTGGTGGAAAAGCCCGCGCAGCCCGCCTCAAACTGGGCCGTGATCGGGCTGTATTTCTACGGCCGCGATGTGGTGGCCGAGGCCGCCTCGCTCGCCCCCTCCGCCCGCGGCGAGCTTGAGATCACCGACCTCAACCTCGCCTACATGGTGCGGCAGAAGCTCTGGGTGGAGCGGCTGGGGCGCGGCTATGCCTGGCTCGACGCCGGCACCCCCAATTCGCTGCTGGCGGCCTCGATGTTCGTCCAGACGGTGCAGGAACGGCAGGGCCTGCAGATCGGCTGCCCCGAGGAGATCGCCTTCCGCATGGGATATTGCGACGCGCAGGCGCTGCGGGCCGAGGCCAGGCGCCTCGGCAAGACCGACTACGGTCGCTACCTCGCCGAGATCGCCGATGCCGGTTGATCCCGCCTATTGGGCCGGCCGCCGCGTGCTGGTCACCGGCGGCGCCGGCTTCCTCGGCTCCGGCCTCTGCCATGCGCTGGCGGCGATGGGTGCGGATGTGGTGGCGCTGGACGCGATGCTGACGGGCTCCGCGGCACTTGAGGCCAATCTCGCCGGGCTGCCGGTGCGGCTGCTGAAGCGCGATCTGCGCGACGCCGATCTGGAAGCGGCCTGCGGCGGCTTCTCCGTGCTGTTCAACCTCGCGGCCCAGACCAGCCATGCCGGCGGGCAACGCGACCCCGCGACGGATGTGGACATCAACACCACCGCGCAGATCCGCCTGATCCTGGCGATGCGCCTGGCGGCGCCGAAGGCGGTGGTGGTGCATGCCTCGACCCGGCAGTTCTACGGCAAGCCGCAATGGCTTCCGGTCACCGAGGACCACCCCATCGCCCCGCCCGACGCCAATGGCGTCTCCAAATTCGCCGGCGAGCAGTATTGGATGCTGGAGCACCGGGTGCATGGCCGCCCGGTCGTCTCGCTGCGCCTGACCAATTGCTACGGGCCGCGGATGCGGATCATCGATGCCCGGCAGACCTTCGTCGGCATCTGGCTGCGCCGGGTGATGGAGAAGCAGCCCTTCGAGGTCTGGGGGGGCGCGCAAATGCGCGACCTCACCTACCTCGACGACGTCACCGCCGCCTTCCTGCTCGCGGCCGAGCGGGCCGATTGCCATGGCCGGGTGTTCAACCTCGGCGGCGGCCCGCCGGTCACCTTGCTGGAACTGGCCGATGCGGTGATCGCGGCCAATGGCGGCGGGGCGTATGTGACCCGCGACTTCCCGGCCGAGGCCAAGGCCATCGACATCGGCTCCTACCACGCCGATGACAGCGCCTTCCGCGCCGCCTCGGGCTGGGCGCCGAAGATCGGGCTGGCCGAGGGCCTGGCCCGCAGCCTCGCGTTTTTCCGGCCGCGCATGGCCGATTACATCGACAAGGTGCCGACATGAACGCATCGCTTCCGACCATGGTGCCCCAGGCCGATCCCGGGGCCGCCTACCGCGCCCAGAAGACCGAGATCGACGCCGCCGTCGCCCGCGTGCTGGCCTCGGGCTGGTACATCCTCGGCAAGGAAGGGGCGGCCTTCGAGGCCGAATACGCCGCCTGGACCGGGGCGGGGCACCACGCCGTCGGCTGCGCCAATGGCACCGATGCCATCGCCCTGATCCTGCGCGGCATGGGGATCGGCGCGGGCTGCACCGTCGCCACCGTGAGCCACACCGCGGTCGCGACCGTCGCCGCGATCGAGATGGCCGGTGCCACGCCCCTGCTGCTGGACATCGACCCCGACCATTTCACCATGGACCCGGATGAGCTGGTCGCGGTGCTGGAGGACCCGCCGCCGGGCCTGCCGCCGATCCGCGCCGTCATCCCGGTGCATATCTACGGCCAGATGACCGAGCTCGACCCGATGCTGCGCGCCTGCCGCGCCGCCGAGGTCCAGCTGATCGAGGATTGCGCCCAGGCGCATGGTGCGAGCCTGAACGGCGACCGCGCCGGCACCATCGGCGATGCCGCCGCCTATTCGCTCTATCCCACCAAGAACCTCGCCGCCCTCGGCGATGGCGGGGTGGTGACGACCCGCGATGCCGAGCTGGCCCTGCGCATCGCGGCACTCCGGCAATACGGCTGGCGGGAGCGCTACATCTCCGACCTGGTCGGCGTGAACTCGCGGCTGGACGAGTTGCAGGCCGCCATCCTGCGCGTCCGCCTGCCGCTGCTGGAGGCCGGCAATGCCCGCCGCAACGCCATCGCCGCGGCCTATGACGAGGCCCTGGCCGGCACCCCCTATGCCCCCCCGGCGCGCCGCCCGGGCTATGGCCATGTCTTCCACCAATACGTGCTGCGGGTGCCGGAACGCGCCGCCTTGCAGGCGCGGCTGCGGGCCGAGGGCGTGGCGACCGCCGTCCATTACCCGGTGCCGGTGCATCTGCAGGGCGCCTATCGCGACCGCATCGCCCTCGGCCCCGCCGCCTGCGCCGAGACCGAGGTCGCGGCGCATGAGGTGATGAGCCTGCCGATGTTCCCCGAACTCAGCGATGCCCAGGTCGAGACGGTGTGCGGGGCCTTGCGCCGGCTGGCGTAATCCTCGCTTTCCCTCGGAAGCTTCGCTGGTGCAGCATGGGGCATGCCCGATACCAACCTCGCCCCGTCCGCCTCGACGCTGACCACGCAGGAGATCGAGGCCGAGCTTCTGGCCGGCCTGCGCTCCGCCCGCGCCGCCGCCGCCGCCGACCCCTTCGGCGATCCGGTGCTGGCGACCGCGCTTTCGGTCAGCCGGCGCCTGGATGATGGCCGGCTGGACGAGGTTTCGGTCGCGGCGCTGATCCAGCGCCTGGCCGATGCCGCCGCGGCGGATCGGGCGGCGCGGCTGGATGCCTATCTCGGCACCCGCGATCGCAATGGCGTCGCGGCACTGGCGGTGCGGCTGGTGCGGCCCGACCCGGATGACAGCCCGGTGCCCTTCGCGGCCTTCCGCCGCGCGATCGAGCGGCCGCGCTTCGCCGCCGTCTTCACCGCGCACCCGACCTTCGCGCACCCGCCCGCGACCTATGCCGCCATCGCCGATGCCGCCAGCGGCGGGGCGCCGCAGACCGGGCTGCGCCACCGCCCCGATGCGCCGACCCTGGCGCAGGAATTCGACGCGGTGGTGCTGGCGATCCAGAACGGCCGCGGCGCGCTGGACGAACTGGCCGGCGCGCTGCTGGACGCCGCCACCACCACCTGGCCCGACCGCTGGCACAGCCTGAACCCCGCCCCGGTGCTGCTGACCTCCTGGGTCGGCTATGACACCGATGGCCGCACCGATATCGGCTGGTACGACACGCTGCGGTTCCGCCTGACCATGAAGCGGCTGCAACTCGCGCGGTTGCGGACCCAGATCGCCGAGGCCGGCGCCTGCGCCGCCCCGCTGCTCGCGCGCCTCGCGGAGGCCGAGGCCGCCGTCGCCGCCCAGATCGCCGCCTGCCCGCCGGATGGCGAGGCCAGGGCCACCGCCGACTTCGCCGCTTTGCTGGTCGGCGAGCGGGAGGTGGCGCTGGTCACCCCCGCCGCCCTGCTGCCGCTGTTCGAGGCGGCGATCGCCGCCGCCCCCGAGGCCGCGATCAAGCGCCGCCTCGTCGTCGCCCGCGCCGGGCTGCTCGCCCAGGGGCTGGCGCTGGCCCATACCCATGTCCGGCTGAACGCGCAGCAGATCCACAACGCCCTGCGCCAGCGGCTGGACGAGGCCGCCAATCCGGAGGACCCCGCGCAGCGCCGCGGGCTGCTCGCGCGGATCAACGCCGCCCTGGCCGAATGCGTGCCGCAGCCGGTGGATTTCGGCGCGCTGCTGACCGAGCAGGCCTCGGCCGCGCGGCTGATGATGACGGTCGCCCAGATCGCCAAGCACATCGACGGCGCGACCCCGGTGCGCTTCCTGATCGCGGAGACCGAGACCGGCTACACCCTGCTCGCCGCGCTCTGGCTGGCCCGGCAATGCGGGATCGAGCATCTGATCGAGATCTCGCCGCTGTTCGAGACCGCCGAGGCGCTGGAACGCGGCGAGCGGGTGCTGGAGGAGGCGCTGCGCAGCCCGCATTACCGCGCCTATGTGCAGGCGCAGGGGCGCATCTGCCTGCAATTCGGCTATTCCGACAGCGGCCGCTACGTCGGCCAGATCCCGGCCTCCTACCTCGCCGAGCGGCTGAAGCTGCGGCTGGCGGAACAGCTCAAGCGGCATGGGCTCTCGGGCATCGAGGTGGTGCTGTTCGACACCCATGGCGAGAGCGTCGGGCGCGGCGCGCATCCAGGCTCGCTGGCCGACCGCTTCGAGTATCTGACCCCGCCGGCGGTGCGGCAGTCCCTCGCCAATGCCGGGGTGATGCTGCGGGAGGAGGCGGCCTTCCAGGGCGGCGATGGCTACATGCTGTTCGGCACGCCGGCGCTGGCGCGGCGGGTGATCGCCCGCATCGCCGGCCATGCCTTCGCCGAGGTGCCGAAAGCCCCCGATCCGATCTATGCCGAAAGCGACTGGGCGGCGGATTTCTTCGCCACCGCCCGGCGCGAGATGCAGGAGCTGGTCGAGGACCCGGGCTATGCGGCCCTGCTCGGCGCCTTCGGGCCGGGGCTGCTGGACAAGACCGGCTCGCGCCCCGCCGCCCGGCAATCGGATGGCGTCGGGGGGGCCGCGCGGATCACGCATCCCTCGCAGCTGCGGGCGATCCCGAACAACGCGATCCTGCAACAGCTCGGCTACATGGCCAATTCGCTGCATGGCCTTGGCCGTGCCGCCGAGGCCAATCCCGAGACCTTCACCGATCTCTGCGAGCGCTCGCCCCGTTTCGCCCGGGCGCTCGGCATCGCCACGCGAGCGGCGGCGTGCAGTGACCTCGGCGTGCTGCGCGCCGCGATCGGCAGCCTTGATCCGGGACCGTGGCTCGACCGCGCCGGCTTCACCCATCGCCCCGGGCGGCGGGAGGCGCTGATGGCGGTGGCCGAGGCGCTGGAGCGGCTGGACCTCTCCGCCCCGATCCGGCGCATGTTCCGCCGCTTGCAGGCCGATCATCTGGCGCTGGTCGCGGCCTGGCCGGAGGGGCTGCCGGCGATGCCGGACCGGCTGGTGCTGCTGCATGCGCTGCGCCTCGCGCTGATCCAGCGGATCTGGCTGCTGGCGGTGTCGCTGCCCGATTTCTCACCCCGGCATGGCGCGACGCGGGAGACGGTGCTGAACGCCATGCTGCGGCTGGAGGTCGAGCCGGCGCTGCGGGTGCTGGAACAGATCTTCCCGGTCGGGGCCGGCCCGGCCCAGGGGCTGGACTTCCACGAGGTGGCCGCCCCCCGCGGCGGGCATGACTACAGTCGCGAGCATGCGACCATCTTCCAGCCGATCCGCCGGCTGTTCGGCCTTACCCGCGATTGCGCCGCGGCGATCGCGCATGAGGTCGGGGCGTTCGGGTGACGGTCGAGGGGCGTCGCCCCTCGATCACCCCAGCAGGCTGATTTTATTGATAAAAAAGGAAGGTCCAGGAAACTCGGTTTCCTGGTGGGGGGGTGCGGGGGGGCGACGCCCTACCGCGGAATCCGCCCCTCCACCGGATACGCCGGATCATTGTAGCCCGGCGTCGAGGGATGCCCGGGTGCCACCAGGCTGTCCATCATCGCCTCATCCTCATCGGTGAAGCGGTAGTCCAGTGCGGCGACATAGTCTTCCCACTGCGCCTCGGTCCGCGGCCCGGCGACGGCGCCGGTGACCAGCGTGTTGTTCAGCACCCAGGCCAGCGCGAATTGCCCGGGCGGGATGCCGCGGGCGGTGGCGTGGTCGGCAAGCTTGGTCGCGATCTCCAGGCTCTCGGGGCGCCATTCGCTTTCCAGCATCCGCCGGTCCCGCCGCGCGGCGCGGGTGCCCTCGGGCGGCGGCGTGTCGCTGCGGTACTTGCCGGTCAGCACCCCGCGCGCCAGCGGCGAATAGGGGAAGACGCCGAGGCCGAAATGCGCGCAGGCGGGCAGATGATCCACCTCGATCTGGCGGTTCAGCGCGTTGTAGAGCGGCTGGCTGACCACCGGGCGGTCGATGCCGAGGCTGTCGCAGATGCGGCAGATCTCGGCCAGGCGCCAGGCGCGGTAGTTGGAGACGCCGAACTGGCGGATGCGCCCGCTGCGCACGAGGTCGGCCAAGGCATGCACCGTCTCCTCCAGCGGCGTGCCGTGGTCTTCCTTGTGCAGGTACAGGATGTCGATGACATCGGTGTTGAGGCGCCGCAGGCTGGCATCGACCGCGGCGAAGCAATGCCGGCGGGACAGCCCGCCGCCATTGGGGCCGGGCATGGTCGGGTTGGCCATCTTGGTCGCCAGCACCCACCAGCCGCGATCGGCGGCGATGGCGCGGCCGACCTCCTCCTCCGACCTTCCCTCGTTGTAGGCATCGGCGGTGTCGATGAAGTTGACGCCCTGCTCGCGGGCGCGGGCGATGATGCGGCCGCTGGTCGCCGAATCCGTCGCCCCCCCGAACATCATGGCGCCGAGGCAGAGCGGCGAGACCTTCAGCCCGTTCCGGCCGAGCTTGCGGTAGTTCATCCTGGCCTCTCCTATGGGACATCCGCCGGCGTCCGCGGTGGCGCCGGGCGTGTGTCCGCAGCCTCTCACGCAGGCGGAAGGGGCGAAAGCCCGGGGCCGTCAGACCCGCGCCAGCACCCGGTCCACGAAGTCCAGGCACGCGCCGAGGTAGTTCGCCGGATCGGTGAGCCGCGCGATCTCCTCGGCGGAGAGGCGCTGCGCGACCTCCGCATCCCGCGCCAGCGCCTCGGCCAGGGGGATGCCTTCGGCCAGCGCGATGTCGCAGGCGTGGTGGACCACATCATGCGCGGGGCCCCGGCCGAGCACCGGGGCGAGGCCCATCATCACCGCCTCGGCCACGATCAGCCCGCCGGTGCTGTCGAGGTTCTTCTGCATCCGCGCGGCATCGACCGTCATGCCCTCGGCGATGGTCAGCGCCTGGGTCAGCGCGCCATGGGTCAGGGCGAAGGCCTGGGGCAGGGCCAGCAACTCGGCCTGCCAGGGGCCGGTGCCGCGCTCATGGTCCTGCGCCATGGCGGCCAGCATCTGCGGCACCAGCGCATGGACCCCGCGCGATTGCGCCAGCACGTATTCGCAGGCGATCGGGTTGCGTTTCTGCGGCATGGTGCTGCTGCCGCCACGGCCCGGGGCATGGGGCTCGAAGACCTCGGCGACCTCGGTCTGCATCAGCAGCATGATGTCGGTGGCGAGCTTGGACAGCGCGCCGCAGAGCAGCCCGCACCAGGTCACCGCCTCGCAGAAGCCGTCGCGGGTGACGTGCCAGGGCAGGTCGGGCTCGACCAGATCCAACTCGCGCGCGAGTTCGGCCGTGACCTCCAGCCCGCGATCGCCGAGGCTCGCCAGGGTGCCGGCCGCACCACCGAACTGCACTCGCAGCACGCGGGGGCGAAGCTGGGCCAGGCGCTCGCGCATCGTCAGCAGCGGCGAGAGCCAGACCGCGCATTTGTAGCCGAAGGTCACGGGCAGGGCGTGTTGCAGATGCGTGCGCCCGGCCATCACCAGCCCGCGGTATTCCTCAGCGCGCGCCGCGAGGCCGGCGATGGTGCGGTCCAGATCCGCCTCCAGCAGCGCCAGCCCGTCGCGCAGCATCAGCACCAGGGCGCTGTCCATGATGTCCTGGGTGGTGGCACCCCAATGGGTCCAGCGCCCGGCCTCCGGCCCCGCCAGCGCCGAAAGCTGGCGCACCAGCCCGAGCACCGGGTAGCCGGTGTTGCGGGTCGCGGCGGCCAGCGCCGGCAGGTCCAGCGCGTCCACCTGGGCCGCGGCGGTGATGGCGGTCGCGGCCTCGGCCGGGATCAGCCCGAGGCGGGCCTGGGCGCGGGCCAGCGCGGCCTCCACCTCCAGCATGCCGGCGAGAAAGGCGCGTTCGCCCATCGCGGCGCGCATGGCGTCGGTTCCATACAGCGCGCCGAGAACGGCGCCATCGGCGGGGTTGAGGGTCATCAGACGTCCAGGAAAACGGTTTCGCCGTCCCCTTGCAGCACGATATCCAGCCGCCAGGAACCTGGAGCGGTCTCCTTCGCGATCAGCGTGCCCGCACGGGGGCCGGCGGCGGCGAGCAAGGGGTCCTCGGCATTGCGGGGCTCGCCGGCGAAATAGGCGCGGGTGACGAGGTGTTTCATCAGCCCGCGGGCGAAGATCGCCAGCACGATATGCGGCGCCTGAGAGGCATTGCCGAGGCCCGGCACCGATCCGGGCCGCAGGGTGGTGAAGTGGAAGACGCCATCGGCATCCGCCGCGCAGCGGCCGAAGCCGTGGAAGGGGGGCTCGTAGGAGCCGGCGGCATCGGCCTGCCAGATCTCCACCATGGCATCGGGCGCGGCCGCCCCGGCGCCGTCGGTGATGCGGCCCGTGAGGGTGATGCGGGGGCCGGGAATGCCCTCATTGGGGCCGCCGGCGCGGAGCAGATCGGCCCATTCGGGGAAGTCGATCAGGTGCCAATAGGGGCCGGCGGTCTGGTGCGCGGTCGCGGCGGTCATCTCAATGCGCCCATCTTAGTGACCCTCGTCGTCGTGGCCGGCATCCTCGAAGGGCGTGGCCGCGGCCCCCCGCAGCACGATGTCGAAGCGGTAGCCGAGGGCGTGCTCCGGCACCGTCAGCCCGAGGTCGAACTTCGCCACCAGCCGGTCCCGCGCCGCGGCATCCGGCGTCGCCTGGAACACCGGGTCCAGCGCCAGCAGCGGGTCGCCGGGGAAATACATCTGGGTGATGAGGCGCTGCGCGAAGCCCGCGCCGAACAGCGAGAAATGCACATGCACCGGCCGCCAGGCATTGTGGTGGTTGCGCCAGGGATAGGCGCCGGGGCGGATGGTGGTGAGGCTGTAGCGCCCCTCGGCATCGGCGAAGACGCGGGCGCGGCCGGTGAAATCGGGGTCCAGCGGCACGTCATGGGTGTCGCGCGGGTGGTTGTAGCGGCCGGCGGCATTGGCCTGCCAGACCTCCAGCATCGCGCCGGGGACGGGGCGGCCGTCCTCATCCAGCACGCGGCCGCCGATGATGATGCGCTCGCCCATGACGACGCGGCCATTGGGCAGCCGGGTCATATCCGCCTCGGCCGGGTAGGCGCCCTGCGACATGCGCGGGCCGGTCACTTCCGAGAGGGTGTGCGGCATCCGCAGCAGCGGCGCCTTGGGGTGGCGCAGATGCGTGGACCCATAGGCGGGGCTGTCGTAGGCGGGCTGGGTGGCCGGGGCGGGGCGGCGATACGCCGGGGGCTGGGTGTCGGGCATGGCGCGTTTCCCTCCTCTTGGCGCTGCTGTCATGCCGCAAATGGCAGCAGCGCGGCAAGAAGGAGAGAAGCGCTTAATGCAGCCGGGCGGGCGCCATCTCGTTCTGCACGATGGCGGCGGCGGCCAGATCCACATCCGGGGCGGCGCCGATCGGCGTGCCATCGGCGGCATGGATCGCGATCACCGATTCCCCGTTCACCAGGGTCGGGCGCATATAGGCGATCTCGGAGGCGCCAAGGGCGGCGAAATCGCGTGCATTCAGCCCGCGCAGCAGCGTGGTGACACTGTCATAGGGCTTCAACTGGGTCTTATTGGTCATCTCTGCGGCACCTTTCGTGGCCCGGTGGGACCGCCGCCCGAATGGGCCGGCGGTTCAGAAGGGGGGCAGCTTTGCCGTTCAGCTTTGCCACTCAGCTTTGCCGTTCAGCTCTGGACGACGGTTCGCCCATTGCCCTTCTGGTCAATCTTGATCGCGCGGACCTTGGTCTCAGGCAGCGGGCGACGCAGGTCGATGTGAAGCAGACCATTGTCGAGGTAAGCGCCTTCGACCTCGATGTGCTCGGCCAGGACGAAAGCCCGCTGGAACTGCCGCGCGGCAATGCCGCGATGCAGGAATACCCGGCCTTCGCCCTCTTCCTTTTGCCGGCCTCGGATCACCAGCTGGTTGTCCTCCTGAGTGATCTGGAGATCATCCATGCTGAAACCGGCCACGGCGAGGGAAATCCGCAGCATCTGGTCGCCGGTCTGCTCGATATTGTAGGGGGGGTAGCCGTCAGAGCTCTTCTGAACCCGATCGAGCATCTGTTCGAGATGATCGAAGCCAAGGAACAATGGGGACCCGAAAAGCGAGGAACGCGACATGGAGTGGCAGCCTCCTGATGGCGGAGCGAAGCGTGAGTGGAAGGCCCGAAGCACCTCCCACGCATACCGATTTTGGCTGTCGGCCCCCATGTTGCAAGGCCCCCCGCCGTTGCAACCACACGGGAGGGCGCGTATCTGCGCCGCTTCATGGACCTGATCCCTATTCTCGTGGTGCCCGACGCACGCCTGCGTGCCAAGGCCAAGCCCGTCTCCCCCGCCGATACCGGCCACGTCAACGCTTTGGCGGAGCGGATGCTCGCCGCCATGTATGCCGCCCCCGGCATAGGGCTGGCAGCACCCCAGGTCGGGGAGCTGCTCCGCATGGCGGTCATCGACCTCCAGCGCGACGACATCCGCGCGCCGCTGGTGCTGGTGAACCCGACCATCGTCGCCCAGAGCACCGAGCGCGCCGTCCGCGAGGAAGGCTGCCTCTCGCTGCCGGGCATGTATGCCGATGTCGAGCGCCCGGCCCGGGTCAAGGTCCGCTACCAGGATCTGACCGGGGCGAAACGGGAAATAGAGGCGGATGACCTCCTCGCGACCTGCCTGCAGCATGAGATCGACCACCTGGATGGGGTTCTGTTCGTCGATTACCTCTCGGCGCTGAAGCGGAACATGATCCTGCGCAAACTCGCCAAGGAGCAGCGGCTGCGGAAGGAGCTGTGATGCGCCTCGCCTTCATGGGCAGCCCGGGGTTCTCGGTGCCGGCCCTGAGGGCGCTGGTGGCGGCGGGGCATGAGGTCGTGATGGTCTATGCCCAGCCGCCGCGCCCCGCCGGGCGCGGCCAGAAAGAGACGCCATGCCCGGTGCATCGCGCGGCACTGGATCTGGGGCTGCCGGTGCGGACGCCGCAGCGGCTTCGCAACAACGCCGCAGAACTTGCTGATTTTGCAGCATTGAACCTGGATGTCGCGGTGGTCGCGGCCTATGGGCTGATCCTGCCTCAGGCGATGCTGGACGCCCCCCGCCTCGGCTGCCTGAACATCCATGCCAGCCTGCTGCCGCGCTGGCGCGGGGCGGCGCCGATCCAGGCGGCGATCCTGGCCGGCGACGCCGAAAGCGGCATCACCATCATGCAGATGGAGGCGGGGCTGGACACCGGCCCGATGCTGCTGGCCGAGGCCCTGCCGATCGGCCCCCGCATGACCATGCCCGAACTGCACGACGCCTTGTCGGAGATGGGCGCGCGGCTGATCCCGCGGGTGCTGGAGGCGATCCCCGCCCCGGTGCCGCAGCCCGAGGCGGGCGTGACCTATGCCCCCAAGCTGACCAAGGCGGATGCCAGGCTGGACTGGACCCTGCCGGCCGATGTGCTGGACCGCCGCATCCGCGCGCTGAACCCCTGGCCCGGCACCGTCACCGATTGGGGCGGCGAGACGCTGCGCATCCTGGCCGCCGAACCCGGCGTGGGGGAGGGCGCGCCCGGCACCATCCTGGCCCTCGGCGCTGCGCCGCTGGTGGCCTGCGGGCAGGGCGCGCTGCGCCTCACCCGGCTGCAACGGGCGGGGCGGGCGGCGATGCCCTCGGGCGATTTCCTGCGGGGCTCGCCGATGACGCTGGGCATGATCCTCGGGTGACGCGCTACGCGCTGCTGATCGAATATGATGGCGGCCCTTTCGTCGGCTGGCAGCGCCAGGGCAGCGGGCTTGCGGTGCAGCAGGTGCTGGAGGAAGCGGCCGCGAAGCTGAACGGGGGCGTGCCGCCGCTGGTCCAGGCCTCGGGCCGCACCGATGCCGGGGTGCATGCCGAGGGCCAGGTTGGGCTGGTGGAGCTGCCCGGCGACCTCTCCCCGGTGCGGGTGCGGGAGGCGCTGAGCTTCCACACCAAGCCCCATCCGGTGGTGGTGACGCGGGCCGCGATCGCGCCGGAGGGCTGGAACCCGCGCTTCTCGGCGGTGTCGCGCGCCTATCGCTACCGCATCCTCAACCGCCGCGCCCGGCCGGCGCTGGAGGCGGGCAGGGTCTGGCATGTGCCGGTGCCGCTGGATGCGGGGGCGATGCATCGCGCGGCGCAGAGGCTGCTCGGGCGGCACGACTTCTCCGCCTTCCGCGCCGCCGCCTGCCAGGCGAAGGAGCCGGTGCGGACGCTGGACCGGCTCGACGTGTCGCGCTTCGGCGAGGAGGTGGTGATGGTCGCCGAGGCGCGCTCCTTCCTGCACCACCAGATCCGCAACCTGATCGGCACGCTGGCGCTGGTCGGCCACGGGCGCCGGCCCGAGACCTGGCCCCGGCAGGTGCTGGAGGGGAGGGACCGGACCCGCGCCGGGCCGACGGCGCCGCCGGAGGGGCTGTGCTTCACCGGGGTCAGCTTTGCGGCGGCGTTGGACTGGGTTTAGCCCCCCGTCGTGCCCGCAGCGCCACCCGCAACGCCACCTGCCCCACCACCCCCGCGCCCACCAGCACCGCCGCCGCCGCCAGCGCCGGATTGCCGCCGAGGCTCGCCAAGGTGGTGCAGATCGCCCCCACCGCCATCTGGATGAAGCCATAGACGCCGGAGGCCGAGCCCACCGCATGCGGGTTCACCCCGATCGCCTCGGTCAGCGCCGCCGGGGCCGCGATCCCGGCGCCGAAGGTGAAGACCAGCATGGAGCCCATGACCACCGGCAACGACAGATACCCCGCCAGCACCGAGGCGAGGAACACCACGGCGCCGCAGACGCAGATCCGGCTCGCGCCCACCAGCAGCCGGTCCATCGGCACCCGCCCGGCGAGGCGGCTGGCCGCGAGGCTGCCGAGCCAGACCCCGCCGACGGTGACGGCGATATAGACGCCGACCTCGGCCGGCGGCCGGCCAAGCTGGTTCACGAAGATGAAGGGCGCGGCGCTGACGAAGGCGAACATGGCCGTGGTCGCGCAGCCGCCGATGACGGAGTAGCCGAGGAAGGCGGGCGAGGCGAAGAGCCCGCGATAGGCCCGGAACACGCTGGCCGCGGTCTGACCCGCGCCGCCGCTGGTCTCCGGCAGCATCCGCCAGGCGAAGAGCAGGTTGGTCACGCCAAGGCCGCAGAGGATGTAGAAGATCGAGCGCCAGCCGGTGAGGTTCGCCAGCGCCCCGCCGACCAGCGGCGCCAGGCCCGGCCCCAGGGTGACCATCAGGTTCATCAGCGCGAGCCGCCGCGCCGCATCCGCCGGCGCCGCCCCGTCGCGCACCATGGCGCGCCCCAGCACCAGCCCGGCGCAGCCGCCCAGCGCCTGGAACAGCCGGGCCACGATCAGGAAATCCACGCTCGGCGCCAGCGCCGAGGCCAGGCCTGACACCGTGTAGAGGCACAGCCCCACCACCAGCACCGGCCGCCGCCCGAACCGGTCGGAGAAGGGGCCATAGACCAACTGCCCGACCGCGAGGCCGAAGATATAGATGCTGATCGTCAGCTGCATCGCGCCCGGGCTGGCATCCAGCTCCACCGCCGCCAGCGGCAAGGCGGGGACGAACATATGCATGGCCAGCGTGCCGCTGAAGGTGATCAGCGCCAGCAGCCACAGCGGCGCGCGGCGGACGGCGCTCATGCCGCATCCTGCCGCAGCGATTCCGAGACTTGGCGCAGCACCCGCGCGGCACTCTCCAGCGCCGCGTCGTCCAGCCCGGCCAGCGCCTCCTGCCGCACCTGGCGGGAGACGGCCTCGACCTGCGCCACGGTGGCGCGGCCCTGCTCGGTCAGCAGGATGGTCTTGGCGCGGCGGTCGCCCGCTTCCTCGCGGCGTTCGACCAGCCCTGCGCCTTGCAGCCCGTCCAGCAGCCGCACCACCGAGGAACTGTCCAGCGCCAGGGATGCGGCAAGGTCCTTCTGCCGCATCGGGGCGGGGGCGCGGGCGAGGTGCAGCAGCGGCAGCCAGGTCGCCTCGGTCAGGCCGAAGGGCTGCAGGCGCAGATCGACGGCGCGGCGCCATTGCCGTCCGACGGTGGCGATGAGGCTGCCGAAGCCATCGCGCAGGCGGTCGGGATCGGGTAGGGCGGGCGACATTTAGATGCATTACCATCTATTGGTATGGCACCTATATGGCGACGATCACCTTGCGCCAAGGGACTCAGCCCGGCGCGATCCGCGCCGGATTGCCCCGCACGATCGCCCCCGCCGGCACGCTGCGGGTGACGACGCTGCCCGCGCCGACCACCGCCTCATCGCCGATGCTGACCCCCGGCAGGATGATCGCCCCGCCGCCGATCCAGACGTGGCGGCCGATATGCACGGGGCGCCCGAACTCCGCCCCGGTCCGCCGGATCGCCGCATCGCGCGGATGGTCGGCGGTGTAGATCTGCACGGCGGGGCCGATCTGCGTGCCCGCGCCGATCGTCACCGCGACCACATCCAGCACCACGCAGTTGAAGTTCAGGAAGGCGCCGGCGCCGATGCGGATGTTGTAGCCGTAGTCGCAATGGAAGGGCGGGCGGATCACCACATCCTCGCCGACCTCGGCCAGCAGTTCGCGCAGCAGCGCGCGCCGGGCCGCTGCCGGGGTGCCGAGGGAGGCGTTGTAGCGCACCATCCAGGCCTTGGCGGCGGCCGCCTCGGCGGCAAGCTCGGGGTCGCCGGCGTGGTAGAGTTCGCCGGCCAGCATCTTCTGCTTTTCCGTACGGGTCTGCGTCACGCGGCCTGGCTCCCGGTTGTGGGGCCGAGGTTAGAGCCTTCGGCGTTCCGGGTCGTCAGGCGAGTCCGCCGGAATTGGCGATGATCGCGGCACGCGGGGCGCTACGGCGTCACGGTCAGCGACGTCACCATGCCGGCGGCATAATGGCCCTGCACGTTGCACAGCAGCAGGTAGGTGCCCGGGGCCAGGGTCAGGACCAGGGTCTTGCTGGAGTTCGCGGGCATGGCCTCTGCCTCGCCGAGCACCCGCATCCGGCTCTCGTCCAGCTTGCCCGTCGCGGGATCATAGGGAAGCTCCGCATCCGCGCTCTCGACCGCAACGACCAGCATTTCATGCACCATGCCCCGCGATGCGTTGGTGACATCGAAGCGCACCTCGCCCGCCGGCACGGTCGCATGATCGGCGCGAATGGCCATGGCGCCGCGGCCCATCATGCCGCCCCCCGTCATGCCCCCGCCACCCATCATGCCCCCACCCATCATGCCCCAGCCGCGGCCGCGCCTGTCGTAGGCATGGGGCCCGGCCCCGGCGGAGGCGGACATGTCGATGAGCTCGACCTTCACGCTACTCGTCCCGGAGGCCGCGAGAGCCGGCGCCGCCAGGGCCTGAAGCGCCACCAGGACCGTAGCGATGGGGCGGAGGAAACGAGGCATGTTGGCTGCTCCTGTATCTCCCGCCAGCCATAGGCCGATGCCCCGACCCCGGTCTTGATCGACCGCAAAATACGACGATCGGCAGGGGCCTCGGGCGGGGCGCGCTAGCCTGTCAGCTTCTCGGTGATCCCGCCGACGACCAGCCCGATCATCACATCCGCCGCCACGATCGCCAGCGCCACGCCGGGCCCCGCGCCCAGCGCGGTCTTGGCGACCCACCACTCCAGCCACAGCGCCCAGCCGAAGGCGGCAAGCGTCGCCGCCTGCCCGAACCACTCGGGCAGGCCCAGCAGCCCCGGCAGCACGATCGCGACCAGCAGCACCGCGTATTGCGGCACGTTCGCCCAGTTCCAGGCGGCGACGAAGCGCGCCCAGCGCGGCCCCGCGCCCGCGGCCTCGGCGATCGGCAGCGTGCCCAGCAGCAGCGCCGACCAGGCCAGCACATAGGCCGCCGTCTCCGCGACCAGCCCGGTCAGCAGCCCGCCCGGCGGCGCGCCACCCTCCCAGCCGATCAGCCGCAGCGCCAGGAAGGCCGGCAGGCAGATCGCCATCGCCCGGAAGGACCGCCAGGCCCCGGCGCCATCCGAGGGCAGCAGCGCCAGCCCCTCCGGCCGCCCGCGCGCCATCATCAGCGAGGCGACGAGCCCGGTCGCGACCTCGACCTGGGACTGGCTCGGCGGGGGTGTCGGCGGGCTCAGAGGCCCGACCCCGGCAGGACCAGCGTCTCGGCGATCACCGCGGCATAGAGCGCGGTCAGCGCGCGAAGCTCCGCGACCGGAGTCTGTTCATCCGCCTTGTGCATCGTGGCCCCCACCGCGCCGAGTTCGGCGACCGGACAATAGCGGGAAATGAAGCGCGCGTCCGAGGTCCCGCCGCCGGTATCGAGCGTGGGCTCCCGCCCGCAGGCGGCGCGGACGGCGCGCTTCAGCGCCTCCACGAAGGGGCCGGGCCGGGTCAGGAAGGATTCGCCGGAGCAGGACAGCTCCAACTCGTGCCGCGGCGCGTGCTCGGCCAGCACGCCGCGCAGATGCTCGCCCAGCGAGGCCGAGGAATGCAGGTCGTTGAAGCGGATGTTCAGCCGCGCCGTGGCGCTGCCCGGGATCACATTGGTCGCGGGATTGCCGACATCGACGCTCGTGACCTGCAAGGACGTCGCCTCGAAGAATGCGCTGCCGGTGTCCAGCGGCGTGGCGGTCAGCGTGGCCAGCACCCGCACCAGCCGGTGGATCGGGTTGTCGGCGCGCTGCGGATAGGCCGAATGGCCCTGGGTGCCATGCACGGTGATGGTCGCGTTCAGGCTGCCGCGCCGGCCGACCTTGATCGTGTCGCCCAACGCCACCTTGCTGGTCGGTTCGCCGACCAGGCACATGTCGGGGATGTGGCCTTGGGCCTGCATCCACTCCAGCACGCGCACGGTGCCGCCGGTCGCGGGGCCTTCCTCGTCGCCGGTGATCAGCAGCGAGATCGTGCCTGGGCTGGCCTCGGGGATCGCGGCGATGAAGGCGGCGACGCCGCCCTTCATATCCGTGGCCCCGCGCCCATAGAGGATGCCGTCGCGGACCTCCCCGCCGAAGGGCTCGACCGTCCACGGCCCCGCCCCGGGCGGCACCACATCGGTGTGCCCGGCGAAGCAGAGATGCGGCCCGTTGGTGCCCGGGGTGGTGCGGATCGCAAACAGGTTCGGCGTGCCGTCGAAGTCCAGATGCGTGACGGCAAACCCGAGCGGCCGCAGCGCCGCCTCCACCACCGCCAGCGCGCCGTCGTCCGCCGGCGTCACGCTGGCGCAGCGGATCAGCGCCTGGGCGAGGGGGAGAGGGTCGCGCGCCATCGGGCTCAGTCGCGCAGCAAATCGTTGATGCTGGTCTTGGAGCGGGTCTGGGCATCCACCCGCTTCACGATCACGGCGCAGTAGAGGCTCGGCCCCATGCTGCCGTCGGGCAGCGGCCGCCCCGGCATGCTGCCCGGCACCACCACCGAATAGGCCGGCACCCGGCCGACAAAAATCTCGCCGGTCGCGCGGTCGATGATCCGGGTGGTGGCCGAGAGGAACACGCCCATCGACAGCACGCTGCCGCGCTCGACGATCACGCCTTCCACGACCTCGCTGCGGGCGCCGATGAAGCAGTCATCCTCGATGATGGTGGGGTTGGCCTGCAACGGCTCCAGCACGCCGCCGATGCCGACGCCGCCCGAGAGGTGGCAGTTCTTCCCGATCTGGGCGCAGGAGCCGACCGTGGCCCAGGTATCGACCATGGTGCCGGCATCGACATAGGCGCCGACATTCACGAAGGAGGGCATCAGCACGACGTTCGGCGCGACATAGGCCGAGCGGCGGGCGATGGCGCCGGGGACGGCACGGAAGCCGGCGGCCTGGAAGCGGGCGGCATCCCAGCCCTCCCACTTCAGCGGCACCTTGTCCCAGGCGCCGGCGCCCTCATGCATGCGGATCGAGTTGTCCTCCAGGCGGAAGGACAGCAGCACCGCCTGCTTCAGCCATTGATGCACCACCCAGCCGTCATTGCCCGGGCTCGCGACGCGCAGCGTGCCGTCGTCGAGCAGCGCCAGCGCGGTCTCGACCGCCGCGCGATCGGGGCCGGTGGTGGCGGGTGTCACGCTCGCGCGGGCCTCCCACAGAGCGGTGATGCGGGTCTGCAGGGCGGCGATATCCATGCGGGGCTTCCTCTGTCGCGGCGGCGGCGACCTATCCGGCGGGGGGGCAGGGCTGTCAACGCCGCGCGCGGCGTTCACGGCTCCTTCATGCCCGCTGCGGTCAGATGCCGGAATGCACCTCCTGCCGCGCTCCCTGGACGACCCGCACCTTCCCCAGCGTGACCGGCCGCCGCCGGATGCGGCCGCGGCCCTGCGCCTGGCCCTGCTCGACAGCCGCAACCGCTGGCGCGATGTGGCCTTGCTCGCGGCCGATCTGGTGCTGGAGACGGATGCCGCCGGCCGCATCGCCTTCCTGGCGCCGGAGACGGTGCTCGGCCATGTCGCGGACCGGCTGCTGGGCGAGCCCGCGGCGCTGCTGCTGGACCTGCCCGATCCGGCGCTGCTGGCGTCGGGCGGTGCGGCGCGCGACCTGCGGCTCTGGGCGCATCGCGCCGATGGCGGCGCGGCCTGCCTGCTGGCCTCGGCCGCGGCGTTGCAGGATGCCTCCGGCCGCGCGATCGGGCTGCGGCTCGCGGCACGGGACATCACCGCCGAGGACGCCTCCGCCAGCGAGGCGGCGCTGTCGCTGCGCCGGATGCAGGCGCGCGACCAGGTCGCCGATGCCTGCCTGCACGCGGCCGATCCGCGGCGCCGCATCGCCGCCTTGCTGGAGGGGGTGAGTGCCGCGCTGGGCCTCGCCGCCGCCGCGGTGCTGGACCTCGGCGAGGGCCCCGGCCCCGCCATCGCGAGCCATCTGCAGGGCGATCTGCCCGATGCGCTGCTGCCGCTGGCCGCGGGGCTCGTGCCGGGCAGCAGCCGGTTCCTGTCGCCGCAGGGGGCACCCCTGGCCCTGCTGGCGCTGGACCTGCCGGAGGACCGCCGCCCCGTCCTCGCCGCCCTGCGCCGCCCCGGCGGGCGCGACTGGGATGCGGATGACCACTACATGCTGGCCGCGATGCGCGACCTGCTGCGGCCGTTGCTCGCCGTGGAATGGCATGCGCGGCGGCTGGAGCGCGAGGCGGGGACCGACCCGCTGACCGGGCTGCTGAACCGCCGCGCCTTCGTCGATGGGCTGGAGCGGCGGCTGCACCGCCTTGCGCGCGGCGGTCGGCTGGCGGGCGCCCTGCTGTTCCTCGACCTCGACAATTTCAAGCCGGTGAACGACGAGCGCGGCCATGCCGCGGGCGATGCCGCGCTGCGCCGCGTCGCGGGGCTGGTGCGCGACGGGGTGCGGCCCGCGGATCTGGTCGGCCGGCTCGGCGGCGATGAATTCGCCGCCTGGCTGGATGGCGCGGATGGCGCGGTCGGCGGGATGCGGGCCGATGTGCTGCTGCGCCTCGCCGCCATCGAACTGCGGGACGTGGGGCTGCCGGGGCGCCCGCTGATGATGTCGATCGGGGTCGCGGCCCTGGGCCAGACGCCGGGGCTCGCCTCCGACGGGGCCGAGGATGCCGCGGCGCTGATGGCCCGCGCCGATGCCGCGATGTATGCGGCCAAGCGCGCGGGCGGCGCCCGCTGGCAGCTCGCGATCCCCCCCGGCCAGCCGCAGCCGTTGCCCATGCCGGTATCCGGCAGCCGCCGGGGTCGCCGGCCGCTCCACCCCGCCCATCCGGGATCGCCGCGATGACCGCGACCTTCGACTATGAAACCGCCCGGCACGTGGTCCGCGACGGCGCCGTCACGGCCCGCGCCGCTTTGGCCAGCGCCGCCGATGCGCGGCCGGAGATGCTGTATTTCCTGGCCTCCGACCCCGATGCCCATGTCCGCGCCGCGGTCGCCGCCAATGCCGCCACCCCGTCCCAGGCCGACCGCATGCTGGCGGCGGATGAGAATGAGGCGGTGCGGCTGGTGCTGGCCCGGCGCCTCGGCTCGCTCGCGCCCGGGCTGTCGCCGGCGCGGCAGGACCGGCTGGCGCGCATGGCCTGGGACACGCTCTGCCTGCTGGCGGAGGATGCCGCCATCGCCGTCCGCGCCGTGGTGGCCGAAGCCGCCGTGGGCATGACCGACCCCGCCCAGCGCAGCCTGGTGCTGCTGCTGGCGCAGGATTCGGCCATGGCGGTCTGCGGCCCGGTGCTGCGTGCCTGCCCGTTGCTGACCGATGCCGATCTGCTGGCGCTGATCGCCGCCCCGCCGACACCGGAGACCCTGACCGCCGTCGCCCGCCGCCAGGGCCTGGGCGAGGTCGTCGCCGATGCCATCGCCGCCACCGCCGATACCCCGGCGGTCGCGGCCCTGCTGGCCAACCCCTCGGCCGCGATCCGGGAGGCGACGCTGGACACGCTGGCCGCCCAGGCCGCGAGCGATCCCGTGGCGCGCGCCGCCTGGCATGCGCCGCTGGTCGGGCGGCCCAGGCTGCCGCCGCATGCCGCGCGGTTGCTGGCCGATTGCGTGGCGCGGGACCTGATGGCGCGGCTGGCGGAGCGGGGGGATCTGGACCCCGGGCTGCGCGACCAGTTGCAACGCCGGCTGACCCAGCCCGCGGCGCTCACGCCGCGGCCGGCGGCCCGGCCCGGCCCCGCGATCCTGGCCAGCGAGCAGAATGAGGCCGAGGCCGCCTTCCTCGCCGCGAGTGCCGCAGGCGATGTGGCGGCCTGCCGCGCCCTGCTGATCCGCCGGGCGGATGTGCCGGAGGCCATCGTGGAGCGCGCCATCGCGCTGCGCAGCGGCAAGGCGCTGCTCTCGCTGTCCTGGCGCGCCGGGCTGTCGCCGCGGGCCGCGGCGGCGGCGCAGTCGCTGCTGGGGCGGGTGCCGCGCGAGCAACTGCTGGAGGCGGCACCCGATGGCGGCTGGCCGCTGTCCCTGGCCGAAATGCGCTGGCATGTGGACATGCTGGGGCGCCGGAGCGGTTGACGCGCGGCCCGCCCGGCGCGGCATGATCCGGGCGGAGGCAGTTCCGATGTGGCCGTTCCGCTCTCGTCCCGCGCCGCTTCAGGCGTTGTCGCTGATCCCGCCCGAGGTGGTGCGGCGCTGGGGGCGATTGCCCGGCGCCAGCATAGCCGGCAGCCTGCCCGCCGGCCAGTCCGATCCCGCGCTGTTCCAGCCCAACCCCGCCTTCGCGGCGCTGCTGCGGCAGGTGATCCGCGACACCGGCCCGGACGATCCGGGGCTACGCGCCGCCGCCGCCGCGCAAGGCACCGGCTGGGTCTATGTCATCGACCTGCGCACGCCGCAGGGCCCACAAGGTCAGGTGCCCTTCACCGACATCATCGCCGGCTTCGAGGTCGCCGAGGGCCGCATCCTGCCCGAAGGCTTCTGGGCCAATCCCAACCACAGCGCCTATTCGGCGCAGGGGCTGACCCGGCTGGACCCCTACTTCCAGGCCGCGCTGATCGCGGCGCTGGAGGTCTGAACGGGCCGTTCAGGGGCGGATCAGCGTGCCCGACCCCTCATCCGTGAACAGTTCCGCCAGCACCGCATGCGGCACCCGGCCGTCGAGGATGACGGCGCCCTTCACCCCTTGCTCGATGGCATAGATGCAGGTCTCGACCTTGGGGATCATGCCGCCCGAGATCATGCCATTGGCGATGCCGGCCTTCACCTCGGCGACGGTCATCTCCGGGATCAGGTTGCGGTCGGCATCCAGCACGCCGGCGACATCGGTCAGCATCAGCATCCGGTCGGCGTTCAGCGCGCCGGCGACGGCGCCGGCCACGGTATCGGCGTTGATGTTCCAGGTCTGGCCGTCCTCGGAGACCCCGACCGGGGCGATCACCGGGACGATATGCGCGCCGATCAGCAGGTCCAGCACCCTGGTGTCGATCCGTTCCGGCTCGCCGACGAAGCCCAGGTCCAGCAGTTGCTCGATGTTGCTGCCGGGGTCGCGGATGGTGCGGTTGAGCTTGCGCGCGCGGATCAGCCCGCCATCCTTGCCCGAGATGCCGACGGCGATCGCCCCGGCCCGGGTGATGGCCTGGGCGACCTGTTTGTTGACCGGCCCGGCCAGCACCATCTCGACCACATCCAGCATGGCGGCGTCGGTGACGCGCAGGCCGTGGACGAAGGTGGATTTCACATCCAGCCGCTTCAGCATGGCGTTGATCTGCGGCCCGCCGCCATGGACCACGACGGGCTTGATGCCGACCTGCTCCAGCAGCGCGATGTCGCGGCCGAAGCGCAGCGCCGTCTCCTCCTCGCCCATCGCATGCCCGCCGTATTTCACGACGATGATCTTCTCGTCATAGCGCTGGAGAAAGGGCAGGGCGCCCGAGAGGAGGGCCATGCGGTTGCGCGCGTCGTCGGTCATGGCGGCCCTCGGTTCCGCCACCTTGGCGCGGCGTGGTGCGTGTGACGGTTGGGGGTTTTGCGGCGCCATGGGTGGAAGGGTCAAGCCGGGCCGTCCGTGAAGATTTCGGCAAGCCTCCCGCCGGTCCGCGCATCCAGCCGCGCGACGAGATGCTCGGCCAGCGAGGGCTTGCGATAGACCAGCAGGGCCGCCAGCGCCTGCGCGGCCAGCATGCGGTCATCGGCGTCCTCGCGGAAGAACAGCGCATCGGCCCAGATCAGCCGGTCCATCGAGGCCCGCCTCGACTCCGGCTGGTAGCTGTAGCGGGCCTGCTCCAGCAGATCGATCAGGATGAAGCCGCGCGCGGCCAGATACGCCGCGACCTCGTGGAACAGCGGCTGACCCGCGTAGATCGGCGCGAACTCCACCTCGCAGTGCACGAGGGCGGTGCGGGTGAGGCAGGCCTCGGCGCCCTTGAGCGCCATCAGCTCCGCACCCTGGATGTCGAGCTTGAGGAAGTCGATCGGCCCCGGCGGCAGCACCTCATCCAGCCGGTGCGTCTCCACCCGCTCGGTCCGCAGCGTGTGCAGCGTGTGCAGGTGGTTGAACGCGCGGTTCAGCGCCGGGTTGAGCGGGAACAGCGAGGAGGTGGCGTCGTCATTGTTGATGTGCAGCACATGCGGCCCGCCATCGCCGATCGCGTAGGGCAGCATCTCCAGCGCGCCACCGGCCTCCGTCGTCACCCGCTCGGCGCGGCGCTCGGACAGCGGCTCAAAGCCGATGACATGGTGCGGGAGGTCGCGCCGGCGCAGCGGTTCGTACACATGCGCCTCGGCGGCCAGGATCTGGGCGCCGACATCGATGATGGTCAGCGGGGCCGCGCCGAAGGCCACGGCCAGCCCCGCGATCAGCGCAGGCGAGGCGCGGGGTGCCTCGGGCGGATGGCGGCGGCGGTATTCGTCGCTGGCCTGGATGGCGGCCAGCACCGCGGTCGGATCGCCGCCGGCCGCGAGCATGCCGGTCCAATGGGCGAGCCCGCCGCCATCCGGCTCCCGCCCCAGCGCCAGGCGGAACAGGGCGGTGACATAGGCCGCGGCATCCAGGTCCGGCCGGGTCATGCGGCCGGGTGGGTTTGGGCCCAATGGCGCGCGATGGCGCTGCGCGGCGCGATCCAGACCTCGGAGCGGCGCTTGGCGATGTGATCCAACAGCCGCACCAGCCCCATGGCCCGCGCCGGCTGGCCGATCATCCGCATATGCAGCCCGATGTTCATCATCTTCGGCTGCCCGGCCCGGCCTTCCGCCAGCAGCAGGTCGAAGGCGTCGCGCATATAGGCGAACCAGAGGTCGCTGGTGCCGGCGGTGCTCATCATCTTGGTGTCGTTGGTGGTCAGCGAATAGGGCACCACCAGATGCGGCGTCTCCCCGACCCGGGTCCAGAACGGCAGGTCGTCGGCATAGGAATCGCTGTCATAGGCAAACCCGCCATGCTCGACGAGCAGCCGTCGGGTGTTCTCCGAGGGCGAATAGCGGCAGTACCAGCCCACGGGCGGGGCGCCGGTGGTGGCGATCAGGCTGGTCACCGCCATGGCGATACGGTCGCGTTCCTGCGCCTCGGTCAGCGCAAAATGATTCTCCCAGCGCCAGCCGTGGCAGCAGATGTCGAGCCCGCCGGTGCGGATCGCCTCGGCCGCGGCCGGGTTGCGTTCCAGCGCCAGGGCGCAGGCGAAGATGGTCGGCGCCATGCCATGGTCGGCGAAGATCCGCAGCAGGCGCCAGAAGCCGGCGCGGGCGCCGTATTCGAACATGCTCTCCGCCGCCAGGTCCCGCCCCTGCACGCCGCGCCCGCCGGCGGCATCGGAGACGCCGGTCTCGGTCGCGGCATCGCCATCACCGATGGAGGGCTCGGAGCCTTCCTCGTAGTTGATGACGAAGTTCACGGCGAGCTTGGCCCCACCCGGCCAGTGCGGATCGGGTGGGTTGGCGCCGTAGCCGATGAAGTCGCGCTGCACGCTATAGGTCATCAGAACGCCATCCATCCGCCATCGACCATCAGATTATGGCCCGTGACATGGGCCGCGTCATCCGAGGCGAGGAACAGCACCCAAGCAGCCCCTTGCCGAGGCCGATGGCGGCATCCTTCACCGGGATATCGAGCCTTCCGTGGCGGGCGATGGTGGCGGCGACCCTGTCCCGCAGCCGCATGCTATTCGGCGAGGCTGGCCAGCTCCGCCCGCAGCTCCGGGATGCCGAGGCCGGTCTGGCTGCTGGTGGTGATGATCGAGGGCAGGGCCGCGGCGCGCAGCTTCACGAGGCCGGCGATCTCGCGCTGCTTCTTCTCAAGCTTCGCGGCGGTCACGTCATCGGCCTTGGTCAGCACGATCTGGTAGGCGACGGCGGCCTGGGACAGCAGATCCATGACCGCGAAATCGACGGCCTTGGTCTCGATGCGGGCATCGATCAGCAGGATCAGCCGCTTCAAGGTCGGCCGTCCGCGCAAAAAATCGAACATGAGCCCCTGCCAGTCTTCCTTCACCGATTTGGCGGCCTCGGCATAGCCATAGCCCGGCATGTCCACGAGGGTGAGCCGCCCGTCCGACAGGTCGAAGAAGTTGAGCTGCTTGGTGCGGCCGGGGGTGTTGGAGACGCGGGCCAGCGCATTCTGCCCGGCCAGCGCATTGATCAGCGAGGATTTGCCGACATTGGAGCGGCCGCAGAAGGCGACCTCCGGCCCCTTGGGCTCGGGCAGCTGGTCGATCCGCTGGGCGGCGAAGAAGAAGGTGCAGGGCCGCGCGAACAGCAGCCGCCCTTCCTCCAGCCAGGCGTCGCGGTCCTCGGTCGGGCCGGCGGCGACGGGATCGGCGGGCGGGACCGGCGCGGGCAGCTTCGGCTTCTCGGGCTTGGGCTCCGGCCGTGGGGTCATCCAGGCCGGGCGGGTGCCGAAGGCGCCCTTGGTGTGGCGGAACTCGCGCGGCTCGGGCGGCTCCTGCGGCACCGCGAGCTTGGTCGCCCGCGTCCGCAGCACATTGGCGGGCTTGGGGGCCTTGGGGCCGGCGGGTGCGCCGCTCTTGGCCGCGGAGGACGGGCGGGTGGAGGCACGCCCCCCCCCGGCCCGATAGCCGCCAACGACCGGGCGCTTGCCCATCAGCGCTTGCCCCGGATCAGCGCGCGTTCCTCGCGCTTCTTCGCGCGCTCACCCCGCATGATGTAATACTGCTGGCTGATGGAAAGCAGATTGTTCCAGGACCAGTAGATCACGAGCCCGGCCGGGAAGCTGGCCAGCATGAAGGTGAAGATCAGCGGCATGAAGGCAAAGACCTTCGCCTGGACCGGATCGGGCGGCGCCGGGTTCAGCTTGAACTGCAGGAACATGGTGATGCCCATCACGATGGCCCAGGCCGGCAGGTGCAGGAAGCTCGGCGCATCCCAGGGGATCAGCCCGAACGCCGTGAACAGATTGGTCGGGTCGGGCGAGGACAGATCGTGGATCCAGCCGAAGAACGGCTGATGCCGCATCTCGATGGTCACGAACAGCACCTTGTAGAGCGAGAAGAACACCGGGATCTGGATCAGGATCGGCAGGCAGCCCGAGGCCGGGTTGATCTTCTCGGTCTTGTAGAGCTGCATCATCGCCTTTTGCATGGCGCCCGGATCGTCCTTGTGACGCTCCTTCAGCTCCGTCATCTTCGGCCCGAGCAGCTTCATCTTGCTCATGGACTTGTAGGACTTGTTGGCCAGCGGGAAGAACGCCAGCTTGAACAGGAAGGTCATGATCAGGATCGACACGCCGAAGTTGCCGACGACGCCGAATATCCAGTCGAGCAGATAGAAGAACGGCTTAGTCATGAAGTAGAACCAGCCGAAGTCGATCGCCTTGTCGAAATCGATGACGTTCAGCGTCTCGCGGTAGCTGTCCAGCAGCCGCACTTCCTTGGCGCCCGCGAACAGCCGGGTCGCCTGCCTCCCGGTCTCGCCCGCTGCCACGGTGATCGGGGCGGGGGTCGCGATATCGACCTGCCAGCGGTCGTTGGCGGGGGTGTTGCCGCCCTCGGCGACGTGGCGATAGGCGAAGTGGGTGGAGGCGGTCTGGTCGGCCGGCATCAGGGCGGCCAGCCAGTACTTGTCGGTGAAGCCGGCCCAGCCGCCCGGGCTGTCCTGCTCCATCGCGGTGCCGCTGCGCTTCTCGGCCTCGGATTTCGCGTTGGAATAGCTGGTCTCGGTCAGGCGCTCGCCGATCACGCCGACGAAGCCCTCATGCAGGATGTAGAAGCCTGCGAGATGCGGCGTCCGCTCGCGCCGCACCCGGGCCCAGGGCAGCACGGAAATCGGCGCGTCGGTGCGGTTCACGATGCGCTGGTCGGCGGTGAACATGTAGTTGGCGTCGAGCGAGAGGCCGATCTCATAGGTCACGCCGGCGCCATTGTCCCAGGACAGCGTCACCGGGTTGCTGGGCGAAAGCGTGCCTGCCGTGGCGGCCCAGTCGGTATCCGGCGCCGGGACGGCGGTATGGCCATCGGCCGCGGTCCAGCCCCATTGGGCGAAATACGGGTTGGCATCGTCGCGGTCGGCGAACATGCGGACCAGCGGGCTGTTGGGCTCGGTCGTCTCGCGGTAGCCGCGCAGGACCAGATCGTCCAGCCGCGCGCCGCGCAGGTTCACGCTGCCGAACAGGCGCGGGCTGTCCACCACCACGCGGGCGGCGGCGGGCGCCGCGGGGGCGGCACTGGCCATGGCCGGCGCCCGGGTGGCGGCGCCCCCCGGCAGCGGCACGGCCGAAAGCGGTGCCGGGGTCGCGGGCACGGCCTGCTGGGCGGTCTCCTGCGGCAGGCGCGGCAGCGGCGTCTCGCGGGTCGCGCGATTGTAGACGTCGAAGAGCAGCAGGATCCCGATCGAGAGCGCGATCGCGGCAAGCAGGCGCTTATTGTCCATCGTGATCTCGGCTGGCGGGGCGGTCTGCGCTCAGAGGGCGCGCGGATCGTCGCAGGTGAAGGCAGGGGTGAAGCGGGCGGGCGGCACGGGGTCGTGGCCGCCCATGTGCCAGGGGTTGCAGCGGCAGATGCGCCCGGCTGCAAGCCAGCCGCCGCGGATCGCGCCATGGCGGGCGATGGCCTGCATCGCATAGTCGCTGCAATGGGGCTCGAAACGGCAATGCGGCCCGAGGAAGGGGCGGAGGGTCCAGCGGTACAGGACAACCGCGGCGCGCAGCAGATGCGCCGCGGGGCTCATCCGGCCGGGCTTTCGGCAGCACGGGTCCCGGCAATCGGAACACCGAGCTTGCCGAGCGCCGAACGCAGATCACCGAGCAGAGCCGCGAAGTTGCGGCGCGGGGTCGCGTCGCGGCCGATCACGACAAGATCCCAGCCCTGTGGGGCCGGGCCGTCGAAGACGATCCGCGCCGCTTCCCGCAGCCGGCGCTTGGCGCGGTTGCGGACGACCGAATTGCCGACCTTCTTGGTCACGGTAAAACCAACGCGCAAAGGCTGGCCCGGGGCGGGCAGGGCCTGGAGCACCAACCCGTCCCGGCCAGCGCGTTTGCCACGGCTGGCGACGCGCAAAAACTCGCGCCGTCGCTTGAGGCGCGGGGGATGGGCCGGCATGGCACTATCGCCCGCGGCCGATGGCCCTAGGCCGTGAGCTTCTTGCGGCCCTTGGAGCGGCGGTTCGCAACGATGTTGCGCCCACCGACGGTCTCCATGCGGCTGCGAAACCCGTGGCGGCGCTTCCGCACGAGCTTGGAGGGCTGGTAGGTCCGCTTCACGACGCAACTCCTGAAAAAAGCGCCGGACCCTGCCGGCGCGCGATAGAAGGCCCTGATGTCGCCATCGGAGCGTGAGGTCGCCCGTATAGGTAAGGGTGGGGCGTGGCGTCAACCGCCGTTACCGTGCGGCCCGCCGTGCCGAAGCCCTCATGGACTGCTATGCCACGGCCGACCACCCGGCGGAGACCCCATGGACAGATACGATATTGCCATCATCGGCGCCGGTGCGGCCGGGTTGTCGGTGGCCGCGATCGGGGCGGCGTTCGGGCTCAAGGTGGTGCTGATCGAGCGGGGCGCCATGGGGGGCGACTGCCTGAATTACGGCTGCGTGCCGTCCAAGGCCATGCTGGCGGCGGGCCATGCGGCGGCGGCGGCGCGCGATGCCGGGCGCTTCGGCGTGCGAACCGGGCCGGTCACGGTGGATTGGGCGGCGATGCGCGCGCATGTCCGTGGCGCCATCGCCGCCATCGCGCCGAATGATTCCATCGCCCGGTTCCAGGGCATGGGCGTGGAGGTCATCCAGGCCGCCGCGCATTTCACCGCCCCCGATGAGATCGAGGCCGGCACCCGCCGCCTCCGATTCCGCCGCTGCGTCATCGCCGCCGGCAGTGCCGCGGTGGTGCCGGACCTCCCCGGCCTCTCGGGCCTGCCCTTCCTGACCAATGAGACGCTGTTCGAGCTGGAGTCGCCACCCGAGCATCTGCTGATCCTCGGCGGCGGGCCGATCGGGATCGAGATGGCCCAGGCCCATGCCCGCCTCGGCTGCGCCGTCACCGTGATCGAGGCGGCCGAAAGCATCATGGGCCGCGAGGACCCCGAGGCGGTGGCCGCCCTGCGCACCGCGTTGGCACGGGACGGCGTCGCCTTCATCGAGGGCGTGGCCGCGACGGGGGCCGAGCCGGATGGGGAAGGGGTGGCGCTGCTGCTGGCCGATGGCAGCCGCATCGCGGGCAGCCATCTGCTGCTGGCCCTCGGCCGCGCGCCGCGCCTCGCGGGGCTGGACCTGCCGGCCGCCGGGGTGGAGGCCAGCAAGCGCGGCGTCGCCGTGGGCCGGGACCTGCGCAGCCGCTCCAACCGCCGCATCTGGGCAAGTGGCGACATCGCCGACCCGGCCGGGATCGGCCCGCGCGCCTTCACCCATGTCGCGAGCCAGCATGCCGGGATCATCGTGCAGTCGATGTTCTTCCGCCTGCCGGCAAGGCTCTCCTATGCCGCTTTGCCGCGCGTCACCTACTGCGACCCGGAGCTGGCCCAGATCGGCCTCACCGAGGCCGAGGCCCGCGCGGAGGGGCGTTGCGCCGAGGTGCTGCGCTGGCCGCTCGGCGAGAACGACCGCGCGGTGGCCGAGGGCATCGAGGCGGGGATCGTGAAGCTGGTGGTCGATGCCCGCGCCAGGCTGGTCGGCGCCACCGTGCTCGCCCCCCGCGCCGGCGATTGGGCCGGAATCTTCGGGCTGATGATCGCGCGTGGCCATAAACTCTCGGCGCTGGCCCAGCTTGTGCTGCCCTATCCGAGCCTGCCCGAGGCCGCCAAGCGCGCGGCGGGCGAGTATTACGGCCCCCGCCTGCTGCGCCCGGCGATCAAGCGCCTCGTGGCGTGGTTGATGCGCCTGCCGTGACGGGACTACCAACACGCTATCCCTCCCGGAGAACACCCCCATGTCCCTGGTCCTCGCCAATCGCACCGCCCTGGTCACCGGCTCCACCAGCGGGATCGGCCACGGCATCGCCCTGATGTTCGCCGAGGCCGGGGCCCGCGTGATGCTCAACGGCTTCGGCAAGCCCGAGGAGATCGCCGCCGCCCGCGCCGAGGTCGGCCGCGCGATGGGGGTGGCCGAGGCGCCCTATTCCAGTGCGGACCTCTCGACCGGGGAGGGGGTGCGCCAGATGTGCGCCGAGGCGACCGCCGCCCTCGGGCATGTGGACATCCTGGTGAACAACGCCGGCATCCAGTTCGTCAGCCCGGTGCAGGACTTCCCGGATGCGAAATGGGACGCGATCATCGCCATCAACATGTCGTCCAATTTTCACGCGATCAAGGCGCTGCTGCCGGGGATGCTGGAACGCGGCTGGGGGCGGATCGTCAATATCGCCTCGGCGCATGGCCTCGTCGCCTCGCCGTTCAAATCCGCCTATGTCACCGCCAAGCATGGCGTGCTGGGGCTGACCAAGACCGTGGCGCTGGAAACCGCGCGCCAGGGCGTGACCTGCAACGCGATCTGCCCGGGCTTCGTCCGCACGCCGCTGGCCGAGGTGCAGGTGACCGCGCTGGCCAAGCAGCATGGCGTGTCGGAGGAGGTCGCGCTGACCGATATCCTGATGGAGAAGCAGGCCTCCAAGAAATGGGTGGAGGTGCCGGAGGTGGCGCGGATGGCGCTCTACCTCTGCGGGCCGGACAGCGGTTCGGTGACGGGCTCGGCCTTTTCGATCGATGGGGGGTGGGTGGCGGCCTGAACCCAGGGGCCATCTTCCGATCGTTTCAGGATGTGGCTGGTTGCAGTCTGTTGCACAGGCGCCGCTTTGCCTGTTCTCTGCATCGACCCCGGCCGCCCGTCCTCTGACGCGGCGGGCCGGGCGGTCGGGGAGCGGGACGCATGGCCACGATCTATGGCACCAATGGTGCGGACACTCTCGTCGGCACCGAGGGCGATGACACGATCTTTGGCAACGGCCCGGGCGCGGCTCCCGACTGGGAGCACCGGGATGTCGGCGACCTGATCCATGGCGGTGACGGCAACGACTCCATCAACGGCTGGTTCGGCCGCGACACAGTTTACGGCGGCGAGGGCAATGACACCATCCAGCAGATCGCCGGCGGAAGTTTCATCGATGGCGGCCCCGGCAACGACTACATCTATGCACCAGGCTACCAGACCGCCGTCACCCCCGATTGGTCGGGCGACAACACCGTGTACGGCGGCGACGGCAACGACACCATCGCCGGCTACAGCCTGGTCGACGGAGGTGCGGGCGATGACGTACTCCGGGGCGACCTGAGGGGGGGCACCGTCATCGGTGGAGCCGGCAATGATACGTTGGGCTCTGCGAGTGACTACAACTCGTATTACCCGTCGGCCACCTTCGACTATTCTGGCGCTTCGACCGACTATGCCTATACGGCGGGCCATTGGGGCGCGACGAGTTTCAATTGGATCGACAGCGTCACTGACACGCGTCCCGGTTCCCCCGATGGACATGACACTATCCTTCAACCGGCGGGTTTTCACTTCAGCGACGGTTCCTTCAGCAGCGAAGCCCTGCTGGCCCTGCCTTGCTACCTCCGCGGCACCCGCATCCTGACCTCCTCCGGCGAAGTACCGGTGGAGGCGCTGCGCGCGGGTGATCTGGTGGTCACCTGCCTCGGCCGCGGCGCGAGGCTCAAGCCCGTGCTCTGGCTCGGCCATCGCCATTTGGATCTGCGCCGGCATCCGCAGCCGCGCCTCTGCCATCCCATCCGCATCCGCGCCGGCGCCCTGGCCGA
Organism: Humitalea rosea; assembly: GCF_003253705.1. Lineage (GTDB taxonomy): Bacteria > Pseudomonadota > Alphaproteobacteria > Acetobacterales > Acetobacteraceae > Humitalea > Humitalea rosea. Next base: position 45,063 of record NZ_QKYU01000027.1, read on the forward strand.
TGGCGTGCCGGGGCGCGACCTGCTGGTCAGCCCGAGCCACGCGCTCTGCCTGGAGGGCCATCTGGTCCGTGCCGAGGATCTCGTGAACGGCGCCACCATCACCCAGGAGCGGCGGGAGGAGGTGGCGTATTTCCACATCGAACTCGCCGCCCACGACATCCTGCTGGCCGAGGGCACGCCGGCGGAAAGCTGGCTGGACCAGGGCAACCGGGCGCATTTCTCCAATGCGCCGGTCGCGGCACTGCGGCCCGATCTGGCGGCGGGCGGGGCGGATGGGTTCTGCCTGCCCTTCCTGGACGCGGCGGCATGCGCGGCCCTGGCACAGCGCCTGGCCGCCCGCGCCGAGGCGCTGGGCTGGCGCCGCGCCCTGCCCGACATCCATCTGCTGGCCGATGGCCGGCGCCTGGCGCCCGAGCACACCGCCCCCGGGCACCGCCGCTTCCGCCTGCCCCCGGCGGTGCGGGCGCTGCATCTGCGCTGCCCGGTCGAGGCCTCGCGCGGCCGGGACCCCGGCTGCGCCGATGGCCGCCTGCTCGGCCTCGCGCTCAGCCGGATCGAGCTGTCCGGCCCGGAGGGGGCATGCAGCATCGCGGCCGATGACGTCCGGCTCGCCCGCGGCTTCCATGCGGCCGAGCGCCGGGGCCAAAGATGCTGGCGCTGGACCGATGGCTGCGGCGAGCTTTCCGCCATCGTCCCGGCCGGCGGCGGGTTGCTGGATCTGCATTTTTTCGGCATCTGCGATGGCTGGCTGCCGCCGGCCGAGGCCACCGCCGGCGCGCGCGCCGTGGCCTGATACGCCGTAGCCTTGGGGGCAGTGAGGACGCATGGCAGGGACCAGATCCGGGGCGGCCCTGCCGCGCACCATCGCCATGCGCGGCCGCGACCCGCATGAGGCCGGCCGCGCGGCGACCCCGCTGGAGCTGCTGTTCGACCTGACCTTCGTGATCGCCTTCGGCCAGGCGGCGTCCGAACTCGCCCATGCCCTGGCCGAGGGCCATGTCGCGACCGGGTTGATCGGCTTCGCCTTCGCGATGTTCGCGGTCTGCTGGGCCTGGGTGAATTTCTCCTGGTTCACCTCGGCCTTCGATACCGACGACTGGCTGTTCCGTGTCGTCACCATGGTGCAGATGGTCGGCGTGCTGATCCTGGCGCTCGGGCTGCCGCGGATGTTCGCCTCGCTGGAGCATGGCGCGCATCTCGACAATGGCATCATGGTGCTGGGCTATGTGGTGATGCGGCTGGCCATGGTGTTCCAATGGCTGCGCGCCGCGCGGCAATGCCCGGAGCAGCGGCGGACCTGCCTCGCCTATGCCGCGGCGATCACCCTGGCGCAGGTCGGCTGGGTCTTCCAGATGGTGCTGCATCTGCCGGTCGGGACCGCTTTCGCCCTGGCCGTGCCCTTGATCCTGATCGAGATGGCCGGGCCGGTGCTGGCCGAACGCTTCGGCGAGGGCACGCCCTGGCACGCGCACCACATCGCCGAACGCTACGGGCTGCTCGCGCTCATCGCGCTCGGCGAGGGCGTCATCGGCACCGTCGCCACCGTCTCGGCGATCGTCGAGCACCAGGGCTGGAGCCTCGATGCGCTGCTGGTCTGCGTCGCGGGGATGGGGCTCACCTTCGGCATGTGGTGGGTCTATTTCATGCTGCCCTCGGCCGTGATCCTGCATGCGCACCGGCAGCGCGCCTTCGTCTGGGGCTATGGCCACATGTTGATCTTCGCCGCGATCGCCGCGACCGGGGCCGGGCTGCATGTCGCGGCCCTGTTCATCGAGGCAAAGGCGCATGTCGGCGGGCTGGCGACCATGCTGACCGTCGCCGTTCCGGTCGGGCTGTTCCTGCTGCTGGTCTACGCGCTCTACACCTATCTGATGCGGGTCTACGATCCGCTGCATGGCTGGCTGCTGGCCGGCACCGCGGCGGTGGTGCTGCTGTCCGTGGCGCTGGCGGCGGCCGGGGTGGACATGGCCAAATGCCTGATCGTGCTCATGCTGGCCCCGGTGGTGACGGTGGTCGGTTACGAAGGCATCGGACATCGCCACAAGGCGGAGGCGCTGGGCGAGGGGCATGCGTGAGCCGCCCATCGCTGCCGCTATCGTTGCGGCGGCACGGCGACGCTCTCCTCCTGACCGCCCCGCGCCCCGGGGCGCCATCCCCATCCCGGCTCAGAACCCCGCGCAGCCCTCCGACAGCACCCGCAGCACCGACTCCTGCCCCTGCCGCCGGCGCCATTCCGCCTCGACCGGCGCGAGGCGCGCGATGGCCTCGGCCTGGGTCGCGCCGGGCAGCACCACGAACAGCACCCGGCTCTCCTCCCGCAGGATCGCAGCGCCCGAGCGCCATTGCCCGGCGGCGGGCCAGGCGGTCAGCCCGTCGGGGAAGGCGGGGGTGACGGTATCGGCGAGGAAGGCCTGCCACGCCGCCTCGGGCACCGGGGCCGCATCGCGCCGCCCCAGGCCGAAATAGGCGGTCGCCAGCACTGCCCGCGAAAGCCCGGGCGGGCAGGCGGCGGGTGCCGCGCAGCCGGCCAGCAGCAAGAGGCAGGGGAGCAGAAACCCCGCCCGCATGGCTCAGGCGCTGGCCAGCAGCAGCACGCCCGCCGAGATCAGCACGATCGCCGCGAGCCGCTGCGGCCCCAGCGCCTCGCCGAAGACGAAATGCCCGATGAAGGCGACCACGATATAGGAGGCTGCGGTGCAGGGCAGCGCCACGCTCATCGGGATCTTCCGCAGCGCGATGATGTAGAGCAGCGCCGAGACGCCGTAGCAGCCAAGCCCGATGATCGTCTGCCAGCGCATCACCTGCGCGACCAGCCCAGGCTCGGCCAGGGCGCCGGTCGCCCCCGCCTTCAGCAGCACCTGGCCGCCGAGCGAGACGCAGATGGCCGCCCCCAGCGCGATCCAATACGGCATCATGCGCGGGGATCGATCTGTTCGCGGATCACACCCTGCGGCTTGCCGTTCGCCGCGAGGTAGGCGCGGCCGACATATTCGCCGAGCACGCCGAGGATCACGAACTGCGCCCCGGCCGTCAGCAGGATCACCATCATGGTGCTGGCCCAGCCGGAGGGCGGCTGGCCGGTCGCGGCCTCCAGCATCACGAAGGCTGCCGCCATCAGCCCGAGGAAGCCCATGCCCACGCCCGCATAGGCCGCGAAGCGCAGGGGGGCCACGGAGAAGGAGGTGGCGAGGTTCAGCCAGAGCCGGATCAGCCGCACCAGCGTGTAGTTGCTGCGCCCCTCGAAGCGGGCGAGGTGCAGCACCTCGATGCTGGCGATGCGCTGCGTCACCTGCATGATCAGCCCGTCGATATAGGGGTAGGGGCCGGTGTAGCGGGCGACCTCGCGCACCACGAGCGCGCTCATGCAGCGGAAGGAGGAGAGGTACAGCCCGCGCGGCTTGTCGATCAGCCGGTCCGCGACCGCATTGGCGAAGCGCGAGCCGAGGTTGCGCCAGCCCTCGTGCATCTTCTCGGCATAGCGCGTGTAGACCACGTCCCAATGGCCCAGCCGCGCGTGGTCGTAGAGCTTGATGACCTCCTCGGGCGGGTTCTGCAGATCGTCGTCCATGGTGATGACATAGGCGCCGCGGGCGTGGCGCAGCCCGGTCATGACCGCGTTGTGCTCGCCGAAGTTCCGCGCGTGCTCGATGTAGGTCAGCGGCACGGTCGCGGTTTCGGCCAGCGCGCGGCAGACATCGCCGGAATTGTCCGGGCTGCCGTCATTGACCAGGATGATCTCGATGCCGCCCTCGGGCCGCAGGGCGGACAGCGCCTCGACCAGCGTGCCGATGGTGGCAGCACCCCGGTACACGGGGACGACGATGGACAGGCCCACAACGGGCGCGGTGGGCTCGGGGATCATGCGGTCAGGCTTCCAGGGGGCGAGAGGCGATGGCGAGCACGGAGCCGCCGGCTGGGTAGCGCAGCCCGGCGCGCGCCAGCAGGCGCTCCGCGCGGGTCGCGGCGAAAAGGCTGGCATCGAGCCAGGGCGGGAATTCGCCGACATCGCTGGTGTGGTCGGGCTCGCGCGCCAGCACCTTGCGCTGCAACACCATCAGCGGCAGCAGCAGGCTGTTCCAGTAATCGGCCCGCACATCGGTGAAGCCGGCCTGCCGCAGCATCGCCTCGGCGCCGGGGCGGGTGGAGCGGCGGGCATTGTGGACGCGGATGTCATGCGCCGAGGCCAGCCAGTCGAAGGCCGGCAGGTTCAGCACCAGCGTGCCGCCCGGGGCCAGCACGCGGCGCAGCTCGGCCAGCGCCCGGGTGGGATCGACCCCGCGGTGGCAGAGCACGTCGATCGAGGCGCAGGCGGCGAAATGCCCATCGGGAAAGGGCAGCGCATTCACATCGCCCGAGACCACCGGGGCGCCGGATTTCTCCGCCGCCCGGGCCGCGGCGCGCGGGTTCCATTCGAGCCCGGCGAGGTCCCGCCCCAGCCCCATCAGCCGCACCAGCAGCCCCCCGGTGCCGCAGCCGGCATCCAGCCACGGCCGGCCGGGCGGGCCGGGCCGGGCCGCCAGCGCGTCGAGCACGCGGGCATGGACGGCGCGGTACCACCACATCCGGTCCTCGACCGCGTCCATCAGATCATATTCGGGTGCGTCCATCTGGCCATCCGTGTGGCAGCCGCGCGTGGCGGCGGCAAGGCGGGGATGCGGCCGGGGCGGGGCAGCCGCCGCCGCAATCATGCCGCATCCAGGGCGCAAGGCTTGTGCCAGCGGGCGGTGCGGCCGATGACAGCGCCGATCCCACGATCCTCCGATCCCGTCGCCACAGCCAAGCTCAAGATCGCATGACCCATCGCCCCGATCCCGAACCCCGCACCGTGGCCCTGCCCAGACCCCTAAGCGGCAGCGCGCGGCTATCGGTGGCTGCGGTGCTGTCCTTCCTGCCGGCGGCGCTGTGGCTGCTGGTGATCCTGGCGCCGCCGCTCAACCATGACGTCGCCGCCATCCTGAACTTCTCCGAGCGCTGGCTGACCGGGGACCGGCTCTATCGCGACCTGATCGACGTCAACCCGCCGCTGATCTTCGTCCTGACCCTGATCCCCGCCGCGATCGCGTCCTGGACGCCGCTGGACGGGCCGCAGGCGTTGCAGCTTTGCATGCTGGTGATCTGCGGCGGGGCCTGGCGGCTGTCGCTGCTCGCCCGGCGCGGGCGGGAGGAGGGGGTGGTGGAAGCCGCCTTGCTCGACTGCGGCATTCCGCTGGCCATGGTCATCGTCGGCTACGACTTCGCCCAGCGCGAGCATCTGATGGCCGTGGTCGCCATCCCCTATGCGCTGCTGGCGGCACGCCGGGCGGAGGGGCGGCCGACGGGGCGGCTGCTCGCCTTCGGCATCGCCTGCTTCGCCGCCTTCGGCTTCGCGCTGAAGCCGCATTTCCTGGCGGCGCCGGCGTTGATCGAGGCCGTGGTGCTGCTGCACCGGATGCAGCAGCAGGGCTGGCGCCGGGGGCTTCGCACCAGCCTGCGCGATCCGGTGCCCTGGCTGATGGCCGGCATCTGGACCGCCTATCTCGCCGCCATCCCGCTCTTCTTCGCGGATTACTTCGATTACGTGGTGCCGCTGGTCTGGTCCTACTACGTCGATCTCGGCGTCTTCACCTTCTGGAACGTGCTGCTGGCGAGCCAGCTCGGCACCTCCGCCCTGGCGCTGGCGATCCTGCTGCCGCTCGCCTTCCGCCGCCGCTCCCGGCTGGTGGTCAAGGTGATGGCGGCGGCGACCGCGGGGGCCTTCCTCTCCGCCTGGGTGCAGCACAAGGGCTGGTCCTACCATGTCGCCCCGGTGCTGGCGCTGGGCACGCTGACGGCGATGCTGATGGCGGCCTGCTGGGCCGATACGGCGCTGACGCCCGCGCGCGCCGCGGCCTCGGCGCGCGGCTTCGCCGCGGCCCTGGTCGGCGCCGTCTCCGTCGCCGTCGCCTATGGGGGCGAGGCGCCGTGGCGGGAGTTCGACTTCCGTTGGGACGCGGCCGGGGTCATCACCTCGGAGATGCGGCACTACGCCTATGGCGAGCGGCTGCTGGTGCTCTCGCCCGATATCTTCCCGGTCTATCCGGCGCTGAACTATGCCCGCGCGCAATCGACGCTGCGGACCATGACCCTGTGGCTGTTGCAGGGCGTCTATCGCCACTGCACCGCGCCGGACGCGCCGCGCTACCACGAGACCTGGGAAATGAGCCGCGCCGAATTCTTCGTCTACCGCACCGTGGCCGAGGATTTCGCCGCAGCACCCCCCTCGGTGGTGCTGGTCGCGCGCAATCCCGGCATCCCCGACTGCAACGGCGTGTTCGATTTCATCGAATACTTCCGCCGCCACCCGCTGTTCGACGCCGCCTTCGCGTCCTACGAGCCGACGGCCGAGACCGTCGGCTACCGCATTTTTACGCGCAAGGACTGACCGCTCCATGACCCATGCTGACTTCATCGGCCGGACCGAGACGCGGGATGATGTGCTCGACGCGCGCCTGGTGCAGGGCCTGGCCGCGACCCTTGGCGTGCCGCTGCCGGCGGGCGAGGTGCCGCCGCTCTGGCATTGGATGCTGTTCCAGGACTGGAAGCGGCCCGAGGGCCTCGGCCCCGACGGGCATCCGCGCCGGGGCGGCTTCCTGCCGCCGGTGCATGACCTGCCGCGCCGGATGTGGGCGGGCGGGCGGCTCGTCTTCCACGGCGGGCTGCGCGCGGGGGATGCGGTGACGCGGCACTCGACCATCGCCTCGGTGGAGGAGAAATCCGGCGGCACCGGCCGCCTCGTCTTCGTCACCGTGCGGCACGAGATCGAGGGCCCGCGCGGCCCGGTGCTGACCGAGGAGCAGGACATCGTCTATCGCGGCGCCGAGGGGGCCGCGATCCGCCCCGCGCCGCCCGCGCCGGACTGGCCGGATGCAATGACCGCCGAACGCCCGACCGATGCGGTGCTGCTGTTCCGCTACTCGGCGCTGACCGGCAATGGCCACCGCATCCATTACGACCACCCCTATGTGACGCAGGTCGAGGGCTATCCCGGCCTCGTCGTGCACGGGCCGTTGCAGGCGACCTGGCTCGCCGCCCATGCGCTGGCGATGGCTCCGGGCGCCGCGCTCGCCCGCTTCGCCTTCCGCGGCAAGCGGCCGGCGATCGGGGATGGCACGGTGGCCCTGCTCGGCCGGCGGGAGGGCGCCGTGCTGCGCCTTGAGACCCGCGACGCCGCCGGCTGCACCTGCCAGTCGGCCGAGGCCGAACTCGCGTGACCCTCCATGCCTGAGGGCCGACAACGCCTGCCCTATGTCCCGCTCGGCGAGAACGGGGTCCGGGCCATCGGCTTCGTCTGCGCCGGCTTCTTCATCGTCTCCTGCGCCGATGCGGCGGTGAAATGGGCGCTGCCGGAGGTGGGCATCGCCGCGGCGATGATCTGGCGCGGCGTCTTCGGGGCGCTGGCGGTGGCGGTCATCGCCGGCTTCCGTGACCTCAGGCCGCGCAACACCAGGCTGATCGCGGCGCGCAGCGGGCTGCATACGCTGGTCTCGGCCGCCTATTACGGTGCCTGGATGCTCGGGATGCCGCTCGCGGAATCCTACGCGGTCTCCTCCGCCGCACCCTTGATGATGACGCTGCTCGCGGTGCCGCTGCTCGGCGAGAGCTTCGGCTGGCGGCGGACGATCTCGACCACGGTCGGCTTCCTCGGCGTGCTGATCATGCTCCGCCCGGGTGGCGATCTGTGGCGGCCGGAGACGGTGATGCTGCTCTTCGCCGTCGCGGCGCTGGCGCTGACCCGCATCTGGACCCGGCTGCTGGCCCGGACCGACCGGCCGGAGACCATCGCCTTCTGGCTGATGCTCGCCCATATCCCGGCCGGGCTCGTGCTGCTGCCGATATTCCCGGGGCCGGTCATCATCCCGGCCTTGCCGGTGGTGGCGGCGCTGGTGTTCCTGGGCCTGGCCAATGGCATCGCGCATGCGCTGTTCGCGCGCGGCTTCGCCATGGCGCCGATCTATTCGCTGGCGCCTTACGAATACACGCCGCTGATCTGGGGCGGGGCGCTCGGCTACCTGATCTGGGGCAATGTGCCGGGCTGGGGCACGATCGCCGGGGCCGGGGTCGTGATCGCGGCCGGGCTCTACAACCTGCATCGCGAACAGCTGCGTGCCAGGGAGCGCCGGCTGGAGGCCCGCACGGTCCCCGCGATCTGATGGCCGCAACCCTTGCCCCACGGCGCCACGACCCGCGGCGCGGCGCGCTGCTCATGCTCTGCGCCTGCGCGCTGTTCATCCTGATGGGCGCCACCATCAAGGGGCTGGCCGGGCGGGTGCATTGGGCGGAGATCATGTTCTTCCGCTGCGCCGTCTCGGTGCCGCTGGTGGTGCTGCTCGCCGCCTCGCGCGGGCAGGTCAATTTCGCCACGCGCCGGATCGGCGGCCATATCGGGCGCGCCTTCAGCGGCACCCTGGCGATGACCTGCTCCTTCTTCTCGCTGACGGTGCTGCCGCTGGCGGAGCAGACCGCGCTGACCTACAGCACGCCCCTCTTCGTGACCCTGCTCGCCATCCCCTTCCTCGGTGAGCGGCCGGGGGCGGCGCGCTGGACGGCGGTGCTGGTCGGCTTCTGCGGCATCCTGGTGATCGCGCTGGGGCAGGGGGCCTTCCTGGTCTCGGGGCCGCGGGACGTGCTGTACCTGTTGGGATTCGGCGCCGCGGTGACGCATGGGCTGTTCTCCGCGATCACCACCATGCTGGTCCGCAGCCTTTCGGCGACCGAAAAGAGCACCACCATCGTGCTCTGGCAGAGCCTGTTGATGAGCCTGCTGATCGCCTTGGCGCTGCCCTTCGTCTGGGTCACGCCGGGGCTTGGCGACCTTGCGCTGCTGGTCTGCATCGGGCTGCTCGGCGGTGTCGCGCAGTTGCTGCTGACCGAGGCCTGGGCCTCGGCGCAGGTCTCGGCGGTCGCGCCCTTCTCCTATACCGCGCTGCTCTGGGCCGCGCTGTTCGGCTGGATCGCCTGGGGCGAGATGCCGGGGGTCTGGACCTGGGCCGGGGCAGGGCTGATCGTGCTGGCCGGGCTCGCGATGCTGCGCTCGGAACTGGCCGGGAGACGAAACGCCACATGACACCGCTGCACCACCGCCGCGACGACGACCTGGCCCCCGGCGAGATCCGCGAGATCGCGCCGGGCATCCGCCGGCTGCTGTGCCCCAACCCCTCGCCCTTCACCTTCCGTGGCACCAATACCTGGATCATCGGGCGCGGCTCCGTCGCCGTGGTCGATCCCGGGCCGGCGAACCCCGCGCATCTGGCGGCGATCCTGCGGGCGGTGGCCGGCGAGACCGTCTCCCATGTCGTGATCACCCATACCCACCGCGACCATTCGCCGGGGGCGGCGGCGCTGGTCGCCGCGACCGGGGCCGCGACCGCGGGCTTCGGCCCGCATCTGACGCCGCGGACCGAGGAGCTGGGCGAGGGCGGGGACCATGGCTTCAGCCCGGACATCACCATGCCCGATGGCGCCATGCTGGAGGGCGCGGACTGGCGCCTGACCGCCGTGCACACGCCTGGGCATTGCGCCAACCACATCAGCCTCGGCATCGAGGGCGAGGGGCCGGAGGGCACGCTGATCTCCGGCGACCACGTGATGGCCTGGAGCACCACCGTCGTCAGCCCGCCGGATGGCGCCATGGCGGCCTATATGGAGAGCCTGGAACGGCTGCTCGCACGCGATGGCGACCGGCTCTATCTGCCCGGCCACGGGCCGGTGCTGCCCGATCCGCTGAGCTACGTCGCGGGGCTGCTGCGCCACCGGCGGGAGCGCGAGGCCAAGGTGCTCGCCGCCCTCTCCCCAACCGTGCCGATGACGCTGGAGGCGCTGGTGCCCGCCGTCTATGGCCCGATCGACGAGCGGCTGGTGCGCGGGGCGGCGCGCAGCCTCTACGCGCATCTGCTCAAGCTCGGCGACGAGGGCCAGGTGGTCGAGGCGGGGGGCTGGCGGCGGCGGTAGAGGCTCACCCCCGCGCCGGATCGAACCGCAGCAGCCGCAGCGCATTGGCGGTGACCAGCACCGTCGCCCCGGTATCGGCCAGGATCGCCATCCACAGCGGCGTCGCGCCGAACAGGGTCGTCACCAGGAACACCGCCTTCAGCCCGAGCGCGAGGCCGATGTTCTGGCGGATATTCGCAAGCGTCGCGCGCGACAGCACCACCAGCTCCGCGACCCCGCTGACGCGGTCCTTCAGCAGCGCCGCATCGGCCGTCTCCAGCGCCACATCCGTGCCACCCCCCATGGCGATGCCGACGGAGGCCGCGGCCAACGCCGGGGCGTCGTTGATGCCATCGCCCACCATGGCGATGGGCCCCGCCTCCCGATAGGCGGCGATCGCCGCGAGCTTCTGGTCCGGCAGCAGCCCCGCCCGCGCCTCCAGCCCCAGCGGGCCGGCGATGGCCGCGGCGGTGCGGGCATTGTCGCCGGTCAGCATCACGGTGGTGAGCCCGAGCGCCCGCAGCCGGGCGAGGCCCGCCGCCGCATCCGGGCGCGCCTCATCGCGCAGCGCGATCAGCCCGAGCACGCGCTTGCCCTCGCTGACCACGACAACCGTCTTGCCCTCCGCCTCCAGCGCGCCGATCCGGGCCGCGAAATCCTCCGGCAGCACGCCCTGTTCGGCGGCATGGCGCGGCGAGCCGACCGCGACGAAGCCCCAGCGCAGCCGCGCGGTGACCGCCTTGCCCGGCGTCGCCGCGCCGGCGCCGAAGACCTGGGGCAGGGCCAGGCCCCGCTGCGCCGCCTCGGCCACGATGGCCTTGCCCAAGGGGTGGCTGGCGCCGCGCTCGACCGCGGCGGCCTTGGCCAGCAGATCGGCCTCCTTGCCCTCCAGCGCCTCGATATCCGTCACGCGGGGATGGCCGAGGGTCAGCGTGCCGGTCTTGTCGAAGGCGATGGCGCGCAGCTTGCCCAGGGTTTCCAGCGCGGCGCCGCCCTTGATCAGCAGCCCGTGCCTGGCCCCGGTCGCGAGGCCGGAGGCGATGGCCGCGGGGGTCGAGATGACCAGCGCGCAGGGGCAGGCGATCAGCAGCACGGCGAGGCCGCGATAGATCCAGGTGAACCACTCCGCCCCGAACAGCAGCGGCGGCACCACCACCACCAGGGCTGCCACCACCATGGCCGCCGGCGTGTACCAGCGGCTGAAGCGGTCGATCAGCCGGGCCATGGGCGCCTTGGCCCCTTGGGCCTCCTCCACCAACCGGATGATGCGGGCGATGGTGTTGTCGGCGGCGGTGCGGGTGATCTCGATCCGCAGCTCGCCATTGGCATTGATGCTGCCGGCGAAGACCGCATCGCCGGGGGATTTCGCGACCGGCACGGATTCCCCCGTCACCGGCGCCTCGTTCAGCGCCGAGACGCCCTCGGTCACCGTGCCGTCCGAGGGCACCCGGTCGCCGGGGCGGACCAGGATGATGTCGCCGATCCGCAACGCCTCGACCGGTATGGTGCGGATCTCGGCCCCCTCGATGCGGCGGGCGCTGCGCGGGACCAGCGCGACCAGCGCCTTGATGCCGGCCCGGGCGCGCTGGGCGGCGACCCCCTCCAGCATCTCGCCCACGGCGAAGAGGAAGACGACCACGGCGGCCTCGGCGGCCTGGCCGATGGCGATGGCGCCGAGGGCGGCGACGGTCATCAGCGTCTCGATGCTGAAGGGCGTGCCGGAGAGCGCCCCCGCGACCGCGTGCCGCCCGATCGGCAGCAGCCCCACCAAAGCGGCCAGCGCGAAGGCCCATTGCGACCAGCCCGGTGCCAGCAGCGAGACCAGGGCGGCAAGCCCCAGCAGCAGGCCGGTCGTGCCCGCCAGCCGGGCTTTCGCGGTCGCCCACCAGGGGCCGCCGCTGGCCGGCCCATGGTCGTGCCCATGAGGCCCGGCCGCCGGGTCCCTGGGCGCGATGGGCGTGTAGCCGAGCGCGCGGATCCTGGCCGAAATGGTGTCGGTGGAGGTGCGGTCCTCATCCACCACGAGCGACAGCGATTGCGCGCCGTAATTGACCTCGACCGCGCCGACGCCGGGCAGGCGCTTCATGGCGGTTTCGATCTTGGCGGCGCAGGAGGCGCAATCCATGCCCTCGATACGCAGCGTCAGCGGGCTGGCGGCCGTCATGGTGTCACCTCGAAATCGACGATGTGACAACCTATGTGGAGCCTGCAGCAACTATAGGGTCAAGACCATGTCGGCGCAGCATCTGGCGATTGGCGATCTGGCGCGCGGCACCGCGACCCAGGTCGGCACCATCCGCTACTATGAGCGGATTGGCCTGTTGCCCGCCCCCGGCCGCACCGCGGGGAATTACCGCGCCTATGGGCCGGGGCACCTCAGCCGGCTCAGCTTCATCCGGCGGTCGCGGGACCTCGGCTTCTCGATCGAGCAGATCCGGGCGCTGCTGGATTTGGCCGATCAGCGCGACCGCCCCTGCGAAGCGGTGGATGCCATCGCGCGGGCACATCGGGACGAGGTGGACCGCAAGATCGCCGATCTGCGCGCCCTGCGCGGGGAATTGGATGGGATGATCGCGGGCTGCCACAGCGGCAGCATCGCCGAATGCCGGATCATCGAGACGCTGTCGCCTTAGGCGGGCGTCAGCGCTCCGCCTTGCGATTATCCCGCCCCTGGAACCAGATCAGGATCCGCGTCTCGCGCTCCGCTTCCTCCATCGCCATCAGCGCGGCGAATTCCAGCAGCACCTGGCCGGTGATGGGGGCCAGCTTCAGCCGATGCGCTTCCTCGATCCCGAAATAGCCGATGTTCTCCAGCTCGCCCGAGCCCTGGATGCTGCCGGTCGCGGCCTCGGCCGGGGCCATGAGAAAGCGGGCGTTGAAGCGCACCGGGGACATCGGCGGCGTCACCGCGCGGCAGAGGTAGGACAGGCCCGACAGATCCGGCCGCGCGGCGCCCTCGCCGATGCGCAGCGCGGTCTCCTCCTCCAACTCCCGCACCGCCGCGACGGCGATGGCCTGGGCGATCTTCGGCCCAGCCCGGCGTTCCAGGCAGGCGCGGGTGAAGGCGGGCATGGGTGCCGCGATCGGCACATGGCGATCGGCGAAATCCACCCGCCCGCCCGGGAACACCAACCGCCCGGGCATGAAGCGCAGGGTCGCCGCGCGATGCCCCATCAGCACCTCATAGCCCTTGGACGAATGGCGCCAGAGGATCAGCGTCGCCGCATCCTTGGGCTTCACCGCCGCCTTGGGCTTGGCCTCGCCGGCGGTGGTGAAGTCGGTGGGCAGCAGCGGCGGGGGGGCGACGTCAGCCAAGGTTGATCCCCTTTGAGGCAAGCCAGGCGCGGAAGCCGGCGCGCTCCGGCACCGACAACTGGCGCGCGGCGTTCTCGCTCCAGGTGCAGCCCTCGGGGGCCGGGCCGTGGACATTCGGATAGCGCGGTTTTTGGCGCGGGCGCAGGGCGTCGTAGCTGGTGAAGGCCTCGGGCAGCGCGCTGTCGTCATAGGTCTCGCGATGCACGACGACGGCGGGCGGCAGCCGCGGCGTCACCTCGTTGCGCGCCTGCGGCCAGCCGAGCACCAGCCCAGCCACCGGGAACACCCCCTCGGGCAGCGCCGCCAGGCCGGCGACGAGGTCGAGATGGTTGCGGACGTAGGAGATCGGGCAGGTCCCGAGCCCCAGCGCATCCGCCGCCATGACGGAAAAACCCATGGCTAGGGCCGCATCGGCGCTGGCATTGAGGAAGGTGTCGATGCTGTCATTGGCATGGGAGCGCCCATGCGTCAGGCAGGCCCGCCGCCCGCGCAGCATGTCGCCGCAGAACAGCAGCAGCACCGGGGCGTCCTTGATCCAGGGCATGGTGCCGATGGCATCCGCGACCGCCGCGATCTTCCGCGGGTCCTGCCAGACGATGATCGAATACTGCTGGAGGTCGGATTTGGAGGGCGCGGATTGCGCCGCCGCCAGCACCGTCGCGAGGAGGGTCTCCGGCACCGCCTCGGCCCGGAACCGGCGCGTGACGCGCCGGTCCAGGATCGCGGCCAGCGCCTCGGGCACCGCCTCCGGCGGGTCGAAGGCCGGCGCGCCGAAGCGCGCCGCGATCAACCCGGCGGGGGTCACACCGGGTCCCAGGAAAACACGTCGCCCGAACGGTCGAGCGGCTGGAACTGCGCGCGGAAGGCCGGCAGCGCGATCTCGGCGACACTCTCCGGCGTCCAGCCGCCCTCCTTGTGGACGGAGCGGATCGGGCGCGGCTGGCTGAACAGGAACAGCTCATTGTGCCGGGCGGCGAAGATCTGCCCGGTCACATCCTTGGCCGCGTCGGAGGCGAGGAACACCGCCAGCGGCGCGTTCTTGTCCGGCGTCATCTGCTGCAACCGCGCGACGCGGGCCTTCTGCTCCGGCGTCTCGGCCGGGATGGAGCTGGTCATGCGGCTCCAGGCGAAGGGCGCGATGCAGTTGGAGCGCACGCCGAAGCGCTGCATGTCCAGCGCGATCGACTTGGACAGCGCCGCGACGCCGAGCTTGGCGGCCGAGTAGTTCGCCTGCCCGAAATTGCCGATCAGCCCCGAGGTGCTGGTCATGTGCACGTAAGCGCCCGAGCCCTGGCGGCGGTAGTGCTCCGCCGCCGCGCGGGAGACGAAGAAGGCGCCGTTGAGGTGGACGTTGACGACGGCCAGCCATTCCTCCGGCGACATCTTGTGAAAAATCTGGTCGCGCAGGATGCCGGCGTTGTTCACGACGATGTCCACGCGGCCAAAGCTGTCCATCGCGGTCTGCACGATGCGTTGGGCCGCGGGCCATTCGGCGACGCTGTCGGTATTGGCGACGGCGGTGCCACCACGCTGCTCGATGATGGCGACGGTCTGCTGGCCGGGGGTCGCGGAGGTCGCGCCCTCGCCGGTCAGCGAGGCGCCGATATCGTTGACGACGACCTTGGCGCCGGCCAGCGCCATGGCGAGCGCGATTTCCCGCCCGATGCCGCCGCCCGCTCCGGTGACGATCGCAACCTTGCCTTCGAGCATCATGGCGTCTGGCCCTTCCCAGTATTGTCCCAGGTTTCTTACCGGCAGCCCCGGCGCGCGTGAAGCCGAGGCGGGGCGAAAACCCGCCCTCAGCGGTCGGGGCGGAAGGCGTGCAGCATCATCCATTGCTCGGGATGGGCGCGGATGACGGGCTCGATCGCCGCATCCAGCGCCTGGATATCCTCCAGAATGCCGCGCCGCCCGCGCCCCTGCGGGCCGATCGGGACCTCGGGCAGGAAGGTCAGGCGGAAGCGGGCGTCCTCGCCGATCCGCAGCGCGTAGGCGGGGATGACGGCCGCCCCGGTGGCGCTGGCCAGGCGCACGGCGCGGGCGATATTGCCCTCGATGACCAAGGGGCGGCCGAGGGCCGGGGCATGGACCCGGCCCCGCCAATATTCGTCCACGTAATACAGCAGCGCCGCCTCCCGGCTTTCCAGCAGGCGATGGGCGGTGAACACCGCGCCGAGGGTGGGCGCCAGCGCCACCCCCGGCCCGCCGGCGCGGCGGATGCGGTTGCGCGCGGCATCGGCGATCCGCATCCGGAACCGGTTCGGCAGCCGCTGGTAGATGCCGAAGAAGCGCACCCCGAGGCCGGACAGCCCCGCATGCAGCGCCTCCCAACTGCCGACATGCAGCCCCGCGATCACCAGCGGCCGGCCGGCGGCCCGCACCGCCTCCAGGTGTTCCAGCCCCGCGACCTCGATCCGCCCCTCGGCCCAGAAGCGGTGCAGCACCGAGAATTCCGCGAAGGTGCGGCCGAGGTGGCGCCAATGCGCCCGCAGCAGCGTCTCGATCTCCGCCTCGCTCGCGCCCGGGCGAAGCTGGCGCAGCAGCGCCCGCGCCCGGGCCGAGGCCTCGACGCGCCGCTGCTCCTGCCCCTGGCTGAGCCGGGCGCCGATGCGGGTGACGAGGGGCGTCGGCAGCGGCCGCAGCAGCCAATGCGGCACCAGGTCCCGCACCCCCTGGAACGGGTCCCGCACCCACCAGCGCCAAAGCGCCAGACGGCCGGACCTGTCCTGCCAGTGCCAGGGTGGGGCGCGATACAGCTCATCCATGGCGGCGGGCGGTCCCCAGGCAGTTTTCACGCGCGTACGGCATCTGCGATCCGGCGCAAGGAGGCGCGGTCCCGCGGATGGGTCAATGAAATTGCCGATGTAAATTCGGCCGCTCCGGCGCGACGTTGACCGAGCCGTGACTTGGACGCAACGGCCGCGCCGGCCTAGGCTCGGCGCATGGACCAACTCCCGATTTCCGGCGGCACGATCGTGCTGCTCGCCCTGCTGCTGCTGGCCGTCTACACGGTCAGCCGCGGCATCCGCACCATCCCGCAGGGCGAGGTCTGGACGGTCGAGCGCTTCGGCGCCTTCACCCGCCTGCTGCAGCCGGGGCTGAACTTCATCATCCCCTTCATCGACCGCATCGGCCGCAAGCTGAACGTGCAGGAGCAGGTGCTGGACATCCCCGAGCAATCGGTGATCACCCGCGACAACGCGACGGTGAATGTCGATGGCGTGGTCTATTACCGCGTCATGGACCCGGCGCGGGCCGGCTATGCGGTGCAGGAACTGACCGGGGCGCTGACCTCGCTCTCGATGACCAATATCCGCGCGGTGATCGGCGAGATGGACCTGGACCAGACGCTCTCCTCCCGCGACCGGATCAATTCCTCGCTGCTGCTGATCCTGGATGGCGCGACCGAGCCCTGGGGGGTGAAGGTCAGCCGCGTCGAACTGCGCAAGATCGAGCCGCCGGAAAACCTGATCCGGGCGATGAACCTGCAGATGAGCAGCGAGCGCGAGCGCCGCGCCACCGTCGCCAAATCCATGGGCGACCGCGAGGCCGAGGTGAACCGCGCCGAGGGCATCAAGGCCGCGCTGGTGCTGGCCGCCGAGGGCCGGCGCGAGGCCGCCTATCGCGACGCCGAGGCGCGCGAGCGCCTGGCCCAGGCCGAGGCCGCCGCGACCAAGATGGTCGCCGATGCGGTCGGGCAGGGCGGCGAGGCGGCGCTGCGCTACTTCATCGCCGATAAATACGTGGCCGCCTTCCAGTCCATCGTGTCGAGCCACCAGTCCCGCCTCGTGCTGGTGCCTATGGAGAGCAGCGCGCTCGCCGGCGGCGTGGTGCAGGCGATGGAATTGCTGAAGGGCGGCCCGCCCTCGGGCGGTGGCGGGCCGTCCAGCGCGCCGCGCCCGCCGCCGGTGCAGCAGCCGATGCCGGTCATGAGCGCGGTGCCGCCGGCCTCCGAGATTCCCGGGGGGTCCCCGTGGCGGACTGGCTGATCTGGGTCCTCGCCGGGATCGGCTTCCTGGCGGGGGAATTGGCGCTGCCCGGGGTGTTCCTGCTCTGGATCGGCATTGCCGCGATCGGCGCGGGCTTGGCGATCGCGGCCCTCGATCCGCCGTTCTGGGGCGTCTCCCTGGTGTTCCTGGCGCTGCTGGCGGCCGGGATCGCGGCGGCGCTGCGGCTGCGCCGGACGCTGGGGGCGGCGCGGGTCAATACCGCGGGCTCCGGGCTGACGGGCCGCTTCGGCACGGTGATCGGCCCCGATCCGGGCGGCTTGCGGGTCCGGCTTGGCGACAGCGACTGGGCGGCGCGCCTGCCGGGTGACGTGAGGGCGATGCCCGAGGCCGGGCACCGGGTGCGGGTCGAGGCGGTGGATGGCACCGTGCTGATCGTGCGCCCAAGCTGACCGACGCTTCTTGAAGCCGGGGGGGCGCGGGGCGACATAGGGCGCATGAGCGATTTCCGCAGCACCGGCCCCCGTAGCCCCCAGCCCGGCAGGCCCGACCCCGTCATCCTGGACATGGCGCCCGATGGCAGCTTCCGCGAGGCACCCCGCGCGGCCCCGATGGACCGCGCCCTGGGTGGCATCGGCGGTGTGGCCATGGGTGTCGCCGGCGTGGCGCTGGCGCTCAGCCTCGGCGCGCTGGCCTTCCTCGCGCTGACCGTGCTCGTGCCGGTCGTGCTGGTCGCGGGCAGCATCGCCGCCGTGACGATCTGGTGGCGCCTGCGCCGGCTGCGGCAGCAGGGCGGCAGCATCCAGTTCGTGATGCGCCGCTGAACGAGCCTGGCGGCCCGACGCGGGGATTCCGCGTCGATCCAAGCCGGCTCTACGAGGTCCGCGCCGATGGCGCGGTCGAGGTCGAAGACCCTGTTCCCCCCGCGGTTCTTGCCCGCCACCATCGCCGCCTGCGGTGCTGGTGGGTCGGCGCGGTGCTGACCAATGCCGTGACCATGGGCGGCTGCTTCGTCGCGACCGTCTTTGGCGGGCGGGGCGCTGCGGCGGCCTCGGGGCTGCTGGCGCTATTGGCGCTGCCGCTGCTGGGCGTGGCGCCGCTGCTCGATCGCTTCGCCGCGCCGGGCGGGCGCAGGCGGGTCCGGGCGCGGCCGGGGGCGTTTCCGCGCGGCTGAGGTGCTACACCGCCATCCCGTAATACATCACCGTCCCACCATTCACCTGCGCGCCGGAGACGCCGTTGGCCGCGATCACCGTGGTCGAATCATAGGGCCCGCCGACCGGATAGACCGCGATGCCCATGGCGGTGCCGCCGATGTCGCACTGCACGACGAAGCCGCCCGCCCGCGCCGCGACCGATCCCGCCATGATCTGCATGGAATCCGAGACCACGATCTGGATGTCGATGGTCTTGCCCGCGGTCGCGTTCCACTGCCGCAGCTTGCCGCCGAGGCCGCCCTGGTTGTTGTGGTCGCCGCAAACCTCCAGCCCGAAGCCGACCCCGCCGGTCTTGAAATAGGGATCGCTGGCCTTGGTGTCGTAGTCAAAGGTCGCGCTGTTCTTGCCGCTCGCGCCGTCGTCGAAGTCCTTGTAGGCCTTGAGCAGGAACTTGCCGTTCTGCAGCACCGGGCAGACGTTGTAGGTGGTCGAGCGGCCGCCGCCCGGTTTCTCGTAGAAGATGGAACCGGCGACCAGCACCAGCGAGCCGGCCTTGGACGAGATCTTCTTCAGCCCCGCGTAGATCTCATGCTTGGCGTCGCGCGACATCGCCTGCGGCCCATGTTGCAGGTAGCGCTGGCCGATCTGGCCATAGCCCGACCAGAAATACTCCGGCGCGACCAGCATGCGCACGCCGCCCTGGTTGCCCTGCTTGGCCTTGAGCACCGCATCGGCCTGGGCGACGGTCAGGCCGAATTCGGCCATCCGATTGCTCGCGTCGGCACCGAAGCCGTTCTTGTCCACCTTGAGCAGGCCGAGCGTGACGTGCGGCATGGCGCATCTCCCCTTTTCGCTTGGGCGCAGCCTCGGCCGTCGAGGGGGAGGCGGCAAGGTGCGGCGGCTACTCCGCCGCCTTGGCCATCGCCCCCAACCCCGCCGCCTCGGCCAGCAGCGCATAGGAGCGCGCCCGCCCCGCCGTGTCCGGGCAGGGCGTCAGCACCGCGATCTCGGCCACCTCCAACTCCGCCGCCAGCGCCTCCAGCCGCGCCAGCAGCACCGGCGCCGTGCCGACCAGCGCCCGCGCCCGGCCGCGTTCGATCCGCGGCAGATCCGCAGGCTCGGGGCTCCAGGCGGCGGCCTCCGCCATGTTCATCAGGGGGCGGTAGATGCCGCGGTCGCGGTCCAGCCGCCAGGCCTCGCGCGGGCGCCAGAGCCGCCAGGCCTCCTCCTCCGTCTCCGCGCAAAGCCCGGCCACGGCGACGGCGGCATGCGGGGCCGCCAGCACACCGGGGCGGAAGCGCTCGCGATAGATTGCCAGCGCCTCGGCCGCGCCCCGCCCATCGGTGATGAAATGCGCGAAGCAATAGGGCAGGCCGAAATGCGCCGCGACCTGGGCGCCGTAATCGCTGCTGCCGAGGATCCAGATCTCGGGCCGCGTCGGCACCTCCGGCTGCGCCCGGATGGCGGCGAAGGGGTGGGTGACGGGCAGGCCCTCGCCGGTCCAGCCGATCAACTCCATCACCTGCTGCGGGAAGCGGTCCGCCGCCCGCGCCGCATCGGGGTTCAGCGCATAGGCGGTCTGCCCGTCGCTGCCCGGCGCGCGGCCGAGGCCGAGGTCGATCCGCCCCGGCGCGATCGCTTCCAGCACACGGAACTGCTCGGCGATCTTCAGGCTCGCGTAATGCGGCAGCATCACCCCGGCCGAGCCGATCCTGATCCGCTGCGTCGTCGCGGCGATGGCGGCGATCAGGATTTCCGGCGCGGTGCCGGCCTGGGCGGCGGAGTTGTGGTGCTCCGCCATCCAGTAGCGGCGGTAGCCGAGCCGGTCGGCCGCCTTGGCCAGCGCCAGGGTTTCGCGGATGGAGGCGCCCGGATCGCGCCCGGCGACGATCGGTGACTGGTCGAGGATGGAAAGCGAGAGGCTCATGCCCGCAATCTAGCAGCCTGTCGGATTCACGTCATGGATGTGGTTGCCTGGTCGGGTCTGGGTGGGTTCATGGCTGCATCAGGCGATGCAGCCTGCGGCAGTTA
>NZ_QKYU01000028.1 GCF_003253705.1 Humitalea rosea
AAAACCATCCCGACACCGCCGCCGCGCCGTGATCCTGGCATGCCAGGATCACGGCGTCAGGCACTGCAGAAGCAGCATCTGAACGGTAGGGCAGCATGACCGCGCCGGCAGGGCTGCCGGCGAGCCTGAATGCGAACCGCCGCCTCTCGCAATGGCTGCGCCTGCGGGCCGATGGCCGCGTCATCGTGACACCCGGCAAGGTGGAGATCGGCCAGGGTATCCTGACGGCGCTGGCGCAGATCGTCGCCGATGAGCTGGATGTGGCCTGGGAGCGGGTCGCGGTCGAGGCGGCCAGCACCGACACCAGCCCGAACGAGGGCGTCACCTCCGGCAGCCGCTCGGTCCAGGACAGCGGCCTGGCGCTGCGTCATGCCTGCGCCGCCGCCCGCGCCATCCATGTCGCCGTCATCGCCCAACGCAGCGGTGTGCCGCGAGAGGCCCTTCGCATCGAGGATGGGCGCTTCCTGGCGCCCGACGGGCGCATGGTCGGCTCCTACTGGGCGGAAGCTGCCTCGGGCCTGCTCGACTGCGATATCCCGGCGGAGGTAACGCCGAAGGCGCCCGCGGCCCGCCGCATCGCGGGCTGGGCGGCGCCGCGGCTGGACCTGCCGGACAAGGTCTTCGGCGCCCCGCGCTACATCCATGACCTGCGGCTGCCGGGCATGCGGTTCGCCCGCATGCTGCGACCGCCATCACGCGGCGCGCGGCTGGCGGCGGTGCCGGCCGCGCCGCCCGGGGCGCGGCTTGTGGTCGATGGCGACTTCCTCGCGATCGTCTGCGACAGCGAGGCGGCCGTCGCTGCGGCCGCCAGCCGCCTCGCGCCACGCATCGCCTGGCAGGAGCGGGACACGCTGCCCGATGCGGCGCGGCTCCCGGAGCGGTTCAAGGCCGGCCCGATCGAAACCGCCAACATCGCATCCCCCCCCCCCGCTCACCGACGCCCCGCCCGCGCGTCGCCTGAGCGCCGCGTTCTTCCGGCCCTATCTCGCCCATGCCTCGATCGGCCCAAGCTGCGCCGTGGCGCGCTGGTCGGAGCATGGCGGGCCCGGTCTGGAGGTGTGGTCGCACTCCCAGAGCATCTTTGGTCTGCGCCGCGATCTCGCCATGACCCTTGGCCTGGAGCCCGCGCAAGTGATCGTGCATCACCGCGAAGGCGCAGGCTGCTACGGCCACAATGGGGCCGATGACGTGGCACTGGATGCCGCTTTGGTGGCGCGCGCCCTACCCGGCACGCCGGTGCGCCTGCAATGGAACCGGGAGGATGAGCTCGGCTGGGCGCCCTTCGCGCCGGCAATGCTGATCGAGGTCGAGGCCAAGGTGGCCGCGGATGGCAGCTTGCTGGGCTGGCGGCAGGACATCTACGGCAATGGCCATCTCAGCCGCCCTGGCTTTGCCGCTCAGCCCTCGCTGCTGGCGGCGAGCCAGCTCGCGACGCCCTTCGCCGTGCCGCCCGCGCTGAACCCGCCGCATGCGGGCGGCGGCGGTGCCGATCGCAACGCGGTGCCGGCCTATGCGACCGGCGGCCTTTCCGTGCAGGTGCATCGCTGGCTGGAGATGCCGCTGCGGACGTCCTCCCTCCGCGCGCTCGGCGCCATGGCCAATGTGCTGGCCATCGAGAGCGTCATGGATGAGTTGGCCCTGTCCGCCGGCCGTGATCCGGTGGAATACCGGCTCGCCCATTTGGCCGATCCGCGTGGGCGCGCGGTGATCGAGGCGGTGGTGGCCATGGCCGATGCCGTGCCGAGGGTCCCGCATGAGGGCATCGGCCGCGGCCTGGCTTTCGCGCGGTACAAGGGCAGCGGTGCCTGGTGCGCCATCATCGCCGAGATCGAGGCCGAGGCCGAGGTCCGGGTGCGCCATCTGTGGATCGCCGCCGATGCCGGCGAGGTCGTGAACCCGGAAGGCGCCGCGCATCAGATCGAAGGCGGTGCGGTGCAGGCCGTCAGCTTCGCGCTGAAGGAGGCGGTGACCTTCGATGCGCGCAGCATCACCAGCAACGGCTGGGAGGCCTATCCGATCCTGCGCTTCTCCGAGGTTCCGGCGGTTCGCGTCCAGCTCATGCCGCGGGCCGAGCAGCCCCCGCTCGGTGTCGGCGAATGCGCGACCGGGCCGACTGTCGCGGCCATCGCCAATGCGATCCATGACGCGCTCGGCGTCCGCGTCCGCAGCCTGCCCTTCACCGCCGACGCCATCGCCGCGTCGATAGCCTGAGCGGAGACCAAATGGCCCAAACAACCTGGCACCCTGAACGGGACATTGTGCTGCTGGCCGGAACCCCGGCCGGTGGCGGGCAGGACCGGCCTGCGCGCGCGCTGCTCGGCATCCTGCGGGAGCAGGGGCTGGTGCCGACGCCGATGACCCTGGTCAACATCCCCGGCCGCGGCGGCGGCAATGCCTGGGACGACCTTGCACGCCACGGCGGCGACGCACACCGGCTGGCCATCAACTCACCGACCATCCTGAGCAACCACGCGCTTGGCGTCAGCGCCCTGGAGTGGACCGCGCTCACGCCGCTTTGCAATCTCTACACGGAGTACCTCGCCTTCATCGTGCGGCCGGACTCGTCCATCCGCGATGCGGATGTGCTGCTGCGCAGGCTGGGTGACGACACGGCCGGGCTGCCGATCGCGCTGGCCACGGCCATCGGCAACGCCAACCACATCGCGCTGTCGGAGATCACCCGCCATGCGGGCGGCGCGGTTGCGGCGCTGGATATCGCGGTGTTCGACAGCGCGCGCGACGCGACGGCGCATGTGCTGTCCGGCAAGGCCGAGCTTGGCGTCATCACCGCCGCGAGCCCGGTGCCCGAGATGGCCGCGGGCACGGTGCGCTGCGTGGCGGTCTCGGCGCCGGCGCGGTTGGATGGCGTCTATGCGAGCAGCCCGACCTGGCGTGAGCATGCGGTGGACTGCGTCGCCGGTCCCTGGCGCGGCGTCATCGGTCCGGCCGCGCTCGACACGGCGCAGATCGGCTTCTGGGAAGAGGCGCTGCGCGCCGCGACGCGGACGCCGGCCTGGCGCGAGGAACTCGCCCGGCAATACTGGTCCGATACCTATGCGTCGGGCGAGGCGCTGCACGCATTCCTGCGCCACGAGGAGGCGACGATGGCCGCGGCACTCCGCGCCCTGGGATTGCTGCCATCGAGTTGAGACTTTTGGGGAGGGAACAATGAAGAACAACATTCTGACGCGTCGCGCCGGGCTCGGCGCGCTTTGCGGCCTCGCGGCCATGCCGGCGCTGGCGCAGCCGGCCGCCTATCCGAACCGTCCTGTCCGGATCGTCGTGCCCTTTCCGCCTGGTGGCACATCCGACATCCTCGCCCGTCTCGCGGCGGCGCAGTTGAGCGCGGAGTTGGGGCAGCCCTTCGTGGTCGACAACCGGGCCGGCGGTGCCGCCAACATCGGTGCCGACGTTGTCGCCAAGGCGGCGCCCGATGGCTACACGCTGCTGCTGATCTCCACCGTGCATTTCATCAACGCGAGCCTGTTCGAGGGGCGGCTAAGCTATGACGTGTTGCGGGACTTCGCGCCGATCGGCCTGATCGCCGGGGTGTCGCAAGTGCTGCTGGTCAACCCCGCGCTGCCGGTCCACAGCCTCCCGGAGCTGATTGACTATGTGAAGGCGCGGCCCGGCCAGCTCAACTACAGCTCGCCCGGAAATGGCAGCCAGCCGCATCTGACGGCGGAGCTGTTCGCGACCAGGACTGGAACCCGGATGGTGCATGTGCCCTACCGCGGCGCACCACAGGCGGTCATGGATGTGGTCAGCGGCCAGGTACAACTGACCTTCGCCACCTCACCAACGGCCGTGCCGCTGGTGCGGGGTGGGCAGGTTCGGGCGCTGGCGGTCACCTCCGCCGATCGTATCGCAGCACTTCCGGAGGTGCCGACCGCCTCGGAAAGCGGCCTCCCCGGCTTCGAGAGCGTCGGCGGCAACGGCCTGGCCGCCCCGGCGGGGACGCCCGCCGCGATCATCGACCGGCTCGGCGATGTGGTGATGCGCATGCTGGCGCAGCCCGCGATGCGACGCGCGCTGACCGAACAAGGCGCCGATGCGAAGGCGACGACGCCCGCCGAATTCGCCGCCTATATCCGCGCAGAGGTAGCCGGCTGGGGCGAAGCTGTGCGGCTTTCGGGCGCGCGGCCGGACTGAGCGCCCCGCCGCCTTGAAGTGATCATGCGTCAGCGGGGCGCCGGCGCAACGCCCGACATCTCCAGCGCCCGCTGTCCGATCTTGGTGAGGATGCCGTCGAGCTGGGCAACCTCGGCGGCCGTCAACGCGCTGGCCAGCGCCGCCTGCATCTCACGCGCCAGCGGCACGATCTGCTGATAGACGGCTTGGCCACTGCGTGTGAGCTGCAGGATCTGGGCGCGATGGTCGCGATGATGGACCATGCGGTCCAGCAACCCCTTGTCGGCCAGCCGGATCACGGCGCGGCTGACGCGCACGCGGTCCATACCCGTGCGCTCGATCACCTGCTGCGTCGTCTGGGAGGTGTTCTCGCCCACCACCGCCATTACGCGCCATTCGGGAATGGTCAGGCCGAACCGCTCCTGATACCGCGCGGCGAAGAGGTTGCTCACCGCCTCCGCCACCACGGAGATGCGGTAGGGCAGGAACTCGTGCAGCGCCAACGGCGGCTCGGCCGGGGCGGGCCGGGATGCAACCCTTCGCCGGGGGGTCACCGTGCTTATCGACTTCACTCTCATCTGCGATGTGATTGATCCTGTGCCACCCGCGCCGGGCAGCTTCCCCTGATGTTCCTAGAGCATATCGGTGTCGGCTGGAATCACCTCAATTACGGCTTCCGCCCGGCGTGAGGCCTTGACTTGATTTCATATGAGACGATTTATGTCGTGACGACGACGGCGCGGAGCCGCTCGCCTTCGGCCAGGAGCCAGCGATGAACGAACACGCCCCGCTCTCCCTGCGCACGGCCGCGCCCGGTTATATGTCGGGGTTCGGCAATGGTTTCGAAACCGAGGCGCTCCCCGGCGCCCTGCCGGTCGGGCGCAATTCGCCGCAACGCTGCGCCTATGGGCTTTATGCCGAACAGCTGAGCGGCTCGCCCTTCACCGCGCCGCGCGCAAGCAATGAACGCTCCTGGCTCTATCGCATCCGCCCGACGGTGCAGCACTGGGGCCGGTTCGAGAAGGTGGATGCCGGCTCCTGGCGCAGCGCGCCCTGCGCCGAGATCGAAATGCCGATCGCCCCGCTGCGCTGGGATCCGCTGCCGATGCCGGAGCGTAGCCTGTCCTTCCTGGACGGCATCTTCACCATCACCACCGCGGGCGACGCGGCCGCGCAATCTGGCATGGCGGCGAGCATCTATCTCATCACCCGCAGCATGGTCAATGAGGCCTTCTACAACGCCGATGCGGAGATGATGTTCCTTCCGCAAGAGGGCGCGCTGCGTCTGGTCACCGAATTCGGCGTCATCGATATCGCTCCCGGCGAGATCGCCGTGATCCCGCGCGGCGTGAAGCTGCGCGTGGAACTCGCGGGCATCTCGGCGCGCGGCTACCTCTGCGAGAATTACGGCGGCGGCTTCACCTTGCCTGAACGTGGCCCGATTGGTGCCAACTGCCTCGCGAACCAGCGCGACTTCCTCACCCCCAACGCGCAGTATGAGGATCGCGACGAGCCCTGCGCGATGTATGTGAAATGGGGCGGAACCCTGTGGCGCACCGAGCTTGGGCATTCGCCGCTGGATGTCGTCGCCTGGCACGGCAATTACGCGCCGTACAAATATGATCTGCGCCGCTTCTCGCCGGTCGGGCCGCTGTTGTTCGACCATGCCGATCCGTCGATCTTCACCGTGCTGACCTCGCCGACCGAGGCGCCCGGCACCGCCAACATCGACTTCGCCATCTTCCCGGATCGGTGGGCCGTGGCCGAGAACACCTTCCGCCCGCCATGGTACCACATGAACATCATGAGCGAGTTCATGGGCCTCATCTACGGGCGATACGATGCCAAGCCCGAGGGCTTCCAGCCCGGCGGTTTCAGCCTGCACAATTGCATGCTGCCGCATGGGCCGGATACGCTGGCCTTCACCGGCGCCAGCACCGCCACGCTACAGCCACGAAAGCTGGAGGGCACCATGGCGTTCATGTTCGAAACGCGACTTCCCCAGCGTGTCACCGCCTTTGCCGCGGGCCTCGCGCAGTTGCAGCACGATTATGCGGATTGCTGGGCAGGACTGCAGAAACGCTTCGACCCTACCAATCGGGACGCCTGATCTCCATGCTCGATCACACCCATGCGCCAGGTCTCCGCAGCTTTGTCACCTCGGCCAATGGGCATGAGGATTTTCCCATCCAGAACCTGCCGCTCGGTGTCTTCTCCACCGAGGCCGGGGCGCCCCGCCTCGGGGTCGCCATCGGTGACATGGTGCTGGATCTGGCCAGGCTCTCGAGCACCGGGCTGATCAACAGGGCGGCAACCGGGGGCGCGGCGTTGAACGCGTTCTTCGCGCTTGGTTCAGGGCCACGGCGGATGCTACGGGCGACGCTGTCCGACCTGCTGGCGGAGCACAGCCCGCATCAGCAGGCCGTGCAGGACTGTCTGCACCCGGCCGCGGACTGCGACATGCATCTGCCGGCGCATATCGGCGACTACACCGATTTCTACGCGGGCATTCAGCACGCGGAAAATGTCGGGCGGCAGTTCCGCCCCGACAACCCTCTGCTACCCAACTACAAATATGTCCCCATCGGCTATCACGGCCGCGCGTCGTCGATCGTGCCAAGCGGCACCGCGTTGCACCGGCCCAATGGCCAGCGCAAGCCCGCGACAGAGACGGTGCCGAGCCTAGGCCCAAGCCGCAACCTCGACTACGAACTTGAACTCGGCATCTGGATCGGGCCGGGCAATGCCCTCGGCGAGACCATCCCGATCGCCAACGCCGCCGATCACATTGCCGGCTATTGCCTGCTGAACGACTGGTCGGCGCGGGATATCCAGGGCTGGGAGTACCAGCCGCTGGGCCCGTTCCTGGCGAAGAATTTCGGCTCATCCATCTCGCCCTGGGTCATCACGCCCGAGGCTCTGGCGCCCTTCCGTATCGCCCAGGCAAAGCGCCCGAGCGGCGACCCGGCCCCCCTGCCCTATTTGTGGGACGAGGCGGACCAGGCCGAGGGCGCGCTCTCCATCCGGCTCGACGTGCTGCTGATGACGCCGGGGCTGCGCGAGAAGGGGCTGCCGCCACACCGCCTCGGCCGCAGCGATGCACGGCATCTGTATTGGACCCCGGCGCAACTCGTCACGCATCACGCCAGCGGCGGCTGCAATCTGCGCCCCGGCGATCTGTTCGGCACGGGCACCATCTCCGGCCCGATCGAGACCAGCTTCGGCAGCCTGTTGGAGGTGACCAACGGCGGCCGCCGCCCGGTCACGTTGGAGTCCGGTGAAACCCGGCGTTTCCTTGAGGACGGCGACGAAATCACACTGATCGCGCGGGCCGAACGCGAGGGTGCCGTGAGCATCGGCTTCGGACCGTGCCAGGGGAGCATCCTCCCGGCACGGTGACGCGCCGGTCAGTAGGTAAGGAACATCCGCGCGATCTCATCCGGATCGGATGTCTGTGTCAGGGCAAGGGCCAAAAGCAGCCGCGCCTTCTGCGGATTGAGGTTGTCGCCGGCGATGATCCCGGCCTCAACCAGACGCTTGCCGCGGAAGATGCGGCCCGATCCGGCGCGCGAGGACTGCACCACGATGATCCCCTGCGCCGCGGCCTCCGTCAGCGCCTTGAGGTCGCCGGGCGGCGGCGATCCCGGCGCAAATCCGGCCGAGACGATGCCCCTCGCGCCCGCCGCGATGAAGGCCCGCACAGCCGCGCCATCAGCGCCGGCATAGGCATAGGCGATATCGACGCGAGGCAGGGTCGCGACTTCAGTCAGGTCGAACTCGGTGTCGGGCATGTGGCGGCGTTCGGGCTTGCGGTAGTAAGCGATGCGGTCTGCATCCGCGTGGCCCAGGATGCCGAAATCGGGCGTGCGAAAGGTCTGCATCCGCCAGTTCGAGGTTTTGGTGACCTCCCGCGCCGCCTGGATCTCGTCGTTCAGCAGCACCAGCACGCCGCGCCCGCGGCTGTCCGGATGGCCTGCCGTCCGCACCGCGTTCACGAGGTTCATGCCCGCATCGGTCGATAGCCCCGAGGCCGGCCGCTGCGAGCCGACCATGACGACCGGAATGGAAACCTTCAGCACGAGGTTCATGACATAGGCCGTCTCCTCCAGCGTCGCCGTGCCATGGCCGATGACGATGCCGTCCAGGTCGAGATGCTTCTCCACCAAATCGCTGCACAGCGCGGCCAACTCCTTCCACTCCGGGAAGTAGACCTCGGTTGACGGCACGTTGCGGAAGTCGACGGGGATGATCTCGGCGACCTCGTTCACCTCCGGGAAGCGGGCGACGATCTGGCTGGCGTGCATGCGGTTGTCGTGCACACCATAGTCCTGGATCTCCAGCGGGTGGATGCCGAGAGAGGCGATGGTGCCCCCCGTGCCGATGAAGGCGACCTTGGGCTTGGATGTGGTGCTCACCGGCAGGGTCCTCGCGCAGGGATTGCGATCTCGTCGGCAGCTTGCACGCAAGACCTGTGCCGGACCAGAGGTGCCGCTTGGGCGATGGGTGGTCCCCGAGAGGCAGGGATGCCGTGGGGCCATGGCCCACGGCACTCGTGAAACACCCCCCCCCTGTGGCCGCCCGTCGCAAACACGCTGCACAATCCGGAGCCTCCCGATGTGACCCTCGCATGAGGCGCGCGTTGACCCTCGCGGAGCACTGGGCCGATCGGCTGCGCGGGAGCGTGCCGGCTTGACCCGGATCAACGCGCCGCTGTCGGCAGGCGCGCATAGAGATCACAAGGCCCCCCAGGACCACGTCGCGATCCTGACTCTGGCGGGTGCCTGACCCTCGACGGAAGGCAAACCGATGCAGGCCTATTCGGTCACGGCGACACGGCTGGACGGCCATGGCACGCGCATGACCTGCAAATCGGCGGCGTTCGTCGCCGACACCGATCCTGCCGGCCGTGCCGACGCCTTCAATCCGGCAGAGCTGCTGCTCGCGGCGGTCGCCGCTTGCATGCTCAAGGGTATCGAGCGCGTCACCCCGATGCTGGGCTTCGCGCTGCGCGGCGTGACGATCCACATGGCCGGGGAGCGGCAGGACGCCCCGCCACGCATGACCCGCATCGACTACGAGATCCTGGTGGACACCGACGAGACCGATCGCCGGCTCGCGTTGCTGCACGAGAACGTCCGCAAATACGGCACGATCTCCAACACCATCGCCCTTGCCGTGCCGTTGAACGGCAGGCTGGAGCGCGCGCCCGCCACGGCGGGCTGACCCCACCGAAGCGAAAGGCACGTCAACATGGCCCAGCGCGCGATCATCCTCGGCTCCCCGGCGCGCACAGCGATGCCCCCGGCTGCACGCCGTCCTCTGGAGCTTCCCCTCCGCCAGGAAAGCCCTGCCGCATGAGTGCCTCCACCCTCCGCCAGCCCTCATCGACCCCTTGGCTGGCCGGCACCCTGGCCGGGCTTCTGGTCTGGGCCGCGCTCTACAGCCAGCTGATCCCCTTCTCCGACTGGGCGGTGTCGCTGCTGCCGGTTGCTCCGCAGAGCCACCTCGGCCAGTCGCTGGCCTTCTTCCTCTATGACACGCCGAAGGTGCTGCTGCTGCTGACCCTGGTGGTCTTCGCCATGGGCGTGGTGCGGTCCTTCTTCTCACCGGAACGCACCCGCGCCCTGCTCGCCGGGCGGCGCGAGGGTGTGGGCAATGCGATGGCGGCCTCGCTCGGCATCCTCACGCCCTTCTGCTCCTGCTCCGCGATCCCGCTGTTCATCGGCTTCGTCTCGGCTGGCGTGCCGCTCGGCGTGACCTTCTCCTTCCTGATCGCGGCACCGATGGTGAATGAGGTCGCGCTTGGCCTGCTCTTCGCGCTGCTCGGCTGGAAGGTGGCGCTGACCTACCTCGGCTTCGGGCTTGCCATCGCCATCACGGCGGGCTGGGTCATCGGCCAGCTCAGGTTGGAGAGCTGGCTGGAGCCCTGGGTGCTGAAGATCCATGCCGGCACCGCCGATATCCCGGAGGTGGCGGTCACCTGGCCCGACCGCATCCGTGCGGGCCTGGACTCGGTGAGGGATATCGTCGGCCGGGTCTGGTACTGGATCATCGCGGGCATCGCGATGGGAGCGCTGATCCATGGCTATGCGCCGGAGGATCTGCTCGCTTCCATCATGGGCAAGGACGCCTGGTGGTCGGTCCCGGCCGCCGTGCTGATCGGCATCCCGATGTATTCCAACGCCGCCGGCATCATTCCCGTGGTCGAGGCGTTGTTGGGCAAGGGCGCGGCGCTTGGCACCGTGCTGGCCTTCATGATGTCCGTGACCGCACTGTCGCTGCCGGAGATGATCATCCTGCGGAAGGTGCTGTCGGTGAAGCTGATCGCCGTCTTTGTCAGCGTGGTGGCGACCGGCATCCTTGCCGTGGGCTTTTTGTTCAACCTGCTTTTTTCCTGAGGGGCCGCTGCCATGAAAAACGTGAAGGTACTCGGACCGGGCTGCAAACGCTGCGAAGCCATGGCGCAGATGGTCAATGACGCCGCCGCCAAACTCGGTGTCGAGGTTTCGGTGGAGAAGGTCAGCGACTATGCCGAGATCGCCGGCTTCGGCGTCGTCTCGACGCCGGGGCTGGTGGTGGATGGCAAGGTCGTCCACGCCGGCGGCCTGCCGAAGCCTGAGGATGTGGCACGCTGGATCGGCGCCTAGCGAAGCCGGCGCACATAACCGGTGCCGCGCCTCAAACTCGATCTCGGCATCCTGCTGCCCGACGCTCCCGGCGAGGCTGATGCCTGCGTCTGGCGGCTGATCAACGACCTCAACGGCCGTGACGGCATTGGGCAGGTGCATGTCCTGCCCGCATCCGGCGACAAGCCCGCGCAGCTTTGCATCCACTACGACCCCGCCGTGGCCAGCCTTGTCCGCGTCCGCGAGATCGCCGAGGCCGCCGGCGCACAGCTGACCGAACGCTTCGGCCATGTGCTGTGGGAGGTCGAAGGGCTGCAGGATGCACGACGCGCCCGCACTGTCACCGACCTGCTGTCCCGGCTGCCCGGGGTCATGGAGGCGGATGCCTCGGTGGCCGGGCTGGTTCGCATCGAGTTCGATCGGGCAGCGACATCCGAAGCCGCCCTGCGCAGCGCGCTCGGCGACATGGGCGTGGGGCTGCGCGGCGAGGCGCATGAAGAGGCCGGACATGAGCATGGCGGCCCCTTCGGCGCCAACTCGGAGCTGATCTTCGCGCTGCTCAGCGGTGCGCTGCTGGTCGCGGGCTTTTTGGTCTCCTGGCTGGCCGCGGCCCCTGCCTGGCTGCCTGTGGCGCTGTATGTCGGCGCCTATTGCTTCGGCGGCTACTACACGCTGCGCGAGGCGGTCGACACCATCCGCCTCGGCCGCTTCGAGATCGATACGCTGATGCTGGTCGCGGCCGCGGGTGCCGCCGCACTGGACAAATGGGCCGAGGGCGCACTGCTGCTTTTCCTGTTCAGCATTGGCCATGCACTGGAACACTACGCCATGGGCCGCGCCCGGCGGGCGATCGAAGCGCTGGGCGAGCTTGCCCCGCCAACCGCGGAGCTCCGTCGTGACGGTGTCGTGCGCGAGGTTCCGGTCGCCGAACTGGTGGTTGGCGATACCATCCTGGTGCGGCCAAACACACGCATCCCGGCCGATGGCTTCGTGATCCTCGGCGAAAGCAGCGTGGACCAGGCGGCCATCACCGGCGAGAGCGTGCCGGTGGACAAGCGCGCGGTCGAGGACTCCGCCCGGGCGGCGCTGCGCCCGGAGGGGCTATTGGCGGAGAACCGCGTCTATGCCGGCACCATCAATGGTGCCGGTGCGCTGGAGGTGCAGGTCATCCGGCTGGCCGCCGATACCTCGCTCGCGCGGCTGGTACGGATGGTGAATGAGGCGGAGGCCCAGAAGTCCCCCACGCAACGCTTCACCGATCGGTTTGAGCGTGTCTTCGTGCCGGTCGTGCTGGCCTCGGTCGTCGTGCTGCTGTTCGCCTGGATCATCATCGATGAGAGTTTTGGCGTGAGCTTCTACCGCGCCATGGCGGTGCTGGTTGCCGCCAGCCCCTGCGCGCTGGCGATCTCGACACCGAGCGCGGTGCTGTCAGGCGTCGCGCGTGCCGCACGCGGGGGCGTGCTGGTGAAGGGCGGCGGCCCCTTGGAGAACCTCGGCAAGCTGGGCGCCATCGCCTTCGACAAGACCGGCACGCTGACGGAGGGCAAGCCGCGGGTGACGGAGGTGCTGCCGGCGTCCGGTGTTGAGGAGCGCGATCTGCTGCTCGTCGCCATCGCCGTCGAGGCGCTGAGCGACCACCCGCTCGCCGCCGCCGTGGCGCGTGATGGGCAGGCGCGGCTGGGCGAGGGCATCGCGGTGCCGGAGGCCACGGAGTTGCAGAGCATTACCGGCCGCGGCCTGTCCGCCAGGATCGGTGCCGATCCGGTCTTCGTCGGCAAGGCGGCGCTGTTCGCGGAAATCGATGGGCCGCCGCTGACGGCGGAACTCCAGGCCATGATCGCCGATCTTGAGGCGCGTGGCCGCACCACCATGATCGTGCGGCGGGGCGGGCAGTATCTCGGCGCGATAGGCCTGATGGACACGCCGCGCGAGGCGGCCTCAGGGGTGATCCTGCGCCTGCGCAAGCTCGGCATTTCCCGCATGGTGATGATGTCGGGCGACAACCGTCGCGTTGCCGAGGCGGTGGCGCAGCAGGTCGGGCTGGACGAGGCCTGGGGTGACCTGATGCCCGAGGACAAGGTCGCGGCGATCCAGCGCTTCCGGGCCGAGCAGGAGGTCGCCATGGTCGGCGATGGCGTGAACGACGCGCCCGCCATGGCCCATGCCACCGTTGGCATCGCCATGGGTGCCGCGGGATCGGATGTGGCGCTGGAGACCGCCGATGTGGCCTTGATGGGAGACGACCTGACGCACCTGCCCTTCGTGATCGGGCTGAGCCGTGGCACCAACCGGATCATCCGGCAGAACCTTTGGATCAGCCTGGGCATGGTGGCCTTGCTGGTGCCGGCGACACTGTTCGGCCTGCAACTCGGCGCGGCGGTGGTCTTCCATGAAGGGTCCACCCTGCTGGTCGTGGCCAATGCCTTGCGGCTCCTGGCCTACCGCGATCCGACGGAGACGTAAGCGCGTATCTGTGAGTTGTTCGCCCTATCGGGCAGCATGGCGACGTGCACGCCCCTCTCGCTCGGGCCGCTCGGTCATGGCCGGGCATCGGTAAAGCAGATCAGAAGCGGGTTGGAACGACGCATTCCCGCCGCCGGTTAAGAGCCGACCGGCGAAACAGTATCTCCTTATTCAGCCAGCCTGATCGACGCGCGTTCAAATCCAAGGCGGAAGCGGCAGCCATTGGCTTGCGTGCCGTCGAACACGGCAACAAGCATCATTTCGACGCTGCCCAAAGTGGCGGAGGGCGCCAGTAGACGCGGCGTGCGGAGGACCAGGCGCTGTACGGTCCCGACTGGCCAAAACCCCACCTCGGGCGGATCGAAGGCATGGGCGACGGATAGCGGCGAGGCATCGCCCGGCGAGCAGACCAGACGCGCATCGACGCCGCGCAGCCCGCCTGTGGCCGCCTGCACCAGTACGCTCACCCTGCCCTGGATAAGGCGCCCGGCGAGGCCCGCGGGCGGACGAAGCCTGACGCGTATCCCTGCTATGGCATGGGTCCGGTCCGATCGCACCGAATCAGCAAGAACCCAGGTCGCCATTCCGATGCCATCCACGGACGCCGCCGTCTCCAGGCGCATCGAGCCTGCCTGGAGCGTGCCGCCAAAGATGCACGTCCAGCCCGGCGGAATGTTTCCCTGCCAGGGTGGGTTGGCCACTTCCGTGGGATCGCCCTTCATCAGCCCATTCGGGATGATGTTTCCGTAGATATTGGACTCGGGGGCGTAGAAGTCTCGTTCGTCCGTCAGCAAGGCCGCTTGGGGCAGGTTGGGGCGAATGGCATCCGCCAATCGCTCTCCGATCCGCCAGGCGTTCCATGGCACGACGGCTGCGTCCTCAGAGGACTGCGGCGCGGTCCGCTCACCGGTGTCCACAAGATGGACACGCTGATGCTCCGCCGCATAGGCCGTGGCGAACAGCCGAAACCTATCTGACCGGGCAGCCAGAACTTCAGCGGCAGTTTGGCCAGGCGGCGTCCAATCCTCGACAATGAAAAGATGCAGGCCAGCATCGCGCAACGCATCCCATGTCTGGCGCATGGCCGTCTCGGTATCTTCAACCGAGAGAGGGGAGTCGCCTGACGCCGGATCGATCAAACTGGCTGAATAGATGCAGGCCCAATAGCATTGTCGCGCCAGCAACGCCGGTACCTTGCCCAACAGGTCCTGCGCCAGGCCGGTTTCGTCACCGAAATTATCCTCGGCCTCGAACTCCAGCGCACCATCCAGGAGCATGTCAGCCCATGTCGCGAAGCCCTTCCCCGAATGATATTTCTGCACCGGGCCGCTGCCTGCCGCCGAGCTAACACGGGTGGACGCCGCAAGTCCGCGGTTACCCAATAGGGCAACGCGTGGGCCAGGATTTGGCCAAGGGATGGGCTTGCTGGCCACGGGCGCAATTATGCGGGCGAAGGGACGCAGATCCAGAGTGCGGCCGCCCGACAAGGCATTGGCCAGGGCCAGCGCCTCCTCCTGCGACGGGGCCGGCGTTCGCCCGAGCATCTGTGCCATCAACAGGAAGGGAGGCGCCCCCACATCCGGGAAGACATAGCTGAGGTAACGCTCGGCCTGTTGGGTGACCACCACATCCGGACGCGCCATCGCCACGAGTTCCTCATGGAACCAACGGGTACGGCAGAAGATGACGCGTCGGAAAAAGAAGGACAGTACGGGTAGGGTTTGATGCAGGTAGCTGTCGCCAAAAATGAGCAGCGTGCCGCGTGCCAGGGGCGCCGCACTTTCCACCAGCACCATGCGACCATCGTTCACCGGCCGAACATAATCATGCGGCAAGCCGTTCTCGAAGGTCTGGATCCGGTGCGCCAGCCTGAAGGTGACCGTCGGCTCCGACTGCTTGGGATCGAGCTTGCGGCCGAGGTCACCGCAGAACTCTTCTGGTGCCGGTATCAGGCAGGCGCGGGCGGCGGCTTCCGCCTCCGCGACGTCTGCGGCACTTCGGCCGCTGGCCAAAGCCAAAAGGCGCGAGGCCACGATCTTGCCGAAAGGCGCCCAATGCGTGTCAGTGCGGTAATAGGTGGGACCTGCCGTCTCGGCGCGAAGTTCCGCGATGGGATCGATCATCCCTTCGCATCCGCCCTCAGCGTATTGCTGCGCCAGGCCGCCCGTATCGCGCAGCGGGAATTGCTCCGACACCACGCGATATTTTTCAGGCGCAATCATATGCACGAAGGAAAAACCCATGCGTGCGGCGGCGTCGCGGCGAAATTCGAGATTATCGCGCATGTTCGCGATGGAATCCGGGCGGATGACCGTCTCGCCGGTCGCAAAGCGCAACACGCCATGGTTGCCGCCGGCAAGATACAACTCGCCTTCAAGACCAAACAGGACGTCATTTTCGACGCGGAGGTGACTGAGGTCCAAAGGGTATTGTTTCTTTCAGATTGACGTCTCGAAAGCTACCGTTGGGGGGCGGGCGAGGCAAGCCGCAGGCAAGCCCGCCCCCTCCCTCCCATGCGCCACACCTGCGACCATGGAAACCGCATTCAAAGCCCTTCCCCAAGCGACTGCCTCGCCTGGAAGGGCGGAAGATGACGCTTGGCAGGCGAAGCAAGGCCTATGCGAGCAGCCACCTCGGCGTCACCGAAGAGATGACTGCGACCCCGCGATGCCTGGAGCAAGTTGACCTAGTCCACCCGGGTCGCAAAAACGCAGCTCGACGCCGCCTGATGCGCATGCCGAAGGGGGCGAAAGCTGTGCTGGCGCTCCGACCACGCCGAGCGGCCTACGTGGAACCCGAACCCCTGTTCAGCCAAGCTGTTCAGCACCGGCAGCAGCGTACCGCCGCCGGCTGTGCTGGCCGCCATGTGGCACTCCACGAAGATGAACCGGCAACGCCGAAGCAATGCGCCTGCTTCCGGCAAGGCCTCGGCTTCGGCACCCTCGATATCGATCTTCAGCAGATCGATGGCCGGCTCCTGCTCCAGTATCTGGGACAGTGGGATCACGTCGACCGGCAAGCCCGCGCTGCCCTCCGCCCCTCGCGCAAGGTGGCCCGCCATGGAAGCATCCGGCCGGGACATGAAGACGTCCTGGCGCAGGCTGCCGCCGACGGCCGCCTGATGCAGATGCACATCCTCGAAACGATTGCGCCGGACATTCGCCTGGAGCGTTGCAAACAGTCCTGGGTCGGGCTCGAAAGCGATGACTCGCGCCTTCGGGTATCGGCGCTTCGTGAAATAGGTGGCCAGGCCGATATTGGCGCCGCAATCCACGATGACCGGCACCTCGGGCAGCGGCGGCGGAATGAAATACTCCTCCCGCACCACGATCTCATCCAGCATGACCTGCAAGCTGGCCCGGTCCTTGAAGGCCCAGTGCCGGTTCAGGACGATATCTCGGCCCTCGCAGAGCGCGTCGAGAACCACGTCCCAGGCGTCCCATTCCGACGTCAGCATCCCCGCGCGCAACCGCGCCACGACAGCGGATTGCAGCGCAGCGGGCACAAAAAGATCGAGAGCCCGAAGGATCCGCGTGAACTCCGCCGCACGTGGCGACGCATTCAAGCCTTCGGCAGACAGGAAATCCTGAATCTCGGACAAGGGAGAGTCCTTCTGGACGGTCATACTTCATTCTCGATGCGGGTGCGCGG
This sequence comes from Humitalea rosea, assembly GCF_003253705.1. GTDB lineage: Bacteria > Pseudomonadota > Alphaproteobacteria > Acetobacterales > Acetobacteraceae > Humitalea > Humitalea rosea. The sequence continues at coordinate 16,872 of NZ_QKYU01000028.1, forward strand.
GATGGTATCGGCCGCCAGGGACTTGTGAGACACGACCTTGAGCTCAATGCCCTTGCCGTTGAGCCACCCTTGCCAATCGGCCGAGACAGAGGCGCAGTCATCGACCTCCTCAGGGATGATCCGCGGCCGATTGTAGACAACACCACGATCATGCAGGAAGCGGTTGCGCTCGGCCACATCCTCGATGTCGCGCGACTGCCGGATGATGCGCACCACCTCGGGTGAGGTCGTGTCGTAGAAATGCGGCATCTGCGGCGTGTTGCGGACCCCCACATCCCAACCGAGGGTGACCACTTCGCTGACCTTGAAGTGCTCGGCCATATAAAACCCAACCTCGTAGAGCACACCAGGACCCCAGGGTCGCTCGAGGGTTTTGGAGAACATGTAATCGTCGAAGCGCTTGGACAGCGCCAGTTGGTCGTCGCGGCTGGATGGCCGCGGAATCTGCAACTCGATGTCACCGTCGAGGAAGACCGGCGGATCATTCTTGCCGGATTCGCGGATCACAACAGGCCGTGCATCGCCAAAGCTGTAGCGCCGGAAATTCCAGGAGTTCAACACCAGGTAGTCGCCCTGGGTCGGCACATAGTCCAACGCCTGCTTGAGCGCCACGACCAGCTTGCCCGTCAGCAGCTCGTCCAATTGAGCCGGCGTATATTCCGCAAGCGATGGTCCACAGCCGAGAATGAACATCTTCTCGCCCTCATAGGCGGAGGCGAGACGTTCGAATTTCTCGGCTAGAGGCACGGAGGGGTCCGTCAGGAGCGGCTGAAGCGCCAGGGTCGTCTTGTGCATGCGGCGTGTCGCCTCAGTTCAAGGTGGGGATGGGTGTGCCGACAAGGTTCGCCAGGCGCAGGGCCCAATCGGCACGCTGCGCCTCCGAAACCCGGTCGCCAACCGCGATGCGAATGCCGGAACGAAGGAGAACGGGACCGCGCGGCCCATTCAGGGATGCCCCTGGCTGAATCGCGAAGACCGAACGAAAACCGGCCTGGGCCAGGGCGCCATCGAGCGCCGTGGCGTCAGCGGAATTGAGACCCGGACAGACGACCATCCCCGTACGTGCGGCACGCAATCCCGCATCGCCGATCATGCGATGGGGGGACCCGTTCAGCCGGATATGGATGAAGTCGAAGGCGGGCTCGCTTTCAGCGATCTCCGCAATGGGAGACGCCGCCACCCGAGCCACGAACGACCGGTCCTTGGTCGGAACAGGAAGCCATTCGGGCAGGCCGGCCAGGGCTGACGAGGTGTGAAACGCAGCCCAATCGTCGGATACCGTGTAGGCACCAAGATGAGACTGCGAGGCAAATTTGAACCAGGCGTGATGCCCAGCCGGGGTCACGGCCACGGGCATGATGCGATGGCAGTCACCACGCAGTCCGTTGGTCGCATAATGGCGGCGCATGTAGTCCAGCAGCGTCGGCATGGGTTCGACGGCGACACTGCGCAGCGGCACGCGAAGCTGCCGGGCCATCGCCGCGGCGCGCGCGGTCCAGACGCCCCAGGCGGCACCGAGTTCAAGAACGACGCAGCCGGGCCGGTTTGCTGAAACGGCCAGGAGGCAGGCGGCGTATTCCACGAGCAGTTCGCTCGTCCCTGGCAGGCTGGTACGCAGGCGTCCCGCCTTGGCCGGCCGCAGGCCAGGGAAGAATCCGGCGCTAGTCCTGACCCCCAGGAAATCCACGTGGAAGCGGCCGTTGGTGTACCCCGACCAGGGTGTGATCTCGCCGATGTCCATCATGGCTAGGAGTACATCTTGAGTTCGATGGTGTTGAATAGCTCACGAAACACAACCTCCGGAGAAAGTTCCGTGTCAGCAAACCGGAGGGCCGCCGCTTCAAGCTGAGAGCGTTGTGCGGGAGAGGTCAGGGTCTCGATAATCACATCGGCCATCTCGGGGATTTCGGCGACGACCACGGCGGCCTCGGCTCCCGCCAAGCCTCGGATGCCGACCGCGGTCGTGACGGTAGCACGGCCGTTGCATAGGGCCTCGATCAATTTGATCGATACCCCGGTGCCGAGGTCCACGGGATTGATCACGACCGCTACCTGATCATAGATCGCCTGCAGATCATCCACCAGGCCGAGGATCTCGACCCCGGGGGCCGTATCGGTCAGCGCATCGCCCACCGTTCCCACGATCAGAAGCCGCGCCGTCGGCACCCGTTCATGCACCCGTGGCCAAGCCTCGCGGATGAAGCGCGTGATCCCGTCGATATTGGGGCCATAACGGTTGCCGACGAACAGCACGCTGTGATCGGGTTCGGCATCACGCACCACCGGGTTCGTTGTAACGCCATGCCCGCAAAGCACCACGTTGTTGCGGCCGGACGTTTCGATGATCTCCAGCCTCTCCTCAGGCTGGATCGCAATCAGATAGTCAGCCTTCGCCCAGGCGGCGATCTCGTTGCTTCGATCGGCGCGCAGGCTGTCGTCACCGAACATGGCCGCATGCATTTCACCGCGGCGATACTGAATGTCGATCGTATCCAGGATGCGCACCATCGAGGCGGGCAGCAGAGACAGGAGACCGGCAGTCCAGGCGAAATGGGTGATGACGACATCGGGCTTGAGCACCGCCATCAGAAAGGCGGCGGCGGCATCAAACCGGTAATCGGTGCGCCGCGAGATCAGATCCGCCTGGTCGTCGGGTTTGGTCTGGATGGCAGCCTGCTTCAACGCCTCTGAAATCCCGACGCTGGTGTCCCCGAGACTCGCCTCATCGAGACACAGGTTGCAGATCTCGTCGAGATTCTGGCCGGGCAGGCCGAGGCGCATATCGAAGCTCTCTGCGAGTGCTTCCGTACGTTCCACTGTCGGGGTCTCGCCGCCCGACCGGTCGACCAGGACCGAGCGGAACCCCATGGCCCGGAAGTATCGCCCGATAGCCAACAGCCGGGTCGGCCCCCCACCAAAGGCCGTCGCCATATCGCCCGGAAAAACAAAGGCAATCGTCGGATCCAATGACGTCTGCCGGGCCTCGCTCAGCAAAACGTCAAAACTGCTGCGCAGGGGCGACACATGATAGGACGGCGCGAGCGGACCTTCGACCAGCGGAATTTTGGCGATCTGATAACGCGCCGACGTTTCGGCAAAAGTCGTGACACCATCCGAGACACGCGCTTCGACAAGAAGAGCGCCATCCACGGGCATGCTGACAGCATCGCACCAAGACCAGCGGGAAAAAGGAGCGTCGCTTGCCGCTTCGATAGGCTCAAGCTGATTGTCGGACGGCATGACCGAGGCGCTGCGACGCTGACGTTCCCCGTTGATCGTGAGCTGGACCCGCGCGGCGCCGAAATGGCCGAAGAACGAGCCGCTGACCTCGAGGTTCTGATTGTCTGGCGCGTAGCGGATTCCGGTTATCTGACCAAGCCCCCGGCTCGTTGCAGTTGAGGGAAGCTTGAAGGAGCTGGTATATTGGCAATCGGAGCCGGGCCTTCGAAACACGAACTTAAGCTCGGACCCGGGCCCTGCGAAAAGCTGAAACGTCGACTCCCCGACCTGCTGCTTCAAGGGAAGAATCAGGTCGAGCCGCTGCCGGGTCCGAGGACGTGTCTTGCTGGCCGGTATCGTCATATCGGCCTTATCGAGCGCCAGCGGAAAGCCATCGACGGTCACGCCGTGCAGTTCGGGCTCCCCGGCCCCCAACAGCACCCCCTGCACATGGAGGTGCTGCCCAAACCATGCCAGGGATACCTGCTCAACCTGAAAATCGGAGTCGAAGCTGGGCGTGCTGGGCGTTACGGCGAACTCCGTGATGATGGACTTGCCGCCAACACGCTGGCAGACTAGCTTGCCCTTGAGCGGCAACTCTTCATTTGGCGCTGGCAGACTTACGGAGAATTCCGCAGTCGAGGCTTGGTACAGGGCCGCGGAGGTCACATCCGGCAGTAAGCCCGCCCGGCCTGGCACGTCCCAGACCACACTCGGCCGGGTCAAATCAGAAGCATTCGCAATAGATCCCGCGACGAAGACTTCTTTCCGTATCCTATTATATAGAATGGTGGTGACTATGACCTGCGGGGCATTGTTTTTGACCGGCAAGTACAACTCTTCCGGATTTATACTGGTGGTAACTGGAATGGAATACGCGCGTCTTGGTATAATAAAACGAATTTCTAAGGGGAGTTTGTAATTTACGGATTTTTCAGCGAGCCCCGATTCGGCATTGATCGAAATCGCAGATGCGCGATATTTAAATTTTACCGAATAGGCGCGCCGGTCAACTGAATCAGGCGTATCCGCACGCATTATTTCCGGCGAAATGACAGCTTCCGTCGCGTATACAATATGGCTTTCGAGATCAATTGATGAAAATACAAAATCACAGCCGCCTGACAACAGCTCTCCAAGCACGGTAATCGTGCTATTTTCAGCATCGACCGAGACGGACAGAATGACGGCATCTGCCGCAATCCTCTGGATCTCGGCACCAACGCGCACGCTCAACCGCCGCGTGGACCCATCGCGCAAAATGGCCGCGACACGCACGCGGCCAGCCAAGTCATCGATATTGATCTCGGGCAGAAAAAACTCGAATCCGCAGGCTGGTTCGATGCCAGGAAAGGTCCTCAACAGGTCGCGCCGCCCCATGGCGCTTAATCGAGGTGGAAGCGGCGGACGATCGCCAAATTCTATCCCTAGGCTGGAAATCCCAAGAGCAAAGAAAGCATACCCTCTTACATATAAATGTTGCTGCATCGGATTGAATAGAGCTTCGCTCAATCCAAAAGCATTGTCTCTCTCAAGCTGTGTCTGCACCATTAACTCCGCAGTCTTGTGGAGAAAAACGCAACAGTCCGCTGAGTTTTCAACACGCGGCTAGAATAGCACCGATGTGCGGACCGGGAAATAACTTAACTCAACGTAAAAGTCAAGAAATCCAATCATCCACCCATGCGCGACCATGAGCCGCTGCTATGGAATCTGGAGGGGCGCGAGCTCCCAACGTAGCCCTTCCCTATTTTTGGAGACTTCGGGCGCTCTGGAAAGAATTTTCCGACATCATTCCGCCGTCAAACCATCAAACCTTGAGCAGCTGAGGACGGTCGTGTCCCCGGCCGCGGTGCAGGAGGCCGCCGCCGTGATGCTGGCGGCCATCGTGACGGACCTTGACGTGCTCCCCCGAATGTATCCAGCCAGCCGAAGGCGCCGGAGACGAAGTCCAGCGACCACCGCTGGTTCGGGCCCTGCGGCAACGTCATCGGCGCCCTGGTGCCCAAGGCCCGCTTCCGACCGCCACGGCGACGCACCTTGAGCCCGTCGATCCGCTTTGCGGCTCAACCGCGATAGATCCTCAGCAGCTTCTTGTGGTTCGGCGCCATCCCCTCCCGCGCCAGCAGATAGCCCAGGCGCCGATGCCCGAAACGCCGCCGCCGCTCGGCAGCCAGTTGCGCGACCTCGTGCGGGATTATGTCGTCGAGACGTTGGCGGCGGATGATGCTGTTCTGGTGATCGATGAGACCGGCTTTCTCAAGCAGGGTCGCGCATCCTGTGGTGTGGGGCGGCAATACACCGGCTCGGCGTCGCAGATCGTCAGTCCGTCGGATCGCGCCACCGCCGCTGCCCGATATGGCGGCGCTGTTCTGGCTCAGCCGCAGGATAGGGGCGCCGCGGGTGTTAGCGGGGTCAGAAGTGCAGATACGCGACCGACTCGCCCGTTGTGTCGCTCATTGGAACTCTCGATCACGCGCAGCGGGCGATGGCGGCCTGCATGCCGCCAGCTGCACCCGCCGCGCGCTTGCCTGCGGAAGCTACACTTTCGGCTTGATATATGCGTAGCGCGCGTAAGGGTCCTGCGAGAAGGTGATGCCGGTGATGTTCGGGCTGGCCACGATGGTGCGCCCCAGCACGATCAGCGGGTTCGCCGTCGCGGCCGAATCCGCCAGCTTGTCCTGGATGCGCTGATAAGCCGCCTTGCGCGCCGGGGCGTCGGCCGAGTTGCGGAAGCGGGCATGCAGCGCATCCGTTTCCGCGTCGCTGTATCGTGCCCAGTTGGTGACGCCGGCCGTCGCCGATTTGGTCGCGACCGCGAGGTTGGTCAGCGTGGACGGATCGTTCAGCCAGATCACGCCTTCCGACAGATACATCCCCGTCATGCCGCCCTCGCCGCCGTTGATGCGGGCGCGCACGGCGTCCAGCAGTTGCAGGGCGGGCGTCGGCTTCAGGTTTGCCGTGACGCCGATCTGCTTCAGGCTGTCGGCGATCAGGATAGCGATGTCGTTGTTGTAGGGCAGCGCCGTACTGTACCAGAAGTCGAAGGTGAAATTCTCCGTCCCGGCCTCGCGCAGCAGGGCGCGCGCGCGGTCATGGTTCAGTGAGTACCGGGCAAAGCTGTTGTTGGAGGTGATGTCGTCCGGGTTGTAGAAGCCCAGCGGCCGCGACCCGCGATTGGACAGCGCTGTGCGCAGGATACGGTCGTGCGGCATGCAGTAGAGCATCGCCTGGCGCACGCGCGCGTCGGTGAACGGCTCCTTGTCCATGGCCATGGCGACCCGCAGGATCGACGGCGTGTTGCCGTGCATCACCGGGAAGCCCGCGGCGGCAAGCGAGTCATATTGCCGCCCGGTCAGCCCCTCGGCGGCATAGTCCACCACGCCGCCGCGGATCAGCGCCACCAGATCGGCCTGTCCGCGCACGCGCAGAATCACCGTCTCAAAGGCGGGCTGGGTGCCGGACCAGTGGTCCGGCACCGCCTTCAGCTCCAACTGCTGCCCGAGGATGCGGTTGGCGATGTAATAAGGCCCGGTGGTGGCGATGTTCTTGATCAGCCAGGCATTGGCCCAGGGATCCTCGGGCGTGACATGCTTCTTCACCTCGACCGAATCGAGGATGGCGAACTGCTGGAATTTCATGGACGTCAGCGCCACGGGAATGGCCGTCGGCGTGCCCATGTTGTCGGTGAAGGTGATGCGCAGCGTCATCGGGTCCACCGCGACGATCTGGTCCGCGGTGAAGATCCCGGCAACGCTCGCCTGATTTTTGCCGTTACCGACGATTCTTGTCAGGCGTTCGAAGCTGTAGCGCACGTCCTCCGAGGTCATCGGGTTGCCGGTTGGGTAGAACTTTACCCCGGCGCGCAGCTTGAAGGTGATGACCGGGCCTTCGACGGTCCAGGATTCGGCAAGCTGCGGCACGACCTCTTCAGGCTCGGCCTGCAAGGTCCCGTTCGGCATCTGGTTGAACTTGAAGGTCACCAGCCGCTCGTAGATGTTGCAGCCGATCTCCTGGTCCTGCTGCCCGCGGATGTCGGCGGGGTCCAGGCTGGCGATGTCGGACGGGATGGCATGCACCAGCGGTTTCGTGGCGGCGCGTGGCTGCGCGGATGCCCGCTGCGTGCCGGCCGCAAGCGCGGCACCACCGGCGATGGCCATGCGGCCCAGGCTGCGACGATCTGTGAGCATGAGTTCGATCTCCGTCGGATTGGCATAAAGCCTCGCCCCCTTTGGGGCGGAGGGCCGGGTGAGGGGGGTGCGCGCGGAGCACTCCTGCCGCGTCTTCACAGCCTCGCCCCCGTCGCCCCACCCTCTCCCCCCGAGCGGCGGGAGAGGGCTTCGGCACCTGGGATGGCTTCGCGCTCGTGGCCCAGGACCACCGGGCAGGCGGCGCTGTGCTCTGCATCCACCGCCAGCAGCGGCGGCCGTTTGCGTGAGCAGGACGGCTGTTCCAGCGGGCAGCGCCCGACCAGCCGGCAGGCATCGGGCGGATCGATCGGGGAGGAAATTTCGCCGATCAGCCGCAGCCGCACCCGCTTCACCCCCCATTGCGCCACCGGCGCCGCCGACAGCAGCGCACGCGTGTAAGGATGGGTCGGCCGCGCAAACACGGCCTCGGCCGGCCCGGTCTCGACGATGCCGCCGAGATACATCACGGCCACGCGGTCGGCGACGTGCCGCACAACCTGCAGATCATGGCTGATGAACAGATAGGCGAGCTTCAACTCCGCCTGCAGCCGCAGCAGCAGGTCGAGGATCTGCCCCCGCACCGAGACATCCAGCGACGAGGTCGGCTCGTCCAGGATCACCACATTCGGCTCGGCGGCGATCGCGCGGGCGATCCCGACACGCTGCCGCTGGCCGCCCGACAGCTCGTGCGGATAGCGGTCGAGATGCGCCGCCGGCAGGCCCACCATGTCCACCAGCGCCAGCGCCCGCTTCTCCCGCTGGCTGCGTTCCATCGCGAGGTGCAGCCGCAGCGGCTCGTGCAGCACCTGGCGCACCGTCATGCGCGGGTTCAGCGAGGCGGTCGGATCCTGGAACACCATCTGCACCTCACGGTACAGGCTCGCCAGGCTCACCGAGCCAAGCTGCATGATCGATCGGCCATTGACCTCGATGTCGCCGCCGGTGGGCTCCACCAGGCGCAGGACGCAGCGCGCGACGGTGGATTTTCCGGACCCGCTTTCGCCGACGATGGCCAGCGTCTCGCCGGCATGCAGCGCGATATCGACACCATCGACCGCAACCAGATTGCGGCCGCCGGCCACGCGGTAGGTCTTGCGGAGCGCCTGCGTGCGCAGGACGACGTAGTCCGAGGCCCTCATGCCGGCACCAGCAGGCTGGCGGCCAGCAATTTACGCGTGTAGGCGTGCTGAGGCGCTGTGAAGATGGCTTCGGCCGTGCCGGTCTCGACCACCCGTCCGGCGTTCATCACCACGACGGCGTCGCAGGTCTCGGCCACCACGCCGAGATCGTGTGTGATCAGGCAAGCGGTCAAACCTGCGCTGCGACCCAGCTCGACGATCAGTTCCATGATCTCCGACTGGATGGTGACGTCGAGGCCGGTGGTCGGCTCGTCCAGGATCAGCAGCGTCGGTCGGCAGATCAGCGCCGCCATGGCGATCATCGCCCGCTGCGCCATGCCGCCGGAAAACTCGTGCGGATACTGCCGGGCCCGCCGTTCCGGCTCGGGAATGGAGACGCGGCGCAGGGCGTCGATCGCCTTGGCCATGGCGGCGTCGCGGCTGCCGCCGTGTTGCAGGCGAAAGACCTCCGCCAGTTGCTGGCCGACGGTGAACACCGGGTTCATCGCCGCGCGAGCGTCCTGGAACACCATGCTGATCCGCCTGCCACGGATCGCGCGCAGCGCCGTGGCGCCCAGCGTCAGCAGGTCGCGCCCCTCGAACAGGATGCGGCCGGACGTGCGCACGAAGGTGGCCGGCTGGATGCCGAGGATGGACAGCGCGGTCAGCGACTTGCCGCTGCCGGTCTCGCCCACCACCGCGGTGATGGCGCCGGTGCGCAGCGCGAAGTTGACGTCATGCAGCACCGGGGTCAGCCGCCCGTCGGCCGCGCGGAACGCCCCCGAAAAATTCTCGACCGAGAGCAGCACGTCGCTCATCGCCGCCGGCGCGGGTCGGTGAGGTCGGAGAGCGCGTCGCCCAGCAGGTAGAACGCCCCGGTCATGCCGAGGATGGCGAGGCCCGGAAAGAAGGACAGCCACCATTCGCCGGTCATCACGCCATCCTGCCCGCGCGCGATCATGCTGCCCCATTCGGGCGTGTTCGGGTCCAGCCCCAACCCAAGGAAGCCGAGGCTGGCGGTCACCAGCGCGACGAAGGCCGCGTTGATCGAGGTGAAGGCCAGCAGCGGCCCGGCGCTGTTCGGCAGCAGGTGCCGGAAGGCCACCTGCCAGGACCGGTTGCCGACCATCCGCGCCGCCTCGGCATAGGGCCAGTTCCGGCGGGAGCGGATTTCCGCGCGCGATAGGCGCAGGTAGTCGGGGATGCCGATGAACGACATCACCAGGATGATGTTCAGCACGCCCGGCCCCACCGCCTTGACCACCAGCATGGCAAACAGCAGCCCGGGAAACGCCTGGAACACCTCGACGCAGCGCGAGATGACGATATCGACGGTACCGCCGTAATAGCCGGCGATGGTGCCGAGGATGGTGCCCACCACCAGCGCGATCGTCACCGCGACCAGCGTGATACCGAGGTCGTAGCGCGCGCCCGCCATGATGCGCGACAGGATGTCGCTGCCCAGCCGATCGGTGCCCAGCAGGAATTCGCGCGACGGCGGCATGTATCCCTCGCCGACGCCGGGCGACAGCGGGTCGAAGGGCGTCCAGACCAGCGACAGCAAGGCCACGGCGCAATAGAACACCAGCACGGCGAGCCCGATGCGCATGGACCAGGACAGCGGCGCGCGGCGGCGGGTCGGCACCGCCACCTGCACGGCCGGCGAAGGCGGCGCCGTGGGCGTGTCTGCCGTGGCGTCATGGCCGGCGACGCTTTCCAAGATGTGTGGCGCGCTCATGGCGTACGCATCCGCGGGTCGATCAGCATGTACAGGACATCGACCGCGAGGAATGCCAGCACGTAGAGCAGCGACGCGTAGATGACGAAGCCCTGCAGGGCGGCAAAGTCAGACCGCTCGATCGCCTGCAAGGCGTACTGCCCAAGCCCCGGCCAGCCGAAGATGGATTCCAGCAGCACGGCGCCGCCGAACACATGGCCGGCGACGCCGCCGATCAAGGTCACCACCGGCAGCAGCGCGTTGCGCAGGCAGTAGCGGAACCACACCACACGCCGGCCATGGCCCATGGCGATGGCGGTACGGATGTAGTCGGATTGCAGCGCCTCCACCATTGAGGCACGCGTCACCCGCGCCACCGGCGCCAAGGTGGTCAGCCCCAGCGTCAGCGCCGGCAGCGCGAGTTGGCGCAGCGCCAGCCGAAATTTTTCCCCGTCGCCTGCGAGGGCGGTGTCGATCAGCAGGAACCCTGTGAGGAGAGGTGGTGGGTTCACCCCGATCGGCAGCCGCCCGACCGGCCCCGGCAGCCAGCCGAGTGTGACGAAGAATATCCAGATCAGCACGAGCCCGATCCAGAATTGCGGCAGCGCCATGCCGCCCAGCGTCACCCCGCGGACGAGAAAATCCGGCCAGCGTTCACGGTTGACCGCGGCGATGACGCCGAGCGGCACGCCCGCCAGCACGCCGAACACCATGCCGACGAGGCCGAGTTCCAGCGTCGCCGGCAGCCGGTCCGACAGGTCGGCGCCGACGTTCAGCCCGGTGGTGAAGGACATGCCGAAATCGCCGCGCAGCAGGTCCGACAGATACTTGCCGTATTGCACCCAAAGCGGGTCCGCCAGGCCGAGCCTCTCGCGGATCTGCGCCCGCAGTTCATCCGTCGCCTCGGGCGGCGTGTAGAGCTCCGTCGGGTCGCCCGTGAACACCCGGGCGGCGAAGAAGGTGATGGTGACCACGCCGAGCGCCACCGGGATAATCCAGAACAGCCGGCGCAGGATCATCAGGGCCAAGGGCATGGCTAGAACTCCAGCAGGTTGTCGCGGAACTGCGGGTGCGCATAGGCGGTGCGCACCACGCCCCGCTTCTGCAAGGCCGGCACCAGCCCGTCGGCAATCTCCGCCACGTAGCGGCGCGTCAGCGGCCCGGTGAACATGAAGCCGTCGCCGCCAACCTCCTGCATCATGTCGGCCATCTGCCCCGCGACATGGTCGGGCGAGCCCACCAGATCGTCGACGCCGTAGCGGTAGTTCCGGGCAATCTCGCGCAGCGTGGCCCCCTGCTTGAGGAAGTGCCTCAGCGTGCCCTGCTGGCCGTTGGTGGTCAGCTCGGCGATGGGCGCGTCGAGGTCGAAGGTCGAGAAGTCGATGTCGGTCAGCGACGCCATGCCGGCCAGCGTCACCTCGGCCGCAGCGGCCCGGTGCGCCTGCTTGCGGGCATGGCGGTCCTGCGCCTCGGCGGTGGTCTCGCCCAGCGTTGGCGAGGCGACGAACAGGATTTTGCAGCCGTCCGGGTCCCGCCCGCGCGCCGCCACGCGCTCGCGCATGTCCGCCCGGAACGCCTTCATGTCGGGCACCGTGCTGTAGGCCGCGATCACGCAATCCATGTCGCGCGAAGCGAAATGCCGCCCCTGCGGGGAGCTGCCCGCCTGCACCAGCACCGGCCGCCCCTGCGGCGGCCGCGCCGTGTTCAGCGGCCCGCGCGAGGTGAAGAAGTGTCCCTTGAAGTCGATCGGCCGCACCTTCGTGTGGTCGGTGAAGACGTCGCCTTCCATGACCACCGCATCCGCGTCCCAGGACGCCCAGAGCTGCGTCACCAGATCGACGAACTCCTCCGCCATCTCGTAGCGCGTGTCATGCTCGATATGCGCGTCGAGCCCGAAATTTTGCGCTGCCCGCGCCGCGGTGGAGGTGACGAAGTTGCACCCGACGCGCCCCTTCGACATCAGGTCCAGCGTCGCCATCAGCCGTGCCAGGAGATAGGGCGGATAGAACGAGGTGGAGATGGTGGGCACGATGCCGAGATGGGTCGTCGCCTGGGCGATCAGGGGCACCAGTGGCAGCGGGTCGTTCTTCGGGGCGCGCAGCGCGCGGGCCAGGTAGAATTCCATCGACGCGCCGTAGTTGTCCGGCACGAAAACCGAATCCTCCATCAGCAGGAAGTCGAAGCAGGCGCGCTCCAGCGACCGCGCCAGGTCGATATGCAGGTCGGGCAGCGACCAGTCCCGGGCGCTCGTGCCGCCCCACTGCTGGTTCCAGCCATGCACGCCGAAACTGTTGCCGAGGAACCAGCCGAGATGGAACGGTTGCTGCACTGCGCGGAAGCTCCAAGCAGAACTCAGCTTCCAAAACCTACCGCACCGCAGCAAGCGTTGATCTGCCCCAACTGCGGGCAAATAGAATAGTTCCAGACAAAAAGTGCATATTGGTTCGGCGGCATGATCCGGTTTTATGCGTTTTTTTGCGAGGCATGCCTACTGTACCCCGGAACCAGTCCGCTAGGATCGCCGCAGCGGGATCTATGTCCCGCACCATCGGAGAGCCTTGATGCCGGCGTCGGACACCAAAGCCTACCCGCGAGACCTCATTGGTTACGGCGCCACCCCGCCGCATCCGCAGTGGCCGGGCGGCGCCCGCATCGCGGTAAATTTCGTGATGAACTACGAGGAAGGGTCGGAGTATTCCTTCACCGACGGCGACGGCCGCTCCGAGGCCAGCCTGACCGAATCCGGCGTCTCGCCGGTGCCGAACGGCCAGCGCGACCTGGCTGGGGAGGGCATGTTCGAATTCGGCTCGCGCGTCGGCTTCTGGCGTCTGATGCGGCTGTTCGCCGAACGCAACATCCCAATGACGGTCTTCGCCTGCGCGCTGGCGCTCGAACGCCACCCGCCCGCCGCGGCGGCCATCCGCGCCGCCGGCCACGACTTCTGCTGCCACGGCTGGCGCTGGATCGAACACTACAAGCTGACCGTCGAGGAGGAGCGCGAGCACATCCGCCTGGCGATCGAGAGCCTGCAAAAGACGCTGGGGTCTCGCCCGCTCGGCTGGTACTGCCGCTACGGACCAGGCGTGAACACCCGCATGCTGCTCGTAGAGGAAGGCGGCTTCCTCTACGACAGCGACTGCTACAACGACGAGCTGCCGTACTGGGTCTTGCAGGACGGCAAGCCGCAGCTCTGCGTGCCCTATTCGCTGGTGACCAATGACAGCAAATATGGCCGCGGCGTTTTCGGTACCTCGGACGACTACTTCACCTTCCTGCGCGACCAATTCGACATGCTGTATGCCGAAGGCGCGACGCAGCCAAAGATGATGTCCTGCGGCCTGCACATGCGGGTCATCGGCCATCCGGCGCGCGCCGCCGGCCTGGCGCGCTTCATGGATTACATCCTTGGCCACAAGGATGTCTGGGTGGCGCGCCGCATCGAGATCGCCGAGCACTGGCGGAAGACCTTCCCTTACCAGCCAGGCATGGAGCAGATCGCCCGCGTCGGTGCGGCGGGGGGCATATGACCCGCACGCTGCGGCTGGAGCCGCTGACCGCCGAGGCCTTCGCGCCGTTCGGCGACGTGGTCGGCGCGATCGAGCCGGGCGGCGGCGCGAAGCTCAGCGAGACCCTGGTCGCGCTGCCCGGCGCCGCCACCCCGCGGCTCGGCTTCAACAACGCCAAGGCGTGGGATCTGCCGCTGACCGCCACCGAGATGGAACGGCACAACCTGTCCTCGCAGTGCTTCGTGCCGCTCGACGTCTCGCGCTGGGTTATGGTCGTGGCACCCGATCTGGATGGCAGGCCGGACCCCGCGGCATTGCGCGCCTTCGTCGCGACCGGCGACCAGGCGGTGAACTACCATGTCGGGACCTGGCACCATCCGCTGCGCGTGCTGGACCGCCCGGGTCGCTTCGCCGTGTTGATGTGGACCACCGGCCACAAGCCGGACGACGAGGAATGGTCCACCCTGCCGGAACCCCTTCAGATCGAGGCCTGAGCCGCCGGGCCCAGCCCTACCAGTAGCGCGTCCAGCCGCGCCACCCTGAGGCGAGGCGCAGCCGACACGATGCGTCCCATCGCATCGGCACCGCTCGCTTTGGCACAGGGGATTGGATGCTGGATACCTCCCAGGCCAAGGAGTTCGCGCTGGCGCATTGGCTGACGGCCGGGGCTTCAGGTCGGCGGCTGTTCGTGCGGGTGTTCGACGGCGCAGGGAATGTGCGGGAGGACATCGCGGGTGATGGCGCGGAACATCTCCGGCGCGACGTTCGATCTGGCGGCGGCGACGCTGCCGGTGGGGGTGACGAAGCGGCGGGTGCCGTGAGCACCTTCGCCATTCTCCCGTAGTCCTCACGACGGTGCGGTGCGTCCCAGCCGGAGACTAGCGGGGCCAGCGCTGGTGAAGCTCATCGATCACGAAGGCATGGCGGTGGCGGAGCACGCCTGTCGGATCCGGGCGCGCATCCCCCAGATGCGCATGCCCAGGCGGCAGACGATCGTGGATGTGCTCGACCTCCTCCGCATCATCCCTCGGCCACAGCACCATGGCCGCGACCAGCCCCATGGCGCCGAGTGCCGCAAGCACCAGGAAGGTGGCCTCCATCCCTGCCGAGGCGCCGAACCGCCCCGCCACCGGATAGGCGACGAGCCAGCACGCATGGCTGAGCGCGAATTGCGCGGCAAACAGCGCGGGCCGGTCACCGGCATGGGCCGAGCGCCGCAGCAGGCGCCCGCTTGGCGTCAGCACCAGGCCGTTGCCAAGGCCCAGCAGCATCCACAGCGGCAGCAGCATTGGCCAGGTCGGTATCAGCAGCCCGAACAGCAGGCCGGCCACGAGCAGCCCAGCACCGGCCATCATGGCCGTGCGGTCCGTCATCACGCCGTCAAGCAGCCGCGGCACAGCGAGCGCCGCCACCATCGACCCCGCGCCATAGGCCGCCAGCGTCCAGCCCAATTCCGCCGCGCCCAGGCCAAAGCCAGCGCGCACCAGCACCACCGTGTTCACGATCACCATCGCACCGGCCATGGCGACCGTGACGTTCAGCGCCAGCAGACCGCGCAGCCGCGGCGTGGCGAGGTAGATGCGCGCACCGCGCGTGATGCGGCCCCAGGCCCCCTCCTGCGTCGCCGGCGGCTTGGGCGAGGGCAGCACCACGGTCAACACCAGCGCAGCCGAGGCCAGGAAGCCCAGCGCATTGCCGGCGAACAGCCAATGGAAGCCGACCAGCCCCAGCAGGGCCGCGGCGATCGCCGGGCTCGCCAGCGCCTCCAGATCGTAGGCCAGGCGCGAGAGGGACAGCGCCTTGGTATACTCCGCCTCCTCCGGAAGAATGTCGGGGATGGTCGCCTGGAAGGTCGGCGTGAAAGCGGCTGAGCCGGTTTGCAGCACGAAGATCAGCACATAGACCTGCCAGATCTCGGTCACGAAGGGCAGCGCCAGCGCGACCACGGCGCGCAGCAGATCGAGCGCCACCAGCAGGCTGCGGCGGGGCACCAGATGCACGAAGGCGCCCGCGACGGGAGCGACGCCGACATAGGCCACCATCTTGATGGCGAGCGCCGTGCCCAGCACCGCACCGGCATTCGCCCCCGCCAGATCGAAAGCCAGCAGCCCGAGTGCCACGGTCGCGAGGCCCGTCCCGAGCAGGGACAGCACCTGCGCCGCGAACAGGTGGCGATAGGTCAGGTTGGCAAGCGGACTGAGCATGCGGTTTCCCCTTTGGCGACTCTCAATCCAACCGCGTCGTTCGCAGCCGAAGCGCATTCCCGACCACGCTCACCGAAGACAGCGCCATCGCTGCCGCCGCGATGATCGGCGACAGAAGAATGCCGAACATCGGATACAGCACGCCCGCGGCGATCGGCACGCCCGCCGCGTTGTAGGCAAAGGCGAAGAACAGGTTCTGCCGGATGTTGCCCATTACGGCCTGGGACAGCTTGCGCGCGCGCAGGATGCCGGTCAGGTCGCCCCCCAGCAGCGTCACCCCTGCGCTCTCGATTGCAACCGCGGTTCCGGTGCCCATGGCGATGCCGACCTCGGCCGCCGCCAGCGCCGGCGCGTCGTTCACGCCATCACCCGCCATCGCCACGCGACGTCCCTCGGCCTTCAGCTTCTCGATGATGCGCTGCTTGTCCTCGGGCAGGACCTCCGCCTCCACCTCGGTGATGCCGAGCCGCCGCGCCACGGCCTCGGCCGTCGTGCGGTTGTCGCCGGTCAGCATCACCACCCGCACGCCCTCCTTCGCGAGGCCAGCGAGGGCAGCCGCCGTCGTCTCCTTCACCGGGTCGGCCACGGCGACGATGCCGAAGGCGCGGCTATCGACAGCGATGAAGAACACGGTCGCGCCATCGCCACGCAGACGCTCAGCCTCCGCCGACAGGGCGCCGACATCCACCTGGGTCTCGTCCATCAGGCGGGCGTTGCCGACCGCGACCTGGCGGCCCTCCACGGTGCCGGTCACGCCGCGACCGGTGGGCGCGTCGAAGCCCTCGACCACCGGCACGGCGATGCCGCGCTTCTCCGCCGCTCGCACGACGGCTTCGGCCAATGGATGCTGGCTTGGCCGCTCCAGGCCCGCAGCCAGGCGCAACACGTCCTCCTCGGCCACGCCCGCCACCGGGATCACCGCCACAACGTCCGGCCTACCCTTCGTGAGCGTGCCCGTCTTGTCCACCACAAGCGTGTCGATCCGCTCCATGCGCTCCAGCGCCTCGGCGTTCTTGATCAGCACGCCGGCCTGCGCGCCACGGCCCACGCCAACCATGATGGACATCGGCGTGGCAAGGCCCAGCGCACAGGGGCAGGCGATGATCAGCACCGTCACGGCCGCGACCAGCGCGAAGGCAAGTCGCGGCTCCGGCCCCCACACCGCCCAGGCCACGAAGGCCACCAGCGCGATTGCCACCACCGCCGGCACGAACCAGCCGGCGACCTGATCGGCCAGACGCTGGATCGGGGCGCGCGAACGCTGCGCGCCCGCCACCATGCGCACGATCTGCGCCAGCACCGTGTCCTGTCCCACGCGGTCGGCGCGCATGATGAAACTGCCCTGGCCGTTCAACGTGCCGCCCACGACCTGATCGCCCACCGTCTTGGTGACCGGCACCGCCTCACCCGTCACCAGGCTCTCATCGACGTTGGAGGCGCCCTCCAGCACCGCGCCGTCGAGCGGCACCTTGTCACCGGGACGGACGCGCAGCCGATCGCCGACCACGATGGCGGCCAGCGGGACTTCCTCATCCGAGCCGTCGTCGCGCAGCCGTCGCGCCTGGGCCGGCGCGAGATCGAGCAGCGCCCGGATGGCGCCGCCCGTCTGCTCGCGCGCCCGCAGCTCCAGCACCTGCCCGAGCAGCACCAGCACCACGATCACGGCTGCCGCCTCGAAATACACCGCCACCGAGCCATCGGCCGCGCGGAAGGCCGCGGGAAAGATCCCGGGGGCGAGGGTCGCCACAACGCTGAACACCCAGGCGACCCCGGTGCCAAGCGCGATGAGGGTGAACATGTTGAGGCTGCGGTTCAGGAGGCTCTGCCAGCCACGGACGAAGAAAGGCCAACCGGCCCAGAGCACCACGGGCGTCGCCAGCGCCAACTGGATCCAGTTGCCGACGCGCGGTCCACCGACCAGGTGCATCATCCCCGTCAGGTGGCCGCCCATTTCCAGCAGGAAGACCGGCAGCGTGAGGACCAGGCCGATCCAGAAGCGGCGGGTGAAGGCCACCAGCTCCGGATTGGGGCCGGCCTCGGCGGAGGGCGTCTCCGGCTCCAGCGCCATGCCGCAGATCGGGCAACTGCCGGGGCCCGGCTGCCGGATCTGCGGGTGCATCGGACAGGTGTAGATCGTGCCCGGCGCCACGGCGTCCGCACGCAGCGGCGCACGCTCCTGCAGATACTTGCCCGGTTCGGCGATGAACTTGGTGCGGCACCCGGCCGAGCAGAAATGGTAGGCATGGCCGGCATGTTCGGCGTGGTGCGCGGTCTTTGCCGGGTCCACCGTCATGCCGCAGACCGGATCCTTCACGGTTCCCGATGCCGCTGCATCCCCATGATGGTGCGGATCGTGCTTGCCGTGGGATGTGTGGGTGCCGTGGTGTTCCATGTCCGCTCAACTCCTCAGCGCGCGAAAGGTCGCGCGGTCGGCCGCGCTGCCAGCATCGCCACAGGCGGCAACAGCAGCCATTGGAGGAAAGGGGCGAGCCCGGTTCCCCACGGCGGAAGGCGCGGCATGGCGGCCGTATAGGTCCAGGATTGGCGCAGATCGACATTCAGCCACTCGCTGAACACCGTATAGCCAAGGCCCGCCAGAGTCGCGGCTATGGTGACGCGCCCCCATCCCTGGATGGGCCAGTCCCAGGATCGTGTCAGCAGCAACGCGATCGCCAGCGCGGCCGCGGCGATCATCGCGTCCCCGCCAGTGCAATGAAGGATGGCGAAGGCGATCTCGCCTGAAGTTCCCTCCGCCCACAGCGTGTAGAGGGGGAGCTGCGCAATCTCCCAGACCAGGTTCATGGCAAGCATGGCCGCGAGGTACCGCGCCGCGGGGGCAGCCAAGCCAGCCCACCCTCGCGGCGCATCGGGGATCACTTGGCTCCGTCGCCACGATCTGAACCGGCGTGCGGCCCGCCTCCGCCGTGGCCATGCCCATGCCCATGATGCATGAACAGGTGCATCAGCGGGCAGGCAAGGAGAAGGAGGTAGGGAAGCGCGCCGAGCGTGTGACCGTAGTGCTCTCTCAACAGGTAGAACGCCCCGATCAGGAGGAACCCGATCGCGACGAGACCGCCCCGCGTCCACCACCAGCCGCCCCTGTCACGTTGGGCGGGGTGCCTGGCATGCGAGCCCGGAGTGGTCTCGTCGACCATATCAGCGCGGCCGCGCCAGGAAGGCGCGCAGCGTGGCGATCTCGCTTTCCTGCGCGCGGATCACGGCTTCGGCCAGGCTGCGCATCCCCGGATCCCGACCATGCGCCAACTGGACCCGCGCCATCGCGATCGCGCCCTCATGATGGGGGATCATGGAGGCTGCGAAATCGCGGTCCGCGTCGCCTGTGAAGGTGATGGCCATGTCGCGGTGCATCTTCTCGTTCGCGGCCATGAAGGCGGCGGTCGAGGCGGGTTGCGCCGCGGTCCCCGGGGGCGTGGCGCCGGGATGATGCGGGTCAGCCGCAGCCGGAGCCTGTGCGGCACCGCCCGCCGGCGCCTGCGCAGCACCATTCCCCGGCGCCTGCGCGCCAGGCATCATCCGCTGCTGCATCTGCTGCATCTGCTGCTGCATGCCGGGCATCTGGCCCATCATGCCAGGCTGGGCGGGCTGAGGCTGCGGCATGGTGCCCTGGGCAATGGCGAGGCCTGCCGCAGCCAGCGTGGCAAGGCCGGCAGCAAGGGCAAGTGTGGGCGCGAGGCGGGTCATGTGCTGGTTTCCTTTGGTTCGATGTTATGAAGGCTGGCCCCCCGGCATGTCGCCAGCATCACGCCGTCATGACAAAGCATGTCAGCGCGGGGTCAGGCGGGGATGCGCTCGGCCTGCCAACCAGCATCGCGCAACGCCTGCTCCAGGCGCGCTGGGTCCACGGCCGACGTCACGGCCGCTTCACCCGTGTCCAGCGCGATGTCGATCTGCGCCAGCGGGTCCGCCTGCCGCAGCGTCGCCGTGACGCCCTTCGCGCAGCCGCCGCAGTTCATGTTCGCGATTCGGAAGCGATGCATCACGCCCTCCTCTTGGGGTCTGGTCCAACCGGAGAGGTGGTGCTTGCCCCCATGGGAGGGTCAAGGGCCATACGCGGCCCTTTTCCGGACCTATTCACACCGGTGTGCCGCCGCGGAAACGCATGAAGGCAGTGCGGCCGCCACGCGCATCGAAGGCCAGCACGTCATAGCTGTCAGGCGCCAGGCCAGGGACGTCCATGCCGGGCGAGCCCACCGGCATGCCCGGCACGGCGAGGCCGCGGATTCCGGCAGGGCGCTCCGACAGCAGCCGGGTCACCGCCGCCGCCGGAACATGGCCCTCAAGCGCATAACCACCGATCAGCCCCGCATGGCAGGACAGCAGATCGGACGGCGTGCCGAGCATCCGCCGTGCGGCTGCCAGCGAGCGCACGACATTGTCCTCGATCGGAAATCCCGCTGCCCGCATATGGTCGACCCACCCGGCGCAGCATCCGCAACTCTCATCACGCCAGACCTGCAGGCGTGGCAGTGCCTCCGCCCAGGCCGGTGCCGGCAGGGCCAGCGCGGCAAGGCTGGCTGTTATGAAAATCCTTCGAACCATCATCACCGCATGCTCCCTCAGTTCTGGGGTTTCGGCAGGCGAACGGAGCCCAGCAATCCGCCGCCTGGCCGGTTGCTTAGATGCAAATTACCGCCGTGCTGTTCGACTGCGCGTCGGGCAATGGTGAGGCCGAGCCCGCTCCCACCCGTGCCGCGATTGCGCGAGGTCTCAAGGCGGCGGAACGGCTCGAACACGGACTGCATGTCAGCTTCGGGAATGCCGGGGCCGTCATCCTCGATCCGCACCAGAAGCTCGCGCCCCTTGTCTTCGAGGACGACGCGCGCGCCGCCCCCATACTTCACGGCGTTGTCGATCAGATTCGAGAAGGCACGTTTCAGCGTCACCGGGCTGCAGACCAACCTAGCCTGCGAAGGGCCGGCATAGGTCACGGCCGCGCCCGCATCGGCGGCCGCGTCACACAGGGTCTCGATCATCGCCACGAGATCGGCCGGCTTGCGGGGCTCGCTCTCGGTCTCGCCGCGCAGATAGGCGAGGGTGGAATCGATCATCGCCTCCATCTCGTCCAGATCGGCATCGATGGCGCGCGCCGCCTCGCCATCCTCGACGAAGCCGGCGCGAAGGCGCAGCCGGGAGATGGGCGTGCGCAGATCATGGCTGACGGCAGCCAGGGCCTGGGTGCGGTCGGCGATCAGCCGATCGATGCGGCCCTGCATGCGGTTGAAGGCCTGAGCGGCATGGCGCACCTCGCGTGGGCCTTCCTCGGGCACGGGCACCACGGGACCAGGACCACCGAAGCGATCGGCGGCTTCGGACAGCGCGCGTAGCGGCCGACCGATCAGCCGCACCACTAGCAGCCCGAGCAGCAGGATCCCCACCGCCATCGCCGTGGTGGAGAGCAGCGTGGCGTGTTCCGGTGCCGGCGGGCGGAACAGTGCGGCGGAGAAGTTGAGCCAGCTGCCATCCGGCAGCGGCAGGGCGCCGAGCAGCAGGTGCCGCGACGCCTCGCCATCCGCCACGCCATCCTCCCCGTAGCCCAGACGCAGGCCCGTGACATCAAGTTCCGGCACCAGCTCGCCGAGCCGGCTGCGCAGCGCATCGGTGCGGGTGCTGCTTGCCTGCACCGGCTGCACGGTGGGCGCAGGCGTCCAATGCATGTCGAGGCTCGCGGTGGAGAGCGCATGCGCGGTGCGGTCGCGTTCCTCGACGGGCAATTCGGCCACCGCGCGTTTCGCCGCCACCAACCGCTCCGCGAGCTGCGCCTCACGCGTGGTGCCCAGGACCGCCTCGGTGCCGATCTGGTGCAGCCAGAGGCTGCCGAGATGGAAGGCCATCAGGCCGACCAGCAGCACGAGCACGATCCGCCCACCCAAGGTGTCCGGCAGCAGGTGGCGAAGCCAGTTCATGTCGCGCGCTTCACCGTGGGCACCAGCATGTATCCCGCGCCGCGCACCGTCTTGATGATGGCGGGGCTGTCCTCCGTCGGCTCCAGCTTGCGTCGCAGCCGGCTCACCATGACATCGACCGAGCGTTCGGTGCCGTTGAAGGCCATCCGGTTGCGGGCGAGATCCAGCAGCTGGTCGCGGCTCAGCACGCGCTGCGCGTGTTCGCAGAAGGCGAGCAGCAAATCATACTCACCGCCGGAGAGGTCGACCGCCGTGCCATCCGGCGCGCTGAGTTCGCGCCGCCGCGTGTCGAGTGTCCAATCGGCGAAGACGATGCGCTCGCCTGCCTGGCCTCCCACCGGGTCCCCGGCATCGCCACGCGACCGTCGCAGCAGCGCGCGCACGCGGGCCAGCAATTCGGCCCGGCCGAAGGGCTTCGGGATGTAGTCGTCGGCGCCGAGTTCGAGGCCGAGCACACGGTCCGTCTCCTCGCCGCGCGCCGTCACCATGATGATCGGCACGCCCGACTTGGCGCGCAGCGCGCGGCACAGGTCAAGGCCGGAGGTGCCTGGCAGCATCACGTCGAGCAGCACAAGATCGACCGGCGCGCCCGCCAGCACCTCCCACATCTCGCGCCCATCGCGCGCGCCGGTAACGCGAAAGCCGTTCTGGCGCAGGAACTTGGCGATCAGCGTGCGCATCTCCCCATCATCCTCGACAACGAGGATGTGGGCTTCCTGCGGCAGGCTGTCGGGCGCCATCACGTCAATGATGCCTGTGGCCGCCCTGCGGCGTGCCGCCGGCATAGCCGCGCAGGCGCCCATAGGCGTCGATCTGCTCTGTGTTCAGCAGCGCCGCCTGCGTCAGATGCGCGCGCAGATGCACATCCCGAATCTCCCCCTGCAATGCCGCGATGCGGGCCGTGCGGGCCGAGAGATCGGACGGCGTGATGCTGCGGTCCCGGAAGGCGGCATCGAGCGCGCGCTCCTCCTCGATCAGCCGGGCGCCGAGGGCGCTGGCCGCCGCCTGCATCTCCGTCATCAGGCGTTGCGCCGCGGCAAGCTGCGCCGGTGTCAGCCGCAACGCCCCAGCCAGTTCGATGACATGGACGGGCCCCGGCCAGCCATTCAGCTCCGCCGCCAGCGCCAGGCCCATGCCGCGGCCGGCGAGCAGATCCGCCTGCTGCTCGGCCGACAGCGCGCGGATCGGACGGTCCGTCATGCCGGCATAGGGCGAGGGAGCATTGGCCCAAGCGGGAAGCGCGAGAAGGAGGGCCAAGGCGGTTAATGTCGAGCGCATCACGCCCTCCTCAGTTCTGATCCATTGGCGTGAATCGCGCCTGCGCTGGACGTTGGCCGGGCAGCGTCAGCGTGACAACCGCGCGCATGCCGCGCGCTGCCACGAAGTCGCCGGTACCGGCCAGCACAGTGTCGCCGGTGGGGGCGAGGGCGATGGTGGCCTGACGCCCGCCGGCGAGGATGACGACCTGCGCCGTGACGCCGGCCACGGGAATGGGCCGGTCGGCGCCGTCGAACAGGAACAGCCGCAACGTATTGCCCTCGGCCACCAGCTCGGCGTGGTTGCTGCCAATATCCACCTTCTGGCCGCCATTCGGCCCACGGCGCGGCTCATGCGCGCGCCCGGCGACAGGGGCGAGGACGAAGCCGGTGAGCAGCGCGGCGAGGTGGCGGCGTGGGGTCATGGTTGGGTTCCTCATGGATCAATAGGCCTCTGCCACCTTCAGCTCCTGCTGGACGGTGCGCAGGCGCTCCAGGGCGGGGCGGCCGAAGCGGTGGAACAGCAGCGGCGTCAGGAAGGTATCGAGCAGCGTCGCGGTGATTAGCCCGCCGAAGATGGTGACAGCGACCGGGTGCAGGATCTCCTTGCCCGGCTCGCTGGCGCCAATCATCAACGGGATGAGTGCGAAGCCAGCCGAAAGCGCCGTCATCAGCACCGGTGTCAGGCGTTCCAGGCTGCCGCGGATCACCAGCGCCAGCCCCCAGCGCTCGCCTTCGAGCAGGGCGAGGTTCAGGTAGTGGCTCACCTTCAGGATGCCGTTGCGGGTTGCGATGCCGGCCAGCGTGATGAAGCCGATCATCGACGCCACCGACAGCGGCTGCCCCGCGATCCATAGCGCCGCGATCGCGCCCACCAGCGCCAGCGGCACATTGCCCATGATGATCAGCGCCAGCACCGCCGATTTGTAGCGGCTGTAGAGCACCATGAAGATCAGCGACAGGGACACCAGCGACAGCCCGGCGATCAGCCGCGCGGCTTCCTCCTGCGCCTGGAAGGTCCCCTCCAGCGTGAAGAAGTAGCCGGGCGGCAGCGCGGCCGTCTCGATCTCGGCGCGGATGCGGGCGACGATGGCGGCCATGTCGCTGCCATCGGTGTTGGCCAGCACCACGATCCGCCGCCGACCATTCTCCCGCAGGATCTGGTTCGGGCCATCGGTGTCGCGGAGTTCTGCTAGCAGCGACAAGGGCACCCGGCCGCCCGGTGTCTCGATCATCACGGCCGCAAGCCCGGCGCCGGTGCGATCGCTGTCGCCGAGGCGCAGCACAACGTCGAACCGACGCGCCCCATCCACCACCTGGCTGACGACCTGGCCGCCCGACAGGGATTGCAGGGTCTCCGCGACGGATGCGGCCGACACGCCATACAGCGCCGCGCGTTCATGGTTCACCGCCACCTGAAGCTGCGGCACGCGCACCTGGCGCTCCACCTGCAAGTCGGTCAGGCCGGGGATCGACGCCAGGCGCCGCTGCATGCCCTCGGCCAGAGTGCGCAGGGTGTCCAAATCGTCGCCGGTGATCTTCAGCGCGATCTCGGCGCGCACGCCGGACAGCATGTGGTCGAGCCGGTGCCCAATGGGCTGGCCGACATTGGCGCTGCCGGGCAGTACCGCAAGGCGCGCGCGGATATCGGCCGAGATCGCCTGCTTGCCGCGCGCGGAAGCGTGGAGGGAAACGTCGATCTCGGCGGAATGCACGCCCTCGGCATGCTCATCCAGCTCGGCGCGGCCGGTCCGGCGCCCCACGGTGCGAACCTCCGGCACCTGCATGATCAACTGCTCTGCCTGGCGGCCGAGCCGGTTGGCTTCGGTCAGGCTGATGCCGGGCTGGAACTGTAGGCTGATGGTCAGCGTACCCTCGTTGAAGGGCGGCAGGAAGGAGCGCGGCAGCAAGGGCACAGTGGCGAGCGCGCCCGCCACACCCACGCCGGCCAACAGATACACGAGCCGTGCGCGGGCAAAGGCCCAGAGCAGCGCGCGCTCGTTCCAGCGCTTGAGCACCCGGACCAACGCGCTGTCGCCGTGCTCCATCCGCTTCATGCGCGGCAACAGGTAGTAGCAGAGCACCGGCGTGACCGTGATGGAGACGACAAGGCTCGCCAGGATCGAGACGATATAGGCGACGCCAAGCGGCGCGAACAACCGCCCCTCGATACCGGTCAGCGCGAACAGCGGCACGAAGACGAGGATCACGATCATCGTCGCATAGACGATGCCCGAGCGGACTTCCTGGCTCGCCCGCGCCACGACGGTGATCGCGGGCAACGGATCTGGCCGCGCGCGGTTCTCCCGGAGACGGCGGAACACGTTCTCCACATCCACCACCGCGTCATCCACCAACTCACCGATGGCGATCGCAAGGCCGCCCAGCGTCATGGTATTGATCGACAGGCCAAGCAACTGGAACACCACCACGGTGATCAACACCGACAGCGGAATGGCGGTGAGCGAGATGAAGGTCGTGCGGCTGTTCAGCAGGAACAGGAACAGCACCACGGCAACGACGGCGACCGCTTCCAGCAGAACGATCTGCACATTGCCAATCGAGGCGCCGATGAAGTCGGCCTGGCGGAACTGCACGTTGTTCGCGAGCACGCCCGGCGGCATGGCGCGCTGCAATTCGGCCAGCGCGGCCTCCACCTGGGCGGTCAGGGCCACCGTATCGGCCGAGGGCTGCTTCTGGATGGACAGGATGACCGCCGGCTGGCCCATGCTGCCGGCCTCGCCGCGTTTGAGCCGTGCGGCGAAATCGACCGTCGCGACCTGTCGCAGTGGAATCGGCTGGCCGGCCCGCACTGCCACGGGTGTATTGGCCAGATCCTCGAGGCGCGTGGTGCGGCCGATGTTGCGGATCAGGTATTCGCGCCCCGCCTGATCCACATAGCCGCCGCCGGTATTGCCGCCGAATTGCCGAAGGGCGGCGTGCACCTGCTCCTGGGTGACATCCAGCGCATGCATCCGCGCGACATCCGGCGTCACGCGATACTGCCGAACCTCACCGCCGATCGGGATCACCTGCGAGATGCCGGGGATGGTCAGCAGCCGCGGTCGCACCACCCAATCGGCCAATTCCCGCAATTCCATGGGGCTGGCGCGGCCATCGGTGGACATCGCCACCAGCATGATCTCGCCCATGATGGAGGAGATGGGCGCCATCTGCGGCGCGACATTGGCAGGCAGTTGCGCCCGCACGAGCGAGAGGCGCTCCGCCACCTGCTGACGGTTCACCCAGATGTCGGTGCCCCAGTCGAACTCCACGAAGACGATCGAAAGACCGACACCCGAGACGGAGCGCACACGCGTCACGCCCGGCATGCCGTTCATCGCCGTCTCGATCGGGTAGGAGACGAGAAGCTCCACCTCCTCCGGCGCCAGGCCCTCGGCCTCCGTCATCAGGGTGATGACCGGCTTGTTAAGGTCGGGGAAGACATCCACCGGCAGGCGTTGCAGCGCCAGTGCGCCGTAGACCACCAGGATCGCCGCCGCGACCAACACGAACAGCCGGTTCCGCAGGCTGGCGGTGACGAGGATGTTGAACACGCTAGCGGACCTGCGCGATCAGCCCGGCGCCACTGGTCACCACGCGGGCCCCGCGCTCCAGCCCGGCCGTGACAAGCACGCGCTGTCCGTCGAGGGGCTGGGCGCGCACCGGCCGCGGCAGGAAGCGCTCGGCGCTCGGCATCTCATAGACCACCTGGCCGCCCTCGGGGTTGCGCACCACCGCTTCGGCGGGCAGCACGATGCCAGCGGTGCGGCGCGGCGTCTCCACCAGGACGGTCACGGGTTGCCCCACGGCGAGGCCGGGGGCACCGCCCTCGATGCGGAAATGAAGTGGCAGGCCCTGTTGGCGCAGTGTCATGCCCCGCCCGACGAAGCCGAGCCGCAGCGCCTGACCACCGGCCGTCATGGCCGAGGCGGCCGAGACCTCCGCCACCGCGGCGGGGTCGAAGGCGATGGCCTCGACCCAGAGCCGGGCGGGATCGACAATATCGAACAGGGGTTCCTGCGCCTGGATCACCTGACCGGCGGCCACACGGACCACGCTGATCACGCCGGCGGAGGGTGCCACGATCGGCTCCCGCCCCGTCACGGCCGGCAGGTTCGCCGCGCGGCGCTGCCGCAGGCCTTCGAGGTCGGCGCGGGCATCGCTGATCTCGCGTGCCGCGACGGTGCCGGCCAGTGCGGTCAGCCGGCGGACCCGCGCCTCGCCTATGACGATAAGCGCATCGAGCTCGGCAATACTTGCGCGCACGCCGACCCGATCCTGCGCCGCCATGATAGGCACGACGAAGCCGAGAACCTCGCCGCGAGCCACGCGCTGGCCAAGCGCCGGGAAGCCGCCTTCCGGAGGCTCGATGCGGCCGGCTTCGGACGCCTGGACGCGGCCGGAGGCATTGGGGTCCGCGACCACCTGTCCCGTGAGGTGCACGGGAACGAAAGCCTCGCCAGGTTCAGCGGGGCCGGTTCGGAGGCCGAGGAGGCGTTGCGAGGGCTTGGGCACGAAGATGCTGCCGTCCGGTTGCCGCCGGGGCGCGTCCAAGGGCTGTGCCCAGGCGATCATCGGTACCAGGAGGATCGCCGCCAGGGCCATCACAGCCGGCGCGGCGGCGACGCGCTCGGGCATCGGCGCGCTGGACGGCAAAGCATGTGGGCGCGTGCCCGTTGCTGACGGTTCGACGACGACAAGTGGAGGCAATGGCCGCGGCGCCGCTGCACGGCCGATGGCGACGCCGACCAGCAACAGGAATAGCCCCGCCGCCCACACGTAAGGCTCGCGCAACGCCGTCGAGACCAGATCGGCGGGCCCTGGCGCAGAGGTCGCGGCGGCAACGCCGGCGGGAATCACAAGCGTCGCCGGCAGCAGGTCCATGTCTTCGCCGGCCGTGATGGTGAAGACCATGTTCCGCTGGCCTGGGCGTTCCAGGATAGGATTCGTGAGCACATAGACCGCGTCGCTTGCGCGGGTGGCCGTTCCAATGTCCTCGCCATCAACGGTAACCTGCACCGTGGCGCCGTCGATCGGCTCCGACGTTGCGTGTCGGTCGAGGTAGAGCCAGAGCCGCCGGTCCGGTCCCAGCACTGCAACGATCTCGAACAGGTCGGAATACGCCTCGGCGCGCGGTGCGGCCGCCGCAGGCTGCGCGGGTTCGTCGCCATGGGAATGGCCTTCATGGCTGAATGCGGGGCGGAAGCCAACTGCGGCTAGCAACGTGACAAGCAACAACATACGAATCAGCACGCGCGCGCCCCCTTAGACCCAATCACCGCCTTCCCAAACTGACGGCGCAGGACGTCGCGGGCGTTGCCCAATCATGACAAAACATTGCAATGGAGACAGCGGGCACTTGGCGGGGGGCGAGCGCCTTAACCAAGAAGGCGAAGGCCAGGCCGCGGGCCATGTCGGGGTCGAGATCGGCCTCCGAGGCCCGCAACGCGCCGAGGCGGCGGGTTGAGCCGGCCTGGACGGCGGCCATCACGGCGGTGGTGGCGGGGCGGATTTCCACGCGGACGCCGCGCGGCAGGTCGAGGGTGCGGACAGCGATGGCCGGCCCGAAGGCCGGGACCTGGTTTGACCATGAAGCGAACACCGGCGGCGGCGGCGTGGACCTGATTAAGCGCGAGCTTCGCCTGGAGCCCGGCGAGGTCGCGGAGCGGCTCCAGCGGGAAGTGGGCATGGAACGACCCGCCGCACGGCCGCACCCGTCCCCGTCTGACCACGCTTCGCCTGGAGATTTTACCTACCCCACGCTCATGGCATGGGAAGGCGCCTATGGCGTCGTCCCCACGGTATGCGATGGCACCGTCGTATCGCCCGAGTTCCCTGTTTTCGCGGTGAATACTGACCGGATCATGCCAGACATCCTTACCGTCCATTTCAGCGATCCGCGGACGTGGGAGCGACTTTCGGGAGCCAGCACCGGCACGAACGCCCGCAGGCGCCGGCTTCATCCGAACAACCTGCTTGCCTACGAGATACCAGTTCCATCGCTGCGGGTACAAAGGCTCATCCGGGGCTCCGGGTTGGCGGTTGAAGGCTTCGCAACCACAGCCTCTCAACCCAGCCCCGGAGGGACAACCTCCATAGCAATGACACCTAGCTTGATCGATGCTGAACGTCGGCATGGAACGGCGCCGCGCGGAGAACGTTCCGCGATGCCTAGCGGCTTGTAGGTTGCTGCGAAATTTCGGAGCGAATGCGCGTTGGCGACCGGTAGGGATGCTGAAAAGCCCCGAGCCCGCTTCGACGAATCATGCGTGATTTCAGTCGTTTGAAGCTTGTAGGGTAAATCGCCCCACCCCCGAGCTTCGGAGACTTTGGAGCCTCCGGAGAGGAGTTCCCGGGCTTGCTGCGTTCTCCAACCCTCAAGCCAGCCCGGCAAAACCCAAGGAAACCTGCGGTTCACGGCGCAACAGCCATGGTGAGTTTGCATTAAGATAGGAAAAAATGGAGCAGCGGTGGGAACCCGAATCCAACCTTCTCTGGGCGAACGCCTCCTCACGCCCTGCTCAGTCGTACTCGATCTCCACCTTCAGGACCCGCAGCGTGCCCGGGTGGAACGTCCCCTCATAGCGCTCGCCTCGGTCGTTCGTGCCGTGAACCCGGTAGCAGCCATCCTTGGTCCTGATCCGGGTCACCCGCCACCCTTGGGCCTCGACCTGCTGCTGCAATGCGGCACGCGGCTGCCAATCCGCCAGCGGCACGTTGCAACGCTGGTCGGCCATGGCCGCCCCGGTGCCAAGAGCGCAGAATGCAAGCGCGATCGCTGGAAGTAGTCGGGTCATGGCATCGCATCCTGTCAGTTGAACGATAGGATGACAAAGCCATGCCAACCTGACAGCAGACTGAATGCCGCGGCTTCCAGGTTCAGCTTGCTGTCAGGCGCCGGCACTACGACCAGGAGCGGCCGGCGACGCGAAGGACCAACGGATGCGAGTTCTATTGATCGAGGACGACGCCATCCTGGGCGCTGCGGTGCGGGACCAGATCGCGGCGGACGGTCATACGGTGGATTGGGCAACGCGGCTCGACACGGCGCGGGATTGCGTCGGCACGGTGACCTATGAGCTCATCCTGCTAGATCTGATGCTGCCGGATGGCAGGGGGCTGGATTTCCTCAAGGCGCGCCGCGCGGCGGGTGATGCCACGCCAGTGATCATCCTGACCGCGCGCGACCAGATTTCCGATCGCATTGCCGGGCTGAACACCGGTGCGGATGACTACCTCGTCAAGCCGTTCGACCTGGCCGAGCTGTCGGCCCGCATCGGTGCCGTGGCGCGTCGATATGCCGGCAATCCCAATCCACAGGTCGAGATCGGCGACCTCACCATCGACCTGGCGCAACGGCTGATCCAGCGGGCCGGGCAACCGATCACCCTGACAGCGCGCGAATGGGTGCTGTTCGAGACCTTCGTGCAGCGCCCCCGCGCGCTGGTCACCAAGGCGCAGATGGAGGAGCGGCTCTACTCCTTCGATGCCGAGGTCGAGAGCAACACCATCGAGGTCTATATCGGCCGGATCCGCAAGAAGCTCGGCCACGACATCATCGAGACGATCCGCGGCATGGGCTACCGGCTTGGCCAGCCGAAGCGCGCGGCATCCTAGTGGCGTCGCGGCCGCAGAGCCTGCAGCGCCGCCTCGGCCTTGGCCTCGCGCTGGGGATGGTCCTGCTATGGCTTGCGGGCAGCGTGGCGGCGGGGCTGATCCTGCGGAGCGAAATCGACGAGGTCTTCGACAGCGCGTTGCAGGAAGTCGCACAACGCATCCTGCCCCTGGCCTACAGCGAAATCCTGAACAGCGATCCGCCGGCCGAGGGCGATAGCCCCATCCAGCGATTGCCGTCGGTGCTGCCGCACCAGGAGCAGATCACCTATATCGTGCGCGACGGCGACGGCCGCGTCCTGCTGCAATCCCACGACGCCGACCCGGCGGCATTCCCGGTGCTGACGACACCAGGGTTCCAGGACATGGGCGGCCTGCGCCTCTACACCGAGGCGGCTGTGCGGGGCACCTTCTTCGTCACCACCGCCGAGCCGATCAGCCATCGTCGCAAGGCCGTGATCGATGCGGTTGCCATGCTGCTGTGGCCGCTGGCTGTTCTTTTGCCGCTCAGCCAGATCGGTGTTTGGGCGCTGGTGCGCTTCGCGCTGCGGCCAGTCCAGGCCTTCGAACGGGAGATCGAGGCGCGTGGCCATGGTGATCTGTCGCCGGTCAACGCGACAGCGCTTCCGCGTGAACTCGCGCCTGTCGCGGGCTCGGTCAATCGGCTGATCGCGCGGCTGCAACGGGCGCTGGAGGCGGAGCGAGGCTTTACCGCCAGCAGCGCGCACGAATTGCGGACGCCTGTCGCGGCGGCGCTGGCGCAGACGCAGCGCCTGATTGCCGAGGTGCCGGAGGGCGCCGCGCGCGAACGCGCTAGGACCGTGGAGGCGGCGCTGCGGCAGTTGGCGCGTCTGTCGGAGAAGCTGCTGCAGCTGGCCAAGGCCGAGGGGGCGGGCCTGCTGGCGGAGACCCCGCAGGATCTGGCGCAGGTGCTGGGCTTCGTCCTCGATGAGTTCAGGGACGATCCGGGCGCTGCCCGGCTGGCCATCACGCTGCCCATGACCGGCGTCCTGCTGTCCCGCATGGACGCCGACGCCTTCGCCATCCTGGCCCGCAACCTCATCGAGAATGCGCTGAAGCACGGCGCGGCCGATCAGCCGGTATCGGTCGCGCTGAGCGACGATGGCCTGCTGCGTGTATCCAACGGCGGCGCCGTGGTCACGACGGAGACGATGGCCCGCCTCAAGCGGCCTTTCGAGCGAGGGGCAGCCCCGCGACCGGCTCGGGTCTCGGTCTGGCGATTGCCGAGGCGATCGTGGCCGGGGCCGGCACCAGCCTGGAACTGTTCTCGCCCGTGCCGGGCCGATCTTCGGGGTTCGAGGCGCGCGTCCGGCTACCTGGAGTTCCTGCGTCACGCTGAACCGCGGATGAACGGTTTGCCCGTTCGGGTTCAGGCCGGCGTCAGATTGAACGTCCATCTCTCCCGCATCGCAGTTCCTGCTGGAGAGATTCGATGAACAAGATCGTCGCCACACTCGGCCTCGCCGCCACGCTCGCCCTGCCGGCCATGGCCTTCGCGCCGCCGGCCGAGGCGCGCAGCCTCACGCTCACGACGCAGCTGCGCCCCTATGGCGGCAATGGCGCCTACCTTGCGATCTACCTAGTGGATGCGCAGGGCCGCTTCCATTCCACGCTGCGCGTCGCGGGGGGCAAGGCCAAGTACCACTCGCATCTGAGCGCCTGGGCGCGTGGACGAGCCGCCGAGACCGCACGCATCGACGGCATCACCGGGGCGAGCGTCGGCAGCGGCCAGACGCTTCGTGTCACCGTCGACATCGCCGATGCCCTGATCGATGCCGGCTACCAGATCCGCGTCGATACTGCAGTCGAGGACGGGCGTGACAACCCTGGTGAGATCACCGCGCCGCTGACGACCGCGGCCAATGGCCGTGCCGTCTCGGGTCGCGGCTATGTCGCGTCCTTCAAGTTCGACATGTGACGACGACGCTGGATCGCTGACATGCTCCGCCGCCTCCACTCCCTGCCGGGCCTCTTCGCCGCGCTGCTGATCGCGGCGCTGGCGTTGACGGGC
Organism: Humitalea rosea; assembly: GCF_003253705.1. Classification (GTDB taxonomy): domain Bacteria; phylum Pseudomonadota; class Alphaproteobacteria; order Acetobacterales; family Acetobacteraceae; genus Humitalea; species Humitalea rosea. Next base: position 49,655 of record NZ_QKYU01000028.1, read on the forward strand.
GCCTTCCTCGCCTTCGACTCGATTGTCGATCGCAGCGGCTCCACCATTCCTGCGACCGGTCAGGTCAGCGTGGCCGCCATCGCCGAGGCCGTGCAAGCGCGGCATGCGGAGGTGGAGCGCATTGTGCGGACGGCCTCCGGCACGGTCATCGCCTACTATTTTGAGGCCGACCTGCCAGGTGCCGAGCTGGTCGATCCGCTCACGGGCCAGGCGATCGGGCCGCATGAGCCATCGAACCTGACGCGCACCGTCACGAACCTGCATCGCTCCTTCCTGATGGGTGATGCAGGGCGCGTGGCGGCAGGGCTGGGGGCGGCGGCGATGCTGGTGCTGTGCGTCTCGGGCGCCATGCTGCTGGCCGCGCGGCTCGGCGGGTGGGTGGCGATCCTGCGGCCCAGCCGCGGGTCTCTCTCGCAGCGGCTGCATTGCGAGCTCGGACGCTTTGCGGTGATCGGCCTCACGCTGTCGGCGCTGACCGGCTGCTGGATGTCGCTCGCGACTTTCGGCGTGCTGCCTGATGGCGCGGCGGCCGAGGTCGCGGCGCTCGTGCCACCGAGCGGTGCAGCGCGGCTTCCGCCAGGGCAGCTGGCGGCGCTGCAAGCCGTGGATCTGTCGGCGCTGCGCGAACTCACCTTTCCCTATGGCGCGGACCTGACCGACACCTACACGCTGACCACGGCTCAGGACATCGCCCATGTGGATGCCGCGACCGGGCAGGTGCTGGACTTCACGCCGAACGGCCTAGCGCGGCAGGTGCACGAGACCATCGTCATGCTGCATACCGGCCGCGGCGTCTGGCCGTTGGCGCTGCTGCTCGGCCTGGCCGCCCTCACCGCGCCCGTTCTGGCTGGCGCCGGTGGCGTGATCTGGTGGCGCCGGCGCGCTGCGCTGCCGACGATCCGGCAGAATGTCGGCGCGCAATCCGCCGACACGATCATCCTCGTCGGCAGCGAGGGCAACAGCACCTGGGGCTTCGCCGTCACGCTGCACGCGGCACTGACCAAGGCCGGGCATCGTGTGCATGCCGGGCCGATGAACAGCCTGGCGCCGCGCTATGCCCAGGCGAAGCGCCTGCTGATCCTGACCGCGACCTATGGCGATGGCGATGCGCCGGAATCCGCGAAGCTGTTCCTGCAGCGCCTGGAACGGGCGAGTGGCGCGCTTCCCGTCGCGGTGCTCGGCTTCGGCGACCGCAGCTTTCCGAAGTTCTGCGGCTTTGCCGAACAGGTGACCGAAGCGCTCCGCGCGAAGGGCTGGCCCGTGCTGTTCGATACGTGGCAGGTGGATCGGAAATCGGCGCAGACCTTCGCCGATTGGGGCAAGGTACTGGGCGAGGAGATCGGCACAAAGCTCGAACTGGCCCATGTCGCCGCCCGTCCCAAGACCACTGCGCTGGAGCTGTCCGGGCGCGTCGAGTACGGCGCGGAATCGCAAACACCTACTGCCATCCTGAGCTTTGCGCTGCCTGCCTCCGGTGGGTTCTGGCGGCGTCGCCGCCTGCCGCGCTTCGAGGCTGGCGACCTTGTTGGTATTCTGGCCCCCGGCTCTGACCTGCCACGCTTCTACTCGCTTGCTTCTGCCTCGACCGACGGCGTGCTGGAAATCTGCGTGCGCAAGCAGCCGGGCGGCCTGTGCTCGGGCTTCCTGCATGAGTTGCCGCCGGGCGGACGTATCGAGGCCTTCATCCGGCCAAACCCGTCCTTCCGCCCGAGCCGCGGCAAGGCGCCCGTGATCCTGATCGGGGCCGGCACTGGGATTGGTCCGCTTGCGGGCTTCATTCGCCACAACACGCGGCACCGGCCGATGCACCTCTACTGGGGCGGCCGGCATCCCGGCTCGGACTTCCTGTATGGCCCGCAATTACACCAATACGTGGAGGATGGCCGCCTCGCACGGTTGAACACGGCCTTCTCCCGCGTACCGGGCGGTGGCTACGTCCAGGACCGGCTGGCGGCGGATTCCGCGGGGGTGCGCGACCTGATGCAGCAGGGCGCGCAAGTGCTGGTCTGCGGCGGGCGCGACATGGCGGGCGGCGTGGCCCGCGCTTTCGAGGCGATCCTGCACCCACTGGGCCTCGACCTCGCAACGCTAAAATCGGAGGGCCGCTACCGTGAAGACGTCTATTGAGGCCGTGCCAATGACGCGCCACGCTCTCCACGGCCCCACCATGGGCACACGCTACGCCGCGGTGTTCTTCGCGCCGGACGGCATGGCAACGGCGGCGCTGGCCGCTGCGTTTTTCGAAGCTGTGGATCGCGTGGACCGGCAGATGTCCACATGGAAGCCCGACTCCGACCTCAACCGCCTGAATGCGGCGCCGGTCGGCGAATGGGTGAAGATCCCGCGCGAATTGATGACGGTGCTGGCCGAGGCGCTGAAGATCGGCCGGGCCACCCAGGGCGCCTTCGATATCGGGGTGGGCGCGCTGGTGTCGGCCTGGGGCTTCGGGCCTGGCACGCGGCAGCCGGATCAACTCCGCATCGCGGCCGCGTCCGAACGGCCGCGCGCCGCCACGACGAAGGCCTTGCAGCTGGATGTCACCACGTCCCGCGCGCGGAAGGCGGCACCGCTCACCCTCGATCTTTCAGGCATCGCCAAGGGCTTCGGTGTGGATGAGATGGCGCGGGTGATGGACGCCTTCGGGATTCGGTCCTGGCTTGTGGGCATCGACGGGGAGATGCGGGCGCGCGGCCTGAAGCCGGATGGCACGCCCTGGACGGTGGCGCATGAGCGTCCGGATCGGCACAGCAGAGAGGCGATGGGGGTGATCGAACTGACGGACATGGCCGTCGCGACCTCCGGCAACTACCGGCACTGGGTGGAGGTGGATGGCAAGGTGCTGTCGCATACCATGGACCCCGGCACGCACCGGCCGATCGCCAATGGGATCGCGTCCGTCTCCGTCCTGGCCACTACGTGCATGGCGGCCGATGCCTGGGCAACGGCCTTCATGGTGCTAGGGGCGGAAGCGGCCAGCAAGCTCGCGGCTGACAGGGGGATGGGCACGATCTTCGTGTTCGACGATGGGACGGCCAGCTCCACGATCTGACCCACATCCGGGGATGGCCGCGCCGGCTACACCACCGTGCCGAACAGCGCACCGATTCCAGCAGTCAATGCCATCGCCAGCGCGCCCCAGAAGGTGACGCGGGCCGTGGCACGCAGCACATTGGCGCCGCCCGCCTGGGCGCCGATGGCACCGAGCAAAGCCAGAAAGGCGAGCGAGGCGCCGGAGACGACCCAGACAAGTAGGTGGGTCGGTGCGACGACCACCATCAGCAGGGGCATGGCGGCGCCAACCGCGAAGGTCGCGGCCGACGTCAGCGCCGCCTGGATGGGCCGCGCGGTGGTGATCTCTGACATCCCGAGTTCATCCTGCGCATGGGCGCCGAGCGCGTCCTTGGCCATCAACTGCTCGGCGACCTGCCGTGCCAGGTCGCGGTCCGCCCCACGCCGGACGTAGATATCGGCGAGCTCCTCATGCTCGAAGACGGGGTTGTCCCGCAATTCCTGGGTTTCCCGAGCGAGGTCGGCCTGTTCCGTGTCGGATTGGGAACTGACGGAGACGTACTCGCCAGCCGCCATCGACATGGCACCGGCAACCAGACCGGCCACGCCGGCGATCAGGATGTCGCTCTGCGTGGCTGCAGCGGCCGCGACGCCGACGATCAGGCTGGCGGTCGAGACGATACCATCATTCGCCCCCAGCACCGCGGCCCGCAGCCACCCGATGCGCGAGACCAGATGGCGTTCCGGGTGCAGGTGGAGGCGCGGCATGGGCTGTTCCTTCTGGGGGCTGGCGTCGCCCGCGGAGACCGGGGCCTGTTGCCGCGCGCGTGCCGCGGGTCAAGGAGCACGACCCGGTTCAACTTGCCGGGGCTTGGGTGCCGCGATGAACAGCATGAAGCGCGCCAGCGGGCGCTTGAACAGAAACAGGTAGGCGACGTGCAGCCCGACAATGATCATGAGCAGGTTCGACAGCCCCTCATGCAGTTCGCCGACGATGCCATTCTCCTGCTCTCCGCCGCGGGCTTCCGAGTCTCGCCGGCGTTCACGGCCGTCATCGCGCGCCTGCGCTTCGCTGATGACGACGCTGCTCGCCATACCGAGCGTCCTGCCGCGATCCATCGCAATCCCCGTCGCGGTGGCAAGGATCAGGCAGGCGGCGATGCCGGCCAACAGGGTCTTGCTGATGGCTGGGTGAGTAAAGGCATTGCCAAGCGTCAGTCCCTCAAACTGAGGGTAGAAGCGCGATAGGCCCAGTTGTCGTAGGCCCGAGAGGGCCGCGACAAGGCGACCACCGATGATGATCGCGATGGCGTAGCCTAGGACGGCGTGGATCGTGCCCAGGTCGCCTGTCAGAAAACCGGCAATGACCAGAAGGCCGAGAATGGCGTGATAGGCCCGTAGGCCCTGCATGATGGACATGATGATCCTTGCGCAACAGCCTGGGGATGCCGTGTTTGCCTAGGCTAAGCGTCATCGCCGCCGGTGTCCTTGATGAACGTCAATCTCTCAGCCCGAGGGGCGCAGTGAAACGGCGCTCGCAGCAACGTCGGGTGCTTCCCGTCGCCTTCCCCTGAACAACTGCTTACAGGGGGATGTCCCGGTCGATGTTGAAATGAGCGCGGCGGACGTCGCTGGTTGAGGAGGCTATGCAGCCTCGGAGACACGGTCAAGTTCGGCGCCGACGGCGCAGGCCTGATGGGCCAGGAGGGCCGCGCGAAGGCTGGGCAACCGCGTGTGGGCCTTCAGTCGGCGGAAGCCCTTGGCGGCTTCGATCATGGCGACCGCTCTCCAGCGCAGGGCCATGGCGGCATCACGCCACCGCTTCACGTTGCGACAGATCCGACGGATGGTGCCGTTCATGTTCTCGATGATGTTGGTGCAGGCCAACGAGCGCCGCAGTTCGCTCGGCAGCCGCAGGCGAGTGACGGTGAGGATCTCGTCGAGGCCCTCCAGGAGGCCGTCTGGAAGGACGAGATCGCGACCCGCCGCAATGACCATGGAGGATGCCTGCCTGCGCCGGCTTGCCTAGGCGGTCCCGCCGGACTGCCGGGTGACCATTCTGCGTGATGCCGTCGAGTGCGTTGGCGTCGATCTCCCGCCGCTTGATGTGCTCGCGCAGCGGACGGCGAAGCGTGCTTGATTCCTGACAGGCGAGCAGCGTCGCCTCGGGCCGTTCCGCGACGATCCGGCAATAGGTGTCCACCGCGGCGGCGAACCGCGCGAGCGGGTCGCGCAATCCGGCGAGCGCCGCCGGGGATCCGGGTGGCGTAGGCATAGAGCAGGCCGTCGAAGACCAGGAGCAGCAACCGGCCCCGCATGCGCCGATGGTCGGCCATGGTGCCATGCTGTACCACTCCCGCCCGCCCGCGCCGCCGAGCCGCCTGCGCCGGACCGCCCCTGAGAGGTTCAGTCATTGGAGAAGGCGGGGGCGCCCGCTCACGCCGGCAGATCGCGGGCGAGGAAGACCTCGCCGCCATAGCCGGCGGCGAGCGGGATGCGGAGTTCGCGCCCGCCCTCGACGGCGCGCACGAATTCCGGCTCGACGGTCACGATGGGTGCGCTGCGCGCCGCCCCGATCGAGGCCGCGGCGGTTGTCTCGCGCGCCAGCTTGAGCAGGTTCATGCGCGTCGGGAAGATCAGCTTGCGGCGCCCCGCGGCGGCTTCGCCCAGCGCGTCGTCCGGCCGGATCCAGACGGAATCGACCGCTTCGCCGCCGTCATGCAGCGCGAGATGGTCCTTCGGCGCGACGGCCAGGAAGAAGTGCGTGTCGAAGCGCTTGGGCTGCGTGCGCGGCGTCACCCAATGGGCGAAATGCACCAGCAGGTCGGTGGCGGGCACCAGGTCCTCGGCGGACAGGACTTCGACGAAGGTGGCCTCGCGCCGGCATAGCGCGGCGCGCGGCGCGTCGAGCCGCTGCAAGACCTCGGCGCTGACCAGCGCCTGCTCTCCCCGGCGTCGCGCCAGCAGCACGCCGCATTCCTCGAAGGTCTCGCGCACCGCCGCGACATGGATCGGCGTGGCGTCCGCACCGCCGCCGAGGCTCGCGGCGATCTCGGCATCGCCGGGATCGACGCGGCCGCCGGGAAAGACCAGCGCGCCGGAGGCGAAGTCGATCTCATGGTGACGGACCACCATGAACACCTCCATGCCCTGCGGGCGGTCGCGCAGCAGCACAACGGTCGCGGCGGGGCGGGCGGAAACCGGGGAAGCAGGGCTGGCGGGCATGGACCTCCCTAGCATTTTCTTTCGCTTGCGAGCGACCATCCGCTGAACGTGCGTTCAGTCTGAACAGCAGGCACGGCGATCGTCAACGGCACGCCTGTGCGGCGCGGCGGACCATCCCCGAGCCGCGCATCCGCGGACCCCCGCCTCGGGCAGAAGGGCGCGAACGTGGTTGCCGCCGATGAATTTCGATTGCATTGCACCGATTAGGCTGATAATAGTTCTCTGGCGATGAAATTGGATGCACTCACCTCCAGCCGCCAGGAGCAGTTCGGCGTGCTGCTGGGGCAGATCGCCCGTCATTGGCGGGCGCGCCTCGATCGGAGGCTGAGCGCCTTCGGGCTGACGGATGCCCGATGGGTGACCCTGCTGCACCTCGCGCGCAGTGGTGACGGCCTCACACAGAAGGATCTCGCGGCCCGGGTCGGGGTCGGGGGGCCGACGCTGGTCCGCACCCTCGATCACCTGGAGCGGGAAGGCCTCGTCATGCGTGTCGGGGACATGCAGGACCGTCGCTCCAAGACCGTTCACCTGACGGCCAAGGCAATGCCGGTACTCCGGCTGATCGAGGAGACCGCGGTCGCGGTGCGGTCGGAGCTGCTGGTCGGCATTTCAGAGGCGGATCTGGAGGTCTGCCTCGCGGTATTCGGGCGCGTGGCGGCCAATCTCGCCGGCGGGCCGACGACACCGGATCGCGAGAATGGACATAGGCGAGAATGGACATAGGGCAGCCTGCCGGCATCTCGGCGAACGCATCCGACCGGCCTTCGCGGTTGCGGGTGACGCGGCGGATCATCGGCCGGGCGGCCGCGGTCGTGATCGGCGGCGCCCTCCTCGTCGTCGCAGGGTCCTGGCTGATGAAGCAGTTCACGCATATCCACGTCGATGATGCGCGCATCGCGGCCGACATGGTCGTGCTGAGCAGCCGGATGCCGGGCTGGGTGACGGAGATCACCGTCGCCGAGGGCGATTCCGTCAGCCAGGGAACGGTGATCCTCACCATCGACCAGCGCATCGCCGCGCTCGACCTGCGCAACGTCGAGGCCCAACTCGCCGGCGTGGCAGCCCGCCGGGCGGAGCTCGAGGCGCGGATCGTCATGATCGACCACCAGACCGCGAGCCAGGGGGAGGCCCAGCGCGCCCGCGTCGAAGCGGCCGAGGCGGCGCTCGCCGGCGCGGAGGCGCAGTTCGAGCTGGCCCGGGCGGATTTCACGCGCGCCCAGGAGCTGGTGACCACGGGTGCCGGGACCAGGGCCCGCTTCGACCAGAGCCGCGCCGCCCTCGATTCCGGCCGGCAGGCGGTGCTCGCCCGCCGTGCCGACCTGACCAACGCGCGCGCGACCCTCACCGAGGTCAACGCGGCGCGCGAACAGCTCAACGTGCTGCGGCGCCAGCTCGACACCCTCGCGGCGGAGGAAGCGAGCCTCTCGGCGCAGCGCGAGCGCGCCGCGCTCGACCTCGCCGACCGGCGTATTGTCATGCCGTTCAACGGCAGAGTGGACCGCGTATTCGTCGATCCCGGCGAATATGTGACACCGGGCCAGCGGCTGCTGATGGTCCATGACCCCGACGCGGTGCGCGTGGATGCCAACGTCAAGGAAACCGACATCCGCCATTTCCGCCCCGGCCGGCGGGTCACGGTGACGGTGGACGCCTATCCCGGGGTGGTCCTCGACGGCACGGTCGACCGTGTCGGCCAGGCCGCCACGAGCGAATTCGCCCTGCTGCCCAATCCCAACCCGAGCGGCAATTTCACCAAGATCTCCCAGCGCCTGCCGGTGCGCATCCGCGTGCCACAGGAGCAGGAGCAGGGGCGGCTGCGGCCCGGCATGATGGTGGAGGTCGAGGCATCCATCCGTGACTGAGCAGGCGCCGGTGCCCGGCTCGCTCCCCGCGCTCATGGAGCGCTGGGGGCCGAACTACCGCTGGTACGTCACGATCACGGCGATGATGGGCACCGTCAGCACCGTGCTCAGCTCGACCATCGTCAATGTCGCCCTGCCGGACATCATGGGCACGTTCGGCATGGGCCAGGACAAGGCCCAGCTGATCTCCACCGGCTTCCTCGCCGCGATGACGGGCACGATGTTGATCAGTGCCTGGCTGGTGGACAATTTCGGTCAGCGCGCCACCTTCTCCGGCACCATCGCGGTCTTCATCGTCGCGTCGGTGATGGGCGGGCTGGCGCCGAGCGAGCAGGTCCTCGTCCTCGCCCGCGTGCTGCAGGGTGGCGCGGCGGGCGTGCTGCAGCCCCTCGCGATGGTGACGATCTTCCAGGTCTTCCCGCCCGATCGGCGCGGCTCGGCCATGGGCATCTACGGCATCGGCGTGGTGCTGGCGCCGGCGCTCGGGCCGACCCTCGGTGGCCTGATGGTGGACAACTTCAACTGGCGCTTCGTGTTCTTCCTGGTGCTGCCGTCCTGCATCGCCGGGCTGTTCCTCTCGGCGCTGTTCATGCCCGGGCGCGCCAGCACCGGCCCGCGCAAGCCCTTCGACTGGATCGGCTTCGCCCTGCTCTCGGTGTTCCTCGTGGTGCTGCTCAACGGCCTGTCCAACGGCCAGCGCCATGGCTGGATGTCGCACATGGTGCTGCTCGACTTCACCATCGCCGCGATCTCGGGGCTTGCCTTCCTGGCGTGGGAGACCTGGACCGCGGCGCCGATGCTGAACCTGTCGCTGTTCCGCTTCCCGAGCTTCTCGGGCGCCTCCGTCGTCGCCATCGTCTTCGGCGCCGGCATCTTCGGCTCGACCTACCTCGTGCCGATCTTCGTGCAGACCATCCAGGGCTACACCGCGACCCGATCGGGGCTGGTGCTGATGCCCGCCGGGCTCATCCTGACGATCGCGTTCCCCATCGCCGGGCGGCTCACCGACAAGCTGCCGGCGGATGTGATGATCACCGCCGGGCTGCTGCTTTTCGCCTGGTCCTCGTTCCTCATGGCCGGGCTCGACACCAATACCCCCTTCTGGTCGCTGGCGATCTGGATCGCGCTGGGGCGCATCGGGCTTTCCCTCATCATGCCGAGCCTGAACGCCGGGGCGCTGCGTGCGCTTCCGCCGCAACTGCTGGGCCAGGGCTCGGGCGCGCTCAACTTCGTCCGGCAGCTCGGCGGGGCGATCGGGACCAACCTGCTCGCGGTGATGAGCGAACGGCGCGGCCAGCTCTACGCGCATGCCTTCGCCGCCTCCCAGGACACCGCCAATCCGACCACTGTGGATATGCTGCGGCAGCTTCTCTCCTACCTCCTGGCCGAGGGAGGCGTTCCCGAAGGCGGCGTCGCGCCCGGCTTCGGGGCGGAGAGCATCGGCCTCGCCGAAGGGCAGCGGCTTGGATACGCGCTGGACTATCTCGGCCGGATGCTGGCCGCGCAGGCGGCGATGATGGGCTACCGGGACGGCTTTCTGCTTGTCGCCATCGCCTTCGTCGTCGCCATTCCGCCCGCCTGGCTGATGCGCGTGCGCTCGCGCCATGCGGGCTGAACGCCGCCGCCATCGGCGGCCTGGGCGGAGGTGCTTCCACGACTGGCCGAGCCGTGCCAGCCTGGGACGCAAACGTGACGGATGGCTGGCCGAACCGATCGGCGCACACGGCCGTCCAGGAATGAAGGGGGAAACGTCGTGGACTTCGCTCTGACGCCACAGCAGGAGGCGCTGCAGGACGCCATCGGGCGCATCTGCGCCGATCTCGGTGACGATTACTGGCTGGCGCGCGACCGGGAGGGCGGGTTCCCGACGGAACTGCACCAGGCGCTCGCGGCGGGCGGCTGGCTCGGCATCTGCATGCCCGAGGACGTAGGCGGCGCCGGCCTCGGCATCACCGAGGCGGCGCTGATGATGCAGGCCATTGCGCAATCCGGCGGGGGCATGAGCGTCTCGGTGACAGCATCGGCAGCCAAGGTCTGACCCACGCCTTTCCCCGCATGCGGCGTGTTCGGCCCGAGGATCACCAGCGAGAGCGACTGCGCCTCGTCAATCGTCACCGGATCATCCGGCGCGGCGTAGACACGATGAAAGCCACCCTTCGAGCCCGCGTCGCTCTGCAGTGTCTGGATGATCTCCCCTCCGTGCCAATGACGGTGAGACAAAGATCTCCCGGGATTTTAGACTTGAGGGCACGGAGGGATCGCATGTTGTGGCCTCGCTCGAGGCACCCGCCGCTTCGCAACCCCCACCCGGTTTGTTTGCCGCCGGTTCAGCGAAGGAGTGTTTCCGTGTCATCGGACCGCATGTTCGGCATGGGCAACATGTTGCCCTTCGAGTGCAGCAAGTTGCCCATTTTCGTCGACGCCACCGCCGGGTGGTGCTGCTATCGTAGCGTTCATGGAGACGGGGACCCGGACCCGAAAGCGCGGGGACCGCCGGAGACGCTGCACGAGGGGCAGATCGAGGGCGGTGGTGGGGATGGCGGCGAACCCGTCGGGAGCCCACCAGGCCGGCCGCCATAGGGTCGGCCACATACTTGTCCCGGCATGCCGGGAGGAAAGGCGGAGGGGGCGCGTTGTTGGGCGGTGCGCCCCCTCCCTGCGTGGAGTTGTTCAGTGGAAAGGGCGTCAGGGCACTCGCCGCTTCGCCACCCCCACGGACAGCGTCGCCTCTGCCAGGTCGAACGTCGCCGCGGAGATGTTCCGCGCCATCACCCGCACCGTGTTGTTCGACCACACGGCAGCATCGAGTTCGATGAACCGCGTCGACGACACCAGCGACGCTTCTGCCAGATCCCCCGCCCGTGCGCCGCTCACCGTGACGTCGATCAGCGACGTCGCCCCCGGCGCCAGGCTGGGCAGGTCCCAGGACACCTCCGCCGCGAACTCCCGCTGCCCCGACTGCGGCAGCAGCGGCGTGCCGTTCAGCACCGTGGGTGCTGCCTCCGGCAGCCCGTAAAGCCGCAGCGATTGCAGGTCGATCGTAAGCGGTGGTTCCGGGCCCTTGTCGCTGCGGCTTGACGCTCAGCTGTTTTTCGCGGGCGCCCAGTGCCAGGGCATGAGCTCGTCGATGCGGCT
>NZ_QKYU01000029.1 GCF_003253705.1 Humitalea rosea
AAAACCATCCCGACACCGCCGCCGCGCCGTGATCCTGGCATGCCAGGATCACGGCGTCAGGCACTGCAGAAGCAGCATCTGAACGGTAGGGCAGCATGAGCGGGCAGTTGCTGCTGACCTTCAATCCCGGGTCGTCGAGCATCAAGATCGGGCTGTTCATTGCGCGCGACGGCGTGGCGCAACGCATCGGCAAGGGCCAGGTGGATCTGCAGCAGCGCCCGCTGACGCTGACGATCGAGAGCACGACACGGGAACACATCCTGCTCGAAGCCGGGATCACCGAGGATCTGCATGAAGTGCTGGACGAGGTCCTGCGCTGGCTCGGCACCCACTTCCCACTGCAAAAACTCGGGCTGGTCGGCCATCGCGTGGTGCATGGCGGCGACATCTTCGCAGGCCCTGTCGGCATCGATGAGGCGAATCTCGCGGCCATCGCCGGCCTCGTGACCTTGGCGCCGCTGCACCAGCCGCAAAGCCTGCGGCTGATCCGCGCCATCCGGCATCTGCGCCCCGGCCTGCGGCAGACCGCATCCTTCGACACCGCCTTCCACCGCACGCAGAGCGAGATGATCCGCCGCTTCGCGATCCCGCGGCATCTCCACGACAAGGGGATCAAGCGCTACGGCTTCCATGGCCTGTCCTACACCTACATCGCCCAGGCGCTGCAGCAGCGGGCGCCGGATGTCGCGGCGGGGCGCGTCGTCGTGGCGCATCTCGGCAGCGGCGCCAGCCTCTGCGCGCTGCGGGGCGGGCTGAGCCAGGACAGCTCCATGGGCTTCTCCACGCTCGACGGGATACCGATGAGCACGCGCTGCGGCGCGCTGGACCCAGGGGTACTGCTCCACCTGCTGGACGACCATCGGATGATGCCGGCGCAGCTGGAGGATATGCTTTACCACAGCTGCGGTCTGCTCGGCCTGTCCGGCATCAGCGGCGACAGCCGGGTGCTGCTCGCCTCCGAGGCGCCGGAAGCGCGGGAGGCAATCGCGGTCTTCGCCTTCCGCGTTGCGCGTGAGATCGCGGCCCTGACCAATACCCTCGGCGGGCTCGATGCGATCGTCTTCACCGCCGGCATCGGCGAACACCAGCCGGAAATCCGCCAGGCCATCTGCGACCACCTCGGCTGGCTCGGCGTCTCGCTCGATGCGGGCGCGAATGCCGCCGGCCAGCCTCGGCTGGAGGCGGCCGGCAGCACCGTCGCCGTGCTCGTGCTCGCAACCGACGAGGAGCAGGTGATCGCCGACGACGCCCTCTACATCCTCAACCACGAAATGAGCGCGCCATGACCCAGATCATCGATCTTGCTGGCAAGCGCGGCCTCGTCGTCGGCATCGCCAATGCCCACAGCATCGCCCATGGCTGCGCCGAGGCGCTCCGTGCGGCGGGGGCGGAACTTGCGGTCACCTATCTGAACGAGAAGGCCGAACCCTTCGTCCGCCCGCTGGCCGAGGCCCTTGGCGCCACGCTGTGCCTGCCTTGCGACGTGCGCGCCCCGGGGCAGCTCGAAGCCGTGTTCGCGCGGATCGCCGAGACCTGGGGCAAGCTCGATTTCGTGCTGCATTCCATCGCCTTCGCCCCGCGCGAGGATCTGGCGACCGGCCTCGTGAACTGCTCGGCGGAGGGCTTCGCGCTGGCGATGGATGTCTCCTGCCATTCCTTCATCCGCATGGCCCGCCTGTCGCAGCCGCTGATGACCGATGGCGGCTGCCTGATGACGGTCACCTTCTTCGGCTCCAACCGCGTCGTGGAGAACTACAATCTGATGGGTCCGGTGAAGGCCGCGCTGGAGTCCAGCGTCCGCACCCTCGCCGTCGATCTGGCCGCGAGCCGCATCCGCGTGCATGCGCTTTCCGCCGGCCCCGTGAAGACGCGCGCGGCTTCCGGCATCGGACGCTTCGATGAATTGCTGGAGCGCGCGGTGGAGCGCACCCCCGCACATCAGCTTGTCACCATCGAGGAAATCGGCCGTGTCGCCGCCTTTTTGGCCAGCGACGGCGGCAAACCCCTCACCGGCTCCGTCACCTATGTCGATGGCGGGGCGCATGTGATGGCGTGAACCATGTTAGAATGCGGGTCTGAACCGGAGCGTGATATGCCGCAAGCCTCGACAGACCCGGTAAAGCTGACCGGCTCGGTCCTGGCCGTCCGCGGCGCGGCCCTCGACATCCGTTTCGCCGATGGCGGGTTGCCGCAGATCGAGGAAGCCCTGCGCATCGCCCGGCCCGGCGCCGAGGATGTGCTGCTGGAGGTGCAGAGCCACCTCGACCGGCACAGCATCCGCGCCATCGCGATGAATTCCACCGAGGGTCTGCAACGCGGCGCCAAGGTGCTGGCGACCGGCGCACCGCTGACCACGCCTGTGGGGGATGCGGTGCTGGGCCGGCTGCTGGACGTGACCGGGGCGGTGCGCGATTTCGGCCCGCCGCTGCCGCCCGATACGCCCATCTGGCCGATCCACCGCGCGCCACCACCGCTTGCCGAACAGAATGCCGCCACCGGCATGTTCGAGACCGGCATCAAGATGATCGACCTGCTGGTGCCGCTGGCCCAGGGCGGCAAGGCGGCGATGTTCGGCGGCGCCGGTGTCGGCAAGACCGTGCTGGTGATGGAGTTGATCCGCGCCATGGCGGAGCGCTACCACGGCACCTCGGTCTTCGCCGGCATCGGCGAACGTTCGCGTGAGGGACACGAACTTCTCACCGACATGACGGAATCCGGCGTGCTCGCGCGCACGGTGCTGGTCTATGGCCAGATGAACGAGCCGCCAGGCGCGCGCTGGCGCGTCGGGCTCACCGCGCTGACCATCGCCGAATATTTTCGCGACGTGCAGCACAAGAACGTGCTGCTTCTGATGGATAATGTGTTTCGTTTTGTCCAGGCGGGCAGCGAGGTTTCGGGGCTGCTCGGCCGCCCGCCCTCACGCGTCGGCTACCAGCCGACCCTGGCCAGCGAGGTCGCGGGGTTGCAGGAACGCATCGCCTCCGTGGCCGGTGCCGCGATCACGGCGATCGAGGCCGTCTACGTCCCCGCCGATGACTTCACCGATCCCGCGGTCACCGCCATCTCCGCGCATGTGGACAGCATGATCGCGCTCTCCCGCTCCATGGCGGCGGAGGGCATGTATCCCGCGATCGACCCGCTCACCTCCGCCTCCGTCCTGCTCGATCCCACCGTGGTGGGGGTGGAGCATGACACACTCGCCGCCCGCGCCCGCCAGGTACTGGCGCGCTACAAGGAATTGCAGGACGTCATCGCCTTGCTCGGCGTCGAGGAACTTGGCGCGGCGGACCGTCAGGCGGTGATCCGCGCGCGCCGGCTGCAACGCTTCCTCACCCAGCCCTTCGGCGTCACCGAGGCTTTCACCGGCACGCCCGGACAATCGGTGCCGCTGGCGGAGACGCTGGCGGGGGCGAAGGCGATCCTCGATGGCGAAACGGATGACTGGGCCGAAAGCTCGCTCTACATGATCGGCGGGCTGGATCAGGGGCGGCAGAAGGAGGCCGCGCGCCAGAAGGCGAACGCATCATGAAGCTGCTGCTCACCGACCCCGTCCATGTGCTCGCCGAGCATGATGACGTCGTCTCCCTGCGCGCCGCCGATGCAAGCGGCGGCTTCGGCATCCGGCCCGGGCATGCCGACCTGCTGACGGTGCTGAGCGTCTCCGTGGTCTCCTGGCGGCACCAGGACGGCCACACGGGCTGCTGCGCCGTGCGCGGCGGCATCCTGACCGTGCGCGGCGGCAAGGAGATCGCCATCGCGACCCGTGAGGGCCAGCTTGGCGACAGCCCCGAGGCGCTGGAGACGACCGTCCTCGCGACCTTCCTGGCCGCCGCGGAGACGGAGCGGACCGAACGCGTCGCCGCGACCAGGATGCAGATGAGCGCGGTGCGGGAGATCGTCCGCATCCTGCGCTCCAGCCAGGGCCGTTCGGTGCTGTCGCCATGACCGAACAGCCGGACAAGGACCCTCTGTTCCGTTCCGTGCAGCAGCACGCCGCGCGCGAACGGCGGGCGCGCAAGCAGGGGCCGCCGGGCGTGGGCGCCTATCTGGCGCAGATCGGCACGCTCGGCTGGATGATCGTGACGCCGGGATTGCTGGCCATGTTCCTCGGCCGCTGGATCGATCGCTCGTTCGGCACCGGCATCTTCTGGACCGCGCCGCTGATGATGTTCGGCATCGGTCTCGGCTGCTGGTCGGGATGGAAATGGATGCACCGGCAATGATGGCGCTGACCGATCCGCTCTGGGCCCTGGCCGGCCTGCTGCTCGGCGCGGTGCATTTCTCCACGCTGCGCCACAACACCGGGCTGTATCTGACCGGCGGCATGGCGGCGGCGGTGGCGTTGCATCTGGCGCGGATGGTCATCGTGGTCGCGGGGCTGGTGCTGGTGGGGATGCGTGGCGCCTGGCCGCTGATCTTCGCACTCGGGGGGCTGCTGCTGGCCCGCTCCTGGATTGTCCGGCCGGAGCGCCGCTGAGATGATGGATTCGCCGCTTTCGACCCATCTCGCCTTCACCCTCGGCCCTGTGCCGATCAGCACGACGGTGCTGACGACCTGGGGGATCATGGCGGCCCTGGCCGCCGCCGCCTGGGCGGTGACGCGGCGGCTCACGATGCGGCCCGGGACCGCGCAGGCCTGCCTGGAACTGGTGGTGGAGACGATCCAGGGGCAGATCCACGACACCATGCACACCGCCTCCACGCTGTTCCTCCCGCTGATCGGCACGCTGTTCCTGTTCATCCTGGCGGCGAACTGGTCGTCCATGGTGCCGGGGATCGAGCCGCCGACCGCCAAGATCGAAACCGATGCGGCCCTGGCGCTGATCGTCTTCCTCTCGGTTGTCGGCTTCGGTATCCAGGCCCGCGGGCTCGGCGGGTATCTACGCAGCTTCGCCTATCCCAACCTGTTCCTGGTGCCGATGAACCTGCTGGAACAGTTCACCCGGACCTTCGCGCTGGTGGTCCGACTGTTCGGCAATGTGATGAGCGGTGTCTTCATCATCGCCATCCTGTTGTCGCTGGTCGGGCTGCTGGTGCCGGTGCCGCTGATGGCGCTCGAATTGCTGACAGGTGCAGTCCAGGCCTACATCTTCGCCGTACTGGCCATGGTCTTCATCAGCGGCGCCATCGAGGAAAAGCCGTCCGACGCGGCGCAACAGCAAGAGGACACAGCATCATGATCGAGATCGCCAGCATCATCGCCGCGGCCTTCGCCGTGTCCTTCGGGGCGATCGGGCCGGCCCTGGGGCAGGGGCGCTCGGTGGCCGCCGCCCTGGATGCCATCGCCCGCCAGCCGGAAGCCGCCAATGTCATCTCCCGCACGCTCTTCGTCGGCCTGGCGATGATCGAGACGACGGCGATCTACTGCCTCGTCGTATCGCTGCTGCTGCTCTTCGCCAATCCCTTCCGGGGCTAGACGCGTGCAGATCGACTGGTGGACGTTCGGTCTGCAGACCATCAATGTCCTCGTCCTGATCTGGCTGCTGCAGCGTTTCCTCTTCCGGCCGGTGAAGGCGATCATCGACGCGCGCCGCGACGCCTCGGAAAAGCTGCTGGCGGATGCGGAGGCGGCGCGCAACGCGGCACAGGAGGCGGTCGCGGCCATTGAGGCGCGCCGGAAGGACTTCTCCAAGGAAGGCGAAGCCATCCTGGCCGCCGCCCAGGCCACCGCGCTGACCGAACGCGCCAACATGCTGGAACAGGCCAGGCAGGAGGCGGCACGCATCGAGACCGAGGCGCACAAGATCCTGGCGCGCGAACGCGAGACCCAGCGGCATGAGTTGGAAGCCCAGGCCGGCGAACTTGCCGTCGTCATGGCCCGCCGCCTGCTCGATCTGCTGCCCGCCGACACCGTCACGGCGGCGCTGCTGGAGGCGCTGGCGCAGGACCTCGCGGCCCTGCCGGCCGAGGCGCGGCGGGAGCTGGCCGCCGCCGAGCGGCCCGTCGTGGTGACCACCGCAACCGCCCTGTCCGCCGACGCGCAGACCGCCTGGCAGGAGCGCCTGACGCAGCTCCTGGGCAAGGACGCCCGTTTCACCTTCGGTGAGGACCCCGGGCTGATCGCCGGCGCCACGTTGCAAGGGCCGCATACGCTGCTGCGCCGGAACTGGCGGGCCGATCTGGACCGCCTCGGCCGGTCGCTCACCATGCCGGTGCCTCCCAGCCATGAGTGAGACCTGGATCGAGACCGCCCGCCAGCAGGTGGCCGCGGCCGACCTCACGCCGCAGCAGGAGGAGATCGGCCGCGTCGAGCGGATCGGCGACGGCATCGCCCTGATCTCCGGCCTGCCGAGCGTGCGGCTGTCGGAGGTGCTGGTCTTCGACAAGGGCCAGCGCGGCTTCGCCCATGTGCTGGAGCACGACCGCATCGGCTGCGTGCTGCTCGACGAGACCGGTGGCATCGAGGCCGGCGACATCGTGCGCGGCACCGGCGAGGTGCTGCGCGTCCCGATCGGCCCCGGCCTGCTCGGCCGCATCGTCGATCCGCTGGGCCGTCCGCTGGATGGCGGCGCCCCGGTCGAGGCCGAGGCCCACGAGCCCATCGAACGCCCCGCCCCCGGCATCATGGAACGCGACCTGGTCACCGAGCCGGTGCAGACCGGGCTGCTGGTGGTCGATGCGCTCTTCGCGCTCGGGCGCGGACAGCGGGAGCTGATCGTCGGCGACCGCACCACCGGCAAGACCTCGGTCGCCGTCGATACCGTCATCGCGCAGAAAGCGAGCGACCTGATCTGCGTCTATATCGCGGTCGGCCAGAAATCCTCGACCGTCGCGCGGCTGATCGCGGCGATCCGCGAACATGGCGCGCCGGAACGCTGCATCTTCGTCGTGGCCGGCGGCGCCGATGCGCCGGGGCTGCAATGGGTCGCCCCCTTCGCCGGCTTCACCATGGCCGAGTATTTCCGCGACCGCGGCCAGCATGCGCTGGTGGTGGTGGACGATCTGACCAAGCATGCCGCGACCCATCGGGAAATCGCGCTGCTGACCGGCCAGCCGCCGGGGCGCGAGGCGTTTCCGGGCGACATCTTCTACCTCCATGCCCGGCTGCTGGAACGTGCCGGAAAAATGTCGGCGGCCAAGGGCGGCGGCTCGCTCACCGCTCTGCCGATCGCGGAGACCGAGGCGGGCAACCTCAGCGCCTATATCCCGACCAACCTCATCTCCATCACCGATGGCCAGATCGTGCTGGATGCGATGCTGTTCCATGAGGGCCAGAAGCCCGCCGTGGATGTCGGCACCAGCGTCAGCCGGGTCGGCGGCAAGACCCAGGCGCCGGCGCTGCGCCATGCCAGCGGCACGCTGCGGCTGGACTACGCGCAGTTCCTGGAATTGGAGAGCTTCACCCGCTTCGGCGGCATGTCCGATGCGCGTGTGAAGGCGCAGCTCGCCCGCGGCGCGCGCATGCGGAGTCTGCTGACCCAGCCTCGCTTCGCCACGCTGCGGCTGGTGGATGAGGTCGCGCTGACCGTCGCCTTGAAGGAAGGCGTGCTGGATACGTTGGCCCCGGCGGCGGTGGCCAGTTTCCGCCACGCCCTGCCCGCATGGCTCGACCAGCAGGCGGCGGCGGTGGTGGAGGAGGTGCAGCGGAGCCACGCGCTCTCCGATACCGCCCAGACCAGCCTGCTCGTGGTGCTGCGCCACCTCGCGGAGCAGCATGCGTGACCGGGCAGCTCGCGGATGTCTCGGCCCGGCTCGGCACCGTGCGGCAGCTCGACACGGTGGTGGGCGCGATGCGTGGCATGGCCGCGGCGCGGGCGCAGCAAAGCCGCAACCTGCTGCCCGCGATCCGCACCTATGCCGATGTCGTCGCCGGGGCGCTGGCGCAGGCGCTGCGGTTGCTGCCGGCCGGGCTGCCCGATCGCACGCAGCCGTCCGGCCATGGCGCGCTGGTGGTGTTCTGCGCCGAGCAGGGCTTTGCCGGCGCCTTCAGCGAAGCTGTGCTGGACACGCTGACGGGTGAGCCCGCCGCGACCGAGATCTTCCTGATCGGCGCGCGCGGCGTCAGCCGTGCCGAGGAACGCGGCCTGCACCCGGTCTGGACCGCGGGCATGGTGCCGCATGTCGATGGGCTGGCCGGGCTGGCGCAGCGGCTGGGTGAGGCGCTCTACACCGGCATCCGGGAACGGCACCTGGCCCGCATCGCCCTGGTGCTGCCCAACTGGACCCAGCGCGAAGGGCTGCATGTGGAGCACCGCGCCCTGCTGCCGCTGGATCCGCGCCGCTTCGCGCGCCCGCTCTCGGGCTATCCGCCGCTGATCAATCTCGCCCCGGCCGCGCTGATCGAGGGGCTGGCCGAGGAATACGTGCATGCGCAGCTGCGCGAGGCCGTGACCATCGCCTTCGCCGCCGAGAATGAGGCGCGCATGTCCACCATGGCCGCGGCGCGCAGCAACATCGAACGCATGCTGGGCGAACTCGGCGCGAAGGAACGCCAGCTGCGCCAGGATGGCATCACCGCCGAGGTCATTGAATTGGCCGGCGGGCGGCGGGCGATGCTGTCAGGCTGAAGAAATCCAGCCCACCCTCACCGCAGGCCTGCCGCGCGGCATAGTGCTCCCGCACCAGCGCGACCAGAGGCTGCGCGATCCCCGCCTCCCGCGCCACGCCGAGCGCGAGGTCCAGGTCCTTGGACAGCAGGTCGATCGAGGCGGCGGGAGTCCAGTCCTCCCGCTTGATCGCATCGGCCTTGTAGGCGAGCAGCGGCGTGCCGACGACGCTCTGCCCCAGCGCATCGACGATGACATCGCGCGGCAGGCCGAGGCGCGTGCCGAAGGCCAGCGCCTCGCCCAGCAGCGCCGGCATGGCGGCGACGACGAGGTTCACCAGCAGCTTCAGCACCCGCGCCTCCTCCGCCAGCCCCAGATGCAGCCGCCGCGCGCCCAGCACATCCAGCGCGGGGCCGCAGCGTTCCAGCGCCGCGACCGGGCCGGAGCAGAACAGGGTCAATTGCCCGGTCGCCGCCGTCACCGTGCTGCCGGAGACCGGGCAGCGCAGATAGCCCGCCCCGCCCGCCGCCAGCGCCGCCGCGACCTCGGCCGAGGCGGCGGGCGAGACGGTGCTGAGATCGACATGCACGAGCCCCGGCCCCGCCGCGCCGGCCACGCCATCGGGCCCGCCGACCACCGCGCGCAAAGCCGCATCATCCGGCACCATGGAGAAGCTGAGCGCCGCCCCCCGGATCGCGGCGGCGGGGCGTGCCGCGGCCTCGGCGCCCTCGGCGACCAGTTGCACGACGCGGCGGGGATCGCGGTCGCAGACCACCAGCGCGGCGCCGGCGCCGAGCAGCCGGCGCGCCATCGGCAGGCCCATGTTGCCCACGCCGATCCAGGCGATCCGTATCCCTTCGAGCGGTCCGGCCATCGCGTGTCTCCCTGCTGTATCAGGAACCGAAATAGAGGTTCCGCACGAGTTGGTTCTCGTTCAGCTCGGCGGCCGAGGCCGCGGCGTATTCGATCCGGCCATGCACCAGCACATAGCCGCGATCGGCGATGCGGACGGCCTGGGGAAAATTCTGCTCCGCCATTAGCACCGTCAGGCCGAGGCGGCGCTGCAACTCGGCGATCTTGTCCATGGTGCGCGCGACCAGCAGCGGCGCGAGGCCAACCGAGGGCTCATCCACCAGCAACAGCCGCGGTTCGGCCATGATGGCGCGGGCCAGCGCGACCATCTGCTGCTCGCCGCCGCTCATGGTGCCGGTGGCCTGGCGGCGGCGTTCCTTGAGGCGAGGAAAGCAATCGTAGCAGAATTCCAGATTGGCCAGGCGCTTCGGTCGCGCGGCGGCGCGCCAGGCGCCGAGCAGCAGATTCTCCTCGACCGAGAGCAGCGGGAACAGCCGCCGCCCCTCCGGCACCAGCACGATGCCGAGTTCCACGATCTCCTCGGGCGAATGGCCGATCAGGTCGATCTCCTGCCCGTCAAGCGTCGCGCGGATGCTGCCCTGAGAGGGGCGCACGAGGCCCATCACGCAATGCATCAGCGTGGACTTGCCATTGCCATTGGTGCCCAGCAGCGCGACGGTCTCGCCCGGCGCCACCGTGAGACCGACATCCTCCAGCACCCGCACCGCGCCATAGCCCGCGTGCAGCCCGGTGATGGTGAGCGAGGCGCTACCGGCCAAGATAGGCTTCCTCGACATCCTGCATGGCGAGCACCTCATTGGGGTCGCCATCGGCGATCTTGTTGCCGGCGACGAAGACGACGAGGCGTTGGGAGAATTCGCGGACCGCGCGCATCACATGCTCGATCATGATGATGGTGGTGCCGGCGGCATTGAGGCGGAACAGCAGTTCCAGCATCTGCGCCACCTCGGTATGCGACAGCCCGGCCATCGCCTCATCGGCCACCAGCAAGCGCGGGCGCAACGCGATGGCGCGGGCGATCTCCAGCCGCCGCAGATCCACCTGGGTCAATTCGCGCGGGTGTTGGGCGGCGCGGCCGGCAAGCTCCACCTGTTCCAGGCAGGCCATGGCGCGCGCGCGGGCCTCGGCCGGCGAGGTTTCCCGCGCTGGGCCGAACAGCAGCGGCACGGTCACATTCTCCAGCACCGACAGGCTGTTGAAGGGGCGCGGCAATTGGAAGGTGCGGGCCAGGCCGAGATGCCCGCGCCGGTGCGGCGCAAGCCCGGCCATCGGCTTGCCGTCGAAGATGAAGCGCCCCTCATGCGCCGGGAAACTGCCGCCGAGGCAGTTCACGAAGGTGCTCTTGCCCGAGCCATTCGGTCCGATCAGACCGAGCCGCTCACCGGCGCGCACTTCAAGGTCGATGCCGTTCAGCGCGACGAAGCCGCCGAAGCGCTTGCCGACGCCCTCGGCGCGCAGCAGGATCTCGCCGCTCACCGGTGGCGCCCGCCACGGATCAGCCCGACGATGCCGCGCGGCGCCGCGGCCGCGAAGATCACGAGCACGACACCAACGATCATCAGATTGGCCGCCGAGGAAATCGTCACCGTCGCCGCCTGTTGCAGCGAGGCCAGCAGCACCGCGCCGATCACCGGCCCGAACCAGGTGCCGGCGCCGCCGATCAGCGGCATGGCGATGGCATTGACCGAGAAGGCGAGGCCGAAGGCGGCCTCCGGATTCAGATAGCCGGTGTAATGCGACAGCGGCGCCCCCGCGACGGCCATCAACGCGCCGCTCAGCGTGGTGGCAACGAGTTTCAGCCGCAGCGTGGGCACGCCCGCGGCCTCGGCCGCGCGTTCATCGTCGCGCAAAGCGGCAAGCCCCATGCCGAGGCGCGAGCCCTCGATCCCCCGCGCGATGCCGACGCCGATGACCGCCAGCACCAGCATCACGACGAACAGATACTCGCCATAGCTGACGAAGGGCGGGATCGAGGCCGGGCGCAGCACATAGGCGCCGCGCGAGCCGCCGACAAAGCTCCAGTTCACCACGATGGTATGCAGCAGCACCGCGAGGCTGAGCGTGGCGATGGCGAAATACACACCCTTCAGCCGCAGCGCGAGCCAGCCGGTGCCTAAGCCCAGCAGCCCGCCGATGCAGGCGGCGGCGGCGATGCAGGGCAGCAGGTCGAGGCCGAAGGCTTTTCGGAGTGCCACGGTGGTATAGGCGCCAACGGCGAGAAAGCCCGCCGCGCCGAAATTCACATAGCCCGCATAGCCGCCAAGGATGTTCCAGGCGGTGGCGAGCAGCACGTATTGCAGGATGAAGTAGCCGGCGAACCAAGCGTATTCATTGTCGAGCACCCGGAAGCCCGCGACCAGCGCGAGGCACAGCAGCGCCGCCCCGCCCCAAAAGGCGATATGGCCGGCGGGCAGGGCGGGGCGGGGCCGGAGGGCCGCCTCGGTCTTGACCGTCACGCCGCGCGTCCGAACAGGCCCTGCGGCCGGAAGGCCAGCACCAGCAGCAGCGCGCCGAAGGCCACCGCCGGCGACCAGGACGGGCCATAGAAGGCAGCGGTGACATTCTCGGCCACGCCAAAGGCCAGGGCCGCCAGCACGCAGCCCGACAGGCTCGCCATGCCGCCCATGATGACGATGGCGAAGACGCGGCCGATGAAGACATGGCCCGACCAGGGATCGATCGGCTGCACCACCACCAGCGCCCCGCCCGCGAGCCCGGCCAGCGCCACCGAGATGCCGAAGGCGAAGCGCTTGATCCGCACCGGATCGATGGCGAGCAGGCGCAGCGCCTCCGGGTCCTGCGCCACGGCGGCGATGGCCCGGCCGGTGAAGGTCGTCCGCAGATACAGCGCCAGCGCCCCGATCGTGGCCAGTGCCGACGCCCCAGGCACCAGCATCCGCAAGGGTAGGTCGATATCGCCGAAGTAGTAGGTGATGCTGGCGTAGGATGGATCGACGTAGCGCTGGTCGGCGCCGAAGACCATCACCAGCCCGACCTCGATGATGAACATGACGCCGAAGAAGAAGGCGAGGCCGTGCAGCGCCTGATCCCCCCGGCGTTCGAAGAAGTGGTGGTAAGCGGTGTAGATCCCCGCCCCCAGCAACCAGAAACCCGGTGCCAGCAGCACGGCCGACAACAGCGGATCGAGCCCGAGCCCGCCCGAGACCACCACCACCGCGAAGGCGCCCAGCACCACCAGCGCCGGATGCGCGATGTTGACGATATCCAGCATGCCGAAGGAGATCGCGAGGCCCGCCGCCGCGGCAGCATAAAGGCTGCCGAGCAACAGGCCCGAGATGATGGCATTCACCAGGAGCGCGAGTTCGGGGTCCATGTCGTCAGGTCGCGCTGGCGCCGTAGGGTCCGCGCAGCTCGCCCGATTTGTAGCGTGGCGGATAGAGGATCACCTGCGTGCCCGGGCGCGCGAAGCGTTCCAGATTGCCATCGGTGACGCCCTGATACTGGACGTAGAGGTTGCGCTCCTCCGTCCATTCCCCGAGCGCGTCGAATGTCAGCGGCCCGATCACCGTGTCGAACGCGTTCGCGTGCATGTCGGCGGCCAGTGCTGCCTGGTCGATCCTGCCGACACGCTTCACCGCCTGCTCCAGCACCTGCATCTGCGAATAGGCCAGCGGCGGCACGTAGAGGCCGAGCGCATCGGTCTGTTCCCGCGCCGCGACCTCGCGATACCGTCGCAGCAGGGATTCCACACCCGGGAACTGCATCGTCGGCTCGGGGGCATAGACGTCCCAGGTGACGAGGTTGTTGAGGATGGGCCCCAACTGCGCCTTCAGCGCCGAGATCTGCGGCCCGATCATCGCGCCGCCGAACATGCGCGCCGACATGCGCAGCTCGCTCGCCGAGCGCAGCAGCCCGACCGAATCCGGCGGGTAGGAGCCGATGTAGACAAGATCCGGCCGTGCCGCCTGGATCGAGCGCATGATGGGCGAGAAATCCACCGTGCCCGGCGGATAGGAGCGGTCATAGACCACCCGCAGCCCATGCTGCCGCGCCAGGAAGCGCGCGCTTTCCGCGGTCCGCTGCGGGAAGTCGGAGTCCAGCGCCGCGATGGCAATGGTGCGCGGCTTCGGATCCATCGCCATGGCGATGTCGAAAAAGCCCTTGGCGAAGGTCTCCTTCACCTGGCTGCCCACGGGGCAGATGTTGAAGTGCCTGTCGTAGCGGAACTCATGGTTCACGCCGGTGCCAAGCAGGGTCACGATCGTCATGCCGCGCTGCATCACGATCGGCATGGCCGGCGCGATGATCGCGGTGGCATAGCCCGAAACGACCAGATCGACCTTATCGACGTCGATCAGCTTGGTGTAGATGCCGGGCACCTGCGCGCCATTGCTCTGGTCGTCGTAATGCACGAGCTCCACGGGCCGGCCGAGAAGCCCGCCGCGCGCATTCACGTCATCCGCCCAGATCCGGTGCGTGGCCAGCGCCGGCCGGCCATTGCCGGCGAGCCCGCCCGACAGCGACATGGAATAGCCGATGCGGAGGGGCGGGCCCGAGGGCGCCTGCGCCGCGGCCGGGCGGATGCCGGATGCGGCGGCGAGCCCGGTCGCGGCCGTAAGCTGGCCGAGACTCCGGCGGGTGATCTTTGTCATCTTCTTGTCCTCCCAAGCGTTGTCTGCGGTCCCGTGGCGCCCTCAGCCAGAGGCGGGCATCAGCTTCGACGGGTCGGAACCCACGCGCCCGCCCCCTTCCTCCGTCTCACGCGAGAGGCAGAAGTCGTAGCGGATGCTCGGTACCGCCGGGTCCGGCGCGCCCTCCACACCCACGGCCGGGCTGATGACGAGGGAGCGCGACACGCCAAACACCGTGTCGCTGTCCACATGTTCGTCATCGGCGAAATAGAGCGCCGTCACCAATTCCCGGTACTCGGGGGCCGAGATCAGGAAGTGGATATGCGCCGGGCGATAGCCATGCCGGTGCTGCCGGTTGATGAGGTCGCCCACCGGCCCGTCCATGGGGATCATGTAGCCAAGCGGCCTGACCGTGCGGAAGCGAAAGCGGCCCTCGGCATCGCAGCGGAACTGGCCGCGCATGTCCATCACCGTGGGGTCGTGCGCCTGAAGGTCATAGGCGCCCTCGGCGTCGGTCTGCCAGACATCGACCTGCGCGCCCGGCACGCCCTTGCCGGCGGCATCCGTGACCTGGCCGAAGATCATGATCTCCTCGCCCTGGCCGATCTTGGCGATGCTGTCGCCCAGCGCGATCTTCGGTGCCTGCTCACGGAAGAACGGGCCGAGCAGGCTGGTCTCCGTCCCCGCCGCCTCGCGCCCCGTCACGTCATGCATGACGTTCACCAGGCGGCTCAGCCCCAGCACGTCCGACAACAGGATGAACTCCTGCCGGTACGGGGTGCAGGCCTGGCCCACGGCGGTCATGAAGGCGATGCCCGCGAGCCATTCGTCCGGCTTGAGATTCACCTCCCGCGCGAAGTCATGCAGATGGCGCACCGCGGCGTCGGCGATTTCGCGCAGCCGCGCATCGGGCGTATCGGCCATCTGCGCCAGCACCGCCTCGGTGATGCCTGCGCTGTCGAGATCCTGCATCGCATCCTCCTGCTTTGCTCCGCCAGAGCGGAGCGTCCTTTTGCTCAAGCCTGCGCGTCCGCGCCCAGTCTGGTCAATGAAGCCGGGGCCACCCAATCCCCCAGCCGTCCCGATGGCACGCCCCGCCGGATGGCGAGGCAGGCATCGGGAAAATCCTGCCGGAAGCTGGCGCCCGCATCGGCAAGCCGCCCGAGAAAGCGGTCCAGATGCCGCATCGCCCCGTTCGGCAGGTCATGCAGGACCAGCACCGCATGATCCTGCGCGAGGCACATCGCCAGCGCCCGATCCGGCCAGTGCTCCGCGTCCTTCCAGTCGCCGGGGACGGCGTTCCACAGGGCGCAGGTGTAGCGGTCGCGGAGCAGGTAATCGCGGGCCTCGACGCTCAGCAGGTGCGGCCCCAGATGGCCGCCGCCGCCGACCGGGCGGAACAGGCGGTCGGGGTGCGCCAGATCGCCGATCAGCGCCTGGGTGCGGCCGATCTCCGCCTCGGCATGGCCCGGCGGGCGATCGCCGAGCGGCCCGGCATGGGTATAGGTGTGGTTGCCGATCCAATGGCCCTCGGCATGGGCTTGCGCCGCGATCGCCCGCCGCGCCGGATCTTCGAGCTTCTGGCCGATCACGAAGAAGGTCGCGTGCAGGCCACGGCGACGCAGCACGTCGAGCACGCCCGGGGTCGCCTCCGGCTCCGGCCCATTGTCGAATGTCAGGGTGACCAGGGGTGCCGGCGTGTTCACCGCGTCACGTCCCGGCTCGTGGCGGTGTGCATGGACCATTTCTCCTGGGAGGGAGATTTTCCCGACAAAACACGTCTGTCAACGCATTTTGTCGGTCTTGTGTGTTCGGCGCCGCGGCGGCAGGCTCCGGCCGGAACAGGGCGCCGCCCGAGCCCAGAGGAAACCGACCCATGGCTGATATGCTGCTGCCCACCACCGTCGTTGGCAGCTACCCGCAGCCCGATTGGCTGGTGAACCGCGAGGTGCTGGCCAAGAACCTCGTGCCCCGCGTCCGCATGCGCGACATCTGGCGCGTGGCCGAGCCGGTGCTGGAAGGGGCGCAGGATGACGCGACCCTCATCGCCATCCGCGACATGGAGCGCGCCGGGATCGACATCATCACCGATGGCGAGATGCGGCGCGAAAGCTACTCCAACCGCTTCGCCTTGGCGCTGGAGGGGGTGGATGTGGACACCCCCGCCTCCGTCATGGGCCGCGCCGGCAAATCCACGCTGGTGCCCCGCGTGATCGGCGCGATCCGCCGCATGCGGCCGGTTGAGGTGCGTGACGTGCAGTTCCTGCGCGCCAATACCGACAAGAAGATCAAGATCACCCTGCCCGGCCCCTTCACCCTCGCCCAGCAGGCCAAGGACGAGTTCTACGGCGACGAGGAAGCCCTCGCCATGGCCTATGCCGCCGTGGTGGCCGAGGAAGCCCGCGACCTGAAGGCCGCCGGTGCCGACATCATCCAACTCGACGAGCCTTGGCTCCAGGCGCGGCCGGAGCAAGCGCGGCGCTATGGGGTGAAGGCGATCAACCGGGCGCTGGAGGGGGTGCCGGGGCCGACCATCGTGCACCTCTGCTTCGGCTACGCCGCCATCGTGCAGGACAAGCCGAGCGGCTATTCCTTCCTGCCGCAACTGGCCGATTGCATCGCCGACCAGATCTCGATCGAGGCGGCACAGCCGCATCTGGACCTCGGCGTGCTCCGCGAATTGTCGGGCAAGACGATCCTGCTGGGCGTGCTCGACCTCGGCAGCCACCAGGTCGAGACCGCGGAGGAGGTCGCCGCCCGCATCCGCGAGGGGCTGAAGCATTTGCCCGCCGAGCGGCTGGTTCCGGCGCCGGATTGCGGCATGAAGTACCTGCCGCGCGAACGGGCGTTCGGGAAGCTCAAGGCCCTGGCCGAAGGGGCCGCGATCGTGCGGCGGGAGTTGGAAGGCTAGGCCATCCGCGCCGCATAGGCATCAAGCACCGCATCGGCGGTATAGGCCCCCCGCGCCGCGAACTCGGCGCGCAGCCCAAGTGCGGCCGAGGCGCGTAGCCGTGCCGCGGTCGCCACCGTCATCACCGGGTCCAGCCCAAGTTCCCTCAGGCCCTCGATCACCCCATCCATCTCGACGGCGCGGCGCTCGGCGTGCAGCACATCGGTGCGGACGCACATGTCCACGAAGGTGCTGAAGCTTGTGGCATCCATCGGCCCGCAGATGCCGCGCAACGCCTCCTGCCGCACCCCGGCGGCCGAGGCGGCGGTCAGCGCCTCCATCACCAGCGCCTCGATCCCCTTGGTCACCACGCTGCGGAGCATTTTCACGGCCGCGGCTGTGCCGGCCTCGGGCCCGGCATCCTCGATGACGAGCCCCAGGGGCGCGAAGGTCGCGATGAACCGCGCCATGCCGCTGCCCGAGCAATAGAGCGGCACCGCCGGGCCATACAGCCCGACCGCGCCCATCAGATTGGCATCGACATACTGCCCGCCACGCGCCGCCACGGCCTCGGCGACCAGGCGCTTGGCGCTGGGGGTGGCGGCGTTGATGTCCACGACCAGCGCGCCCGGCCGGGCGGCGGCGGCGATGGCCTGGCCGACCCCGGCCGCCGTCGCCACCACCACCGCCGAGACGATGATGTCCGCGGCGGCGGCCAGCGCCTCCAGGCTGTCCACGAGCCTCGCCCCATGGGCGGCCACGCTGGCGCGGAAGGCGGGCGAATAGGGCGGCCGGTTGGTCGCGCCCTCGCAGAAGACCAGCATCCCGGCCACGCCCTGGCCGGAAAAATGCCGGGCGAAGCATTGCGCGGCCTCGCCGAAGCCGACGAAGCCGATGACGGGGTGGCTCATGCTGCCTGCTCCGATAAAGGGTGGGTGAATCGGTTCATCTGTGGTCGCGCCGCCGCAACTGCCGGTTCAGCACCACCACCAGCAGCGGGGCGAGCCAGGCCAGCGCGATGCTCAGCCCGGCAAGCCCGCCCATCCCGGCCAGCCCGCCCCCCGGCGCCTCATGCAGCACCAGGGTCGAGCAGGCGGCGCCGGCGGCCTGGCCCAGGCTGGTGGCGGCGGCCACGAGGCATTGGTAGGTCATCCGCTCCGAAGGCTGGGCGACGCGGGTGGCGCTGGCCTGCGCCACCGTGCTGCGCGCCAATTGCCCCGCCAGCACCGCGCCGAGCAGCGGCACCGCGACCAGCGGCGGCAGCGGCACCATGAAGGCGGCGACCAGCAGCACCGTCAGCAGCGCCCCCACCCCCAGCGAGGCCTGCAAGGTGCCGATGCGGTCCATGACCCAGCCGGTGACGCGGGTGGTGACCAGCGCCATCCCGCCGCCGAACAGATACATCGCCCGCAACCCGGCCTCGCCGACCCCGGCATTGCCCAGCGCGAAGCCGCTCAGATGCGGCGCGATCAGCAGGCTGGCGAAGGAGGCCGCGCCGATCAGCGCCAACCCGGTCAGGCTTTCGGCGCGCAGCAGCAGCCGCAGCAGGCTGGCCGGGGTGACCTTCGGCCCGGGCTCGGCCGCCCGCGCCGGCCGCTGCATCCGCCAGGCCGGCAGCAGCAGCGCGAGGCAGGCCGCCCCCAGGACCAGCACGGGGATGCGCCACCCCCCCGCCGAGGCCGACAGCAACAGCGCAAAGGGCAGGCCCAGCACCAGCGCCAGCCCGTAGGAGCCGACGATCGCGCTCACCACCCGGTTGCGCCGGTCCTCGGAGACCGCCTCGGCCGCGATCGTCACCACCGCCGCCATCAGCGGCCCGGCGCAGAGGCCGGAAAGGAACCGCGCCAGCAGCAGCCAGCGGAAATCGGGCGCGAGCCCGGCCGCGACCATCCCCAGCCCGAGCCCGCCGAGCGAGCCGACCAGCGCCCCCCGCCGGCTCCAGCGCCCGAGGAACAGCGCCCCCGCCAGCCCGCCGATCCCCGCGGCGGCGGTATAGACCGTGCTGGTCAGCGCCGCGTCCTGCAGCGGCACCCCCAGATCCCGCGCCAAAAACGGCCCCAGCGGGAAGACGATCACCGCCCCCATCGCATTGACGAAGGCGATGGCGCCGAGAACGGCAATCGTCGCAACACTGCTTCCAAATCGCGGCATGAGCCGATATGAACCGGTTCATCAAGAGGGCGTCAAGCCATGCGCGGCAGCACGAAGATCCGGGATGTGGCCAAGGCGGCCGGGGTTGCGGTCGGCACCGTCTCGCGCGTGCTCAACGGCCATCCCACCGTGACGGAGCCGATCCGGCGCAAGGTCCAGGCCGCGATCGACGCCATGGGCTACGAGCGCGACACCATCGCCCAGAGCATGCGCGGCGGCGCCACCCGGCTGGTCGCCTGCGCCATCCGCGATTTCGACATCCCCCGCTTCGCCACCTTCATCAAGGAGGCCGAGCACCTGCTGCGGGAGCAGGGCTACACGCTGCTGCTCTCCAGCACGACCAACCGGCCGGAGGTGGAGCTGGACCTGTTGCGCGCCTTTGCGCGCCGAAAAGTCGATGGCGTCATGATGACGATCAGCGACGAGGCGCATCCGGGGGTGCTGGAGGCGCTGGCCGCGGCCCCCATGCCGGTGCTGCTGATCGACCGCGACCGCATCGACACCGCCGACCGCGTCACCGCCGACCACAGCGCCGGCGCGGCGCGGGCGACGCGGCATTTGCTGGCCTTGGGGCACCGGCGCATCGCCTTGCTGGTCGGCGACACCAAGGCCTTTCCCGCCCGCAGCCGGGTCCAGGGGTTTGCCGAGGCCTTCGACGCGGCGGGGCTGGCGCCTGACCCGGCACTGCTGCGCGACCGGGTGCTGACGGCCGAGGATACGTTTCGGGAGACGATGGCGCTGATGAGGCTCACGCCGCCGCCGACGGCGATCTTCGTCGCGACCATGGATCTGCTGGAGGGCAGCCTGCGCGCGCTGCGGGCGCTGGGCTGCCGGGTGGGCGAGGATGTCTCGCTGATCGCCGGCAGCGATTCCGACCTCGCGGAGCTTTACACGCCCCCGGTGACGGCGGTCGCCTGGGACCTCGCCGAAATGGGCCGCCATGCCGCGACCATGCTGCTGGAGCGGATGCGCGGCCAGGCCCCCGCCGGGTTCCGCTGCCTGAAGCTGCCCACCCGGCTGGTGATCCGCGAGTCCTGCCGCCCGCCCGGCTCAGCCGTGCCGCAGTAGCGACCGCCCGGTCATCTCCGCCGGCTGCGCGATCCCGAGCAGGCCCAGCAGCGTCGGCGCCACATCCGCCAGCCGGCCATCGGCCAGCGTCGTGCCCTCCGGCCCGCCGAAGACCACGCAGGGCACCACATTCAGCGTATGCGAGGTATAGGGCCCGCCGGTTTCCGGGTCGCGCATCGTCTCGGCATTGCCATGGTCGGCGGTGACCAGCACCGCGCCGCCGGTCTCGCGCAGGGCGGCGATGATCTGGCCGAGCCCGGCATCCACCGCCTCCACCGCCTTGATCGCGGCGGGCAGGCTGCCGGTATGGCCGACCATGTCGGCATTGGCGAAGTTCAGCACGATCAGCGCATGTTTTTGCGCCCGGATCGCGGCCGCCGCCTTGGCTGCCAGTTCGGGGGCGGACATCTCGGGCTGGAGGTCATAGGTCGCGACCTTGGGCGAGGGCACCATGATGCGCTCCTCGCCCGGCAGCACCGCCTCCTCGCCGCCGTTCAGGAAGTAGGTGACGTGGGGGTATTTCTCGGTCTCGGCCATGCGAAGCTGGGTCAGCCCGGCGGCGGCGACCGTCTCGCCCAGCAGCCCGGTCATCGGCTGGGGGGCGAAGAGCGTGGCCAGATGCGCGTCCAGCTCCACCGAATACTGGGTCATCCCCGCGGCGGCGGCGAGTTTTGGCACGCGGGGGCGCTCGAAGCCGGAGAAGGCGGGATCGACCAGCGTCGCCATGATCTCCCGCACCCGGTCGGCGCGGAAATTGAAGCACAGCACGCCATCGCCATCGGCCATGCCGGCGTAGTCGCCGATCACATGCGCGGGCACGAATTCGTCGCTGCGGCCGGCGGCGGTGTTCTCGGCCACCGCCTGCATCGGGTCGGCGACGCGCGCCCCCTCGGCCAGGGCGATGGCGCGCCAGGCGGTGGAGACGCGCTCCCAGCGGTTGTCGCGGTCCATGGCGTAGTAGCGCCCGGTCAGCGTCGCCAGCCGCGCGCCCAAGGGCAGGCCGGAGAGGAAGGCGGGCAGGTCCCGCGTCATCGCATCCGGCGCGCAGTCGCGCCCGTCGGAGAAGCCATGCACCGCGACCGGCACCCCGGCCCCGACCAGCACGCGGGCCAAGGCGAGCGCATGGCGCTGGTGGCTATGCACCCCCCCCTCGGACAGCAGCCCGATGAGGTGGCAGGTGCCGCCCGAGGCGCGGAGCCTGCCGATCAGATCGACCAGCGCCGGCAGGGTCGGCAGGCTGCCGTCGTCGATGGCGGCATCGATCCGCGGCAGGTCCTGCATCACCACCCGCCCGGCGCCGAGGTTCAGATGCCCGACCTCCGAATTGCCCATCTGCCCCACCGGCAGCCCGACATCCGGCCCGCAGGTGCGGAGGTAGCCGCGCGGCCCGGCGGCCCAGAGCGCGTTGAAGGTCGGCGTCGCCGCCTGGGCCACCGCATTGTCGGGGCAGGCCGGGCGAAAGCCCCAACCATCGAGGATGATGAGCATGACGGGGGTCGGACGGGACATGGTGCGGTCTCGATCAAGCCAGCGGGGATCGGCTTCGGTATCGGCTGCCGCCGCCGGGGGCAAGTCGAGGGTCGAGCAGTCGTGATCCGGAATATTCCGCCACCCTGGTCTAGCCTCCCGGCGAAGAGGGAGTTTTCAGAATGAGCCAGGCGCGCGGCGGCGTAGTGATCGATCCTTTGGATCGACCGATCAAAGACCTGTTCCAGGCGCCGGCGGGGGTCCTGCAACAGGACATCCGGGCCCGGCTCTGCACCAACCCCATGCTGATCGGGCTGTTGCGCCAGGGCATGAGCCAGGGCGTCGGGCAGGAGCCGATCCTGTCCAGCACGCGCGACAAGCTGATCACCACACTCTATTTCGCCCATATGCCCCCCGGGCAGTTCGAGCCGAAGCTGCCCGGCCCGACCTTCGCCGAGCTGCTGCAAACCACGATCCGGGCCTTCAACGTCTTGCGGACGCCGGGGCAGATCGCCCTGATCGATGCGCTACAGAAGCGCATCGTCGACTGCTTGCTGGCAACCACCCCGGCCGAGACGATGACCGAACGCGATGGCGATGTGACGGCGGCGAGCCAGCCGCTGCCCTCCTCCCTCAGGCCGTTGAACCCCGACGCGGAAAACGTCGTGCCGCGGCAGCGGACCGCGACCGCCTGGGCGACGCATGGCATCGGCTACCGCGTGGAGGGCAGCAAGACCGCGGGCAACGACGATCTGCCCCGCATCCTGCGCGAGGGCTGCCAGCCGCTGTCCCATTCCCCCGCGTTGCTGCTGAAGCTGCGGGGCTGGGTCGTGCTCGGCACCCATATCGCGCAGCGGGACCGGGTCTTCCTCTGGTACCTCAACCGCGACGTGCTGAACGAAACCGGCACCTGCATCGCCCGCTCCCTGATGGGCGCCACCGCCCTGCCGACGCGGGACACGGAGTCCGCCGCCGAAGGGATCGCCTGGCACTACCTGGTCGCGACCGATTGCCGCGGCCTCAAGGGCGTGGATACCGAGAAATGGCAGATGGACTTCGGCCGCCCGGCGGAAGGCTCGACCTCCATCGCCTTCCACCCCCCGAACGTCTGGCGGCCGGGGGAGAAGGCGTTTCTCGGCATCTCGGCGCCGCGCGTGCTGGGCTGGGTCAAGCTGATGCGGCGAGCGGGCGGGGATGACGGCGGCTGGCGCTTCATGCTGCCCGAAACCACCTGGAACTGGCTGAACAAGCCGGACGACACCCGCGCCGCCTTCCTGGAGGCGGAGCTCGCGGCGTGGAAGGCCGGGCAGTGGTACCGGGTGGATGCCGCCTATGATTTCGCCTGACCGCTACCCCAGCAGCAGCGCCGGGACGCCGAACAGCGCCCGGTGAAAATGCAGCAGCGCCGCCCAGGCGATCAGGCCCAGCAGCGGCGCGGCCCAGCCGATTTCGGCCAGGGCCAGCCGGTTGCGCCCCCCGGCGATGGCGGCGAAGGGCAGCACCGAGGTCCTGGCCGCGAAGCCCGCCCAGGCATTCGGCGCCCGCGCCCGCAGCTTGGCGTCGATCGAGGGCATCCCCAGCAGCGCCGTCACCGCGAAGGCCGCGAAGAACACCATCGCCGCCGTGTCGCCATTGGCCAGCACATGCAGCAGCGACCACAGGGTGAAGGACCACAGCATCGGATGGCGGGTGATCCGGGTGATGCCCCGCGCCTCCCGGCCCAGCGCCGCCTCCCCCGCCACCGCGGTCGGGTTGGGTGCGGCGACCGAGGTGAAGAACAGCACCAGCACCGGCAGCATCAGCGCCGCCATGAGCCAGCGGAACCAGGGGGCGGCGCTCCAGAGGAAATTCGTCTCCGCCCCGCGCCAGGCCATCACCAGCAGGATGAGGGCCACCACCGAGAGCACCGAGAACCCGGCGCGGAAGCCGCCCTCCCCCAGCCGCGCGACCAGGGCGGCCCGCAGCGGCGATCCGGCCAGGCCGACATGGACCATGACCCATACCAGCGCGGCGATCAGCAGCAGGGCCATCGCGACCTCCCGAAGCAGCAATTGATATGAATTGTCACCCGGCCCCGCGTCCAGCGTCTTCGTGCTTCGCGCGGGCGCCCGAGGCGGTGTAGGAAGCGCTCCATGGCTCCGAACGAACTCCGCGCTGATCGCCCCTTGGCGGGCGACCGCATTCCCGCAACGCCGGTCGCCGGCGGCCCGCCCAAATCCCCGCCCCGCCCCCCCGTACCAAAGCGTCGCCGCCAGAACCCCTTCGGTTTTTTCGGCTGGATGTGGCGTATCGGCGTGATCCTGGCCGGGACCATGGTGGTCGGCGGCGGCGTCGCGGCCTTTGGCTTCTACCGCGCCGCGATCGCCGAACTGCCCGATATCCAGTGGCTGACCACCTATGAGCCGCCGCAGATGTCGCGCATTTACGCCGCCGACTCGCGGCTGATGGCCGAGCTTGCGACCGAGCGCCGCATCTTCGTCCCCATCGGCGCCATTCCGCGCCGGGTGCAGCAAGCCTTCGTCTCGGCCGAGGACCAGAATTTCTGGACCCATAGCGGCGTGGACCCGATCGCCATCGCCCGCGCCGCCCTCACCAATGTGGAAAACCTCTCCACCGGCCGGCGGGCCGTCGGCGCCAGCACGATCACCCAGCAGGTCGCCAAGAACATGCTGACCGGCAATGACCGCACCATGCTGCGAAAGCTGCGGGAAGCGATCCTGGCCTCCCGCATCGAAACCGCGATGCCCAAGAGCCGCATCCTGGAGATCTACCTCAACGAGATCTTCCTGGGCGCCCAGGCCTATGGCGTCGCCGCGGCGGCGCAGCAGTATTTCAGCAAGGGGCTGGACGATCTGACCGTCGCCGAGGCTGCCTTCCTGGCCGCCCTGCCCAAGGCGCCCAACAACTACAACCCGCTCCGCTACCCCGACGCCGCCCGCTCGCGACGCGACTGGGTGATCGACCGGATGCTGGACGACCAGGCCATCACCCTGGCCGAGGCGACGACCGCCCGTGCCGAGCCGTTGCAGGCGCGGCCAAGCCGCCGGCCGGATTTTGTGCCGGTGGGCCAGTACTTCACCGAGGAGGTGCGGCGTGAGCTGGTCGCCCGCTTCGGCACGGAACAGACCACCATGGGTGGCCTCGTCGCCCGCACCAGCCTCGACCCGACCTTGCAGGCCGGTGCCGAGGAGGCGCTGCGCAAGGGGCTGTTCGCCTATGACCGCCGCCGTGGTGGCTGGCGCGGCCCCGTGGCGCGGATTTCGGCCAGCTCCACGGACTGGCTGCCGCAGCTCGAACAAGTCGCCCGCCCCCCTGGCGCCCTGCCCGGCTGGCATCTGGCCGTGGCCCTTGAGGTGCGGAACACCGAGGCTCGCATGGCCTGGATCGCGCGCGCCGATCCACGCGCCGCGGCCGAGCCCCGCACCATGACCCTGCCGCTCGACGATGTGCAGTCCTGGGCCAAGCCGGTGCAGCCGGGCGGACGCCTGGGCGGCTCGCCCCGCCGCATGCAGGATGTGCTGAGCCCGGGCGATGTCGTGATGGTGGAGGTCGAGCCCGCCACCCCCGCCGCCGGCCGCAACCGTGGCAGCCCGGAGCATCTTTCGCTGCGGCAATTGCCGAATGTGGAGGGGGCGATCGTGGCCCTCGACCCCAATACCGGCCGCGTGCTGGCGATGGTCGGCGGCTTCTCCTTCGAGCGTTCCTGGTTCAACCGCGCCTCGCAGGCGCAGCGGCAGCCGGGCTCCTCCTTCAAGCCCTTCGTCTATCTGCCGGCGCTGGAGCTTGGCATTCCGCCGAACCAGCGGCTGCTGGACGCGCCGATCGAGATCGCCACACCGCAGGGGTTGTGGCGGCCCGGGAACTACGCCGGCACCTCCAATGGCTGGGTGACGATGCGCAGCGCCATCGAGCGCAGCCTCAACCTCGTCACCGTGCGCCTCGCGCAGGAAATCGGCATCGAGCGGGTCGCGGCCACCGCCGCCCGCTTCGGGGTCATCGACAACATGCCGCGCTACCTCGCCATGGCGCTGGGCTCCGGCGAGACCACGGTGCTGCGGATGGCGGCGGGCTATGCCTCCTTCGCCAATGGCGGCAAGCGGGTGGAACCGACCCTGATCGACAGTGTGCAGGACCGCTTCGGCCGCCTGGTCTGGCGGCCGGAGGGGCGCGCCTGCCCCGAATGCGCGACCCGCCCCTTCCAGGACGGGCCGCCGGAACTGACCGATACGCGGCGCCAGATCACCGATCCGATCGCCGCCTACCAGATGACCAGCCTGTTGCAGGGCGTGGTGCAGCGCGGCAC
Source organism: Humitalea rosea (assembly GCF_003253705.1). Taxonomy (GTDB): domain Bacteria; phylum Pseudomonadota; class Alphaproteobacteria; order Acetobacterales; family Acetobacteraceae; genus Humitalea; species Humitalea rosea. The sequence goes on from NZ_QKYU01000029.1 coordinate 25,831, forward strand.
CGGTGGGCGCGCGGCCACCGGGCTGAACCGCCCGATCGCGGGCAAGACCGGGACGACCAACGACTACGTGGACAACTGGTTCGTCGGCTATACGCCGGACCTCGTGGTCGCGGTCTGGCTCGGGTTCGACGACCCGCAGACCCTGGGCAATGGCGAGACCGGCGGCGGCAATGCCGCCCCCATCTTCCGCGATGTGGTGGAGGCAGCCTTGGGCGACAGCCCGCCAGTGCCCTTCCGTGTACCGCCCGGCGTGGCACTGGTGCGGCTCCAGACCGACCGCGGCCAGACCATCACCGAGGCCTTCCGCCCCGGCACCGAGAACAGCGCCCGCCCGCCGCCCAACGACGCCGACCTGTTCGGTGGCGACGCCAATGCCGCCGTGCCGGACCTGCCGCCCGCCTTCGGCGTGCCCGGCGTGCAAGGGAACCCCGGCGCAGCGCAGCGAAGGCTGGGGGATCTTTACTGATACAGGCATCGCTTGCGCGGTGGCGCGGCGCGGCCTAACTGCCGCGTCATGCGCGCCGATGCCGAAAGCCTGAAGACCCAGATCGCCGACAGTGTTGAGCTGTTGCGACGCCACCTCGACTGGGACGTCGCTCTCGCGCGCCTGGAAGAATTGAATGCCCGCGCCGAGGATCCCGCTTTGTGGGAGAAGCCGGATCTGGCCCAGACGCTGATGCGGGAACGCACCCGCCTCTCGGACCAGACCGAGGGCGTGGCCAAGCTCAAGCAATCGGTCGCGGATGCGCTGGAGCTGATCGAGATGGCCGAGGCCGAGGGCGATGCCGCCACCGCCGATGCCGCCGTCGCCGACCTCCAGGCCCTGGCCCGCGAAGCCAAGCACCGCGAGATCGAAAGCCTGCTGTCCGGCGAGGCCGACAGCAACGACGCCTATCTGGAAGTGAATGCCGGCGCCGGCGGCACCGAGGCGCAGGACTGGGCGGAAATGCTGCTGCGCATGTACACCCGCTGGGCCGAACGCCACGGCTACAAGGTGCAGCTGACCGAGGAAAGCACCGGCGAACAGGCCGGGCTCAAGAGCGCGACCATCCAGGTTTCCGGCGCCAACGCCTATGGCTGGCTGAAGACCGAAACCGGGGTGCATCGCCTGGTCCGCATCAGCCCCTTCGATGCGGCCGCGCGGCGGCAGACCAGCTTTGCCAGCGTCTATGTCTATCCGGTGGTGGACGACAAGATCGAGATCGACATCAACCCCGCCGATATCCGCACCGATACCTTCCGGGCCAGCGGCGCCGGCGGCCAGCACGTCAACAAGACCGAATCCGGGGTGCGCTTCACCCATATCCCGACGGGTATCGTCGCGGCCTCCACCCAGGACCGCAGCCAGCACAAGAACCGCGCGATCGCGATGAACATGCTGAAGGCGCGACTCTATGAGCTGGAACTGAGCAAACGCGAGGCGCTCGGCGCCGCCATCGAGGCCGGCAAGACCGACATCGGCTGGGGCCACCAGATCCGGTCCTACGTGTTGCAGCCCTATCAGATGGTGAAGGACCTGCGCACCGGCACCGAAACCGGCAACCCCGCCGCGGTGCTGGATGGCGGGCTGGACGAGTTCATGGCCGCGGCCCTGGCGCTGCGGGTCGGCACCACGCGCTCCGAGGCCAGCGCCAGCGTCAAGGCGGCCCTCTAGCCAGCCCGAGCGGGGCGCCGGAGAGCGCCCCGCTCCTGAGGCGTGGCCGCCAGCCCCTGCCCACGCCCGAATTGCGAGCCCCCCCCGTCGCACCACCTGCGGTGGCGAGCGCTTGTCCATTTTCATCACAGGGGAACTTCCGCTCTCCGCAACAAGATCAGGTAATTTTGCTTGAATATTGCAGAAATATTGATCTGAAATGCTATACTTCATGTAATTTCAGAGGAGTCCGCCCTCAAAGCCTTAGAAGTTCTGGTGCAGTCCATGCTATCTGGCTAACCTTTAGGTCGCTGAGGCTGTTCTGTCGGACTTTGGAGGCTAGCGTTGCGCGACAGCCGATCACCCGATCCGGATGTGGCGACTGTTGGGCGCATGGGGCAGGCGCCGCCCGCGGTCGCAAAGCACGCGAGGAGTGGCTGGAGCATTCTCAGCAACTGCCAGATTGGCACGGCGCATATCGATATTGTTCTTATCCAGCCCGAAAGCGGGGTGGTATTACTCGAAATCGAACCGCATTGGGCGCCGAATGCCATGGCGCAGTTACGCCAAAGGCTCGATGCGGCCGGTTTTGCGGCCCGTTACCCGGGTCACCTTCCCATCATCCATCAGCCGCTGCGGCCCCAGGAGGTGCCGAAGCTGGATTTGCTGCTTGCCGCGGCCTTCGTCTGGCAGGAGCCGATTTCGATCGAGGGCGACGGGGCGTGGGAGGCGGCGCTGAAGGCGGTCCTGTCCCAGCCCGCCACCATCCAACCATCGGAGCCACCGCCGCCCCTCCCGGTGCCGCCGCCACCGACCCCGCGCAAACGGATGCCGGGGCTGACGCTGACCTTGCTCGGGGCCGTGGGCATTGGTCTGGTGATGGCGCGCAGCATCGGCGAAGAGCCCGAGGCGACCCCCGTCGTGGTCTGGGACGACCAGCCGCTGCCCGGCATGCCGGCGTGGTCGCAGGCCCCGGCCGATCGGATGGTGGCGCTGCCGGGCGCCGGGGACGCTCCGCAGCCGGATGCCGTCGGCGTGGTCCAGGACGGGGATGCGATCCTTGCCTCGGCGACGGCAGACCTGGCGCCGAGCCTCGTCATCGCGGAGGCCTCCCACGCCCCGCAGGAGGCGACGCAGAGCACACCGCCCGAAGACGCCGCTCCGCCGGTCTGGTTCGGCACACTCCCGATCCCGGAACCGGAGGACGTCCTCGCGGCCGAACCGCCGCCCACCCACCCCGTCGAGCACATGCTGGAGACGGCATCGCCGCCGGCCCAGGCGGCCGCCCCGGAACCGGATGACCCTCCTCCGGCGGAAGCCACCGCCGCAGCCCCGCCCCCGGAGCCCATGATTGCGCTGCCCCCCGTGGACGCCCCTGCCGCAATGGCCGAGCCCGAACCCATCCGTGAGCCGGAAGCGCCCGAGCCGATGCTGCCGGCGCCGGCCATGGTCGCGGAGCCGGCGCCACCGGAGGAGGCGCCCGCCCCCGGCACGCCGGCAGCGATGACCGAGGTGCCACCGGGATCGCAACCCCAGCCCGAGCCGGCCTTGCCGGCGCCTCCCCGCGCCGAGCCGCCGGTCTTGACGCCGCGCACCATCCCCATGGCCCCCACGCTACTCGTCGCGATGCTCCAGCGCGGCCAATCGCTCATGGCACTGGGCGATATCTCCGGTGCGCGACGCTTCTTCGAACGCGCCGCCGCCGCCGGCAGCGCCGTCGCGGCCCATGCCCTGGCCGAAACCTACGACCCGCGGATGCTGGCGCTGCGCGGCGCGCTCGGGATCGAGCCCGACCTCGCCGCCGCCCGGCTTTGGTACGACCGCGCCAAAGCCCTCAGTGCGGCCGAGGCCCCGACCCTGACCAAAACGCCCGAGGAGCGACCATGAGCCCGACCTTGCCCGCCTCCCTGTCACGCCGGGACCTGGTCCTGGCCGGACTCATGACGGCGCTCACCGGCCCGGCGCTCGCCCAAGGGCTGCCGATGTCGGTCAATGCCCTGACCGCGCGGGCGAATGCGGGAACGGTGGGCATCATCTCCGGCGGTGTTGACGGGACCTATATCCGCATCGCCGCCGACCTCGCGGCGGTGCTGGACGATGGTGATACGCTCCGGGTCCTCGCGATCGTCGGCAAGGGGTCGCTGCGCAACATCGCCGATATCCTGCTGCTGCGCGGCATCGACATCGGGATCGTGCAGTCCGATGCGCTCGCCTTCGCCCGGCGCCAACGCATCCTGCCAGGGGTCGGCACGCTGATCCAATACATCGCCAAGCTCTACGACGAGGAGATCCACATCCTTGCGCGCGCGGATATCCGCATGCTGGAGGACCTCGCTGGCAAGCCGGTCAATGTCGATGTTCCGGGCAGCGGCACGGCGATGACGGCCTCGCTGGTGTTCGACATGCTGGGCATCCCGGTCGTCATGACCGACGAGACCCAGGACGTCGCCCTGACCAGGCTCCGGCGCGGCGAGATCGCGGCCATGGCCTTCGTGGCGGGCAAGCCGGCCCGGATTTTTGGCGGCGTGCCGGCGGGGAGCGATCTGCACTTCCTGCCGATCCCGGCCACGCCCGAGTTGATCGAGACCTATCTGCCATCCAGCCTGGCCTCGGCCGACTACCCGATGCTGATCGCACCGGGCACGACGGTGGAGACGATCGCGGTGGGCGCGGTAATGGCGGTCTATGCCTGGCAGCCGGGCAGCGATCGCCACCGCAAGGTGTCGCGCTTCATCGAGGCGCTGCACGCGCAATTCGGGGAATTTTTGCGCCCGCCCCGGCATCCCAAATGGCGGGAGGTCAATCTCGCCGCCGAAGTGCCGGGTTGGGTTCGCTTCGAGGCGGCGCCATCGGCGGCCCGCCTGACGATACGCTGAAGGCGGCTGGCCGGATGGCCGGCCGCCCCCAGATTCTCCAGGCTGCTCAGTCGGCGCGGATGTTGTTGCGGCGGATGACCCCGCCCCACTTCTCAATCTCGCTGCGCAGGAAGGCCCCGAATTCCTCGCTGCTGTTGCCGCCAGGGATCGCGCCCTGCCCATCCAGCAGGCGCCTCACATCCGGGTCCTGCAAGGCGCCGATGGCGGCGCGGCGCAGGGCGGCCAGCGGGCCCGCCGGCATGTTGATGGGGGCGATCAGCCCATGCCAGTTGCTGGCATCGACCGCCGGCAGCCCGACCTCGGTCATGGTCGGGACATCGGGCAGCCAGGACAGGCGCTCGCGGGTCCCCACGGCAAGCGCGCGCATCGTCCCGGCGCGGATCTGCGGCAGCAGCACGGGCAGGTCGGCGAAGCCAAGCTGGACCTCGTCCCGCAGGATCGAGGTCGCGAGCTGGCCGCCGCTGCTGTAGGAAATATGGACGATGTCGATCCCGGCCGCGGCGCGAAGCTGCTCGGCCGCCAGATGCGGCATGCTGCCGGAGCCGGTGGAGCCGAAGTTCAGCTTGCCCGGCGAGGCCTTCGCACCGGCCACAAGCTCTTGGAGCGTGCGGTAGGGCGAGGCGATGGGAACCACCAGCGGCTCCGGCACCAGCACGGCCAGGGTGAGCGGCGCCAGATCCTTCAGCGGGTCATAGGGCGTGCCGCGATCGAGGTTGGGCGAGATCGCCAGGGCCCCCGCGCTGCCGATGGCGAAGGTGTAGCCGTCGGGCGCGGATTTGGCCGCGACATCGACGCCGGTCACACCACCGGCACCGGCGCGGTTCTCGACCACCACGGGCTGGCCCAAGGTCGCCGCCATCCGCGGCGCCATGATGCGGGCGACGATGTCGCTCGGCCCGCCGGCCCCGAAGGGCACGATGAAGCGGATCGCCCGGGTCGGGTAGGCGTCCTGCGCCGCCGCGGGCAGGACCGTCAGGGCGCCGAGCAGGGCGCCCAGGATTGCATGGAGTCTCATTCTTATTTCCTCCCTACCGGCTTCTTTGGGCCGGCCATGGGTGTGACAAGCCTAGCCCGCGGCGAAGTCCGAAGGCGATAGGGCAGCAGACATGAAAATCATCCGCATCGAAACCCGCATGCTCCGCAGCGCCTTCACCTATGGCGCGGGCAGCGCGGGGTTCGGCGGCAACCTCCGCCTGCGCGAGATCGAGACGCTGCTGGTGCGGGTCGAGACCGAGGATGGCTTGCATGGCTGGGGCGAGGGTTTTGGCTTCAGCCTGGGCGAAACGACGAAGGATGCGGTGGACCGGCTGATCGGCCCGGCCTGCATCGGCCTGGACGGCAGCGATATCGCGGGGGTGCAGCGCCTGCTGCTGCGCCGCTTCCACAATTTCGGCCGGCATGGACCGGTGCGCTACGGGATCTCGGCCATCGACGTCGCGCTATGGGACCTGGCGGGCAAGCGCGCCGGCAAGCCGCTGCATGCGCTGCTCGGCAACGGCGGCCGCGCGCGGGTTCCCGCCTATGCCAGCCTGCTGCGCTATGGCGAGCCGACTGTGGTGGCGGCCAATGTCGCCGAGGCCATCCGCCTGGGCTACCGCCAGATCAAGCTGCATGAGGTGGATCTGGCCTGCATCCGCGCCGCGCGCGCGGCGGCGCCGCCCGAGGTGCCCCTGATGCTCGACATCAACTGCACCTGGGAGCGGGTCGAGGAGGCGGTGGGCTTCTGTCGCGCGGTGGAGGGGATGAATATCCGCTGGGTCGAGGAGCCGGTCTGGCCGCCCGAGGATTTCGCCGCCATGGGCGCGGTGCGGGCGGCGGCGGGCTGCGGTATCGCGGCAGGGGAAAACCTCGGCGGGCCGGAGGATTTCGCCAGGCTGATCGCGGCGCGCGCGGTGGATTTCGTGCAGCCCAGCGTCACCAAGCATGGCGGGCTGACCGCCATGGTCGAGGTGGCGGCGATGGCGCGCGCGGCCGGCATCGCCGTGGTGCCGCACTCGCCCTATTTCGGCCCGGGGCTGCTCGCCACGCTGCACTGGCTCGCCGCCGCCGATCATGAGGAACCGCTGGAGATATACTTCGCCGAGTTGGCGACGCCCCCCTTCGGCGCCGCGCTGGCGGCGCAAGAGGGGTTCGTCACCGTGCCGGACGGCCCGGGTCTCGGGCTGGAGCCGGACATCTGATCAGCCGATCCCGGACAGGCGGTAGAAGCGCGCGGCGCCGCGCCAGAACAGGTCGGCCTTCTCCTCGGCGCTGGCGCCGGCGGCCAGGCGCTTGAAGCGTTCCAGCCGATGGCGCAGCCGTAGCCGCCCTTGCCGAAGGCTTCTCCGGCCATACTGAACGGCACGCCGCTGCTGCCGCAGTCGGGAGTTCGCGGCGGAGGTGTCCTGGGATCTGCCGAGCCTGGCGCCGGGGGCGACGTCGCTGATCGATGTGACGGTGAGCGGGCGCGGGCGGAGGATCTGGCGCAGGCGTCCCTGTCGGTGCGGGTGGCAAAGCGAAAGGTGCCACAGAGGCCGTTCGCAGCACGTCGTGCCATCACGCGGCGCGTGGCTGCTCCTGTTCAATCCGTCCATCGCGCAACGCCACCATGCGGTCGAAGCGATCAAAAATCTTCTCGTCATGCGTGACGACCAGGATTGCCGCCTGCTGTTCCCGCGCCACCTGCCGCAGCAAGTCCATGACCACGCGCGCGCGCTCGGAATCCAGCGCCGCGGTGGGTTCGTCCGCGAGAATGACCTGCGGCCGGTTGACCAGGGCGCGGGCGATGGCCACGCGCTGCGCCTCGCCGCCCGACAGCCGCGAGGGCATTGCCGAGGCGCGTTTGCCGACCTGGAGATAGTCGAGCAGCGCGCCCGCCCGCTGCCGCGCCGTGGTGCGGTCCACGCCATCCAGCGTCATGGCCAGCGCGACATTGTCGATGGCGTTCAGGAAGGGCAGCAGATTGTGGAACTGGAAGATGAAGCCGATCCGCTCCCGCCGCAGCCGGCGCAGATCTGGCACGCGCCAATGTCCCTCCCACACCGTCTCGCCACCGATGGAGAGCTTGCCGGCGGTGGGTTCCTGGATGCAGGCGATCAGGTTCAGCAGCGTCGATTTGCCGCTGCCGGAGGGGCCCTTCAGCCCGACCACCTCACCGGCACCAACCTGCAGGTCGACATCGGCCAGGGCGCGCACCGCGGTCTCGCCGGCGCCGAAGGTCTTGCACAGCTTCTCGACCTGCACGAGGGGGCCGGCCATGCGTCTCAGCCCCCCAACGCCTGTTGCGGTTCGATCCTGAGCGCGGCGCGGATCGAGACCAGACTTCCGAGCAGGCAGATCACGGCGACAACCACGGCCATGACCGCGACCTCCGCCGGGCCGAGCGCCACCGTGCGGGGGAAGACATCACGCGCGGAGAAGACGATCGCCACAGCGGCGACATAGGCGACACCACCCAGCAGCAGCGCCTGTTGCAGCACCAGGCCGATGATCGTGCGGTCCGGCGCGCCGATCAGCTTCAGCGTCGCGATCTCGCGCAGCTTGTCCATCGTCATTGTGTAGATGATCAAGGCGATGATGACGGCGGAGACGAACAGCAGCACCACCGTGAACATGCCGAGTTGCACGCGCGCGCGATTGACGACCGACAGGGTCAGCAGATCCGATTGTTCCTGATCCGTCAGCGCCGCCAGGTGCTTCCAGCGCAGCGCGGTCTCCGCCACCAGGGCAGGGTCCGCGTCCGGGTGCAGCCGGGCGATGATGGCGTTCACCGTATCGGTGCTGCCGCCGCCGGTGCTGGCGGCGATGGCCCGCCTTGCTGCCGCGGGCGCGAGGCGGAATTGCAGGTCCTGGCTGTCGCGCAACTGCATGAAGATCAGCGGATCGCCCCCCGAGGCCACCAGCCCGCGCGTGGTGCCGACGACATGGTAGCGATACCGGCCGAGCAGCAGCGTGGCGCCGAGCGGGAGGCCGGACCTGGCATCAGCCACGATCTCGAACCGCGTCCCACCCAGGCCGCGCCCCGTGGCAATGACGGATGGCCCGCCGGGCCGCCCAGGCTCATAACCGATGACCTGAACGCGGATGGTGCCCTGCGGCGCCTGGGCTTCGGCCGTGCGCAGCGTGATGGCGCCGGCCGCCGCCACGCCGGGCAGGCGCGCCACCATCTCCCGCACATCGCCCGGGATGCGCGAGGCTTCGGCGAAGGGGCCGCGCGTGCCGGATTCCACCACCCAGAGATCCGCGCGCAGGCTGCGCGACAGCGCCAGCGCCTCCGTCACCACACCCTGATAGATGCCGACCATCGACAATGCGACCGCCATCAGCAGGCCGAGCCCGAGGCAGGTCAGCACGAAGCGGCCGAGCTTGTGGCGGATGTCGGCGAGCGCGAGGTTCACGGCGCCGCCACCGCGCGCGCCGCCCTGCCCACGGCGAAGCGCGAACCGACCTGACTCACCAGCGCGACATCCTCCGGCAGGCCATCCGTGATCGCCACCCGCCCATCGACCAGCCGCGCCGCGATGGTCACGCGCCGTTGCGCGAGCCGCCCATCCTCGATCGTCCAGACGGTGCCGCCGGCGCCGTCGAAGCCATGCAGCGCCTGTTCCGGCAGCAGCCGGGCACGCGGCAGGCGTGCTGTCTCGATCACGACCTCGGCCTGCTCGCCCACCACGGGCATGGTGGGACAGGAGCGGCAGCGCAGAAAGACGCGGCGCTCCTCCGTGACGCGGTCAGCCTCCAGCCCGATGCGGACGATCTGCGCCTCGATCGGATGGCCCGGGCGGCTGCGTACGGTGACCATGCCGGTTTGGCCGAGCGCCAGGTCACCGGCGCGGCCCTCATCGATGAAGGCCTGCATCCAGATGCTCTCGGGGGCGACCAGGGTGAACACCGCCTCGCCCGGATTGAGCGCCGTGCCCGCCTCACGCGACCGGGCGATCACCATGGCATCGAAGGGCGCGCGCAGCGTGTGCTTCTCCAGCGTGGCGCGTTCCGTCTCCAGATTGGCGCGCGCCTCGGCCTGGGCGGCGCGCGCCACGGCCGCATCAGCGGCGTTCACCAGAAGATCGACACGCGCCAGCTCCTGCTCGGTCTCGGCGAGTTCCGCGACCTCCTGGCTGCCCACGCCACGGCTCGCGAGGTCGCGCCGCCGCCGCGCCGTGGCCTGCTTCTGGGTGAACTGCGCCGCCGCGCGCTCACGCTGCGCGTCGGCCCGCGCCGCAGCCGCATCGGCCGAAAGCACCGCGGCCTCGGCGCGGGCGAGGCGCGCCTGCTGGCTGATCGGGTTGAGGCGCGCGAGCACGGCGCCGGCCGCAACGCGATCGCCGTGGTCCGCAGCCAACTCGATGAGCGTGCCGGGCACTTCGAAGCCGACGCGCGAGAGCACCTGCGCCTCGATCGCGCCAAGGCCGAAGACGGTGACCGGCACATCCTGCTGAAAGGCGGCGACGGGTACGGGCAGCGCGCGCTGCCGCGTATACCACCAGAAGCCCCCGGCGGCCGCGGCGACGACAAGCCCGGCCATGGCGAAACGGAGAACGCGCACGCCGCCAGTTCCTCTTTTCCTCATGCCCACTATCCTACACCGCGATTCTGCATGTGGTGGGCAAGTTTCCCGATCTGCGGCAGCACATCATGGCCGAGCGCCGCGTCCTCGACCTCGTCCTTCCAGGCGCGATGGAAACACAACAGCCAGCCACGGACCTCCTCGGCGCCGATCCGTGCGTGCATGTGGCGGCGCCGCAGCATCGGATGTCCATGGCGTTCGACGTAGAGCGGTGGACCGCCAAGCCATCCCGACAGGTATTCGAACAGGCGCTGCTCGGCATTGGCCAGGTTTGGCGGGTGCACGGCGCGGCAGGCGGCGGCCTCCGGCAGCGTGTCCATCAGCACATAAAAGCGGTGCGTGAAGCGTTGGATGCCTGCCTCGCCGCCCATCCGGTCATAGGGCGTCGTCATCGTCCGAACCACCTCGCGGTCTGCCGGCTGTAGGCGTCCCAGGCCGCGCCGAAACGCGCCGCCAGATGGGCTTCCTCCCGCCGGATCGCCAACTGCGTGACCGCCAGCGCGGCCACCAGCGCGGCCGGCAGGAACCAAGGGTTGGCGAAGGCCAGCGCGGCCCCCGTCATGGCGAGCGTGTTGCCGAGGTAGATCGGGTTGCGCGACCAGGCGAAGGGGCCGTTCGTGACCAGCGCCGTCGCCGCGCGATGCGGCAGGATGTTGGCGCGCTGGCGCGACATCGTCACCATCGCGGCGATGTCGAGCGCGAGCCCGGCCAGCAGCACGGCCCAGCCGAGTGCCGCCCAGATCGGCGCGCGCAGCCATTCCGGCCCCGGCAGCACGACGCCCAGCCCCACCGCCGCGATGGCCGCCACGCCAAACAGGATCGGCGGCCAGGGGATGCGGTTGGGTGCGAGGATCACGCCAGGGCCTGTCATGGCATCATGGCGCTGATCCGTCACAGCGCCGGCACGTCCTCGCTCAGCATCGCGCGCAGCATCCAGGCCGTCTTTTCATGGCTGGCGATGCGCTGGGTCATCAGGTCCGCCGTGACCGGATCCGCGGCATCCTCGGCAGCCGTGAGCGCCGCCTTGGCGCTGCCGGCAACGGCGAGGTGGCCATCGAGGGCCGCCTCGATCATCGCGCGCGCAGCGGGCACGCCCTCGGTCTCGGGCAGCGTGCCGAGGGCCGCGATCGCGCCGAGCGAGCCCGGCGCCGTCTGCCCGAGCGCACGGATGCGCTCGGCGATGGGGTCGAGCGCCTGCCACAGCTCATTGTACTGTTCCTCGAACATCTGGTGCAGCACGCGGAAGCGCGGGCCGCTGACGTTCCAGTGAAAGCCATGCACCTTCATGTAGAGGCGGAACGTGTCGGCAAGAACGGCGCTGAGGGCATCCGCGGTGTGGGCGGCGCGGTCGTTGATGGCGGACATGGCGAATTCCTTTCGTGATGCGGGGGGCTGCGTGGCACTCACAAGGCACGCTTGGAGAAATACCAGTCGGTCGTCTCATAGCCTTCGTTGACGCGCTTCGCCGCGGCCGCGGCGGTTTTGGGCGGCGGCACGATCACCTTTTCGCCGGGCTGCCAGCCTTCGGGGGTGGCGACGCCATGCGCGTCGGAGGTCTGCAGCGCGGTCAGCAGGCGGAGGATCTCCTCGATGCTGCGGCCATTGCTCATCGGGTAGTAGAGCATCGCCCGCAGCACGCCCTTGGGATCGATCAGGAAGGTCGCGCGCACGGCCTGCGTATCGGCGGCGCCCGGATGCACCATGCCGTAGGCGCCGGCCACCTCCATCTTGATGTCCTCGATGATCGGGAACGGGATGGCGACGCCGAACTTCTCCTCGATGTTCCGCACCCAGGCGAGATGCGCGAAGAGGCTGTCGATCGACAGGCCGAGCAGGTCGCATTTCAGCGCCGCGAACCGATCATGGGCGCGCGCGAAGGCGATGAACTCGGTGGTACAGACCGGCGTGAAATCGGCGGGGTGGGAGAACAGCACCAGCCATTTGCCGCTGTAGTCGGCCAGGCTGCGGTCGCCATGTGTGGTGTGCGCGCGGAAGTCGGGGGCGGCTTCGTTCAGGCGCGGCAGACCGGTGTTCAGCCCAGTGTTCGACGTTGTCATAGTCTTGCTCCTATCTTTTATAGAGTTCGTATTTACGATTATTCTAATATATAATCCAACAAATAATTCTCGTCGAAATGATCGAACATCTCGTTGATCGGCGTGGCGCCTACCGTCTCGCCCCTGCGTCAGGCACGTCGTTCGGAAACCCGCCCGGTCATCGGAGCGCGAGCTTGATGGCGAAGCCGATGATGCCGAGGCCGACCACGCTCCCTGCCCAGAGCGCGGCGAACCACGCGAGCCTGACGCCCAGTGAGCCGGCAGATCGCGGATGCGGGGCGGCCATCAGTGGTAGCCCCCCGCGGCGTTCACCTTCCCGCGGAACACCCAATAGGCGTAGGCGGTATAGGCGAGGATGATCGGGATCAGCACCACGCCACCGACCAGCAGGAAGGACAGGCTGTTGTCCGGGGCCGCTGCTTCCCAGATCGTCACGGAATTCGGCACGAGATGCGGGAAGAAGCTGATGCCGAGCCCCACGAAGCACAGCACGAACAGCAGCAGCGAAGCGAGGAAGGGCATCGCCTCGCGCCGCTCGGTCAGGCCGCGCAGCAGCAGGTAGCCAGTGCCCAGAACCGCGAGCGGCACCACGCCCACCAGCAGCACCTGCGGCCACGCGAACCAGCGCTGCATGTAGATCGTGTTCAGGAGGGGCGTCCAAAGGCTGACCACGCCGATCAGCAGCAAGGTCGCGGGCGCCACCCAGAAGGCGATGTCATAGGCGCGGCGCTGCACATGGCCCTCGGTCTTCAGGATCAGCCAGGTGGCGCCGAGCAGCGCGTAGCCGATCACCAGCGCCACACCGGTAAGGATGCTGAAGGGCGTGAGCCAACCCCACCAGCCGCCGGCATAGGCGCGGCCCACCACCGGAATACCCTGCACCAGCGCGCCGAGCGCCACGCCCTGCGCGAGCGCCGCGAGGGTCGAGCCACCCGCAAAGGCCCAGTCCCAGAGAAACTTGCCGCGCTGCGTCTTCCAACGGAACTCGAAGGCGACGCCGCGGAACACCAGCGCCAGCAACATCACGATGATCGGCACATAAAGCGCCGACATGATGATGGAATAGGCCAGCGGGAAGACCGCCAGCAGCCCGCCGCCGCCCAGCACCAGCCACGTCTCGTTGCCGTCCCAGACAGGGGCGACGGAGTTCATCGCCTCATCGCGATGGGGCTCGCCGCGGATCAGCGGAAACAGGATACCGACGCCAAGATCAAAGCCGTCGAGCACAACATAGGCCAGCACCGCGAAGGCGATCAGCCCGGCCCAGATCAGGGGAAGATCGAGCGTCATGAGGAGGCTCCCTGTTCCGTGGCCGGCAGGACGTGTGTTGCCGCCATCACCGGCCCCGGCATGATGCCGCCGGCGCGGATCGGCTGCTCGGGCGGCAGGCCGGTTTCGTGGCCATGCACCGGCTGGTTCATCAGCCGCAGGATGTAGAAGGTGCCCGACCCGAACAGCGCGAAATACACGACGATGAAGGCGATCAGCGAGGAGGCGACCGCCGCCGCCGCGATCGGGGAGGCCGAGTCCGCCGTGGTGAGCAGGCCATACACCGTATAGGGCTGGCGCCCGACCTCGGTGACCATCCAGCCGGCCAGCACCGCGGCGAAGCCGGAGGGGCCCATCAGGATGGCGGCGCGGTAGAGCCAGGGCGCGTCGTAGAGCTTCCGGCGATAGCGCATCCACAGGCTCCAGACACCGAGGCCCAGCATCGCGAAGCCGATGCCGACCATCACCCGGAAGCTCCAGAACACGATGCCGACGGGCGGGCGCTGGTCCGCCGGCCATTCATTGAGGCCGCGCACCACGCCATCCCATTCATGCGTCAGGATGAGCGAGCCGAGGTTGGGAATGGCCACGCGATAGTCGATGCGGCCCGCGGCGGCATTGGGGATGCCGAACAGCACCAGCGGCACGCCGGCATGGGTCTCGAAATGCCCCTCCATCGCCGCGACCTTGGCCGGCTGGTGCTCCAGCGTGTTCAGCCCGTGGAAGTCGCCGGCCATGATCTGCACGGGCGCCACGATCGCGGCCATCCACATGGCCATCGAGAACATGACGCGCGCCGCGGCATGGGTGCGGTTGCGCAGCAGATGCAGCGCGCCCACGGCGCCCACCACGAAGGCCGTGGTCAGGTAGGCGGCCAGGACCATGTGCACCAGGCGATAGGGCAGCGAGGGGTTGAAGATCACCGCCCACCAATCGGTGACGACGAACTGCCCGACATCGTTCATGGCGTATCCGGCCGGCGTCTGCATCCAGCTGTTCACGGCCAGTATCCAGAAGGCCGACATGAAGGTGCCGAGTGCCACCATCAGCGTCGCCAGAAGATGCAGCTTCGGCCCGACGCGCTCACGCCCGAACAGCATGACGCCGAGGAAGCCCGCTTCGAGGAAGAAGGCCGAGAGCACCTCATAGCCCATCAGCGGGCCGATGACGGGGCCGACCTTGTCGGAGAAGACGCTCCAATTCGTGCCGAACTGGTAGCTCATGACGATGCCGGAGACGACGCCCATGCCGAAGACGACGGCGAAGATCTTCTTCCAGTAGTTGAACAGGTCGAGGAAGACCGCGCGCGCGGTCGCGAGCCAGAGACCGTTCAGCACGGCGAGGAAGCTCGCAAGGCCGATCGAGAAGGCGGGGAAGATGATGTGGGCGCTGACGGTGAAGGCGAACTGGAGGCGTGCCAGCGTCAATGCGTCAGAGGAATCCATGGCAATCCCCGCTTCAAATCATCATCGATGATGCAGGATATTGCCCGATCCTGGGAAAAGCAATACTCTCGATAGAGGTTTATCGTGCCGAAGGATCGACCTTGCGCCTCACCCAGTATTCCAACTTCACGCTCCGGACCCTCCAGCTGGTGGCGGTCCGCGCGCCCGAGATCGTCACCGTCGATGACGTCGCCCGGGCGCATCGCATCTCCAAGGCGCATCTGGTCAAGGTGGCCGGCGAGCTGGCCCGGCGCGGTTATATCGAGACCATCCGCGGGCGGCGCGGCGGCATGCGCCTGGCGCGGCCGGCGGAGCAGATCACGGTCGGCGAGATCATCCGCTGGACCGAGGCGCCGCTGGAGCTCGTGGAGTGCTTCAACCCCGAGACCAACACCTGCCCATTGCTCGGTGTGTGCCATCTCTCGCGTGGCCTGCAGCGCGCTTTGCGCGCATTTCTCTCGGTTCTCGACGATCTGACCATCGCCGACATCGCATTCAACCGGACCGCCCTGCTCGACCGGCTCGTGCGCGCGGATCAGCCGGCGCCGGCGCTGCTGCCGGCCGGCGCGCAGTAGAGGCGGTACAGCGTCTCCAGGATCGCGCCGACCTCAGCGCTGACCAGGCGGTAATGGATCGTCTGGCCGTCGCGCCTGGTCTCGACCAGCCGCAGGTCGCGCATCCGGGCCAGGTGCTGCGACAGCGCGGCCGGGGCCAAGCCGACAAGCTCCGCCAGTTGGCCGACGGATTTTTCGCCCTCCAGGAGGTGGCACAGCGCCATCAGCCGCTTGGCGTTCGCCAGCGCCGAGAGCATCCGGGCGGCCTCCTCGGCCTTGGCTTCGAGCGCCACAAAAGGCGCATCCAGAGTGTCTGTTTTCATCTTGACACCTTAGCATTTGCGCAGATATGAATCCAGCAGCAATCCGCTGGAGGATCACACCATGGCCAATATCGGTTCCCTCGATCGCGCCGTCCGCTTCGTGCTCGGCGCCGCGCTTCTCGCGGCCCCTTTCGTGCTGCCGGCGATGTTCGCCCCGCTCGGCCAGTGGCGGTTCGCCGTGGCCGGTGTCGGTGCCGTGCTGTTCGCCACCGCGGTCTTCCGCATCTGCCCGGCCTACATGCTGTTCGGCATCCGCACCTGCGCGATCGGCAAGGCGTGACATGATGGCCACCGACTTCACTCCGGTGGCCTCGCTTCTCGGCGGCGCGCTGATCGGCGCATCGGCCGTGATGCTGATGGCCGCCAAGGGCCGCATCGCCGGCGTCAGCGGCATCACGGTTCGGCTGCTGCCGCCCTACTCCGATAGTGAGTTCGCCGGGCGGCTTGCCTTCATCCTGGGCATCGTGGTGGCACCGCTCGTCGTCTTGCTCGTCACCGGCACGGCGCCGGTGCCGACCATCGAGACCGGCCCGGCGCTGCTGGTCCTGGCGGGGCTTCTGGTCGGCTTCGGCTCGGTCTGGGGCAATGGCTGCACCTCCGGCCATGGCGTCTGCGGCCTGTCGCGGCTGTCCGTCCGTTCGCTGGTGGCGACGCTCACCTTCATGGCGACCGCGATGGCCACCGTCTTCCTCACCCGTCACGTATTTTGAGGCCCGCCATGTCCGTCCTGGTGCAATTCGCCATCGGCCTGGTCTTCGGGCTCGGGCTGGTCATCGCCGGCATGTCCAACCCGGCGAAGGTGCTGAACTTCCTCGACCTCGCCGCCATACCGAGCGGCGGCTGGGATCCGAGCCTGGCCTTCGTCATGGCCGGCGCCATCGCGGTGACCTTCATCGGCTTCAGGCTGGTGCTGCGTCGTCCGCAGCCGATCTTCGGCGGGACGTTCCACCTGCCGAGCGCGACCGAGATCGACGCGCGGATCGTCCTCGGCCCGGCCATCTTCGGTGTGGGCTGGGGCCTCGCCGGCTTCTGCCCAGGCCCGGCCTTCACGGCGCTGACGACCGGCGGCAGCGCGGCGGCATTCTTCATCGTCGCGATGCTGCTCGGCATGAGCGGCGCCCGCTGGCTCGCCAATCGCCCCAGCGCATTGCTCCCCGCCACGCCACACGCCTAACGCAACAAGAAACCCGAGAGGAGATAACCCATGAACGCCATTCCCCATCGCGTCGAACTTGCGGTGAAGCCGGAGGTCACGGCCTTCTTCGACGCGCCGACCAACACCATCAGCTACGTCGTGAAGGACCCGGCCTCCGCCGCCTGCGCGGTGGTCGATTCCGTGATGGACATCGACTATGCGGCGGGCCGCATCACCCATGGCTCGGCGGACGCGATCATCGCGCATATCGAGCAGCACGGCCTGCGCCTCGAATGGCTGATCGAGACGCATGTGCATGCCGACCATCTCTCCGCCGCGCCCTACA
This sequence comes from Humitalea rosea, assembly GCF_003253705.1. Classification (GTDB taxonomy): domain Bacteria; phylum Pseudomonadota; class Alphaproteobacteria; order Acetobacterales; family Acetobacteraceae; genus Humitalea; species Humitalea rosea. The sequence continues at coordinate 43,014 of NZ_QKYU01000029.1, forward strand.
TCCAGGGCAAGCTCGGCGGGAAGATCGGCATCGGCGAGCAGATCACCGTGGTGCAGAACGTGTTCGGCAAGGTGTTCAACGAGGGCACCGAGTTCCGCCGCGACGGCAGCCAGTTCGACCGGCTGTTCAAGGATGGCGACACCTACGCGATCGGGGGCATGACCGCCTTCGCGCTGCACACGCCGGGCCACACCCCTGCCTGCATGACGCATGTGATCGGCGACGCCGCCTTTGTCGGCGACACGCTGTTCATGCCTGATGGCGGCTCGGCCCGTGCCGACTTCCCCGGCGGGGACGCGCGTACGCTGTTCCGCTCGATCCACCGCGTACTCAAGCTGCCGCCGGAGACGCGGCTGTTCATGTGTCACGACTACGGGCCGAACGGGCGCGACATCAAATGGGAGACGACGGTCGCCGAGGAGCGCGCGCACAACATCCATGTGAAGGATGGCGTGACCGAGGACGCCTTCGTTGCGATGCGCGAGGCGCGTGACGCCACACTCGGCATGCCGCGGCTGATCATCCCTTCGCTGCAGGTGAACATGCGCGCCGGCGCGTTGCCGCCGCCGGATGACAGCGGCACGCGCTTCCTCAAGGTCCCTGTCAACGTCCTCTGACCCAAGGTCGATGCGACGGCCAAGAAACACGTGAGAGAAACCGCCATGCAGGCCAAACCGATCAACGCAACCATCTCGGTATCGGAACAAATCATGCCGGACGCCGTCGCCGGCATCGCTGCGGCAGGCTTCAAAACGATCATCTGCAACCGGCCGGACGGCGAGGGCGTCGACCAGCCGGGCTTCGCCGAAATCGAGGCCGCGGCCAAGGCTGCCGGATTGCAGGCCGTCTATCAGCCGGTGGTCTCGGGCAAAGTGAAAGACAGCGACGCGGCGGCTTTCGGCACGCTGTTCGCCAGCCTGCCGAAGCCCGTCTTCGCCTATTGCCGCACCGGCACACGCTCCGCGACGCTCTGGTCGCTGTCGGAAGCGGCGCAGGGTAGGCCGCTGCCGGAGATCCTCGGCGCCACCAAGGCGGCCGGCTACGACATGGCTGCCGTCGCGCGTCGCATCGCCAATGGCGGGCGCACGCCCACCGATGTGGCCGATGCGACCCATACCGTCGTGATCATCGGCGGCGGCGCCGCGGGCGTCTCGCTGGCCGCCAGCCTGAAGTCGCGCCAACCCGAACTCGACATCGCCATCATCGACCCGGCGGAGATCCACTACTACCAGCCGGGCTGGACAATGGTGGGCGGCGGCATCTTCGACCCTGCGACCACGGCGAAAACCATGGCGTCGCTGATCCCGCCCGGCGTGCGCTGGATCAAGGCGGCCGTCGCCGCCTTCGAGCCCGAGAAGCGCTCCGTCATCCTCGATGGCTGCCGCGTGGTGAAATATACGGCGCTGGTCGTCGCACCCGGCCTCAAGCTGAACTGGGCCGGTATCGAGGGCCTGACCGAAACGCTTGGCCGTAACGGCGTGACGTCGAACTACCGCTACGATCTCGCGCCCTATACCTGGGAATGCGTGCAAGGCCTCAAGGCGGGCCGCGCGGTGTTCACCCAGCCGCCGATGCCGATCAAATGCGCCGGGGCGCCGCAGAAAGCGCTGTATCTCTCGGCCGACCACTGGCGGCGCGCGGGCCGGCTCAACGACATCTCGATCGACTTCTTCAACGCCGGCGCCGTGCTGTTCGGCGTCGCCGCCTATGTGCCGGCCTTGATGCGCTACATCGAGCGCTACCACGCCCAGCTGCATTTCCAGCATACGCTGACACGGGTCGACGGCCCGGCGCACCGCGCCTGGTTCAGCCGCACCGATGCGGATGGCAACAAGACCACAGTCGAGGCGGAATTCGACATGATGCATGTCGTGCCGCCGCAGACGGCGCCGGATTTCATCCGCGTCTCGCCGCTGGCCGATGCGGCGGGGTGGGTTGATGTCGATCAGGCGACGCTGCGCCACAAGACGCTTCCCGGAGTCTATGGTCTCGGCGATGCCTGCAACGCACCGAACGCGAAGACCGCCGCGGCGGCGCGCAAGCAGGCACCCGTCGTCGCGCACAACCTGTTGAAGGACCTCGGCGCCACCGCGGAGGCCGACGCGATCTATGATGGCTACGGCTCCTGCCCGCTGACCGTGGAGCGCGGCAAGATCGTGCTCGCCGAATTCGGCTATGGCGGCAAGCTGCTGCCGAGCTTCCCGGCATGGCTGATCGACGGCACGCAGCCGAGCCATCTCGCCTGGCTGCTGAAGGAGCGGATGCTGCCGCCGATCTACTGGCAGGCCATGCTGCGCGGGCGCGAATGGATGGCCAGCCCGGAACTGGCGCAATGACCTATGGCATCGCGGCGCTGGCGACCGGATCGGGTGGCCTGGTGGGGTTTGTCCTTGGGCTGATCGGCGGCGGCGGCTCGATCCTGGCGGTGCCGCTGCTGATGTATGTGGTGGGCGTCAGCTCACCGCATGTGGCGATCGGCACCAGCGCCGTGGCGGTGGCCGTCAGCGCCCTCGGCAATGTCATCGGCCATGCCCGCGCGGGCAATGTGAAATGGCCCTGCGCCCTGGTCTTCGCGGCCACGGGGGTCGCCGGCGCCGCGGTCGGCTCCAGCGTGGGCAAGCAGCTTGATGGGCAGAAGCTGATCGTTCTGTTTGGCGTGCTGATGGTGGCGATTGCCATGCTGATGCTGCGGCCGAAGAAGAGCCGGGGTGACGCAAAGGTGGTGCTGACCCGGGCGACCGCGAAGCACCTGCTGCCGAGGCTGGTCGGCATCGGGTTTGGCGCCGGGATGATGTCGGGTTTTTTCGGGATTGGGGGCGGCTTCCTGATCGTGCCGGGGCTGATGGCGGCAACCGGCATGCCCTTGCTGTTCGCGATCGGCTCGTCACTCGTCGCGGTCACCGCCTTTGGCATGACGACGGCGGCGAATTACGCGCTGTCGGGCTTCGTCGATTGGCCGCTGGTCGGGCTGTTCATCGCCGGTGGCCTGGGCGGCGGCGTGTTTGGCGGCAAGCTTGCTGGGTTTCTGGCGGGGAAGAAGCAGCTTCTGTCGCAAGTTTTTGCTGCCATCGTGGCCATCGTCGGGGTCTATGTGGTCTTCAAGGGGCTGGCTGCGCTGGGTATGTCTGAGCCATAGGAACGCACGGATTGCTTTCAGCACGATTACGCTCGCTGCTGCCCATGTTGGAACGCCATCTGGCCAGCATGCCCGCATCGTGAACATGGGGCGGCGCCCTCCCCCGTGGCGTCGGCCTTCGGATTGACCCAGGCCACGCCGACATCGCGGAAATGCCGCTCATTCGCGGTTGTCACCACCAGCCCATGCGCGGCCGCCGTCGCGGCCACCACCATGTCGAGCGCGCTGCGCGGCCTTCTCGTCGAAGGCCAGGATGCGCCCGGCAAAGAGCCCGCGCGGGCCTTCCGGACCGGCGAACCAGGCGTCGAGGTCTCGGCGGCGGCGCCCCGGTTCCTTCTCCAGGATGCCGCGACGGATCTCGGCGAGGGTGAGGGCCGGGCAGGCCGCGCAGGCCATGGTGCTGGCCGATGACCCGACCCGTGCCAGGGATCGGGTCACACAGGGATCGGGTCAGGTGTCGCCCGAGGTTATGGTACCTCGACGTCGAACAGCGGCGCGTATTGCTGCGACCCGAAGACATCGCGCTCGCCCGGGCTACCCGAGGGGCGTTCCCGCAAGATCGTGAACTTGATCGCATTGGCGGGTTCGAACACCACGAAGTCCGTCACGCGGCTTTCGGGGATACGCAGAAGGCCCGCGACGATGGCCGGCGAGAGCACATGCGCGTCGCGCACCCGTTCGAAATTGGCGCGCTCGCGGAAGATGATGTCGAAGGTGATATGATCAACCCCAGCATTCTTGCTGCGGATGGTGGAGGCCATGTCGCGCAGCGTGGCCATGTTGCGCCGGTCCATCATGCGGCCCTCCGCGCGGCGCCATCCACGGCGAGGAAGCGTGTGCGGAACAGCTCGCTCGGGTCGGACACCGGCATGATGTGGTTCAGCGTCCATTCGTAGCCGGGCTTGCCGGTCAGCACCTCATCGGACATCAACGCCGCGGCGCCGGCGGTGCCCTTCACCTCCGGCAGGCGGGCATAGAAGAGGTTGCGCGCGGCCAGGGCGCAGATCTCCTCCGCGCGCGTGCCGTCGCCGCACAGCGTTTCCACCACCACGCCGATCTCATGCGGCTGCATCGCAGGCGTGGGGTCCATCGGACCCATCACGCCGTCGCGGCCGTAGAGGTGATAGAACACCTGCCAGCCCGACTGCTCCGGCGCGCCGAAGCGTTCCGTGAGACGCGCCCGCGCCCAGGCGATCGCCTTGTCGATATTGGCGATCATGTAAGGGTCGCGCATGCCGACCACGGCCAGGCGGCGCTCGCCGACCTTGCCCGATCCTTCCAGCTTGGCCATCGGCTGCACCGCCGGCACGAAGCGCGCGCCCGAGGCGCGCGTGGTCTTCTCGTCGAGTTGTTCGTAGCGGCAGTCGCTCATGTCGACATGGCCGCTGACGACGGTCTCGCGGAACGGATCGCGCCGTTCGTACATCGCGTGGCTGGCCAGCGAGGCCGGGGTGCAGCGCTGCCCCGGATGCATGGCGGTGACGCGGATGTCGTCCTCACGGATGCGACCGAAGATGCTTTCCTTGCCCATGAAAGGCTCGCAGCAGAAGGAGGCGCATTCCATCAGCTTGCCGGCGTAATACGCCGTGGCCGGCGACAGGCCGGCATTCAGCAGCGGTGCGGCAAAGAGCGCGCAATCGCTGGCGCGGCCGGCGATCACCACCTCGGCGCCGGCGCCCAGCGCGGCGGCGATCGGCTCGGCGCCCATCACGGCGACGATGCGGTCGGTGCGCGCCAGGGTCGCGGCATCGGCATCCTTGCGCCCGTCAAGGCCGCGGATCGGCATGCCTCCCAACAGGCGCTGGCGCAGGGCGTCCACCGACTGCTCGGAATTGATCGCGGCAAGGCGGAACGGGGCGAGCCCGTGCTCGGCCGCGATGTCCTGGATCAGCGCGACATATTGCGCGACGCCGCGATCGGTGCCGGTGTCGGAGGCGGAGCCCACAATCATCGGCACACCCAGCCGCCGCGCCGCCAGCAGCATGATCTCGAGATCCTGGCGCTGCCAGGCGGCCGGGCTCGCCTGCCCGTCGGCGCCGAGAGCATAGGGCCCGATGTCGCAGGAGCCGGAATCGGCGATGATGAAATCCGGCTTCAGTTCGCAGCCCGCGAGGAAGCTGTCCTTCTCAAGCGGGGTGAATCCCAGGTGCCCGGTGGGGCACAGGATGGTGATCTCGGTCATGTCTTCCGACCTCTCCTGCCGCGACGGCGGCGTATCGGGACCGGCATTGCACGCTCCGTGCCAGCTTCAGGCGTCGGTTCCCACGGCGATGGCCATGCCAAGTTTCTGCATCTGGTGCCGCAAGGCATGGCGGGTCAGGCCGAGCCGCGCCGCGGCTCGCCCGTGCCGCCCGCTCGCCTCACGCAGCGCCGCCTCGACCAAACCCTTCTGGAACTGCTCGGTGGCGTCATGGAAGTCGAGGACGCGCGGCCCCTCCCCCTCTGCCGCCGGTGGCGCGCGGCCTTCCACCTCACGCAGGATGCGGTCCGGCAAATGCCGGGCGAGGACCTGCTCCTCGGTCTCCAGGATCGCGATGCGTTCGATGAGATTCTCCAGCTCGCGGACGTTGCCGGGCCAGGAATAGCGGCGGAAGACCTCGGCCACGCGGGGTTCCAGCCCGGTGATGCGCCGGCCGCAGCGCTCGCCATGATGGCGCAGGAAGGACTCCGCCAGCAGCAGCACATCATCGCCGCGCGCGCGTAGCGGCGGGATGTTCACCGGGACCACCTGCAAGCGCCAATAGAGGTCGTCGCGGAAGCGCCCCTCCTTCACCTCCGAGAGCAGGATGCGGTTGCTGGAGACGACGAAGCGCACATCCGCCGCCGTCTGCTTCACCGCGCCCAGCCGGCGGAAGCGTTGGGTATCCAGCAAAGTCAGCAACTTCGCCTGAAGCGGCAGCTCCATCTCGCGGATTTCGTCGAGAAAAAGCGTGCCGCCATTGGCGGCCTCGATCAGCCCCTGCTTGGCGCCGGCGGCGCCGGTGAAGGCGCCGCGTTCATGCCCGAACAGCTCGCTCTCCATCAGGCTGCCCGGGATCGCGGCGCAATTCACATCCACGAAGGGTTTTTGGGCGCGGGGCGACAGACGGTGCAGCATCCTCGCGACCAGCCCCTTGCCGGTGCCGGTTTCGCCATAGAGCAGCACCGTGCCGGCTGGGCTGACCGCGACGCGCGCAACCAGGGCGCGTACCGCGCGGATGCTCTCGTGTTCGCCGAGAAGTTCGGAATAGGCCATGCCCGCGCGGTCTCCAGATGCGTGGAGATTACGCCGAGGCGTGGATTTCGCGCCAGAGCATCCCGTCGGGAACAAAGCCCACCCAGTCCGCGGTGCAGGGCGGGCCGGCAGCGATGACGGCGCTGCGGCCGGCGCAATCCCAGACCGCGCCGGCCAGCGTCGGAGACGGGTCCGGGGCGTGGCGGCACAGTGCCACCGGCGCATGGGTGGCGAGCAGCGCCCGCGGCTCGCGCGCGGATTCCGCGGCCAAGGCAGCCTGGAGCAGCGCCAGGCGGCCTGCCGAATGCGGAACGGGTGCCAGCGGGTCCGGCGCGGCCGTGTAGTGGTTGGTGCGCGCGACCCACGCACCATGCGCCACGTCCACGCGACCATGGCGCAGTTCCACCGCCGCCGCGGCGCCGGTCGCATCGCCCAGCACCAGGCTGCCGCCGCCGGCATGCGGCAGGTCGGCGATCGCCGCCAGCGCCTGCGCCACCGTGGCGCAGGTCGCGAGCAGCCGGGTCATGAGGAAATAGCGCAGCAGCCCCGGCCCATGGTCGGCGGTGGGGATCTGGGTATCGGCCAGCGCCAGCCCGTCGCTGTTCAGCCCCGAGGACCAAGCCCCCGGCGCTCCCAGCGAGCCGAGGCAGAGCACCCGCCGCCCGCCCCAAGCGGGGTCGAGGTGGCAGAAGACGCGCTGCAGCCCGGCATGTTCCGGGCGGAAGTCGCGGTTCTTGGCAACCCGTCCGGCGGCGGCGAAGGCCGAGCAGCCATCGGTATCGGCCGGCGCGGCCGCGAGATCGGCAAGGCAGCCGAGATGGAGGAAATCGAAGACCTCGGCCGGATCGAGCGCAAAGCCCTCGGCGATGCCGGCGATCTCCTCCAGCGCCTCGGGCGCGAGGCGCGCTGTCGCGGCCTGCTGTGCCGCGAGGAAGCGGCGCATGCGCTCGTCACGGCCTGGCGCCTGGGCAAGGCGGGTGCGGATGGCCGCGCGCACCGCCTTGGCCTGGTCGGGGCAAGCAGCCGCTTGGCCACGCCCGCGCGCCCGCGCATCGCCGTGCAAGGTCACGAGCAAGCGGCTCACAACACACCCCCATCGTGCAGATGGCAGGCGGCCTGGTGTCCGGCGCCCAAATCCATGAGGCGCGGCGCCTGCCGCGAACACCGCGGCCCGGCCGAGGGACAGCGCGGATGAAAGGCGCAGCCGGGCGGCGGCGCCAGGGGCGACGGCAGGTCCCCGGCCGCCGCCCGCGCCGCCAGCGGTGCCGCGCCGATCCGCGGCACCGCCGCCAGCAACGCCCGCGTATAGGGATGCGCCGGGCTTTGCAGCACCGCGTCGCGCGGGCCTTCCTCGACGATGCGGCCGAGGTACATGACGCAGATACGGGCCGCGAGATGGGCCACCACCGCCAGATCATGGGAGATGAACAGCAGGGTCAGGCCAAGCTCGTCGCGCAATTCGCGCAGCAGCGCCAGCACCTGCGCCTGCACCGAGACATCGAGCGCCGAGACCGGCTCATCGCAGACCACGAAATCCGGCCTCAGGATCAGCGCGCGGGCGATGCCGATGCGCTGGCGCTGGCCCCCTGAAAACTGGTGCGGGTAGCGGTCCAGATGCGCGCGTGCCAGGCCGACGCGATCGAGCATGGCCAGGATGCGCGGTTCGGCGGCGCTGCGCCGCTCATGCAGGGCCAAAGGCAGCGTCAGGATCTCCCGCACCGTGCGTCGCGGGTTGAGCGAGGCATAGGGGTCCTGGAAGATGATCTGCATGCGCGCCCGCAGCGGGCGCAACGCCGGCTCCGGCAGCGCCGTGATGTCCTGGCCGTCGAAGATCACCTGCCCGGCCGTCGGCGCATGCAGGCGCAGCAGCAGCCGGCCGAGCGTGGATTTGCCGCAGCCGCTCTCGCCGATCAGGCCGAGCGTCTCACCGCGCGCGATGACCAGGTCCACGCCGGAGACGGCGCGCAGCACGCGGCCCGGCCGGCGGCGCAGCCGGTCAAGCAGCGGCGGCGGGATGTCGAAGCGGCGCTCGACGCCCCGGGCTTGGATCAGCGGGGTCATGGCGCCATCTCCGGGGCGCGGATGCAGCGCGAAAGCCGCCCTTCGCCGGCGGGCTGCAATGTCACCGGGGCCGCGCATTCCGCGATCGCCATGCCGCACCGGTTGCGGAAGCGGCAGCCGGGGTCGAGCCGCGCAAGGTCCGGCACCTGGCCGGGAATGGGGTGCAGCGGACGGTCGGGGTCCTCAAGCCGCGGCAGGCTTTCGAGCAAGCCGCGCGTATAAGGATGGCGTGGACGCGCGATCACCGCCTCGGTGGGGCCGCTTTCCACGACCTGGCCGGCATACATCACCATCACGCGCGGGCAGCGTTCCGCCACCACGGCCAGATCATGGGTGATGAGCGCCAGCGCCAGCCCATCCTCCCGCCGCAGCGTGTCCAGCAGGTCCAGCACCTGGGCCCGCAAGGTGACATCGAGCGCCGTCGTCGGCTCGTCGGCCACCAGCAGGCGCGGGCGGGCCGCGAGGGAGATCGCGATCATCGCGCGCTGCCGCATGCCGCCGGAGAATTGATGCGGGTAATCGTCCAGCCGCTCCGCCGCGGCGGGGATGCCGACGCGGGTCAGCAGCGCCGCCGCCTGCGCCCGCGCCGCCCGCATGTCGGGCGCGATGCGATGCGTCAGCAGCGTTTCGGTGACCTGGGTGCCGATGGTGAAGGCGGGGTTGAGTGCCGACAACGCATCCTGCATCGCCAGCGCCATCTGCCGCCCGCGCAGCGCGCGCAGCTCGGCATGCGGCAGGCGCCGCAGGTCACGGCCCGCGAACAGGATCTCGCCTGCCTCGATCCGCCCCGGGGGACGCAGCAGGCCGAGCACAGAGAGGAAGGTGACGCTCTTGCCCGAACCGCTCTCGCCCACGATGCCGAGGGCCTCGCCCTCGGCGATCTCCAGGTCCACGTCATCGGCGGCGACGACCGGGCCGCGCCGCGTCGGAAAGACGGTCCGTAACCCGCGAACGGACAGCAGGGGCGGGTTCACGCGCTGTGCAGCCGCGGGTCGAAGGCGTCGCGCAGCCCCTGGCTCGCGAGGTTGATCGCCAGCACCAGCATCAGGATGGCGAGACCCGGCAGGGTCGAAACCCACCAGGCATCCACCAGGAAGTCGCGCCCATCGGCCACCATGGAGCCCCAGGAGGGTGTGGGCGGCTGCACGCCAAGACCAAGGAAGGACAGCGAAGCCTCCATGATGATCACATAGGCCATGCGGAAGGTGGCGACGACGAGCACTGGCGACAGCACATTGGGCAAGATCTCCCGCAGCATGATATGGCCCGGCCCGGCGCCAAGGGCGCGCGCGGCCTCGACATAATCCTGTTCGCGCGCCGCCAGCGTCTCCCCGCGCACCACGCGGCAGGAGAACACCCATTCCTTGTAGACCAGCACAAGGATGATGTTGTGGAGCCCCGGCCCCATCATCGCCATCAGCCCGATCGCGAAGACAAGGTAGGGAAACCCGAGCAGGGTATCGACAAGGCGCCCGATGAGCGTATCGGTCCAGCCACGCAGATACCCCGCGGCCAGCCCCGCCAGCGTGCCGATCACCGCGGCGATGCAGATGACGATGGCGGCGACAAGCAACGACACGCGCGCACCGAACAGCAGCCGTGACAGGATGTCCCGGCCGAGGGAATCGCAGCCGAGCGGAAATCCCCATTCCCCGCCCTCCAGCCAGGCGGGCGGTTGCAGGCGACGGAACAGGTCGGCATCGGCCGGGTCATGCGGCGCGATCCAGGGGGCCGACAGCGCCGCCAGCACGAACAGCAGGATCACCGCCGCAGCGAGGAGCGCCGTGCGGTTCGCGCGAAACCGTTCGAGCCCGAGGCCCAGCGGCGACAGCGCGCCCGCCTCCGCAGCACTCACAGCCGCACCTTGGGATTGAGCCCGGTGTAGAGCAGGTCGGCGACAAAGTTCAGCACGACATAGGTCACGGCGTAGAACAGCACCGCCGCCTGCACCAGCGGGTAGTTGCGGGCAAAGATGCTCTCCACCACCAGCCGCCCGAGGCCCGGCCAGCCGAACACCGTCTCCACGATCATATTGCCGCCGAGCAGCGATCCCGTCTCGATCGCCGCCACGGTGACGACGGGGATCAACGCGTTCTTCAGCGCATGGCGCAGCAGCACCCGCCCACGCGACAGGCCCTTGGCCTCGGCGAAGAGGACATAGTCGGAGGTCAGCACCTCGGCCATGGCGCTGCGGACCACGCGTGCGAGCAGTGCCGCGGTCGGCAGGCCGAGCGTGATCGCCGGCAGCGCCAGATGCCGCAAGGCCGCGCCGAAGGCGTCCAGGCGCCCCGCGAGCAGCGTGTCGATCAGCAGGAAGCCGGTGATGCGCGCGACCTCCAGATCGAAGGATGTCCGGCCACCCACCGGGAAGATCCCCCACTGCACCGCGAAGAGCAGGATCAGCAGGATGCCGAACCAGAATCCCGGCAGGGACACGCCAAACAGCGAGATGGCCGAAAGCGCCCGGTCCATCCAGGTGTCCCGCTTCACCGCCGCGGCGACGCCGAGCGGGATCGCGACGGCAAGCGCGAGCAGGATGGCGGCCAGCGTGAGTTCGATGGTCGCCGGCAGCCGCTCGACCAGCACGTCCCAGACGGGGCGCCGATGGAAGAAGGAGATGCCGAAATCGCCGGTCAGCGCGCGCCCCAGGAAGATGAGGAAGCGCTCGGGCAACGGCCGGTCGAGGCCGAGGTCGTGGCGCAGCACCGCCGCCTGTTCGGGCGTCGCGCGGCTATCGGCCAGCATGATCTCGACCGGGTCGCCAGGGGTCAGCGTGATCATCAGAAAGACGATCAGGCTGACGCCGAGCAGGACCGGCAGGGTCTGGAACAGCCGCTCCAGCAGCCGGGAGGCCGTCACCGGGTCAGGTCACTCACCCGGCCAAACGGATGCGATGCAGGTTGATGCGGCTGTCGGCCTGCGGGCGCCAATGGGTGACGCGGCGCGAGACCCCGTAGATGTCCTGCGGCAGCCAGAGGAAAAGCCATGGCGCCTGGTCGGTCACGATCGCCTGGGCACGGCGGTACATCTCCGCGCGCCTGGCCTGGTCCGCCTCCGTCTCTGCGGCGTCCAGCAGCTGGTCGACCTCGGCGTTGCTGAAGCCCGCGGCATTGCCGCGACCGCCGCTGCGCAAGGTCGGCACCATGATGTCGGACGGGTCGAGCGCGCCATTGCCCCAGGAGGTCAGGTACATGTCCCGATCGCGCCGGCGCTCCGCGGCCTGCCACATCGGGCCCAGCACCGCGCCTTCCCAGATCTGGGCGCGGACGCGCAGGCCGGTGCGGGACAGCAGGGCCGCGATCGCCTCGGCGATCTCCTTCAGCGCCGCCGTGGTATCGATGACAAGCTCGGTGCCTTCGGCAACGCCCGCCTCGGCCAGCAGGGCGCGGGCGCGGGCGAGGTTGTAGCCATATTCCGGCAGATCGGCGGCGAAGGCGAAGGCGTCGGGGCTCATCACCCCGCGCAGCGCCGTCGCTGTGTTGTTCAGGATGCGACTGATGATCGCGCCCTTGTCGAGCGCGTGGTTCAGCGCGCGGCGGACACGGATGTCGTCGAAGGGCTTCCTGGCCAGGTTGAAGGCCACGAAGAAGCTCCGTGTGCCGTTGACCTTCATCACCTGCGCGGTCTGGCTTGCCTCCACCTGGCGCATGGCGGAGGCCGGAAGTTCGCTGATGATGTCCACCTCCCCGGCCAGCAGGCCCGCGACGCGCGTGCTGTTCTCGGGAATGACGCGGAAGATGGCGCGGTCGATCTGGGCCGGGCCGGTGCCCGGGATTTCCGTGCTGCCGCCATAATACGCGGCGAAGCGTTCAAGGATGATGGCCTCGCCCCGGCGCCATTCGGCGAGGCGGAAGGGGCCGCACCCATCGGGGCGCGTTTGCATGCCCTCCTGCCCGACACGGTCGAACTGTCGGCGATTAACGACCTCCTGGAACGGCACCATGGCCGGCAGGATCGGCCAGGGCGCGGCCAGATGCATGCGGACCGTGCGCTCATCCACGACGACGGTGTCCTGGAGCGGACCGAGCAGACCCTTGCGCGGGCTGGTCTGCCCGCCCATCGCGCCATCCTTCGCGAGGCGGTCGAAGGTGAACTTGATGTCGGCGGCGGAGAGCAGGTCACCGGACTGGAAACGGATATCGGGGCGCAGACGGAACTCGAAGGTGCGCGCGTCGATCTGGCGCCATGACTCGGCGATCTCGGGCTGGACCCGCATCTCGACATCTCGTGTCAGCAGGCCGTCGTGGATGTTGCGGATGATGTTTTGGGTGTCGCGATTGCGATGGTTCGCGGGGTCGAGCGTCAGGGCATCCTGCGCGACCCCGACGCGAACCTCCCGCGACCGGGCCTGCGCATAGGCCGGACGCGCGGCAGCCATGGCGGCGGCACCTGAGAGGAGCACTGACCTGCGCGTAACCATACCGGCTTCCCCCTCTGCTGCCCCGTCCCGGGCCGCCCGCGCGTCATGCGCAAGCGGCGACCGGGAAAGGCATCCCTGTTCACATTGACCCGCGGAACGACACTCTGCCGACACGTGACGCAAGGAAGGTGACAGCAAGGAGCATGCCAAGGCCCTTGGGATGGAACTCCGCGCCGCGCCCAGGCGCGGTGGCACGCTCGCTGGGCAAACTCGCGGGATTCTCACGCTTATGCGTGGCATTCGCGCCCATCCAACGGCCCGGCCTGTCCCGACGGGCAGGGCGGCGAGGGCCGGTGCCGTCCGATCGCACGCCGGCCGCCGCTAGTGGCGGTCGGCCAGCGACAGGATGTAGGTGATGAGATCGTCGGTCTGCTGCCGCGACAGATGAAGATCCGGCATCAGGTCGTGCGGCGTCCGGAGGAAGACGCGCAGCGACATCGCCGTGGTGGAGGGCATGGCCGCGATGGTCGGAAAGCCCGGCGTGGCATCGGTGGCTGTCCCCCGGCCGCCGGAGGTCACCGCATGGCAGCTTGCGCACCAGGTTTCGGCGAGACGCCTGCCGGCCTCTCCGTCACCCACGGGCTGTGCTGCCGCGGGAGCCACCCCGCCCAGCGTCATAGCCAGCGCAACGAAGCCTGCCACCACGCGCGGGACCCGCGTCATGGCCGCCCCTCCAGATTGCCGAAGATGCCGTCCCCAGTCATCGCTGCCTCCCGCCCGGTTCGAGGGGGGGAGGATGACCGCCGCCGCGGTCATCCTGCTTGACGCAGGTCAATCCAGCGGCGCAAACGCGCGAGGTGGCCGCCGCCGCTACATCGCGATCTCCGGCTCGGCGGGCTGGACGGATCTGCGCCTCGTGGATGGCGACCTGCCTGACCCGAAGCTGCCGATCATACCCGGGCACGAGATCATCGGCATCGTCGATGCGCTGGGCGATGGCGTGACGGATGCTGCCTTCGTCTCGCCGCTCGCCGGCTTTGACCATCCCGTTGCCGCGGCACCGCTGATGCGCGCGGGGCTGATCGGGTGGCGCGCGCTGCGCTTGGCCGGGACAAGCGGGTCGGATCGCCCTCCCGGGCCGAATTGTTGCCGACCCCTGATCCACATCAAACCTGCCCCGCGCAGAGCTGCTATCCTGCAAGGAGACATGGCAGGCCGCTGGGCCCGCCAGCATCAACAGGAGGCCCGTCATGTCGCATACGGCATCGCACGCCCCGGCGACGGAAGAACCCGCATCGCTCAAGCGAATCACCCTGCACCTCGCCCGCGGCCCGGGCTTTCCGGAGGGCAGCGGGCAGCACGGCTATGAGATGCTGGTCCCGCTTCGTCCGGACGGCCATCCCGACGCCTCGGGCTGCCGGAGCAGCCCGACCTGCTGCCACATACGGCGCTTCTGGGCCGGGGAGCCGGATCGGCTGGGCCGGCTGGAGCACCGGGCGGGGGGTGCCGACGGCGCGAGTTGGGTCATCGACTACGATGAGACCACGGCAACGGACGACGAGGCCGGCTACCGGTTCGATATCCATGCCTTTGTTCCCGGCGAATACGTCACCATCCGGGATCGCCATGGTCCGCACACCTTCCGCGTGGTCGCGGTCGAGGATGCGCCGGCGGGCGCCTAGCAGTCTGTCGGATTCACTTTGCCTTTCTGATTTGTCAAACTGCGGTTATGGCGACCTTCGTATCCTACAATCGCGACCAGGCATTCCTGTTGCCTCCGGACCTCAAGGCGTGGCTGCCCGA
>NZ_QKYU01000030.1 GCF_003253705.1 Humitalea rosea
GTCCGAAATCGGCTGGATGTGAGTGTCGCAACCGAATCCTATGGCCGATCAAGGCGTTGCGCCATGTCCGCTAACCTTGGTGAATAATCCGGGCTGATCGGGGCGGCGCTCGGCGCCACCTGGTGGGTGCGGGTCGGCAGCTTCCTGGAAAGCACCGACAACGCCTATGTGCAGGGCGATATCGTCGTGCTCGGGCCACGGATCGAGGGCGATGTGATTGCCATCGACGTCGCCGACAATCAGCGCGTGACAGCCGGCCAGCCGTTGATCCGGCTGGAGGACCGCGACTGGCGCGCCCGGCGCGACGCCGCCGCCGCGGGGCTGGCCGAGGCCGAGGCCGCGATCGGCACCTATGCCGCCCAGATCGACCAGCAGCGCGCCCAGATCGCGGCGGCCGAGGCGCAGCTCGGCACCGCCCAGGCCGAGCAGGCCCGCGCCGCCGCCGATGCCAGCCGTTACGGCAGCCTCGCCACCAGCGGCTATGGCAGCCGCGAGAATGCCGAGCGCACCCTGGCCGACCGGCGCAAGGCCGATGCCAACGTCCTGGCGGCGCAGGCCAATATCCAGGCGGCGCAGGCGACCTTGCCGGTGATCGAATCCCAGGCCCGCGCCGCCCGCGCGCGGCGGGATACTGCCGCCGCCCAGCTGGTGCTGGCGGAAAGCGACCTCGCCAACACCGTGATCCGCGCGCCCTTCGACGGCATCGTCGGCAATCGCGCGGCGCAGATCGGCGCGCATGTGCGGGTGGGGCAGAACCTGATCGCGGTGGCCCCGCCGCCCGACCGGCAGTGGGTCGTGGCCAATTTCAAGGAGACCCAGGTCGCGCGGATGCATCCCGGCCAGCCGGTGACGCTCTCGGTCGATGCCCATGGCGCCGCCGCCCTGCATGGGCATGTGGACAGCCTGGCGCCGGCCACCGGCTCGCAGTTCAGCCTGCTGCCGCCCGAGAACGCGACCGGCAACTTCACCAAGATCGTGCAGCGGGTGCCGGTGCGCATCGCGCTGGACGCGGGCCAGGACCCCTCCATCCTGCGCCCCGGCCTGTCGGTCGAGGCCGAGGTGGATACCCGCGCCGACCCGACCGCGCCGCGTGGCGTCTTCGGTGCCGCAGCCGCCGTGTTGAGCGGCCGCTGAGCCACGAGCCGGGATACATCCCATGTCCGCGACCACGATGCCCGCCGCCGCCGCACCCGCCGGGCCCCTGGTGTTGGGCGTGCCCCGGCGCCACTTCTTCGGCTTCATGTCGATGGTGCTCGGCATGTTCATGGCGATCCTGGACATCCAGATCGTCTCGGCCAGCATCTCCGACATCCAGGCGGGGCTCGCGGCCAGCCCCGACGAAGCCTCCTGGGTGCAGACCTCCTACCTGATCGCCGAGATCGTCATGATCCCGCTGTCGGGGTTCCTGTCCCGGCTGCTGTCCACGCGGTTGCTCTTCACCATCTCGGCGCTCGGCTTCACCATCTTCTCCTTTGCCTGCGCCATGGCGACCAGCCTGCCGGAGATGATCGTCTTCCGCGCCCTGCAGGGCTTTTTGGGCGGGGCGATGATCCCAACCGTCTTCGCCAGCGCCTTCCTCATGTTCAAAGGCGACCAGCGCACCCGGATGAGCGTGCTGATCGGGCTGACCGCGACGCTTGCGCCCACCATCGGACCGACCCTCGGCGGGCTGCTGACGGAGACCTTCTCCTGGCACTGGCTGTTCCTGATCAACGTGCCGGTCGGGCTGTTCATCGCCTGGTCGGTCTGGACCAATGTCGATATCGACCAGGGCGACAGCCGGCTCTTCGCCCGCTTCGACTGGATCGGGCTCGGGCTGATGGCGACCTTCCTCGGCTGCCTGGAATACGTGATGGAGGAGGGCCCGCGCTGGGACTGGCTGCAGGACAGCACGGTGCTCTCGCTGGCCGTCATCTGCATGATCAGCGGGGCGCTGTTCTTTCACCGCGCCTTCACCCGCAACGAGCCGATCGTCGAGCTGCGGGCCTATGGCAACAGGAACTTCGCGATTGGGGCCCTCTTCGCCTTCCTCGTGGGCGTCGGGCTCTATGGCTCGGTCTATCTGATTCCGCTCTATCTCGGGCGCATCCGCGGCTACAACAGCCTGCAGATCGGTGAGACCATGTTCATCACCGGCGTCGGCATGTTCATGGCCGCACCCATCGTCGGCAGGCTTGCCCGCAGCGTCGATCTGCGGCTGATCATGGCGGTCGGGCTGCTGGCCAACGGGCTGGCGATCTGGATGACGGCGCAGCTGACGACGCAATCCTCCTTCACCGAGCTGTGGATACCGCTGGGGCTGCGCGGGGTCGCCACACTCACCATCATGGTGCCGGTCAACCAGGTGGCGCTGGGCACCTTGCCGCCGCAGATGCTGAAGAATGCCTCGGGGCTGTTCAACCTGATGCGCAACCTCGGCGGCGCGGTGGGGCTTGCGCTGATCAACACGCTGGTGATCGACCGCAGCGCGGGGCATCGCCAGCATTTGGCCGAATCGGCCGGCTGGGCGCGGTCAGGCGCCACGCATTGGCTGGACACGATGACCAGCGCGCTGACCCCGCGCCTCGGGTCGGTGCAGGCCGAGAGCGCGGCGCTGCGCAAGCTGTCGGATGTGGTGACGCAGCAGGCGCTGATCCTGTCCTACAACGACGTGCTCATCCTGATGGCCGGCCTGTTCTTCGCCGCGGCGCCGCTGGTGCTGCTGCTGAAGACGCCGCGTCCGGGCGGAGGTGGCGGCGGGCATTAGCTGGCCGCCGCCACGGTGGAAGACGTGGCGGGCCGAGCTAGCCCTGCGCGGTAGGACGCACGACGATCTCGCCCACATCAACATCGGCTGGCTGCTCGATGGCGAAGGCGATGGCGCGCGCGACTGCGGATGGCGAGATGGCCATGGCCATTGCGGCGCGGGTTTGCGCCTGGTTCTCGAGGTTCGTCATCGATGAGGCGAGCTCGGTGCTGACAATGCCTGGCGAAACCACGGTGACGCGCAGCCTGGCGCCCGCCTCCTGCCGCAGCCCCTCGGAGATCGCCCGGACGGCATTCTTCGAGCCGGCATAGACGGCCATGGTCGGGACGATCTTGATGCCCGCCGTGGAGAGCGTGTTGACGACATGCCCGAAGCCCTGCCGGCGAAACACCGGCAGCGCCGCCGCGATGCCGTAAAGGACGCCTTTGATGTTCACATCGATCATCTCCTCCCAGTCCTCGACCCGGAGTTCGTCGAGGAGGGAGATGGGTGCGACGCCCGCGTTGTTGATGAGGACGTCGAGCCTGCCGTATCGCTCGCATCCCAGTGCCACGAGATCGACGAGGTCCTCGCGCCGCTTCACATCCGTCCGCGCCCAAACGGCCTCGCCGCCCGCAGCGGTGATGCGGCCTGCCAAGGCCTCCAGGCGATCGTCCCGCCGCGCACCGAGCACAAGCCTGGCGCCGCGCTCGGCCAGGTGAATCGCCGTGGCCTCGCCAATGCCGCTGCTGGCGCCGGTGATTGCGACGACCTTGCCCTTTATGCCTGACATGACCGGCTCCTCTTTTGCTGCACGGATCATCGCCGAGGATCTCTGGACGATCTATGCGCCATGCTCCAAATTATCGGCGCGGCAGTCTTGGACCGGCATGGATTCTCTTACCGACGTTTTCACCCTGCTCGATATCCGGAGCGCACGTTGCACCCGTTTCGAGGCAGGCGGCGCCTGGGCCCTTCGCTTCCCGGCCAAGCCGGCGCTGAAGTTCGCCACCATCCTGCGCGGAGAGTGCTGGATCACGCTTCCCGGGACGGCGCCGCATCGGCTTGCCGCGGGCGACACCTTCCTCCTGGCCAACGCCCCGCCCTATATCCTGGCGAATGACCAGGAGATGACGCCCGGCGACGGGATCGCGCTCTTCGACTGGGACCATGCCGACACCGCCCATCATGGTGGCGCCGAGACCGTGCTGCTGGCGGGAAGCTTCGTGTTCGAACTCACGCATGCCAGGCTTCTGCTCGATGTCCTGCCGCCGTTCATGCTCATTCCCGCGGCGGAGAAGGCTTCGGCGGTCCTGCGCGGCACGCTCGAGATCCTCGATCGCGAAATCCGCAGCACGCAGATGGGGGCCTCGCTGGTGACGCACCGTCTCGCCGAGGTCCTTCTCGTCCAGGCGCTCCGCGCCTATGTCGCCATGCAAGGCGACAATGGCGCCGGCTGGATCGGCGCGCTGGCGGACCCGCAGATGGGGATCGCCCTGAACCTCATGCATGGCGAGGTCGCCCATCGCTGGACGGTCGAGGCGCTTGCCAGCGCCGTCGGCATGTCCCGCTCCGCCTTCGCACTCCGCTTCAAGAACAGCGTCGGGGTTCCGCCGCTCGAATATCTGCTGCGCTGGCGCATGCAGCTCGCCCGGGATGCGCTGCGCCGGGGTGAAGCGGTAGCGAGCATTGCCGCCAGGATCGGCTATGCCTCAGAAAGCGCGTTCGGCAATGCCTTCAAGCGCGTCTGCGGCAAGGCGCCGAAGCGATACTGGCCGGCGGCGGCCGGTCAGACCGTGGTCAGCCCGAGCCAGCGCCACCAGGTCGCCGCCAGCAGCAGCATCACCGCATAGCCCACCAGCGTGATCACCACGCCCGAGCGGGAGAAGGCGCGCCCGGTGAAGGTGCCGGTGCCATAGGCCACCATGTTCTGCGGCGCGTTCATCACCAGCATGAAGCCGAAGGAGACGGCGAATTGCAGGATCATGGTGATGCCGAGGATGTTCACCGGCACGCCGGCCCGGCTCACCTCCTGCAACACCGAGATCACGATGGGGATGAAGGCCGAGGAGAGCGCGGTTGCCGAGGCGAAGCCCAGGTGGACCACGATCAGGAAGGCCGACATCACCGCAATGATCAGGAAGGGCGTCGCCTGGCGCAGATGGAAGCCATCGACGATCAGCCCCGCGAGCCAGGGCGCGCCGCGCGTCGTCACCAGCACCATGCCGAGCGCCACGCCGACGCCGAACAGCAGCAGCGTGCCCCAGGGCACCGAGGTCTGCGCCTGCTTCCAGCTCATCACGCCGATGCCCGGCAGCAGCAGCACGGCGATCGCCATGATGGTGGTGCTGGCGGTGTCGAAGGGATGCAGCCGCCCCTCCGTCGCCCAGAGCAGCAGCAGGACCGCCGCGGTCAGCAGGGTACGCTTCTCCACCCCCGTCATGGCGCCGAGCTCGGCCAGCCGCGCCTTGATGCTGGCGGCCCCCCCCTCGATCCGGTCGACCTCCGGCCGGTGGAAGCGCCACAGGATCAGGTAGAGGATCGGCGTCATGATCAGCCAGAACGGCAAAGCGGCGAGGAACCAGTCGAACCAGGTCACGCTCTGGCCGAGCGCGCGCTGGGTGAAGCCCAGCATGGTGATGTTCTGCGCCGCCGCCGTCAGCACGCCGATATTCATCACCGAACAGATCTGCGCCGAGCCGATCATCAGCAGCGCCGCCAGCCGCGAATCCCGGCTGATGCCGAAGGCGGCGATGATGCCGAGCACGATCGGCACCACGGCCGAGACGCGCGCGGTCGCCGAGGGCACCAGGAAGGCCAGCAGGATGCCGACCAGCAGCGTGCCGGCCAGGATCGCCTTGGTCTCTGACCCGACGCGGGCCAGCACATTCAGCGCGATGCGCCGGTCGAGCCCGGTGACGCTGACCGCCGCGGCGAAGACCAGCGCCGCGCCGACCAGCACGACCGCATTGTTGGCGAAGCCTGCGATGGCAAGATCGCGCGCCCGGGCGATGCCGAGCCGCCGCGTGCCATCGGTCAGGTCCGGCGCGAAGCCGAGCAGCAGGATGATGGCCACGACGATCAGCACCGCGCTGACCGTGGTGTCCACCGCCTCCGTCACCCAGAGGATCACCGCGAACAGCAGGATGCCGATGGCCCGCTGCCCCGCCACCGGCAGCCCGTCGAAGGGCGGCAGCAGGCAGAAGCCGAACATCACGGTGGCGGCAAGGCCGAGGCCCAGCAGGCGCCGCGATGGCCCCGGCGCTGGCGTGGGCGGGGCGGCCGTGGTCGCGCTCATCTCGCTGCTCTTCCTGTCTTCTGGCGGGAGCGTGTCTAGACCCTGGGGCGCCGCCGCGGATTGCGGCGGATCAAGCGGGGCGACTGCATATCCGGCAGGCAGCCGCTGCCCAACGCATCATCGCCAGCAGGCCATCCCGCTGTCGGCAGGGGCCATCCTCCGAGAAACGGGACGGCACAATTGTTGCTTCATCGGCATCAGGCTTGCCGGAGCGCATTGTCTTGGTCCTGGTCGATGCCCAGCCTGCCCCGATCGCACTCGACCCGCGCCACACGGCGCTGCTGGTCATCGACATGCAGCGCGACTTCCTGGAGCCGGGAGGCTTCGGCGCCGCACTCGGCAATGACGTCTCGCTGCTCGGCGCCGCGGTGGAGCCGTGCCGCATGCTGCTGGCCGCGGCCCGCGCCGCGGGGCTGACCATCATCCATACCCGGGAAGGGCATCGCCCCGACCTCTCGGACGCGCCGCCGGCCAAGGTCGAGCGCGGCCCCCCCGGCCTGCGGATCGGCGACCCCGGCCCAATGGGCCGCATCCTGATCCGGGGCGAGCCGGGGCATGAGATCATCCCCGCACTCGCCCCCGAACCCGGCGAGCCGGTGATCGACAAGCCCGGCAAGGGCGCCTTCTACCAGACCGACCTCGACCTCGTGCTGCGCAACCGCGGCGTGGACACGCTGCTGGTCGCCGGCGTCACCACAGAGGTCTGCGTCCATACCTCGGTCCGCGAGGCCAATGACCGGGGCCTGCGCTGCATCGTCGTGGGCGACTGCTGCGCCTCCTACTTCCCGGATTTCCACGCGACGGCACTGGCGATGATCGCGGCGCAAGGCGGGATCTTCGGCTGGGTCGCCACCGTGGCCGCGGTGGCACAGGCCCTCGATGAGGTGCTCCCAAACGAAAGGTGACGACCATGCAGGCGACGCGAACGGACAGGCCGGTGCTTTGGGTGCCGGGGGACTGGAACGCCTTCTTCGGCTTCGGCACCAATATCCTGGTCAATGTCATCGTGCTGACCGGGCTGCTGCGCTTCGTGCTGCAAATGCCGGATGCGATCGTCTTCGGACGCATCCTGCCCGCGGCGGGGCTGATGATGTTCCTCAGCACGGCGTATTACGCTTGGCTCGCCTACCGCCTGGCACTCCGCACCGGGCGCAGCGATGTTTGCGCGCTGCCCTCCGGCATCAGCGTGCCGCATATGTTCATCGTAGTGCTGGTGGTGATGCTGCCGATCCTCGGCCGCACCCAGGACCCCATAAAAGCCTGGGAGGCCGGGCTCGCCTGGGTCTTCGTGCAGAGCATCATCCTGATGATCGGCGGCTTTGTCGCCCCGGTGATCCGCAAGATCACGCCGCGCGCGGCCCTGCTCGGCACGCTGGCCGGCGTCTCGGTCACCTTCATCGCGATGCGCCCGGCGCTGGAGATGTACATGACCCCGGTCATCGGCATCACCTGCTTCGCGGTGATCCTGCTCGGCTGGTTCGGGGCGGTGCGGTTTCCGCGCGGGATGCCGGCGGGGCTGGTCGCGATCCTGATCGGCTCGGTGATCGCCTGGGGCTCGGCGGCCTTCGGCGCCAGCATCGGCGGGCTGTCCGGGGCGCGGTTCCTCGCGGCCTTTTCCAACCTCGGCTTCTCGGTGCCGATCCCGGCCTTCGACCATGTCTTCTCGGGCTTCGAGTTCATCGGGGTGATCCTGGTCACCGCCATTCCCTTCGGCATCTACGACCTCGTCGAGGCCATGGACAATGTCGAGAGCGCGGAGGTCGCGGGCGACGCCTTCCCCACCACCCGGGTGCTGACCGCCGATGGCGTCGTCAGCTTCATCGGCTGCATGATGGGCAACCCCTTCATCAACGCGGTCTACATCGGCCACCCGGGCTGGAAGGCGATGGGCGGACGCATCGGCTATTCCGCCGCGACCGGGCTCACGGTGCTGGTGCTGACCTGGCTCGGCATCACCTCGGTGCTGCTGGATCTGATCCCGATCGTCGCGATCTCACCCATCCTGCTCTACATCGGCATGCTGATCGGGGCGCAGGCCTTCCAGGAGACGCCGCATAGCCACGCGCCGGCGATCGTCCTCGCCTTCACCCCGCATCTGGCGGCCTGGGCCAAGACGCTGATCGATGGCGCGCTGGGGGCGGCCGGCACCAATGCGGCGGCGGTCGGCTTCGACAAGATGGCCGGGCTCGGCGTGCTCTACCCGGGACTGGAGGTGTTGGGCGAGGGCGCGATCCTGACCGGGCTGATCCTGGCCGCGGTCGCCGTCTGCGTGATCGAGAAGAATTTCATCAAGGCCTCGGCCTTCGCGCTCGCGGGCGCGGTGCTGACCTACTTCGGCTTCATGCATGGCGCGACGGTGGGGGTCGGCAATGGGCTCGGGGTCACGCCGGGCGTGACCCTGGCCTATCTGATCGTGGCCGGCGCGCTTTTCGCCACCGCAAGGGTGGGGGCGGCGAGCCCGGCCGGCCCTGGTCCCGCGGCAAGTGCCGCACCGGCCGAGTAGGGCCTCAGCGCGCGCGCGCCGCGATGGCGCGCGCCCGCACCAGCAAGGCCTGGGCGCGCTGGACGATCGGGATGTCGATCATCTTGCCGTCCAGCGCGAAGGAGCCGCGCCCCTCCGCCGCCGCCTCGCGGTCCATGGCCACGATCTTCTCCGCCTTGGCCACCGCCTCGGCGCTGGGGCTGAAGCCCTCGTTCAGCGCCGGCACCTGCGCCGGATGGATCGCCGAGGCACCGACGAAGCCGAAGCTCGCCGAACGCCGCACCACGCGCAGATAGGCCGCGATATCCGAGTAGTCGGCGACGGTGCCGATGGTGCCCATCGGCATCAAACCCGCGGCCGTCGCGGCCTGCAGGATCTGCTGCTTGGGCATCAGCAGCACATCCTCGGTCGGCTCGCCGCCGATCGCGGTCGCGTAATCCTCGGCCCCCAGCGACATCCCCAGCAGGCGCGGCGTGGAGCGGGCGATGGCATGGGCCTGTGCCAACGGCCCCGGCGCCTCGATCAACGCCAGGAAGCGGATGCCGCCCGCCGGCATCTCGCGCTTCTGTTCGAGGCGGGAAACCAGCTCGTCCAGCAGCCGCAGATGGTCCGGCCCCTCGACCTTGGTGACCATGATGGCATCGACGCCGGGGATGACCGCGACCTCGAGGTCCCGCACCGCATCCTCCAGCGGCTGGTTGATGCGGACCAGCACATCCGAGCGGCCCTCGGCGCGGATGCGGGCGACGGCGGCCTCGACCTTGCGGCGGGCATCGGGCTTGTCGCCGGGGGCGATGCTGTCCTCCAGGTCGAGCTGGATGGTATCGGCGCCGCGGGAACTGGCCTTGGCCAGGAAGCGCTCCACATTCACCGGCACGAACAGGCCGGAGCGCCAAACCGGATGCGCGCTCATGCCGCGGCCACCAGGCCGGAGGTGACGGCGGCCTCGATCTCGGCGGTATCGAACCCCTGCCCGGCAAGGATCTGGCGGCTGTGCTCGCCAAGGCGCGGCGCCGGGCTGCGGATCGCCCCGGGCGTGCCGGAGAGGCGGGAGGAGACCGCATGCATCGGGAAGCTGCCCATGTCCGCGTCGGGGTAGTCGGCGACAAGGGCACGCGCCTGCACATGCCGGTCGTGCATGAAGCGGACGATGTTGTTGACCGGGCCGATGGTGACCTCGGCGGCTTCGAAGAAGGCCACGTTTTCCTCCAATGTACGGGTTCCTACGAAGGCACCGATGATGCCATCGAGCATTTCGCCATTCGCGACCCGCGCCTCATTGGTGCGGAAGCGCGGATCATCGACCAGATCGCCCCGACCGATCGAGCGCATCACGCGCTCGGCCATGCCCTGGGTGGAGGCGGAGAGGCAGACCCAGCCGTCGTCGCTGGTGCGATAGACATTGCGCGGCGCGGCCCCGGTGGAGCGGCTGCCGGTGCGCTGCTTGACCCGGCCGGTCAGCCGGTAGTTCGCCGCCTGCGGGCCGAGTGCCGTGAACAGCGGGTCCAGCAACGGCAGGTCGATCACCTGCCCCTGCCCGCCATTCACCTCCACTTCGCGCAAGGCCGCCATGGCGGCGAAGGCGCCGGTCAGCCCGGCGATGGTGTCGGCCAAATACATCGGCGGCAGCACCGGCTCGCGATCGGGGAAGCCGTTCATGTCGGCGAACCCCGCGAAGCCCTCGATCAAGGTGCCGAAGCCCGGGCGGCGGCTATAGGGCCCATCCTGCCCCCAGCCGGAAATCCGCAGGATGATCAGCCGTGGCTCAAGCTCCAGCAGGACCTCGGGCGAGAGGCCCATGGCTTCCATCGTGCCAGGCCGGAAGCTTTCCACCAGGATGGCGGCGCCGGGGACGAGGCGGCGGATCAGGGGCACCGCCTCCTTGTGCCGGAAGTCGATGCACAGGCTGCGCTTGCCGCGGCCATGGACCTTCCAGGCGGTCTCGACGCCCTTCACCCGCCAGCCGCGCAAGGTGTCACCGTCGCGCGGCTCCACCTTGTCCACGATGGCACCGAAATCGGCCAAATGCTGCGTCACCGTGTTCCCGGCAACGAGGCGGGAGAGGTCGAGCACGCGCACGCCTTCCAGCGGCCCGCGCACGCCCGGCGTGTAATCGGCCCGGGGCAGGCCCGTCTCCTCAAGCGGCGGCATCGGCGACTCCACGAAACAGGATGCCGCCCGCATGGGGCAGCCATAGGCGCAGCACATCCTCAGGCGGCGGCTGGCGTGTTTCCAGCCGCAGCACCGCCCCGGCAAGGTCGAGCCCGACCTGCCAATTGCCGCCGACATAGGAGCGGCTGGTCACGCGGGTATTCAGCACCGACCCGGCCGCATCCGCGGGGCCCGGCGGCGCCACATGCATCTGCTCGGGACGGAAGGCGATGGTCACGCGGCTGCCGACCTCGGCGGGGCGCGCGGCCACAACCTCCAGCCGCTGGCCATCATCCAGCTCAAGCTGCGCACGACCCGCAGAGGCCCCGGCGACTCGCGCGGGAAGAAAATTGGTCGTGCCGATGAAATCCGCGACAAAGGGATCGGCAGGGCGTTCGTAGATGTCCTGCGGCGTGCCGATCTGCGCGATGCGGCCGCCGTTCATCACCACGATGCGATCGGACAGCGACAGCGCCTCGATCTGATCATGCGTCACATAGATGGTCGTCAAATGCAGCCGCGTCCGCAGTTCCGCGAGCCAGGCGCGCGCGCGGTCCCGCAACTTGGCGTCGAGATTGGACAGCGGCTCGTCCAGCAGCAGGATCGCCGGGTGATAGACCAGCGTGCGGGCCAGTGCGACGCGCTGCTGCTGCCCGCCCGAGAGTTCATGCGGATAGCGTGCGGCATAGGGCGCCATCTCCACCAGTTCCAGCACCTCCATCACCCGGCGGCGGCGATCGGCGGCCGAGACCTTTCGCAAGGTCAACGGGAATACGACATTGTCGAACACGGTCATATGCGGCCAGAGCGCATAGCTCTGGAACACGAGGCCGCAGCTACGCGCCTCGGGCGGCAGATAGATGCCGCGCGCCGCGTCGAAATAGACGCGGTCGCCCACGGTGATGCGGCCGCCATCGGCGCGATCCAGCCCCGCGACGGCCGCCAGTGTCGTGGACTTGCCACAGCCCGAAGGGCCGAGCAGCGTGACGAACTCGCCATCCGCGACATGCAGGCTGACGTCATCGACGGCGGTGACGCCACCGAACCGTTTGGTCAGCCCCTCGATCACCAGCTCAGCCATGCAATTTCACCCCGAAGATGCCGCGCACCGCAGCGATGCACAGGGCGATCACCGCCACCTGGATCGTCGCCAATGCGGCGACCAGCCCGACCTCGCCCTGCACCCAGAGCTGCAACAGCGTGGTGCCGATGACCTCGCTGCCCGGCGCGAAGAGGAAGATGGCGGTCGCGTATTCCTTGAAGAAGGAAATGAAGAGGATGGTGAAGCAGCCGACCAGCGCGGGCCGCATCAGCGGCAACATGATGCTCCGGCTGGTGGTCCACCAATCGGCCCCCTGCACCCGTGCCGCGCGATCCAGATCGTGACTGACCTGCAGCAGCATGGGCGCCACCGCGCCGATGCCGGCGGGGATGAAGCGCATCGTGAAAGCGATCACCAGGATCCAGATCGAGTTGCGCAGGCTGCCGAGCCCCGGCACGAGCGCGAAGGCGTAGAAGAAGCCGATGCCCGCCACCACCCCGGGCACCGCGCGCGGGAACAAGGCGAGGTAGCTCAGCGCGCCCCTGAAGCGGAACTCCGACCGGTGCACGATCACGGCGATGAGGCCGACCAAGGCCGTCGCCAGCGCGCCGCCCACGATGCTCACGATCAGCGAATTCCAGACCGAGCGGGCATAGACCGGATAGTCGAAGATGGTGACGAAATTCGCCAGCGTCAGCACCTCGCCCAAGGGGATCATCGGCGACAGGAAGCTCGTGAAGGCGCGCAGCACCAGCACCGCCAAGGGCGCGATAACGGCCGCGAGGATGTAGAGCGCGGCCAGGATGAACAATGGCCAGCGCAGCACGCCGAGCCGGAACGGCCGCGGCCGCGAGGCCTTGCCGCCAAGGGTGATGAAGCGCCGCGTATTGCCGAGCATGCGGCCTTGCAACCAGACCAGGAAGCACACGACGACCAGCATCAGCGCGGCGGCGGTCGCGACCAGCCCATGGTCCGGCCGCGGCGAGGAGATGCCGTTGTTGAACAGGAAGGTCGTCAGCACGGTGATCCCGGCCGGGTCGCCGAAGATCAGCGGGATCGAAAGAAGCTCGAGCCCCACAGTGAAGTTCAGCACCGCGCTATAGGCGATGGCCGGCTTCATCAGCGGCAAGGTGATGCGCCACAGGGTACGGAAGGTGCCGGAGCCGGAGACGCGCGCCGCTTCCTCCAGCGACGGATCGGTGATCGTGGCCGAGGACAGGCAGTAGATATAGGCGAGCGGCGCCTGCGAGACGCCCGCGATCACCGCCATGCCGCCGAGGGAATAGAGCGTCCAAGGCGCCTCCCCCAGCAGCGAATCCCAGATCTGCGTGAAGTAGCCGGCCGGGCCATAGACCGCATACCAGCCGAAGGAGAGCACCAGCGCGGAAAGATACAACGGCCAAAGGAACAGCTCGCCCATCAGCCGTGCCAGCGGCAGATCGGTGCGGCCGAACAGGATGGCGGCCAGCGTGCCGATCCCCTGCGCCACCAGCGTCGTCAGCCCCGCCAGCACCACCGAGTTGATCAGCACCTGCCCGAAACCATCGGTCCGCGCGAGCTTGGCGAAGTTCCCAAGAGTGAAGGTGTAGCTGTCCTCGTAGAGCGCCCCGTCCAGCAGCGATTGCAGCAGCACTGGCAACAGCGGCGCCACCACCAGCACAAGCACCAGGATGGCGGTGCCGTACTGGATCGGGATCTCGCGCGGGAAGGCCGAAGGAGTGGGCGGGGCCTCCGCCACGCTGGTCCGCATGGGTCAGCTCACGCCGTAGGCTTGCTTCCAACGATCGATGAAGGGCTGGTAGTCGTCCAGCATCTTCTGATTGTAGTCGATGAAGGCGATGTTCTGCTCGCCGCCCACCGCCTGCACGATGGAGCTGTAGGTATGGCGGATGCCCTCACCCGGCTGCACATCCGGCCGCGCCGGAGTCAGCCCGCCGCGCCCGAACGCCGTCTGGCCCTCGGCCGAGGCGATGTAGTCGATCATCAGCTTGGCGGCATTGGGATTGCGCGCGCCCTTGGTCGCGGCCATGCCGCGCAGGATGACCGGCTGCCCGTCGGCGATGAAGTTCCAGCCGAGCACACGCGCCCGCGCCGGGTCGTTCAGCCGCGGCCAGAAGGTGATGGCGGAGACGAACCAGCCCGCGGCATATTCGCCCGAGGTCACCTTCTCCGTCATCGGGCCGCCGGAGCGTTCCCAGCGCGGCCGCACCGGAGCGAGTTGCTTGAACCAGTCCCAGGCCTGCTCGCCATGCTTCTGCACGAAGCCGAAGTTGGAGGAATAGCCGAAGCCGCCGTTATGCGCGCCATAGCTCGTGATCTTGTTGCGCCAGCGGCCCTGGTTCTCGACCGCCGTGGCGACGAACTGGGCGAAGCTCTTGGGCTGCTGCGGCTCGGGCACCAGCATCTTGTTGAAGATGAAGACCAGCGGATCGGAGGAGATGGTGTAGACGCCAGGCCAGGGCTTCGACCAGGCGGGCCAGGCGGCGCTTTCGGGCGACTCATAGGGCATCACCTCGCCCCGGCCCTGGAACTCGATCCAGCCGCCGGGATCGGCGGTGGCGAGCAGATCGGCGCTGCGGCTGTTGGTGCCGCGTTCGGCGAGGTAGCGCTCGAAGACCTCGCGGGAATTCGGCAGGTCGAGGGTTTCCACCCGCACCTTGGGGTAGCGGCGGTTGAAGCCCTCCAGCACCGGGCGCCAATTCTCGGGCGACATGATCGAGTAGATCAGCAGCGCGCCCTCTCGCTCGGCGCCCGCCACGATATCCTGGTATCCTTGCGGATAGGAGGCGGGCGCGCCTTGGGCATGGGCCTTGTTGGCAAGCAGCAGCGCGGGGAGTGCGAGGGTGGTACGACGACCGAGACGGATCATGGTGTGCTTCCTTCCCAGGGCGGGACGTCCCTCCAAACCGAGGCTCGACCCGCTGCGCCATTTGGCGCAATTATTGGCGCCATTATGATAAGCTCAGCTTTTTCCCGCGTGCAACCCCTCCTCGCGACCGAGGGCTGACCCGGCGTGGCCCGAACCCCGGCCGCCAAGCGCCCGCTCGCCGCGGAGATCGCCGTCGCCATACGCTCCGGCGCCTTTCGCGCCGGCGAATGGCTGCGCCAGGTGGATCTGGAGGAGCATTTCGCCGCCACCCGCTTCGACATCCGTGCCGCCCTGGCGGAGCTGGTCCTGCGGCAGACGGTGGAGCATGTGCCCAACCGCGGCTTCCGCGTCGCCACGCCCGACCGGCGCCGGCTGCGCGACATGCTGGCGATCCGCGTGCTGCTGGAGGTCGAGGCCGCCCTCGCCGCCCTGCCCGCCATCGACGATGCGGCGCTGCGCCTGCTCGACGCCAAGGCCGATGCCTTCGACCATGCGGTGGCCGAGGGCGACATGACCAGCCAGAGCGCCACCAACGTCGATTTTCACGACACGCTCTATGGCTTCGCGCCGAACCGGGCGCTGGCGGAGCTGATCATCGAGACGCGGGACCGCGCCCGCATGTGGCCGATGGGGCTCTGGCCCTCGGCGCGCGCGCAACGGCGCAGCGCCGAGGGGCATCGCGCGATCCTGGCGGCGCTGCGCACCCGTGATCCGGCGGAGGTGGCCGCCAGCGTGCGGGCGCATATCCTGGGCTCGGCCGCGAATGATCCGGCGCTGGACGCGCCGGACGACGAGGGCGAGGCGCCCGCAAGCCAGCGCGGGTAACCACCAGGACGCGCCTTGCAAGATGGGATCGCGCTGCATAGCCTCGATCGCGCAACGTCACGCGCGCCCCCAACCCGCGTGTTGCTGCCGGCAAGGCCGCCGAGTCCCCTTGGCCCAAGAACGAACTTGGAGGATCAATCCAATGGAGACGTCACGGCGCTGCCTCTTCGCGGCGGGCATCGGCACCACCCTCGGCGGCCCCATCCTCGCGGCCCCCCATGTGGCAAGGGCGCAAACCGGCTGGCCAAGCGAACGGCCGATCCAGGTCATCGTCCCCTTCCCGCCCGGCGGCGGCACCGACGTCAACATCCGCGCCATGACGAGCCACTTCCAGCGACATCTGCCGGGGTCGAACTTCGTCGTCATCAACCGGCCCGGCGCGGGCGCCGAGATCGGCTATACCGCGGCCTTCCAGGCGCCGCCGGATGGCTACACCATCGGGACCATCATCACCCCCAGCCTGCAGACCATCACCATCGAGCGCACGCCGCGCTACACGCTGATGGACTTCGCCTACCTCGCCACCATCGTCGAGGATCCGAGCGGCTTCCATGTCTCGCCCAACAGCCCGATCCGCACGGTCGCGGACCTCGTCGCCGCGGCCAAGGCCAACCCCGGCGCCATCGCCGTCGGCACCGCCGGGGTGGGTTCGGACGACCATCTGCTGATGATCGGGCTGGAGCGTGCCGCCGGCATCAAGCTGAACCACATCCCCTTCGCCGGCCAGGCGCCGACGGTGATCGCGCTGATCGGCGAGCATATCCAGGTCGCCTCGATGAACATGGGCGAAAGCGTCGCGCTGATCCGCGAGAACCGGGTGCGCCCGCTCGCCTCGGCCGGCGCCGCGCGCTTCGCGATGACGCCGGATGTGCCGACCTTCCGCGAGGCCGGCTATCCGCTGGACACCCGCGTCGTGCGCAGCCTCGTCGCACCCGGCGGCACCCCGCGCGAGATCCAGCGGCGGCTGGAGGAGGTGATCGCCAACACCATGCGCGACCCGCTGTGGATCGCCGAGGCCGAGCGGCTGTTCGTGCCGCTGCACTACCTCAACGCCGAACAAACCCGCGACCTGGTGCTGCGTGAGGCCGAGGCGCTGCGCGACGTCTGGCAGCACGGGCCCTGGCGGGATGTTTAGGAGACGACACCGATGCCGCGCCTGATCGACCTCTCCACCCCCATCAAGACCGGCCATTTCCGCTGGGAGGTGGAGCGCCGCCTCGCCAAGAGCCATGACACCGGTGCGGGCCAGGCGACCTGGGCGGGCTGGAACGTCCATGCCTTCACCCATATGGACAGCCCGCGCCACGTCGATCCCGAGGGCTTCACCACCGATGCGATCAGCCTGGAGATGACGGTCGGGCCGGGGGCGGTGGTGGATGTCTCCGATGTCGCCACCAATACCGCGATCGATGTGGAGCGCCTCGCCGCTGCGGGGGCGCATCTTCGGCCCGGCGATTTCGCGCTGATCCGCACCCGCTGGGATGAGCGGGCCAGCATCGACACGCCGGCCTTCTGGCTGGAGGCGCCATGGATGACGGCGGAGGGCTCGATCTGGCTGCGCGAACGCGGGATCAAGGCGGTCGGCTTCGACTTCCCGCAGGACCACTGCATCCGCAACTTCCTGACCGGCGCGCCACGCCCGCCGCTGCCGGAGCATGTCACGCATTTCCACCTGCTCGCCCGCGGCGTGATCATGTTCGAATATCTGTGCAACATGGGCGCCCTGAAAGCCGCGCGAAACCAGGTGGTCGGCCTGCCGCTGCGCCTGCCCGACAGCGACGGCGCGCCCGCGCGCGTCATCGTCATGGAGGAGGGCGCGTGAGTCTCGCCGGGCGCGCCGCGCTGGTGACCGGCGGCGGCTCCGGCATCGGGGCGGAGATCGCCGCACGGCTGGCCCGCGACGGCGCGCCGGTGCTGGTGGCCGACCTCAACCTCGAAGCCGCGACGCGCGTGGCGGAGGCGATCCGCGCGGCGGGCGGGCAGGCCCTGCCCTTCCGGATGGATGTGGCCTCCGAGGCCGATGCCGCCGCTGCCGTGCGCGAAGCCGAGGCGCAGTTCGGGCGGCTGCGGATCGCGGTCTGCAACGCCGGCATCACCGACCGCAGCCCGGTGCTGGAGATGTCGCTGGCGAAGTTCGAGCGCATCGTCAGGACCAACCTGTTCGGCTGCTTCGTCACCGCGCAGGCGGCGGGGCGCGCCATGGCGGCGGGCGATGCGGAGACGCGCGGCGGGCGGATCGTCACCATCTCCTCCGTGTCCGGCCAGTTCGGCGGCACCGGGCGCGCGGCCTATGGCGCGAGCAAGGGCGGGATCGAGACGCTGACCAAGGTGCTCGCGGTCGAGCTCGCGCCCTATGGCATCCTGGTCAATGGCGTGGCGCCGGGCCCGACGCAGATCGCCCGCACCGCGCATGGGCCGCGGCAGCGCATGGCCTTCCTCGACCGCATGGCGGTGAAACGCTACGCGACGCCGGCCGATATCGCCGGCGCCGTCGCCTTCCTCTGCGGCGACGACTGCGGGTTCGTTGCGGGCCATATCCTCAACGTGGATGGCGGCTTTGCCACCGCCGGCGTGATGTACGATCCGGCCGAGGGCGCCTGAGGGCGCCTATTCCGCCGCATCCGGCATGCCCCGCATCTGCCGCCGCACCAGCCGCGCATAGGCGCCGCCCCGCGCGAGCAGCCCCGCGTGGTCGCCCGCCTCCACCACCCGCCCCGCCTGCATCACCAGGATCAGATCGGCGTCGCGCACGGTGGAAAGCCGGTGCGCGATCACCAGGGTGGTGCGGTCCCGCATCAGCACGTCCAGCGCGCCACGCACCTGCGCCTCGCTGATGGTGTCGAGATGCGAGGTCGCCTCGTCCAGCACCAGCACCGGCGCGTCCTTGAGGAAGGCGCGGGCGATGGCGATGCGCTGGCGCTGCCCGCCCGAAAGCTGCGCGCCGCGTTCGCCGACCCGTGTCGCCAGCCCCTCCGGCAGGGTCGCGACGAAGCCGGCCAGGGCCGCGCGGCCGATCGCCTGGTCCAGCGCCGCGGCACTCGCCTCCGGCCGCGCGAGGCGGATGTTCGCCTCCAGCGTGTCGTTGAACAGATAGGTGTCCTGCGCGACCAGGGCGACATGCCGGCGCAGCCCCGCCAGGGTCAGCGCCGGCAGCGCCACGCCGTCGAGGCGCACGCTGCCCGCGTCCGGGTCCCAGAAGCGCAGCAGCAGGTTGGCGATGGTCGATTTGCCGGCGCCGGAGGGGCCGACCAGCGCCACCGTCGCCCCCGCCGGCACGGCGATATCCACCCCGTCC
The DNA here is from genome assembly GCF_003253705.1 of Humitalea rosea. GTDB lineage: Bacteria > Pseudomonadota > Alphaproteobacteria > Acetobacterales > Acetobacteraceae > Humitalea > Humitalea rosea. The sequence goes on from NZ_QKYU01000030.1 coordinate 18,688, forward strand.
AGCGCCGGGCGGACCCGGCCAGGATAGGTGAAGCGCACCCCCTGGAAGGCGATCGCGGAGCCGCCGGGCGGGCGGTGGGGCTCCAGGCTGCCGCCGGTCACGCCCGGCACCTCGCGCTCCACCAGCCGCAGCCGCCGCGTCGAGGCGATGGTATCGGCGAGCTGCCGCCCAACCTGTGCGATCTCCGACACCGGCAGGAAGGCCGCGACCGAAAGCAGGATCAGCAGCGGCAGCAGCCCCGCATCCAGCTGCCCCTCCGCGACCATCATCGCCCCCACCGCCGCGACCGCGAGACCGCCGAGCCCGGTCGCGACCTCCAGCCCCGCCGCACCGCGCGACAGGTCGCGCAGCAGCGCCAGCCGGCGCTCCCGGTAGGCGGCGACCAGCGCCATGAAGCCCGCCCGCCGCCGCCCGACCGCGCGGAACGCCTGCAGATCGGCCAGGCCCTGGATGGTCTCGGTCACCTGCGCCCCGAGCTGGCCCAGCCGCGCCCGTGCCTCCGAGCCCAGCCGGTCCACCCGCGCCCGGCCCCATAGCGGCGACAGCGCCGCATGCGCGAGGAAGGGCAGCAGCACCAGCGCCAGCGGCCAGGCGACCACCGCCAGCACGCCCATCACCGTCGCCGGCACCAGCAGCGCGACGGCGGCGGGGGCGACGGTATGGGCGTAGAAATACTCGACGGTCTCGACATCCTGCGTCGCCAGCGCGACCAGATCGCCCGCCCGGCGCCGCAGCAGATAGGCGGGGCCAAGGGTGTCCAGCCGGTCGAACAGGTCGATCCGCATCTCGGCCAGCAGCCGGTAGGCGATGTCATGCGCGAGCCAGGATTCCAGCCAGTGCAGCAGCCCCGCCAGCGGTGCGACCACCAGCAGCGCCACGGAGAGCGCCGTCATATCCTCCCCGGCGCGGACGGCCGCGATCAGCAGCGCGCCGAGCGCGCCGACGCCGATAAAGGCCGCGACCTGGCCGATGCCCAGCAGCACGGTCAGGGCCAGCCGGAACCGCCAGGGGCGGATGTAGCGGGCGAGGCTCGCCAGCGTCTCCCGCCAGCCGATCGCCGCGGCCTCGGCATCGAGGTCGCGCGGCACCACCCCCGCCTCCCCCGCGGCCTCGGCCATGGGCGCGATGGCATCGTCCAGCGCCGTCGCGCCGGCGTCGGCGCCGCCCGCCTGGTCGCCCATGAGCTGGCGGTAGATGCCGCCCAGGCGCATCAGCGCCCCATGCGTGCCGGTTTCCACCACCCGGCCCTGGTCCAGCACCAGGATGCGGTCGGCGCCGATCACGCTGGAGAGGCGATGCGCCAGGATCAGCGTGGTGCGGCCCTGCATCAGCCGGTCCAGCGCCTGCTGGATCAGCGCCTCATTCTCCGCATCTACGGCCGAAAGCGCCTCGTCCAGCACCAGGATCGGCGCGTCGCGCAGCAGCGCGCGGGCGATGGCGAGGCGCTGGCGCTGCCCGCCCGAGAGCATCACCCCGCGTTCGCCGATCATCGCGCCATAGCCGCCGGGCAGGGCCTGGATGAAGTCATGCGCATGGGCGGCACGGGCCGCAGCCTCGACCTCGGCATCGCTCGCCTCGGGCCGGCCAAGGCGCAGGTTCTCCGCCACGGTGCCGTGGAACAGCACGCTGTCCTGCGCGACGATGGCGATCTGGGCGCGGATGCTGTCGGGGTCGAGGCCGCGCAGATCATGCCCACCGATGCTGACGCGCCCTCCTTGCGGATCGTATTGCCGCAGCAGCAGCCGCAGGATCGAGGATTTGCCCGCCCCGCTCGGCCCCACGATGCCGACGCGCTCGCCCGGGGCGATGCGGAACTCCAGCCCCGCATGCGCCGCCGCCCGCCCGCCCGGATAGGCGAAACGCACCTGCTCGAAGGCGATGCCGGGCGCGCCACCTTCCGGCAGCGCGGCGCCACCGGCCGGGACGTCCGGCCGCGCCGCGAGCAGATCGGTGATCCCGCTGGCGGCGGACTGGCCGATCATGCCCTGGTGCAGCACCGAACGCAGGTCGCGCAGGGGGCGGAAGATCTCGGTGCCGGCCATCAGCACGACCAGCAGCGCATCCAGGCTCATCTCGCCCGCCATGACCCGCTGCGCGCCGAGCAGCAGTGCGAGCGCGGCACCGAGGGCCATGCCGCAATCGGTGATGCCGCGGGTGATGACGCTGAGCGCCAGCACCCAGAAGGTGCTGCGGTAGAGGGCGCGGGCGCGCTCGGCCAGGCGGTCGCGCCAGGGGCGGCTCTGGCCGAAGGCCTGCAAGGTCGGCAGCCCCTGCACCGCATCCAGGAACTCGGCGCCGAAGGCCTTGAACGCCCGCTGGCGCGCGATCGAGGCGCGGCGATCCCAGCGATGCACCAGCACCGGCAGCACCAGGGTCAGCAGCGAGGCGGCCAGCAGGACGCTCGCGACCGGCACGTCCCACCACGCGATGAAGGCGAAGATCGCGATGGGCGCGCAGGCGGCGATCGCAAGCTGCGGCAGATACTGGCCGAAGAAGGTCTGCAACTGCTCGACCCCATCGACCATGGAAAGCATCACCCCGCCCGTGCGCTCGCCGGCGAACCAGGCCGGGCCGAGGGCGGCGACGCGGTCGAACAAGGCGCCGCGCAGATGGCCCTGGACCTCGGCGGCGGTGCGGTGCGCGATCGCCTCCCGCGCGAGGTCGAGCCCCGCGCGCAGCAGCACGGCGCCGGCCGCCGCGGCCAGCGGCCAGGCGACCTGCGGAAAGGGCGCGCCGCGGAATACCTCGGCCAAAGCGAGGCCGAGGAAGGCGAAGCGCGCAATCCCGACCCCGAGGGCCAGCAGCCCGAGCAGCACGCCGAGCCCCATCAGCCCACGCAGCCCCTGCGTCATGCGCCACAGGGTCAGGTCGAAATACATCGCAGTCTCCACGTCTCGTGGCGGCAAGGTGTGGCGTTGCGAGGGAGTCGCGCAAACGCTGGTTTTTCACCTGCTGTTGAGCCACTTTAAACGGCGATGAACGACCGGATCCCCCCGCTGGCCGCGCTACGGGCCTTCGCCGCCGTCGCCCGGCACGGCAGCTTTTCCCGTGCGGCCGAGGCGCTGCACGTCAGCACCAGTGCCGTGAGCCATCAGATCCGCGGCGTGGAGGCCGCGCTCGGCACGCCGCTGCTGACCCGCGCCACCAATGGCGCCGGCGCCACCCGCACCGCGCCCACCCCCGCCGGCCTGCTGCTGCTGGAGGGGGTGGAGGCGGCCTTCGCCCAGCTTGGGGCGAGCTGCGCCGCGGTGCGGGGCCTGGCGGCCGAGGCGCGGCCCCTGCTGACGATCTCGGCCAATGGCTCGCTGGGTTCGCTCTGGCTGGCACCACGCCTGGCCGCCTTCGCGGCACGGCACCCGAGTGTTGCCTGGCACATGCGGGCGATTGAGGAGGAGCCCGACCTGCGGCGGGAAGGGCTAGACTTGGCCATCGGCCGGGTCCGCGCGGGGCAGGTCCAGCCGCCGGACGAGCTGCTGTTCGCCGAGACGGTGTTTCCGGTCTGCAGCCCTGCGCTCGGCCTGCAGGGTCTGCCCGCCGAACTGCTGCGGCATGGGCTGTTGGAGGAGGAGCACGCCGGCAGCCTGGAAAAGGGCTGGCAAAGCTGGCTGGCGGCGCTGGGCCTGCCGGGGGCGCGCGGCACCATTATCCGGTTCAGCAACTTCAACCATGCGATCGGGGCGGCCATCGCGGGGGCTGGCATCGCCCTCGGGCGCAGCCCGATGGTCGATGCGGAGCTGGCGGCGGGGCGCCTCGTGCGGCTGTTCGCGCCGCTGGCGATGCCCGGCTCCTATGTCTTCGTCCTGCGGGCCCGGCCGGGGGCGGCGCGGGATCCCCATGTCGCGCAGCTGCGCGGCTTCCTGCTGGATTCGGCGCGAGGCGCGCCTTCCCGGTAGCGAGCAGGCGCCCGTGGTCAGAGTGCCTCGCCGGCCCCGGTGCCGTCCTGCGGGGTGGGGATGCACCATTCCTCGCCCCGCGCGGTGGTGACGTATTCCGGCCAGCGCAGATCGACCGGCGGGCTGAAATCGGCCGGCAGCAAAGGCCCGACCCAGCCTGCGCCGCCGATGCCGCCACCGGTGCGCTCACGGAACTCGGCCTGGGCCGCCGCCAGCACAGTCGGTTGCGTCGCGAGGTCAACGAGGGTCAGGGCCATCGTCTCCGCCGCCACGAACAGGCCGGGGTCCACCGCCGCGGGCAGCCCGCCCAGCGCGTTATAGGCCCAGATCGGATAGGCGTAGCCCGGCGACGGCGGCCGCAGACGCGGACGGGCCGCGAGCAGGCGCACGGTGGGCGCGTGCCAGCAGAACTCCACATAGTCGTCGGCACTCAGATGCTTCTGCCAGGAGGGCAGCCCGGCGCGCACCTTCGCCTCATTCGCCTCAGGCGGCGTCAGGCGGCTGACATCGGCGATGAAGGGATCGGCCATCGGCTCCAGGCCGAGGCTGCGCTGCATCGCGCGGCCGAATTCCAGCGCCTCCTCGGCATAGCTGGGGGCGCCCACCGCTTGCAGGTTCTTCCAGGTGAGATCGGTCATCACCGTGTTCGGCAGCCCGACGCGCGTCTTGGTGACCCAGCGGACAAAGGCGCGGCAGCCGGTGATGCCGGCGACATGGCGCGCATTATTCGCCAGCACCCGCCAAATCTGTTCCTGGATGCCCAGCGCGGAGGAGCGCCAGGAATATTGGATCTGCGCGAACCGCGGGGTCAGATTATCCGAGGTCGCGCCCCCATCGCCCAGCACGAATTCATTGAGCGTCCAGGAGCCGGCGTGCGGAAACATCGCCTCCTTGGTGTATTTCGTCGTCGTGTACATCAGGCACAGCGCATCCAGCGCACCGGGGCAGCGGGCGGCGGCATGCGCGCCCTCGATCGGCATCAGCGAGGGATCGATCCACTGCTCCGGGGCCTCCGCCTCGAAGGTGATGATGGCACTCCAATAGGCGCCGAACTGCGTCTCCCCGGTCACGGTGTTGGAGGGCCAGGGATGCCAGACCACCACCGCATCCAGCCCGTCGTAGTAGCCCTTGGCGGCGTGGATGGGCTTGGAGCCGCAGACCTTTTCCGCAGGTTCCCCGAAGAGCTTCAGCGTGCCGGGGATGCCATGCGCCTGCATCGCGGCCTTGGCCCCCAGCACGGCGGCCAGCGCCGCGGTGCCCAGCACCGAATGTGGATCGGTATGCCCCGCGGCATAGGGGTGCAGCCCCGCGCGCGGGGCCTGGTACGGCACCACCTGCTGTGAATTGCCCGGCACCGCATCGTATTCGGAAAAACTCGCGAGCACCGGCCCGCCTTCGCCCCAGCTCGCGGCAAAGGCCGTGGGCATGCCGCCGGAGCCTGCCTCGACCGCGAACCCCTCGGCCCGGAGCAACTCCACGTAATCGGTGGCGGAGCGGTATTCGCGCCAGGCCGGCTCCGCATGGGCCCAGATCCGCGCGTTGAAGGCGGAGAGCCGCTCCCGGTTCTCCGCGATCCAGCCCCGCGCCGTGGCGCGCGCCGTGTCGTTGTCCTGCATCCCCACCTGTTCCGCCCCCGGACTACGTCCGGCGAACATTCCAGAAGGTGGGGAAGCCGTCCAGCACGCCGGTGATGTCGTGGCGATAGGCCGTCGGCTGCTTGTACTGGCCGAGCGGATAATAGGGCACCTCGCGCATCGCCTCGATCTGGATGTCGCGGCAGATCGCCTGCTGCGCGGCCTCGTCCGGGGCGCGGAACCAGGCGGTGCGCAGTTCCTCGATGCGCGGCATGCTGGCCCAGCCGGCATAGCCCGCCTCGCCATTGCCGCGCAGCGCGATGTGGCCCGCGGGGTTCAGCCAGTCGGCGCCGGACCAGTTGGTGACGAAGGCGCTCCAGCCGCCATCGGCGACCGGCCCCTTGCGGTTGCGGCGCTGCAGCATGGCGTTGAACTCGACGGCATAGACTTCGACGGCCATGCCGCATTGCTTCAGCATGTCCTCCATCACCGCGCCCTGGGCCAAAAGCACCGCGGAGTTCGACGGCACCATCAGCAGCACCGTCTCGCCGCGATAGCCCGCGGCATGCAGCGCCTCGCGAACCTTGCCATAGTCGCGCGGGCCGCTCAGCGGGGCCAGCCCGGCGTCCGTCGCCATGGGCGTGCCGGGGCAGAAGAAGCCGAGCGGCACGTGGTACAGGCTCGGCTCGTTCGAGCCGACCAGCGCCTGCATGAAGGCGGTCTGGTCGATCGCCCCCCATAGCGCCTGGCGGATCGCGGGGTTGTTGAAGGGGGCCTGCAAATGGTTCATCCGCAGCATGGCGACGAAGCCGGTGCGGTCCAGCACGCGCACCTCCACATTGCGCGCGCGGCGCAGCAGCGGCAGCTGGTCGTGGTAGGCATATTCCATCCAATCCGCCTCACCGGCCACGATGGCCGAGGTGGCGGTGGACGGATCGGGCATCGAGCGCCATTCGACGCGATCGAAATGCACGATCTTCGGCCCCGAGGTCCAGGCCAGCGGCCCGTCCTTGCGCGGCACGTAGCCATCGAACTTGGTATAGACATTCAGCGAGCCGGGCACCCGCTCATCCGCCTTGAAGCGGAAGGGGCCGCTGCCGATCATCTCCGGCACCTGGCGGAAGGGGTCGGTCATCGCCAGCCGTTCCGGCATCATCGCGCAGACCGGCACCGAGGCCTTGCCCAAGGCGATCGGCAGCAGGGGGAAGGGGTATTTCAGGCGAAACCGGATGATGCGGTCGGTGAGGGCGGACAATTCCTCGGTCGCGTCCATCAGCGTCGCGCCGAAAGGATCGCGGCGGGCCCAGCGGCGAATGCTCGCGACGCAATCCCGCGCCAGGACCTTTTCGCCATCGTGCCAGGACAGGCCCTCGCGCAGCGTCAGGGTCCAGAGCTTGCCGTCATCCTCGATGCTGTGCCCATCCACCATCTGCGGCGTGGCCTGGAAATCGCCATCCATCCCGTAAAGCGTGTCGAAGACCATGTAGCCATGATTGCGGCTGATATAGGCCGTGGTGGTGACCGGATCGAGCGTCACCAGATCCTGCTGCGGCGTGAAGCGCAGGGTGCTGGCGGTCTGCGCCCGCAGCGGCGCGGGCCCCGCCAGGGAGGTGACCAGTCCGGCGCCGGCGGCGCTCATCAGGCTGCGACGTTGCATGGGCGGGGTCTCCTTGAGCGCGATGTGGCCGCTCGCCCCCGGGGGCGAGCGCCGCCCGGCGGGTGCGGGTCCAGACTGCGGGCGCGAGCACGGGGGGTTCAAGCCCTGCGTGGCGCCACGGCTGCCGCCCTGGACGCGGTGTTGCCCGCAGGGGAGGCAGGTCCATCCCAACCGCCCGGGCCCCGCCTCTCCGGCGGGCAGCCACGGGGCGTCGGGCTGACCCGCGCCGGCCGTAGATTTCGCTTGGCCGGTCCGGCACTTGCCCCGATCATGCCGGCGGGAAGAAAATGCTGGTCGCGGACAGATGAGGTGGGGATGCCCTGCTGGTCCGGTTGTTGTCGCATGCGATGTGCCATGTTCCGCCGTCCTGGCTGCTGCCAGCGGGAGCCCTTGCCGTGACCTGCCCGAACGCATCGGGACGGGCATGACCGCGACCGATCCCAGGAGCGTCACCGGCAAGTTCCCGCCGCCCGCCGAGACCTTCCAGCTTGCGGTGGTCGGCGCCGGCCCGGCCGGGCTCGCCGCCGCCATCGCCGCGGCGGAGGCCGGGCTGCGCGTGCTGCTGATCGACGAGAACCCGGTCGAGAGCGCGCAGATGGGCCTCGACGTGCCGCTGCTCTATGGCGGCCGCGCCACCGCCGCCACTGGGCGCCCCGCCCGCATGCTGGAGCAGGTGATCGCGAGCGATCCAGGCTTCGCCGAGGCCTTCGACCTTGGTGTGGATGTGCGGCTCGGCACCGCCTGCTGGGGCGCCTTCGCCAATGGCCCGAACCGGCAGGCGCTGCCCGGGCTGCTGCTGGGGCTGGCCGATGCCGAACGCTCCTGGCTTTGCGGCGCGCAGCGGCTGCTCCTGGCGCCCGGGGCGCGCGATTTGGTGCTGGGGTTTCCCGGCTCCGACCAGCCTGGCGTGGTGGGCGCCCAGGCGGTCGCGGCGCTGCTCGGGCGCTACGACGCCTTTGCCGGGCGCAGGGCGGTGGTGCTGGGCTCGGGCACGTTGGGGATCGAGACGGCGCTGTTGCTGCTCGAGCGGGGCATCGCGGTCGCCGCCGTCATCGAGGCGCGCGACGTGCCGCAGGCGCCGACCGATGCGCTGGATGGGCGCGGCGTGCCGGTGCTCTGCGGCATGCTCCCGGGTGAAGCCATTGGTGGGCCGGATGGGGTGACCGCGCTGCGCCTCGTGGCCACGGATGGCAGCCCCGGCCCGCTGCTGGAGGCCGATACCGTAGTCCTGGCGGTCGGCACCGTGCCGAATGTCGAACTGGCGCAGGTCCTGGGCTGCGCCTTGGCCTTCGACGCCCTGCGCGGCGGCTGGGTGCCGGTGCTGGATGCCGATGGCGCCACCAGCCTGTCCATGGTCTTCATCGCCGGCGATGGCGCCGGGCTCGGGGATGACGCCGCGGCGGCCGGCCGCCGCGCCGCGCTGGCCGCGGCACGCAGCCTGGGTCTCGCTGTGGCGGAGGCGGCCCCGCCTCGCCTGCCCGCCCCTGCCGACGCCATCGCCTATCGGATGGACTGGATGCGCGGGCTGATCGCAACCGGCGGCGCCGGCACGCTGGTGTGCCAATGCGAGGAGGTCTCGCGTGGCGATCTGTTGGAGTTGCGCCCACCGCGCTATCTGGACGCCCCGCCCCCACGCCCGGTCGCGAGCCTCGGCAACGGCGGGCCGGTGCATCCCGACCAGGTCAAGCGCCTGACCCGCGCCGGCATGGGACCCTGCCAGGGCCGCCGCTGCCGCGAGCAGGTGGCGATGCTGCTGGCGCTCGCGACCGATACGCCGCTGGAGACAATCCCGCTGGCCAGCTACCGCGCCCCGGTGCGGCCGCTGCCGCTCGGCCTGCTCGCCGATACCGAAGAATTGGCCGAGATGGCGGCGCATTGGGAGGTCTGGTTCGGCATCCAGGGCCAATGGGTGCCCTGGCGCGACATCGGCACGCCGCGGGAACACCTCGACCGCTACGGCGAGCCCGTCGATCCGGGGCATCTGTGATGCGCGCCCCGGTCCAGGATACCGAGGCCACGGGCGCCGCCGTGATCGTGATCGGCGGCGGCGTCACCGGCCTCAGCGCCGCCTGGTGGCTGGCGCGGCAGGGTGTGGCGGTGCTGGTGCTGGAACGCGGCATCGTCGGCTGGGAGGCCTCGGGCCGCAATGGCGGCGGCTGCACCCATTACGCGAGCCCGCTGTTCCGCGAGGAACAGCATCTCTGGCCGCAGATGGATGCGCTGCTCGGCTACCCGACCGAGCACCGCCCCTACCGTATCGGTGTGGCGATGGACGAGATGGGGCTGAAGCGTTTCCGCCGCATGGCCGAGATCGCCGCCGAGGATGGCTTTTCCGCCACCATGCTGGACCCGAAGGCGCTGCGCGAGGCGGCACCGCTGGTCACCGAGGCCGCGGCGGGCGGGGTCTTCTTCGACTTCGGCGGCCATGCCAATCCGCAGCGGACGGTGCAGGCCTATGCCTGGGCGCTGGAGGATCTCGGCGGTCGCATCCTCCAGCACACCACCCTCACCGGGTTCCAGCGCAGGGGCGGCAAGGTCACGGCGGTGGAGACCGATCGCGGCGTCTTCGGCTGCGACACGCTGGTGGTCGCGGCGGGGCCGGGGACGGGGCCGCTGCTCGGCCGATTGGGGGCGCATCTGCCGATGGCGCCGGCGCGGGCGGAGATGATCGTGACCGAGCCGCTGCCGCCGATGCGGCACGGGGGCGTGGACGGCAACGGGCTCTACGGGCGGCAGACCCTGCGCGGCAACCTCGCCTATGGCGGCGGGCCGCATGAATGGCTGGCCGAGGAGCCGCCGCCCGACCGGCCCGGGACGCCGCTGCTGCGCAACCTCGCCCATCGCGTCGCGACGCTGTTCCCCCGCGCCGCCCATGCAAGGGTGATCCGCAGCTGGGCGGGGGTGATCGAGAACACGCCCGATGGGCGCCCGGTGCTGGATGTGCTGGAGGACCCGCCGAATGTGGTCGCGGCCACCATGTCCAGCGTCGGCTTCGGCCTCTCGCCGGCCTCGGGCCGCGCCATCGCCGATCTGGCGCTGCATGGCAGCTGCCAATTTGCCGATCTGAGCAGCCTGCGTCTGGACCGTTTCAAGAATGTGCCGCTGGATTGGCGGGAGCGGCGCGGCTGGGTGCCGCCCGTGCCGCCGGATGCCGGCGAGACCGCACAGCACATGGGAGAGTTTGCATGACCGGTAAGGCTTTGGTTGTTGGTGGCGGCATCGCCGGGCTCTCCTGCGCCTGGGGCTTGCGCAAGCGCGGGTGGGAGGTGGAGCTGTTCGAGCAGGGCCCGCTGCCGAACCCCAAGGCCTCCTCCTACGACGAGCATCGCATCACCCGTCACGCCTATGGCAAAATGTCCGGCTATGCCCGGCTGATGCCTGAGGCGTTCCGCACCTGGGACCGGCTCTGGGCCGATATCGGCACCTCGCATTACGAGCCGACCGGGGCCGTCTATGTGCTGCGCCACGACAATGGCTGGTATGACGCGACCGTCGCCTCGCTGAACGAACTCGGCATCGGCTATCGCGACCTGCCGCTGTCCGATCTTTCGACGCGGTTTCCGATGCTCAACCCGGTGGGCGTGGAGCGGGTGGTGGAGACATCGGGTGCGGGGATGCTGTTTCCCATCCGTATCATGACCGACATGGTGGTGCTGCTGGGAAGGCTCGGCGTGGGGCTGCATGCCTGCACCAAGGTCACGGAGGTCGATCCCGATCGCGGCACGCTGGTCGCCGATGGCAAGACCTGGTCCGGCGATGTGGTGGTGGTGGCGGCCGGCGCCTGGGCGGATCGGCTGGAGCCCTCGATCAAGGGCATCAGCGTGCCCTCGCGCCAGGCCGTGCTGTATCTTTCGCCGCCGACCGATCTCGCGGCGGCCTGGGCCGCGGCGCCGGTGCTGCTGGACCAGGCGGCGGGCGGCGGCATCTACATCCTGCCGCCGCGCCGCGGCACCCGGCTGAAGGTTGGTGATCACGTCTTCTCCCGCCGCGGCGACGCCGATGCCGACCGCACCGCGACCGAGGAGGATCTGGCGCGGCTCTGGCCCACGCTGCGCAACGCTTTCCTCGGCATGGACCGCTACGCGGTGCTGGAACCCAAGGCCTGCTACTACACCGTCACCGAGGATGAACGCTTCCTGGTCAAGCCGACCGGGGCCGCGGGCTGGGTGATCAGCGCCTGTTCCGGCCATGGCTTCAAGCTCGGCTCCCTGATCGGCGATGGCGTTGCCGCGGCCATCGCCGGCGAGCGCCCGGGCGAGGACATCTCTGCCTGGGCCGCCGGGGAGACGGTGCCGGAACCGGCCGAGGCATGACGTCTTGAGCCTGCTGGCCGACGCCGTTGCGCGGGCAGCCCCGGCCCAGGCGGCCGGGGCGCCGGTGCTGCGGGTCGAGGGCCTCGGCGTCCGTATCCGCACCGGCCGGCACGCGCTGCGGGCGCTGGATGACGTCGGCTTCAGCCTGCGGCGGGCCGAGACGCTGGGGCTGGTCGGGGAAAGCGGCAGCGGCAAGACGCTGACCGCGCTGGCGCTGATGCGCCTGGTGGAAACCTCGGCGATCGAGATCGACCGGGGCCAGGTCGCGCTCGATGGCGTCGATCTGCTGGGCCTGCCGGAACGAGCAATGGAGGATCTGCGCGGCCGCCGCATCTCGATGATCTTCCAGGAGCCGATGACCGCGCTGAACCCGGTGATCAGCATCGGGCGGCAGATCGAGGAGCCGCTGCGCCGCCATCTCGGCACCGGGCGCCGCGCCGCGCGCGACGCGGCGGTGGCGCTGCTCGACCAGGTCGGCATCCGCGACGCGGCGCGCATCGCGCGCTGCCATCCGCATGAACTCTCGGGCGGCATGCGCCAGCGCGTGACCATCGCCATCGCCATCGCCTGCCGCCCGGATGTGCTGGTGGCCGACGAGCCGACCACGGCGCTGGATGTGACCGTGCAGGCGCAGATCCTCGGCCTGCTGCGCGATCTGCAGGCCGAGATGGGCATGGCGATGCTGCTCATCACCCATGATCTCGGCGTGGTCGCGGAGACGGCGCATCGGGTGGCGGTGATGTATGCCGGGCGCGTGGTGGAAACCGCGCCGGTGGGCGCGCTGTTCCGCCGCCCGCGGCATCCCTATACGCGCGGGCTGTTGCGCTCCATCCCGCGCATCGCCCGCGAACGCCCCGCTGCCCTGGCCGAAATCCCCGGCACCGTGCCCGGGCTGCTGGCGCTGCCCGAAGGCTGCGCCTTCGCCGCGCGCTGCGAACTGGCAACGGCGCATTGCGTGGCAGAGCGCCCGGCGCTGGAACGGATCGGCCCGGAACAGGCCGTGGCCTGCTGGCGGCACCAGCATGTCTGAGCCCCTGCTCGAACTGCGCGACCTGCAGAAGCACTACCCGACCCGCCACGGGCTGCTGCGCCGGGCGGGCGCGCCGGTGAAGGCGGTGGATGGCATCAGCCTGTCCGTCCAGCACGGCGAGGTGCTGGGGCTGGTCGGCGAAAGCGGCTGCGGCAAGAGCACCACCGGCAAGACCATCCTCAAGCTGACCGAACCGACCGGCGGCAGCATCCGCTTCATGGGCGAGGACATCACCCGCTGGTCCCGCCAGCGCATGCTGCCGCTGCGCCGGCAGATGCAGATCATCTTCCAGGACCCCAATGGCTCGTTGAACCCGCGGCATTCGATCGGCAGCATCCTCTCCGCCCCCTTCGAGATCCATGGCATCGCCCGGGGCGCCGAACTGGCCGAACGCGTGGCGGCGCTGCTGCGCATGGTGGGGCTGCCGCCCGAGGCGGCGCAGCGCCACCCGCATGAATTCTCGGGCGGCCAGCGCCAGCGCATCGGCATCGCCCGCGCCCTGGCCTTGCGGCCCCGGCTGATCGTGGCGGATGAGCCGGTCTCGGCGCTGGATGTCTCGATCCAGGCGCAGATCATCAACCTGTTGCAGCGGCTTCGGGCGGAGCTGGGGCTGACCTATGTCTTCATCTCGCACAACCTTGGCGTCATCAGCCAGATCTGCGACCGGGTCGCGGTGATGTACCGCGGCCGCGTGGTGGAGCTGGCGCCGCGCGAGGCGCTCTTCTTCGATGCGCGCCATCCCTATACGCGCATGCTGCTGGCCGCCGTGCCGCAGCCGGTTCCCGACGCGCCACGCCGAACGGTATCGACCGAGGCCTGGACGGCGGGTGAGAGCGCCCTGTTGCGCGAGGTGGCGCCCGGCCATTTCGTCGCCGACCACGACAGCCCCGGATAGAGGAGGCAGCATGCTCCGCTTCATCGCCACCCGGCTGCTGCAATCCATCCCTCTGGTGATCGGCGTGTCCCTGATCGGCTTCGCGCTGATGCATCTGGCCCCGGGCGGGCCGCTCGCGGTCTATACGCTGAACCCCAGCATCAATGCGCAGGACATCGAGCGCATCCGGATCATCTTCGGCCTCGACCAGCCCATCCACATCCAATACGTGAAATGGGCGACCGGCATGCTGCGCGGCGACTGGGGCAATACCTTCTTCGGCGGGCGCCCGGTGCTCGATGTCATCCTGGAACGCGTGCCGGCAACGATGCTGCTGATGGGCTCGGCGCTGGCCGTCGCCATCGTGCTGGGGCTGGCCATCGGCATCCTCGGCGCGGTGAAGCGGCATTCCATCTTCGACTACCTGGCCACCAGCGGCGCGCTTTTCGCGCTGTCCTTCCCGACCTTCTGGTTCGGGCTGATGGCGATCTACGTCTTCGCCGTCCGGCTGCGCTGGCTGCCGAGCGGGGGCATGTTCGAGCTGGGCGAGGAAGACAATATCATCGACCTGCTGCGGCATCTGGTGCTGCCGACCGCGGTGCTCGGCCTCGTCATCACCGCGAGCTGGAGCCGCTATGCGCGATCCGCCTTCCTTGAGGTGCTGCAACAGGATTACATGCGGACGGCGCGGGCCAAGGGGCTGCGCTTCCACCAGCGGCTGCTGCGCCATGCCTTCCCCAATGCGGTCAAGCCGCTGATCGCGCTGCTGGGTGTGGAGCTGCCCTTCCTCTTCTCGGGCGCGCTGGTGGCCGAGACGATCTTCGGCTGGCCGGGCATGGGGCGGCTCTTCGTGGATGCGCTCTCGATGAAGGAATACCCGATCCTGATGGGCATGATCGTCTTCACCGCGCTGTTCGTCATTGTCGGCAATCTGCTCGCCGATGTCGCGATCGCGGCCATCGATCCGCGGGTGCGGCTCGCATGACAGCCACGGTCGCCGTGAATTTCGGCGCGGGGCGGCGGCTCGCGCGGCGCTTCGCCGGGCATCGGCTGGCGCTGTTCGGGGCGGTGGTGGTGGTGCTGCTCTGCGCCGCGGCGCTGTTCGCGCCGCTGATCGCGCCACATGATCCGGTGGAGCTGGATACCAGCCTGCGCTTCATGGCCCCATTCCAGTCGGCGACCCATCCCCTCGGCACCGATGAGATCGGCCGCGACACGCTGAGCCGGCTGCTCTACGGCGGGCGGGTGTCGCTGACGGTCGGGCTGGTGGCGATGCTGACGACGGTGCTGACGGGGGCCAGCATCGGCGTGCTCGCGGGCTATCTGGGCGGCTGGGTCGATGCGCTGCTGATGCGCTTCGTCGATACCATGCTGTGCTTCCCGCAGGTGTTCCTGCTGCTGGTCATCGCGGCCTTCATCCCGCCGACCCTGCTGTCCATGTCGCTGATCATCGGGCTGACCTCCTGGATGGAGGTGTCACGGATCGTGCGCTCCGAGGTGCTGCATCTGCGCGAGCAGGATTTCATCCTGGCTGCCCGGGCGCTCGGCGCCAGCAGCGGGCGGATCATGTTCCGCGAACTGCTGCCCAATGCCGCCGCCCCGATCCTGGTCGCGGCGACCTTGAAGGTCGCCTCGGCGGTATTGATGGAAAGCTATATCTCCTACCTCGGCTATGGCGTGCAGCCGCCGCTGGCAAGCTGGGGCAACATGCTGACCAATGCCCAGGGGTATTTCGACACCGTGCCCTGGCTCGCGGTGCTGCCGGGCGTGCTGATTACGCTCACCGTCATGGGGTTCAATTTTCTCGGCGACGGCCTGCGGGACGCGCTCGATCCACGCCTCACCCTCAACCGATGAAGAAGGATCTCCTGCCATGACAGAGACGATGCATTCTCCTGGCTGGTCGCGCCGCGGCGTGATCGCCGGCGCCGGCGGGCTGCTCCTGCCGGCGGGGCTCGCCACACCCGCGCTGGCGCAGCAGAACACCGACCGCATCATCCTCGGCATGACGCAGGAGCCGGTGCAGTTCAACCCGCTGCTCTACGTCAACTCTGGCACCGAGAACGTGCCGGAGGCCTGCATGTTCGATGCGCTCTGGGACATCGACGACACCGGCACCTTCATCCCCAACCTCGCGGCGGCGGTGCCGAGCGGGGAGAATGGCGGGATCTCCAGCGGCGGGCTGATCTGGAAGATCGCGCTGAAGCCGGGGGTGAAATGGAGCGACGGCCATGCCTTCACCGCGCATGATGTCGAATTCACGTACCAGACCATCATGAACCCCGGGGTCGCGGTGCGCAGCCGTGGCGGCTTCGACCTGATCAAGACCTTCAAGGTCGTCGATGACCTCAACATCGAAATCGAGCTGTCCCGCGCCTTCGTGCCCTTCCTCTGGGCTTGGCAGAACATGCATATCGTGCCGAAGCATCTGCTGGCCGGCGAGGCGAATATCAACACCGCCCCCTTCAACACCCGACCCGTCGGCACCGGCCCCTTCATGCTGCGCAGCCGCACCGCCGGCAGCCACACGATCTACGAGCGCAACCCCAACTACCATCGCGGCCCGTCCAAGGTGCGGCAGTTCATCCACAAGGTCGTGCCCGACCAGCTCGTGCTGTATGGCCAGGCGCGGACCGGCGAGGTCGATTACATGGCGCTGGCCGGCGTGCCCAATGACCGCTGGGACGAGGCCGGCAAGATCGCCGACCGCGACATGCTGATCCTGAACAGCCCGAATGTGCAGTTCATCTACTTCAACTGCGGCAAGCCGATGTTCGCCGATCCCAAGGTGCGGCGCGCGCTCTACATCGCCTGCGAGATGCAGAAGTCTATCGACGACGTCTATTTCGGGACCTATCAGCGGACGCTCTCCTATCTGTCGCCGGCGCACTGGGCCTACAACGCCGCCCTGGTCGATGAGACGCCGAACCCCGAGCTGGCCTCGCGCCTGCTGGACGAGGCGGGTTGGACCATGGGGCCCGACAATGTGCGGATGAAGAACGGCGAGAAGCTGCACTTCACCATGTCCACCACCGCCGGCAACCCATCCCGCCAGGCGACCGAGGCGCTGTTCCAACAGAACTGGAAGCGCATCGGCGTCGAGATGGAAATTCGCAACATGCCGGCCAGCGTGGTCTGGGGCGAATACACCACGCGCAGCCAGTTCGACACGCTGCTGGTGGCATGGGATCCGACCGTCGGCCTCGATCCCGATTATACGGCTCGGGCGCATTCCAAGCAGATCCCGGTACAGACCGGCGTCGGCTCCAACTACACGCAATACGCCAACCCCGAGGTTGACCGGCTACTGGAACTCGGTGTCACGCAGACCGCCACGGCCGACCGCAAGGCGACCTATGCCAAGGTGCAGGAAATCCTGTTGCAGGAGGTGCCCTTTGCCCCGCAAGGCGCGACGCGCCAGGCGCATCTGAAAAAGAAGCCGCTCCAGGGAGTCAAGCCGAACTCCTATGTCACGGACATCACCTGGAACGTGCAGGACTGGGGCTGGGCCTAGCCGGGGCTTCGCAGGGGGGCGGCCTTCGGTGAAGATGGCGGGCCCTCACCCGCCGGAGCCCCATGTCTGCCCCTCCTGAACCGCTGCTGAACGCCTCCCGCCAGATCGCCATTCGCGAAGCCTGGCTGGAGCGCCACCAGGAGCCGATCCTCCAGCCGGCGCTGCCCATCGTGGACCCGCACCACCACATGTGGGACCGCGCGGATGAGCGCTATCTGCTTGATGATCTGATGCGCGACACCGCCTCCGGCCATAACATCCGCGCCACTGTCTTCGTGCAGTGCAATTCCCGATACGACCAGGACGCCCCCCCGGAACGCCGCTCGCTTGGCGAGACCCGCTTCATCGCCAGCATCGCACAGGCGAGCGCCGCTGACCTGGCCAGCCCGACCCGCGCCTGCGCCGGCATCATCGGCATGGTGGACCTCACCCTGGGTGATCGGGTGACCCCGCTGCTCGAGGCGCATGCGGCGATCGCCGGCGGGCGCTTCCGTGGCGTCCGCAACCGCACCGCCTGGGATCCCTCGCCGGAGGTGCGCAGCAACCTCGAATCCCCACCCCCGGGGCCACTCGCCAACCCTGCCTTCCACCAGGGCGCGGCGCGGCTTGTGGCCCTTGGCCTCACGCTTGACGTCTGGGCCTATCATCCGCAGCTGCCGCAGGTCCTGGCGCTCGCCCGAGCCGTGCCGGCGCTGACGATCGTGGTGAACCATTGCGGCGGCCCGCTGGGCATCGGCCCCTTTGCCGGGCGGCGGGCGGAGGTCTTCGCGACATGGCGCCTGGCCATGGCAGCCCTGGCCTCCTGCCCCAATGTCGTCGTCAAGCTCGGCGGGCTGGCGATGGAGGTGATCGGCTTCGATTTCCACCGCCAGCCAGAGCCTCCCGACTCCCTGGCATTGGCTGCGGCCTGGCGCCCCTATGTCGAAGCCTGCATCGAGATGTTTGGTGCCGGCCGCTGCATGTTCGAGAGCAACTTCCCGGTGGACAAGGGCATGTGCAGCTATGCCGTGCTGTGGAATGCCTTCAAGCGGCTGGCCGCGGGCGCCGGCGAGGCCGAGACGGCGGCGCTGTTCCACGGCACTGCCACGCGCGTCTATCGCCTGCAGAATGCGAGGCCGTTGTAGGGGGGGTACTCCTCAGCATACCCTTGCATCTTCTGCCCTCATGTCCAGGGAGCCGACATGGCACAGGAACCACTCGCCCAGCGTGGCAATTTTCTCCACATCTACGACTTTCGGGTGAAGCCTGGCTTTGAGGATGAATTCGTCCGGCTGTTCGAGGCATTCGACTACGGCGACGACAACCCCATGCATAAATCGCCGGCGCAGCGGAAGGATGGGGTGCTGTGCCGTGACTCCACGGATCCGCAGCGCTTCTTCCTGATCGCGGAATGGGCCAGCATCGAGGAACATGCGAAGATCCTCCCTGTCCTCAAGGAGATGAAACCCGCCTTCATCCAGTATATCGAAGGCGGGGCGGCGGCGTTCAAGCCGCGGTATGTGGAGGTCGTGCTGTCCACCCCCGAGCACATCCTGAACAAGGCCGCCGAAGCCTGACGGCGAGGCCCCAGATTACGCAGCGCGGTCGATGCGGCCAGGACCAGGGACCGCAGGCAAGACGTCATTGTTCGCATCGATCAACCGCAGCAGCATGCCCATGACCTGCTCGCGTTCAGCTTGCGCCAAGGGCGCCATCACGCGCCACTGTCGGTGCCCATCGCGGCTCCGGCAGCATCGAATTTGCCTGCCCGATAGTCCCGGATCGCCTCCTGGATCTCCTCGGCGGTATTCATCACGAACGGGCCATGGGCCACCACCGGTTCACCGATCGGATCGGCGTGACCGTAGAGCAGCACCGCGTCGCTCTGTGCCGAAATCGAGATGGCATCGCCATCGTCGTTCATCCCAACCAGTTGCCACGGCCCGACCGGGGTTTCAGAAACGGTGATGTCGCCGCTGACACTGTAGAGGAACACGCTGCGCCCCTTTGGCGCCGGAAGCTCCACGCGGGCCCCGGCTGAAAGCCGGACGGTCGACATGAAGACACCGGTCAGGGATTCGACCGGTCCCGACATGCCGCCGAATGTGCCGGAGATCAGGCTCAGTTCCCCCTGCCCATCGGCGATCGGGACCACCGGGATCGCTGCCCGTTGCACGCCGGTATAGCGTGGGTGGACCATCTTCAACCGCGACGGCAGGTTCACCCAAAGTTGCAGGATCTCCAGCGATCCACCCTGCTTCTTGAACGCCGGAGGCGAGACCTCGGCATGGACGAGGCCCGACCCAGCGGTCATCCACTGGACCCCGCCGGCCTCGATCACGCTCTCATGGCCGCCGGTGTCATGGTGGGCCAGGTTGCCGTCGAGGATGAATGTCACCGTCTCGAATCCGCGATGCGGATGCGGCCCGAAGGGCAGGCCCTGGTTGCCGGGCGCATAGGTTTGCGGGCCGTGATGGTTCAGGAAAAGAAAGGGGTCGATCTGCGGCACGTCCGGCCCGGGAAGCGGGCGGCGGGTCGTCAGATCGCCGATGTCATCACGATAGGCGGGATATTGGGCCGCGACGGTGCGAGGGCTCATAGCATTGGCTTCCTGAAGGCCAACGCGTCGAAGCGGGCCGTATCATGCGTTCAGCCACGCATATTTGCATGCTGTCGCGGCATGCAAGATGCGCCGCGACAGCCGCCATCTCCGTGCTGGCTCAACCGGGGCCGGTTCAGTCGCCGGGCCGGTTGCCGCCACCCAGCGTCTCGCCGACCAGTCGCTCCGACAGTTGCGCGACCGCGGTGTGGTCATGGCCGGGGCCAAGCACGCCCAGGGCACTGGCCCACATCTCGCGGCAGAGCGCCGCGAAGGGGGTCGGGGTCGCCGTGTCGCGCCCGACCTCCAACGCCACCGACACATCCTTCACCATCAGTTCCAGCCCAAAGCCGGCGTCGAAGCGGCGCGACAGCACGAACTGCTTGAACTTCTTCTGCGTGCTGTTGTTCATGCCGGTGGAGGCATTCAGCACATCCACCATCAAGGCCGGGTCGAGGCCAAAGCGCTGGCCGATCAACAAGGCTTCGATCCCGATCAGGAAGCCGCCGGCGCTGACCAGATTGTTCAGCGCCTTCATCGCCTGCCCGGCGCCGACACCGCCCACATGCGTGAGGGTCGTGCCCATGGCGCGCAAGACCGGATCGGCGCGTTGCAGCGCCTCCGCCTCACCGCCAGTCATGATCGCGAGTTCACCCGTCCGGGCGCGTGGCACGCCGCCAGAGACCGGCGCATCGATCATGGCAACGCCACGCGCCGCCAGCACATCGGCGAACCCACGCGTCGCTGTCGGGACGCCGGACGTCATCTCGATCAGCATCGCGCCGGGCGCGAGCGCATCGCCCATCGCTTCGAGCGCCTGCCCGACATGCTTGGAGGTCGGCAGGATGGTGATGACCGCATCGGCGCCGCGCGCGGCCTCCGCCGCATCGGCGGCTGCCTCGCCACCGACCTCGCTGACGAAGCGATCGGCGCGATCCGGCACGGCGTCGCACACCACCACGTCAAAGCCGGCGCCAACCAGCCGGGCCGCCATCGGCCAGCCCATGTTGCCGATGCCGATAAATCCGATCCGGCGCAGCGGGCCGGCGGCGTCGGCGGGGCTCATTCGGCCGGCCGCACAGGCTCGCCGGTCAGCGCGCCTTCCTTGACCAGGACCTCATGCGCGGATTTGAAGGCATCGAGCCCCGCGGGGATGCCGCAATAGACGGTGGCATGGAGAAGGATCTCCTTGATCTCCTCGACCGTCACGCCGTTGGCGAGCGCGCCCTTCACATGCAGCCGAAGTTCGGCCGGCTTGCCGAGCGCGGTCAGCATCGCGAGGTTCAGCATGCTGCGCGTGCGGCGATCGAGACCCGGGCGGTTCCAGGCATAGCCCCAGCACCACTCCGTGGTGATGCGCTGGAAGGCCATCATGAAGTCATCCGCCTTGGCGAGACCCCCATCGACGTATTCGGCGCCAAGCACCGCCCGGCGTGTTTCGAGCCCCTTCTCGAACAGCGTGTCGTCAGACATTTCCCTGCCTCCCTAACCGATGCAGCGACCCTAGGGATTTGTCAGATTGTCTGTCAATATGACGAGATGCCTGCCACGATGCTGGACGCTCGAATGCCTGGGCGTCACATTGACCAGTGCCACCGGGACGCGGAGAGGAATGCCGGACGATCATTCGATGCGGGTCACCCCGCAACCGGTACGGCGCCAGGTCGAGGAGCGCCTGCGCGAGGCGATCATCACCAGCCGGTTCATGCCTGGCGAGCATCTGTCGGACCGGATGCTCGGCGATGTGTTTGGCGTCAGCCGCGGCGTGATCCGCGAGGCGGTGCGGCTGCTGGAAGCCGAAGGGCTGATCAAGGTCGTGCCCAATCGCGGCCCCTTCGTCGCCTTCCTTTCGGCCGCCGAGGCAACCCAGGTCTACGAAGTCCGCGCGGTGCTCGAAGCGCTGGCAGGCCAGGGCTTCGCCGAGCGTGCCTCGACCGAGGAGATTGCCGAGTTGCGCGAGGTCTTCGAGGAACTGGCGGCGACCAGGCCCGGGACCGACCGGATGGTGCTGTTGAACCTGAAGCGGCGCTTCTACGGGGTCATGCTGCGTGGCTGCCGCAATGCCTATGTCGCGCGGATGCTTGACCAGCTGCTCAACCGCAACTCGCAGCTCCGGGCCACCACATTGTCGGACCCGAAGCGCCTGCCCCAGACCATCGCCGAGATCCGGCGGATCGTCGAAGCCATCGAACGGCGCGACCCTGGCGCTGCCTGGGCGGCATGCCGTGAGCATGTGCACCAGGCAGCACAGGTCGCGCTACGCATCCTGAACCAGCAGGCCCGCGACGAGGCGGCGCAGGGCCTGGAGGTTGCGCTCGACTGACGAACTGCCCTCAGCGCACGGCCGAGAATGCCGTCGGCTGGAGGATCATGTTGGTGATGCTCGCGACAATCGGTCCGTCTCGCTCGGTTTCGGCGCGTTTGGCGATCCATTCGGGATCGGCCTGGAAGGCCCCCCACTTCTGGTCGCGCTCGGCCAGCGATTCCCATTCGACCAGATAGTGAAGATCCTGGTTGGAGTCGCCGATGGCGACGGTCCAGAAGCCCGCCTGGCGAATGCCATGCTTCTTCCAAATATCGAGCGTGATCGTCTCAAAGCGCCGCAGCAGGTTCGGCAAGCGGCCCGGCACGCAGTGGTAGATGCGAAGTTCGTGGATCATGCGTTTCTGCTCCCGATCGCGGGCCCGCCGGCCATCGCGAGATTTCCAGCACAGCGCTGTTGCCGGCCATCATGGGCTGGTTTCCGCGCCATCGGCTAGCCGCCCACCGGAACGAGGGGCGAGGCTGGGAGCCCCCCCCCGGCTTGCCCCGCGACGCGGGACGGGATCATCTGAAAGGGCGCAAGACCTCCGCCGCGGAGGATGGGACGAGGCCGCATCAACGGCCGCGCAACTGGGATAGGGAAGATAGGACGTGGTTCAGGACGACGATATCTACGAGATCCATGCGGTCAAATACGCGGAGAATGACAGGCCGGCCTACAAGAACTTCCTTGATGGCGACCCGCACGACAATGCGTCGATGCCACTGGATTATTTTGTCTGGGCGATCGTGGGGAAAACCCGCAGCTTCGTGCTCGATACCGGCTTCGATGCCGAGGTCGGCGCCAAGCGCGGGCGTTCCCTCCTCCGTACGCCTGCGGAGGGGTTGAAAATGGTCGGGGTAGATGCGGCGACAGTGGCCGACGTCGTCCTGTCGCACATGCATTACGACCATGCCGGCAATCACACGATGTTTCCCGCGGCCCGCTACCATCTCCAGGACCGGGAGATGGCCTATTGCACCGGGCGCTGCATGTGCCACCTCGCCTTGCGCCACCCGTTCGAGGCCGCGGATGTGACGGCCATGGTCGGCCGGGTGTTCGAGGGCCGGGCCAGTTTCCATGATGGCGCAGCCGAGATCGCGCCTGGCGTCAGCCTCCATCATGTGGGCGGACATTCGCTGGGGCTGCAGGTGATGCGGGTACGGACGCGGCGGGGGTGGGTGGTCCTTGCCTCCGATGCCTCGCATTTCTATGCGAATTTCGAGCAAGGGAGGCCTTTCCCCATCGTCGCCGACGTGCCCCAGACCCTGGAGGGCTACGCCGCGCTGCACCGGCTCGCGAGTTCGCGCCATCATATCGTGCCGGGGCATGACCCGCTGGTACTGGCGCGCTATCCGTCCTCTGGACCGGGGCTGGAGGGGATTGCCGTGCGGCTGGATGCCGATCCGGTCGGATACTAATACTACTGTGCCATAAGATGCTGGCTCTGTTTGAGACGCTGGCAGCACGGACATCGCGGCATAGTGCGGGCGAGTTCGCGCGCGATGCGTATTCGCATGCTGGTGGTGGAGTTGGCGACATGCCGTTCAGGTCGGATCGGCGGCTCCGCGTCGTCGGTAGGAGTTGGGAACCGCAGGCGCTTGGATGAGTGGGGCCTTTGGTTCTGCTGAGGGGGGAATCGCCGCCCTTTCGGCGACCAGGAAGCCGTAGGCTGCGATGCAGAGGGTGGCGTGATGGTGGAAGCCTCGCCAGCCGCGGCCTTCGTAGTGGCCGAGGCCGATCTCCTGCTTCAGCTCCTGATAGTCGCGCTCGATCCGCCAGCGCAGCATGGCATGGCGGACCAGCGCGGAGCGGCTGGTGGTGGCGGGCAGCGTGGAGAGCCAGAACTTGGTGGGCTCGGCTTCACCGGGCGGCCATTCGATCAGGCACCATTCCTCGGGTCGTGGCGTGGCGGCCTTGTAGTCGCGATGGGCGGGGCGCACGCGCAGGGCGGCAAAGCGGGAGGTGAGCGGTGCATTCGTGCCCTGGCGCCAGGTTACCCGGCGCCAGACGCTCTTGGGCAGCCCGGCAGCCAGTTCCTTGGCGGAGACAGGCTTGTGCTCTGCGCTGCGCCCGACGCGGGAGCCCGCTCGCGCGCGCCATGCCGCGCGAACTCCGTGCGTGGCATCCGCTGACCGCCATCCTCGCCATGCCGAGATTGCGCGGCTGAAAGGCCTCAAGGGACGCCCCGACATCAAGCCGAGCGGCGTGGAGGAGCGCACCAAGGCGCCGCCCGATGCACCAGGCGGGCCAGTTGCTGCCGCTGCTGCGCGGCATCGACATCTCCAAGCGCCAGCTGATGCGGCTGCTGATCGCCAGCCAGGATGGTTTCGTGGATGAGGCCCGTGACGTGCTGCGCGCCGGACTGGAGACGGCGCGCTGGATTTCGCTGGACGACACCGGCGCGCGGCATCCCTCACCGACCGAGGCGGCCGATATGACCCTCTTCCGATCACGACCAGGGTGCGAAGCCTGACTGCTCGCGCGTCAGCAGCGCGGCAGCCACCACACCGGCGGTCTGCAGCAGCGGCGGCAACAGCCGTTCCTGCAGCGCTGCCAGGGTAACGCGCGTCACCTCCGCGCTCAGCCCCAATGCCGCGACAACCTTACCCTCCGCGACAACCGGCACGGCGATAGAGCGCAGTCCCATGATCGTTTCCTGGTCGTTCACCGCGAACCCATCACGCCGCGCCCGCGCCACCGCGTCGCGGATTGCCTCCCGCCCCGTCAGCGTGTTGAGCGTCAGCGGGTCCGGCGAGAGCCCGTCCAGCACAGCCTCCAGTGCTGCCTCCGGCAGGGCTGCCAACAGCACCTTGCCGACCGAGGTCGCATGCGCCGGCATCCGCGTGCCTACTGACATGTAGTCCCGTACCAGGCGACGCGCCGGCGCACGAGCGACATAGACCACCGCATCGCCATCCAGCACGGCCAGCGAGCAGGTTTCCTCCGTCTGAGCCATCAACGCCGAGAGCAGAGGCTGCGTGATCGCGGCCAACGGCAGCGAGGACAGATAGGCGTAGCCGAGTTGCAGCGTGCGTGGACGGAGCGAGAAGCGTGTCCCCTCCACGCCGACATAGCCAAGGCTGACCAAGGTTCGCAGCACGCGCTGGGCGGAGCCGGGGCTCATCCCGGTCTGGCGGGCCACTTCGCTCAGGGTCATCGCCGGGCGGGCGGGCCCGAAGGCCTCGATGACGGCAAGCCCCTTGGCGATCGACTGCACCTCGTCCCGTGCGACGGCGCCATAGCGCGGCCCAGAACCCGTTGACATGGATAATCGATCTTCCTTAATCTTCCGCATAACGAATAACATTCCGCATAGCGGAAGACAATGGAGGAAGCATCATGATCACACGCAGAAGCGGGCTTGCTGCCCTGGCCAGCGGTCTGACCCTGGCCACAAGGCCGGTGCTGGCGCAGGAACATTACCCCGACCATCCGCCGCGCCTGGTCGTCCCCTACGGGGCGGGCAGCGCCACCGACCTCATCGCGCGGCAGCTTGCAGGCAAGGTCGGTGATCTGCTCGGCCAGCGGCCCGTGGTGGAGAACCGGGCGGGTGCCGGCGGCATCGTGGGCGCGGAATTCGTCGCCCATGGCCCGCCGGATGGCTATACGATGCTGTTCGCAGGCAGCCAGACGCATGCGATCAACATCAACCTCTACCAGCGCCTGCCCTATGACCCGGTCGCCGATTTCACGCCGATCGCCCGGGTCGCGAGCCAGCCGCTGGTGCTGGTGGTGCACCCCAATGTCCCCGCGCATTCCGTCGCCGAGCTGATCGCCCTGGCCAAGGCACGGCCGGGCCAGCTCAACTACGCCTCCTCGGGCATCGGTACCTCGGCGCATCTCAGCGGTTCGACGCTGCGCTCGCAGGCTGGGATCGACATCGTGCATGTCCCCTACAGCGGCGGCGGTCAGCTCTTCACCGATCTGCTGAGCGGCGCGACCTCGATGATGTTTTACCCCTACCAGGCGCTGCGGCCGCATGTGGAGGCAGGCAAGCTGCGCGTGCTGGCAAGCACCGGCGCGACCCGCCCGGCCTGGCTCGCGAACGTACCGACGATGGTGGAGGCGGGCTTCCCCGATTTCGTGCTGACCGCCTGGTTCGGCGTCTTCGGTCCGGCCGGCATGGCGGCGGCGCGGGTCGAAACCGTCTCAGACGCCATCCGCCGCGCGGTCGCCGATCCAGAGATCCTGGCGGCCTTCACGGTCTCCGGCACCGACGCGCTTTATGCGCCGCCAGCCGAATTCAAAACCTTCATCGCCTCGGAAATTCAACGCTACGCCAAGGTCGTCGCGGATTCCGGGGCCAAAGTGGAGTGACGCCCTGATGTCAGCAATGGGAAGTGCGACCGCCATCGTCGGCATGGGCCGGGCGATGGCGATGAAGGGCGAGGGCGACCCAAAAACCCCGCTGCAACTCGGCGCCGTCGCCGCACGCCAGGCCATGGCCGCGGCCGGCATCGGGCGGCATGAGGTGGGGGCGCTGTTCACCGGGCGCACGCCGCAATCCTACATGGTGCTGCAATACAACCAGTCGCTGCTGAACGAGCTGAAGATCGGCCCGACCTTCAGCAGCGAGATGACCTCGCATGGCGGCGGCGCGCTCGGCACCTTGCAACTGGCGGCGACCGCCTTGCAGGCGGGGGTGATCGATTACGCGCTCTGCGTCACCAACGAAGCCAGCGGCATCTGGATGGACCAGGTCGGCTCCAACGCCGCCTGGGAGGGCGATCTGCAATTCGAGGCGCCTTATGGCCCCTCGACACCCTCGATCTATGCGCAATCCATCTGCCGCTACATGCATGAATACGGGATCACGCCGGAAATGGCGGCGCATGTCGCGGTGGAGAACCGCCGCTGGGCGCTCGACCACCCGCATGCGGTGATGCGGCACAAGGGGCCGATCACCATCGAACAGGTGGTGACTTCGCGTCTGGTCGCCACACCGCTGCGACTGCTGGATTGCGCGGTCTGGTATCCCGGTGGCATCGCGACCGCGGTGGTTCTGACGCGCGCCGATCTGGCCCGGGCACGGCATGGCGAGACGACCTGGCTCGCAGGGTTTGGCCAGTGCAACACGCATGAATGGGTCGGCGAACGCATGGGCGGCTGGGGTTATGCACCCTTCGAGGACGGGCCGGACCTCGTGCAGACCGGCGCCGGCGTCGCCGCCAAGCAGGCCTATGCGATGGCAGGGCTGACGCCCGCCGACATCGATTTGGCGGAAAGCTCGGCACCCTTCTCCTACGTCAACCTGATGATGCTGGAGGAGCTGGGCTTCTGCCCGCGGGGCGAGGGCGGTAATTTCGCTGCCGGCGGCGGCATCGCCTATGACGGCGGGCTGCCCTTCAACACTATCGGCGGCTACCTCTCCTTTGGCCAGGTCGCGCAGGGGCTCTACAACCTGCAGGAAGTCGTGGACCAACTCCACGGCCGCGCCGAAGGGCGGCAGATCCCCGATGCCAAGGCCGGCATCGTGCATATGCACGGTGGGCCACTCGCCTGCCATTCCGTCGTCATCCTCAGCAAGGAGCCGGTGGCATGACCGCGCCCGCCCCCCCCGACTTCCCGGGCGACTGGTCCCGCGGCGTCCCGCTCATGGCCGGTGACTGGTTCATCGGCCTCTACCAGCCCTCCCCGGAAACGGTGGGATATTGGGAGGCATTGACGCGGCGCGAGCTGGTACTGAAATACTCCCCCGCCGCCGGCCGCTACTACCACCCCAAGCGGATCGTCTGCACCGAGACCGGGTCGGATGCGCTGGAATGGCGGCGCGCCAGCGGTCGCGGCACCATCTACTCCTTCAGCGAAGTGCATCGCGCGCCCAGCCCGGCCTTTGCGGCATCGGTGCCCTACACGGTCGGGATCGTGGCGCTGGAGGAAGGCGTGCATCTCTTCACCCGGCTGATCGCCAACCCCGGCCCCATCGCGATCGGCGCCCCTGTGACGGTGGATTTCCGGGTGCTCGAAGGCGGCGTGCTGCTGCCGGTCTTTTTGGTCGGGGCCGCGGCATGAGCGGCGGTCCGCTTGCCGGCATTCGTGTGCTGGACACGACGCGCGCGCTGGCGGGGCCGCTCGCGACCATGGTGCTAGGCGATCTTGGTGCCGATGTCATCAAGGTCGAGGTGCCGGGCGTCGGCGATGAGACGCGCTACTGGGGTCCTCCCTTCGCCGGTGACGCAGGGCCGACCCTGATCGGCTACAACCGCAACAAGCGTTCGGTCACGCTGGACCTACGTACCGATGAAGGCCGCGCCGCCTGCCTCGCGCTGGCGCGGGACAGCGACATCTTCGTCGAGAATTTCCGCCCCGGCACGGTGCGGCGCTTCGGGCTGGATTACGACGCCATCCGCAAGGTGCGGCCGGATGTGATCTATTGCTCGATCTCCGGCTATGGCCAGACCGGGCCGATCGCGCAGCGGCCCGCCGTCGATCTGATGGTGCAGGCCTTTGGCGGGCTGATGGCCCAGACCGGGGAGCCCGACGGGCGGCCGATGAAGGCGGCAGCGCCCGTTGCCGACACCATGGCCGGGCTCTCGGGCGCCATCGCGATCATGGGGGCGTTGATGGAGCGGCGGACCACCGGCCAGGGCCGCTTCCTCGACATCTCGATGCTGGATGGGCTGGTGGCGCTGATGGGGCAATCCATCGCCGCCTGGGGGATGGGCGGTGCGGCGCCGCGGCGCTGGGGCAATGCCCATCCGCTGATGGCGCCCTATGAAAGCTTCCGGGCGGCGGACCGCGACCTGGTCATCGCCGTCACCAACGACAAATCATGGGCCAGCCTGGTGACGATCCCGGATTTCGCGGCACTGCGGGACGATCCGCGCTTCGGCGACCAGCCCGCGCGCAACCGCGCGCGGGAGGCGTTGATCGCAGCCCTTACGGAAATCTTCCCCCGGCGCAGCGCCGCCGATTGGCTGACACTGCTGGATGCCGCGGGCATCCCGGCCGAGGCGGTGAACACCCTGGCCGAAGTGGCGCAGCACCCGCAGGTGACTGGCCGCGGCATGCTGCTGGATTTTGAATATCCGCCTGGTTCCGGCAACCACATCCGCACCGCGGGGATGCCTTGGCGGGATGTGGCGCGGGAAGGACCCGTGCGCCCACCGCCGACGCTCGGGCAGCACACGGCGGAGGTGATGGCAGGGCTCGGGGCGGTGGTGGGGGGTCCCGAGGAATGAAGCTCTTAATTTGTTCCTAATTCTCAAAGCCTGTTTCGAAACGTTTTCGGTATGACTGGCATTGGGGTGGATGGCCGGAGGCAATCGTGATTCCAACGGGTTGCGACACCTGTGATGGAATTTTCGATGTGGACCCCGACCACCCGGCGGCAGCATAGCCGCGCGGGCTTGCGCTACGCGAGTGACCTGACCGATGCCGAGTGGCGTTTGCTGGAACCGCTGCTGCCGCGGCCCCGTCGGCAGGGGCGACGGTGGGCCTGGCCGCAGCGCGAGATCATCAACGCGATTTTCTACGTGCTGCGCGCGGGCTGTGCCTGGCGCCTTCTGCCCGACAGCTTCCCGCCGTGGCGGACCATCTATCGCTGGTTCGCCCGGCTGCGCGATGGCGGGGTGTTCGAAAGCCTGACCCGAGCACACGCTGTTCGCAATCGCGCCAGGGGGTCCGTTACTGACGGACGGGTCCGCATCGATGCGCTGGCCGAGGCTCGGCTCGCCCTACCCGCCTTTGCGATTTCCTTACGCCGCGGGCCCCGCTTCCACATCGCGCCATGACGCGGCTCCCTCCCACAATTCCCTCACATCATGGGGGTTCCGATGCTTGATCTTGTTCTGTTGGCTGCCGGCCTGGGTGGCTTCGCCTTGTTGGCTCTCTACGTGCGCGCATGCGGGCAGGTCTGACCATGGCACTCGAACTCTGGCTCGGCGGCGCGGTGGCGCTCGGCCTGCTGGGCTACCTCCTCTGGGCGCTGCTGCGGCCTGAAAGCCTCTGACATGACACTGATAGGTTGGGCGCAGATTGCGCTCGTGCTCGGCTGCGCGCTGCTTCTGGCGGTCCCGGTCGGGCGGTGGTTAGCGGCCCTGGCGGAAGGCCGGCTGGGCGGTCTGGCGCGCCTCGACGCCGCGGTGCTGCGCGCCGCCGGTGTGGACGCATCCCGGGGCCAGAGCTGGCAGGGCTTCCTGCTCGCCATGTTGGCCTTCAACGCGGCGGGCTTCGCGCTGCTTTATGCCATCCTGCGCCTGCAGGGCGTGCTACCGCTGAACCCGCAAGGTTTTGCGAGCATCCCGCCGTACCTGGCCTTCAACACCGCTATCTCCTTCGTCACCAACACCAATTGGCAGGCCTATTCGGGCGAGGCGGCGATGTCGCATCTGAGCCAGATGATGGGCCTCGCGGTGCAGAATTTCCTGTCGGCCGCGACCGGTATCGCGCTCGCCTTCGCGGTGATGCGCGCCTTCGCCACCGGCGGCGTAACGCAGCTTGGCAATTTCTGGGCGGATCTGACACGCATCACGCTGTGGCTGCTGCTGCCGGGCACCTTGCTCGCGGCCTTCGCCTTCATCGCCATGGGCGTACCACAGACCCTGGCGGCAAGCGTCATCGCGGCGACCCCGTCCGGCGGCGAGCAGACCATCGCGCTCGGCCCGGTCGCCTTCCAGCTCGCCATCAAGCATCTCGGCACCAATGGCGGTGGCTTCTTCGGCGTGAATTCGCTGCACCCCTTCGAGGGTCCCTCGGCACTCGCCACCAGCCTGCAGATCGTGCTGCAGGTCGTCCTTCCCTTCGGGCTGTGCCTGGCTTTCGGCCGCATCGTCGGTGATGCGCGCCAGGGGCGGGCCTTGCTGGCGGTGATGGTCGGCTTCGTGCTGGTCGCGACTCTGTCGATCTACGCCGCCGAGGCGGCCGGCAACCCGCTGCACATCGCCGCCGGCGTCTCGCCGATCCAGGGCAATATGGAGGGCAAGGATGTGCGCTTCGGCCTTGCTCTGGCCGCGCTGTTCACCGCCACCACCACGGGCGCCAGCTGCGGTGCGGTGAATGCGATGATCGACAGCTTCACCCCGCTCGGTGGCTTGGTGCCGCTGTTTCTTATCCAGCTTGGTGAGGTTCTGCCGGGCGGTGTCGGCTCCGGCCTGTACGGCATGCTGGTCTTCGCCCTGCTCGCCGTCTTCATCGCCGGGCTGATGGTGGGGCGCACGCCGGAATATCTCGGCAAGAAGGTGCAGGCGCGGGAGGTCAAGCTGGCGATGCTGGCGGTGCTGGTGCTGCCCGCCGTCATCCTCGGCTTCACCGCGGCGGCGCTGGTGCTGCCGATGGGGCTCGCCTCATTGCAGGATGCCGGACCGCATGGGCTGACGGAGATGCTCTACGCCTATTCCTCCGCGGCGGGGAACAATGGGTCGGCCTTCGGTGGGCTGACCGCCGATACGCCCTGGCTCAACACGACGCTCGGCCTGTCCATGCTGCTCGGCCGCTTCGCCTTCGTGATCCCCGTGCTCGCCATCGCCGGCAGCCTGGCCGCCAAGCCACGCGCACCAGAAGGCCCGGGCACGCTGCCGACGCATGGGCCGCTGTTCATCGGGCTGCTGGCCGGCGTCATCCTCATCCTGGGCGGGCTGCAATACCTGCCATCCCTCGCCCTCGGCCCGATCGCGGAGCATTTCGCGATGCTCGCCGGCCAAACCTTCTGAAGGCCCCTCCCATGCAATCCGCTCCAGCGCTGTTCGACAGCGCCATCATCCGCCAGGCCGCCATCGATGCGGTGCGAAAACTCAACCCAGGCCATCTGGTCCGCAACCCGGTCATCTTCGTGACCGAGGTGGTCTCCATCCTCGTCACCCTGCTCGCGGCACGCGATGCGGCAGCCGGAATCCCCTGGGGCTTCCAGGCCGGCGTCGCCGCATGGCTGTGGCTGACCGTGCTGTTCGCGACCTTCGCCGAGGCTGTCGCCGAAGGCCGCGGCAAGGCGCGCGCCGCCAGCCTGCGTGCCGCGCGCGGCGACACCATGGCCCGCTTCGTGCCGCTGCCGGAGGACACCACCCAGACCATTCCGCGCGCCGCCGGCGAATTGCGCCGCGGCGACCATGTGCTGGTCGAGGCCGGCGAGATCATCCCCTCGGATGGCGAGATCGTGCAGGGCATCGCCAGCGTCAACGAAAGCGCCGTGACCGGCGAAAGCGCGCCGGTGATCCGCGAGGCCGGGGGCGATCGCAGTGCCGTCACCGGCGGCACGCTGGTGGTCAGCGACCGCATCCTGGTGCGCATCACCGCCGAGGCCGGCGGCACCTTCCTCGACCGCATGATCGCGATGGTCGAGGGCGCGTCACGACAGAAGACGCCGAACGAGATTGCACTCGACATCCTGCTCGCCGGCATGACGATCATCTTCCTGATCGCTGTGGTCACGCTGGTCGGCTTCGCCTCCTACAGCGGCGCCGCCCCCTCGGTCGTGGTGCTGGCAGCACTTCTGGTCACGCTGATCCCGACCACCATTGGCGGGTTGCTCTCGGCGATCGGCATCGCGGGCATGGACCGGCTGGTGCGGTTCAACGTGCTGGCCACCTCCGGCCGCGCGGTGGAGGCGGCGGGCGATGTCGATGTGCTGCTGCTGGACAAGACGGGCACCATCACCTTCGGTAACCGGCAGGCCGCCGCCTTCATCGCCGCACCAGGCGTGAGCGAGACCGAGATCGCCGAGGCGGCGGTGCTCGCCAGCCTGGCAGACGAGACGCCCGAGGGCCGCAGCATTTTGGCCTTCGCGCGCGAGCGCTATGGGATCACGCTCCCCGCCATGACGCCCGAGGCGCGACCGGTGCCCTTCACCGCGCAGACCCGCATGTCGGGGATGGACCTGCCGAGCGGTTCGTACCGGAAGGGTGCGGTGGACAGCTTGGCAGCGACGCTGAACCAGGCCGTGCCGGCGGCGCTTTCGGCCGGCATCGACCGCATCGCGCGCACCGGCGCCACGCCGCTTGCCGTCGCGAAGGATGGCCGCATCCTCGGCGCCATCGAGTTGAAGGACATCGTGAAGCCCGGCATGCGCGAACGTTTCGCGGAGCTGCGCCGCATGGGCATCCGCACGGTGATGGTGACCGGCGACAACCGCCTGACGGCCGCGGCGATTGCAGCGGAGGCCGGCGTGGATGACTTCCTCGCCGAGGCAAACCCGCAAGAGAAGCTGGATTACATCCGCGCGCAGCAGGCCGGTGGGCGCCTCGTCGCCATGGCCGGCGACGGCACCAATGACGCGCCCGCCCTCGCGCAGGCCGATGTCGGGCTCGCCATGCAGACCGGCACCCAGGCGGCGCGCGAGGCCGGCAACATGGTGGATCTGGACAGCGACCCAACCAAGCTGATCGAGGTGGTGGAGATCGGCAAACAGCTTCTCATCACCCGCGGTGCGCTGACGACCTTCTCCATCGCCAATGACGTGGCCAAGTATTTCGCCATCCTGCCGGCGATCTTCGTCACGCAATATCCCGGTCTCGCGGCGCTCAACGTGATGGGGCTGACCAGCCCGCAAAGCGCCATCCTGTCCGCCGTCATCTTCAATGCGCTGATCATCGTGGCGCTGGTGCCGCTGGCGCTAAGGGGCGTCGCCTATGCCTCCCTCGGCGCGGCGGCGCTGCTGCGGCGGAACCTGCTGATCTACGGGCTGGGCGGCCTCGTCGCGCCCTTCATCGGTATCAAGATCATCGACGTGTTGCTCACCCTCATCGGAGTGGCCTGAACCATGTTGCGTCCGCTTCTCTCCCTGCTGCTCGGCTCCACCTTGCTGCTGGGCGTCGCCGTGCCGCTCGGCGTCACCGCCATCGCAGGCCTCACCATGCCGGAGCGCGCGGGCGGTAGCCTGATCCGGCGCGAGGGCCAGGTGATCGGCTCCGCCCTGATTGGCCAGAATTTCGAGGGCGACCGCTGGTTCCGCGGCCGGCCCTCGGCGACCTCCGCAGCCCCCTACGACGCCAGCTCCTCGGCCGCGTCGCAGCTTGGGCCCACGAGTGCGGCGCTGCTCGCGGCGGTTACGGAACGTGTGAGTGGCGCGCGTGAGGTGCCGGCCGATGCCGCCACGGCCAGCGGCTCGGGCCTCGATCCGCATATCAGCCCCGAGAGTGCGCGCCGCCAAATCGCGCGCATTGCGGCAGCGCGGAACCTCCCGGTTCAACGCCTCGCCACCCTGGTCGAACAGAACATCGAAGCGCGCGAGTTGGGCCTGCTGGGGGAGCCGCGCGTGAACGTACTGCGCATCAACCTCGCGCTGGAGGCGTTTCGCTAAGGGCGGGACGAAGCGGCTATACTGCACACGCATGCCCGCCACCGGACCAACCCGTCCCGACCCTGATGCCTTGGCCGAACTCGCGGCCCGGGAGGGGCGTGGCCGCCTGAAGGTGTTTCTGGGCGCCGCCCCAGGCGTCGGCAAGACGGTCGAGATGCTGGCCGAGGCGCGACGCCTTCACGCCGCCGGCAGCGACGTCCTGATCGGCCTGGTCGAGACGCATGGAAGGGCCGAGACCGAAGCTGCAATCGGCACCCTCTCCACGCTGCCGCTTCGCGCCATCGCCTATCGCGGCCAGGTGCTGCACGAATTCGACCTCGACGCCGCCCTGGTTCGCCGCCCTGCCATCCTGCTCCTGGACGAGCTGGCGCACAGCAACGCGCCGGGGAGCCGACACAGCAAGCGCTGGCAGGATGTGGAGGAGCTGCGCGACGCCGGCATCGAGGTCTGGACCACGATGAACGTCCAGCATCTGGAGAGCAGCGCCGAGGCGGTGGCGCGCGTCACCGGCGTGCGGGTCGCCGAAACCGTCCCCGATGCGATGCTGAAGGGCGCCGATGCGGTGGAGCTTGTGGACATCCCGCCGGCCGAATTGCTCGACCGGATGCGCGCCGGCAAGATCTACCCCCCCGAACAGGCCGAGCGCGCGCTGCGCGGCTTCTTCAAGGAGGGTGCGCTGGCGGCGCTGCGCGAACTGGCCCTGCGCCGCACCGCCGATCGAGTGGATGCCGACGTCACCTCCTGGATGCGGCGTAACGCCGTGGCCGGTCCCTGGCCGGTGGGCGACCGCGTGCTGGCGCTGATCCCGGGAGGGGGGGCGGCCGAGCCGGTGTTGCAGCAGGCCCGCCGCCTCGCCGACGCGCTGCATGCGCCGCTGCTGGCCCTGCATGTCGAGCGGCCGGGCCAGCAGGCCGACCCGGGGCCCGGCATCGCCCTGGCGCAACAGCTGGGCGCCGAGACCGAGGTGACCACGGCGACCGACCTGACCACCGCGATCCTGGCCCATGCCCGCGCGCGCCGCGCGACGCATATCTTCCTCGGACGCGGTGACCCGCCCTGGTGGCGCCGCGTGCTGGGGCGGACCCTCATCTCTGCCCTGGCCCGACGGGCGACGGAATTCACCCTGCATGTGGTGCCGAGCCCTGCGGCGGCACGCGTCGCCGCGCCGCCGCGTCATCTGCCGGGCTGGACCGCCTGGCTCGTGGTGCCGCTTTTGGTCGCCGCGGCCACGCTGGTCTGCGTCATGCTCGATGGCATGGTGCCCGATGCCGCCTTCGGGATGGTCTATCTCGCGGCCGTCGTCGCCATCGCCGCCGTCGCCGGACCGCTGCATGCGGGGGGGGGCGCGATGCTCGCCTTTCTCGCCTGGAATTTCCTGTTCCTGCCGCCACGCTACACGCTGACCGTCGCCTCCGCGCAGGACGTCCTCGGCGCAGTCGTCTTTGGCGTGGTGGCGGCGTTGCTGGCCGGCACGACGGGGCGGCTCG
This sequence comes from Humitalea rosea, assembly GCF_003253705.1. Lineage (GTDB taxonomy): Bacteria > Pseudomonadota > Alphaproteobacteria > Acetobacterales > Acetobacteraceae > Humitalea > Humitalea rosea. The sequence goes on from NZ_QKYU01000030.1 coordinate 54,145, forward strand.
GGCGCAACGTGCGCGCGGCGGCGGTGCGGCTGGCGGCGCTGCGCCGTCTCACGACCCTCTCACGGCGGCTCAATGCCGAAGCGTCGGTGGCCGAATTGCAGATGGCTGTGGTCGAGGAGGCGGCACGCATCATCGGCGGTCCGTCGTGCCTGTTGCTGCCGCTCGACGAAGCGCTGGCAATGACGTTGCCGGGCCAGTTCACGCGGGATGCGATGCTCCCGGCCGAGCCTGTTCTGCGCGCCGCCAGCCCGGCCGATGCCGTGCCGGATGACGGCGCCATGGCGGCCGCACGCTGGGCACTGGCGAATGGGCGTGCGGCCGGGCGCGGCACCGCAACCTTGCCGACCAGCGCCTGGCGCTTCGTCCCGCTGAATGCGGTGCGTAACGGTGAGACGGTCGCCTTCGGCCTGCTCGGTTTGTGCCCGAAGGACGAGGCCCCCGACCCTGAGGCCGATCGCGCCGTCGAAGCGCTGCTGGACCAGGCGGCGGTCGCGCTGGAACGTGCACGCCTCGCGGACACCGCCGCGAATGCACGAGCCCGCAGCCAGACGGAGGCGCTGCGGACGGCGCTGCTGACCAGCCTGGGCCATGACCTTCGCACGCCGCTTACCGCCATCCGCGGCGCGGCCGAGACGCTACGCACCGCCGGCGCCGCGCTGCCCGAAGCGACCCGCGCCGACCTGCTGACCACCATCGAGGAGGAAGCGACGCGCCTCGCCCGCTGGATGTCCGCGATCCTCGACATCGTGCGGCTGGAGACTGGCCAGGTCGTGCCGCGGCGCGAGCCGGTGGATGTGGCCCAGGCGCTGGAGGAGGCGGCCATGCATATACAGCAGGCGCATCCGGGCCGCCGTATCCTGCGGGACCTTCCCACCGGCCTGCCTCGACCGCGGCTCGATCCGGCGCTGCTCGACCGGGTGCTGGAGAACGTGATGGACAATGCGCTGAAGTATTCCGCACCCCACGGCATCGTGCGCGTGGCGACGCGGCGCGAGGGGGCGGACGTCCTGCTGATCGTGGAAGATGACGGGCCCGGCATACCGCCCGACGACCTGCCACGCGTCTTCGACGCCTTCTTCCGCGCCGCCCGCACGGACAGCATTGCCGCCGGCTCGGGCCTGGGCCTGTCAATCTGCCGTGGCCTGGTATCGGCGATGGGGGGGCGCATCGCGGCCGAAAGCCCGATTGCGGCGGGGCAAGGGACGCGCATCACGCTGCGCTTTCCGCAATGACGGCAGCGCCATTGTCGATCCTCGTCATTGACGACGAGCCGCAGATCCACCGCTTCCTTGGTCCCGCGCTGGAAGCCGCGGGCTACATGCCCCTGCGGGCCGAGACCGCGCGCGAGGGACTGCGCCTGGCGGCTTCGCGCGGCCCAGCCTGCGTGCTGCTCGACCTCGGCCTGCCGGACATGGATGGCAAGGAGGCGCTGGCCCGACTGCGCGCCTTCAGCAGCGTGCCGGTCATCATCATCAGCGCGCGCGACCGGGAGGCGGAGAAGGTCGCGGCGCTGGATGCGGGTGCCGATGATTACGTCGAGAAGCCATTCGGTCTGGCGGAATTGCTGGCGCGGCTTCGTGCCGCGACACGGCGGGCCCTGCTCATGGAAACACCTTCACCCGTGATCACGTCAGGGCCCCTGGAGATTGATCTGGAGCGGCGGTTGGCGCGCGTGGAGGGGGTGGAACTCGCCCTCACGCCGCGTGAATGGGAACTGCTGGCGGCACTCGCCCGCGTTCTCGGCCGAGTGGTGACGCAGCGGCGTTTGCTGACCGAAGTGTGGGGCCCGGCCCATGTCGAGGACAGCCAGTATCTGCGGGTTTACGTCGGGCAGTTGCGCGCGAAGCTGGGTGAGGCGGCACGATTGTTGAGGACGGAGCCCGGGGTGGGGTATCGGCTGCTGGAGGAGAGCAGGTGATTGGCGCCGGAGCTGGTCGTACCACTCCGGCGCCCAGAGAAGGCCGATTCCCGAGTCCCACCGCTGCTTCACCCTTAGGCGTGTGGACACTAGGGAGTCCCGAACCGATGGAAGCATGATTCAAGGCTGCTTCCCGAAAGGTAGCCTTGAATCACGCTCTACACGATTGAGAAATCCCTAGAGTCCACAGAACCCAGGACTCATTGCCGGATCCAGAAGATGACGGTAGCGGCGATGCAGATGGCCGAGAAGCATGTGTGTGCGCATCGGTCGTGGCGGGTTGCGATGCGGCGCCAGTCCTTCA
>NZ_QKYU01000031.1 GCF_003253705.1 Humitalea rosea
GGGAATAGGGTGCTCCCATCGACGCTGGCCTCCTACCCAGCCAGAACCTTGAATCAGATCACCCTCCGCGTCGGGAAGAAAATTCGATTCAGCCCCAACGCATCCCGCTCTAGACAAGCAACGCCCGCACCGCGGCCTCCCGCGGGATCGGGGCGACGGCGCCATAGCCTGTGGTCGCCAACGCCGCCGCCGCATTGGCGTAGCGGGCGGCGAGGAAGGGATCGTCCCCCGCCAGGGTCCGGGCCAGGAAGGCGCCGGCAAAGGTGTCCCCGGCGCCGGTCGCGTCCACCGCATCCACGCTATGGCCGGGGATCGTCTCGCGCCGGCCGGGGGTGGCGACCAGCACCCCCTCCCGCCCGCATTTCACCAGCACCAGCGGGCAGAGCCGCAGATAGAAATCCGCCACCGCATCGGGCCTGGCGAGGCCCGTCAGCGCGGTCGCATCCTCCAGCGAGGGCAGCGCGATATCGGCCTGGGCGATGGCGGCATGGATCACCGCGGCGGCGCGGGCGGCGGGCCAGAGGCGCTGGCGCAAATTGGTGTCGTAGGACACCCGCACCCCCGCCGCGCGCGCCACCGCGATGGCGCGGAAGCCCGCATCGCAGGCCGCCGTCGAGATCGCCTGGCTGATCCCCGACAGATGCAGGATGCGGGCGGCGGCGATCGCGGCCTCGGGCAGGCGGTCGGGGCCGAGCAGGCTCGCGGCGCTGCCGCTGCGGAAGAAGGCGAAGTGGTGCCCCGCCTCATCATGCGTGACGAGGTAGAGGCCGGTCGGCGCGGCGGGATCGGCGAGGACGGTGGCGTGGTCCACGCCCTCGGCGGTCCAGAGCGCGCGCAAAGCGCGGCCGGCGGCATCCTCGCCGACGGCGGAGATGTAGCCGGCGCTGGCCCCCTGCCGGGCGGCGGCGATGGCGGCGTTGGAGGTGTCGCCGCCAAAGCCTTCCAGATACAGCGCGCGGCCCGCGGCATCCGGGGGCTGGCGATTCAGCTCCAGCATCGGCTCGCCGAGGCAGAGAAGCTGCGGCATCAGGCGCGCTCGATCCCGAGGGCGGCCCAGGCGGCGGCCTGGACCGAGGCCTTGTCACCACGGGCGATCGCCGTCTCATCCACCAGCCTGCCGCCCATGCCGACGAAGGCGGCGCCGGCGGCGATCCAGTCGGGGATGTTGCGGGCATCCACGCCCCCGGTCGGGCAGAATTTCACGCCGGGAAAGACCGAGACCAGGGCCTTGAGATGGCCGGTGCCGCCGGTGGAGGCGGGGAAGATCTTCACCGCATCGGCACCGGCGGCGAGGGCGGCGCGGATTTCGGTGGGGGTGAAGGCGCCGGCGAGCATGGCGACCTTGTGCTCGCGCGCGATGGCGCAGACCGCGGGGTCCACCCAGGGGGTGACCAGGAATTTCGCGCCGGCGGCGATGCAGGCGCGGGCGGCCTCGGCATCGGGGACGGTGCCGGCGCCGACCAGAAGCTCCGGGTCCCGCGCCAGATCGGCGATCAGCGCGGTCGCGCCGGGGGTGGTCAAGGTGATTTCGGCGATCCGCATCCCGGCCTCCTTCAGCCAGGCGACGGCGGTTGCGGCGTGCGCGCGGGTGCTGGTCCGGATGACGGGGACGACACGGGCGGCGATGAGGGCATCGAGGATCGGGTGCATGGTGGCCAAGTCTTTGGCCGGAAGGCACACGGGGTCAAATGCGCTCGGCCGTCCGCTCCAGCCGCAGCGCCGCCGCCCGCGCCCCCGCCGCCGCCCCGGCGCAGGCGGCCAGTTCCTCGCGGAACCCGCCGAGGCTGCCCTCCAGGCCTTCCGCCGCCGCGCGCAGCCCGGCCAGTTCGGCGCGGAAGGCGGCGACCGCCGCCGCCTGTTCCGCCAGCGCCGCATCCAGCCGGCGCAGGGAGGCGCGGAGCCGGTCCTGCGGGGAGAGGGGGAGGGCGATGATCTGGGCCATGCTGTTCACTCCGGTGGCATGTGTTGACCGGACGCTAACGCGGCTTTGAGGCATGCGTATCGAAATGGTTAACGGCGATGGCGGCATGCTTCGCCATGGTCATCCAAGGCCGCGCACGCCATGTATGCCGCCTCGATGAACCTTGGGGGGCCTGTTCGTGGGTGTGCTGCTTGAAATCGCCTTGATCCTGGTGCTGGTGCTGGTGAACGGCGTTTTCGCGATGAGCGAGCTGGCCGTCGTCTCCGCCCGGCGCGGGCGGCTACAGGCGATGGCGCGCAAGGGCAGCCTCGGCGCCGCCGCCGCCATCCGCCTGTCGGAGGACCCGCAGCGCTTCCTGCCGACGGTGCAGGTCGGCATCACCCTGGTCGGCGTGCTGGCCGGGGTGTTCGGCGGCGCGCGGGTGGCGGGGTCGCTGGCCCCGGTGCTGGAGCCGATCCTCGGCGACTATGCGCCCGAGGTCGCGCTGGGGCTCGTGGTGCTGCTGATCACCTTCGCCTCGCTGATCCTGGGCGAGTTGGTGCCGAAGCAATTCGCGCTGCGCGCGCCGGAGGAGATCGCCTCGCTCGTCGCCCGGCCGATGTCGGCGCTCTCGCGCGGGGCGGCGCCGGTGGTGTGGCTGCTGTCGCGCTCCTCCTCGCTGGTGATGCGGATGCTCGGCGAACACGCCCCGCGCGACCAGCAGGTGACGGAGGAGGAGGTCCGCGCCGTGCTGGCCGAGGGCGCCGAACACGGCGCGCTGGACGAGAGCGAGCGCCACATGATCGAGCGGCTGCTGCGCCTCGCGGACAAGCCGGTGCGGGCGCTGATGACGCCGCGCACGGATGTCGCCTGGATCGACCGCACCGATCCGCCCGAGGATATCGCGGCCGTGCTGCGCCAGGCGGAGGTGACGCGTTTTGTCGTGGCCGATGGCCGGATCGACAATGTCGTGGGCGTGGTCGCGGCCAAGGATCTGCTGGACCAGATGCTGGAGGGCGCGCCGCTGTCGCTCGGCCGCGCGCTGCGCCAGCCGATCATCCTGCCCGACACGCTCTCGGCGCTGGCGGCACTGGAGCGGCTGCGCGAGGACCAGTTCGGCCTGGCCCTGGTGATGGATGAATACGGGTCTTTCGAGGGCGTGGTCACCGCCTCCGACCTGCTGGAGGCGATCGTGGGCGAATTGGGCGAGACGGCGGCGGCGGCCCAGGGGGTCGCGGTGAAGCGCCATGACGGCAGCCTGCTGCTGGACGGGATGATGCCGTCCGACGAGCTGAAGGCGCGGCTGGACCTGCCCGACCTGCCCGGCGAGGGCACCTATCACACCGTCGCCGGGCTGATGCTGGCGCTGCTGCGCCGCGTGCCGAAGGAGGGCGACCGCATCGCCTGGGCCGGCTGGCGGTTCGAGATCGTGGATATGGACGGCCGCCGCGTGGACAAGATTTTGGCGAGCCGGGACGAGCTGGTGGTCCCGCCCAAGGAGGGGTGATCCGCGCGTTCCTCGGCCCTCGCGCCGAGGCCGGCCGCCGCGCCCTACCGCGTCCTTCCATCCCCGGAAAATTACGGCACCATCGAAACCAGGAACCGGACATCTGGCTTCGGCCAAACCTGAACGACGAGGGGCAGGGGAATGGCGGGGCGCGGCAACAAGATAGACGAGCCGGAAGCAGTACAGGGCCGGCTGCGCGATCTGCCGCGAGGGATATGGGCGCTCGGCCTCGTCTCGATGCTGATGGATATCTCCTCGGAGATGATCCATGCCCTGCTGCCGATCTACTTCGTCACGGTGCTCGGCACCTCGATGGTGACGGTCGGCGCGATCGAAGGCATCGCCGAGGCAACCGCCTCGATCGTCAAGATCTTCTCCGGCGCGCTCTCCGACTGGCTGGGGCGGCGCAAGCTGCTCGCCGCCATCGGCTATGGTCTGGCCGCCTTCACCAAGCCGGTGTTTCCGCTGGCGAGTTCCGTCGGCTGGCTTGTCGGCGCGCGCTTCGTCGACCGGATCGGCAAGGGTATCCGCGGGGCTCCGCGCGATGCGCTGGTCGCCGACCTCGCCCCTGCCCAGATGCGCGGGGCGAGCTTCGGTCTGCGCCAGTCGCTCGACACGGTCGGGGCCTTCCTCGGCCCGCTGTTCGCCATCGGCCTGATGTGGGCCACGGCCAACGACATCAAGGCCGTTTTCTGGTGGGCGGTGCCGCCGGCGTTCCTGTCGCTGGCGCTGATCATCTTCGCCGTGCCGGAACCCGCGCGCCCGACCAGGCCACGCAAGACCGAAAACCCGATGAGCCTCGGCGGGTTGAAGGCACTCGGGGCGACCTTCTGGTGGGTCGTCGCGGTGTCGGGCCTGTTCACGCTGGCGCGCTTCAGCGATGCCTTCCTGGTGCTGCGCGCCCAGAATGTCGGTGTGCCGATCGCATTGGTGCCGGCCGTCATGGTGCTGATGAACATCGTCTATGCCGGCATCGCGACACCCGCCGGGTTCCTGTCGGACCGGCTAGGCCGCCAGGGCATTCTGCTCATCGGCTTCGCCTGGCTGATTGTGGCCGATCTGCTGCTGGCGCTGGTGCCCAGCTTCGCCGGCCTCGCCCTCGGCGTCGTGGCCTGGGGGATTCATATGGGTCTGACTGCCGGCATCCTCACCACCCTGGTCGCGGATACCGTGCCGAAGGAACTGCGCGGCACCGCTTTCGGCGCGTTCCACTTCGTCAGCGGCATCGCCATGCTTGCCGCCAGCCTCATCGCGGGGCTCCTGTGGGATGGTATCGGCCCGGCCGGGACCTTTCTCTCTGGCGCCGGATTTACGGCGCTTGCGCTGGTGGGGTTTCTTTTGCTGCGCGAACGGCTGAATCCGTCGAAGACGCTGGATGGCGAGGGTGAAGCGTCCCTGTAATCTGGGGGTGGTCGAGAGCGCCGCAGTCAAGGTGAGCGTCTCGGGAGATTGAGCGTGACCGGCTGGCACATCGCGGCCGAAGGCCAGCTTGCCGCCGCGCAGCCCGACTGCCCATCCGCGCAGCCGCCCGCTACCCCTCCAGCAACCCCAACACTTCCCCCTCCAGCACCGCGCAGCTCAACGGTCCGCCCGACCAGGCCGCCGTATCCAGCCCGATCCGGTTCGCCCGCACCGTCACGCTCAGCGCCGCGGTGTGCCCATGCACCACCACCACGCCATGGTCGGCCTCGCTGGCGAGAAAACTCTGGCGGATGCCGGTCAGGTCGCGCGCATCCTGCCGGTCGAGCGGCACCCCGGGCCGGATGCCGGCATGGGTGAAGAAATACCCGCCCAGCCGATAGGTCATCGGCCGCTGCTCCAGCCATCTGCGATGCGCGTCGGGGAAGGCCGCATCCCAGGCGGCGGGCCCGGCCTCGGGGTCGAAGCCGTAGGAGGCCAGCGTCTCCCGCCCGCCCCAGGCCAGGAAATCGGCCAGCGCCAGCGGCTCGCCCACCAGCGCGCCGAGCAGCAGCGCCTCATGATTGCCGGCCAGCGACACCGTCAGGCAGCCCGGCACCGGATCGCCCGCGACCAGATGGGCCAGGACGCCCGCCGGGTCCGGCCCCTTGTCCACGTAATCGCCGAGATGGATCAGCGTCGCCTTCGCCGGCCGCGCCGCGAGGTCGGCCGCGATCAGCCCATGCAGCGTCCGCAGCCGCTCGGCGCAACCATGGATGTCGCCGATGGCATAGACGCGCTCGCCGGCCGGAACCCAGCCCGGCGCCGGCTGCAGCTTCACTTAACGGGGGCGCTGCGGGCGATGGGGGCGATGAATTGCGGCTCGGTGTCCCAGGGGAACAGGATCCAGGTGTCCTGGCTGACCTCGGTCACGAATTCATCCACCACCGGCCGCCCGGCGGGCTTGGCGTAGATGGTCGCGAAATGGGCATGGGGCAGCAGCCCGCGCACCAGCCGCGCGGTGGTGCCGGTGTCCACCAGATCATCCAGCAGCAGCCAGCCGGCGCCATCCCCCGCCGCCACCGGGGATTTGGCGATGCGTGGCTCACCGCGCTTCTCCTCGTCATAGGTGATGACCGAGACGGTTTCGACCACGCGGCAATCCAACTCGCGCGCGATGATGCCCGCCGGGATCAGCCCGCCGCGGGTGATCGCGACGATGCCGAGCCAGCCGCCCGCCGGGGCGGTTTCCGACAGCCGCCAGGCCAGCGCCTTGGAATCCCGGTGCAGTTGGTCCCAGGTCACGGTGTAGTAGCGCGGCGGCATCAGAACATCCTCCCGCCATTCGGCACGGCGAAATCCGGGCGCAGCAGCACCACGGCGCCATCCGGGTCGGGCATGCCGAGCACCAGAACCTCGCTGGTGAAGCCGGCGATCTTGCGTGGCGGGAAGTTCACCACCGCGATCACCTGCCGCCCGATCAGCCGGTCCGGCGTGTAATGCACCGTCAACTGGGCCGAGGATTGCTTGGTCCCGATCGTCGGGCCGAAGTCGATCCAGAGCTTGATCGCCGGCTTGCGCGCTTCGGGGAAGGGTTGGGCATCGATGATCGTACCGGCGCGGATGGCGACGCGGTCGAAGTCCTCGATGGTGCAGTCGGGGTCGGGGATCGTCTCCATCGCAACGGTATGGACCGGGCGCGCGGCGCGGAAAAGGGGCTTGGCAGGGCATGGACGCGCCCAGGCCTCTGTGCGATCCGGTGTGAAAGCCTGAAACTGACGGAGACCGCCGCATGTCCGACCTGCCGATCGCCCCCGGCTTCCGGCTCGATGGGCTACGGGCCCTGGTCACCGGCGCCAGCCGCGGCATCGGCCGCGCCGCCGCCGTCGCCCTGGCGGCCGCGGGGGCCGAGGTCGTCCTCGCCGCGCGGGCACTGGATGAATCCGAGGCGACCGCCGCCGCCCTGCGCGCCGAGGGACACGCGGCCACCGCCATCGCGCTGGATGTCACCGACCGCGCCGCCGTGCGCGCGGCCGTCGCGGCCCAAAAGCCCTTCGACATCCTGGTCAACAACGCCGGGACCAATATCCGCGAACCCTTCCTGGAGGTCCGCGACCACTCCTTCGATGCGCTGATCGATCTGAACCTGCGCGCGGCCTTCACGGTCGCCCAGGCGGTGGCCCAGGGCATGGCCGCGGCCGGGCGTGGCGGTGCGATCATCAACATGTCCTCGGTGAACGGCCATGTCGCAGGCATCAACCGCAGCGTCTACACCGCGACCAAGCATGCGCTGGAGGGGCTGACCAAGGGCATGGTCGCCGAGCTCGGGCCCCATGGCATCCGGGTGAACACGATCTGCCCCGGCTTCGTCGAGACGCCGCTGACCAAGGGCCTGCTGGCGGATGAGACATTCCGCATCAGCCAGTCGCGGCGCATGCCCATGGGCCGCATCCTGACGGTCGAGGATTTGATGGGGGCGGTCGTCTTCCTGGCCAGCCCCGCGAGTGCGATGGTTTCGGGCTGCTCTTTGGTGATCGACGGCGGCTTTCTGGTGCAATGAGGATTTTTCTCCATGCGTGACTTCCATTTGGCCGGCCGCAGCCCGGTCTATGCCTCCAACGGCATGGCCGCGACCTCGATGCCCGCCGCGACCCTGACCGCGATCGACGTGCTGCGCGCCGGCGGCAATGCGATGGATGCGGCCATCGCCGCCGCCGCCGTGCTGGCGGTGATCGAGCCGCAGAGCACCGGCATCGGCGGCGACAACTTCTGCCTCTATGCGCCGGCCGGCACCGGCCAGGTGATCGCGATCAACGGCTCCGGCCGCGCCCCGCGCGCCGCGACGCCGGAGGCGCTGCGCGCGCTCCAGGTCAACAAGCTGGAGCCGACCTCCGCCCATTCGGTGACGGTGCCGGGCGCGATCTCGGCCTGGGACCTGCTGTCCCGCACCTATGGCCGCAAGGGGCTGGACGAGCTGTTGCAGCCCGCCATCCGCTTCGCCGAGGAAGGCCATCCGGTCGGCTCCAAGGTGTCCTACGACTGGAACAATTCGGTCGCCAAGCTGTCGAAGCATGCGCAGACGGCGCGGCACTTCCTGTTCGACGGCAAGGCGCCCAAGGCCGGCGATCTGTTCAGGCAGCCGGCGCTGGGCAAGACCTTGCGCGCCATCGCCAAATCCGGCCCCTCGGCGTTCTACGAGGGCGAGGTCGCGGCCGACATGGTCAAGACGCTGAACGCCGCCGGCGGGCTGCACACCCTGGAGGATTTCGCCCGCGGCATGACCGTGGCGGAATTCGTCACGCCGATCTCGATCCCCTGGCGCGGGATGGAGGTGTTCCAATGCCCGCCGAATGGCTCGGGCATGATCGTGCTGATGCTGCTCGGCATGATGGAGGGTTTTTCCACGCCCGCCGAAGGCGCGTTTTCGCCGGAACGTTTCCATCGCCATATCGAGGCCGCGCGCCTCGCCTATCGCGACCGCGACGCCTTCCTGGCCGACCCTTCGCAGGTCGATGTGCCAGTGGAAAAACTGATCTCGCGCCCGTATCTGGACGCGCTGCGCGGGCTGATCCGCGACGATGCGGCGATGAAGGAACTGCCGCTGGCCGGCGAGTCCGACTTGAAGAAGCACAAGGACACCGTCTACCTCTGCGTCGTGGACAAGGACGGCAATGCCTGTTCCTTCATCAATTCGCTGTTCGAGGGCTTCGGTTCCGGCATCCTGGCCGAGGACAGCGGCGTGATGCTGCAGAACCGCGGCTATGGCTTCCGCATCGAGGAAGGCCATCCGAACTGCATCGCGCCGGACAAGCGCCCGATGCACACTATCATCCCCGGCATGGTGATGAAGAACGGCCGCGCCATCATGCCCTATGGCGTCATGGGCGGGCATTTCCAGCCGATGGGCCAGACGCTGTTCCTGACCAACCACTTCGAGTTCGGGCTGGACATCCAGCAGGCGATCGACCTGCCGCGGCTGTTCCCGCAGGCTGGCCGCGTGCAGATCGAGCATGGCATCCCGCAGGCCATGGCGGACCGGCTCAACCGCCTCGGCCATGTCTGCGAGGTGGTGGAAAAACCGCATGGCGGTGGCCAGGCGATCTTCATCGATTACGACCGCGGCTGCCTGATCGGCGGCAGCGAGCCGCGCAAAGACGGCCTGGCCCTGGGGTATTGAGACGATGACCGAAGCCTGCGACCTCACCGCGCTGCAAGCGCGCCGCCTGATTGGCAACCGGGCGCTCTCCCCGGTCGAGTTGGTCCAATCCTGCATCGCCCGGATCGAGGCGGTGGATCATGCCGTCAACGCCATGCCCGCGCGCGATTTCGAGCGCGCGCTGGCCACCGCCAGGACCGCCGAGGCGGCGGTGATGTCGGGCGCGCATCTCGGCGTGCTGCATGGCCTGCCGGTCGGCATCAAGGACCTGGAGGAAACCGAGGGGCTGCGCACCACCTGGGGCAGCCCGATCTTCGCGAACCATGTGCCACAAGCCGATTGCGGCATGGTCACGCGGTTGAAGACCGCCGGGGCCATCGTGCTCGGCAAGACCAATGTCCCGGAATTCGGCGCGGGCGCGAATACCCGCAACACCGTCTATGGCGCGACCGGTAATGCCTTCGACCCGACGCGCTCGGCGGCCGGCTCCTCGGGCGGGTCGGCGGTGGCGCTGGCGACCAACATGGTGCCGATCGCGAGCGGCAGCGACACCGGCGGCTCCCTGCGCAACCCCGCGGCCTTCAACGGCATCGTCGGCTACCGGCCCTCGCCGGGGCTGGTGCCGTCGGAGACGCGCGGCTTCGGCTGGTCGCCGCTGCCGGTGCTCGGGCCCATGGCGCGCAACATGCCGGATCTGTGCCTGATGCTGGCCGGCATGGTCGGCGATGATGCGCGCGATCCGCTGGCCTATACGCTGCCGCACCGGACGGTGCGCGGCGAGGGCGCGCTGTTCCACCCGCCGCGCGCCATGGACCTCGGCACGCTGCGGCTGGCCATCACCGAGGATTTCGGCTTCGCGCCGACGGAAAAGCTGGTGCGCCGGGCCTTCTCGGCCCGCGCCCGCGCCATCGCGCCCTGGTTCGGCCAGGCGGTCGAGGCGCATCCCGACTGCTCCGGCACCGACCGCGCCTTCGAGGTGCTGCGGGCCTTGAGCATGGTCGCGAGCCATGGCGCCAAGGTGCGGGAACGGCCGCAGGATGTCGGCCCGAACATCATCGCCAATGTCGAGGAAGGCCTCGGCTACGGCGTCGAGGATGTGGCCCAGGCGCTGGCCTCGCAGACCCAGATCTATCGCCGCTGGCAGCGCTTCTTCGACGATCACGACGTGATCATCTCGCCCGCCATCACCATCAGCCCGCGCCCCTGGCGGGAGCTGTTCCCGGCCGAGATCGACGGCGTGGCGACGCGCACCTACTTCCACTGGCTGGCGCTGGCCTATGCGGCGACCACCGTGGGGCATCCGGCGATCAGCATCCCGCTCGGCGTGGATGAGCTTGGCATGCCCTTTGGATTGCAGGTGGTGGGACCGCGCGGGGGCGATGCGCTGGTGCTGGCCGTGGCCGCGGCGATCGAGGCGCAGGCGGCGGGCATGGAGCTGCTGGCGCGGCCGGTGCCGGATATCGCGGCCCTGACCAAGGCCGGGCCGATCAGCGCGATGCCGGAGTTCAAGACCTTCGCGTAACGCGCGCCGCGTGGAGGCTGGTGCTACCAGCCGCCGCGCGGGCGATAGGGGCCGTAGCCCGGGCGGCCGCGCCACGTCGGCGGCCCGGGCCGGTAGTAATAGGGGCGCGGCGGCGGCGCGTAATACACCGGCGGCGGTGCCACATAGACCTGTGGCGGCGGCGCATAGACCGGCCCGCCATAGCCGCCGTCATAGGGGTCCACATAGGCGACGCAGCCCGCGAGCCCGAGGCCGAGCGCCGCCACGGCCGCGACGCGGGGCAGGGCGCGGATCACCGCCCGTACCCTCCGCGCCCATAGCCGCCGCGGCCGCCGTGCTCGTAACCGCCGCGGCCGTAGCCACCGCCGTTGTAGCCGCCACGGCCATAGCCGCCGTCGTAGCCGCGGTGATACCCGCCGCCATGGCCCACGGGCCCATAGGGATAGGCGACGCAGGCCGACAGGCCGAGGCCGAGCGCCAAGACTGCCAGGAGGCGGGGCAGGAGGCGGGGCAGGACGCGGATCATCGCCCGTACCCCCCGCGCCCATAGCCCTCGGAATAGGATTGGCGGCCGCCGCGGCCGTAGCCACCCTGGCTGTATCCGCCCTGGCCGTAGCCACCCTGGCTGTATCCGCCGCGGTCGTACCCGCCCCGACGATAGCCCCCGCGGTCGTAGCCACGGCGGTGCCCGTCATCATTGTCCGAGGCCGCCGCGGCCAGCAGCCCCGCCGCCAGCCCGACGCCGGCGCCGAGTGCCAGGGTGCTGCCCCAATCGGTGGAGCCATCCGGCGCCTGGCAGGCGCCGAGGGCGAGGGCGGAGGTGAAAGCAAGGGTGCGGAGCAGGCGCATCGCGAAGGCCTCCTTGGCCAGGAAGCGACCATGCACACGCCAGATGGCCGCAGCACGGCGAAGACAAGGCGCGGCGCCTAAAAGCCAAGGCATCTTCAAGGCAGGGCGTGACCCTTCGCCGCCCTCTGCGCCATAACGGCGGCCAGGGAGACAGAAGCGCATGCAGATCGCGGTGTTCAGCACCAAGCCCTACGACCAGTCCTTCCTCACCGCGGCCAATGTCGCCGCCGGCAGCCCGCATGCGCTGCACTTCCTGGAGGCGCGGCTGACCGCCGATACCGCCGTGCTGGCCGAGGGCGCGCAGGCCGTCTGCGCCTTCGTCAACGACCGCGCCGATGCCGGGGTGCTGGCGCAGTTCGCCCGCAGCGGCGTGCGGCTGCTGGCGTTGCGCTCGGCCGGGTTCAACAATGTGGATCTGGCGGCGGCGCGCCGGCTCGGCGTGACCGTGGCGCGGGTGCCGGCCTATTCGCCGCGGGCGGTGGCCGAGCATACGGTGGCGATGATCCTCGGCCTGAACCGCCACATCCCCCGCGCCCATGCCCGGGTGCGGGATGGCAATTTCGCGCTGGACGGGTTGCTGGGCTTCGACCTGCATGGCCGCACCGTGGGGGTGGTCGGCACCGGGCGGATCGGCATCGCCTTCGCGCGGATCATGCTGGGCTTCGGCTGCAAGGTGCTGGCCCATGACCCGGTGCAGGACCCCGCATGTGCCGGGCTCGGCATCGGCTACGTGCCGCTCGACGCGCTGCTGGCGGGGTCCGACATCATCTCGCTGCATTGCCCGCTGAGCCCGGCCACGCACCACCTCATCGACGCCGCCGCCATCGCGCGGATGCGGCCGGGGGTGATGCTGATCAACACCAGCCGTGGCGGTCTCGTGGACACGCCGGCGGTGGTCGAGGCGCTCAAGGCCGGGGCCATCGGCCACCTCGGCCTGGATGTCTATGAGGAGGAGGCCGACCTCTTCTTCGAGGATCTTTCGGATCATCTGCTCCAGGATGACGTCTTCGCCCGGCTGCTGACCTTCCCCAATGTGCTGATCACCGGCCACCAGGCCTTCTTCACCGCCGAGGCGCTGACCGCCATCGCCGAGACGACCCTGGCCAATATCAGCGCCTTCGCCGCCACCGGGCAGGCGCTGCACGAGGTCTCGACCGAACGGGTGGTGTGAAACGATGTGTAAACCAAAGGCTTGACCAAGCCTGCCGAAACAGGCGCGATGCGGCGCACTGGCCCACCCCTGGACGCGGGACTCTCCACCATGTCGCACGCCGCATTTCGCTACGGTCGGGGGCGTCTGGCCCCATTTCTGGTCCTGCCATTTCTGGTCCTGCCATTGCTGGGCTGCGGCCTGACGATCGAGAGCCGGGAGCGCATCGCCTCGGTCGAGCAGGCCCTGGCCGCGGCCACCGCCCGCGGCGGCCAGCTGGACCAGCGCGTCGCCGAGCTTGAGGGCCAGCTTGGCACCGAGCGCAGCGCCGCCGGCGACCTCACCGCCCTCCAGGGCCGGCTTGCCGTCGCCGAGGACAGCCTGACCACCGCGCAGCGCCGCCGCGCCCGCGCCGAGCGCGACGCCGCCACCCTGCGTGGCCGCATCGTCACCGAGGAACGCACCCTCGCCGAGCTGCGGACGGAGATTTCCGGTGTGCAGGGCGCGCTTGCCGCCGCCGCACAAGGGTTGGACGAGACCGGCCAGCGCCTCGCGGGCCTGCGCGAACAGGCCGCGAGCGAGGAACGCCGCCTTGCCGGGCTGCGCGAGCAATCGGGTGCGGAAAGCCAGCGCCTCGCGGGCTTGCGCGAAGAGGCCGCTGCCACCGGCCGCCGTCTGGCCGATCTGCGCGGGCAGGCGGGGGCGGAGGAGACCCGCCTCGCCGGGCTGCGCCAGCAGGCGGGGGCGGAGGATGCCCGCCTCGCGGGCTTGCGCGAGCAGGCCGAGGCGACCGACCGCCGCCTCGCCGCGCTGCGCGGCGATGCCGCCTCCCAGGACCAGCGCCTGGCGGGTTTGCGCGACACCGGGGCCGCCGAGGAGCGCCGCCTCGCCGGGCTGCGCGCCGAGATTTCCCAGGCCCAGGCAGCGCTGGCCGAGCGGCAGCAACAGGGCAGCGCGGCACAGCAGCGCCTCGCCGGCTTGCAGACCGAGATCGGCGCCGCGCAGAGCAGCCTCGCCGAACGCCGTCAGGCGGGCGAGCAGGCCGAGGCCCGCGTCACCAGCCTGCGTGGCGAGATGGAGGCCGCGACCCGCGACCTCGCCACCCGCCGCGCGGCGGTGGCCGAGGCCGAGACGCGCCTTGCCGGCACCACGACCAGCGCCGAGGCCACGGCAGCGCGGCTTGCCGGCTTGCAGGGCCGCTCCACCGAGCTGACCGGCTCCGTCGCCGAGACCGAGCGCCGTCTGTCCGGGCTGCGCGAGGCGCTGGCGAGCGCGGAGACCGAGCTTGGCCAGCGCCGCGCCTCGGTCGGGCAGACCGAGGCCCAGCTGGCGCGGCTGGCCAATGCCCGCGTCGATGCCGAATCCGGGCTGCGGACCCTGGAGGGCCGCACCGGCCAGGCCCGCGCCGCGATCGCCGAGGATGAGGCCCGCATCGCCGCGCTGCGGACCGAGGCCGCCGCCGCCGGCACCACCTTGGCCGCCCGGCGCACCGAGCTGACGGAGGCGGAGACGCGGCTGGCCGCGCTGGAACGCGCCGCGGAGGAAACCACGGGCCGGGTGCGCGGGCTGGAGACGCAGGTGGTGCAGGCATCGGCCGGGGCCGATGCGGCGCGGCGCGAGCAGGCGCTGCTGCGTGGTCAGGCCGAGGCGCTGCGTACCGAGGTGGCCGGGCTGGAAACCCGGCGCGGCGAGCTGACGAGCCTGCTGGCCGAGACGCAGACGCGGCTGGAGCAGCGGCAGCGGGCGCTGGCGGCGATGCCGCAGGCGCCGGGCGCTGCCTCCGAAGGCGGTGGCACCACGCCGGCGACGGAGGCGAGCCCCCCGGCGCCGAGGTAGCCTATCGGCGGCAGCGGCTCGCCGCGATCTTCGCGTCCCGCGCCAGCACCCGGCGGGCGCGGTCGTAGATCGGGGCATCGACAAAGCGGCCATCCACCTGGATGGAGGCGGAGGTCGCGGCCTCGAAGGCCTCGACGATCCGCCGCGCGGAGGCGACCGCCTCCGGGCTTGGCGAATAGGCGGCATTGGCGACGGCGAGCTGGTCGGGGTGGATGCACATCCGCCCCTGGAAGCCGAGGCCGGCGCCACGGGCGCAGGAGCGCGCAAAGGCCTCGACCTCCCGCAACTCGGCCCAGACGGTGTCGATCGGCGGCTCCAGCCCGGCGGCGCGGCTGGCCAGGGCCATTTCGGAGCGGACGGGGGTGAGCTCCGCCTCCTCCAAGGTCCAGGCCATGCCGAGGTCGAGCGTGTAATCCGCCGCCCCGAAGGCCATGCGGCGAAGGCGGCCGCCGAGGGCGGCCCCGGCCAGGGCCAGGGCACGCACGGCGGTATGGCCGCGGGCGGTTTCGATGATGGGGAGCAGGTCGATGCCGCCCGGCGGCAGGCCGCGATCGCGTTCCAGCGCGCTCAGCATCCAATCGACCGCGACCAGCTCGGCCGGGTCTTCGAGCTTGGGCAGCATGATGCCGTCGAGCCCCGCCACGACGACCTCTGACAGGTCGCCGAAGCAGAGCACGGTATCGAAGGCGTTGACGCGCACATAGGCGCGGCAGCGGCGGGGATGAGAGAGCACCGAGCGAACCGCCGCGCGCGCCAGAACCTTGGCGTCGGGGGCGACGGCATCCTCGAGGTCGAGGATTACGGCATCGGTGTCGAGGGTAAGGGCCTTTTGGACCCGTCGCGGATGATCGCCAGGAGCGAAGAGGAACGTTCGGTTCATGCTGGCGGCTCCGCGATGGTAAGGCGGGCTGGTGTTAGCCCATCAACTCCAGCACGATCCGGCGGATTTCGGCGGTCGTCAAAGCGACCGTATCCGGGGTGGTGCGCGGCGTGGGGACGGGCAGGCGGAAGGCGTGATCGGCCAGAGGGCCGGTAGGCGACAAAAACAAAGACTACTCCTGTGGGCCGCGGCTGATGTCGCGATGCCCTGATGTGAAAATTCTAGAAACGCAGATGCTGAAACGGGCGCCGAAGCGCCCGTTTCATTTTAACCGTCGCGGCCCAGAAGGCCGCGAAGCGGGATCAAGCCTGGCGCAGATTGCAGGCCGAGGTCTTACCCTGCTGGCCCGGCTGCACTTCGAACTCGATCTTGTCGCCCTCGCGCAGCTCGACGAGGCCCGAACGCTGGACCTCGGAGATGTGCACGAACACGTCCTGCGAACCGTCCTGCGGCTGGATGAAGCCGAAACCCTTGGTGGCGTTGAACCACTTGACTGTGCCGATGGCCATAACTTTTTCCGATAACATAACAAAGGCCGCCGCACGACATGCGCAGCGGATCATTCTCCGAAAGGGGGCGGGCAGCAGGCTCGGCGCTCATATGAGAGAACGGAGGAGCGGGCCGGACCAAAAGAGGCTGACGAGCCATATATGGTCCGACCGATCGGAAGGGCAAGCATAAAGCGCAGACGCATCGAAGATTGGCGGATGCCGGCTGCGGCCCCGCTCAATTCAGGAAATCGGGCTCAAGCAATTCCGGCAAGGTCAAGGCCATCCCTGGCCATAGAATCAGCAACAAAAGCACCATGAGCATGGGGATGAGCATGATGAAGGTGTCCTTCAGCACATCAACCATGCGCATTTTTGCAATTGCACATGAAATCATCAGGCAAAGTCCGTAAGGCGGCGTTACCAGGCCGAAGGCCAGGGAGACGATGCCGATCATCGCGAAATGCACCGGATGCAGCCCGCCCACCGCCGCGATGGGCTGCAGGATGGTGCCGACGATGATGATCGCGGGGATCGCATCGAGGAAACAGCCGACCACGAGGAAGACACCGGCGATGAACAGCCCGGTCGCGATCGGCCCCATTTCCCAGGCCGAGACCCCGGCCAGCAACGCCTCGGGGATCTTGTAGTAGGCCAGCAGCCAGCCGAAGGCGCTGGCGGTGCCGACGCAGAACAGGGTGATGGCCGACAGCCGCCCGGTTTCCGAGAAGGCATTGAGCAGGCCTTTGAAATTCATCTCCCGGTACACGATCATCGACAGGAAGCCCGCGTAGAGCACCGCGACGCAGGCACTTTCCGTCGCGGTGAACCAGCCGAAGATCTTGCCGCCGATGATGATGACCGGCGTGATCAGGGCAGGGATCGAGACGAAGAACCCCGCCAGGATCTCGCGGAAGGTGGCACGCGCATAGGTCGGGTAGCCGCGCCGCGTCGCATAGACATGCACGGTCGCCATCTGCACGATGCCGATCATCAGCCCCGGCAGCACGCCGGCCAGGAACAGCGCGCCGATCGAGACCGTCAGCACCCCGCCCCAGACGATCATCAGGATCGAGGGCGGGATGATGACCGCCATCACCGAGGAGACGGCGGTGATCGCGACGGAGAAGCTGTCGTCATAGCCTTCCTTGCGCTGGGCATCGATGAACAGCTTGGACTGGCTGGCCGCATCCGCGGTGCTGCTGCCGGAAATGCCCGCGAAGAAGATCGAGAGCACGACGTTGATCTGCGCGAGACCGCCCGGAAAATGCCCGACCAGGGCCCGCGAGAACAGCACCAGCCGATCGGTGATGCCGCCGATGTTCATGAGGTTCGCGGTGAGCAGGAAGAAGGGCACCGCGAGCAGGATGAAGGAGTTGTAGGCGTTGAACGTCTCCTGCACGAGGATCATCGGCCAGAGCCGGTCCTCGATGAACAGGATCGGCAGGCAGGCGACGCCGAGCGCCACCGCGACCGGAATGCGAAGGGCGAGTTGCGCGAAGAAAAGGCCGAAAAGAATCCAGGCCGCCTGGGTGGCGGAAAGCGTGCTCGCACCCATCAGACCTGCTCCTCGTCGCCGTGGCGCAAGACGCGCAGGTCGTCCCACATGCGTTCGCCCTGGAACAGCAGCCAGGTCGCGCCGGCGACCGGCCAGGCGAGATGGATCATCGGCAAGGGCAATTCGGCGAGTTCGCTGATGCGGTACCAGGCGAGGTCGGTGAACTCCCAGCCATAGACCAGGAAGACCATCGCGAAGATCAGCACGAAGATGCCGGAGAAGATGTCCAGCGCCGCGCGCGTCCGGCCCTTCAGCGAGGGGAACAGGTCGACGGTGAAATGCGTGCCTTCCCGCACGCCGATCATCGCGCCGATCATGATCATCCAGATCAGCAGGAAGCGCGACAGCTCCTCGGTCCAGATGTAGCGCGGCAGGAGCTCGGTGAAGCGCGCGAAGATCTGCATGGTGACCGGCAGCAGCAGCACCGCGACGGTGAGGATCAGCAGGACATCCAGAACCCGGCTGTAAAGCGTGTTGAAACGGCGCAGGAATTCGCGCGCGCCCGATGGCGGCATGGCGGTGGTCCTCAGGAGAGCAATCGGGGGGGGAGGGGGCGGCCGTCATGGCCGCCCCCGTCGGGTGGTCAGGCGGCCGGCTGTCAGGCGTTCTGGGCGTTGATGCGGGCGAAGATGCGCTCGGCATCGATCTCGCGCGCATAGGCGGCCATCACCGGCTCGACCGCGGTCTGCATCGCCGGGCGTTCGGTGAATGCGATGCGGCGCAGGCGCCCGGCCGCTTCGAGGGCCGCGATCTTCTGCGAATCCTCGCTGCTTTCGGTCTGGCGGCCGAAGGCGCCGGCTTCCTTGCCGGCCTGCACGATGGCCGCCTGCAACTCGCGCGGCAGGCGCGAGAAGGTCTGCGTCGAGAAGCACAGCGGCCGCACGGTGATCGCGTGCTGCGTCATCAGCAGATTGGAGCCGACCTCGAAGAAGCGCATCTGCTCGACGCCGGCGGCCTCGTTCTCGCCGGCCTCGATCACGCCGTTCTGGATGGCGTTGTAGACCTCGTTGTAGGCGATGACCTGCGGCGCCATGCCGACGGCCTGGAAGGTGCGGCTCCAGATCGGCGCGCCCTGGACGCGGATGCGCAGGCCGCGCAGCTCGGCCATGTTGGAGGCGGACTTGCTGCTGAAGATGTTGCGCACGCCGCCGCCGGCCCAGCCGATCAGCTTGACCCGGGCGCGGCGGTCGATCTCCTCGGCGATCGGGCTGAACATGTCATTGTCCAGCACCGCGTTCCAATGATCGAGGCCGCGGAACAGGAAGGGCGCGTCGATGAAGGGGGCGGCGCGGCTGAAGGTGGACATGTGCGCCGGGCTGACGATGGCGTAATCCACCGCGCGGCCGGCGGACATGTACTCGAAATACTGCTTCTCCAGCCCCAGCGCGGAATTGTTGTGCATCACGAAATTCACCGGCCGGCCGTAGTACTGCTTCACCAGATCGGCGAAGCGGGACATGGCGCGGGTGAAGACGTGTTCGTCATTGAACTGGCTGGCGCCGTTGAGGGTGATGGTGGCCTGCGCCCGGACGACATGCGGGGCGGCGAGCAGCGCGGTGCCGGCGGCGACACCGCCCAAGAGGGTGCGACGGTCCATGGATGAATTCCTTCCCTGCGCCGGCTTTGTGCCGGCTTGCCGGGGCAGGCTAGCCAGCCCGGCACGGAAAGAAAACCATTCAGTTACCGTTGCGTCATTTCATCCGGCCGGCGGCAGACGATGCACCATCAGGTCGTTCTCACCCTCCTGCACCGTCACCTCCAATTGGTTGAACAGCCGGAAGCCGAGGGTGACGATGCCTCTGTCCGGCTGTCGCGTCTCGCGCTTGCCGAGGACGGTGATCTCCGCCGCGATCCGGTCGCCCACCAGGATCGGCCCGGAAAACCGCCAGCGCCAGTTCAGCGAGACGATGGCCGCGAGGCGTACGCACGCCCGGTTCTTCAACCCGTCGCAGAGGGCAAGCCCCAGCAGCCCATGCGCGACCCGCCCCGGATAGCCGAGCGAGCGGGCGTAGTCGTCATCCATGTGGATGTCGAAGAAATCCCCGGTCAGCCCGGCGAAGGCCACGATATGCGCCTCCGTCACCATGATCCCGCCGGTGGTGTAGGTGAGGTCGGGCTCGATCTGCTCGAAGCGCAGCAGCGCGGGGTCGATGCTCACAGCTGGTGCAGATGCAGCCCGCCGTCGACATGGAAGGCGTCGCCGGTGGAGAAGGGGATGACGCCGGTGATGAGCCCGGCGATGGCGGTCGCCACATCCTCGGCCTCGCCCCAGCGGCGGATCGGGGAGAGGCCCTCGGCGATGCGCGTCTCGTAGCGCGCGGCGACGCCCGCGGTCATGTCGGTGCGGATCACGCCGGGGCGGATGTCATAGACCGGGATGCCCTCCTCCGCGAGGCGCAGCGCGAAGCATTTGGCGACCATGGCGACGGCGGCCTTGCTCGCGCTGTATTCGGTGCGGTCCGGGCTCGCCATGCTGGCATTGACCGAGGAGACGAAGGCCATCCCGCGCATCCCGCGCCGGGGCGCATCCGCCGCCACCATCCGCCGCGCGACCCCTTGCGCGACCAGGAAGGCCGCCCGCGCATTCACATCCATCGCCCGGTCCCAGGAGGCGAGGGTGAGGTCCAGCAGATCCCCCCGCCGCATCGCGCCGACCCCGGCATTGCTCACCAGCGCCTCGATCCCGCCGGACTCGGCCCAGGCCCAGTCGAGCAGCAGCGCGATTGCGCCCGGATCCGACAGATCCGCGACCAGGAAGCCGAAGCGCCCGCCGGCCGCCGCCACCGCCGCCCCGGTTTCCGCGGCCCCTGCCTCCTCGATGTCACAACCGAGCACATCATAGCCGCGGGCGGCGAGTGCTGCGCAGCTTGCCCGCCCGATTCCCCGCCTGGCGCCGGTCACCAGCGCGACCGGGCGTGCCGAACTGTTGCTTTGCGTCACGGATTGCCCTCCCCACGGCCAGGATGCGCGCCACGCGCGGCTGCGGCCAGCCCTTCCGGCTTGCCTTCCCCTTCGGAACGGGGCAGACACCGCCGTCTTTCGTACCTTTCCCGTTCTCTGTCAGGAGCCGCCCATGGCCTCGGCGTTCGATCGCATTGCCGACATTATCGCGGAAAACAGCGAAGTGCCGCGCGACAAGATCACCCCGGACAGCCACGTGATCGACGATCTGGGCATCGACAGCCTGGACTTCCTCGACATCGTCTTCGCCATCGACAAGGCCTTCGGCATCAAGGTCCCGGTCGAGAAGTGGACGCAGGACGTGAACGCCGGCGAAGCCCCGCCCGAGCACTACTTCGTCATGAAGAACCTCGCGATCCGCGTCGAGGAGCTGGTCGCCGCGAAGGCGGGCTGAGAGCGCCAGGACGGGCCACGCCATGCGGCTCGAATACTTCCAGATGGTGGACCGGGTGATCTCGCTGGCCGAGGGCGTCATCACCGTGAGCGCCCGGGTGCCCGACGAATCGCCGGTCTTCGAGGGGCATTTCCCGGGCTACCCGCTGGTGCCCGGCGTGCTGATGATCGAGACCATGGCCCAGGCCAGCGGCTGGCTGCTGCTGGGCACGCTCGGCTTCGACCGCATGCCCTTCCTGATGAACGTCCGCTCGGCCAAGTTCCGGCATTTCGTCGGCCCCGGGGCGGTGCTGGAGGTGACGGCGCGCCTCACGCATGACGGCTCGGGCTTCGCCGTGACCACGGGCCGGATCGAGAGCGAGGGCCGTCGTATCGCCGATGCCGAGCTGACCCTGCGCACCATGCCCTTCCCCAACGACACCATCGCCGCCTCCATGCGCGCCCGCGCGATCGAGATCGGATTGCCCCAATGACTCGCCCCCAATGACTCGCCAACGCATCGTGATTACCGGCATCGGGCTGGTCACCTCCCTCGGCGACGGGGCGGAGGCGAACTGGGCCGCCATGTCCGACCCCGCCGGCGCCCCGGTGCTGGACACCACGACCTGCGCGCCCTTCGCGCTGCATCCGGTCCCGCCGTTGCCGCTCGACGCCCAGATCCCCCGTAAAGGCGACCAGCGCCAGATGGAGCCCTGGCAGCGCCTCGGCACCTATGCCGCGGGCCTGGCACTGGACGATGCCGGCGCGCGGGATCTCGTCGCCGACATGCATCTGATCGTCGCCGCCGGCGGTGGCGAGCGCGACCTGGCGCTGGATGAGGCGATCGTGGGCGAGTTGGCCGGGATGCCGGCCGAGGCCGCCGGGCCGATCCTGAACGAGCGCCTGGCCAATGGCCTGCGCCCGACCCTGTTCCTGGCCCAGCTTTCGAACCTGATGGCCGGCAACATCTCCATCGTGCATGGCGTCACCGGCTCCTCCCGCACCTTCATGGGCGAGGAGCAGGCCGGCGCCGATGCGCTGCGGATCGCCGCGGCGCGGCTCGGCGAGGGCAGCGGCCGCATCGCTTTGGTCGGCGGCGCCTTCATCGCCACGCGGTGGGATTTGCTGATCTTCTACGGGCCCGGCGGCAATCTGATGCAGGGCGACTGGGCCCCGATCTCGGCGCGCGGCGAGCACGGCGGGATCGCCCTCGGCGGCATGGCCGGCTTCCTGGTGCTGGAGACCGAGGCCCATGCCGAGGCGCGCGGCGCCCGGGTGCTCGCGCATCTGGACGGGGTCGCGACCGATACCGCCCGCCGCCGCGCCCCGGGCGAGAGCGAGGCGGCCCTGGCCGCCCTTTGGCAGCGCCTCGCGCCGATGCGGGCCGAGGGGCCGCTTGCGGTGATCTCCGGCACGACCGGCGCGGGCGCGGCCCATGCCGAGGAACGCGGCTTCCTCGACACCATCGGCGCCGATGCCATCCGCACCCCCGCCTCCCGCATCGGGCATGGGGTGGAGGCGACATTCTTCGTCCATGTCGCGCTGGCGGCGCTGGCCTTGCAGCGCGGCGCGCTGCCGGCGCCGCTGGACCCCGCCGATACCGGCGACGTCGTGCCTGCCGCCGTGCTGGTCACCGGCATGGGGCAGTGGCGGGGCGAATCCCTGGCCCTGCTGTCCGGAGCAGCCTCATGAACGACCATCGCGGCCGGCCTCTGGTGGCGGTCACCGGCATCGGCACCGTCACCTCCCTCGGCTGGGGGCGGGAGGAGAACTGGTCGAAGCTCTGCGCCGGGCAATCCGGCATCACCCGGATCACGCGCTTCCCGACCGACCATCTGCGGACCACCATCGCCGGCACCGTCGCCGATGCGCCGGGGGCCCCGCTGACCAGCCCGGCCCGCACCGAGCGCCTGGCCGCTTTCGCGATCGAGGAGGCGCTGGAGGAGGCCGGCATCGGCAGCCTCGGCAGCTTCCCCGGGCCGCTGTTCCTCGGCATGCCGCCGGTCGATATCGAATGGCCGACGCGGTTTGACCTCGCCCGCCGGGCCAATGCCGCGGGCTACCCCGCCATGGTCGCCGCCGCCTCGCCCGAGACCGGCATCTTCGAGGCCTATGCCTTCGGCGGTGTCGCCGAGCGCCTGGCCGACCGCTTCGGCACGCGCGGCGCGCCGATCACCCTGACCACCGCCTGCGCCACCGGCGCCAGCGCGATCCAGTTGGGCGTCGAGGCGATCCAGCGCGGCGAATGCGACGCCTGCATCGCGACCGGCGCCGAAGGCTCGGTGCAGCCGGAGGCGGTGGTGCGCTTCTCGCTGCTCTCCGCACTGTCCACGCGCAACGACGAGCCCGCCCGCGCCTCCCGCCCCTTCGAGAAGTCGCGCGACGGGTTTGTCATGGCCGAGGGCGCGGCGGCGCTGGTGCTGGAAAATTACGACAGCGCCCGCGCACGCGGGGCAAAGATCATCGGCATCGTGCTCGGCTGCGGTGAACGCGCCGACAACTTTCATCGCACCCGCAGCAATCCCAATGGCAATGCCATCCTCGGCGCCATGCGGAACGCTTTGGCCGATGCCGGGCTGGAGCCGGGGCAGATCGACTACGTGAACGGCCATGGCACCGGCACGCCCGAGAACGACAAGATGGAAACCTTCGGCATGCGCGCCGTCTTCGGTGAGGCGCCGCCGCCGATCAGCTCCAACAAATCCATGATCGGCCATACGCTTTCGGCCTCCGGCGCGCTGGAGGCGGCGTTCAGCCTGCTGACCATCCGCGACCAGATGCTGCCGCCGACGATCAACCATGACGAGCCCGACCCGAACATCCCGCTCGATGTGGTGCCGAATGTGAAGCGGGCGGCGAAGGTCGTGAACGTGCTCTCCAACTCCTTCGGCTTCGGTGGCCAGAACGTCTGTCTGGTGCTGGCGGCGGAACCGCTCTGATGCGGTCGCTGCGTCTGCATGGCGATCGCGACCTGCGGCTGGACGACATCCCCCCGCCGCCGCCGCCGGGCCCCGGCGAGGTGCAGATCCGCATCCGCGCGATGGCGCTGAACCACATCGACGTCTGGGGCTGGCGCGGCATGGCCTTCGCCAAGCGCCAATTGCCGATCTGCGTCGGGGTCGAGGCCGTCGGCGATATCGTCGCGTTGGGTGAGGGCGTGCGGGGCTGGGAGGCCGGTGACCGCGTCGCCCCCTATGGCGCGCAGACCTGCGGCGTTTGCCGGGCCTGCACCGAGGGGCGCGACAACCTCTGCGAAAACGTCTCCGGCATCATGGGCTTCCATGTCGACGGCTTTGCCCGCGAGCTTTGCAATGTGCAGGCGCGGCTGATGGTGCGCGTGCCGACGTCGATCCCGATCGAGGAGGCCGCCTGCGGCGCTGTCACCGTCTCCACCGTCGAGCACATGCTGTTCGACAATGCCAAGCTGCAGCCTGGGGAAACCATCCTCATCCATGCCGGCGGCAGCGGCATCGGCAGCTATGCCATCCGCCAGGCCAAGGCGCTGGGCTGCACCGTGATCGCGACCGCGGGCTCGGATGAGAAATGCGCGCAGTCGCTGGCCCTCGGCGCCGACCATGCGGTGAACTACCGCGAGAAGAATTTTGCTTCCATCGCGCGCCGGCTCACGGGCAAGCGCGGCGTCGATGTGGTGTTCGAACATGTCGGGGCCGATACCTGGGCGGGGTCGCTGCTGTCGCTCTGCATGGGCGGGCGGCTCGTGACCTGCGGCAGCACCTCGGGCGTCTCGGCCGAGACCAACCTCATGATGATCTTCCAGCGCCAGCTACACATCTTCGGCTCCTTCGGCGCCTCGATGCGCAACATCGCGGCGGGCTATGCGAAGATGGAGGCGGGGCTGCTGCCGGTGGTCGATACCGTGGTGCCGCTGGAGCGCTTCGCCGAATGTCTCGACCGGCTGGAAAGCCGCCGCGTCTTCGGCAAGATCATCGTCACCCTCTGACCCCATGGCGCTGAGCCTCAGGCAGCGCCTGGTCCTGCTGCGCGTCACCGAACCGCTGGTCGCGGGAGTGGTGCGCGCGGGGTTTGGGCTGCTGCGGCTGTTGGGGCCGAAGCTCGCCCCGCGCATCGGGGCTGCGGTCGCGCGCACCGTCGGGCCGCTGACCAAGGCCCATCGCATCGCCGCCGAGAACATCCGCCTGGCCTTCCCTGAGCGCGATCCCGCCTGGCAGGCGGAGGTCGCGCGCCAGGCCTGGGACAACCTCGGCCGCACCGCCTGCGAATATGTGCATCTGGCGGCGTTGTGGGACCTGGATGTGGCGCGCCCGGAGGCCGGTCGTATCTACTGCGACGCCGCCACCGCCGCCCGCTTCACAGAGCTTGCCGAGGATGGCCGTGGCGCGCTGATTTTCGCGGCCCACCTCGCGAACTGGGAATTGCCGGCGGTCGCGGCGCATGGCGCGGGGCTGGCGGCGGCGGTGCTCTACCGCACGCCCAACAACAAGCGCGTGGCCGGCGATATCCTGGCGCTGCGTGGGCCGATGATGGGCCGCCTGATCCCGGCGGGGCTGCTCGCCCCCTCCCGCCTCGCGCGGGCGCTGGCCGAGGGGCTGCATGTCGGCATGCTGGTGGACCAGCGCTTCGGCCGCGGCCCGCGGGTGATGTTCCTGGGGCGCGAGGCCTCGGCCAATCCGCTGCTCGGCAATCTGGCGCGGCGCTTCGATGTGCCGGTGCATGGCACCCGCGCGATCCGCCAGCCCGATGGCCGCATCCGGCTGGAGCTGACGGAAGCCATCCCGATGCCGCGCGATGCGACCGGCGCTGTGGATGTCGCGGCCGCGACCCAGGCGGTGAATACCGTCATCGAGGGCTGGGTGCGGGAGCATCCCGGCCAATGGCTCTGGATGCACCGGCGCTGGCGGTAGCGGCGGCTTCGCCATAGGCTTGCCCCGGACCAAAGGGAGACCCGAACCATGACAGTGACCGTCAAGGACATGCTCGCCGCCGCCAATGCCGCCGTGCCGCGTATTTCCCCGAGCGAGGCCAAGGCCCTCTCCGGCGAGCCGCAGGTGATCTTCCTGGACGTGCGCGACGCGGCCGAGGTGAAGACCTCCGGCAAGGCCAAGGGCGCGCTGGCCGTCTCGCGCGGCCTGCTCGAATTCCGCGCCGATCCCGAATCCCCGGCGCATGAGGCCGCCTTCGACCGCGCCAAGACGATCCTCGTCTATTGCGCCTCGGGCGGGCGTTCGGCGCTGGCGGGCAAGACGCTGCGCGACATGGGCTATTCCGACGTCCGCAACCTCGGTGCCTTCAAGGATTGGGTCGAGGCCGGGGGCGAGGTCGAGCCCGGCTGACAGGCGCGACCCGGGGGGCACCACGCGCGTGCCGGACCAGAGCCCGGAGCCGGAGGCCATGGCGCTCCCCTCCCGGCCATCGCGCTGGCCCCGCCGGGCGCTGCTGAGCCTCGGCTGCGTCCTGTTGCTGCTGGCGGGGCTCGGCCTCGCCGGGTTCTTCTTCCTCAGGCGGATCGACCTCGGCCCGATCGTGGCCGGCCGCGTGGCCGCCGCCCTCGGCCGCCCGGTCGCGATCGGCGGGCTGCATGTCACCCCCGGGCGCTGGCTGCTGGTCGAACTGGCCGGGCTGCGGATCGGCAACCTGCCCGGTGGCAGCCGGGAGGAGATGCTGGCCCTCGGCCGGCTCAGCCTGGAGGTCGAGGCGCTGTCGCTGCTGCGTGGGCCGGTGGTGGTCCGCAAGGCCCGCGCCGAGGAAGCCTCGCTGCTGCTCGAACGCCTGCCGGACCGCACCGCCAACTGGCATTTTTCGCGGCGCCGGGCGGTGCCGGAGGGTGCCGGGGACCGCTCCTGGGTCCCGACGCTGCTGGATGTCGAACTCCACCGCGGCGAGGTGCTGGTGCGGACCACCGGCGGGTTGCTGCTGCGCACCAGGCTGGAGACCGCGACCCTGGCCACCCCCGCCGCCGACCAGCCGGTGCGGCTGCGCGCCACCGGCGCCTACAACGACACCGCGGTGACGCTGGAGGCGGCGCTCGACCCGATCGTGGTGCTGCGCGATGCGTCGCGGCCCTATGGCACCGATCTGCGTTTCGTTGCCGGCGAGGACACCGCGCTGACCTTCGAGGGCAGCATGACCGCGCCCTTCGATGTCGATGGCGCCGAGGGGCGGCTCAGCCTCACGGCGCCGAGGCTTGGCACCCTGCTCGCGCTCGCCGGTGTCGTGGCCGAGATCCCGGCCCGGCTCGACCTCGCCGGGCCGATGACCCGCAAGGGTGATCGTTGGCGCCTCAGCGAGGCGAGCGGCAGCTTTGCCGGGCAAGCCCTGACCCTGCGCCTGCTGCAACTGGATGAGGGCCGCGACGGGAGCCCCGATGCCATTGCTTTGGCCCTCAGCCTGGAGAAGCTGGCGCTGGACCCGCTGCTGCCCGCCCCAGGCAGCGTCGGCGGCGGGGACACGCCGCTGGTGGTCAGCCAGCGGCCCGATCCGCGGCTGGATGTGCAGATCGCCATCGGCGCGCTGAATGTCGCGGGCGAGGATCTCGGCGTGGTCGAGCTGACCGCGACCCAGGAACCAGGGCGGATCAATGTCCAGCACCTGGCCGCGACCCTCTCCGGCATCCGCCTGGCCGGTTCGGGCGCGGTGGCGGCGACCGATACCGGCGCGCGCCTCTCCGCCGAGGCGGCGCTGGAGCGCAGCGACCTGGACGATGTCCGCAAGCTGCTCGGGCTGCGTTCGCTGCCGATGTCGGGGCGGTTGGAGGGGAAGCTCGCCCTGACCGCCGAGGCCGCGACGCTGCGGGCGGTGGGGGAGGCGGCGCAGGTCCAAGCCGTGCTGACCATGACCGGCGGGCAGATCGCGAAGGCGGCGATCGAGATGGCCTCGACCGATGTGCGCGCCTTGTTCCGCGATGCCGGCGGCAGCACCCCGATCGCCTGCATGCTGGCGGTGGCCGAGATGCACGGCGGCCGGGGCACCGTCGCCCCGCTGCGCCTGCGGGCGGAGGCCGGCACGATCGCCGGCCGCGCGCAATTCGACCTCGGCACGAGGCAGATGGATCTGGTGATCGGCAGCCAGAGCGAGACCACCGGATTTTTCGCGCTGGATGTGCCGGTGCGGGTCTCGGGCGCCTTCGCCTCGCCCAGCATCCTCCCGGCGGAATGGTCGGCCGAGGGCCGCGCCCAGCTTGCCGCCGGGGATGACATGGCGCCGCTGCCGCCCGAACTGCGTCGGCATGCCCAGTCCAACCCCTGTTTCCGCGCGGGCCCGCCGGGCTGAACGGCCTCTCCGGGATGACGCTGCGGCTGCTCGCGCTCTCCTTCGCCACGCCTTCCTCTGGTGATCGCCCGGCTAACGGTGGCTTAGGCCGTCAGCGCCCCGCCCCCGGCGTCCAGGTGACATCCCCGCCCGCCTCGGCATTGCGGGCGCGGGCGAAGACGAAAAGATGGTCCGACAGCCGGTTGAGGTAGCGGACCACGGCGGGGTTCACCGGCTCGGCGGCGGCCAGCGCCACGGCGAGGCGTTCGGCCCGGCGCGTGATGGTCCGCGCCAGATGCGCATGCGCGGCAGCGGCGGTGCCGGCGGGCAGCACGAAGCTGCGCAGCGGTGCCAGCGTCGCGTTCATCCCGGCCAGTTCCTGCTCCAGCCGCAGCGCCTGGCTGTCGCTGACCCGCAGCCGGTCCCCGGCCACACCCGGCACGCAGAGATCGGCGCCGAGATCGAACAGATCATTCTGGATCCGCGCCAGCATGGCATCGGCCTCGCCCTGCACATGCAGGCGGATGAGGCCGATGGCGGCATTGGCCTCATCCACCGTGCCATAGGCCTCGACCCGCAGCGCGTCCTTGGCCACCCGGCTGCCGTCGCCGAGGCTGGTCTGGCCGGTATCGCCGCCACGCGTCGTGATGATGTCGAGCCTGACCATGGTCGTGTTCCCCTAAAATCCCTGCCGCCCGGCATCCAGGCGGAAGGTGACGGTGGTGAAGGCCTCGGCCGTCACCGGTTGGCCATCGCGCTGCGCGGGGCGGAACCGCCAGCGCAGCGCGGCCTCGACCGCGGCGGCATCGAGCGTGGAATAGCCCGAGCCGCGATCGACCGCCGCCCCGGCGACCAGCCCATCCGCCGCGACCGTCAGCCGCAGGCGGACCGAGCCCTGCTGCCTCATCGTGCGGGCGTAGTTGGGGTAGGTGGGATCGGCATTGCGGTGCCCGGCCAGGGGCGCGGGCGGGGTGGTGGCGCCCTCGGCCGCCCAGGCGGGCTGCTGGGCGGGTGGGCCCGGGGCCGCGGCTGGCGCGGCCGGAGCGGGGACCGCGCGGGGCGGGGCGGCGGCACGGGATGGCGGGCGCGACGGGGCAGGGGGCGCCGGCGGGGGCGGCGGTGGCGGCTCGGGTGAGGGGGCGGGCGCGGGCTCGGGCGGCGAGGGTGCCGGTTCGGGGGCTGGCGGGGCCGGTGGTTCCGGGGCCGGCGACTCCGGGGCCGGCGACTCCGGGGCGGGAGACTCCGGGGCGGGCGCCTCGGGCGATGGCGGCGTGGCCTCGGCCCCCGCGGCGGCCGAGGCCGGTTCCGCCCAGATCAGCACCGCGCCCTGCTGTGGTTCCGGCAGCCGCCGCGCCTCGGGCCAGGCCAGCACCACCCCCACGGCGCCCAGATGCAGCAGCGCCGCCGCGAGCACCGCCCCGGCCATCGGCACCTGCCGTGCCGCGGCGCGGGGCCCGCGCCTTCGGCTCACAGCACCAGCACGCCCTTGTGCTTGGCCTTCACATCCGGCTCGACATGGATGGTGATGACGGCATTGCCGAGCTCATCCTTCAACGCCGCCTCGACCCGGTCGCAGATGCCATGCGCGTCGCTGACGCTCATCTCCCCCGGCACCACCAGATGGAATTCGACGAAGGTCCAGCGCCCGGCATGGCGCGTCCGCAGGTCATGCGCCTCGATCGCGCCCTCGGCATCGGCGGTGATGATGGCGCGGATGCGGGAGAGCGGGCCATCGGACACCGCCTCATCCATCAGCCCGCCGACGCTTTCCCGCAGCAGATGCCAGCCCGACCACAGGATGTTCACCGCCGTCAGCGCCGCCAGCAGCGGGTCCAGCCAGAGGATGCCGGTCAGCGCCACCAGCCCGACGCCCAGGATCACCCCCACCGAGGTCACCACATCCGACCAGAGATGCCGGGCATCGGCCAGCAGTGCCGGGGATTTCAGCACAGCCCCGCGACGGGTCAGGACCGTGGCCCAGATCCCGTTGATCAACGCCGCCACCGCCGATACCGCGAGGCCCGCGGCCGGGGAGAACGGGACATGCAGGGAGGACAGCGAACTCCAGGCCTGGTGAATGATCGCCAGCGCCGCGGCGATGATCAGCGCCCCCTCCAGCACCGCGGAGAAATACTCGGCCTTCGCATGCCCATAGGGGTGGTTGGCGTCCGGCGGGATGGCCGCGAAGCGGATTGCCGCCAGCGCCGCGCCGGCCGCGGTGACATTCACCACGCTTTCCAGCGCATCGGCGAAGAGCGCCACCGACCCGGTGAGCCAGGCGGCCACCGCCTTCATCGCCAGCACCGCGATGGCGATGAGGAGACTGCCAAGGGCCAGGGTTTCCGCCCGGGGGCCCAGGCGGGGTGGGGTGGCGGTGCTCATGCGGGCGTGTCTACACCGCCCGCCCTCAGACCGAGAAGTACTTCGCCCGCGGATGATGCAGGACGATGGCGCTGGTCGATTGCTCGGGGTGGAGCTGCCACTCGTCGCTGATGTCCACCCCGATGCGCTCAGCCTGGAGCAGCTTCAGCAGGGGGGCCTGGTCCTCCAGCT
Organism: Humitalea rosea; assembly: GCF_003253705.1. Taxonomy (GTDB): domain Bacteria; phylum Pseudomonadota; class Alphaproteobacteria; order Acetobacterales; family Acetobacteraceae; genus Humitalea; species Humitalea rosea. The sequence goes on from NZ_QKYU01000031.1 coordinate 30,337, forward strand.
TCGGGCAGGCGGGGTAGCCGAAGGAATAGCGGCCGCCGCGGTACTCCTGCTGCAACATCTTCTCGATGTCCCGCGCATCCTCGGCCGCGAAGCCGAGTTCGGCGCGGATGCGCTTATGGACGTATTCGGCCATCGCCTCGGCCATCTCGACCGAGAGCCCGTGCAGATAGAGGTAGTCCTGGTAGCGGTTCTCCTCGAACCACACCCGGGCGACGTCCGACGCCTTCTGGCCGACGGTGACCACTTGCAGCCCGATCACGTCGCGCTCGGCGTCATCCACATCGCGCACCCAATCGGCGATGCAATCGCCATCGGCTTTCGGCTGGCGCGGCAGGTTGAAGCGGGTCAGCTCGGTGGTGCCATCGGTGTCGAAGATGATCAGCTCATTGCCCTGGCCGGCGCATTTCCAATAGCCGTAGGCGGCCTTGGGGGTCAGGATCTTGTCGGCCTCGGCGATCGCCAGCATGCGCTTGAGCACCGGGCGCAGCTCCTGCTTCGCCCAGCCCAGGAATTCTTCCAGCGAGCGGCCCTGCTTCCGAAAACCCCATTGGAACTGGTACAGGCTGCGTTCGTTGATGAAGGGCACCAGGGCCTTGGGATCGGCCTGCATCACCTTGGCCCCCCAGAAGGGCGGGGTGGGGGTGGCATAGGGCGCGGTCTCCCGCCGGCGCCGCGTCTGGGCATAGGCGAGATCGACCGGGGCGAAGGCGCGGGCATCGGCCTGGCCGAGCACCCGCTTCTCGTTCTTCGACTTGCCCACGCGCTTGGTCTGCAAGGCCGCGAGGTAGTCATCAAAGCCATTGCCCATCACCCGGTCCATCAGATGCAGGCCGTCGAAGGCATCGCGCGCATAGGCGACGCGGCCGCAGGCATAGGATTTGACGCAGTCATCCTCGACATAATTGCGCGTCAGCGCGGCGCCGCCGAGCATCACCGGCAGATCGATCCCCTGGCGCGACATCTCCTCCAGGTTTTCCCGCATCACCACGGTGGATTTGACCAGCAGCCCGGACATGCCGATGGCATGCGCCTTGTGGTCGCGCGCCGCGGTGACGATGTCCTTCAGCGGCACCTTGATGCCGAGGTTGATGACCTTGTAGCCATTGTTGGTCAGGATGATGTCGACAAGGTTCTTGCCGATGTCATGCACATCGCCGCGCACGGTGCCGAGCACGATGGTGCCCTTCTCCTGGCCCTCGATCTTCTCCATGAAGGGTTCCAGCCAGGCGACGGCGGTCTTCATGGTCTCGGCCGATTGCAGCACGAAAGGCAATTGCATCTTGCCGGAGCCAAACAATTCGCCGACGACCTTCATGCCGTCCAGCAGGATGGTGTTGATGATGTCGAGCGGCGGCATCCCGCCGTCCATCGCATCCTTGAGGTCCGTCTCCAGCCCCTTGCGGTTGCCGTCCACGATGCGGTCCTTCAGCCTTCCCTCCGGCGTCGCGGCCACGACCTTGGCGACCGCATCGGCGGCCTTGCGGCCCGAGAAGATCTCCAAGAGTTTTTGCAGCGGGTCGTAGCCCTCGCGGCGGCGGTCGAAGATGAGGTCCTCGACGACCTGGACCTCCTCGGGCGGGATCTGGTGCAGCGGCTTGATCTTGCTGACATGCACGATGGCGCCGGTCATGCCGGCCTTCACCGCCAGATCCAGGAACACCGAATTCAACACATGCCGCGCCGCCGGGTTCAGCCCGAAGGAGATGTTGGACAGCCCCAGCACGATCTGCACATCGGGGAATTTGTCCCGGATCATGCGGATGCCTTCCAAGGTCCACAACCCGAGCTTGCGGTCATCCTCATTGCCGGTGGCGATGGTGAAGGTCAGCGGATCGATCATCAGATCCGACTGCGGCAGGCCGTGTTTCGTGCAGGCGAAATCGATCAGCCGCTCGGCGATGCGCAGCTTGTCCTCGGCGGTCTTGGCCATGCCGACCTCGTCGATGGTCAGCGCGATGACGGCGGCGCCGAACTTCTTCGCCAGCACCATGCGATCCGTGGCGGCACCCTCGCCTTCCTCGAAATTGATCGAGTTGATGATGGGCTTGCCGCCATGCAGCTTCAGCGCGGCCTCGATGATCGGGGTCTCGGTGCTGTCGATCACCAGCGGGCTGTTCACGCTGCTGGTGAAGCGGGTGATGACCTCGCTCATCTCCACCAGCTCATTGCGGCCGACGAAGGCGGTGCAGACATCGAGGCTGTTGGAGCCCTCCGCCACCTGGTCGCGGCCGATGGCGACGCAGCCGTCCCAGTCGCCGGCTTCCTGGCGCTGGCGCCAGGCCTTGCTGCCATTGGCGTTGCAGCGTTCGCCGATGGAGAAATAGGAATTCTCCTGGCGCAGCGCAGTCGCGGCGTAGAGGCTCGCGACCGAGGGCACCCAGTGGACCGTGCGCTTCACCGGCGCGGGGCGCCGCTCGCCGCGCTTCCTCAGCATCGCATCCAGGGCGGCGATATGCGGCGTCGAGGTGCCGCAGCAGCCGCCGATGAGGTTGATGCCATCCTCGGCGACAAAACGTTCCATCCAGGTCGCGAGTTCGTCGGGGCCGAGCGGGTAATGCGTCTTGCCATCCACCAGCTCCGGCAGGCCGGCATTCGGCTGGATCGAGATCTTGCCCGGCCAGTTCTGCGCCAGCCAGCGGACGTGTTCGGCCATCTCCTGCGGGCCCGTGGCGCAGTTCAGCCCGATCAGCGGCACGTCCAGCGCATGGATCACGGTCGCGGCGGCGGCGATGTCGGGGCCGACCAGCAGGGTGCCGGTGGTCTCCACCGTCACCTGCACGAAGATCGGGATGTTCACCCCGGTCTGCCGGATCGCGGCCTTGGCGGCGTTGACGGCGGCCTTGATGAACAGCGTGTCCTGGTTGGTCTCGGTCAGCAGCGCGTCGCAGCCGCCGGCGATGAGGCCGAGGCATTGCGTGGTCAGCGCCGCCTCCAGCACGTCATAGGCGATGTGCCCCAGCGAGGGCAGCTTGGTGCCCGGCCCGATGTCGCCGATCACCCAGCGGTGCCGGCCGTCCGAGAAGCTCTCGGCGGCCTCGCGCGCCAATTCGACGCCGAGCTTGTTGATCTCGAAGGCGCGGCTGCCGAGCTGGAATTCCTCGAGCGTGATCGGGCTGCCGCCGAAGGTATTGGTCAGCACCATATCGGCGCCGGCCTCGTAATAGCCGCGGTGGATTTCGCGGATCAGCTCGGGGCGGGAGAGGGTCAGCACTTCCGTGCAATTCTCCTTGTCCCAGAAATCCTTCTCGATATCGAGCGTCAGCGCCTGCACGCGGCTGCCCATGCCGCCGTCGCAGAGCAGCACGCGATCGCCAAGGGCATCGAGCAGATGGGGTCGGGTCATGGCATGCTTTCAGGCGGCAAGGGTCGAGGACTGGACGGTGCTGCGCGCGGCCCAGAGGCGGGCCGTGAGCGGCCCCGGAATGGCGATGGCGGGTGCCACGTCGCAGCCCCCGAGCCAGCCCGCGATCTCCGCATCCGAAAAACCCTGCCAGCGATGGGCGTGGCGCTGCGCGAGGTCGGCGCGGTCATGCGGTGCCAGGTCCAGCAGCAGCAGGGTGCCGCCGGGGCGCAGCACGCGGACGGCCTCGGCCAGGGCCGCGGTGGGGTCCTCGGCGTAATGCAGCACCATCTGCATCGCCACGAGGTCAAAGCCGCCATCGGGCAGCGGCAGGCGGTACATGTCGGCCTGGCGCAGCGCCGCATGGCCGATGCCGAGCCCGGCGAGGCGTGCGCGGGCCAGCGCCAGCATGTCGCGGCTGGCATCGACGCCGAGCAGGGATGCCGCGCGCGGCGCCAGCAGTTCCAGCAGCCGCCCGGTGCCGGTGCCGATATCCAGCACGGCCTCCAGCCGCCCCGGCGGCAAAGCGGTGAGCAGGGCGGCCTCGATCGCCTCGGCGGGCAGCTCCAGCGCGCTTGCCTCGTCCCATTCGGTGCCGGAGCGCCGGAACGCTTCCGACGCCGCGCGGGCCCGCTCGGCCAGCACGCGCGCGGCGGCGCGGGCATCGGCGGCCAGATGCGGGTCGTCCGGCCCGAGCCGGGCGATCAGATCCCGCGCCAGCGCGTCACGGTCGGCGAGGTGGAACCAGGCATTGGCGCCCTCGGGCACGCGTTCCAGCAGCCCGGCCTCGACCAGCAGGCGCAGGTGGCGGGACAGGCGCGGCTGGGACTGGCCGAGGATGGCGACGAGTTCCGTCACGCAGAAGCCGCCGCGGGCGCAAAGGGCGAGCAGCCGCAGCCGGGTCGGCTCGGCGGCGGCACGCAGGGCGGTCAGGAGGGATTCCATGGCTTGCCAATCGCATAAACATATCCTTATGTCCAGCGATGGCTTGGTCGATCGATGCCCGCATCCCCGTGACCCTGGTCGCGGATGAGCACGCCCTGGCGGCGGCCGCGGCGGCGGCGCCGGCTGCCTTCGTGCTGCGGCAGGTTTTTGGCGCGCCCTCGCACCAGCCCGGCTGCGCCTGCTGCGAGGGGCGGTCCCCGGCAGCGCTGGCGCTGGACCGGCTGTTCCTGGACCGGGTGCGGGGGCAGGTGCCCTTCTTCGGCGCGGTGCTGGCGCAAGAGGATGCGCAGCTTCGCACGGCGCTGACGGAGGACCGGGTGGTGGCGGCCCGCTTCCGCCTCCTCGGCTAGGGTGGCGCCGTGGTCGCCGATGTCGCCGCCAATGGGCGGGAGGCGCGGCGGCCGATCGATCCCGCCGCCCCGGCCTTCGAGGTCGCGCTGCGCCGCGCGCGTCCCTGGCGGGCCGCGGCGCGCCAGGGCGGGATTCAAGCCCGCCCGAGCTGAGCCGTCCTCAGCCCTTCTTCTGCTCCGTCTGCATCTGCGCCATGCGCCGTTGCAGCGATTCCAGCTCGGCCTTCAGCAACTCGACCTCCCGCAGCGGATCGCGGGCGGGCGGCGTCGCGGCGGGATCGGGGCGGCCGGCGAAGGGGCTGAACAGCGTCATGGCGCGCTCCATCATCGCCATGTTCTGCTTGCCCATCTCCTCCAGCGCGTTGAAGGGCGTCAGCGTGCCGATGGTCTGCTGCACCGTCTGGCGCATCTGCTCCTGCTGCCGGGCGAAGGCGCTCATGGTGTATTCGAGGTAGCGCGGCACGACGCCCTGCAGGCTGTCGCCATAGAAGCCGATCAGATGGCGCAGGAAGGATTCGGGCAGCAGATGTTTGCCCTTGGCCTCCTCCTCCACGATAATTTGAGTGAGCACGCCGCGGGTGATGTCATCCCCCGATTTCGCGTCATACACCACGAAATCCCGCCCGGCGCGGACCATGGCCGCCAGATCCTCAAGGGTGACATAGGACGAGGACTCAGTGTTATAGAGCCGCCGGTTGGCGTATTTCTTCACCACCACCGTGGAGAGCGGCGGGGTCGGAGCGGCGGCCTCGGCGTCGTTGGTTTTCGGCGTTTCCGCGGTTTGATCGGCCATGACGCCCATCCTTTTTGGCAATCCCGGAGTTAAGCCTAGCACGGTGATGTTGCGGTGCGAACGCATCGCGCGCAGATGGGCGCCAATGCGGCCCGGGGCGGGGTCTGAGGGGATGCTGGCGGCGTTGCATGGCGGATGGTGGCTTGGCAGGACGGAAGGAGGGCGGGCGGGTCAGGCCGCCCCAGACCGATGCGTCCCCGGCGTCCGAGGCCCCTGGCCCGGCGATGCCGCCGCTCGACCGCCTGGCCGCCGACTGGCTGGCGCTGTGGCAATCCGAGCTGGACGCCCGCGCGCGGGATGTGGAATGGCGCGACGGCATGGCCGCGATCGCCGGGCTTGGCGCGGGGATGCTGCTGGCCTGGACGCGCGCCTTGCAGACCTGGCCCGGGCTGCATGAACGCCCCCCCGCACCGCCAGGGCCCGCGCCCGCTGCCGCTGCACCTGGGGATGGCGGGGCTGCGCCGGAGCCTGGCGCTGGCGGCGATCCCGCCCTCCGACAACGCCTGGCCGAGCTTGAGCGACGCCTGGCCGATCTCGAAGGCCGGGCGGGTGGAGCGGGACCGGATCCTCAACGCGGCCGCCGCCCAAAACGCTGACCGGCCGGAGGCTGACGGCGCCAGCCTGCTGCGCGAGGCGGTGCTGCGGCAACTGGCCGAGGAGGATGCGAGCTTCGCCGCCGGCGTGCTCGCCTACCGCCACCATCCCTGGCGGCGCGACCTGCCCGAGCCGCCGGTGATCTGGGCCGAGGGCGCGGCGCGGGTGCTGGATTATGGCGGTGACGGCCCCCCGGTGCTCTTCGTGCCCTCGCTGATCAACCGCGCCTATGTGCTGGATCTGGCGCCCGGGGCCTCCATGCTGCGGCATCTGGCGGGCAAGGGGCTGCGGCCGCTGCTGCTGGACTGGGGCACGCCGGGGCCGGCGGAACGCGGGCTGAGCCTTACCGACCATATCGCGGGGCCGCTGGAGCGGGCACTCGTCGCATTGCCGGGGCCCGTGACCCTGGTGGGCTATTGCATGGGTGGGCTGCTGACCCTGGCCGCGGCACTGCGCCGGCCGGAACGGGTGGCAGGGCTGGCGCTGCTCGCGACCCCCTGGGATTTCCATGCCGGGCCCGATGCGGCGGCGCGCGGGCGCTCGCTCGCCGCCCTGCTGCCGGCGCTGGAGCCGGCGATGGAGTTGACCGGCGCGCTGCCGACGGATGTGGTGCAGGCGCTGTTCGCGGCCATCGACCCCTGGGGCATCGCCCGGAAGTTCCGCCGCTTCGGCCGCGAACCGGCCGATTCCGCTCGCGCCGCGCTGTTCGTGGCGCTGGAGGATTGGCTGAACGATGGCGTGCCGCTGGCCGCCCCGGTCGCGCGCGCCTGCTTCACCGACTGGTATGGCCGCAACGATCCGGGGCGGCTGGCCTGGCGTGTGGCGGGGCAGGTGATCGACCCGGCCGATTGGGACGGGCCGCTGTTCGTGGCGGTGCCCAAGGCGGACCGGATCGTCCCGCCCGCCTCCGCGCTGGCCCTGGCGCTGCGGGCGCGGGAGGGCAGGGCCGAGGTCACGCTGCATGAGGCGGGGGCCGGGCATATCGGCATGGTGGCCGGGCCGATGGCCGAAGCGGCGCTCTGGCGCCCGCTGCTGGCATGGCTCCGATCCTTGCCCTGAGGCACACCGAAGCCCAATCTGCCGCAAAAGCCAGTCGAGGATACCGGATCATGCAGGACATCGTCATCGCCTCCGCCGCCCGTACCCCGGTCGGTTCCTTCAACGGCGCCTTCGCCAGCCTTTCCGCCCATGCCCTTGGCAGCGTCGCGATCAAGGCCGCGCTGGAGCGCGCCGGCATCTCGGGGGAGGAAGTGGACGAGGTCATCCTCGGCCAGGTGCTGCCGGCCGGCGAGGGCCAGAACCCCGCCCGCCAGGCCTCGGTCGGCGCGGGCATTCCCTATGAGCGCACCGCCTTCGGCATCAACCAGCTGTGTGGCTCGGGGCTTCGCACCGTGGCGCTCGCAGCCCAGCAGATCGCGACGGGGGATGCCACCATCATGGTCGCCGGCGGCATGGAGAGCATGACCCAGGCGCCGCACTGCCAGCAGATGCGGGCGGGGACCAAGATGGGCAGCATCGAGCTGATCGACACCATGCTGCGCGACGGGCTGATGGATGCCTTCCACGGCTACCACATGGGCAATACCGCCGAGAACGTCGCCCAAAAATTCCAGATCACCCGCGACGACCAGGACGCCTTCGCCTTCGCCAGCCAGACCAAGGCCGGTGCCGCCATGGCCGCCGGGCGTTTTGCCGATGAGATCGTCCCGGTCACTGTGAAGGGCCGCAAGGGCGACACCATCGTCACCAGCGACGAATACCCCCGCCCCGAGACCACGCGCGAAATCCTCGCCAAGCTGCGCCCGGCCTTCGCCAAGGACGGCAGCGTCACCGCCGGCAATGCCAGCGGCATCAATGATGGCGCGGCCGCCATCGTGGTGATGTCGGGCAAGGAAGCCTCCCGCCGCGGCATCACGCCGATGGCGCGCATCGTCTCCTGGGCGACCGCGGGCGTGGACCCCGCGATCATGGGCACGGGGCCGATCCCGGCCAGCCGCAAGGCGCTGGCCCGTGCCGGCTGGACCATCGACGACCTGGACCTCATCGAGGCCAATGAGGCCTTCGCCGCCCAGGCCTGCGCGGTGAACAAGGACCTCGGCTGGGACCCGGCCAAGGTCAATGTGAACGGCGGCGCCATCGCCCTTGGCCACCCCATTGGCGCCTCGGGCGCCCGGGTGCTGAACACCCTGCTGTTCGAGATGAAGCGTCGCGGCGCCAAGAAGGGCCTGGCGACGCTGTGCATCGGCGGCGGCATGGGTGTCGCCATGTGCGTCGAAGCCGCCTGATCTTCGGCCGCCGCGCTCTGCTGGCGGGGGCGGCGGCGGGGTTCGCCGTCGCCCCCGCCGTCGCGGCAGCCACAAGCCATTTCTTCACCACCTCGGATGGGGTGCGGCTGCATTACGTGATGGCCGGAGCCCAGGGACCGGGGATCCCGACTATCGTCTTCGTCCCCGGCTGGTGCATGCCGGCCTGGATTTTTGCCCCGCAGATCGACGCTTTGTCGCGCTACGCCCGCGTCGTGGTGCTGGACCCGCGCGGGCAGGGGCGGTCTGAGGTCGCGCGCTCGGGCTATGAGCCGGCGCGGCGGGGGCGGGATATCGCCGAGCTGCTGGCCCGCCTCGGGCCCGGCCGCATGGTGCTGGCGGGCTGGTCGCTCGGCGTGCTGGATGTGCTGTCCTGGCTGGCGACGGCCGGGGACCGGCAGCTTGCCGGGCTGGTGCTGATCGATAATTCGGTGGGCGAGGGCACCCCCCCGGCCGGTGGCGGCGGCTCCAGCTTCTTCACCAACCTGCGCCGGCAGCGGGACCGCACGACGCGCGGCTTCGTCGCCAGCATGTTCAAGACGCCGCAATCGCCCGCCTATCTCGCCGCTTTGGCGCATGACGCGCAGATCATGCCCGTGGAGTCCGCCATTGCCCTGCTTTCCTATCCCCGCCCGCGCGAATTCTGGCGCAATGCGCTGTATTCGACGCGGCGCCCGGTGCTCTACGCGGTGACGCCGAAGTTCCGCGAACAGGCCTCCCTGGTCGAACAGCGCCACACCGATGCGGTCGCCGACCTCTACCCCGAGGCCGGGCACGCGCTCTTCGTCGATGCCGCCCCCCGCTTCAACGACGCGGTCGCCGACCTGCTGCATCGCCGGGCGGTTTGGGGGTGATGCGGGCGCTGCTGCCGCTCTTCCTCATCTCCGCCGCGGCGGTGGGGGTGGAAATCGCGCTGACCCGGATCTTCGCCGTCGGGTCCTGGTCCGAATATGGCTACTGGGTGATCTCCATCGCCATGACCGGCTTCGCCGTCTCCGGCGTGGTCATGGTGCTGGGGCGGGCGCGGTTTCGCGATTGGGCGGGCTGGATGCTGCCGGCGCTGCCGCTGGCGATGCTGGTGGCCGGGGCGCTAGGCTGGGTCGGCGTGGCAGCCAATCCGTTCAACCCCTTGGAATTGCAGAACCCGGCCACAGCCGGGCCGCAGCTTTGGAACATCCTCGGCTATTACGGGGCGCTGTTTCCCTTCTTCTTCCTGGCCGGGCTCGCGGTCTCGCTGAACTTCGTGGTCCATGCCGGGCAGGTCGGGCGGGTCTATGGCTATGACCTGCTGGGCGCCGGGGCCGGGGCGGCGCTGGCGCTGGGGCTGCTCTGCGGGCTGCATCCGTTCTGGATGATCCCGGCCCTGCTGCCGCTGCTGGCGCTGGCCGCGGGGCTCTCGGGACGCGGGGGCTGGCGCTGGGCCGCAGTTGCCGTGCTGATCGGAGGGGAGGCCGCGGCGCTGCTGCTCGCGGCGCCAAAAATAAGCGAATACAAAGCGATATACGCGCCTCTTCATGTGCCGGATGGGCAGCAGCGCGCCGAAATCCTGGCCCCTGGCGGCGTCTACCAATTGCTCGACAACTTCACCGAGCGGCTGGACACGGATGTCTCCAACAATGCCGGGATGATGGGGCTGCCGGCGCCGCCGCGCGGCTACGGGCTGTACCGGGATGGGGCGCGGATCGCGACCCTGCCGATGGGGCCGCCCGAATCCGCCCATGCCCCCGCGGCGCTGGATGCCGCCCCCTATGCGCTGCTGACCGCGCCCCGCGTGCTGGTGCTGGGTGGGGAGGGCGGCTTCCGCGCCGCCGAGGCGCTGGCGCTGGGCGCCGCCGCCGTCACGGTGATCGAGCCCGAGCCGGTGCTGCGCGCCGCACTCGCCGATGGCCTCGGCCCATCCCCCGCGCCGCCGGCCGATCCGCGCGTGACCCTGTCCGACCAGCACCCGCTGGCGCCGGCCGAGGGCTATGACCTCATCGACATCTCCGGCGATTTCCTGGCGGCGCGGGAGCAGAACCGCCACGCTTATACCGCCGAGGCGATCGCCGCCTGGCTCGCGCGGCTTCCGCCGGGCGGGATGATCTCCATCCCCGTGACCATCCGCGAACTGCCGGCCTATGCGCTGCGCCTGGCCGCGACCGCCGTCGCCGCCTTGCGGGAGGCGGGGGTGGCGGAGCCGGGGGCGCATCTGGCGGTGCTGCGCTCGGCCTGGAACCTGCGGCTGCTGATCGCGCGCGATCCGATCCCGCCCGAGGCGGTGGCGCGGCTCGCGGACTTCGCCGAGACGCGCTCCTTCGATCTCTCCTACGCCCCCGGGTTCACCGCGCCCTCGGTCTGGAACGACGTGCCGGCGGTCTCGCTGGAGAGCGAGATGGTGCAGTCGGGCGGCGAGGCGGTGGACAGCGTCGCGCAGGATATCCGTGCGCTGCTGGAGGGCACCGCCGCCCCCTCGGCCTTCGACCGCTCCCCGATCACCGCCGACCGCCCCTGGCTGAGCCCGATCGTGCGCTTCGCGGCACTGCCCCTGGCGCTGGCGCGGATCGAGGTGCTGCCGCAGTCGGAGATCGGGCTGCTGGTGAATGCCGCGGTGCTGGCCCAGGCGGCGGTGCTGGCGCTGATCGTGATGCTGCTGCCGCTGGTGGCGCGCGGGGCGTTGCGGGTGCCGGCGCGGATCATGGGCCGGGCGCTGGTGTATTTCCCGGCCCTCGGTCTCGGCTTCCTGATGATCGAGATCGTCGCCATCGAACAGGCGGCCCTGCTGCTTGGCGACCGCACGGCGGGCTTCTCGCTGGTGCTGACTACCATGCTGGTCTTCTCCGGCGCCGGGGCGATGCTGGCGGGGCGGGTGGCGCGGCCGGACCGGGCGCTGGGCTTCGCGGTGCTGGCGGTGGTGCTGTGCTGCGCGCTGGGCGTCGCGGGGCTGCATGCGGGGGTGCTGGCGGGGCTTGGCCTCAGCTGGTGGGCGCGGGCGGGGCTGGTGGTGGTGGCGCTGGCGCCGCTGTCCTTCGCGCTCGGCCTGCCTTTCCCATTGGGGCTGGACCGCTTCCAGCGGGAGAGTCCGGCGATGTTGCCCTGGGCCTGGTCGCTGAACGGCGCCTTCTCGGTGCTGGCGACGCCGCTCGCGACTCTGCTCGGGCATGGATTCGGTCTGGTGCCGGTTCTTGTTGCCGGCATGATCTGTTACTTCCTTGCAGGAATCCTATGGCCACGGAGCCCCGCATGAGCCTGCATCGCCGCGCTATTCTTCTGGGCGTCCTGGCCGCCCCCGCGCTGGCGCGGGCCGAGACCACCGCCCCCGACGCCTGGACGCGGGAGGCCTACCTCAAGGCGATGCGCGACTCCGGGCGCCCGGTGGAGATCTCCGAGGCCGGCTTCCGCGCTATCCAGGCCCGCAAGCCGGCGATGATGGAGCGGATCGGCGCCTATCTCGGCCGCCGCTTCCCCGAGGCCGACCCGGTCGTGATGCGCGCCTTCGCCGAGGTCCCGCGCGAGTATTTCCACTACATGTACGAAGGCCGCCGCTCCTTCGCCGATGCGGCCTATGAGGCCGATGCCAAGCCCTGGGCCATCGGTTATGGCTCCGCCCTCTCCGATTATCTGGGGCAGGCCTATATGACCCAGGTCTGCGCCCCCAAGCCCGAGCATGTGGTGCTGGAGATCGGCACCGGCTCGGGGTTCCAGTCGGCCTTGCTGTCCCGGATCGTGGCCAAGCAGTATTCGATCGAGATCATCGAGAATTTGGGCCGCGGCGTTCGCCCGATCTTCGGCCCGCTCGGCTATGCCAATGTCGAAACCCGTGTCGGCGATGGCTTCTTCGGCTGGCCGGAAGTCGCGGGCGGCTTCGACACCATCATCGTGACCTGTGCGGCGCAATACGTGCCGCCGGCGCTGGTGCAGCAGTTGAAGCCGGGCGGCAAGCTGGTGATTCCGATCGGGCAGCCGTTCCGCCGGGGGCAATTCCTCTATGTCTATACCAAGGATGCCGATGGGCGGGTCCGCAGCCGCAAGGATGTGGGCGTCTATTTCATCCCGATGACCGGCACGATGATGCGGGCGCCGCGCCCGGCGGACGTGCCCCCCAGCAGCTGAGGTTGCGCCCGGGGGCGCGGGGCGCCAGAAGCCGGGGATGGATCAGCCCATCCCCCCCGGACCCGGCCACAACACCCCCCCCGATGCGGTCGCCGCCCAGGTGGCGCGTGAGGCCGCGCGCCGCCGCACCTTCGCGATCATCGCCCATCCCGACGCCGGCAAGACCACGCTGACGGAGAAGCTGCTGCTGCGCGGCGGTGCCATCCAGCTCGCCGGCGCGGTGCGCGCCAAGGGCGACCGCCGCCGCACCCGCTCGGACTGGATGAAGATCGAGCAGGATCGTGGCATTTCGGTCGCGACCTCGGTGATGACCTTCGAGCGCGACAATGTCGTCTTCAACCTGCTCGATACCCCGGGCCATGAGGATTTTTCCGAGGACACCTACCGCACCCTGACCGCGGTGGACGCGGCGGTGATGGTGCTGGACGCCGCCAAGGGCATCGAGGCGCAGACGCGAAAGCTGTTCGAGGTCTGCCGGATGCGGGACATCCCCATCGTCACCTTCATCAACAAGATGGACCGCGACGGGCGGGACGTGTTCGAGCTGCTGGAGGAGATCGAGAAGACCCTGGCGCTGGATGTCGCCCCGGTCGCCTGGCCGGTGGGCCTGGGGCGGGAGTTCATCGGCACCTATGATCTGCTGCGGCCCTCGCTGCATCTGATGGCCGATGGCTCGCAGCCGCTGGCGTTGAGCGGGCTGGACGATCCCAGGCTCGATGCCGCCGTGCCGAAGAATCTGGTCGAGGGCCTGCGCGAAGGGGCGGAGCTGGCCACGGCGCTTTCCACCTTCGATGAGAAGGCCTTCCTCCAGGGCACCATGACTCCGGTGTATTTCGGCTCGGCGCTGCGCGATTTCGGCGTCGGGCATCTGCTGGACGGGCTGGCTCGCTACGCCCCGCCCCCGGGCAGCCGCGCGGCCGACCTGCGCGTGGTCGAGCCGGAGGAGCCGGCGCTGACCGGCTTCGTCTTCAAGATCCAGGCGAATATGGACCCGAACCACCGGGACCGCGTCGCCTTCCTGCGGATATGTTCGGGGCGGCTGCTCAAGGGCATGCGGCTGAAGCAGGTCCGCACCGGCAAGGCGGTGCCGGTCAATGCGCCGCTGTTCTTCTTCGCCCGTGACCGCCAGGTGGCCGAGGAAGCCTTCCCCGGCGATGTCGTCGGCATCGCCAACCATGGCGTGCTGCGGATCGGCGATACGCTGACCGAGGGCGAGGACATCAACTTCCGCGGCGTGCCGAGTTTTGCCCCGGAAATCCTGCGCCGCGTCATCATCGACGACGCCATGGCCGCGAAGAAGCTCAACAAGGCGCTGGAACAGCTCACCGAGGAGGGCGTCGTGCAGTTGTTTCGCCCGCTGGATGGCGCGGGTGTCGTGGTCGGCGTGGTCGGCGCCTTGCAGCTCGATGTACTCGGCGCGCGGCTGGCGGCGGAATACAGCGTGAAGGCGCGGTTCGAGAGCACGGGTTTTGACCTGATGCGCTGGGTGGTGACCGAGGATCGTATCGCCGAAGAAAAATTTCGGCGAACGAACAGTCATGACATCGCCGAGGACCATGATCGCAATCTCGTTGCTTTTTTTACCAGCGACTGGCGGCGAAAGCGGGCCGAGGAGGAGCACCCCGCGCTCCGTTTCGTGGAATTGCGCGAACAGCATGGGGTGGAGGGCTAGCGCAATTTCCTTGCGACAAGGGTTTATTTCCATCGTTCTAGTTGGTTATCCCGCCGCATTTTTGCGGAGGGCCGGTCAGTCCACCCGAGTCGGGGCTGATCTTGCCTGAACGCCTCTCGTTAACATTGATTATGCAGTGCGAACATGGGAGCCTCGCGCAGCGACGATGGTCCTCGCGCCCGCACCAGGCCGCCCCTGGGCCTTTGCCTGAAAACCAGGCTTCTGCCACATCGATGGAAGTCCTTGCATGCGGCCTGTTCTCTCCGACGTGATCGGGAATCTCTACCAGGCGGCTGACCCCGAGGTTGGCTGGGCGGGGGCGGTTGCCTCCCTGGCCGGGGTGGTCGGTGCCACTCAGGCGGGGTTCCAGATCGCCGATCCGCACAATATCAAAGGCACGAATCTGTTGGCCGCCCCGGGCACGAGCCTTGAGGAGGCGGCGCTTTACGTCGCGCATTTCAAGCAGGTCGACCCCTACGCCACCCTCTTGCAGGAGCGTCCGGTCGGGGCGGTGACGGTCAGCGGCGAGCTGCTCGACGAGGAGCTGGTCCTGCGGTCCGAATACTGGAATGATTTCGCAGGCCGGTACGGGCGGGGCTTCCATCTGGTCGGCAGCCGGCTCAGCACCCATGTCGGCGGCGACGCCATGATCGGGCTGCTGCGGCCGCCGGAGGCACTGCCTTTCAGCGCCGAGGATGAGGCGACCCTCGTCACCATCTTCCCGCATTTCGCCAGTGCCGTGCGGCTCTGGCACCGCCTGACCGAGGCCGAGGCGCGGGCCGATGCCGCCAATCTGATGCGGGACGCGCTGGGCGCGGTGCTGGTGGTCGATGGCCAGGGGCGGCTGCTGCTGGTCAGCCCCGCGGCCGAGCGGATGGCGCCGGAGGTCGGGCTGCGCCTCGGCGGCGGCAGGCTTGGCTTCATCGTGCCGGAGGCGGCGGCGCGGCTGCGGACCCTGATCGCGGCCACCGCCGGCGGCGGCCCGGGGGGCGTGATGGTGCTGTCCCAGGCGACCCCGCTCGGGCGCCTCTTCCTCCAGGCGACCCGGCTGCCGGAGCAGACGGCCGCGGCGCGGGACCGTTACGGGCGCTATCCGGTGCTCGTCGAATTGCGCCTGCTCGGCACCCGCCAGCCCTCGGCCGACGCGCTGCGCCAGGCCTTCGGCCTTGGCCTGGCGGAGGCCGAGGTCGCGCTGCTGACCGCCCAGGGCCTCACCGCCGAGGAGGTCGCGGAGCGGCGGGGCACCAGCGTGCTGACGGTGCGCTCACAGATCCGCGTGCTGCTGATGAAGACGGACACCCGCACGCTGCGCGAACTGGCCGGGCTGGTGAACGCCCTGGCCTGAAGCCTGCCGCTTAAAATGCCAGCAGATTGTCCCGGAATTGCGCGTGCTCATACTCGCGCCGCACCAGCCCGCGGGCCTGCAACGCCGGCACCAGCCCGTCCGCGACCTCGGCGATGCTGCGCCGGCTCACGTCGTTGACCGAGATCAGGAAGCCGTCGCCGCCGACCTCCTGCATCACCTCCTCCATCCGGCCCGCGACCGTGTCCGGCGTGCCGACCAGCTCGACCGAGCCGGAATTGCCGCGATAGGACAGCATCGCCTCGCGCAGCGACTTCTTGCCGGCGACGCGCTTGAAGTCGTCCAGCGACTGCTGATGGCCGTTGGTGTGCAGCTCCAGCGAGCTGACCGGCGTGTCGAGATCGTAGGTGGCGAAATCGATGTTGGTGATCTTGCCGAAGAAGGCGAGCAACTGCGGCACCTGCGCCTCCGCCCGTGCCATGCGCTGGCGCTGGCGCAGCGCCGCTTCCTCCGCACTGTCGCCGAGCACGGGGCTGACCAGGAACAGCACCTTCACCTTGTCCGGGTCGCGCCCCTGGGCCACGGCGCGGGCGCGGACATCCTCGCGATAGGCGCGCATCCCGGGCGTGCCCTTGACGCCGGCGACGATGGTATCGGCATGCAGGCTCGCGAATTGCTTGCCGCGGGCGCTGCCGCCGGCCTGGGCGATGACCGGCCGGCCCTGCGGGCAGGGGCCGGAATTCAGCGGGCCATGGGTGCTGTACCAGGGGCCGACATGGTCCACGGCATGCACCTTGGTGTGGTCGATCAGCATGCCGCCGGCGCGGTCGTTGACGATGGCGCCGGGCTCCCAGGAGTCCCACAAGCCATTCACCGCGGCCATGTAGTCCTCGGCCATGTCGTAGCGCAGGTCGTGCTCGGGCAGCCCGTCCATGCCGTAGTTGCGCGCCGCGACATCGCTGCTGCCGGTGACCATGTTCCAGCCGATGCGGCCTTGCGAGACCTGGTCCAGGCTCGCGATCAGCCGGGCCAGCAGATAGGGCGGATAGGCGAAGGTGGAGAGCGTCGGCACGATCCCGATGCGCGAGGTCGCCGCCGCCATCAGCGTCGCCATCACCGACGGGTCCTGCCGCGGCACCGAGAGGCCGTGCTTGAGGTAGATCTCGCGCGAGCCGCCGTAGCTCTCGCCGACGTAGCTGCTGTCCTCGATCAGTATGTAGTCGAAGCGGGCGCGTTCCAGGCTGCGGGCCATGTCGCAGAACAGGTCCGGCACCCTCCAGTCGCGGCCGATATCGCCCGTCCAGGGCTCGCCCCAGGCCTGTACCGACGAGCCTTGCAGGAACCAGCCGAGGTGGAAGGGTGTGGGCATAAACTCGTCTCCGGGATCATTGGCGCCGCGGCTGATGCAGGGACCGTGCCGCGCAACACCAAAGCCGCGCAGCCGCGACAGCCCATCGTCCCACCGCGCCGAAACCGTGTCGAGACGGGCGCGCGCCGGGGTGCGGTGGCTACCCCTCGACTTCCTCCCGCACCAGCTCCACCCGCAGCCAGTCCTCCTCGGCCCCATCCAGCGCCGCCTGGGCCTCGTTCAGCGCGATGGCGGCCTTGGCCATCTCGGCGGGCCTGGCGGCCTGCAACGCCGCCTGGCGGCGCGCGACGATCGCGGTCAGCCCGGCGATGCGGGCGGGCAAAGTGGCCAGCGCGTGCTGCTCCTTGGGCGAGAGCCGGCGGCGCGAGGGCGGTGGCGGCGGCGGCGGGGCGGCCGCGGCGGCCTTCTCCCGCGTCACCGCGCCGCGCGCGGTCACGCCGGCACCACGCTGGGCGACCATGTCGGAATAGCCGCCGGCATATTCCTGCCAATGGCCCTCGCCCTCCCAGGCGATGGTGCTGGTGGCGACGCGGTCCAGCACGTCGCGGTCATGGCTGACGAGCAGGATGGTCGCCGGATGCTCGGCCAGCACCTCCTGCAACAGATCCAGGGTTTCGAGGTCGAGGTCGTTGGTCGGTTCGTCCAGCACCAGCAGGTTGGCGGGTTTCGCCAGCGCCGCCGCCAGCAGCAGCCGGCCGCGTTCCCCGCCCGAAAGTGCGGAGACCGGCGTGCGCGCCTGATCCGGGGAGAACAGGAAGTCCTTCATGTAGCCGATGACGTGGCGGCGCTGGTCGCCGACCTCGACCATGTCGCCCTGGCCGCCGGTCAGCGTCTCGGCCACGCCCTTGCTTGGGTCCAGTGCCGCGCGGGTCTGGTCGAGCGTGACCATCACCAGCGCGGTGCCGAGCTTCACCTGCCCCTCATCCGGCGCCATGCGCCCGGTCAGCAGGTTCAGCAGCGTGGTCTTGCCGGCGCCATTCGGGCCGATGATGCCGATGCGGTCGCCGCGCAGCACGCGGGTGGAGAAGTGGTCGATGACCTTGCGGCCGTCGAAGGCCTTGGTGATCTCCTCGGCGGAAATCACCAGGCTGCCCGATCCCGCGCCATCGGCGGCGGTGATGCGGGCGACGCCGGTGGGGCCGCGCCGCTCCTTCTGTACCTTCCGCAACTCGTGCAGATCCGCGAGGCGCTTCACATTGCGCTTGCGCCGGGCGGTGACGCCGTAGCGCAGCCAGTCCTCCTCCCGCGCGATCTTGCGGGCGTGCTTGTGGGCCTGGGTTTCCTCCTCCTCCAGCACCTGGTCGCGCCAGGGCTCGAAGGCGGAAAACCCCTGTTCCAGGCGGCGGGTGGTGCCGCGGTCCAGCCAGACCATGCTGCGCGACAGCCGTTCGAGGAAGCGCCGGTCATGGCTGATCAGCACCAGCGCGCCGCGGAAGCCCAGCAGCGTCTCCTCCAGCCATTCGATGGCGGGCAGGTCGAGATGGTTGGTCGGCTCGTCCAGCAGCAGGATGTCGGGGTTGGGGGCGATGACGCGGACCAGCGCCGCGCGCTTGGCCTCGCCACCCGAGAGCCGCTTGGGGTCCTCGCTGCCGTCCAGGCCAAGGCCGTGCAGCATCGCGATCATCCGATGCGGCGAGGCGCCTGGGTCGAGCCCGGCCAGCAGATAGTCCTCGACGGTCGCGAAACCGGACATGTCCGGCTCCTGCGCCAGCACGCGCAGCGTCGCGCCGGGCTGGACGAAGCGGGTGCCCTTGTCCTGCTGCACGGTGCCGGCGGCGATCCGCAGCAGCGTGGATTTGCCGGAGCCGTTGCGGCCGACCAGGGCGACTTTCTCCCCCGTCGAGACGGAGAGGGTCGCGCCCTGGAGGAGCTTGGTGTCGCCAAAGCCGAGGGTGATGTCACTGAGAAGCAGAAGGGGTGGTGCCATGCCGCAGCGCGTGCGGCGCCCGGCCGCCCAGGTCAAGGGAAAAGCTCAGCGCGCGGGGCTGCGTTGCGGGCGGCTCAGGGGGCCGAGGAAGAGATTGGGCGCCGCTTGCTTCGCCGCTGCCGGGGGCGGGCAATCCGGGCGCAGCGCGCCGCAGTCCCAGGCCCAGCCGGGGGGGATGCCGGTCAGGCTGCCGCCCTGTTCATGCCGGCACAGGCAGGAGCGCCCGGCCATGCAGGCCAGTTGGCCCCGGGTTTCGGCGCCACAGGCGGGCTGCGCCGCCAGCGGGGCGGGGGCCGCCAGCAGCAGGAGAAGCAGGAGGCGCATGCCGCGATCCTGCCGTTCCACAGGTAAGCATCCGGTGAAGACCGGCGCCGGGTCGCTTGCCGTTCTGGCCCGGGCAGCGCAAAAAATTCATGGACCGATCCGGCCCGGGGAGAGCAATCGCCATGGCATTCGACCTGAACCGCCTGGCCGAGGCGCTGCTTGGCGGCGCCGCGCGGCCCCCGCGTCGCCGCACCCGCAGCGTCTCGCCCTTCGGCGGCAGCCGCTCGGCCGAGGCGCGGACGGTGCGGGCGCTGGCCTCGCTGGCCGGTCTGGCGGTGGAGGCCCTCGGGGGTGGGCGCCAAACGGCTGGGCGCCAAACGGCAGGGCGCCAGACGGCTGGACACCAGAGCGCGCCGGCTCCCACGCGCGCGCCGCTGCCGCGCAAGCCGGCCAAGGGTGAGGTCACCGATCTGCGCCGGGATACCGCGGCACCGGGGCCCTGGGGTGTCCCCACCCACGCCCCGGCCCCCGCCCGGCGCCTGCCCGAAATCCGCCCGCCCGCCGCCCCGCCCGCCGCCCCGCCCGCCGCCCCGCCCCCGGCCGCCCGGGCCGAACAGGCCGAGGCGCTGCTGCTGATCCGCGCCATGCTCGCCGCCGCCGCCGTGGACGGCGCCGTGGATGCCGAGGAACGCCGGGTCATCGCCAGGCAGCTCGACGGCGCCGGGCTTTCGGCCGAGGAGCGCGATCTGGTGCTCGCCGACCTCGACCGCCCCGCGACGCCCGAGGCCCTGGCGGCCGAGGTGGATGACCCGCTGCTGGGCGCGCAGATCTACGCCGCCGCGGCCGCCATCGCCGCCGATGTGACACCGGCCGAGCGCGGCTTCCTCGACCGGCTCGCCGCGGCGTTGCATCTTGCCCCGCAAACCGCTGCCAGGATCGAAGCGCGGCTGTCCGGAGACGAAATGCCATGACCAACGACCCCGCCCTCAGCCCCGCCGAACGCGCCCTGCGCGCCCGCGCGATCGAGGTCGCCGCCGAGGCCCGTGCCGGCGCCGCCGAGATCGACCGCACCGAGGCCTACCCCTGGCCCATGGTCCGCCGCATGACCGAGGCCGGGCTGATGGGGCTGACCATCCCCCGCGCCTATGGCGGCCAGGGGGCGAGCTGGATGGAGGCGGCGCTGGTGGTGGAGGCGATGGCCGCCGGCTGCGCCGTCTGCGGCCGCATCGCGGTCGAGGCCAACATGGGCGCGATCGGCGCCATCATGACCTATGGCACCGAGGCGCAGAAGCAGATCGCCGCCCGCACCGTGCTCTCGGGCGACAAGCCCGCGATCCTGATCACCGAGCCCGAGGCCGGCTCCGCCGCGACCGGCATGGCCACGCGCGCGGTGCGCCATGGCGATACCTGGGTGCTGGATGGGGAAAAGACCTGGATCACCGGCGGCGGCGTCTCCCGCCTGCATCTGATCTTCGCCCGCGTCATCGAGGATGGGCAGGACCAGGGGATCGGCGGCTTCATCGTGGTGCGCGACGAGCCTTCCGACGCGCCGGGGCTCATCATCCATCGCCGCATCCCGACCATGGGGCTGCGCGGGATGCCGGAGGCGGAGATCCATATGCGCGGGCTGGAGGTGCCCGATTCGATGGTGCTGCGCGGGCCCGGCGGCTGGCAGCGCGGCTTTGGCCGGCTGATGGATGCCTACAACAGCCAGCGGGTCGGGGCGGCGACGGCGGCCCTCGGCATCGCCGCAGGGGCCTTCGACGAGGCGCGGGACTATGCCCTCGCCCGGCGCCAGTTCGGGCGGCCGATCGCGGAGTTCCAGGGCCTCGCCTGGATGGTCGCGGATATGTCGATCCGGGTGGAATCGGCGCGGCAGATGATCTGGCGGGCGGCGCGGATGCTGGGGCCGGATGGCTTCCCCGACCGGATGGCGGCGGCCCAGGCCAAGGTGATCGCGGCGGATGTGGGGATCGAGGTGACCAACCAGGCGCTGCAGGTCTGGGGCGGCGCCGGCTATTCCCGCGACAATCCGATGGAGCGGCATGTGCGCGACGCGCGGATGTTCGCCATCGCCGGCGGCACCGGCCAGGTGCTGCGGACGCAGGTGGCGGAACGGATCTTCGGCATCCGCATGCCGCAGACGCGGGATGGCTGGATGCGGGCGGAGGCGGCCGAACAGGCGGTTCGGGCGGCGGCGGAGTAGGGGTGCGGTTGACTCCGGGCCTTCCGCCCCATACACCCCGGCCTCCGCACGGCGCCACTTTGGGGCCGGCCCCGAAACGCGCATCCGGACTGGTGTTATGAAGATCCGCAACAGCCTCAAGACCGCCAAGCTGCGGGACAAGAATTGCATCGTCGTGCGCCGTCGCGGCCGGACCTATGTCCTGAACAAGAAGAACCCCCGTTTGAAGGCGCGCCAGGGCTAAGCGACTGTCTTGCTGGTCAATGGTCGTTCTGCCTTTTGATGCTTGCCGGGATCCCGGTTCGGTTCAAGGCGGGCGCTGCGCGCCCCCGC
>NZ_QKYU01000032.1 GCF_003253705.1 Humitalea rosea
CCAACATAGAAACACCAGCCGCGCATCCCACCCCTTAATAAAGGTAGAATACATCCACCAGAACATGAACCAGTCAGCCCCAAGTCAACCCACACAGGTTAACCAGAACTTACAAGTTCCTTCCAGAAAACCGATCCACAAGGTCAAACAGCAACCAACCACGAGGAAGCCACCAGGCAACCAGCCCAACAACTCCGCATCAGCGGATGGAAAACCGGCCGCCTGAGAAGGCGGCGGGGCAGGCGATCTACTCGGCCAATGGCCTTTCGTCAACTGCCTCGCCCCGTCTCCGGGGCCGGTGGACCGGAGCGGCCAGCGCCGCTTCGGTGAGGCGGGTTCTAGGCGGGTGACACAGGTCTGTCAAACGGGAGTTGCGCCTTTTCCGCATATGTCACGAAAAAGCCTGCACGCCATGCATGTCATCGTCATGAAACCGGCCTCTGAGCTAGGATGCTGCAGTGATATTGGCGCTTCGGATCACCTGTCCCCACCGTTCGATCTCAGCCGCGAGAAAGGTTCCGCAGGCCTCGGGGGTGGAAGCGACCACATCGGCGCCCTGTTCTTCGATCCGCGAGCGCACCTCCGGTTCGGCCAGAACCTGCGTCAGTGCCGCATGCATCCGCTCCACGATCGGCGCGGGCGTCCCCGCCCGGCCGAGAAAGGCCCACCAGGTGGGCGCTGCGAAGGCAGGGAAGCCCTGCTGCGCGAAAGATTTGGTTCCAGGGACGTGCCGCGTCTCCTCCAGCGTGGTCACGCCAAGCGGACGTAGTGTCCCGGCCCGGATGTGCTGGCTGATGATGACCACATTCGACATGAACAGCGGCACCTGCCCGCCCACCGCGTCAGAAACAGCCGGGCCACCCCCGCGGTAGGGCACATGCACAAGGCCAAATCCCCCCTGCTGCTGGAGCAGCGTGGTCGACACATGGGCCAGACCACCCACGCCGCTGGTCGCATAGGGGATGGTATCCGGGGCGCGCTTGGCGGCGTCGATCACATCCTGGAAGCTCCGATAGGGTGTCGAATAATGCGCCACCATGGCCAACGGCCCGGTTGCCACCAGGCTCACCGGCGCAAATGCCTCCAAGGCACGGTATGGCAGGCGCATGACAGTCTGGTTTGTGGCCTCGTTGTCATAGGCCAGCATCCAGGTGTAGCCATCCGGCGCGGAACGCGCCGCTTCCTGCGCGCCGATCGCACCCGAAGCACCGCCGCGGTTATCGATCACCACTGCTCGGCCAAGCACTTCGCTCAGCCGGGCCTGGAAAATCCGCGCGATAGTGTCCGTGGACCCTCCGGGAGGCCAGGGGACGATCAGCCGGATCGGCCGATCCGGCCATGCCCCTTGCCCCATCACGATACCCGGGGCGGCCAGCCCGGTCGCGGTCAAGGCCAAAAGATGACGGCGCTGCAGCATTGGCTTGGACTCTCCCCTGATGCCGTCCCCCGACACGTTGCCGATCGGCATTGTTGTCAGACATCGCACCAGCGGAGCGCCGTCGCAAGCGGATCAGCTATCCGTGCTGATCCCATTGTCGCGGATGACCTTGCCCCAGGTCTCCACCTGGCCAAGCAGGAAGGTTCTGGTCTCCTCCGGCGTGCTGGCCACGATGTCGGCCCCCTGTTCCGCCATGCGGGCCTGGACCGCGGGTTCTGCGAGAACCTGTGCGATCGTCTGCTGCATCTTCTCAACAATAGGCGGCGGGATATTCGCCGGTCCCACGAGGGTCCAGTAGGTCAGCGCCTCGAATCCAGGGAAGCCCTGCGCCGCGAAGGGCGCCAAACCAGGCAGGTAGCGGCTTTCCGCCCGGGTCGAGATACCAATGGGGCGCAAGGCGCCGGCCCGGATATGCGGCAGGATGATCACGATATTCGACATGAAGAGCGGCACATGACCAGCCAGACTGTCCTGTAGGGCTGGCCCCCCACCGCGATAGGGCACATGGGTCATGCGAAAGTCACCCCGTTGCTGCAAAAGCACGGCTGCAACATGCGCCAAGCTGCCGACTCCGGTCGTCGCGTAGCTCAGGAAGTCGGGCCGCGCCTTGGCCTCCGCAATGACATCCGCGAGGGTGCGATAAGGCAGGCTCGGGTGGGCGGTGAGCGCATAGGGGCAGGTGCCAAGCACGCTGCAGAAGCTGAAATCCGTCGCGACCTTATAGGGTAGAGGAAGCAGCGTATCATTGGCCGCCAGGGTGTCATTGGCCAGGAGCCATGTGTAGCCGTCAGGTGCTGAGCGGGACATCTCGTTGGACCCAACGGAACCCGAAGCGCCAGCACGGTTATCCACAATGATCGACCGACCGAGGAGTTCCTGCAGCCGCGGCTGGATGATGCGGGCGACGGTGTCATTCGACCCGCCGGGAGGATAGGGGACGATAATGCGGATCGGCCGGTCGGGCCACACACCCTGCGCCCTCGCGATTGAGGGCGCGGCAAGCGCCGGGGCCATTCCCGCAACGGCGAACGTCAGCAGGCTACGACGGTGCTGTTTCATGCCTTCCCCCTTTTTGGTGAGGGCATTGGGCATGCCCCGGTCCCTCCTATCAAGCCACGATCAAGCGCCGACCAGCACGGGCGAGAGCCCAAGCCGGCCTGATTCGGCTTGGCGGAAGCCTTCCTCGATGTACATGGCAAGCGTCTCGGCGGCCCGGTCGCCGGCCATCGCCGGGCTGCGAAGCAGGACAATTCCCATCAAAGGCAGAGGCGGCAGTCCCTCGGCCTCCCCCATCCAGGTCAACCCTTCAGGTAGCGCGGTCGGCGTGCTTACCGTCAGTGCCAGCCCGGCCAACGCCACGGTGAAGCACCCGGTCTGGGTCGCCGAGTTATAGGTGACGCGTGCGCGATGCCCTGCGTCGTGCAGCGCAGACAGCGCCGCCCGCCGCCAGGGACAGCCGGATTCATCCAGCGCCAGCGCCAGCGGCAATGGGTCCCGGCGGTGCAAGGCATGGCTCGGACTGCCGACCCAGCGCAATGGACCGCGCCAGATCTGCTTGCCCATCATCCCGTGCGGCTGGTGCCCCTCGGTCAGCAGCGAGAGGTCGAGTTGCCCCGCTCGCATGCGCTCCGCGAGCCCACCGGAGTTCAAGCAGGTGACGTCCAGCTCGACAGACGGATGCGCCTCGGCGAAGCGGGCAAGAATGCCGGGAAGCCAATTCAGCGCGTAATCATCCGGGGTGCCGAGCCGAACCGTGCCGGTCATCGGTGGCGCTCGCAACGTTGCCAGTATTTCGTCGTTCAGGGCCAGGACGGCGCGGGCGCGCTCAAGCAGCCAGAGGCCTCGCGGGGTCGGGACCATGCCGCCCGGCGTGCGGATCAGCAGCGTCTGGCCGACCGCTTCCTCCAACCGACGGATCTGCATGGACACAGCCGATTGGGTGCGGCCAACACGCTCAGCAGCACGCGTTACGCTGCCACCCTCGGCAATCAGCACGAAGGCGCGGAGCAGATCGGGGTCGAGTCCCGGGGGCAGCGACATCATGAGTGGCACATCAATGGAATTGATGCGCCCTGTCAAAACAACTCGTTTGGCTTATTCGAACCGGCCCTGCACAGAGGCGATCTCAACAGGAGACCATCCATGTCCGCCCAGTTCTTTGGCCACACCCCCACCCTTGCTGGCCCGCGTTTCCGGGCCGGCTTGCTGCGCGGTCTCGCGCAGGGGTTGAAGCGCGCCTGGGTCGCCATCGAGACGCGCCGGGATCTCTCAGAGATGGATGCCCGGATGCTCCATGACATCGGCGTAAGTCGCGCCGATGCGATGCGGGAAGTTAACCGGGCGCCCTGGGATCTCGAAGTGCTGCACCGGCGCTGACGTGCCGTTCAATCGCCTGGGCCGCGGCGGCGGTGAGCCGCCGCGCCTCGGCTAGCGCCGATTCTGCGGACAACGCGAATACACGCCGCGTTTGTCCCTGTGTCAGACCGTCGAGATCGATACCGGTCGCATGGCCCAGGGTCACTGCCGTACCGGTTCGCAGCATTGCAGTGGTCAGCCCAAGCACCGCGCCATCGGCGTTCACGACGGGTCCGCCCGAATAGCCCATGAGCGCCGGCATCTGGGCGACGAAGCCAGGACCGCTCCCCTCCAACACCACCTGCGCCCAATCCACCCGTCCCACGGACAATGACGGCCCGATGCCAGGCGCGCCAAGCGCCCAAACCGCCTCGCCGGCCAATGGGGCGCGATGTGCAAATTTGGGGGCGGAAAGAAAATCCACCTCCGTTCGAAGTACGAGCAAGTCGAGGCCAGCGCCCAGCGCGACGACCTGTGCATGGGCCATCATGCCATCAGGGCGACGCAACCAGAGGCTTCTTTCACCCGCTCGCAGGAGATGTGCGCTGGTCAGGACGTATTCCCGGTCCATCGCAATGGCTGACCCGTGGGGACCCGAGCCAGGTCCCGCGCTGAGTACCGTGGCAAAGCCGCCTTGCAACAGAGCCGCAGCAGGCGTTCCGGCAGCTTGACTTTGCAGCCCCGGAGCGCAGCCGGTGGCGGCGGCGAGCAGTGCGATCATCAGCCCACGGGTCAGCCACATCACCCTACGCCCTGCGCAAGGCAGGCTGAAAGCAGCATCTATGGATATAACCAAGACTCCCCTCCCCCGCTGCTGCACCCGGGTGCGCCCACAGAGCAGCGGACGAGTGTATGGATCGACCAGGTCCATCCTGGGTCGGCCAGCCGTTTTGGCGGTTGTTAAGAAGCGAATCGTCCGCCTGGAGCGTCCCTATTGTCTGCCCGATAGCGGCGGGGATGTCCTCTCGTATTGTGAGCGGATCGCTGCGGCGGCACATCAGAAGGGTCGCCGTCGAGCCTCACAGGCTCTTAGGGTCGCGGCCTTCAGACAGAAACATGCGGTTGCGGCACTCTCGGTGCTGCGCTCGGCCGGTCGCTGACATTACCGCTTCGGTCTTACGCTTCACCCACCCCAAATGCCCCGCCGGACGCTCGCCGCGGTCACCACCCCATAGGCCGTGATCCCTGCCGCCACCCCCCAGAAGTGCCCGGTAAGCCCCATCCCCAAGGGCTCCGCCAGCACCCAGCCGCCGCCTACCGCCAGTCCGATGCGGCAGCACGCAGCCAGGACCGGCCCCATCATCCGCCCGGCCCCCTGGCAGGCGAAGTACATCGCCATGCCCAAACCAAACCCGCCGAGCGCCGGGCCCGTGATCGCTAGCACCGTGGCCGCGATCGCCACCACCGCCGCATCCCCCGTGAATGCGCGCGCAACAGCCCCAGGAAACAGCCCGACCGCGATCCCGACCGATCCCGCCGCAACCAACGCCAGCCCGCCCCCAGCCCAGGCTAACGTGCGTGCCCGCGCCCAATCCCCTGCCCCGACAGCCCGCCCGACAAGCGCCGTCAGCGCCGATCCGATCCCGAAGGACAGCGGCACCATCAAAAACTCCAACCGGGCGGCGATGCCATAGGCGGCGACGGCGGTCGTTCCCCAAGGGGCAAGCTGCGACGTGACCAAAATGGTGGTCAGATTGGCCATCGTCGCCAGAAGGCAGGCGATCAGCCCAACCTTGAGGATGCGCCCAAACAACATCGCCTGAACACCCACCCGCCAGTGCGGCATGAACCCGGCTCCACCGGTGGCGACCCGCCACCCCATGCTGAGAGTGGCCGCCAGAAACACCAGGCCAAATGCAAGCGCCACGCCTGGCAGCCCAAGCCCGGCCGGTTCTGCCAGCACCCAGGCGAACAAGGGATATAGCACCCAGGCCCAGACCATGGTCCGCGCCGCCAGCCCATGCTGCCCGCCGCCGCGCAGAATTGAGGCCAGGGTATTTGCCATCCAGGCCGGCACCGCCCCCAGGCCGAACAACATGACGGCATAGGGTGTCGCAGCCGCTGCCACCACGGCACCGCCCACCGCGGTCAGGATTGGCTCGGCGAAGCCCGCCATGAGCAGCATGAAGCCGAGCCCGAAGCCAAGCCCGATCAGCAGAGCATGCAACACCAATGCCGAGGCTTCCTGCGGCTTGCCCGCACCGAGGGCCCGCGCGATCGCCGCGACAACTCCGCCCCCCATCGCCCCGGTGGACATCTGTTGCATCAGCAGGGCGAAGGGTAACACGACCGCCCAGCCCGCCAGCGCCGCAGTGCCCTGGCGGGCTGCCAGAATCGTCTCGGCGATCTGCGCGCAAGCCTGAATGGCGGCAATCAGACTGGTGGGAGCCGCCAGCACCAGGATCTGGCGCAGTGGAGATGACGGAACGGGCGCATGAGGCATGGGCCATGCGACCATCCCGCGCGCCATACGGCAAGTGAGGCTTCTCAATTGCGAATCACTCGCATTCTCTGTAATCAACACCTCAATGGAGATGCCGATGACGACCCGCGGACTTCCCGATTGGCCCTGGACCGGACATGACACCGCCGATCTGCCCCTGCCGGAGGCGTTGTTGATCGACGTCACGCGGCGATGGGCCGCGGCATGGCTCAGCGGCCGCCCCACGCTGCCCGCCATCATGCCGCCCTTTGTCGCTGAGGATGCGAGCGACGCCGCCGGCCCTGCCGAGGCCATGATCCGGGCCGTGGCGGGGGGTCGTTCGCTTCGCGTTGGCCTGCCCGCGACGCCCCAGGTAGTGGGGGATGAGACCCTGCTGCTACTTGCCTGCACCATCTGCCAACGTGCGAGCCGTACTGAGGCGCTGGCGGCCTGGTGCGCCATCCTGCCACCTCAAAACGCCTACTGTGCGATGGGCCATGCCCTCGCCATGGGGAGCCGGTTGCGCCTCGCGGGGTTGGTATTGTCCCCGCCTTTTGGTCAGCCCGCATGCCGGGCGCGTGCCGGACGCAACTGCTGATCCGCCTCCGTGCCCCTTGCAACCGCGTCCCGTAGGGGACACGGTCGGATGAGCAAGCAGCGCCGAAGCGGCGCAATATTTGGGGATGGGCATGGACCAGTCGATTAATCCGGAGGCGGACCCTCACGCGGAAATCCGGCGTGAAGTCGGAAAACTCTGCGCACGCTTTCCTGGTGAATATTGGCGTAAGTTGGATGCCGAACGGGGCTATCCAACTGAATTCGTTAACGCCTTGACGCGCGAAGGTTGGCTTGGCGCCCTCATCCCCGAGGAATTCGGCGGCTCCGGCCTGCCGCTCTCCGCCGCCGCAGCCATCCTGGAGGAAATTCATGCCTCGGGAAGCAATGGCGGAGCCTGCCACGCCCAGATGTACATCATGGGCACGTTGCTGCGGCATGGCAGCGAGGCGCAGAAGGCCGAGTACCTGCCCAAGATTGCCTCGGGCGAGCTTCGCCTACAGGCATTCGGTGTGACCGAGCCCACGTCGGGCACGGACACCACCGCGCTGCGCACCACGGCACGCCGGGAGGGTGATACCTGGGTCGTGAAGGGACAGAAGATCTGGACCAGTCGCGCCGAGCATTCCGACCTGATGCTGCTCTTGGCCCGCACCACACCGCGCGACCAGGTGGCGAAGAAGACCGAGGGGCTCTCCACCTTCCTCGTCGATATGCGCAAGGTGCTGAACAATGGCCTGACCATTCGGCCGATCCGCACAATGATGAATCACAACACCTGCGAGGTGTTCTTCGACGACATGGTGATCCCGGCTGACGCCTTGGTCGGCGTCGAGGGCAAGGGCTTTCGCTATATCCTGGACGGAATGAACGCCGAGCGCCTGCTGATCACCGCCGAATGCATCGGCGACGCCAAGTGGTTCATCGGGAAGGCGACCGCCTATGCCAAGGAGCGCGTGCTCTTCGGCCGGCCGATCGGCCAAAACCAGGGCGTGCAGTTCCCCATCGCCCGCGCCTACGCCCAAATGCGCGCGGCCGAAGGCATCCTGCAGCGTGGCCTCCAAAAATTCGAGGCGGGCCAGAACTGCGGCGAGGAAGCCAACATGGGCAAGATGCTCGGGGCCGAGGCGTCCTGGGCCGCAGCTGAGGCCTGCGTACAGACCCATGGCGGTTTCGGCTTCGCCGAAGAATACGACATCGAGCGGAAGTTTCGCGAAACGCGCCTCTATCAGGTGGCGCCGATCAGCACGAACCTTATCCTGTCGTACATCGGCGAGCATGTGCTCGGCCTGCCACGTTCCTATTGATGCGGCCGCTCGAAGGCCTGCTCGTCGTCGCGATGGAGCAGGCGGTTGCCGCCCCTTTCTGTTCCATGCGACTGGCAGATGCGGGCGCACGGGTCATCAAGATCGAACGCGCCGAGGGTGATTTCGCCCGCGGCTACGATGCGGCGGCTCAGGGACTTTCCACGTATTTCGTCTGGCTGAATCGGGGCAAGGAAAGCGTCTGCCTCGACATCAAGGCGCCCGCGGACAAGGCGCTGCTGGACCGATTGATCGCCCGCGCCGACGTCTTCATTCAAAATCTCGCGCCTGGGGCGATGGCCCGCGCGGGCTTCGGAAGCGCGGAGTTGCGCGCCAAATATCCGCGGCTGATCACCGTCGATATCTCTGGCTATGGCGAGAGCGGCGATTACGCGACCATGAAGGCCTATGACCTGCTGGTTCAGGCCGAGGTCGGCCTCGCCTCGATCACCGGGCACCCGGCCGGTCCGGGACGTGTGGGCGTTTCCGCCTGCGACATCACCTGCGGGATGAACGCCCAATCCGCGGTCCTGGAGGCGCTGATCTCCCGCAGCCTGACCGGACGGGGCAGCGGTATCGCCGTTTCCCTATTCGATGCCATGGCCGATTGGATGAACGTCCCGCTGCTGTATTTCGAAGGTACCGGGACCGCGCCGGCCCGCGTCGGCCTCGCCCATCCCTCGATCTGCCCCTATGGCGCCTTCGCCACCGCCGATGGGGCGCTGGTACTTATCAGTATCCAGAACGAGCGGGAATTCGCGCGCCTCTGCGCGGTATTTCTTGGGGATGCGACGCTGCCTCAGCGCGAAGGGTTCAGGAGCAATGTCGAACGCGTCGCCCATCGGACCATGGTGGATGCCCGCGTAGGAGAAGGGTTTGCCGCGCTGACCCGCGACGCCTGTGCGGCCAAGCTGCGCGCGGCGGATATTGCCTTCGGCTTCGTCAATGACATGGCGGGGCTCGCCTCGCACCCTGCCCTGCGGCGGGTGGAGGTGGCCACACCGGGTGGTCCAGTGGCCCTGGCGGCGCCACCGGCGGTGCTTTCCGATGGAGTTCGACCGCTGGGCCCGGTGCCAGGGCTTGGCGAACACACCGCCGCAGTGCGGGCGGAGTTCACCGGACCGGCCTGACGTTCACTTGAGACGAACGGAGGTTGGGGGCACTCGCCTCCCGCGTCCCAGCAAAGGCTGAGGCAGCCGAAGAGGCCATAGTCAGTAGCCGCGCCCCCCGAGCAGACGAGGGGTGGCGCGGGAGGCCAGGGGGATCGGCGCCGCACGATAGGCTTCGATCCCTCGCCCGCGCTCGCCATGCGATAGCGATGGCATCGTCCCACCGGCCAGGCCGCCCCCCCGGTTTGCCACTGGTAGCGACACTGGCGGCCGGCTCATCGCGACATAGGCCGGATGCCCGCCGGCCAGCCGCGCCTCCTCCGGCCAAGCCGCTGCGATCCGGGCACGATAGGTGGCGGCGAGATCCGGTGTATGCGAATGGTAATGCCCTGCCGCCTGCAGCCACTCCGGTGAGGCATCCTGCAGCCCGCGGAGAAAACGCGCGGCATAGCGGGCGTTAGCCAACGGATCAAAAGCCTGCTCCAGGCTGGTAAAGGCATTCGGGTGGTGCAGCAGGTTGATCTGCATGCAACCGACGTCAATGACCCGAACCCCACGCGCCTGAAGCTGCCGCAAAGCGGCAATCGCTTCCTCCCGTGAGCGGAAAAATTGGCCGCGCCCCTCGGCATTCAAGGTCCAAGGCCAGGGACCGAAGGCGCCTGTGGCGGGGTCGCGGCGGCCGGATTCCACCCGGCCGATCGCCTGCAACAAGCCCGGCGGAATCGATGCTTCGCGCTCGGCGACAGCGATCGCGGCCCGACAGCCGCCATCCCTGGCCAAGGGCCCCGGAAGCTCATCGGCGCCGGCGGCGCGCAGGAGCGAGAGCATCAGGACGAGGGCAAACGGCAGAGCGAAGCGCATGCTCGACCAGGAGCAACGGCCGTGCCGCTGCTACCAACCAGCAACCAGCCGCCATGCAGCGCATTTCAGTTGGAGGCACCGGCAAGGAGATAGCCTAATGGACAAGTTCCCCATGAAAATCGACCCTGAGGTGCTCGTTCTCGCCGGACGTTTGGCAGCACGGGAGGGTCGTTCCGTGGCGGCGATCATCGAAGCGGCGATACGTGCCTATGCCACTACGACCAACATCTCACCCAGCATCGCCGAGTTGGAGGCACGCGCCGTCGGGCCTGAGGATGAGGATCGAGGCGGGCCAGAGGCGCCGGGTGGGCCCGGTCCGACCGTGCCAGGGCTGGAACAGCGCGACCTGGTTTAGCCGGCGTCTGAAAGGTCATCATACAGGGCGCGCGCCTCGCTGGCCGGGCCACGCCGCTTAGCCAGCGCCAATACCGTCCAGATACGGATCACACCACGCTCATTGCCGCCAAGCGCGATGGTCAGCGTATCGCCCGGCCGCAGCTTGGCATGTGGCTTGTCGGTCGACTGACGATTGAGCCGGACCCGTCCCTTTTCCACTAACTTGGCGCAATCCGCGCGGTTGCGCGCCACCCGCGCGCACCAGAGCCAGAAATCCAGGCGTTGGTACGGCTCGGTCACGGGGCGGCAGACACCTCAGGGCTTGCGGAGCAGATTCGCCAGGACGGAAAAGGGATTGTCTGGATCGGGCCCACGGCCGCCGCTCGGCTTCGGCTCGAACAGCACTTGGCTGCGCGGAGCGCGGTCGCCTCCACGGGCGCCACCACGAGCACCCTCAGGCCCACGCGGCTGCCAAGGGCGCTGCCCTTCGCGCGGCGGACCGTCGCGGCGCGGCGCAGCACCGGCACCACGATTGCCGCCTTCGCGAGTGCTCCCCTCACGGCCAGGAGCGGGACGTGCCTCCCGCGCCGGCGGGGCCTGCTGGCCCTCGGTCGGCGGCTGGGCCTCGGCCGGGCGCGGTCCGCGCGGGCGGTCGCGGCGGTCCTGGCGCGGGCCATCACGGCGCGGCGGGCGGCTGGCGGGAGCCGCAGCGGGGGCGCCCTCGGCGGTGGGGGCGGAGGTCTCGGCGGGCTCCGCCTCACCTTCCGAGCGCGGCGCACGGTTCTGCTGCGGGCGCTCGCCGCCACGACGGCGCGGCTGGCCCTCATGCCCACGCGGGCGGGGACCAACCAGCGGCGGTGTCGGCGGACCGAAGGCGCCCTCCGGCAAGGCTTCCGCCGGGACCTGGGCGAAACCGAGTGCGGCCAGCACGCCGGCCAGCGCATCCGCCTTCACCCCCATCCGACTGACAATTTCCGGAGGCAGCACGGCGGGGCCTCGCCGGGTCATATGGCCCAACTCGCCCGCGATGCGTTCCGCCACATCAAGCCGAAGCGCCGCCGCGCCCATCGGCATCCAGCCCATCGCGGCGCCGAAGCCGCGCGGCCAGTCCAGTCCCGGTGATGTCGAAACCAAGCCGCCGCCAGGCAGCGACGGCACTTTCTGCTGCGCATGCAGGGCCCAGATCTGCGCCCGCATGGCCATGGCGCGGGGCTTCAGCATTTCCGGCACATAAAGCGCGAAACGCCCGGCACGCACGCCAATCGCTTTCAGCTTGGCGCGGTCATCCTGGCTCATGCGTGGATCGGTGCCACCCGGTAGTAGGCCCAGGTGCTCACGCAAGGTGAAGACTGGGCCACGCAGCGCGGCATCCTCGGCCGCCTTGGCCTCAACGTTGAAAAGCGGCGCAAAGTCGCGCGCGATCACGCCATCGAGCCAGGCCTGAAGACGCACCCGCACCCGCTCGCGCGCCGGACCATCCAGGAACTCGGACGGCAGGGGCTCGACCTGAGGCTTGATGGGCTCAGGGCCGAGTTTCAGCCGCGCGACCTCATGGCCTTCCCACAGGATGCGATGGAGGTTGGTAAGGGCGAAATCCTCGTCCTTGCCCGCTTCCAGCATCCCGACCCGGCGCGGCATCTCCTCGCGCAAAGCGCGGCGGGCGGCGCGCAGGACCAGCTTCTTGTCGTCAGCCTCGACCGCAGAGGGATCCGGGGTGAATACGAACCCCTCGATCTTGCCCACCGAGTGGCCCTCGACCACAATCTCGCCCTGCCGCGTCACCGCAGAGAGCAGCTCTTCTTCGGTATCATCCAACGCCCGGATCAGATGGGCCGCGCGGCGATCCACGAAGCGTGCGGTCAGACGCTCGTGGAGCGCATCACTGACCGCGTCCTCTGCGGCCCGGGCTTCATTCTGGAAGCGATCAGCGTCGCGCAGCCAGTCGCCGCGGGCTGCGACATAGGCCCAGACCCGAATGGCCGAGAGCCGCGCCATCAGCGTGTCGATGTCGCCATCCGTGCGATGGGTCGTGGCAATCTGGCTGGCGATCCAGTCCTCGGGCAAGGCGCCATCCTCAACCAGATGGGTGAAGACGCGCTGGCAGAAGCGGGTGTGGCTGTCATCGGCGAGTTTCCGGAAATCCGGGATCTGGCAGGTTTCCCACAGAAGCTTCACGCGGGACCTTCCGCCCGCCATGCTGCGGACAGCTTCGTCGCGCGCGAGGGCGTTCAGCGTGATGTGGTCGGTCGCGTCATTGCCCTTGGCAAGGCCAGCCTGCGGCGGCAGAGCAGCCAAACTGTCCAGTAGCGCATCGATGCTGGAGAAATCGAGGTTCGAATTGCGCCAGGCGATGGCGACCAGGGGCTCGAAGCGGTGAGCCTCGATCCCATGCACGAGATCTTCGTCCAGCCCCGGGCATTCTGCCGTGGTGCCAAAGGTACCATCGCGCAGGCCGCGACCTGCGCGACCGGCAATCTGGGCGGCTTCCTGGGTGGTTAGCGGCCGCGGCCGATGTCCGTCGAACTTCTGCAAGGCAGCAAAGGCGACATGGTCCACGTCCATGTTCAGCCCCATCCCGATGGCATCCGTCGCTACCAGGAAATCAACCTCCCGGTTCTGGTACAGCGCGACCTGGGCGTTGCGGGTGCGCGGCGATAGGCGCCCCATCACCACGGCGCAGCCCCCCCGGCGGCGACGGATCGCTTCGGCAATCGCATAGACCTCGCCGGCGGAGAAGGCGACGACCGCGGAGCGCGGGGGCAGACGCGTCAGCTTCGCCGGTCCCGCATAGGTGAGTTGCGACAGACGCGGGCGGGTTTCGATCTCGATCTGCGGCACCAGACGCTGCAGCAGCGGCCGGATGGTCTCGGCGCCCAGAAACATCGTCTCGACGAGGCCGCGGGCGTGCAGCACCCGATCGGTAAAGATATGGCCCCGATCCGGATCGGCGCAGAGCTGCACCTCGTCGATGGCCAGGAATTCGGTGCGGCGATCGAGCGGCATAGCCTCGACCGTGCAGGCGAACCACTTGGCTTCAGGCGGGACGATCTTCTCCTCGCCCGTGATCAGGCCGACGTAGCGCGCCCCTTTGGCCGCGACCATTCGGTCGTAATTCTCCCGCGCAAGCAGGCGTAGCGGGAATCCGATGATGCCGGAGGCGTGGCCCAGCATCCGGGTAATCGCAAGATGCGTCTTACCGGTATTGGTGGGCCCAAGCACGGCCTTCACGCGGGAGGCGAACATGGGGGGGCTGAAATCGGACATTGGGAAATGTGTGGACGGCGCGACCCCGTTTGGCAACCTCGGCGACGGCGTTCACCGCATAGCAATGATGACGCGGGCAAAAGAGGCGTTCCTCCACGCCCTTAGGATACGTCAATGACCTTGCTGCGCCGGTCGCTCGCCGCCCGCCTCCTGGCACTTTTCGCGCTGCTTGGGGTGGCGACACTCGCCACCGCGACGCTCGCGGTTGGCCTGCTGGCTTCGTACCGCACGGATGTCGCGCTCGCCGATGATGGGGCCAGAGCAGCCATGCACGCCGAACGCGCCAATGGGCGCGTCACCGAGGTCGTGATGGAAAGCCGTGGATTGTACATCGCCAAGAATCCTACCGAGGTCGCCCGCTTCGCCGCGGGCCTCACCCGCGCCCTTGGCGCCTTGCAGGAGGAGATCACGGGCTGGCGTGCAGCCCTGCCGCCGGAAGCGCGGCCGGGCCTTGCGGCGATGGACCGGGATGTCGCGAGCTTCGTCCAATTCCGCAACGCGATGATCGAGGCAGCCCGCAAGGATGGGCCCGCCGCCGCCGAAGCGCTCGGAAACACCGACGCCAACCGTGCCAATCGTCAGGCGCTGAACGCGAGCCTCTCCGCCGCTGCCGCAGTTGCGACCGCCGAAAGCGAGGCTCGCTCGGCGCATGCCGATATCACCGCCCAGCAATCGGCCTGGATCCTGGAAGGCGCCGCGGCGCTTGCCGTACTGCTTAGCAGCATCCTCACCGTCATCACGCTGCGCCGCACGGCGCTGCGCCCCTTGCGCGCGCTGCAGCAGCGCCTTGCCAGTATGGCGAGGGGCGATCTGAACGCACCGGTCCCTGGCTTGGCGGGGAAGGATGAGATCGGCCAGATCTCCGTTGCGGCCGAGGCCTTGCGTCAGGCCCTGTTGCGCAACGCCGAGACCGAGGCCGCGGCGCGGGACGCAGGCCTGGCTCGGGCCCAGCGGGGCGAAAGCCTGGCCAAAGCCGTCGCTGCATTTGAGAGCGATGTCGCCAAGGCGATGGGCGAGATGACTGATGCGACCGTCACCGTCGACGGCGCCGCCAGCGCGATCCGGGACACCGCCGCCACAACCCTGGCCGCGGGCGATGCGGTCGTCGGTGCTGCTGGAGACGCCGCCAATGAAGTCTCCACCGTCGCGGCCGCGGCCGAGGAGATGTCGGCTTCGATTGCCGAGATCTCACGCCGCGTCGGTGAGAGCGCCGCAGCCGCCAGCCGCGCGGCACAGGCAGCACGGGCGACGGACGGGACCGTGCGGAGCCTGGCGGAAACCGCCTCCCGAATCGGCGATGTCGTGCGCCTCATCGGTGACATCGCGGGGCAGACCAATCTGCTCGCCTTGAACGCGACGATCGAGGCAGCGCGTGCCGGTGAAGCCGGCAAGGGCTTTGCCGTCGTGGCAAGCGAGGTGAAGAATCTGGCCGCGCAGACCGCCAAGGCGACTGAGGAGATCTCTGCCCAGATCGGGGCGATGCAGCAGGTGACCGGAGAGGCCGTGGAGGCGATCCGCGCCATCGCCGGCACCATCGGAGATCTGGAGGGGATCAGCACCAGTATTGCCGCCGCGGTCGAGCAACAGGGCGCCGCAACGGCCGAAATTGCCCGCGCAAGCACCGCCGCCGCCCGGGGCACGGAACGGGTCAGCAGCCAGATCGGTTCACTGGGCACCGTCTCGCGCGAGGCGGATGGGCAGGCACGCGATCTGGTGATGGCCGCGGAGGCGATGAAGGGCCAGTCCGCAGCTCTGCGAGGCACGGTCGATGGCTTCCTGACGCGGGTGCGCGCCAGCGCTTGATCGCCGGTTCACGGCTTGCCGGGGGCGCCGTGGGATGTGCAGTTTACCAGCCGTGTCCCCCGGTATCGCCCATGCCCTGTTGTTGATGGCGCTGCTCGGCGCCGTCGGCGTGTTCTTGCCCTTCCTTCCCGCATTGCTGGCGGCCTCCGGCCTCTCCTCGACCGAGGTTGCCGTCGTCCTCGCGGCCGGTAGTGCCACCCGAATCATATCGGGGCCGTTGGCGGGGCGGCTCGTGGATGCACTCGGCGACCCGCGCCGGCTTCTGGCGATTGCGGCATTGTTGGCCGGCTTGACGGTAGGCGGATTCGGCATGGCGTCCGGGCTTCTGGTTTTTTTGTTGGTGCAGGTGCTGCACAGCTCGGCTCAGGCGCCGCTCCTGCCGATCGCCGAAATGCTGACCGTTCAAGGGGCGCGGCACGGGCTGTTCGACTATGGACGGGTTCGGGGTTTCGCCAGCCTCGCCTTCATCGTCTTTGCCACCTTGTCTGGCATTGTGGTGGGCCAAGTCGGACATGCGCCTTTGCCATGGATTGTCGCGGCACTGTTCCTGTGCGCGGCATTGGCGGCCAGCGCATTGCCACCCATGCCGCGCACCGCCGGCCGAAAGGGCGGGCTGCGCGAGGCCTGGCGCCTGCCGGCCTTCCGCCGGCTCTTGCTACTGTCCGGCCTGATTCAGGGCAGCCACGCGCTTTACTACAGCTTCGGCACGATCCATTGGCTGGCCGAGGGGCATTCCCCCACCGTCATTGGCCTGCTCTGGTCCGAGGGGGTCCTGGCTGAGGTGCTCCTGTTCCTGGTCGCACGGCGTTTCGTCGACCGGCTCGGCTGGCGTGGACTCACCATGATCGCGGCGAGCTTCGGGCTCATCCGTTGGGGGATTACAGGGACGACCGCCTGGCTGCCCGCCCTCGCCCTTGCTCAAGCCATGCATGCGGCCAGCTTCGCTTGCCAGCATCTGGCCGCGATGCGGACGCTCGTCGAATTGGTGCCGCCGCATGCACAGGGCTCCGCCCAGACCCTGCATGCAGCGATTGGGGTTGGGTTACCACTGGGCGTGCTCACTCTTGCCGCCGGCCCGCTCTATGCTGCGGCTGGCGGCAGCGCCTACTGGGCGATGGCAGCCCTCTGCGCCATCGCCCTGGTCGTGGTGCTTCTACAGGGTGGAGGCCACCCTGCAGCGGATCAGCCCCTAGGAAAATCGTAGAGCTGGGACGGATTCTCGACCAGCACGCGATGCCGCACCCTGTCATCCGGGACCCATTCGGTCAGCAGATCCAGCAGTCGGGCATCATCGGGCTTCTCGGCCCCCTCGGTCACATGCGGCCAGTCGCTGGCCCAGACACAGCGTTCCGGGGCGGCGAGGGCATAGCCGGCTGCGATCGGCACGGTATCGGCCCAATTCCCCGCGGCGCCGACCTTGGTGTCCATATAAGCACCGGACAGCTTGACCCAGGCCCGCCCGCCATCCAGCAGTCGGCGCACGGCCGCATAGGCTGGGCTGTTCACCCCCTCCGGTTGCGGAATGCGGCCGAGGTGGTCGAAGACCACCGGCACCGGCAAGCCCCGGATCATTGCCTCTTTCTCCGCGATCTGCGGCCCGAGCAGATGGAACTGGATGTGCCAGCCCATGGGCGCGATACGCGCGGCCAACGGCTCCACCATGTCGAATGTGGTAACCCCGGCCTGGACGAGGTTGAAGCGGATCCCGCGTACCCCCGCTGCGTGCATCGACCGCAGCGCCTCATCCGTCACACTGGTATCGACCACGGCGACCATACGCGTTCGCTGCGGACCAAGTGCCTGCATCGCCTGCAGATGCAGGCGGTTGTCGGTGCCATAGGTGCTGGGGGTGACCAGGACGGAACGCGATGTGCCGAGCCGGCGGCGCAGCGCCTCGTAGTCGGCGGGCGAAGCGTTGGGTGGCCGCAGCGACGTGCGCGGATCGGCGGGGAAGCTCGAATCGTAGATGTGATGGTGGCAGTCGGTGGCGCCGGGGGGGACGATCAGCCGGGGCGCCTCGGCACCACCAGAAAAGGGGACGGCGCCGGCAACGCCTGCGGCTCGGGCCGAGGGTATCAGCGCCGCGGCCGCAAGCC
The DNA here is from genome assembly GCF_003253705.1 of Humitalea rosea. GTDB lineage: Bacteria > Pseudomonadota > Alphaproteobacteria > Acetobacterales > Acetobacteraceae > Humitalea > Humitalea rosea. Next base: position 17,544 of record NZ_QKYU01000032.1, read on the forward strand.
CGCCAAGCAACACGCGACGGTTAGGATGTGATCTCATGGCTTCCTCCAGACCGCGGCGTCGAGGCCGACGGTTGGGGCAAAGCCTGACCTGTAGATCACTTGTTACGCAAGGGGGTGAGAGGGAGTCGCCTGGCGCGCCGTAGCGCGCCAGGCGACTGGTCAGGCCGCCTTGGCTTCCTTGGCCATCCCGCGCAGCACGTACTGCAGGATGCCGCCGTTCTTGTAGTATTCGACCTCATCGGCCGTATCGACGCGGCACAGCAAGGTGGTGGTGTGGGTCGTTCCATCGGCGCGATGGATCACCATTTCCATCGTCATCCGCGGGGACAGTTGCTCGACGCCCAGGATGTCGATCACCTCATCACCCGTCAGGCCGAGGGTCTTGCGGCTCTCGCCATCCTTGAACATCAGCGGCAACACGCCCATGCCGACGAGGTTAGAGCGGTGGATGCGCTCGAAGCTTTCGACGATGACCGCCTTCACCCCCAGCAGGAAGGTGCCCTTGGCCGCCCAGTCACGGGAGGAGCCGGTGCCGTATTCCTTGCCGCCGAAGATCACCAGCGGCCGGCCCTCGGCCTTGTAGCGCATCGCCACGTCATAGATCGGCGCGATATCGCCCGAGGGGTAGTGCTTGGCCACACCGCCCTCGGTCCCCGGCACCATTTCATTCTTGATGCGGATATTGGCAAAGGTGCCACGCATCATGACCTGATGATTGCCGCGGCGGGCGCCGTAGGAGTTGAAGTCCTCCTGCCGGACCTGGTGTTCGCCCAGGTACTCACCGGCCGGCGACGCCTTCTTGATGTTGCCGGCAGGCGAGATGTGGTCGGTCGTGATGCTGTCGGCCAGAACCGCGAGGGCCCGGGCGCCATGCACGCTGGCAATCGGGCTCGGTTCGCTCTGCATGCCCTCGAAATAGGGCGGGTTCTGGACGTAGGTGCTGCCCGAGTTCCAGCGATAGGTGTCGCTATCGGCATCGACCCGGATGGCCTGCCACTGGATCGGCCCCTTGAAGACGTCGCCATAGCGTTCGCGGAACATCTCGCGCGTCACGTTCTTATGGACAGTGTCGTTGACCTCGGCCGTGGTGGGCCAGATGTCGCGCAGGTACACCGGCTGGCCATTGCTGCCGACGCCAAGCGCTTCCGTCGCCAAATCGATCTTCACCGAACCGGCCAGCGCATAGGCTACGACCAGCGGGGGCGAAGCGAGATAGTTGGCCCGCACGCTGGCATGCACCCGGCCCTCGAAGTTGCGGTTGCCCGAGAGCACCGAGGCGACGACCATCTTGTTGCTGTCCACGACCTCGCCGATGCCATCCTTCAGCGGCCCGGAGTTGCCGATGCAGGTGGTGCAGCCGTAGCCGACCGTCTCATAGCCGAGCGCGTTCAGATCCTCGGTCAACCCGGAGCGGTCCAGATATTCCGTCACCACCTGGCTGCCGGGGGCCAGGGAGGTCTTCACCCAGGGCTTCGGCATCAGTCCGAGCGCGCGCGCCTTGCGTGCGACCAGACCGGCCGCAACCATGACATAGGGGTTCGAGGTATTGGTGCAGGAGGTGATGGCCGCGATGACCACGTCGCCATTGCCGATATCGTAATCCACGCCTTCGACCGGTAGGCGCAGGTCGGCCTTGTCGCCAGGAACGCCCATATTGCCGGCGGCCAGGTCGCTGTTGAAGGAAGAGGCGACACCCGGCAGTGCAATCCGGTCCTGCGGCCGCTTCGGCCCAGCCATGGACGGCACCACGGTCGACAGGTCGAGCTCCAGCACATCGGTGAAGATCGGGTCCGGCGTCGAGGCATCGCGGAACATGCCCTGCGCCTTGCACCATTCGCGGGTCAGGTTGATGCGGTGCTCGTCGCGGCCGGACAGGCGGAGGTATTCCAGGGTCACATCATCGACCGGGAAGATGCCGCAGGTCGCGCCATATTCCGGCGCCATGTTGCCGATGGTCGCCCGATCGGCCAGCGCCACGCTGGCGAGGCCCTCGCCAAAGAACTCAACGAACTTGCCGACCACACCCTTCTTGCGCAGCATCTGCGTGACGGTGAGCACCAGATCCGTCGCAGTCACGCCTTCCGGCAGCTTGCCGGTCAGGCGGAAACCGATGACGTCAGGGATCAGCATGGCGATCGGCTGGCCCAGCATCGCAGCCTCGGCCTCGATTCCGCCCACGCCCCAGCCGAGCACGCCAAGGCCGTTCACCATCGTGGTGTGGCTGTCGGTGCCGTAGCAGCTGTCCGGGAAGGCATAGACATCACCGGCATCGGTCATCGTCCAGACGACCTGGGCCAGATATTCCAGGTTCACCTGGTGGCAGATGCCGGTGCCGGGCGGGACCACGCGGAAGTTCGCGAAGGCTTCCTGGCCCCAGCGCAGGAACTCATAGCGCTCGCCATTGCGCTCGAACTCGACGTCCACGTTCTTCTGCATCGCGGTCGGCGTGCCCGAGAAATCCACCATCACCGAGTGATCGATGACCAGATCGACCGGCACCAGCGGGTTCACCCGGCGAGGATCGCCACCAAGGGTCAGCAGCGCATCGCGCATGGCGGCCAGATCGACCACGGCCGGCACGCCGGTAAAGTCCTGCAGCAGAATGCGGGCCGGGCGGAACGGCACCTCCTTGGAAGAGCGCCCTTCCTTCTGCCAATCCACCACAGCCTGAGCATCGGCGACCGAATAGGAGCGGCCGTCCTCGAAACGCAGGACGTTCTCCAGCAGCACCTTGAGGCTGTAGGGAAGGCGAGAAATGTCGCCCAGCGACTTCGCGGCCTCAGGCAGGCTGAAATAGTGGTAGGTCTTGCCGTCCACTGAAAGTGTGCGCTGAGTTTTCAGCGTGTCCTGCCCGATCATGCGCATGGGGATCGATCCTGTCTTGACTGCGATGGCGGGGGTTATAGCAGGGGGGGGCTTCGAAACAATGCGGGGGGTGCCGTGTGCTGGCGGTTGATGCGATCGCCTGCTGGCGGGGAGAGCGGGCGGTCTTCGCCGGGCTGTCCTTTGGGCTGACCGCCGGGGAGGCCCTGGTCCTCGCCGGGCGCAATGGCGCGGGCAAATCCAGCCTGTTGCGGATCCTTGCGGGGCTGCTGGCGCCAGCCGAGGGCCGTGTGCTTTGGGATGGCGAGGACACCGCCGAGGACCGCCCCGCCCATGCCCGCCGCCTGCGTTGGCTAGGCCATGCCGATGCGCTCAAGCCAAGCCTGACCGTCGCCGAGAACCTGGCGATCTTCGCCCGCCTGTCGAGCGATTCGTCGACGACGGTTGGTGCAGCGCTAGCCGCCGTCGGGCTTGGCCCGCTGGCCAATCTGCCGGTACGTGCCCTCTCGGCTGGCCAGCGGCGGCGGGCCTCGCTGGCACGGCTAGCGCTCGGGCAGGCGCCGCTCTGGCTGCTGGATGAGCCGACGGTGGGATTGGACGCTATCTCGGTGGAGCAGCTTGGCACGCTGCTGGCCGCGCATCGGGCCGGGGGGGGCATGGTCATTGTCGCCACCCACCTGCCGCTCCCTCTGCCAGGTGCCAGGAAGCTGATGTTATGATCGCCCTGTTGGAGCGGGAATTGCGTCTGGCGTTGCGTACGCCCGGCGATAGCCTTGGCGCCGTGCTGTTCTTCATCCTGGTCGCAGCACTTTTTCCCTTCGGCGTGGGACCCGAACCGGCCGCTCTCGCACGGCTCGCACCTGGAGCGCTGGTTGCAGCCATGCTGCTCGCCGCCCTCCTGCCCCTCGATCGGATGTTTGGGGCGGAGGCCGAGGACGGCTCACTCGATCTGTTGCTGCTTTCGGGCGTTTCCCCTGCCGGCCTCGCCATGGTCAAGGCGGCCGGGCACTGGCTGACGACGGCCGTGCCGTTGCTGGTGGCGGTCCCGATCGCGGCGGCGATGCTGAACCTGCCGATCGAGGCTTGGGGGGTCGCGATGCTGGCGCTCGGCCTTGCGACGCTCGTGCTGTCGCTGCTAGGCACGCTGGGGGCAGCCCTGACGCTCGGCGCGCGGCGGGGTGGGGTGCTCCTGCCCTTGCTGGTGTTGCCGCTCGCCATCCCGGCCGTGATCTTCGCCGCGGGAGCAATCGAGGCCCAGGCCAGCGGGGTCTCCCCGCGCGCCTTCCTGCTGTTCTTGGCGGCCCAGGCCGCGCTGTTGGCGCCACTCATGCCCCTCGCGGCCGGCGCTGCATTGCGCGACGCTTGACGGAGGGCTTGGCAGCCTCGGGCGACGGGTGGAGATTGTCGGTAACGAAGAAACCAGGAGAAACCCCATGCACATCGCCCCCCTGCATCCGCTGCTCGCCGCCGAGGCGACTGATGTGGATCTGGCGGCGCTGGACGACGCGAGCTTCGAAGCGCTGAAAACGGCCTTCGAGACCCACTCCGTGCTGGTGCTGCGCGATCAGCAGATTTCACCCGCCGTCCAGATCGCCTTCAGCCGCCGGCTCGGCGAGCTGGAAATCCATGTGCTCTCCCAGTTCCTGCTGCCCGGCGCACCTGAGATCCTGCTGGTCTCCAATGAAAAGCGGGATGGCAAGAACATCGGCCTCGCCGATGCCGGTCATTATTGGCACTCTGACCTGTCCTATTTGGCTGAACCCAGCCTCGGCAGCGCCCTGCATGCGCAGATCCTGCCGCGCGACGGCGGCGACACGCTCTTTGCAAGCCAGCACGCCGCCTATGATGGGCTGCCGGAGGCGATCAAGACGCAGATCGCACACCTGGAGGCCGAACATTCCTACGCCTTCCGCATGGATATCCTGACCGCCAGCGGCACCCGCGCCCCGCTGACGGAGGCGCAGCGTGCCGCAGTCCCGCCGGTGGTGCATCCCGTAGTCCGGGTGCACCCGGCGACCGGCCGCCGGGCGCTGTTTGTCAGCGAAGGCTTCACCAGTCGGATTCTAGGCGTATCCGAAGAGGAAAGCCGGCGCCTGCTGGACATCCTCTTCGCCGCGACCAAGGCTTCGGAGGTCACCTACCGTCACCAATGGCAGCCGCATGACATGGTGCTCTGGGATAACCGGGCGGTGCAGCATCTGGCGACCGGCTGCCCGCCAGATCAGGCCCGAACGCTGTACCGGACGACGATCCGCGGGGATCGGCCAGTGGGACCGGCGGCGATTTGATGAGCGGGGGCGAAGATGCATCGCGGCGCCGAGCATCGCTTGAAGCGGTCTGCCCGCGCCCGCGGGGCACCCGCTCCGATCGCCGCGGGGATTAATGTCGAGGTAGGCACGATTATCGTCGAGCCGCCAATGCGCGACCGCTTCATCTGTTGATGAGGGGGGCGGCAATCGCGCCACTGGAACCCAGGCCGAATCGGTGCCGACGTCTTGCTAACACCTGCGTTCCGCGCTTCACCGGTCGCACCATCGGAGCCTGACATGACCCTCTCCCCCGAAATCCGCGCCGCCCTCGAGTGCGTCACCACGGCCACGCTCACTACGGTGCTGCTCAAGAAGGGGGTCCGGACCGCCTATATTTCCGGCCCGGTCCCCTTCACCGATGCCGCCAAGGGCCGCCGGTTCGTTGGCCCCGCCTTCACACTACGCTTCGTGCCTGCCCGTGAAGACTTGTCCACCCCGGAATCCTGGTCTTCCCCGCGCAGCACCCGTGCCGCCATCGAGGCCATGCCAGAGGGCTGCATCGCCGTGGCCGATGCCATGGGAATCGCGGATGCCGGTATCTTCGGGGACATCCTCTGCGCCCGCATGGCGAAGAAGGGAGTCACTGCCTTGGTGACGGACGGGATGCTTCGCGATGGAGCGGGCGTGGCCGGCACCGGTCTACCCGTCTGGTGCAAGGGCACCGTCGCGCCGGCCTCAGTCGCCAGCCTGAATTTTGTCGGCTGGGAAGAGACGATCGGCTGCGGCGGTGTCTGCGTCGTCCCGGGCGATATCATCGTTGCTGACGGCGATGGCGCCGTGGTCATTCCTGCGGCATTGCTGGAAGCAGTCACCACCGCCGCCGTCGAGCAGGAGCAGCTGGAAGCCTGGATCATGCAGGAAGTCGGCCGCGGTGTTCCGCTGCCAGGCCTGTACCCGGCCAACGCCGAGACCAAGGCCCGCTATGAGGCGGATATGAAGAAGGGCTGACCCCGCCCCCCCCGCGCATCACCCGCGCGGGGGGGGCTTACGTGCTGCCTCAACCAGGGCGCGGATCATCCACTGCTTCATCTTCCGAGCCTCGGGATCTGGCATTTGCAGGACGTCCTTGGTCGCCACCATGGATTCCGTACCTATGACAACCGCCAGTGCCCTGGTCAGCCGCTTGAGCGCCGTCGGCGTGAATTCCTCACGGAATGGCGCAAGTGCCGCCTCAATGAGCGGCGTCCGCCGATTTTGCCGCGCTGGCAGATCGCCGGGACCTCTGACGTTCCGTTCCATCGAATGGATAAGCATCATGCGGAGCGGCATCTCATTGGCCAGAACCATATCATGGACCGCGCTATCTAGGCGTTGTAGGCGCGTCACCGGATCCTCATGCAGGCCATTTGAGAACAAATCCTCGGCGCGCGGCATCGCAACATCAACCGATGCCTCGATCAACAGTGCTTCCACGCCGGGGAAGTAGCGGTAGGCAGTGGCCCGCGAGACCAGCGCCTCCTCGGCGATTTCTTCCAGGCTCGGCTTCTTTCCTTGCTTCATCAGGCGTGACGCGGCCTGGAGTAAATCCTTCCGCGTCCGCTTCTTCTGATTGGAAGGAATGGTCGTCACATCCTCCGCCACGTCAGACTTGCGGCAGTTGCTGGATGATCGCGGCCAGATCAATCCAGACATTTTCCCGCTTGATGTCACCCGTTTCTGCAAACTCGATCACGTGCAGCAGGCGGAATTCCAGCGGTCGCCCCCGGCCATCCAAGCCGAAGGGCCGGCCTGGCGCTCGACCCCGCCATATCGATTCATCGACGAGAAAGTCGTCGCCGTAGAGTCGCTTCAAACATTCGATTCGGCCGTCCGACAGATCGGAAAATAATGTTTCGTAGAACGGCTTGGCTCCATCGCGGCCGAGAGTAGGTCCGCCAGGCCAGCCGACGATGTCATGTTCGACATCCAGCGTGAGGGTTGCCAAGACCCCATCGACGTTGTCCTGGGCCTCGTAGGTGAAGTGCTCGTCGATCTTCCGGTCCATTTCGCTATGGGCTAACGCCATGACAGCCTCCTTTTGCTGATACGAAAAATATAGAGAACGTTAAGATAATAGTCTTTTCGTAAAACATTTGTCCTATTGTTGGAAAATTCTTGATCTGGCATGCATGCAATAGATCGCTGCATCGCCACAAAGTCCCCGCAGAGCGCCAACGGCGCCGGTCCATTCGATAGGACGTGGTCGCTCCCAAAGTCACATCCCTACGGTGCTTTCTCCGCGAGCGTCTGGGCTCCGATGTCAGCGCCCCCCCCCGGCAGGCGAGGATCCTCCGCAGCACGCATTCCAACCTTCACGCTGCGCGCCGAGCCTGGGCGGCAAGCTTGTCGAGGTATTCAAGCCAGACACCAGGCGGCACTTCTGCCGGCGCATCCCACGGCACCGGGCATCGTATCGAAGGAAGCGGCGGCGGTTCATGGGCGGAGGTCAGCCCACCAGGGGCTAGGCCGGGTGGAATGAATGCCGCGGCTCATCGAGAGTGAGGTCAGTGGGGAAGAAATTTCCAGTTGGGGAGACGATGACCATGATCTGCTCCTGCTTCATCGTGCTTGGGTAGGCAGGATCATAGTGAGACTAATATCTCGTTTCAATACCACCTTCTTACGTCCGCCCAGCGACCAATGGCAAGCCCCCGCCGGCTACCGCACATCTCCTCCTTCCCGCCCCGATGGCCAGCGCGCCAGTGCCATGGCATCATCACAATGGCGGATGGTGAGGCCGCCACGAGGCATGCCGGATGCCTCGACGGATGGGAGCAACAGCCAATGATCACGATCGAAGCGATGGCCGCGTCGGTGCCTGATGGCGCCATGCTTGCCCTGCCGCCCGACAATTCCCTTCCCTCTGTAGCACTGGCCAAAGCGCTGGTACGCAGGGGCGTGCGGAACCTGCGCTTGCTCGGCGTCCCGGTCTCGGGCTTCGCGACGGATCTGCTGATCGGCGCCGGTTGCGTTGCCGAGGTGCAGAGCAGCGCCGTTTCTCTCGGCGAGGCCGGCTTCGCGCCGCGTTTTTCGGCGGCGATCCGTGCGGGCAGCATCGTCATGCGGGATGCCACATGCCCGGCCATCCACGCCATGTTGCAGGCCGCGGAAAAGGGCGTGCCCTTCATGCCGCTGCGCGGGTTGATCGGCAGTGACATCCTGCTTCACCGGCCGGATTGGAAGATTGTTCAGAACCCGCTTTCTGATGTGCCCGACCGGATCGTGCTGCTTCCCGCGCTCTCGCCCGATATTGCGGCGTTCCATGCCGTGATGGCTGATCGCGACGGCAATGTCTGGCTGGGACGTCGACGCGAATGCGCCACCCTGGCACATGCATCCCGGCGCGTGCTTGTCACCGTGGAACGCTTCTTTGACGGCAATCTGTTGGAGGATGAACGCCTGGCCCCCGGCACCATCAGCGGCACCTATGTCGAGGCGGTTGCCCTCGCCGAACGGGGTGCGCATCCCGTCGCTCTGCTGGATGAATATAGCTTCGATGCGGAGTACGTCGCGACCTATGCCCGCGCCGCGCAGACGCAGGCCGGATTTGACGACTGGTGTGCGCGGGAAGTGTTCGGCCGGGCGGTGGCGGCATGATTGCGCTCGAGGAACGCCTTGCGGTCGCGCTTGCCGAATTGATTCTGGACCCGGCTGCGCCGCCAGCGCGCCACATCGCCGTCGGCGCGGCCAGTCCAATCCCTGCTGCCGCCTGCTGGCTGGTGGCTAAACGGGGTCATCCGGTGCGGCTCTCGCTTCTGCACAAGCGTAGCGGAAATCCGTTTACGGAGGGCTCGCGGGAATTATTCGACCTGACGGGTCAGGGCCGCATCGACCTGTTCTTCCTCGGCGGTGGGCAGATCGACGGGCAGGCCAATCTGAACCTGCTCGGTACTGGCGCGTGGCCGGGCGGCACGGTGCGGTTTCCCGGAAGCTTCGGCAGCGCCTTCATGTATTTCATGTGCCCGCGCACGATCCTGTTCCGCGAGGAACATTCTCCCCGGGTCCTGGTGGATCGCGTTGCCCATATCTCTGCGCCGGGCCTTTCTCCGCCTGATGTGTTCCGGCGCGGCACGGCGCAGGCCCTGGTGACCGGGCGCTGCGTGTTCTCCTTCGATGCCGAACGTGGTCGCTTCCGCTTGCAGAGCCTGCATCCCGGGGAGACCGCGGCTGGGGTGCGCGCCGCGACCGGTTTCGACTATGATGAGGCGACCGAAGTGCCTGGCACGCCCGACCCGACCGAGGCGGATCTGGCGCTGCTGCGCGGCCCGATCCGTGCGGAGATGATGGAAACCTACCCCGCCTTCTGCGCCCGGGTATTCGACAGGAAAGCCGCTGCATGAACGACGCCGTCACCAACAAGACGGGCATGGCGCTGTCCCCTGGCGCGCTCGCCGGGTTGAAGATCATCGATCTGACGCGCGTGCTCGGCGGTCCCTACTGCACGATGATCCTGTCCGATCACGGCGCCGAAGTGATAAAGATCGAACCGCCCCAGGGCGATGAGGTTCGCGACTGGGGCCCTCCCTTCGCCGAACATGACGACGGCAGCCGCGATGCCTCTTATTTTCTTGGCGTGAACCGGAACAAGAAGTCGTTGGCTCTGGATCTCGGCAAGCCTGAAGGCCGAGCCGTGCTGTTGCGGCTGCTCGAAGGCGCGGATGTGCTGATCGAGAACTACAAGCCGGGTGCGATGGAGAAATGGGGCCTCGGCTATGAGGAGTCCCTTTCGAAGAAATTTCCTGCCCTGGTGCATTGCCGCGTCTCGGGTTTTGGCGCGGATGGGCCGCTCGGCGGGCTGCCGGGCTATGATGCGGTCATTCAGGGCATGGTCGGATTGATGTCCATCAACGGCGATCCGCCGCTGCGCATGGGCACGCCGGTCGTGGATCTGGCCACCGGGCTGTATTCCGCGATTGCCATCCTGATGGCCCTGCAGGAACGCGCCCGCAGCGGCCTCGGCCAGTATCTCGACATGACGCTGCATGATTGCGGGATGGCCTTGCTGCATCCGCAGGCGGCGAACCATCTGCTGAATGGCAAGCGCCCCATCGCGACGGGCAATCCACATCCCAACATCAGCCCCTATTCGAAATATGCAACGCGGACCTGCGAAATTTTCATTGCCATCGGCAATGACCCGGCCTTCCGCAAATTCTGTGCGTTCCTGGATTTGCCGGATCTGCCGACCGACCCACGCTTCCTCACCAACGGCGATCGCGTCACCAATCGCGCGGATCTCGACGCCATTTTGAATGGTCGCTTCGCGGAGGCCGATGGCCACGCCCTGACGGACGCAATGCTGCGCGCCGGGCTACCGGCCGGTCCTGTGAAATATGTGGATGAGGCCATGGCCTCTCCGCATGCGGCGCATCGGCAGATGGTGGTGGAGGATGGCTGGTTCCGCGCCCTCGGCACGCCGATCAAGATGAGCCGGACTCCAGGCGGTGCCCGCCGCCCGCCGCCCTGTTTTGGCCAGGATGGGCAGGAGGTTCTCACCGCCCACGGCTTCTCCGACGTGGAAATTGGAGCCCTTCGCGACTCCGGGGTCCTGGCAGAGACCAGGCGGCGCTGACCGCAAGAACCGGAGCGCGCCCAGCGCAGGCATGGCGCAGCCTGGTAGAATGAGCTCTCCTCCCGTTCCTTTGAAAGCCTGGCTGATGCTGGGGCTATTGTCCCTGCTTTGGGGAGGCTCCTTCCTCTTCATCGGCCTTGCCGTGCGCGAGGTGCCGCCACTGACAGTCGTCTGGATCCGCATCAGCATTGGCGCCGCGGCGCTCGGGATGGCACTGTGGCTGACCAACGAGCCTCTGCCGCGCGCCCAGGCCGCTTGGCGGGACATGGCGGTGATCGCGGTGCTGCTCTGCGCCCTGCCCTTCTGTCTGATCGTCTGGGCCCAGACGCATATCACGGCGGGGCTGGCCTCCATCCTAAATGCCACGACTCCGCTCTGGGGGGCCGTTGCCGCCCATTTCCTGACCCGCGACGACAATCTCACGCCGATGCGCGCCGCGGCGCTGGGCGCCGGATTTCTGGGCGTCGTCGTGCTGATGGGCTGGCCACAGGGGGCGGCGACCTTGGCAATCCTGGCGTGCCTCGGGGCGGCACTGTCCTATGGGCTGGCGGGCGTCTACGCGCGCCGGCTTCGACGGCATGGGCTGAAGCCTTTGGTGGCTGCGACAATGCAGCTTGGCCTCGCGGCCACGATCCTGCTTCCGGTGATGCTCGTTGTCGACCGGCCATGGCTCCTGCCTGTGCCGAGCCGGACCGCGGCGCTGTCACTTCTTGCCCTTGCGCTGCTTTCCACGGGTCTGGCGTACCTCGTCTATTTCCGCATCGTTGCCCTGGCGGGCATGTCCAATGCGCTGCTGGTCACGTTTCTGGTTCCGCCCTCGGCGATCCTGCTGGCTTGGCTGGGACTGGGCGAGGCCCTGATGCTGCGTCAGCTCCTTGGCATGCTGCTGATTGGGGGCGGTCTTGTTCTGCTGGATGGACGCTGGCGACGCCGCCGCTCCTGAGACGTCAAAAGACCGTGGCTGCAAGTGCTTGCCTGCCGCCCGGCGCCCCCCCTATGAAGACGCATGCTTCCCTCCGCGACGGACCGGCTCCTGCAAGACGGCTCGGGCGCGCTGGAGCAGTCGACCCCGTTCCCGCCTCCCCCTGGCGAACGTACGATGCGGCGACGTGCTCTGCGCTCGGGCCTCGGGCTTGCGGCCATCGCCTTTTTTGCCGGCACAGCGCTGGCTGTGGGCGCAGGTATTTGGACCGTCACCGAGGATATTCGCACCACCCGGCGCCTCGACGCGCTGGCACTTCAGGCCGAGGTGGTGATCGGGCAGCTACGCGAGGCCGAGACGGCCCAGCGGGGCTATCTGCTGACGGTCCAACCCGAGTACCTCGTTTCCTATAACGCCGGTGTCACAGGCGCACGTGCTGCCGCCTCGACACTACTGAGCCGGGCAGCGGGCGTGCGGCAGCCCGTTGGCGTCGCCGCACGGGCCGAGCGCCTGCGCGGCTTGACCGATCTGAAGCTCGCCGAGCTGGAAGCCACCCTCACCGCTCTGCGGACGCAGGGACCTGAGGCCACCATCGTCCTCATCCGCACCGATGAGGGACGGAGGTTGATGGACGAGGCGCGCAACGAAGCTGGCCTGCTCCGCGGCGAGACGGCCGAGGCCGCACGACGCCTTCAGATCGCAGGGGGCTGGCGCATGGCGCTGGCGTTGGGGGCCGTCCTCGGTTTGGCAAGTCTCGGCGCCACGATGCTGCTTGTGGCGCTGCGCCGCAGCCGCGCCTCGGCGGATGCGGCGTTGGAGGGAACCCGTGCCGCCGAAGCCGAGGCCATCTCGGCGGGTGCCCGGGCAACCGAAGCGACGGCGCGCGCCAGCGGCGTCTTCGCCACTGCGCCACTGGGGCTGGCAGTGTTGGACGCCGACCTCCGGTTCCTCGCGATCAACCCCTGGCTTGCTGAAGCACAGGAAGGACAGACCAAGGCGCAAATCGGCATGACCGTGGCAGATCTTGCCCCTGATCTGGCAGAACAGCTCGACCAGCCTTTTCGCGAGGCCTTGGCGAACCCTGGCCTTTTGCGGGAAATCGTCGTCGCGCGAAACATCGGGGCGACGACCCGGCACTGGCGTGTGCTGCATCGCGCCGAACAGGCCGGATACACCGTCACGCTGACCATCGCAGTGCAGGACATCACGGACCAGCGCGCGCTTGAAGGCGAGCGCGATCTGTTGCTGTTCGAGTTGAAGCACCGGGTGAAGAATGTTCTGGCGACCGTCCAGGCGTTGGCCGGCCAGACCTGGGCTGGGGCGGACGGTAATGGCGAGCGCTTCATCGAAGCCTTCGGCGCCCGACTCCGGGCCATGGCCCGGGCGCAGGACATGTTGAACAGCGGCGGCTGGACCACCAGCACACTCAACGACACGGTCTCGGCGGCCTTGGGTCCCTGGGGTGAGGCCGTCGTCGCTGCTGGTGAGGGTGGGGACGCCCTGCTCGGGCCGCAGCAGGCCATGATGGTGGTGTTGGCACTGCACGAGCTTGCGACGAACGCCGCGAAATACGGCGCCATGTCCGTGACGGGCGGACAGGTCACATTGAGCTGGTTGACGACCGATGACGGCGATGTGCTGCTCGACTGGCAAGAGCGCGGCGGTCCGCCGGTCGCGCCGCCTCCCGGACGCCGTGGCTTTGGCTCGGCGCTGATCCAGGCCGCCTTCGCGCGGTACGATGGGCAGGATGCTGCGGTCTTCGATTTCGCCCCCGAAGGTCTGTCCGTGCGAATGCGATTGACGCCCAATGGGGGATCGGAAGGCACCGGGAGTTAGGGCATGCTGTCACCCAAACCTGGGGGAGCACGCATGAACGAGTTGAAAACTTTGGCCGAGGGACTGCGGTTCCCCGAAGGGCCCATCGCCTGTGCCGATGGCTCGGTCCTGCTGGTAGAGATCGAAGCCGGCTGTATCTCACGCATCGCAGCCGACGGCGGACGCAGCGTGGTATCTCGTGGCGGCGCGCCGAACGGGATTGCCATGGGGCCAGGCGGAAAGATATTCTGTTGCAACAATGGCGGTTTTTCCTGGCTTGAGGCCGAGGAAATCCTGCGTCCCACGGGGCAGTCCGCCGATTATTCCGGTGGTCGCATCGAGGTGATCGATCCTCAGACCGGTGAGGTCACCCTCCTCTACGACCGGATCGGCGAGCACCGGCTGAGCGGCCCCAATGACATCGTGATGGATGGGCAGGGTGGGTTTTGGTTCAGTGACCTGGGCAAGGTCCGGGCCCGGGACCGCGACCATGGCGGTGTCTATTGGGGAGCCTGCGATGGCAGCCGGATCGTGGAAGCCGGCTATCCGGTTTTTGGCGGCGCGAACGGCATCGGCCTCTCGCCGGATGGCGGCACCCTCTATGCAGCGGAAACGGAGACCGGGCGGCTGTGGGCCTGGGATGTCGAAGGGCCTGGCCAATTGCGGAAGGAGCCCTGGCCCTCCAGCTGCGGCGGGCGAGTACTGTGCCAATTCCCCGGCTATCGGCGCCTGGACAGCCTGGCGGTGACGGCCGCGGGCAATATCTGCGTTGCCACTCTGGTTGCCGGAGAGATCACCACCGTCTCCCCCACAGGCGAGATCCTGCATGTGGCGAAGATGCCGGAGCGTATGCCGACCAATATCTGCTTTGGCGGGGCCGATCTGCGGACCGCCTATATCACCCTCTCCACAACCGGCAAGCTGGTGTCGATGCCGTGGCACGAACCGGGTCTGCGACTGCACCATGGCTGACCTCTGGGTCCGATTCCGACACGGCGAGGCGACCGGCTTTGGCCTGCTGGATGGGGAGCGCATCCACGTCCATGCGGGCGACATGTTCGAGGCGCCACGATCGACGGGCGAGGTGGTGTCGTTGGCAGACGCCCGCCTGCTGGCCCCGGTGGTTCCGGGAGCTTTCATCGGGTTGTGGAATAACTTCTTTGAGGCAGCGGCCAAGCAGGGGAATGCCATCCCGACCGAGCCGCTATGGTTCCTTAAATCGCCCCGCAGCTTTGCCGGCCCGGGGGACCCGATCCGGCCGCCGTCCGGCTACACCGGGCGTGTGCTGTATGAGGGTGAACTCGGCCTGGTCATTGGCCGGAGTTGCAAGGATCTGGATGAAGCCGAGGCCCAAGGCGCGATCTTCGGCATTACCTGCGTGAATGACGTGACGGCGCTCGACCTGCTGATCGCTGATCCCTCTTTCCCACAATGGGCGCGGGCCAAGGGCTGCGATGGATTCGGACCGATCGGCCCGGCGATCGCAACGGGGCTCGACTGGTCGAGCCTTCGGGTGAAGACGGCGCTGAACGGACGGGTGCGGCAGGATTATCCGTTATCCGACATGATCCTGCCCCCGGCCCGGATCGTCTCCCTGATATCTCGGGAGATGACGCTACACGCTGGGGACGTGATCGCCTGCGGCACCTCGCTGGGCGCATTGCCGATGCGGCCGGGAATGCTGGTCGAGGTGTCGATCAAGGGGATCGGCGTGTTGGCCAACCCCTACGGATAAAGGCCCGCGGCTCGCGCCCTGCCCCGCAGCAGCGCCAGGACAGTCGCGCATGTCGGGGCCGGCAGGCCGGTCATTTCGGCGAACTCGACAATGACCCCAAGCAGAGCGTCGATCTCCATGGGGCGGCCGCGCTCCAGATCCTGCAACATGGAGGTCTTGTGCACCCCGACCTCGGCGGCGCCGGCGATACGCTTGTCCACATCGATGCCAAAGCGGATGCCGAGTGCCTGCCCAACAGCCTGGGCCTCCAGCATCATCGTCCGGGCAACGCCGCATTGACCGGGATCACCGGTGATCACATCCAAAGTCGTCTCCGTCAGCGCACTGATCGGATTGAAGGCGAGGTTGCCCCAGAGCTTGACCCAAATCTCGTCGCGGATACGGGGGCGTACCGGCGCCTTGAAGCCCGCGGCGATCAGCGCCTCGGACAGCGCCGCCACGCGGGCGGTACGGCTGCCGTCAGGCTCACCCAGGGTAAAGCGGTCGCCATAGCTGTGCTCGATCACGCCCGGTTCGGAGACCTCGGCAGCGGGGTACACGATGGCGCCGATCGCACGCGACGGTGCAAGCAGATCCCACACCGTGCCATCGGGATCGACCGAGGCGACCCGCCTATCCTCGAAGGGGCCGGGGAGCTTATGGAAATACCACCAGGGTATGCCATTCACCGCGGAAACGATCGCTGTCTCAGGCCCCAGCAAAGGCTGCATCTGCCGTGCAGCGCCAGGGAGTGAATGCGCTTTCAGCGTGACCACGACGTAATCCTGCTGACCGGCTTCTTCGGCTGTTGCGACGCAGCGCGGATGGACGGTCATCTCCTCACCACCACTTCGCAGCGTCAGGCCTTTTGCCTGCATTGCCGCGAGATGGGGCCCCCGCGCGATTATGGTGACCTCCGCTGCGCCCTTGGCGGCGAGCCGGGCGCCCATCAGCCCGCCGATCGCGCCGGCGCCGAAGATCGCAATCCTCACAAGGCGATTCCCAGTTTTTCAGCAAGGCCGATCCGCATCAACTTGCCGGTTGCACCCTTTGGTATCTCAGCCAAGAAGACGACCTTTCGCGGCACCTTGAAATCGGCCAGGTGCAGGGCCGCGTGGTCGCGCAATTCGCGCTCAGTCAGCACCATTCCCTCCCGCAGGACCACGACACAGCCGACCTCTTCGCCAAGCTTGCTGTGCGGGATCGCGAAGGTCAGCGCCTGGGCCACAGCAGGGTGGTCCGACAGAATGCCATCGACCTCCAACGGCGAAATCTTCTCGCCACCACGGTTGATGAGTTCCTTGAGCCGTCCTGTCAGCATCAGGAAGCCATCAGGGTCGAACATCCCCTGATCGCCAGTGCGAAACCAGCCGTTGGTAAAGGCCTTGGCATTGGCCTCGGGATTGGCTTCATAGCCGGCCGTCACATTGGGGCCCCGAATGACGACCTCCCCAATCTCGCCCTGCGCCAGCAGGCTGCCATCCTCGGCCATGATCGCCATTTCGGGGCCCGCAGGCAGGCCAACCAATCCCGGCTTGCGTGGCCCGGCGAGGGGGTTCGAGGCCATCTGGTGCGCGGCCTCGGTCATGCCATAGGACTCCACCAGCGGCGCGCCGAACACCTCCTCCAACTGCCGCATCACCGCAGCCGGCATGGAGGCGGAGGAGGATCGCAGGAAGCGCAGCGGTGCCCGGGCAATGACCTCGCGGTTACGTTCCGCCCGCGCGAGAATAGTCTGATGCATGGTCGGCACCGCCGTGTACCAGGACGGCCGTTCCTCATCGAGCCAGCGGAAAAAACGAAGCGCGTCGAAGCCGGGCGAACAACACACGGCTCCCCCCGCGGCCAGCGAGGACAGCACGGCCGCGATCAGCCCGTGAATGTGGAACAGTGGCATCACGTTCAGGCAGCAATCATCCGCGGCCAACGACAGCGACCTTTCGATATGCGCAGCCGAGGCGGTGATGTTGGCCTGCGTCAGCGGCACGATCTTCGGCCGCGCTGTGGTGCCCGAGGTATGCAGGACCAGTGCGACGTCTTCTGCCTCGGCAAGGCCGGGGCGGGCCGCCTTGCCGGCGGTGCCCCCCTCCAAGGTGAAGGAGCCAGCCGCCTCGCCGGGCACCAGTTCGAGTATCTGGACCCCAAGGGCAGTCGCTGCCGTGCGCGCCGGCGTCTCCGTGCCTTTGGCCACGATGAGCGCCGAGGCCTTCAGATCCTCGAGGTAGAATGCGAACTCCTCGGTGCGGTAGCCAGGGTTGAGCGGCGCCGTCGTCGCTCCCGCGGCGACGCAGATAAACGCCGTCGCCATCTCCGGGCCATTGGGCAACACGATGGCGACCCGGTCGCCGCGCCCGATTCCGATGCCATTCAGCGTCGCGACTGTCTGCGCCAGCAAGGCACGCAGCCCGGTATAATCAAGGCTCGGCCGCTGGTCGGGGGCACGCAGGGCGGCGGCTGTGGGCGCGCCCCGCATCAGGAGCTCTGCCACTGTGCGATATGCGTTCATGTCCCGCCCCCGATTTGTAGCCTGTGACCCGTCAGGCCGCGGCTTGTTCCAGCGTCGGCCGGCTATCCTGGATCGTCACGCGGCGCAGGTCGCGGGGGTAGGCACGATCCTCGAAGGGGCGGGCCCGATGCATGCTGCAGCGATTGTCCCACATCAGAAGATCTTGGCGGCGCCAATTATGGCGGTACACGAACTCCCGCTGAGTCGCGTGCTCCATCAGATCGCGGATCATCGCCATGGCCTCGGGCACCGGCCAGCCATGGATGCGGCCAATATGGGCCGAAAGATACAGGCTCAAGCGTCCAGATCCCTCGTGGCGGCGCACCAGGCGCTGCGGCACCGGCTCCCATTTGCGACGCTCGTCATCCGTGTAGTCCGAGAAACCGAGAAGCCCGCGCGAGAAGAGCAGCGAGTGGTCACAAACCAAATCGCGCAGCTTGTCTTGGGATTTCGCGTCCAACGCGTCCCAGGCTGCCCGCATATCCGCGAATTCGGTCTCGCCGCCCTCCGGGGGGACGACGCGGCCGTGCAGCAGCGAGTAGCGGGCTGGCGTGGATTTGAAGCTGCTGTCGCTATGCCAGAGGCGGTTGCCAAGGGCGAACATCCGCCGGCGGTCATCGGCCGCCAGTAGCTGCCCCTTCTCGTCCAGGTTGGAAATGTCGTTCATCTGGGCGTGCTGCAGACGCCTTTTATCGGCATCGACGGTCGCGGTCTCCGCCTCCAATGGGCCGAAGGCGGTGCCGAAGGCGATTTGCTGGGCGTCGTCAATATCCTGATCGCGAAACACCAGCACGGCATAGCGGTCCATCGCCGCCCCGATTTCGGCCGCCTGGTCCTCCGGCAACGGCTTGGTCAGATCGGCGCCGTTTACCTCTGCCATGAATAGGGGATGCAGCGGGGTGAAGGAGAGGCTCATGGATCTCACTCCTCGGGTTTGGCGGCCGTCTCGTCGTGAAGCCGCAAGCGCATGCTGTCCGGTACGTCCTGACCCGCCGCGACGAAGGCCTGCTTCATCGCCTCAATGGCCGGGGCGAAGATGGTGCTGCGATGGCTGCTGACCCATTCCCGCGAGCCGGTGGTGCTGACCAGCGAGCCCTGGAAGCGTGGCATGACCCAGCGGGCGAACAGCTCGTAGCTCCGCAGAGTGTCCTCCCGATTGGCCCATTCATGCGCCCGGAACAGCACCGCCCCAGCGCCGCCCTCGGTGAAGCCGAGCAGGCGCTCGATCCCGGCGGCCACCGTTTCCGGCGAACCCACCAATGTGGTGCCGGCGGCGAGGCCTTCGGCCAGCGGGTTTTCGGAACGCATGGGTGGACGCCCCAAAGTCTCCGAGAAATAGGTAACGGTTTCCAGACGCTCGCCCAGACGCACGTCCCGCATCGCTCGTTCATCATCTTCGGCGACATGGACATTCACGACCAGGCGCCAGTCCCGGCGATCCATGGTCTTTCCGTGTTTGGCCGCGGTCGCCTCCGCGAGGCGCCATTGCTCGGCCAGTTTCTGAGGACCGCCTGCCAGGCCCGCGCCGAGCGAAAGCATCCCCAGCCCATGCTTTCCCGCAGCCAGCACGCCAGACGGCGTGGTGCTGGTGGCGACGGCGATCGGGAAGCGGGGATCGGTATAGGGGGCGAGGTGCAGCCGCGCGTCGCGCAGTTCGAACCAGTCGGTCTTCATAGTGACCGGCTCCTCGCAAGCCAGCAGACGCAGGATCGCATCGAGCGATTCCTCCATGCGCCGTCGCTGATGGGCCGGATCTATGCCCATCATATAGGCATCGGAGACCAATGCCCCCGGCCCTGCCCCCATCATGACTCGCCCGCGGGTCATGTGATCGAGCTGCACAAAGCGTTGCGCTACCAATAGCGGGTGGTGGTAGGGCAGGCTTGTGACACCCGAACCGAGACGGATATGCCGGGTGCGTTCCGCTGCGGCCGCGATGAACACTTCGGGGCTCGCGATGGTTTCCCAGCCGGCGGAGTGATGCTCGCCGATCCAGGCCTCGTCATAGCCCAACTGGTCAAGCCATTGGATCAATTCGAGATCGCGCCCAATCGCAAGCGTCGGATTGTCACCAACCCTGTGAAACGGCGCCAGAAATATGCCGAATCTTACGCCACGCTGAGCCATTGCCGAGTTCCCGGTGCTTGTTCGTGGCAGGCACGATGGCGCCTGAACGCGCAATCGGCAACCGGCGCGTGCCGGGAAAAGCGGCATATAAGACGGTGGGTCGTGGGGGATGGAGCGGGTGAGGGGAATTGAACCCCTGACATTCAGCTTGGGAAGCTGACGTTCTACCTCTGAACTACACCCGCGCGGCCTGCATCCTACCCTGCCCTCGCCGGCCACGTCCAGCCCGCCGCTTGACCCGAAAGGGCTGCCGGCTCTACGCAAGCAGTGGCGGCACCCCCGCCCCTCGCGATTTGTCCGGCCAGCTTGCGGCGAGGTCCCTTCAGGGTCGCATCCCTTCAACCAGGATGCGAAAAACAATCGCGCTAAACGGCCTGGTGTCGTCTTCCTACGGGGGGATTGCGCCTGACCGGGCCGGGCCCCTTGGATGCAAGTCGTATCCGGATGCCGAAAGCTGCACCATGGCCAAGACCCCGCCCGCCCCCGCCAAGACCTACCGCCCGGCGACACAGCTGGTGCGTGGCGGCACCATGCGAAGCGAGTATGGCGAGACCTCGGAAGCGCTCTTCCTCACCTCCGGTTTCGTCTACGACAGTGCCGAGCAGGCCGCGGCGACCTTCCGCAATGAGGTCGAGCACTACCAGTACAGCCGCTTCGGCAACCCGACCGTCTCCATGCTGGAGCAGCGTCTGGCGGCCCTTGAGGGGGCGGAAGCCTGTCGCGTCACCGCTACCGGCATGGCCGCGGTGCATGCCGCCATGCTGTCCCACCTCAAGGCGGGGGACAGGGTGGTCGCGGCGCGGGCGCTGTTCGGCTCCTGCCACTGGATCGTCTCCACCCTCCTGCCGCGCTACGGCATTGAGGCGGAATTCGTGGATGGCGAGAATCTGGACGCGTGGGAGGCCGCCTTCCGCAAGCCGTGCCAGCTCGTCCTGCTGGAGACGCCGTCCAACCCGATGCTGGACCTGGTCGATCTTCGCGCGGTTTGCGACCTCGCTCACGCGGCCGGCGCCATCGTGGTCGTGGATAATGTCTTCGCGACGCCGCTGCTGCAGCGCCCGATGCACTTCGGCGCCGATGTCGTGGTCTATTCCGCCACAAAGCATTTCGACGGCCAGGGCCGCGTGCTCGGCGGCGCCGTGCTCGGCAGCCAGAAATGGGTGGATGAGATTCTCCAGCCCTTCATCCGCAACACCGGCCCTGCGCTGAGCCCCTTCAACGCCTGGACCATCCTCAAGGGGCTCGAGACGCTGCATCTGCGTGTGCCCGCAATGTGTCGCGCCGCTGCCACCGTCGCCGACTTCCTGGCCGAGCGGACGGAGGTGGCCCAGGTTCGTTACCCCTTCCGGCTTGACCATCCGCAGCATGCGCTGGCCAAGCGGCAGATGGCCGCGGGCGGCACCCTCGTGACCTTCGACCTGAAGGGCGGGCAGGATGCGGCCTTTCGGACGCTGAACGCACTGTCGCTGATCGACATCTCGAACAACCTCGGCGATGCGAAGAGCCTCGTGACCCATCCCGCCACCACCACGCATATGCGTCTGGGGGAGGAGGAACGGGCACGGCTGGGCATCTCTGGCGGAAGCGTGCGTCTTTCGGTCGGGCTGGAGGATGTCTCGGACATTATCGAGGATCTGGCAGCAGCACTCGACGCCGCCGAGCCCGCCTCCGTTCGCCGCCGGGCCAAGCCGGCCGCCCCGGCTCCGGAGCCTGCTTCGACGACACCCAAAGCGCGGACCACGCGCCGCACGGAAGCCGACCTTTTTGCCGAAGCCTCGCGGGAGATGTTTCCCGAAACCCACCCGGCGGAGGAATAAGCCTCGATGCGCATCGAGCTCTGGTTTGCCTTCGTCGCCACAGCATCGGCGATGCTGGTGGTGCCGGGACCCACGATCCTGATGGTCATCGGCCAGTCCCTGGCCGCGGCGCCGATGGGCGGCTTGAGACGCTGGCGACAGGTGCTGCCGCTGGTGGCGGGCGTGGCGGCGGGCGATGCAGTGGCAATGTCCGTGTCCCTGGCGGGGCTGGGTGCAATCCTCGCGACGTCGGCGACAGCCTTCACGATCATGAAGGTAGCGGGCGCCGGTTACCTGGTCTGGCTCGGGCTGCGGCAGTGGCGCGCCCCGGTCGGCACGATGGCAGTCCCACCGCTACCGCCCGCCCACGCCGCGCGCCAGGCCTTCGTCGTGACGGCGCTGAACCCGAAGGGGATCGCCTTCTTCGTGGCCTTCGTCCCGCTCTTCATCGACCCTGCCGCCGCCTATGTGCCACAAGCGATTGCATTGATAGTGACCTTCGTGACGCTCGGCGCCATGAACGCGGCGGCCTATGCGCTGTTGGCCGGGCGGCTCTCCGGCGCCGTGCGGCAGCCGCACGTTCGACGGGCCTGCAACAGGGTCGGCGGCGGGGCGCTGATCGCAGCAGGTCTCGCCACCGCGGCGTTGCAACGGGGCTAGCGACTACCGATCACAGGGCCATTGCCGCCGAGCCGGCCCGAGTCGCTCGACCATCGGGCGTGCCTACGGCCTGCCCAATGCTCGCCCGTCACAGCAGGCATCGGCCTCGCTATCGATACCGTCCTGACTGCACTGTACCACGGCGCTGCGCTGAGCAGAGGTTGGGCTCGCCGCAAGTCCTCACGTCTCAGAGCATAGCGCAGGACCACGCAGCCGACCCCGGGGAGCTACCTTGATGCCGCGTTTCGCTCTGCTTGCCTGGGTGCTCTTTGGCCTTGTTGCGGGGGTCGTCCTCCTGCTCGCGGGCCAAGCACCAACGGCGGGGTGGGTCTTCTCAGCCACTGCCCTTCCGGTCGCGGCGCAGGTCGGCATCGGCTTGGCGCGATCGCTACTCGGCGGGCGGGTGGGGGTCGATGCGGTGGCGCTGGTGGCCATCCTTGGCGCCGTCGCGCTCGGAGAAGGCGCGACCGCCGTAGTGATCGCGCTGATGGTTGCGGGCGGGGAGGCACTGGAAGCCTGGGCAGAGGGGCGGGCTGCCGGCGCGCTGACCGATCTGATGGCCCGCGCGCCCCGCCGGGCGGCACGGCTTACCGAGAACGGCATCATCGACATCGACGTCGCTGATATCCGCCCCGGAGACAGCCTGCTGGTCCGCCCGGGCGACACCATACCAGCCGATGGGGCGCTGGAGGAGGATGGCGCCACCCTGGATGAAAGCATGCTGACGGGCGAGCCTTTGCCCAGGCTGATGGCGCGAGGGGCTGCGCTCCGCAGCGGCGCCATCAACGCAGGCCCAGCCTTCCGGATGCGGGCACTTCAGGATGCGGGGGCGAGCACCTATGCGGCCATCCTGCGACTGACGCAGCAGGCCCGGACCACGCGCGCCCCCCTGGTCCGCCTCGCTGACCGATGGGCCCTCGGCTTCGTCGGGCTGACGGCGCTTCTCGCTGGGGGGGCCTGGGCCGCGACGGGGGATGTCTTGCGGGCCTTGGCCGTGCTGGTCGTTGCGACCCCCTGCCCGCTCATCCTTGCCGCGCCCATCGCCTTGATTGCAGGCATCGGCCGAGCGGCCCGGCGCGGCATCGTCGTCAAAGGCGGTGGAGCCCTGGAACGGCTGTCGCGCATTCAGACGGTGCTTTTCGATAAGACCGGCACCCTGACCCCAGGCCGGCTCCGCCTTGCCGCGGTCGACGCCGATCCCGCACTGGGACGCGACGCGGCGCTGCGCCTGGCGGGGGCTCTGGCCCAGGGCTCCACCCATCCGGTATCGGCAGCCTTGGTGGCCGCAGCAAAAGAGCGGGGTCTCGATCTGCCCAAGCCGGTGGAGGTGACGGAAAGCCCTGGTGGCGGCGTCACGGGTCTTGTGGATGGACTGTCGCTGGCGCTCGGCAGCAAGGGCTTCCTGCAAGAGACGCACATCGACACCAGCGCCGCCTTCGGCCTCGCGTCGCAGGTAGCCGCGGGATCGATCGCCTGGCTCGCGGCCGATGGGCATACCGTCGCAGCCTTCGTCATGGCCGACGGGCTGCGGCCGGAAGCGCCCTCAGCCGTCAGGCGACTGCGGGCACTCGGCGTCAACCGCATTGCCTTGCTCACCGGCGACCGCATCGCAGCGGCAACTGCGGTGGGACGCGCATTGCGCCTGGATGCGGTGCTGGCGGAAAAATCCCCAGCCGAGAAGATCGCTGCTGTCCGGGCGGAGGCATCGAAGGCGCGGACTGCGATGGTTGGCGATGGTGTCAATGACGCTCCGGCGCTCGCGGCCGCCGACGTCGGCATTGCGATGGGTGCCGCCGGCACCGCCGCTGCGGCCGAGGCAAGTGATGTTGTCCTCTTGGTCGACCGGATCGATCGCGTCGCCGAGGCCATCGCAATCGCCAAACGCACGCGGCAGGTTGCGCTTACGGCCATCCTGATCGGGATGGGATTATCGATTTGCGCGATGGGAGTGGCTGCGGCAGGATTTCTCGCGCCGCTTACCGGGGCCTTCGTGCAGGAGGCTATCGACGTCTTCGCGATTCTCTTCGCGTTGACCGCGCTGCGCCCCGGATCGGCCGAGACCGAGGCCTCGTTGCTCCCGGCCGAGGCGGGGCTCGAGGAGCGAACGGCGGAGCATGCGGAGTTACGACGCCTCGTGGAGGCCTTGAGGACCGCGGGCGATACGATCGGGGCCACGGCATCAGAGTTGCCTTCGCTGAAGGCGCTTGAGGTTCGCTTGCGGACAGAACTCCTGCCGCATCAACGCGAGGAGGAGCGTGCGCTCTACCCTGCCGCCGCCCTGCGTCTGGGCGGGCAGGATCCGATGGCGCCACTGATCCGCATGCACACTGAAATCGAGCAGCTGGTCGATCGTGTCACAGCTTTGCTGCAGGCCGCCGGGCAAGAGGGCGGCTGGGCGACGAGCGTTGCCGAGTTGCGCCGGGCGTTTTTCGCGCTGGAAGTTTTGTTACAAGTCCATCTGGTTGCCGAAGAGGAAGTCCTGGCGAGCGTGACGGGGTAGGGAAAACCTCGCCGACGCCCTGGTGCCACGAAGGCGGTCGGGCGCTAGGCCTGACCGCCGGGCGGCTTCGCCCAACCCTCACCGCCAGGCGGACGCTGCAGCATGGGGCGGTCGAAGATCTCGCCCAGCGCTGAATAGAAGGGCCCGCCCAGCCTCGCGATCGGGCGCAGTTTCACGCTATCGACCCGCGTGCCATCGAACACGGTGCCGGCGAGGTGAAACGCGACGATCTCTCCGATGTAGAGCGTATTGATGCCCCGCCCGAGTGTCACCGCCTGGTCCAATCGGCATTCCATGTGCACGGGCGAGCCGGCGATCCGCGGCGGCGCGATGCGGCGGCTCGGAAGCAACTTCAGCCCGAGGGCCTCTGGCTCACTGATCTCCGGCGGAAATTCCTGGGCGGAGAGATGCATGGCCTCCATCATGGCCTCCGTCGCGACGTTCACGACGAACTCCCCGGTCTCGCGGATATTGCGCGCCGTGTCTTTGACCAAACCTTCGGAACCAGCACGAGTCGCGATGTTGACCGCCAGCATGGGAGGACTTGTCGCCACATAGTTGAACGAGCTGAACGGCGCGGCATTGACCCGCCCTCTGGCATCGACTGTGGTGATCCACGCGATAGGCCGCGGGACGACACAGCCGACAACCAGACGATAGGCGGTGGCAGTATCGATCTCGGCGCAGTCGATATAAGTGAAGTCGTGATCGGGTTCCATGAATAAGCTTTCTTGCACTGCGTGGAAGGAAGGTAACCCTTCGTCGCGCGGTCCGCGCCCGAAGGGGCTCGCTATTCGAGCTTGACGCCTGGTAGCGCGACGGCGGCGCGCGATGTTGCAAGCTCTTCCTGGATCAGGGCCGCATACCGCGCCGGGGTAACGTCATCCGGCGTGGCGATCTCGGCGCCGAGGCTCTCCAACCGCTCGCGCACGACACCATCCGCCAAGGCCATCGCCAAGGCCGCGCGCAGGGCTTCGACAGCGGCGGCTGGAGTGCCGGCCGGTGCAAGCAATCCGATCGTGGTGCTAAGTTCAGGCTGGACAATCCCCGCCTCGCGGAGAGTGGGAACATCCGGCAGCTCCGGCACGCGCTCCGCCGAGCCGACGGCCAGGATCCGCGCGCGGCCATCACGGTGTAGCGGCAGTGCATTGGAAAGCTGATCGAAGAGTGTATCGATCGTGCCGGCAATCAGATCAGAATAGGCTGGGCCGGTGCCGCGGTAAGGGACATGAAGGAGTTGCACGCCGCTGCCGTGGTTGAACAGTTCGATGGCGAGATGTGCGCCGGTTCCAATTCCGGACGACCCGGCGGAGAGCTGCCCTCGCCGCATCTTTGCCAGTTCCAGGAAAGTGGCAAGCGAGTTCGCAGATAGATTGCGCGAGGCCAGCAGCACAATGGGGATGCGGTAAGCGGGCCCAATTGGCGCAAAATCGCGCACGGGATCGAAGGGGAGATTCGGCGTCGTGACCGGCAGCAGCGAGAGCGGGCCGCTCGAGCCAACAAGCAAGGTGTAGCCATCGGGTCGGCCATGGGCGACCGCTTCGCTCCCCAGTATCCCACCGGCCCCGGCGCGATTATCGACCACGATGGGTTGCCCAAGCACGCGCGACATCGTCGGAGCCAACAGCCTGGCCGTGAAGTCCAGATTCCCGCCCGGCGGAAAGGGCACCACTAGACGAATCGGGTGATCGGGGAAGTCGGTGGCGGCGGCCAAACGCGGCAGGCAAAGCGCTGCGGCGGCGGCAGCGGCGCTGCCCAGAATCAGGTCGCGGCGGCGTGTCATGGAGGTTCTCCTTGATATGCAGGGCGTTTGGCACCCTTCATTGTTTGCAAGCTTTGCTGGACAGCGAAGCGCGCCTTCACGCCGATGCGAGCCCGGCAGGGCAAGCGGCGACATGCGTGGCCTGAGACACGGCGGACCGTCGCGCCAGACATCTCTTTTGTTCCATGTTCGGCACGTTCAGACCGCCGAATCAAGCGAGCTGCCGAGCCAGCGGTCTGCCGATAAAGCTACATCTCACACTTGCATCTCGTATAGCCCTATTGGTAGGTTTTATGACCTTTTGTGCCAGACCCGGAACCGGAAATAGCTGGGCGTCTACAGCTAATACCAACTCCCGTGGCCCCTGACTCACAATGGGGATTCCCCGACGCGGGGCTGATGTGATTCAAGCTGGTGATCCTCGGAGGCTCACCATGCCACCCCCCATTGCCCTTCGTGTCGACTTCAACGCCGCCGAACTTCACCGCCTCAAGCTTGAACTCTCGGCTGAACACTCGTCGCTGCATCTGGAACTCCGATACGGTTGAAAAACCTTATCTCCGTGTCCACCAAACCGGCAGCACCTCAATCGTGGATGTGGTTCGGCATCGCACTGCGATCACTCGCCGTGACCTATCACAGCCAGTCCAGGTCTTGGTCTCTCATCGCATCCTCACCCAAGCAGACACCGTCTTCGACTATGGGTGCGGTCAGGGCGACGATGTGGCGGCACTGGCGGCCAATGGCTTCCAGGCGCACGGGTGGGATCCTCACTATGCGCCAGACGGCCTGCGGCGGCCGGCAGACGTCGTCAACCTTGGCTTCGTGCTGAACGTCATCGAGGATCGGCATGAACGCGCTGAAACCCTCACAGCCGCCTATAGGTTCGCGAAG
This sequence comes from Humitalea rosea, assembly GCF_003253705.1. Taxonomy (GTDB): domain Bacteria; phylum Pseudomonadota; class Alphaproteobacteria; order Acetobacterales; family Acetobacteraceae; genus Humitalea; species Humitalea rosea. The sequence goes on from NZ_QKYU01000032.1 coordinate 44,923, forward strand.
CGGGCTCTATGTGTCGCCGTGATGCCGCTCGGCAAATATAGCTTCGGCGCCCTGCGGCCCCATGGCGATGGCTACCTTACGGCACGCGGGACCTTTCAGAAGTACTTCGCCCAGCAGGAGCTCCGTGACTTCATCGCGGAGACCCTTGGCGACGCGCCGGTTGCGTTTGCGCCAGGTATCTTCGTGGTGTTCCGAGATAAGGACCTTGAGCAGGAGGTCCTGTTCAGGCGTCAGGTCCGCGATATCACTCGGCACTCGGGCTGGCACTCCCCGGAACGGCCGAGCCGAACGGTCAATGCTCGCCCGGAACTCGTCGAGCGAATCGGTGCAGAGTTGCAAATGCTTTGGGCGGCTATCGTCGACCGCGGCCGCGTCCTCGATACCGAGGAAGTCCCCAGTGCCCTCCGCGAGCGGCTGCGTGCTGCCAACGTGTCGATCGGGCGGGCCACCGACCTGTGCCTCTCAGATTCCGTCAACCGAGACGGCCTTGCCGCGGCTGCCACAGCCCGAAAGGAAGACCTGCTTATTCACCTTGCCCTCACCTTGTTTCCCGGCGCACCACGCTACACGACCCTCGCGCGTTCGATCCAACGAGATCTCCGCGTATTTTTTGGAAGTCACGCTACGGGGATGCAGGAGGCGAACGCTCTGCTGTTCTCGGTCGGGAAGCCGGAGGTCGTGCGTCAGGCTGTGAGTGCCGCTGTTGAGGCTGGGCTCGGCGGCATGCGAGACGCAGCCACCTTCCGCTTCTATGCTCCCGCCCTAAATCGTCTGGGCGCTGTGCTACGCGTCCTAGTTGGCTGCGCCGGCGTTCTGCGCGGAGGTACCGAAGGAGCGGATTTCATCGACATCAAACTGGATGGCCGCCGGCTTACCTTCTTCGCCTGCAAAGATGCGACTGCGCGATTGCCCATCTGCGCCGAACGCACCCGTGTGGACCTTACTCGGCTGAGGGTTTCGGTCGACCAGCCTGAGGGCATGGTCCTGTATCTCAAAGCCCGCTTCTTGCCGCGAGACGCGCCGGGCCTAGCCGATCAGTTGGCGTTTGACCGCAAACTTGCGGCTGCCGGGATCGCTGACAATGAGGGAAGAGGGCCAGGCTATGCCGAACTGAGAGAGATGCTGAAAAGTTATAGAGCGACCAAGGGGCCGATTGGTCAGGGCGATCAGAAGTGAGCGTCTCTACCGGACCCGCCCAGCCACCGAAGACAGAAACTCGCCCTTGGGCGGACCGCCACCCCGGTCTACATCCATCGAATTGACTGGCCGAAATGATGCCGAAATCGGTGGCTGTTATTAGCAGCACCCGCATAGAGTCGACATCATGGATACCGATTCGCTAAAAATTCTGGGCCATTTGGGGCGCATTGGGTACTCGGAGGATGGAAAGCCGAGGCTAAAGTATCGCGCCATCGATCCCGCAGATCGCTATGTTCACTGCAGCTGCGGAAAACCAGACTGCTGGACCGAGCAAATCGTGCCGCTGCGCGAGCATATGGTCGCGCTGTTTCGCGCCATTGTAGTTTGCGATTTCGAGGGACAATTTGGAATACGAGGCCAAGCAGAGGAAACTTGGCCCGGTGTGATCTATGCCCTGCAGATGGCGGCGAGCGTGGAAGACGTGTTCGCGGACCCGTCGCACGTGGACGACAGCGAGGCAGGTCTGTGGTGCAGTGCAGCTTGGGAGCACGATGAAGAGGATAGAGAAGCTGCTTCCAAATACGCGGCAGCGCTCATCATTTTCAATTTTGTTTGGAATGCCTATGAGGCGGCGACAGAGATTTCTGCTGGCACACTTTTCTCGGTGGACAAGGTGCCCGTACGTGCCCGCCAGCTATTTAAAGCCGAGCCTGGACTTACCTCGGATGTTTGGGCATTTGATATTTCATATCGAGTTGCCAGGCATATTTGTTCAAAACTCCCTGCGCTAAAAGAATCAGTCGACTCCATTGAGAAAAAATACTGCCTGTCTGGAGCATCTGCTGCTGCTGAACTGGGTCGCGTATTTCGTAATTACATTGCGCATGGTGCCGATAAGATGCCAATCGGCGACAGTCGAGCAGCGTGTTCGAGGTTCTACTCAGTCACACGCATGCTCCTTCTCTTGATCCAATTGTTGATTCTGCGTCGAATACAGGACCCCGCACAGCCAGTTCCATTGTCAGTAAATCAGGATCGCGGCTCCCAGCGCGCTGGTCTACTTTTGCGGAACCTTCATCGTCACGAGGCCCTGTGGCTCGAGCAAGGACTGATGCCAGCCGTGGAAGACTGACCCCGAATTTCTCGGGAGGCGGCGGAAGGTCAAGAACTCTTCAGCATTGCTCCGGGGTTCCCAAAAGGCTGCGAAGGAGCTTTCCTCCCATCTTTGGGAGACGCAGATGTCTGCATTAGAGGTCGAAAGCGTCAGGAGGTTCAATCAGGCGCCGCGCTCGCGGCGCACGGTTAAGGCCTTTCGTGGCCCGATCGGTCACCGCTTGGACGCCGTACCAGCGTTTCGTTCTTGAAGCACGGATTTCGGGCAAGTAGGGTTCGAACCGGGGCAAGTCTCGACCGCGCTGAAACCGGCCTTTGACCTAGGTTTTTGAGTTCCGTACTAAAACGGCCAAGTCAGGAGGTCCGGAGAGAAAGGGCCTCCGGAGAGCGATTTTCCGCCGTCTCCGCGCCGGGCCAGTCAACAGGTCTGCGGTGAAAACCCCAGGAAACCTGCCACTCAGCGCGGCGGTCGGTCAGGCGGAGAGCACGGCTCGTATGGGAACTGGCGGAGGAGGTGCGACTCGGTGCAGGCGGTCTTTGTAGAGGTGGTCATGTCCATGAAGTCGAAAAACACGCACCGCGCGCAGTGTCCTACTCAGGCTGACACTGCTCCTCCTAGCCCGGATTATTCATCACGCCCTCGGCGTCTACATTTCGCCGTTGAGCGGCTCGCCTGCTGGTTGTGGTGGCGCGGGTGGTCAGGCCGGCGCAAGC
>NZ_QKYU01000033.1 GCF_003253705.1 Humitalea rosea
CAGAGCAGGCGCGGGCGGCGTAGTCCCAACACAACGCAGCCGACCGCGCCTGCGGACCACACAAAAAGCGCTTGCTCAGCGTGACGGTATCTCATTGCGCCATGAGGCCCGCCCACCGTCTGGCTAAGGCGGGCAGGCGCTGCGCGGCGCCGCCGTGCCGCAGATGGCGCCCCATGCCCGCGTCGAGCGTGCGCGCCGCCCCGTTCATTCGCCGCTGCGATGGCTTCGGGGGCCGCTTCGGCACGCCATGGACGGACCGCGACGCTGAGCGGCGCGTCGTCGAGCAGATCCGCGCCGCCTGCCCCGCGGTCGAGTCTGTGCAGCCAGCCAGATTTCGCCTCTCGCTTCGGGTAATGGCCTCAAGCCTGACCTGTGCGGGTGGCCAGGCGCTTCAGCACTTCGGCCGCCACCAGATAGCCGGCCACCAAGGCCGCAATCGCCGCCAGCAGCGCCCCCGGCAGCGGCGCGAAGCCCAGCATCGGCGCCAGCGGGCCGAGCGCCAGCGCGAAGGCCAAAGCAAGTGCGGAAAGCGAGGTCGCGATCAGCGCCGGATGGGGGGATGCCGCCCGCCAGGCAACGCTATGGGTGCGGATCAGGAAGATGACCAGCACCTGGCTCGCCATACTTTCGATGAACCATGCGGTGCGGAATTCCTCCGGCGTCACGCCGAAGCCCCACAATAGGATGCCGAAGGTCGCCAGGTCGAACACCGAGGAGAGTGGCCCCATCACCAGCGTGAAGCGCAGCACGGCGCCCATGTCCCAGCCATGCGGCTTCGCCCCATCCCCGGCATCCACTGCATCGAAGGGGATGCCCATCTCCGACAGATCGTAAAGCAGGTTGTTCAGCAGAATCTGGGCCGGCAGCAGCGGCAGGAAGGGAATCAGAAGCGACGCCACGGCCATCGAGGCCATGTTGCCGAAGTTGGAGGAGGTGCCCATCCGCACGTATTTCATGATGTTGGCGTAGGTCCGCCGGCCTTCCTCCACACCCTCCGCCAGCACGCCGAGATCGGGCGCGAGCAGGATCAGATCGGCTGCGGCGCGAGCCACTTCGGTCGCCCCTGCCACGGAAAGCCCGGCATCGGCGGCGTGGATGGCGGGCGCGTCATTGATCCCATCCCCAATGAAGCCAACCGTATGACCATGCGCCTTCAGTGCAAGGATCACCCGCCGCTTCTGGTCGGGCGAAACCCGGGCGTAGAGGTCCACATCCTCCACCCGCGCGACCAGCCCAGGTTGGTCGAGCGCATCGATCTCGTCCCCCGTCAGCAACCCTTTGCAGGGCAGGCCGAGCCTTTGCACCAGATGCTGCACGACGGGCGCGGCATCGCCCGAGATGATCTTCACTCGGACGCCCAGCGCGCCGAGCCGCGCAACGGCTTTGGCCGCTGAGGGTTTGGGTGGGTCGAGGAAGGCGCAGAAACCCGCGAAGACCAGGTCGGCCTCGGAGTCCGGCCCTTCGATGGTCTCGCCCTCCGACATCGGCCGCCAGGCAATGCCGAGGAGGCGGAAGCCTTCACCACCTCTGGCATCGGCCCGCGCGATCAGATCGCGGCGCGTGGCATCCGTCATTGGCACTGAATTGCCGTTCGCGCTTTCGGTCTTGGTGCAGGCCGCCAGCACCGCCTCGGGCGCCCCCTTCACCACCAGCAATCGCTGGCCCTCACCTTCGCACAGCACGGAGGAGCGCCGCCGTTCGAAGCCGAAGGGCGCCTCGGCCAGCGCGCACCAGCCAGGCGCGGGCGGATTGGCCAGCAGGATGGCGGCATCCAGTGCCGTCGGCACGCCGCTCGCCAGCCCCGCATTCAGCGCGGCGAGGTCCAGCACGCGCTGCGATGGCGCCCCATCCAGCCCGCTCGCGTCGGCCAGCGCGATCTTCGCCTCCGTGAGCGTACCGGTCTTGTCGGTGCAGAGCACATCCATGGCGCCGAGATCGTGGATGGCCGCCAGGCGCTTCACCACGACCCGCTTGCGTGCCATCCGCATGGCCCCGCGCGAGAGGGTGACGGTGGTCACCATGGGCAGCAATTCGGGCGTCAACCCGACGGCAAGTGCGACGGCGAACATGAAACTTTCCAGCGGCGGGCGCTGGAAGCCGAGATGCGCCAGCAGCACGAACAGCACCAGAAAGGCTGTGAGCCTCAGGATCAGCAGACCGAGCCGGTGCAGCCCCTTCTCGAATGCCGTCGGCGGGCGCCGCGCTGCGAGGGACGCCGCCACCCCGCCCAGTTGCGTTGCGCGCCCCGTGGCGACGACGAGCATGGTGGCGGCGCCGGCGACGATGGCGGTGCCGGCGAAGACCGCGTTGAAGGCCTCGGCCGGGCCGCTGGCCTCGCTGGTGCCGACCCGCTTGCCCACGGGATAGGGCTCGCCGGTCAGCAGCGCCTCATTGGCCTGGGCGCCGCGGCTTTCCAGCAGGATGCCATCGGCTGGCACCAACCCCCCGGCGCTGAGGTTCACCACATCGCCGGGGACGATCCGCTCCACCGGCACCATCACCACCTGACCGTCGCGCCAGACAGATGCCTTCACGGCGACGCTGTTGCGCAGATGTTCTGCCGCCAGCTCGGCCCGGTGTTCCTGGACGACGTCGAGGCCGACCGACACAGCGACGATGCAGGCGATGATGGCGAAGCCCGGCCAATCCCCTGTGAGGCCGGAGACGAGTGCTGCGACCAGCAGGATCGCCACCAGCGGCTCGATCAGGCGCCGCCCGACCTTGGCGGCGAGTCCCAGCCTTGCCCGATCGACGACGGTGTTGGGGCCGTGAACGGCAAGGCGCCGCCGTGCCTCCGCGGCGGTCAGCCCCGTAAGGCCACTGCCGAGCCGCGTGATCATGGCATCCTGGGGCACCGCCCAGAACCGTTTGGCGGGCTCTGCCCTGTCGGTCATCAGTGAAGGATAGCAGAAAAGGCGCGGGCTCGGGAGTTCGGCGACAGGACCTGATACTACTATGTCATAAAATACTTGTTCGATTCGGCACTGCTTTCGTATGCGCTGAGATTCACACGCATGGAGGCATGCGCGTGGCGCTCTCGTCCTCACCGGGCAGCAGTGAATCGCGATTTTCAGCCTATGTCGAGGCGCTTGGTGCCGCCCTCGGCCATGCCGACCGCATAGCCCCGGCCGAGCCAAGCAAAGGCGAAGACCGCGGCGGCGACGCCGAGGATCACCACGGTGAGCCGCTGCGCGAAGGCGTCCATCTGTCGCAGAAGCGGCGTCGTCAGGCGCTGCACGCCGCCGAGCATGGCGCTGATCCTGCCAAGCTCGGTCGCAGCGGGCTCGCCGTATCTTTTGCTGCTTGCGCTGATCCTGGCCTCCCGCCTGATCCCGCCGTTGCACCAGGCCCTGACCGCCTTCGTGTGGAACTGGACACTGCCGGGCGGCTTGCGCATGATGCTTCGGTCGCGCCGAGAGCTTGCGCAGGCCCATGGCGCGCAGCTCGCGGCTGAGCGTCTGTGGCGAGACCGAGACGCAGTATTCCTCCCACAACCATTGGCCGAGGTCGCGCAGCCGCCAGCGCACCACGCCGTGGATGGTGGGGTTCGGCCCGCGGTCGATCGCCTCGGCGAGCGCCGCGCGTCGGTCAGCCGCGGCGTTGGTCTGGGGGCGCGGCGGTCCCGCAGCCCGTCAGGTCCCTCAACGTTGAAACGCAGTACCCAGTCACGCACGATCTGCAAGGTCACGTTGCCCCGCCGCGCCAACAGGCCGGACACATGACCGCATCCGTACCTCGTCATCCGCGTCAAACCCCTTGTCTCGAGGGGACGTCCACACATGAATCACATCAGCCCGCATTGGGGAATCCCCTATGTGAGCCAGGCGTCATGGGATTTGGTATCAGGTATGATTCAAACCGATGATACGCTCCCTATTACTTTTCCAGCGCCGTTCGCCAGAAGCCGAACCCTGTCCCCGCATCTAACGTTGCCATAACAAGGCCCAAACCCCTGATATCCCTCGTGGCATCGGGGGTTTTGCCGTTTTGGCCCATCGCCGCTCCCGCCCCCTCTCGGCCTGCGCCAGATGCAGGAAAGCCGCCAGGTCGCCGCGCAGCGACACCTCCACCTCGCCGCGCCGCGGTCCAGGAAAGACCTGGATGGCGTCGATCAGGCACCCCAGTACCGCGGCGACGCCGGCCAACATCTCCGGATCCTTCAACTCAGCCTCGAGCGTCTCCACGCGGCGGCGGTAGAGCGCCGGGAGGTTGGAATGCAGGACCGGCACCAAACCGCTTGGCCCGACGCGCCAATAGCCTTCGACGCCGGCCCGCGCGGATGGACTTTACCGATACCACGCAGTATCGTGCGGCAAGGTATCGATAACATAATCGATGACATAACGGGAAGGGAACGATCATGCACATCGGCCAGGGCGGAACATGTCGTCCGCTCGCTTCCGACCGCCGACGGGAAGGAAGCCAGAACCATCCGCATGCGGGCCTCGCCGCTCGGCGGATCAGGGCCCTCCTCGCCGCCGCCCTGGCTTTCGTGGGCCTGGGCGGGCCGGCCCAGGCACAACCGGCCAGCGCGAATTATCCGGACCGCTTCGTCCGCCTGATCGTGCCCTATCCGCCGGGTGGCAGCGTCGATCCGGTGGCGCGCCTCCTCAGCGAGAAGCTGACCGAACGTTGGGGCCAGCGGGTGGTGATCGACAACAGGCCCGGCGCCGGCACCATCATCGGCACCGAAGTCGTCGCAAGGGCACCGCGTGACGGCTATACCCTCCTCCTCACCGCCAGCACCCACGTCACCAACGCGCTGCTGTTCTCGAACCTACCTTACGACAGCGTCAGGGATTTCACGCCCGTCGCGACGGTCTACAAATCGGAATTCGTCCTGGTCGCGCATCCAGCCGTACCGGCGACGACACTCCAGGAACTCATTGCCTACGCACGGGCGAATCCCAACCGGCTGAACTACGCCTCCGCCGGCGCCGGCAATGCGAGCCATATCGCCGGCGAGGTCTTCAGCAGGATGGCCGGCGTCCAGATGACTCACGTCCCCTACCGGGGCGGTGGCCCGCTCACGACGGATCTCCTGCGGGGAGATGTCCAGCTTTACTTCGCGGTGCCGGTCGCGGTGCTGCCGCCGATCCAGACGGGCCGGCTGCGGGCGCTCGCCACCACGGCCGATACGCGGCTGTCGATCCTGCCCGACGTGCCGACCTTCGCCGAGGCCGGCATGCCCGGCTTCGGTATCCGGTCGTGGATCGGCCTCTATGCGCCGGCGGGCACGCCCGAGGCCATCGTGAACCGGATCTCCGCCGACATGGCCAGCATCCTCGCCATGGCGGACGTGAGGGAGCGACTGGAAAGCCAGGGCCAGATCCCCTTCATCTCCGCCCCCCTGGCGATGACAGCGCTGATGGAGGAGGATTCGGAGCGGTTCGCCCGCGCCATCCGCGAGGCCAATATCCAGATCGCCCCATAAGTGCCGCGGGGCCGAGCCCTGCCATCCCGGACCACGGCCGCGGCATCCGCGCCGCGTGGTCCGGCGCCTGTCGCGCGACAGCCCAGGGGACCGGCTGGCCAGGAAACCGCTTGGCCCGACGCGCCGATAGCCTTCGACGCGCGGCTCGCGCGGATGGACTTTACCGATACCACGCGGTATCGCACAACAAAGTATCGATAACATAATCGATGACATAACTGGAAGGGAACGATCATGCACATCGGCCAGGGCGGAACATGTCGTCCGCTTGCTTCCGACCGTCGCCGGGAAGGAAGCCGGAACCATCCGCATGCGGGTCTCGCCGCTCGGCAGATCAGGACCCTCCTCGCCGCCGCCCTGGCCCTGGCATGTGTGCTCGTTGGCACCACCGCCCAAGCCCAGCCGGCCAGCGCGAATTATCCGAACCGCTTCGTCCGCCTGGTCGTGCCCTATCCGCCGGGCGGCAGCGTCGATCCGGTGGCGCGCCTCCTCAGCGAGAAGCTGACCGAACGCTGGGGCCAGCGGGTGGTGATCGACAACAGGCCCGGCGCCAGCACCATCATCGGCACCGAAGTCGTCGCAAGGGCGCCGCGTGACGGTTATACCCTCCTCCTCACCGCCAATACCCACGTCACCAACGCGCTGCTGTTCTCGGATTTGCCTTACGACAGCATCAGGGATTTCGCGCCCGTCGCGACGGTCTACAAGGCCGAGTTCGTCCTGGTCGCGCATCCAGCCGTACCGGCGACGACGCTGCGGGAACTCATTGCCTACGCACGGGCGAATCCCAACCGGCTGAACTACGCCTCCGCCGGCGCCGGCAATGCGAACCACATCGCCGGGGAGGTCTTCAGCAGGATGGCCGGCGTCCAGATGACTCACGTCCCCTACCGGGGCGGTGGCCCGCTCACGACGGATCTCCTGCGGGGAGAGGTCCAGCTTTACTTCGCGGTGCCGGTCGCGGTGCTGCCGCCGATCCAGACGGGCCGGCTGCGGGCGCTCGCCACCACGGCCGATGCGCGGCTGTCGATCCTGCCCGACGTCCCGACCTTCACGGAAGCAGGTCTGCCCGGCTTCGGCATCCGGTCATGGATCGGCCTGTTCGCGCCGGCGGGCACGCCCGAGGCCATCGTGAACCGGATCTCCGCCGACATGGCCAGCATCCTCGCCCTGCCGGACGTGAGGGAGCGGCTGGAAAGCCAGGGCCAGATCCCCTTCATCTCCGCCCCCCTGGCGATGACAGCGCTGATGGAGGAGGACGCGGCCCTGTTCGCCCGCGCCATCCGCGAAGCCAATATCCGGATCGAGCGATAGATGCTGCGGGACTACACCACGGTCATCACAGGCGCCGGCAGCGGCATCGGCGCTGCCGTAGCCTGGCGCTTCTCACGCGAGAACGCCCGTGTGGTCGTATCCGACATCGACGAAGGTGCCGCGATCGGCGTGGCGCGCGCGATCGACCCGTCCGGCGTACGGGCAATTGGCCTGCGCTGCGACGTCACGCAGGAGCAGGACTGCGCCCGGCTGGTGACCGAGGCCGAGCGCTTCTTCAGCGCCCCCATCGACGTTTTCCTGGCGAATGCCGGCGTCAGTTTCGCTGGCAACTTCCTCGAAGCCGCCCCCGCGACCCTGCGGCGGGTGGTGGAGGTCAATGTGACGGGAAGCATCCTGTCGGCGCAGGCCGCGCTACGCAGCCTCGTGCGCAGCCCACGCGCGTCGCTGATCTTCACCAGCTCGATCAGCGGCATCACGGCGCGGGCGAAGCGCAGCGTCTACAACGCATCCAAGCATGCGCTGACCGGCCTGGTGAAAGCGCTTGCGCTGGAATTCGGACCTGTCGGCGTGCGGGTCAACGCCATCGCCCCGGGCGCCACCGACACGCCATTCCTGCGGGCGCACCTCGCCAAGGTCACCGCCGACGTCGATCAGGCTGTCAGCGACATCGTCAGCGGCATGCCGCTCGGGCGCCTCATCAGCCCGGATGAATTTGCCGACGCCGCCGTGTTCCTTGTCTCGCCGGCGTCGCGCTCGATCACCGGCCATACGCTGCTGCTCGATGGGGGAGCCACGGCAGGCCGGATGTGACGAGGGCACATCCGGCCGCCCCCGGCTCACTCAAGCTTCACATTCGCGGTCCTGACGACGCGCTCGAATTTCTCCATGTCCGACCGCATCAGGGCCGAGAACTGCGCCGGCGTCAGGTCGAGGCTCTCCATGCCGCCGGCATCCAGCCGCTCCTTGACGTCCGGCATGGCCATGACGCGGGTGACCTCGGTCGTCAGCCTGGCGACGATGTCGGGCGGCGTGGCGGCCGGCGCCAGGACCGCGTTCCAGATCCGGATCTCATAGCCGGGAACGCCGGCCTCGGTGAAGGTCGGCACATCGGGCAGGGCAGCTAGGCGCCTCGGACTGGAGACCGCGAGGGCCTTCAGCCGGCCCGCGCGGATATGCGGCAGCACGATGATCGTGCTGCCGAAGCTGAACTGCACCAGCCCGGCCAGCAGGTCGGTGATCGCCGGTGCGCCGCCGCGGTAGGGGATATGCGTCGTCTGGATCCCCGCCATGATTCCGAGCATCTCGCCGGCGAGGTGATTCGGATTGCCGGTCCCGGCGGAGGAGTAGTTCAGGACCGTCGGCTGCGCCCGGGCGAGGGCGATGAACTCCTGCAGCGTATTGGCCGGCACCGAGGGGTTCACGACGAGGATGACCGGGCTCTCGGACAGGGTCGCCACCGGGACGAAGTCCCGCAACGCGTCGAAGGACGTCGTCATCAGCAGCGAGTTGGTGATGTGCGACGTCGATGCGAGCAGCAGGGTGTAGCCGTCGGCCGGCGCCCGCGCCACCAGCTCCGTCCCGATGATCCCGTTTCCGCCGGCCCGGTTGTCGACGATGACCGTCTGGCCGAGGGACTCCGACAGCTTCTGCGCGAGCGCGCGCGCGAGCGGATCGACACTGCCGCCGGGAGGGAAGGGCACGGTCAGGCGGATCGGCCGGTTCGGGAAACCCGCCGCCGTCTGGGCGGAAGCCGCCACGGGCCCGAGCGCCGATAGGGCACCCAGCATGCCAGCCTTGAGGAACTGAGATCTCAGCACGTCCGTCTCCTGGAACAGCGCGGCCTTCGAGGACCGCCAATTGGTCGGCATGATGGTAGCGATAACGCACGACGCTAGATTCGGCCCGATCCCGATGTCAAGGTCTTCGGCCCGATATCGCCCGGCCGGCCGGCGCGCGGCCATGCCGTGTTGCGGATGCGTATGGTGGGATCGGCGACGTCCCGCGGAGCCCATCGGCGGCATGATCCGTCGCGCGCGCTGCGAACTTGCCAGGGATTTGCCCTGCGGATGTGATATCGCTACCATTATCGCGCGAGGCCGCATGAAGCGTCCGGCCGACGGGGTCTCTCGAAAGCGGCTCCGGGCCTGCCGTACCCTTCGAGGAACGATGATGGCCGCGCCGCGGCCGGAGGAGACATGCCACCATGCGCCTGACCCGAGACCTCGCCGCATTCTGCGCAGCGCTTCGCTTCGAGGACGTGCCGCCCGAGGCGCTCGCCTTCATCCGCATCGGCTTCACGGACTGCGTGGCGACGCTGGCGGCCGGCCGTTATGACCCGATCACGCAGGCGCTGCGGGAGGTGGTCAGCCCCGCCCCCGGCCCCTGCGACCTGCTTCTCGGCCTCGGCACGGCATCGCCCGGCGATGCGGCGCTGCTCAATGCCACCGCAGCGCATGCGCTCGACTTCGACGATGCGGCGCAGAAGGGCCATCTGAGCGCGGCCCAGGTTCCCGCCATCCTCGCCGAGGCCGCGCTGCGCGGTTCGACAGGCCGGCAGATGGCGACGGCCTATGCCGCGGGCTACGAGGCCTGGGCCGAGCTGATCCGCCGCGAACCCGACCACTATCACAATGCGAGCTGGCATCCGACGGGGGTCTTCGGGCCGATCGCGGTCGCCGCGGCCTGCGCCTCCCTGCGCGGGCTCGATGCCGAGCGCACGGCGCATGCCCTGGCCATCGCGGCCTCGCAGAGCGCCGGGCTGATCGCGAGTTTCGGCACCATGACCAAGCCGTTCCACGCCGGTCGCGCGGCCCAGGCGGGGCTGATGGCGGCACGCCTGGCGGAGATCGGCTTCACCGGCTCGCTGGAGGCCCTGGAACATCCCAAGGGGTTGATGCGCGGCATCTCGCCCAAGGGGCGGGTCGATCTGACTTCCCCGGTCGAGGCGGGACACGTGTGGAAGCTGCCGAGCGGCGGGCTGAACGTGAAGAAATATCCGCTGTGCTTCGCCGCGCATCGCTCGCTGGACGGCATGCTGGACCTGCTGGCCAGGCACCCCATCGAGCCGGCAGAGGTGGATCGCATCGTCGTGACCATCAGCCGCCGGAACAAGTCGACGCTGCGCTACGAAAACCCGCGCACCGCCCTGGAAGCCAAGTTCAGCATGCATTTCGCGATGGCCTCGGCCCTGCTCGCCGGCCGCGTGGGCCTGCCGGAGCTGGACGACAGCTTCCTCCAGCGCGACGACGTGCAGGCCATGATGCGCCGCGTGGAGGTGCTCCCGGAGGATCGGGAGGACCTCACCCGCCCCGGTGAGGCGCCGGAGGACGTCGTGCTCATCGAGACCCTGGACGGCCGGCGGTTCAGCCAGGCGGTCGACTACGTGCGGGGCGGGCCGGAGAAGCCGCTCCTGCCTGGCGAACTCTTCTCCAAGTTCCAGGCTTGCCTCGCCGCCGGCGGCTTGCGCGTGGACGCGCGCCCGCTCTTCGACGCGCTGTCGACCATCGACCACCAGGAAGGCACCGCCGAACTGTACCGGCTGGCGACGGCGTGACGATGCCGGCGCGCTACGGCCCGCGCCGTCGGCCCGGCGGTGGCCGGTTCTTGACAGTAACCATGATATCGCTACCATGACGGTGATGACTGGATCCCCGTTGACATCCGCCAGCCGGCGCAGCCTGCTCGCCCTGCTCTCGCTTGCCGCCCCCTGGCGCGCCGGGGCCTGGGCCCAGGGCTATCCTGACCGGGGCTACCCTGACCGGCCCGTACGCCTTTACATCGGCTATCCGCCGGGCGGCGGGACCGATTTCGTCGCACGCATCGCCGCCTCCACATTGACGCAGGCGCTTCGGCAGCAGGTGCTGGTGATCAACACGCCCGGCGCCTCCGGGGCGATCGCGCTCGAACGGGTCGTTCGTTCGCCGCCGGATGGTCACAGCCTGATCATGATCTCGGCGGCGGATACCATCCTGCCCGCATTGCGCGCCCGGCTGCCGTTCGACATGGGGCGCGACCTCGTGCCGGTGGCGCCGACGGCGACCGGCGCCCTCGGGCTGGTCGTGAATCCCGCCCTGCCCGCCCGGTCCGTGCTGGAATTGATCGCGCTGGCGCGCGCGCGGCCGGGGGAGCTGAACTACGGCTCGCCGGGCGTGGGCAACTCCCAGCACCTCGCCGGAGAATTGTTCAACCGCCTCGCGGACATCAGGATCGTGCACGTGCCCTTCCGTGGCGGCGCGGAAGCAATCTCCGCCACGGTGTCAGGCGACATCCAGCTCTGTTTCGCAAGCCTCTCGGCCGCATTGCCGCTGATCGAGAGCCGCAGGCTCCGGCTCCTGGCCGTGACGCCGAAGGTCCGTTCCGCGTCGGTGCCGGAAACGCCCACGATCTGGGAGGCCGGCCTGCCGGGATACGACCGGTCGACCTGGTTTGGCATTGCCGCGCCGGCGGGCCTGCCGCGGGAGATCCTGCTCGTGCTGAACACCGCCCTTTCGGCCGGCATGCGGGGCGCGGAAACGCGCCAGCTCCTGCAGGGGCAGGGATTGGAACCGATGACCGCGACGCCAGAGGAATTCAGCGCGTTCGTGCGGTCAGAGCTCACCGAGAACGCCCAGTTGGTGCGCAGCATGGGCATTGCGGCCGAGTAGGGGCTGACGCCGTATCGTGGGGCGTCGCGGCTTGCGCGCGACCGCTCCGCGGCGTCGGCCGGTCTGTCATTTCAGCACTCATCTGGAGGAAAGTCGGGACATGCACAGCACGAAGATGTCGGCATCGGCCACGTCGTACCGGCTGCCGCCGGAAATACAGGAGCTGTGCGATGTCGCGAAGCGCATCGTGCGCGACGAGCTGATGCCGCTGGAGCAGGAATGGCTCGCCAGCCCCAATCAGGCCTATGGGATGCGCGAGCTTCCTGCCATCCGAGCGGCCTTCTCGCCCGAGGTCGCCAAGCGCATCGAGACCATCTCGCGCGACACCGGCCTCTGGTACCTGATGATTCCCGAAGAGTATGGCGGGCTGGGGCTGTCGATGCTGGCGCAGGTCGCGATCCTGGAGCAGCTCTTCTACACGCCCGTGATGCTGCCGTTCGCGAACGTGGCGAACATCCTTTACGAGTGCAAGGGTGACCAGATCGACCGCTTCCTCAAGCCGGTGATCGAGGGCGAGAAGGTCACGGCCTTCGCGCAGACCGAGCCGAATGCCGGCTCCGATCCCGGGGGCATGATGCAGACCCGCGCGATCCGGAAGCCCGGCGGCTGGGTGCTGAACGGCACCAAGATGTGGATCTCGAACGCGCATGAGTGCGACTTCCTCATGGTCCAGGCGGTCACGGACCCCGAGAAGCGCCAGCGTGGCGGCATCACGATGTTCCTGGTGGACCGCAAGAACCCCGGGCTGAATGTCGAGGTGCCGGGCATCCGGACCTGGCTCTCGCAGATAGCCAAGCAGCACGTCGTGCATTTCGACGACGTCTTCGTGCCGGATGAGGATGTGCTCGGCGAGGTCGGCAAGGGCTTCAGCCTGGGCCAGGCCTGGCTGACCATCCATGACCGCCTGCTGCGGGGTCCCTATGCGCTCGGGAAGATGCAGCGCTCCATCGACATGTCGGTGGACTGGGCGAAGCAGCGCGTCACCTTCGGCAAGCCGCTGTCGGAACGCCAGGCGATCCAGTGGAAGCTGGTCGACATGCATGTCGATATCCAGGCGCTCCGCTCCATGACCTACGAGATGGCGGCGCGCGCGGATGCCGAGGAGGACGTCCGCGCGGAAGCGGCTCTCGTCAAGCTCTGCGCGAGCGAATGGGGCGCGCGCTGCGTCGACCAGGCGATCCAGATCCACGGCGCCATGGGCGAGTCGCTGGATCTGCCGCTCACCCTCTTCTACCGCCTGCTGCGGCACACGCAGATCGGCGGCGGCGCCAGCGAGATCCAGCGGATCCTGATCGCGCGCAAGCTGCTCCGAGGCTGAGGCGGGCTGACTTCGATGTCCGGATCGGCGCTGCAGGGGGTTCGCGTCCTCGACCTTGGCCAGGGTATCGCTGGCCCCTTCGCGGCACGCCTTCTCGGCGACTTCGGGGCGGAGGTCATCAAGGTCGAACCGCCAGGTGGGGATGAGGCGCGGCAATTGCCGCCCCTCATGCCGGATGCGCCGGAAGCCGAGCGGAGCCTGCTCTTCCGCTACATCAACTGGAACAAGCGCGGCATCACCCTGGACCTCGAAAGCCCGGAGGGACGCCGGACGCTGCAAGACCTCGTGCGCCGGTCCGACATCGTCATCGAGAGCTTTCCCCCGGGAACGCTGGCCGGCATGGGCTTCTCGTCCGAGCAAATGATAGCGTGGCAGCCACGCCTCGTCGTGACCTCGGTGACGGATTTCGGCCAGACCGGCCCTTACGCGCATTATGCCGGCAGCGACCTGGTGCTTCAGGCGATGAGCGGCATCATGCAGATCAGCGGCGAGGCCGACCGCGCGCCGCTGAAGCACGGCCTGTCCCAGGCCTATTTCTGCGGCGGGCTGAACGCCGCCTATGCGTCGCTCGCCGCCTTCCACGCCGCCGAGCGCGACGGGATCGGCGACCACGTCGATCTGTCGATCCAGGAATGCCTGATCTCCGAACTGGTGATCAGCGAGACCTACTACTCCTTCATGGGTGCCGTTCAGGGCCGCCGCTACGCGGTGGAGGATCCCTTCTCCGGCGCGCCGATCCCGACGCGGAAGGGCTATATCGCGATCCAGGCCGGCGGATCGATGCCGCCGCAGGTCTATGCCGATCTCTTCGGCAACGAGGCCTTCCGGGATCCGAAGTTCGCGAGCAACCGCCAGCGGGCGCTGCACCTGCAGGAGGCCTCGGCGCTGATGCGGTCCTGCGTCAAGGACCGCGACGCGAAGGACATCTTCCTGGACGGCTCCCGGCGCCGCCTGCTGATGGGCATGGTGCAGACCGCGCCGGACCTGCTCGCCTGCGAACAGCTCGCGGCGCGGGACTTCTTCGCCGAGCTGTCGCATCCGGCCGGCGGGACCTTCCGCTACCCCGTCGAGCTGGCCAAGCTGTCGGCGACCCCGGTCTCGGTCCGGCGGCCCGCGCCGCTGCTGGGCGAGCACACGGCGGAGGTCCTGGCGGAGCTGGCGACGCCGGCAGCCGAGGTGGCGCCCGCGCCCGCCGGCGCCCGCGCGAGGCTGCCGCTGGAGGGGCTGCGCGTCCTCGACATGGCGACCGTCGTGGCGGTGCCCTACATGGCCGCGCTGCTCGGCGATCTCGGCGCCGAGGTGATCAAGATCGAGGCGCCGCACAAGCTCGATCCGACGCGCCAGGGCGTGCTCACGACCTATCTCGACAACGATACGCGGGTGGATGCGATCAACCGCTCCGGCATCTGGCAGGTGGTGAACCGGGGCAAGCAGTCGCTCGTGCTCGACATGTCGCAGCCGGAAGGCAAGGCGATCTTCCGCGACCTGGTCGCCAAGAGCGACATCATCGTGGACAATTTCCCCCCGCGCGTGATGGCCGCCTGGGGCCTCGACCACGACGCGCTGAAGGCGATCAACCCGGGCATCATCTGGCTCACCAACACAGGCTACGGCTCCACCGGCCCGTGGCGGAACTTCCCGAGCCAGGGCACGACGCTCGAAGTCACCATGGGCATCGCCAGCTACAGCGGCTACCGGGGCGGCAAGCCGTCGAAGGTCGGCCATTCCTACCCCGACTTCCTGGCCTGCTGGATCGGCCTGGCCGCGCTCTTCGCGGCCTTGCGGCACCGGCGCCTCGCCGGCGAGGGGCAGCGGATCGACCTCGGCATGTATCAGGTCGGCGTCGCGATGATCCCGGAGGCGCTGCTGCAGTACCAGCTTGACGGCACGGAGCCGCAGCGGATCGGCAACGAGCACGAGGAGTATGTGCCGAGCGATGCCTTCCCCTGCCGCGGCGACGACCGCTGGGTCACGCTCACGGTCAAGACCGACAGCCAATGGCAGGCGCTCGCCGCGCTGATGGCGCGGGATGGCATCGCCGTCGATCCCGGCCTGGGCACGGCGGTGGCGCGGCGGGAGCGGCGCGCAGAGGTCAACGACCTCGTCGGGCGCTGGACGCCGTTGCGCGACGGGCTCGCGGTGATGCGCCTCCTGCAGGAGCACGGCGTGGCCAGCGGACCGGTGTTCAGCAACCGCGACCTCCTGCTCAACGACCACCTCGCCGCGCGGGGCTTCTACGAGCGGGTGCGCCTGCCGGAGCCGATGGGCCTGCGCCCGATGATGGGCCGGCCGTGGAAGCTGTCGCGGCGCCTGGTGAAGGTGGGCAAGCCCGCCCCCCGCTACGGCGAGGACGGGCCGCAGATCCTGCGCGACCTGCTGGGCCTGGATGCGTCGCAGATTGAACGGCTGCTCGCCGACCGCGTGGTCTGCCTGGCCCCCACCGTCAGCAAGCCGATCGACGCCATGGGCATCGCCGAGCTGCTGCGCCTGAAGGCCATCCATGACGTGGACAAGGATTACCGGGAGAAGCTCGGCATCGCGGATGCCGCGACGAACGCCGTGGTTTGACAGGGGCGGTCGCGGGAGGCTACGATAAGTTATCGATAACATTGTGCGCGCGGGGCCGTTCTCGGCCGTTGCGCGGCCACACAGGGCAGGTCACGGACCCAGGAGCAGCGGTGCCCAATCTGAACATTACCGTCGAAGACAAGGTCTGCGTCGTGGAGCTGAACCGCCCGCACGCGATGAATTCGATCGACCCCGAGATGCGCGCCGAACTCTACGCCTTCTACGACCGGATGAAGAAGGATGACGATATCCACGTCATCATCTTTACCGGGGCGGGCGACAAGGCGTTCTGCACCGGTGCCGACCTGAAGAAGACGATGCCGTCGGACGAAGCCTATGCCGAGGAGCTGCTCGGCCGTGGCGAGCCGGGCAGCGCCTTCCTCGGCCTCAGCACCGACAAGCCGATCATCTGCGCGGTGAACGGCTATGCGCTGGCGGGCGGCACCGAGCTGCTGCTGGCCTGCGACATCGTGATCTGCTCGGACAATGCGAAGTTCGGCCTGACCGAGGTGCGCCGCGGCTCCATCCCCTGGGGCGGCAGCATCCAACGCCTGCCGCGCTCGATCGCCAAGACCGACGCGATGCTGATGCTGCTGACCGGCGACATGATCGACGCGCAGGAGGCCCTGCGCATGGGCCTGGTCAGCAAGGTGGTGCCGCTGCCCGAGCTGATGCCGACCGCGATGGATATCGGGCGGCGCATCGCGCGCAACGCGCCGCTGGCGGTGCGGGCGGTGAAGCAGCTGGTGGTGCAGGGCGGCGACCTGCCGCTGGTGCATGCGCTGCACATCGACAAGTACATGTACGGCCTGCTGAAGAACACCGAGGACCGCGTCGAGGGCCGCCGCGCCTTCGCCGAGAAGCGCGAACCCGTCTGGAAGATGAAGTGAGGCGATGAGCGACGAAGCCCAGGGTCCACCCTCGGCCCTCGAAGGACTGCGCGTGCTGGATCTCTCCGGCGCGATGGGGAATTATTGCGGCAAGCTGTTCGCCGACATGGGCGCCGACGTGATCCTGGTGGAGCCCCCCGCGGGCAGCGAGCTGCGCCAAGAGCCCCCCTTCATCGGCGATGTGCCGGGCGTCGAGCGTAGCCTGAACTTCGCCTACCAGAACACGAGCAAGCGCGGGATCGGCCTTGATCTGGACACCGCCAGCGGCCAGCGCATCCTGCGTGAGATCGCGGCGACGGCGGATCTGGTGATCGAGACCTTCCCGCCCGGCTGGCTGGAGGCACGCGGCCTCGACTACGCCAGCCTGGCCCGGCTGCGCCGCCAGATCGTCGTCGCCAGCATCACGCCCTTCGGGCAGACCGGACCCTATGCGCAGTTCGGCGCGACGGATCTCGTCGGCCTGGCGACGGGCGGGCTGCTCTACATGGGCGGCTACCGCGATACGGCGCCGACCCAGGCGCATGGCGACCAGGCCTTCAAATGCGCCGCGATGTATGGCGCCGTCGCCGCGATGCTGGCCGTCACCGAAGCCGAGCTCTCCGGCCATGGGCAGCATGTCGACGTCTCGATGCAGGAATGCGTGACGCTCGCGCTGGAGAATGCCGCGCAGACCTACGATCTCGAAGGCGTGGTGCGCCAGCGCCCCCCGGGTGACCAGCGCTTCGCGGGCTACGGCCTGTTCCCGTGCAAGGACGGCTACATCTATCTCGGCTCCCGCGGCATCGGCAACAGCCCGGCGTGGTCGCGCAGCCTGCAATGGTTCAAGGACGAGAAGATGCCGGGCGCGGAGCGGCTGTTCGGCCCGGAGTGGTCGGACCTCGACTACCTCAAGGGGATCGAGGCGCGCGAGGTCTTCGCCGATCTGTTCATC
Source organism: Humitalea rosea (assembly GCF_003253705.1). Lineage (GTDB taxonomy): Bacteria > Pseudomonadota > Alphaproteobacteria > Acetobacterales > Acetobacteraceae > Humitalea > Humitalea rosea. The sequence continues at coordinate 17,060 of NZ_QKYU01000033.1, forward strand.
CCCTGGGCCCGCCAGCACAGCAAGGCCTGGCTGTACAGCGAGGGCCAGAAGCGCCTGATCCCGCTGGCGCCGGTGAGCACGCCCGCCGACCTTGTCGAGAACCCGCAGCTCCAGGCGCGCGGCCATTTCGTCCCCTTCACGCATCCCCTCGTGGCGCAGGCGGCACGCATGCCCGGCGCGCCCTATGTCCTCTCCGAAACGCCCTGGAAGGTGCGGCGGCCCGCGCCCAGGCTCGGCGAGCATACCGCGGAGGTCCTGGCCGAAATCGGCATCGCGCCGGACGAGGTGGCGCGGCTCTTCTCCGCGGGCGTGGTCGCATGAGCGCGGTCTCCGGGCTGCCGCTGGCCGGTCTGACGGTCGCGGATTTCTGCTGGATCGGGGCGGGGTCGTATACGACCAAGATCCTCGGCGACATGGGCGCCGACGTCATCAAGATCGAAAGCTCGACCCGGCTGGATTCGCTGCGCCTGGCCGGCCCCTACAAGGACGGCAAGCCAGGGGTCAATCGCAGCGGCTATTTCGCGGACCGCAATTCCAGCAAGCGCGGCATCACGGTCGACATGAAGCACCCGCGCGCGCTTGAGGTCATCAAGCGGCTGATCGCGAAGAGCGACATCGTCGCCAACAACTTCGCCGCGGGCGTGATGGAGAAGTTCGGCCTGAGCTACGAGGATGTCGTGCGGATCAGGCCCGACGTCATCTACCTCGCGATGTCCATGCAGGGCTCGCAAGGACCCCAGCGCGACTTCCGCGGCACGGGCAGCAGCATCGCCGCGCTGACGGGCATCCTCGACCTCAGCGGCCTGCCCGGGCGCGTGCCCGCGGGCACCGGCACCAACTATCCCGACCACCTGCCCAATCCCTGCCACGCGGCTTTCGCCGTGCTCGCGGCGCTGCGTCATCGCCGCCGCACCGGCCAGGGGCAGTACATCGACTTTGCCCAGACCGAGCCCATGCTCTCGCTCATGGGGCCGACCTTTCTCGACCTTGCCGTGAACGGCCGGTTGCAGCAGCGGCGCGGGAACGACCACCCCTGGGCGGCGCCGCACGGCGTCTATCCCTGCGTCGGCGAGGATCGCTGGATCGCGATCACGGCGATGAGCGATGCGCAATGGGCCGCCCTCGCCGAGGTGATGGGGCAGCCCGCCTGGGCGCGGGAGGAGCGCTGGCGGACGATGCCGCATCGCTATCGCGAGCGGGAAGAGCTCGACCGCCACATTGGCGCCTGGACCGCGGGACAGGACGCCCAGGCGCTGATGCTGGCGCTTCAGGCCAAGGGCGTGCCGGCTGGCGCCGTCCAGGATGCGCGCGATGTCACGCGCCACGATCCGCAGTTGCAGCATCGGGAGCACTGGGTGCGGATGCCGCATGCGGAGATGGAGGAGTCGATCTACAACAACCTGCCGTTCCGCTTCACGCGCACGCCTGTGAAGCCGACCCGGCCCGCCCCGCTGCTGGGCGAGCACACGCGCGAGGTCCTTGGCGGCATGCTGGGCTTCTCCGAAGCGGAGATCGAAGGGTTGGAAGCGCAGCAGGCGCTGAAGTGACCGGCGGATGATGACTCGGATCCAGGAGCCGCTCGATGCATCCGCTGCGTGACACATGCGCCATCGTCGGCGTCGGCGCCAGCGCGCAGGGCAAGGTGCCGGGGTCTTCGGCGATCTCGCTGTCCGTCGAGGCCTTCAAGCGGGCGCTGGATGACAGCGGATTGCGCAAGGAGGAGATCGACGGGCTGCTGACCCTGCCGGGGCAGACCTCCGCCGAAGGCGCGCTGAACTACCTCCGCCTCGGCGAGACCCTGGGCATCGATCCGCGCTTCACCGGCACGATGAACATGGGCGGCGCCACGCCGGGCGTCATGCTGCAGCATGCCGTCCTCGCGGTGAATGCCGGCATGGCGAAGAACGTGGCCTTCGTCTTCGGGGATGCCGCGGCGACGGGCGGCGGCAAGTACGACCGTGCCCAGGGCTGGGGGGATTCCTCCTCGATCTGGGGCTATATGTCGGCCGCGGCGAACAGCGCCATCACCGCGGCCCGGCACATGGCGGTCTATGGGACGACGAGCCGGCAGTTGGGCGAGATCGCCGTCGCCTGCCGGTATCACGCCTCGCTGAACCCGGATGCGGTGATGCGCACGCCGATCACCGTCGAGGATCACCAGGCCTCGCGCTGGGTGGTGGAACCGCTGCACCTGCTCGACTGCTGCCTCGTCTCCGATGGCGGCGTCTGCGTCATCGTCTCCAGCGCCGAGCGCGCGCGGGACCTGAAGCAGAAGCCGGTGCTGATCTCCGGCATGGGGCAGGCCTATACGACGCAGAACCTCGGGCGGGAGGACTGGTGGTACGCGCCGCACCAGCGGACCTCCGTGCTCGACGCCTATGCCATGGCCGGTGTCGGCCCGCGCGACATCGACGTGGTGCAGCTCTACGACAACTTCACCATCAGCGTGATGCTGTGGCTGGAGCATGCCGGCTTCTGCAAGCCGGGCGAGGCCGGCCCCTTCTGCGAGGGCGGCCGCATCCAGCTCGGGGGGGAGCTGCCAGTCAATACGGCGGGCGGCAACCTCTCGGAATCCTACATGGAAGGCTGCCTGCACATCGTCGAGGCGGTGCGACAGCTGCGCGGGCAATGCGGGCCGCGCCAGGTGCGCGACGCCGAGGTGAGTCTGGTGACCGGACGCGGGCAGGCGCTGAATTGCGCCAACGCCCTTGTGCTGCGGAAGGGGTGACGCCGTGAGCGACTATGCCAAGCCCTTGCCCATTCTGACGGATGAGAACCGGCCCTTCTGGGAGGCCTGCCGGAACGGGCGGCTGAGCCTGCAGACATGCAGCGGCTGCGCCCATGTCCGCTACCCGATCAGCCGCTTCTGCCCGCAATGCCTTTCGGCAGAATTCGAATGGTCGGAGATGAGCGGCCGGGCGACAGTGTTCTCCTACATCGTCTTCCACCGGGCCTATCATGCCGGCTTCAGGCAGGATGTTCCGTACAATGTGGCGCTCGTCCAGTTGGAGGAGGGGCCGCGCATGTTCAGCAATGTCGTCGGTGTGCCGAACGACCAGGTCCACATCGGCGATCCGGTGGAGGTGGTGTTCGATCCCGTCACGCCCGAGGTGACGATCCCGCGCTTCCGCCCCATCTCCCAATAGCCCGGATCAGCGAGGCCAGCCGAGATGTACAAGGTCGAAACCAAGGCCCCCGGGGCGAAGGTCCTTGAGGATTTTCCCGAAGGCGCGGAGATGCCCGTCGTCGCCAAGGGGCCGATGCGGGCCGGCCACCAGGTGCGCTGGGCCGGCGCCTGTGACAACTACGCCTCCGAGTTCCATCACGACGAGAAGGAAGCGAAGGAGAAGGGCCTGCCGGGCCTGCTCCTCTCCGGGCCGTTCATGGCCAGCTACATGCTGACCGAGGTCACGCATTGGCTGGGCAGCGGGGCGCGGGTGATGTCCTTCTGGGACCGCAACACCGGGCCGACCATGCCGCACGACATGGCCTATATCCACGCCAGGATCAAGCGCGCCTGGGCGGAGGGCGGCGACGGGCTGGTCGAGGTGGACTGCCATATCGTCAATCAGGACGGCAGGATCACGACGCCGGGCGGCCTGGTCGCGCGCCTGCCCCTGCGCAACGCGACGCCGGCCGCGGGAGGTTGAGATGAGCCAGGATACCGTGAATGCGGAGATGCAGGCCGCGTTGAAGGCCATGGAAGGCCCGCTCGGCCCGCCCGACTCCATGGTCATCGAGTACGGCGCCATCCGCAGGATGGCCCTGGCCATCGAGGACTTCGACCCGATCCGCTACGAGGAGGCGGCGGCCAAGGCCCGCGGCTATCGCGGCGTGGTCGCGCCCTGGCCCATCCTCTGGCTGGTCTTCTTCAATTGCCGGGACGCCCCGCTGGCCTTCTCCTTCGGGAAGGTCACCATCCACGGGCAGGACACCTATGAGTTCCACGAACCCATCATCGCCGGCGACGAGATCACCGTCACCGCCTCGGTCAGCGAGACGGCGGTCAAGCAGGGCAAGTCCGGTCCGATGGGGCTGATCGTGACACGGCGCGAATTCCGCAACCAACACGGCCAGCTCTGCGCCGTGATGTCCACGACGAACCTGCGGCGCTGAACGGCGCCGCCGCGCCTCAGCCCGGCCGCGGATCCGCGTCGAGCCGCACGGCGATGCCTTCCAGCCCCGGTCCCGAGGCGGGGTAGAGCTCCATCACCTTCGGGTCGTGGCCCGGCACGATATGGTCGTCCGAGCTCGCCAGCCGATGCAGGGTAGTGAAAGCCTCCAGCATGGCCGGCACGTCGGTGGCGACGGCGAAGGGCCGGCGGTCGCGGTAGTTGGCGTAGAAATGCGTCGCATCGCTCGCCAGCACCACCCAGCCGCGGCGCGTCCGCACCCGCACCACCTGCAGGCCGAGCGAATGGCCGCCCACATGATGCACCGTGATCCCGGGCGCGATCTCGCCGGCGCCGTCGTGGAACTGCGCGCGCCCCTGGAACACGCGGCCCACCATGGCCGTCACGTCCTCGGCTTCGAAGGTCCTGCTGAGTTCGGTGTGGCACATGCAGCGGCCTGTGCAGAAGGCCATCTCCCGATCCTGGACATGGTAGCGCGCCGCCGGGAACATGGCGTGGTTCCCCGCATGGTCGAAGTGCATGTGCGAGAGGATGACGTCCGGCACCGTCGCCGCATCCACGCCGATCGCCCGCAGCCCCTCCGCGGGCGTCCGGATCAGTTCGCGGCCGCGCTTCTTCGCCACCGCCGCGTCGTAGCCGGTGTCGAGCACCATCGTGCGGTCCCGCCCGACGATGGCCCAGACGAAGTAGTCGAGCGGCATGTCGCCGACATCGTGCGGATCGGGCGTCAGGAAGTTCCTCGCCGCCAGGCGCGCGTGATGCGCATACTTCACCGCATGGATCTCGTACACGTCGTCGGTCATGCCGATCCTCCCTCAGCCCATTCCTGTCATCGATACCAAATCCGCGCGGCCGACATCGCTGGGACCGGCGGCTGACCGGCACGTACCAGCGGGCGGTGCGAGGGCCTCAGGCCGGGCTGCGCACCTCGACCCCGGCCCATTGTTCCACCACCTTCGCGATCGAGGTGAAGTCGCTGTCCGCGCCGAACAGGGCGCTGGTCACGCCGAGCATCTGGCGCACCGCGCTGCCCACCACCATCGGCACGCCCATCGCCTCCGCCTCGTCCACGCAGAGCCGGACGTCCTTGTGCGACAGGCCCGTGGTGAAGCCGAAATCGAAGGTGCGGGGGATGACGGCGCGGGGGAACTTGTCCTGCGTCGCGCTGTTGCGGCCGCTGCTGGCATTGATCACCTCGCACATCAGCGCGGGATCGAGGCCGGCCTTCACGCCCATGACGAGGGCCTCCGACGTGACCGCCAGCGCCGCCGCGGCGAGCAGGTTGTTGCAGAGCTTCATCACCTGCGCCTGGCCCGCGCCCTCGCCGCAGAAGAAGGGCTTGCCAAAGGCGCGCAGCAGCGGCTCCAGCGTGGCATAGGCATCGCGCGGGCCGGAGACCATCAGCGCGAGCGTGCCAGCCGCGGCCCCCGAGATGCCGCCGCTCACCGGGCAGTCGAGCATGGCACGCCCGGCCTCCGCGAAGCCCGCCGCGACCTCGCCCGCCACGCGCGGGCCGGTGGTGGACAGGTCGATGAAGACCCGCGCGCGCTGGCCGGCCAGGACGCCATCGGGCCCGAGCGCCACATCCCGCACCACGGCGGGGGTGGGCAGGCTGGCGAAGACGAGATCGGCGCGGTCCGCCACTTCCCGCACGCTTCCCGCCGCCGTGGCGCCCTGCGCGACCAGCGCCTGCACCGCACTCTCCGCCCGGTCGTAGACGACGAGGGCGTGTCCGGCCTGCAGCAGTCGCGCCGCCATGCGGCTGCCCATCTGGCCAAGCCCGACGAAGCCGAGCACCTGGTCCGCCATCAGCGGTTCCTCCCTTTTCATAGCTGGGGTCAGAAGCGCGAGCGCCGGTCCCGCCTATGGCGGGTCAGGTGCTGGCGCGGTGGATGATCTCGAAGCGCAGGTCGATCGAGACCCGGCTGGTCGAGCGGCCCTGGATCCGGTCGAGCAGCACCTCCGCGCTGCGCCGCCCGATCTCCAGCCGCGGCAGCCGCAGCGTGGTCACCGGCGGCACCAGATGCGCGAGCAGGTCGATGTTGTCGAAGGCGGCGATTGCCACCTTCTCCGGCACCGGCCAGCCCCGGCGGATGCATTCCAGCACCGCCCCGATCGCCAGCACGTCGCCGGCGAAGAAGATCGCATCGGGCGCGGCGCCGCCTTCCAGCAGGCGCAACAACGCCTCCGCGCCCGAGGCGAGGCCCGGCGGCATCTCCAGCATCAGCCGCGGATCGGCCGGCAGGCCGACTTCGGCAAGCGCTGCGCGGTAGCCTTCCTGCCGGTCGCGGCTGCGCGCATTGGTCGATGCCGGCAGGGTGACCAGGGCGATGCGCCGGTAGCCCAGCCGCGCCAGGTGCAGCGTCATGGCCTTCGCCGCATCGAAGTTCGAGTAGCTGACGACCATGTCGATCGGCGTCGGCGTCAGCGTGCCGTTCTCCGCCACCGGCACGCCGGACTGGCGGATCATTGCCACCGCCTCCGGGGTGTGGGTCGTGTCGTGCAGGATCAGCCCGGCCACGCGCTGGCCCAGGAAGGCACGGATCGCCGCCTCCTCCGCCACCGCGCTGTAGCCGCTGTCGGCGATCATCAACTGGTGGTCGTGCTGCCGCAGCACGTCCGAAATTCCCTGCACCGTGCTGGCGAAGAGCGAATTCTCGATGCTCGGCACCACCAGCCCGATCACATTGGAGCGGCGGGAGGAGAGGCTGCCGGCGAGCTTGTTCGGCACGTAGCCCACCGCGCGCACGGCTTCCTCCACGCGCCGGCGGACGTCGGCCGAGACCTTCCCGGGGTCCTTGAGCGCGCGCGAGACGGTCATGGTGGAGACCTGCGCCGTGCGCGCCACGTCGCGCATCCGCACGACGCCGGGGGCGGCCGGGCGCCGCTGTCCGTCTGGTCCTGTTGCGTCGTCCATGCCGGCAGGAGCCTTCCGTCTTCACGCTGCGCGCATCCCCGCGGGGAACGCCAGTGGCGACCATAGCGGCGGCATGGGGCAGGACGGAAGGCTTCAGCGGGCCGTGGCTCATGTCGCGGACCAGCCGCCGTCGATGGGCAGGGCGACGCCGGTGATGTCGCCCCCGGCCGGGCTGCACAAGAAGGCGACGGCCGCGCCGACCGCCGCGGGGTCGACGAAGCGGCCGGTCGGCTGCTTGCCGGCCAGGAAGCCGGCTTCCGCCTCGGCGCGCCCGCCGCCGCCGCCCATCGCCGCGCGGATTCGCGCCTCGATGTTCGGGGTCATGGTCGTGCCGGGGCAGAGCGCGTTGCAGGTGATGCCGCCCCCCGCCGTCTCCAGCGCCACGGCGCGGGTGAGGCCGATCAGCGCGGTCTTGGTGGTGACGTAGCCGACTCGCCCGGCCGCGCCGATCAGCCCGAAGATGGAGGACATGTTGATGATGCGCCCCCAGCCGCGTTCGCGCATGCCGGGCAGGGTCAGGCGGATCAGATGGAAGGCGGCCGAGAGGTTCACCGCCAGGTCCGCTTCCCAGTCCGCCGTGCTGGTCTGCTCGACGGGGCCGAAATGCCGGCTGGCGGCGTTGTTGACAAGGATGTCGACGGAATCGAGCGTGCTCACCATGGCCTCGATCGCGGCGGGGCTGGCGAGGTCGGCGTGGTGATAGCGGATGGACACGGCGTGCCGGCGGTCGATCTCCGCGACAGCGGCGGCACCCTCCGCCTCGGTCGCCAGGCCGTGCAGCACGATGTCGCAGCCGGCAGCGGCCAGCCTGGCCGCGACGGCATGTCCGATTCCTCCGGTGGAGCCAGTGACAAGTGCGGTCCGGCCGCGAAGTCCAAGGCCCAGCGTCTCGGGCGCGATCTCTGTGAGCGATACCATGCAGCGACCTTAGACGGCGTTACGGCATGTCGGCAAGGCTCGCACTTCTGGTCTTTGCGCCGCCAGTATGTGCGTGGTATCGATATCAAGACTTGGAGGGGCGATGATCGCGAAGCAGACACTGTTGGTCGGAAACCGGTCCGGCCACCTTCAGCCCCCGGGCGCGCCGGGCCTGGTGGAATCCACCGTGCCGCGGGTCCAGGCGCGCGGCGGCATGCCGAAGCGTCCGCGCTGATGTCCCTCACCGTTTCCGAGCGGCTCGGCGCCTTCGTCGCCGGCTCCGACTGGCGCGATATCACACCGGCGGTCCGGCGAGAGGCGACGCGCACGCTGCTGAACCATCTGGGCTGCGCGCTCGGCGTGGCGGGCGACCCTGCCGTGGGCGCCGCGCTGGACGTCATGCGCGCCTGCTCCGCCGCACCGACCGCGACGGTGGTGGGGCAGACCGCCCGGCTGGATGCGATGGGCGCGGCCTTCGTGAATGCGATCGCCGCCAATCTGCTCGACTACGACGACACGCATCTGCGCACGGTGATCCATCCGGCCGCACCCGTCGCGCCCCCCGTGCTGGCGCTCGCCGAACAGGAAGGACGCAGCGGCGCCGAGGCGCTGCACGCCTTCCTCCTCGGGGCCGAGGTCGCCTGCCGCGTCGGCAACGGCGTCTCGCCCGGTCATTACGCGCGGGGCTGGCACATCACCTCGACCTGCGGCGTGATCGGCGCGGCGGCGGGCTGCGCGCGGCTGCTCGGCCTTTCCGCCGCGCAGACGGCGCATGCGATCGGCATCGCGACGAGCCAGTCCGCCGGGACCGTCGAGAACCTGCCCTCCGCCGCGAAGAACGTCAGCGTCGGCAGTGCCGCGCGCAACGGCATCCTGGCGGCGCTGCTGGCCCGCTCCGGCTACGAGGCCGCGCCCCAGGCCATCGAGGGACCACTCGGTTGGGCCAGGGCGATGGGCGACGCGCCCGACACGGATGCCATGCTGGACGGCCTCGGCACCCAGTGGGAGGCCGCACGCAACACCTACAAGCCCTATCCGGCGGGCATCGTCTTTCATGCGGTCATCGACGCCTGCCTGGAGCTGCGCGAGCGGCTCGGCGCGCCCGATCCCGCATCCATCGCCGCGGTCGAGGTCGCCGGCGACGCGCTGCTGCTCGCGCGCGGCGACCGTGTGGTGAACAACGCGCGCGATGCGCGGGTGAGCATCCACCATTGCGCGGCACTCGGGCTGCTCCGCGGCCGGGCCGGGGTCGTCGATTTCGAGGCGCCCGCGGCCGCCGATCCGCTGCTCGCGGCCTTCCGGGCGAAGGTCACCGCGCGGCTCGACGAATCGCTGCCGCGGGGTGCTGCGCGGGTCACGCTGCATCTGGCCGACGGCCGGCGCGAGGAGGCGATGGTGGCCAGCCCGCGCGGCAGTGCTGGCCGGCCGCTGAGCGATGCGGAGCTGGATGCGAAATTCCGCGACAACGCCGCGCTCGGCGGTTTCGCGGCGAAGGCCGAGGCGCAGATTGCCGCGATTCGCGCGATCGCCGATGCCCCGGGTCTGGGCGCGATGATGCGCCTTCTGGCCGCGCCCTGACGGGCGGGGCCATACTGCTTTTTCCCAACCGTGTTGGAGCATGATGACGGTGTCCGAAGACTCAGCTTTGTTCGGCACCCGCGAATGTCTGGCGCTGGTGGCCGATACGTCGCTGTCGGGTGCCAGGGTGGCACGGGAACTCGACGTGATTGCGGCGATCCGCGGCAAGCCCCTGGCGGTGGTCAGTGACAACGGCACGGAACTGACATCGACCTCGATCCTGCGCTGGTCGCAGGAACGGCGGGTGGAACGGCGCTACATTGCCCCGGGCAAGCCGACCCAGAACGCGCTGCACGGCCAAAAAGGCGTTCAGCCCGCAGCCATGCCACCAGCGCCGGAAGGCCGAACACGCAGAGCGCCAACAGCGGCAAGTGCGCGGCGAAAACTGCGGCAGCGACACCCCGGCGCAGGCCGGACCGACGCTGGGGCGAAGTGCATTTAACGAAGCCTGGTGGCGGCCATCACCCAGGCTTCCCGTCCGCGCGCGGCCGCAGCAGGATGGGCCCATAAACCAGTAGAAACAGGCCGAAACCTGCAAGCCAAAACGCTCCCGCCAGCATCAGTGGCAACAGCCCGCCCCCGGTCAGCGCCGGCCCGAAGACCCGTGTGAGCGCCCCCAGAGCCACCAGCAGATAGGCCGCCACTGTCGCCGGGGACGCCACCAGGTCCCGCCCAGTATGCCCGAGCGTCGCGCGCGTCATCACGGCCAGGATCATCAGCGCCAGCGCGCCGGCACCCTGCAGGTGCAGCCAATGCAGCGCCCATGGCGCCTCCGCCAGCAGCCAAGCCGCTTTAGTGACCAGCGCCAGCGGCACGAAAGCGTAGGCGAAGTGCAGCACCCAAAGGATCGGCTTCCCCAGCGTCCGCAGACCATGCCAACGCGACAGGCGTAGCGCCGCCAGCAGCCCGGCCACCGCCGCCACGCTGCCTGCCAGCACGCCATCCGGCGCCACCAGATCCACCAACACGACCGCCAGCAGCGCGAGCAGCGCGCCCCGGTCGACCCCCGGCAGCGGATGCGGCGCGGCCGGGCGGTCGGTCTTGCGGAGCGCGTTCAGGGTAAAGGAGGGGATGATCCGCCCCCCGATCACACCCACCAGCGCCAGCGCCATGTTGGCCATCAAAAGCTCGCCAATGCGCCAGGTGTCACCCGGCCACCAGCTTGCGGCCTCACCCAGCATCAGCAGATCACCGGTCCAGAAGCCCAGCACCAACACCGGTGGGCCGAGCAGGCGCAGCTTGCCGGCTTTGATAAGGGACGGCACCAACAGCAGCAGCGTCGCCGGCAGCCCCGCCAGCGCGATCGGCGCCGCGATGCCGATGGGCAGCGGCGAGCCTGGAAAAAGCGAGAGGCGCCCGGCCAGGAACAGCGCCAGCACGACCAGCAGCGGCGCGCCGGAATAGCCGCGCCGTCCGGTCCAGTTCGGCACCGCGGTCAACAGGAAGCCGATGATGGCCGCGGCGATGAAGCCGGCCAGCATCTCGTGCCCGTGCCAGCGCGGCAAGGGCAGCGGCCCCTCCGGCACGGCGAGCCCCGCCAAGGCCGCAACCCACAGCCCCACCCCCACCGTGGCCCAGATTCCGGCCAGCAGGAAGAAGGGCCGGAAGCCATGCGCCAACAGGGCGAGCCCAGTAGAGACCCGGCGATCAGCGGTTGACATGGTCATGCCCGAGACTGCGGGAGCGACATTCAATGCGCCCCGTTCGTTACGGAGGCGCAGGTCACACCACCGTCCGGCGCGGCCTGGCCGGTCACGAGCGATGCCGTCAATGCGTCCTCATCCAGCGCCTCGAGCGCAACCTCGCGCGCCAGGTCGCCAGCGAAGGCCCGCCACTGATCGAGGTTGCGGTAGGGCACGGCAATGAGGACCGGGACCGACGCGCCGACGGCCTGGACGATGAGGTCGCGGAACCCGCCGCCCTCGGCTTCCGTCTTGCCGAATTTGTTCAGGATGAGGACCTGCGGCCTCTGCTCCAGCGCGGCCGAGACCAATTGCATCGCTCGCAGCAACTCGCCCACGTCGAGGCGGCAGCCCCGCGCATGCGGGCCCCGATCCTGCGAGATGGCGATGATCTCGCCGCTCGAAAGCTCCTCCAGAGCCATGTCGCAGCCGACCCGGCCGGCGCGCGCCTCGTCACGCTGCACGACACCGGCCAGGCGGCAACCCATCGCCTCGAGCCGCCGTGCCGTACCACGCAGGGCACGGTCTGCGGCAACGCTGTCCGTGTAGACCAGCGCGGTGAGTGCGGCTCGTTCTTGTGTCATGTTGTCCTCAGGCGAGAGGGAAGGGCGCTTCCGCAACAGGGCGGAGACGCGCTGTCGTCGAGCAGGAGCGCGGCGAAGGCTTCCGTCGCGTGGCGCCGCAGGGCGCTGCTGGGCTCGGCGGCCCGATGCACGCAGGTATCGACGGAAGGCAGCGCATCGCGCTCCGCGACCGAGGAGACATGCGGCCCGAGGTCACGCAGCAGCCCGTCATGCATTCCATAGATCCAGCCATGCACATGCAGCGGTAGGCCGCGCGTCCAGGCATTCTCGATCAGATGCGTCGCCGCAACCCGGCGCACCTGCATCTCGATGTTGATCTCGCACAGGCGGTCGAGCCGCTGCGCATCGTCGGTCATCGCGTCGAAAGCCGGGCGGTGCTTGCGGTAGTACATGGAAAGCGGTTGCAGCCAGTGATCCACGAGCGCGCAACGCTGCTCGACCAGCGCACGCTGCACGCCGCCGCACCCATAATGGCCGGCCACGATGACATGCTGCACGTGCAGCACGTCGATGGCGTATTCCAGCACCGAGAGGATGTTCATATCGCTGGTGTGGACGATGTTGGCGATGTTCCGGTGCACAAAGACCTCGCCCGGATCGAGCCCCAGCACGTCGTTGGCGGTGATGCGGCTATCGGAGCAGCCTATCCAGAGGTAGTTCGGCGTCTGCTGCTCGGAGAGTCGCCGGAAGAAGGTCGGGTCCTGTTCCGTTTTGCGATGCGCCCAGGCGACGTTGCGGTCGAACAAATGGTCGAGCGTGTGCGTCATGATGCGGCAACACCGTGTCGGGCGAGCGCTTCGAACCCTTGGGCGGGAAGCGGCAGCGCGGCTGTACGGCCGTCGAGCAGGTCATGAGGCCCGAGCATGAGCGGCAGAACGTCGAGCAGGGTTCCGTGCCGGGTATCCGCGTCCTGCGCGGCGAGGACCGCAAAGCCCGTGGCCTCCAGCAGAGGCGCCAGCCTTCCCGAGCCGTCCGGTCCGACCCGCTCCGCCCACAGGCACGCGTCGCGCTGGCGGATCCTGACCGGGATGAATTCCGTGCGGCCGGGCTTTCGGCGAGTGGTGAACCCGGCATGGGCCCGGATGACCGGAGCGGGGGCAAGGCCCATCATCCGCGCCAGCAGCGGCCGGACGAAGGCAATGGCTCCGGCCAGCGCAGCCATGGGGTTACCGGGCAGGCCGATGAACACCGCATCGCCAAGCCGCCCCGCTGCCAGCGGCTTGCCCGGCTTCATCGCGACCGACAGCACCGCCAGATCGCCGCCAATTTCGTGCACGGCGTCGCGTACATGGTCCTCGTCGCCGACCGAAATCCCGGCTGTGGTGATCACGAGATCCGCGTCGAGCGCAGCACTTCGAAGCGCCGCCCGCATCGCCGCGGCATCATCCGCAACAATCGCGACGGGCCTCACCACGGCCCCGCTGGCACGCAGCAGCGCCACCAGCATCGGCAGATTGGAGTCATGGATCTGTCCCGGCGCCAAGGTCTGGCCCGCTGCGCGAAGCTCACGGCCGCTCGAAACCAGGGTGATCCGTGGGCGCCGCCGTACCGGCACGGTGGAGGCACCCTGCGCCGCGAAGACGGCGATGTGGCGCCAATCCAGCAGGGTGCCTTCCGGGATCAGCGCCTGTCCGACCCGCATATCCTCCCCCCGGCGCCGGATGTTGGTTCCGATGTCGGGTATGTTGGCGACCTCTATGAGGTCGCCACGGCGGCGGATGCTCTCCTGTGCGATGACGGCATCCGCACCCGCTGGCAGCACAGCGCCCGTCAGGATGCGGCACACCTCGCCGACGGCGAGACAGGCCGGCGCCTCGCCCGCGGCGGACCGTCCCGTCACCGGCAACCAGGCGCCGGGCGTCAGCCCTTCAACGCGCACCGCATAGCCGTCCATGGCGGATTGATCGAACCTGGGCAGGTCGCTGGCCGCCCGGAACGGCTCGGCGAGAACGCGCCCCACGCAATCCGGCAGCCCGATTGTCTCGGCCGGCAACGGGGCGGGCGCCAAGCCCAGAACGCGGTCGAGAGCGGCACCGAAGGTCATGGTCCCGAGCGTGCAGCCGAATCCCGGGCTGATGGCATTCATGACGACCGGCGCACGGGTTTGGGCTGGCCATGGCCCTCATGGCCACAGCAGGACTGCTCGCTCGGCGCGGGGAAGGCCCGCGCCAGGATGGCCTGCAAGGCAGCCGCACCCGGCTGCGGCGAATTCGCCATCTTGCCGACCAGGTCGAGCCAGACTTCCTCGGTGCCATAATCGAGCAACTGACGGACGGTTGCCGCAACATAGATTCCGGGCGTCACGGCGTTTTCGTCGGCCGCACTCTTCACCCGCATCAGCAGCGCCTCGTCGGCGATGCTGGAGAGCAGCTCCTCCGCCGCCGCGGCATTGGTCAGGCCGCCCAGGATATGGCCAAGCATCGCCTGCTCCTCCTCCTACTGCACGAGGGGCGAGGTCGCACCCGCAATGTCAAAGCCGCTGATCCGCGCCTGCCCCGCCAGCACCGTCAGATACTGCGCCGCGGCGCGGCGCGAGGAACTCGCCTCCAGATAGGAGGCAATGCGGTCACGAACCTGCTCGAAGGGGAGCACGGCCCCATCGTCCTTGCGATCCAGGCGCAGGACATGCACCCCGTAGCGCGTGCGAACCACCTCGGGACAGGTTTGCCCCGCGGTCAGCGGCAACAGGGCCGCTTCGAACTCCGGCGTCGTATCGCCGCGCGCGACCTGCCCCAGGCGGCCGCCCTCGCTGGAGGAGGGGCAGGCGGAGAGTGCCTTGGCGATGCTCTCGAAGCGTTCGGGAAACGCCTGAACCTCCGCCAGCACAATTTCCGCCTGGGTAACGGCTTGCGCGTAGGCAGCCTTGTCGTCGCGCGCCGCCTTGAACAGGATGTGTAGCGGCTCATACAGGTCGGGGCTGCGGAAGCGCGCCTGATTGGCCAGGTAATAGCGGCGGCAATCCGCATCCTCGGCCGAAGGTGTCTTGACCTCCGCTTCGAGCAGCATGCGGATCAAGGCCTCCTCATCGGTCTCACGCAAGCCGTTCTCGCTGCGCGGCTCGGGAACCAGATTGAGCGCGCGGGCACGCTGCGACAGAAGCTCGCGCACCACCAGCGCCCGGGTTGCTGCTTCCCAGGCAATGACCGGGGACGCGGCTTTATGGTTCTGAACCTCGCGCGCGATATCGGCGTTGGCAATGATCGCTTCGTTCACGGCCACGATTCTGGGCGCGGCGGACCGCATGGTTTCGATGCGCATGGCTCAATCATTTCCCGCGACAGGGTGAGGCTGTGCGACCCCCACCCGGGGGGCGGTGAAGTTCGCCTTCGGCGTGTCGCCCGCAGGCTTGGGGCGCCCGACGATGCCGCGCGTGGTGCGGACGATCTGGAAGCCCTTGCGGCCAAGATACCAAATCGGCGCGCTCCAGACATGAACCAGGCGAGTGAAAGGGAAGACGAGGAAGATCGTCATGCCCAGAAAGAGATGCAGCTTGAAAATCGGGTTGACGTCAGCGACCACCACCGCGACGCCAGGGTTGAGCGTCATGATGCCCTGCGCCCAGGTCATGAACTTGAGCATCTCGTGCCCGTCGAGATGGTTCGCGGAAATTACGATGGTCGACAACCCGAGCGTGAGTTGCAGCCAGAGGATGAGCAGGATGGCGATATCGGCGAAGGTGGAGGTATTGCGGATACGCGCGTCGAACAGGCGGCGGTGCGCCAGCAGGGCGATACCGATCCAACAGGCGACGCCGGCGACGCCGCCTACGACCATGGCCAGAAGCTGTTTGAAGGTGTGGCTGATGCCGAGCGTATCGAACACGACCACCGGCGTCAGCAGCCCGACGAGATGACCACCAAAGATCGCCAGAATGCCGACATGCATAAGGTTCGAGCCCCAGGTGAGCTGGCGGCGCCGGAGCAACTGGCTGGAGCCGGTGCGCCAAGTGTACTGGGAATGGTCGAACCGCAGCAGGCTGCCGAGCAGGAACACGGTCAGCGCGACGTAGGGATACCAGCCGAAGAGGGCGTTGTTGAGCCAGGTGTCCATGATTGCTGCTCCCTAACTAAGCCGCCGACACGCGCTGGGGCGCGGCGTGCTGGATGTCCTTGCGTGCGTCACGTTGGCCGGCCCTGATCTGGTGCCGCAGACGGTCCGTACCGCAGGCATCAACCGCCTCCCCTGGACCGAAACGGACGGCGGCCTCCTCCCAGGACGCATCCATGGCCTCGAGGTCGTCGGGGTTGTCCTCGGGGATGTCGGACACCGCCAGCATCGGCGCCCCCGCGATGTCGGCGAGCGCTGCCATGACGGCCATGTAGCCCGTGCTGCGGGCCACGAGCCGGTCGGCCAAGGCTCGAAGGATCCCCGCTGGCTCGGCCAGCATCGCCCGCGCCTCGGCATCCGGGAGCAGCGACAGGAACTCGAGAAACAGCGGCAGGAAATCGGGCAGCTCGTCCGCGGCCATCTCCAACCCGTGCTCCTGGTAGAGCGTGATCAGATCGGCCATCGCCTGACCGCGATCGCGGCTTTCACCATGGATGTGCTCGAACAGATGCAGCGACAGCGTCCGGCTGCGATCAAACAGCGCGAAATACCGTTCCTGCAGCTCGTAGATGTCGGTTGTCGCAATCTCATCCAGGAAAGACTGGATGGGCGCGAGCGCGGCCGCATCGACGAGTCCCTCCTCGGCGATCGCCGCCGCGATCTCTTCCGTGGCACGCTGCATCGCCACGGTGGGATAGGACAGCAGGGCCGCCAGGGCGCGATAGGTGCGGGCCATCAGACGACCCCCTCTGTCGCCCTGGATCGCGGCTTGTTGCCGGCGAAGAGGTCGAAGCCGGTCCTGCTGCTGCTGCAATTGTCGCCGAAGGAGAAGCCGCAGGAGCCGCGCAGCTCGAAGGCATCTTCGCCGGTCTCGCGATGCGCCGTCGGGATGACGAAGCGGTCCTCGTAATTGGCGATGGCCATCAGCTGGTACATGTCCTCGATGTCGGCGGCGGTCAGGCCGACACGTTCGGCAATGCCATCATCCAGCACGGCATCGACGGTCTTCGACCGCATGAAGGCGCGCATCGCCAACATCCGTTCCAGCGCCAGCTGCACCGGCTCCGTGCGGCCCGCCGTCAGCAGGTTGGCCAAATACTCGACCGGGATGCGCAGGGACTTCACATCCGGCATGCCGCCGACCTCGCCGAGGTCACCCTTGGCAGCAGCCGCCTGGATCGGCGACAGCGGCGGCACATACCAGACCATGGGCAGGGTGCGGTATTCCGGGTGCAGCGGGAAGGCGATCTTCCAATCCATCGCCATCTTCCACACCGGCGAATGCTTGGCTGATTCGAGCCATGCCTCGGAGATGCCGTCCGCGCGCGCCTGGGCCTGCACCTTGGGGTCGTGCGGGTCGAGGAAGACCTTGAGCTGTTCCTCGTAAAGATCGCCGATGTCCGGCGCCGATGCGGCAACCTGGATCTGGTCGGCGTCATAGAGCACGACGCCAAGATAGCGGATGCGACCGACGCAGGTCTCGGAGCAGACGGTCGGCAGCCCGGCCTCGATGCGCGGGAAGCAGAAGGTGCATTTCTCGGACTTGCCGGAGGACCAGTTGTAATAGATTTTTTTGTATGGGCAGGCGGAGACGCACATGCGCCAGCCACGGCACTTGTCCTGGTCGATCAGGACGATGCCATCCTCCTCCCGCTTGTAGATGGCGCCGGAGGGGCAAGCCGCGACACAGGTCGGGTTCAGGCAGTGCTCGCACAGGCGCGGCAGATACATCATGAAGGTGTTTTCGAACTGGCCGTAGATATCCTTCTGGACACCTTCGAAGTTGACGTCCTTCGAGCGGCTGGAGAATTCGCCGCCCAGGATCTCTTCCCAGTTCGGCCCCCATTTGATCTTCTCCATCCGCTCACCGCTGATCAGCGAACGCGGGCGGGCGGTCGGCATGACCTTGCCCTCGGGCGCGGTCTGCAGATGAGCGTAATCGTAGGTGAAGGGCTCGTAGTAGTCGTCAATCTCGGGCAGATCGGGGTTGGCAAAGATGTTGGCCAGCACACGCCACTTGGCCCCGATGCGGGGCTCGATGGCGCCATCCGCGCGGCGCTTCCAGCCACCCTTCCAGCGCTTTTGGTTCTCCCAATCCTTGGGATAGCCGACGCCGGGCTTGGTCTCGACATTGTTGAACCAAGCGTATTCGACGCCCTCCCGGCTGGTCCACACATTCTTGCAGGTGACGGAGCAGGTGTGGCACCCGATGCACTTGTCCAGATTCAGCACCATGCCGATCTGCGCACGAACTCTCATGCCACGGTCTCCTTCTGCATGGTGGGCGTGGTTCCATCCAGCCAGTCGATCTTGTTCATGCGCCTGATGACAATGAACTCGTCGCGGTTGCTGCCGACGGTGCCGTAGTAGTTGAAGCCATAGGCCTGGTGGGCATAGCCACCGATCATGTGCGTGGGCTTGAGGACCGTGCGTGTGACCGAGTTGTGGATGCCGCCGCGCTGGCCGGTGATCTCGCTGCCAGGCATGTTCATGATCTTTTCCTGCGCATGGTACATCATGACCATGCCCGGATTGACCCGCTGCGAGACCACCGCCCGGGCGACCAGCGCGCCATTGGTGTTGTAGGCCTCGATCCAGTCGTTATCGACGATGCCGACCTTCTTCGCATCGGTCTCGCTGATCCAGATGCAGGGGCCGCCACGGCTGAGCGTCAGCATCAGCAGGTTGTCGGTGTAGGTGCTGTGGATACCCCACTTCTGATGCGGGGTCACGAAGTTCAGCGCGATCTCCGGATTGCCGTTCGAATGGCGGCCCTGCACAAGCGCCGTCGCCTTGGTATCCACCGGAGGCCGCCATGTGACCAGGGCCTCACCAAAGGCCCGCATCCACAAATGGTCCTGATACAGCTGCTGACGGCCGGTCAGCGTGCGCCAGGGGATGAACTCATGGACGTTGGTATAGCCCGCATTGTAGCAGACCTTGTCGCTCTCGATGCCGGACCAGGTCGGGGAGGAGATGATTTTCCGTGGCTGTGCGACGACATCGCGGAACCGGATCTTCTCATCCTCCTTGGCCAGCGCCAGATGCCGATGATCGAGGCCAGTCATGCGGCCGAGCGCTTCCCATGCCTTCACCGCAACCTCACCATTGGTTTCCGGTGCCAGGCTGAGGATGGCCTCGATCGCGTGGATATCCGTCTCCAGGCGCGGCTGCCCCGCGGCCGGGCCCTTGGCGACCGTGCCGTTGAGTGCTCGCAGGAACTCGACCTCGTGGTCGGTGTTCCAGCCGATGCCCTTGCCGCCATTGCCGGATTTCTCCAGCAGCGGCCCGATCGAGGTGAACCGGGCGTGCAGGCTGGGATAGTCTCGTTCGACCACCGTGACGGTCGGCATGGTGCGGCCCGGGATGGGCGCGATGCCGTCCCGCTTCCAATCGCTGACGCCATAGGGCTGCGCCAGCTCGCCAGGTGAGTCATGCAGTGTCGGCGTCAGCACGACATCGGTTTCACGGCCCAGCACCTCAGGGGCGATCTCGGAGAAGGTCCGAGCGATGTCCTTGTAGATCTGCCAATCCGTCCGAGCCTCCCATGCCGGGTCGACCGCGGCCGTCAGCGGGTGGATGAACGGGTGCATGTCCGAGGTATTGAGGTCGTTCTTTTCGTACCAGGTCGCCGTCGGCAGGATGATGTCGGAATAGACGCAGGTGGTGGACATGCGGAAATCCAGCGTGACCAGCAGGTCCAGCTTTCCCTCGGGCGCCTTGTCATGCCAGGTGACGTCCTGCGGATGCTCGCTGCCTTCCGTGCCGAGGTCCTTGCCCAGCACGCCATTCGTGGTGCCGAGCAGATGCTTGAGGAAATACTCATGCCCCTTGCCCGAGGACCCCAGCAGGTTCGAACGCCAGACGAACATGTTGCGCGGCCAGTTCTCCGGAGCGTCCGGGTCCTGGCAGGACATCTCCAGCGCACCGGACGACAGCCCCTGGGCGACATAGTCGCGAGGCTCGAGCCCCGCCGCCTTGGCCTTGGCCGCTATGGTCAGCGGGTTCTGCTTGAGCTGCGGTGCCGAGGGCAGCCAGCCCATGCGTTCGGCGCGCACGTTGTAGTCGATCAGGCTGCCGCTCCAATCGCCATCGGGTGCGGTGGGCGACAGGATCTCACTGACCTTCAGTGTCTCGTAGCGCCATTGGTCCGTATGTCCGTAGAAGAAGGACGTGCCGTTCATCTGGCGCGGTGGCTTCGCCCAGTCGGTTCCGAACGCGATCGGCACCCAACCCGTTTGCGGGCGGAGCTTCTCCTGGCCGACGTAGTGGGACCACCCGCCGCCGGATTGGCCGATGCAGCCGCAGAACACCAACATGTTGATGATGCCGCGATAGGCCATGTCCATGTGGTACCAATGGTTCAGCCCGGCGCCGAGGATCACCATGGAACGACCGTTGGTCTTCTCGGCATTGGTGGCAAACTCGCGCGCAACGTGGATGATATGCGCGCGGGGCACGCCGGTGATGTTCTCGGCCCAGGCGGGGGTGAACGGCTTGTCCTCGTCGTAGTCCCGGGCGACGTTGTCGCCCCCCAGGCCGCGGTCCAGCCCGTAATTGGCGCACATGAGGTCGAACACGGTGGCGACCAGCGTGTCGCCGTCCTTCAGCGCAAGGCTGCGTACCGGGACCTGGCGCGCCAGCACGTCGCCATGTTCGGTGGCCTTGAAGCCGTTCGTGGCCAGGCCGCCAAAGTAGGGGAAGCTGACGGAAGCGGTCGGGTTGTCGCCCGCCAGCGTCAGCTTCAGCGCCACGTCGCGGCCGTTGCTCTCGCGAGCCTCAAGGTTCCACTTGCCTTGCTGGCCCCAACGGAAGCCAACCGAGCCCAGCGGCACCACGGGCTGGCCATCCTGGTCGAAGGCCATGGTCTTCCAGGCGGCGTTGTTCGCCTCGCCCAGATTGTCGGCGAAGTCCTCGGCACGCAGCAGCCGCTCGGGCAGGTAGCCATCACCCTTGCGCACCAGGCGCACGAGCATCGGCAGGTCGGTGTAGCGGCGCGCGTAATCCTCGAAGTAGGGAACCGTGCGATCGAGGTAGTATTCGCGCAGGATGACGTGGCCGATGGCCAGGGCCAGTGCTGCGTCGGTGCCCTGCTTGGGATGCAGCCAGAGGTCGGCAAACTTCGTGGCCTCGGCGTAGTCGGGGGAGACGACGACGCTCTTGGTGCCCTTGTAGCGTACCTCGGTGTAGAAATGGGCGTCGGGCGTACGCGTCTGAGGGACATTGGAGCCCCAGATCATCAGGTAGCCTGCATTGTACCAGTCGGCACTTTCCGGCACGTCGGTCTGCTCGCCCCAGGTCTGCGGGCTCGCCGGAGGCAGATCGCAGTACCAATCGTAGAAGCTGAGGCAGACGCCTCCGAGCAGCGACAGATAGCGCGCGCCCGCTGCGTAGGAGACCATCGACATCGCTGGAATGGGTGAGAAGCCGATGACGCGATCGGGGCCGTGGGTCTTGACGGTATAGGGTAAGCGGTGGTTCCGGGCCCTTGTCGCTGCGGCTTGACGCTCAGCTGTTTTTCGCGGGCGCCCAGTGCCAGGGCATGAGCTCGTCGATGCGGC
>NZ_QKYU01000034.1 GCF_003253705.1 Humitalea rosea
GGATCGATATCCACCGCATGGCACACCCGCCCCGTCGTCTCCGCGGCAATCAGCGTGGTGCCGCTGCCGAGAAACGGATCGTAGATCGCCTCGCCGGCCGCGCTGTTGTTGAGGATCGGACGGCGCATGCACTCCACCGGCTTCTGCGTGCTGTGCACCGTGGCGGCATCCTCGTCGCCGCCGTTCGAGATGGCCCAGAGCGTCGCCTGGTCCCGTGCGCCCTGCCAGTGGCCGGTCGCGCCCTTGCGGACGGCGTAGAGGCAGGGCTCGTGCTGCCAGTGGTAGTCCCCACGCCCCAGCACGAAGCGCGACTTCGCCCAGACGATCTGGCTGCGGATCACGAAGCCCGTCGCCTCGAGGCTATCGATCACCGTGCGGCTGTGCACGCCGGCGTGCCAGACATAGGCCACGTTGCCGGGGAACAGCGCCCAGGCCTGGCGCCAGTCGGAGCGATCATCGTTTGCCACCTTCCCGGTGCGCATCGTCGCCGAGACGCCGGCCTCGTTCCGCCATTCCGGATCGTAGTTCACGCCGTAGGGTGGGTCGGTGATCATCAGATGCGGCGTCGCGCCATCCAGCAGCCGTGCAACATCGGCGGTGGAGGTGGCATCGCCGCAGAGCAGCCGGTGGGGCCCAAGCTGCCAGAGGTCGCCGGCCCGCGTGACCGGCACTACCGGTGGCTCGGGCGCCGGCGCATCGAGATCGCCGGCGGCAGCCGGGACGTCGCCCGCGGCATCCGCCAGCAGGCGATCCAGCGCGGCCTGGTCGAAGCCGATCAGGCCGAGGTCGAATTCGTCGGCACGCAGTTCCCGCAGTTCCGCGGCGAGCAGGCTCTCGTCCCAGGTTGAGTTTAGTGCCAGTTGGTTGTCCGCCAGCCGAAAGGCCCGCGCCTGCGCCTCGGTCAGATGGCCGAGCCGGATGGCGGGAATCGCGTCGAGCCCGAGGGCTTTCGCCGCCAGGACGCGACCATGGCCCGCGATCAACACGCCACCATCATCCACCAGCACCGGCACGTTGAAGCCGAACTCGGCGATGGACGCCGCCAGCTGCGCCACCTGCTCGCTGGGGTGCATCCGCGCATTGGCGGCATAGGCTGCGAGCGATGCCACCGGCATCATTTCCATCTGAAGGTCAGGCTGCATCGGCGATGACCTCCTGTCGCGCCGCAGCGACCGCGTTGTAATCGCGCCCGTCATCGGCCAGCGTCACCGGCAGGTCGGGATGCAGCATGCGCCACCGCGCCACGGCCAGGTCGACATAGGCCGGCGCCAACTCGATCGCGCGCACGCGGCGGCCGGTGCGCTGGCCCGCCAGGATCGTGGTGCCGGAGCCAGCGAAGGGTTCGAACACCATCTCGCCCTCATCGGTGTAGGTGCGCATGAGGAACTCAGGCAGCACCACCGGAAACACCGCGGGGTGCTCGGTCTCGATGCCGCGGCCCTTGTGGCGGGTCAGGCGCAGCACGTTGTCGGGGATCCGGAAATCCTGCACCGGCAGGCCGGCATGCTGGTATTCCGAGATGGTGCCGTCGGCGGCGCGCAGCCCGCTCCCCTTGTTCGGCGTGCCGGCCCATTTGCAGGGCACGATCTTGTTCGCCTGCCGGGCCTGGCGGTTGAAGTGGAAGACCAGCTCGAAGGCCGGTGCGAGGCGCCCGTTCCAGTCGCCGGGCAGACCGGGCCCCTGGTCCCAGGTGTAGAGGCCGAAGCGGCGCCAACCGCGGGCGCGCATCCAGTCGAGCCAGCCAGACCAGTACGGCTGCCATTCGTTATCGCGGTGGATCAGGCCAAGGTTCACCAAGATCTGGCCGTCCGGCCGCATGGCCGCGTCGAGATGCTGAAACACGCCCTGCATCAGCGCATCCCAATCCGTACCGCCGCCGGTGGTGTAGTCGCGCTGGTTGCCGTACGGCGGCGAGGTGAACAGCAGCGTGGCCCGGTCCTCGCCCATCACGCGCGCCACGCTGGCGGCGTCGGTGCTGTCGCCACATAGCAGGCGATGCTCGCCCAGCAGCCAGAGATCGCCGGGGCGGGTGACGGCTTGGCGCGGCGGCTCCGGATCAGCATCGGCAGGATCCTCCGCCGGCGCATCCTCGGTGCCTGCCGCGCCCGCCGCACCGCCCCCCTCGGCGGGATCCGCAGACAGAGCCTCGGGCGCGTCGCCGTCGGACACGGCATCTCCAGCCGCCGCGAGGATGTCCGCGAGCTCATCCGCCGAGAAGCCGAGCACGCCGAGGTCGATGTCCTGCGCTGCCTGCACCGCGGCCAGCGCGTCACGCAGCAGCGCCTGGTCCCAGGTCGCGTTCTCCGCGATGCGGTTGTCGGCGAGCCGCAGCGCCTCCTTCTGCGCCGCGGACAGGTGCCGCAGCACGATCACCGGCACCTTCGCCATGCCAAGCGCCGTCGCGGCCTCGAGCCGGCCATGGCCGGCGATCAGCACGCCGTCCTCGTCCACCAGCAGCGGATTGGTGAAGCCGAAGGCGAGCATGCTGGCCTTGATCTGCTCGAGCTGCTCGGCGCTGTGGACGCGCGCGTTGCCGGCATGCGGGCGCAGCTCCGCCACCGGACGCAGCAGGATCTTCGCCGCCATCCAGGGGAGCGTCATGATGCCATCCGGTTTGCAGGTGGTTTGCAGGGCCGCGGCGCGGCATCGGTTTGCAGCTAACGAATTGAAGCCGCGGGCGAAGGCTGCAAACCGCAACCCATGTTTTCGGCCTGGCGCTAGCGATGTTGCGCGCTTCCGCCCCCCGCATACAGCGGGGCCAGGAAGGACCCTGCGGCTCGAGAGCCACAGTGGCTGATCAGCTGGCGAGTGGCTCGGGAGCCGCGGTGCTCGACGCACCTTCTCGACGTGTCACCATCATAGCCAACTCGATTTGCGCGCCGCCATGGGGTCTATTGTAACAGCGCAGCCGAGATGTTCAGAGCGATTCCGACGCTCGCTCGACCGCGTCACGCGACGCCTGCAGCGCAGCGAGGGTGAGGCCAGCCTGCTTCACGGCGGCGGCTTCGCCAGGATCGACGTAGGACACCTGCTCTTCAGCGTCGGCCACGCCCACGACGATCTGCTCGCGCAGCTCGTCCAGCCACGTCTTTGCATCGGATGGATCGGCGTCGGGCTCGCGCAGCCATTCGGCGACGATCATCTCGACTTCGCGTGCGATGCGGTGCGGCGGCACGCCCTTCGCGGCGAGCGCCATCAGTCGGACAATCGCGGCGTCAACGGGACGCACCCGTGCCTGCCTCCGAGCGGCCATGGATCATCTCCTTTCGGTTCACGGGCTGCATAGCATGTTCTTTTCTTGTTCTCATAGGGGGAGCTATGGTCGGGCATGCCCGATGGCGACCAGCCCCGCTCTGCGCTGCCGTGGCTCAGTCGGGCTACGCTGGCGGCTGCGCGGGCAGCACGCTGCCCGCCTGGCGCGCTTGCCTGGACGGGTGAAAGCGACAGCAAGGCGGTGCGCGACGTCATCCTGGCACACCACCCTGCCTTGCCGCTCACGATGATCGCCGAGGCCGTCGCCTACGTCCTGGGTTCCGAGTGACGATGCTCCGCGTCACGCCGCCCGTGACCGCGGCACGAGGCCGAAGTGCATTGCCAGGATTCCGAGTGCCGCCACCAGCATGCCACCCGCGATTGGCTGCGGCACTGGCCTGCCGCTCCAGCCTCGACGGGCCGCCCATTCGCGGACCGAAATCTCGAGGCCGACGACGAACCATGCGCAGGAACCAGCCGGACTATCGTGCCCGCCAAGCGCATCCATCGCCGCGAGCACACGGCGGCGCGCATCGACCTGGCGGTTCGACATCGTGCCTGCGGTCGATCCGGGCAGGTAGATCAACTGCGAGGTGGACATGCTGTCGATCGCGGCGCTGCGGAACAGCGTCCGGAAGATGCAGCCCGCCTCGTGCATCTGCGGCGTGATGTTGCCGTTGGCCAGCATCATGCCGAGCGTGTCCACGGCGCGGCGATGCTGGACCGGGACGCCGGTCTCCGGATCAGCCTCACGAACCGGCTCCGAGAACCCGCCATGCTGGAGCCGCCACTTCGACGGGCCGAGCGCCTCGTCCCGTTTGGAGGTCTTTGCCTTCCGCTTACCGGCCATGGTTATTCTCCTGCTGCCGCGGGCCCCAGCGGCGCACGGCTTCGTTCTGGATTGCCTGGCGCAGCCAGGGGTCGGTGATGTCCTCGAGGTGCAGCGAGACGACGCCCTGCTGCTGCCAGACACGGCGGCGCAGCATTTCCATCTCGGGCGTGGTGGTGGCGCTGCAGGTGCCGCGGTCGAGGCACGATCGGGGCGGGATGGGCGCGCCAGGCATCGTCATGCCAGCACCATCAGCGCGTCGAGCGACGCTGGCCTGCCCTTGCAATCCAGGATGGCTTCGGCGGCAGCCTCGTAGACCACCACGCCGTGCGAACGCAGCCAGGCAATCTTCCAGTGCGGCGTCGGGTTGGTCTTCACCACCTCGACCGCGGTAGTCACGGTGCCGCGCTCGATCAGCACCATGTCGCAGATGCAGATCAGCGCGCCCCACCGCTTGCGCAGCGTGGCGATGGTCGGCTTCTGGCTGAACCCACACTGGTCCCAGGCCATCACGCCGCCGCCGCGCTCGGTGAACGGATACTCCACCACCACGCGGAAGGGCGCCGCCGCGCCTGCCTCGGCCGCGAAGGCGGTCAGCCACTTCGCCAGGCGGTGTTTGGCGCGAGTATGCTCCGCGCTCTCGGTGATCGTTAGGGCACGACGGCGCGGAAGGGGGAGTGCCATCTACACAATCTCCCCGGAGGTCACAGAACTCCCCGCTATCATATTGATATATATATTATTGTTATTTTTGTTATTATGTACTGCGAGGTGTTGGCCTGCTCCCACACGCGTGTGGGGCGAGGTGTCACCTTCGTGCCCGCGCACGAAATAACAAAATCCACAAAAGCCTGATTTCAGTGGCTTAGCGGGGACGGTCTGGGTTTTGTTATTCATCGCCCGCGGCCTCCTCCGCTGGCGTGTCGCCTGGCGGCGGCACCAGGACGTAGCGGGAGCCGGCCGGGCGGCCGGGACCGCCGGACGCGGGCGCAGCGGTTTCGATGACCGCGCCGTTTGTCACCAGCGCTTCGATCACCTCGCCGAATTCCCGTGCGGTCAGCTTCAGCCCCTTGTGGAACATGTCGCGCCGGCTGCACGGGCCGTGTTTGCCGATGATGTTGATGGCCCTGTTCAGGCGCTTCTCGAACTCGCTGTCCGCCAGGAAGCGCTGCGCGTCTCGGAGCACGGTCCTCGTGCAATGCTCGGCCAGCGCCCAGCCCCAGGCCACGTCCGCCTCGGCGACCTGAGGATGTGCCGGATCGCGGCTGATGGCGCAGATCAGCGCCAGCTTGCTGGCGTTCTCGCCCAGGCGGTTGACGATGGCGGCCTGGGGCGTGCCGGCCACCTTCTTCGCCCAGACGTCCTCCTCGGCCAGCTTGCGATCGTGCATCGCCTCTGCCGCTGCCGTCATGGGGACGGTGTGGGGCGTCGCCTCCTCGGTCGCCGGCATCGGCACGACATGCACATCCGGCAGGTTTCCTGGTGGCGGCGGGTCGCCTGCGCCGCGGGTGATTGCCTTCAGGGCTTCGAGCAAGGCGGACGGCGGGGCGATGATGCCCGCGTTCGGGTTCCGCTCCGGCCGATCGGTGTCGGTGACGAAGACCAGGAAGCGTGCGAGCGAGCCGTCCATCATCGCGCCGCCTTCCAGCGCCTTCCAGAACGTCGAGGGCGTGGTGGTGCCGAAGAAGCAGACGCAGGGCTGGTGGATATCGACGCGCGGCGCGTCTTTCTTGTTGGCGTATTCGGTGCCGCGATAGATGCCCTTGGCCCGGCTGTAGAGCTTCATCAGCTCGGACCAGATTTCGGCCTTGTGCGCCGGCGCCCTGCTGCCCGTGACGGTGTTGAGGAACAGGCCGAATTCGTCGATCTGAAACAGCCGGGCGGGATGCTGCTCCAAAGCGGACAGCATGCCGCGGCCAGAGGCCAGGTTCTCGCCGCCGAGATAGCGGTCCAGCCTCGCCAGGTCGAAGCAGCGCCGGATTACCTCTGGCGCATGATCCTTGCCGCCGCCACTTTCGGCCACGGCGGCGATGTAGATGTTGGTCCGGAGGTCGGTGCGGGTGCGGTACTGGCGCCCGGCCAGCGCGCCCACCGCGCAGATGGCGGCGCCGAGGGCGAGAAAGGGCTGAGGCCGCAGCGCGGATCCGACGCATTCGTCGACCAGCATCTGCAACACGCCGCCGGGCTGCAGTATGGCGTCCGGCACGGGGAGCGGCGCCGCCTGCTGTTTCGCCCGGCCGGCGTCGAGCTTCGCCAGCAGCGCCGCGGCAGGATGGACGTCCGCGGCCGGCGTCGCATCGACCCTGGCGAGCATCGCCGCTGCAGGATGCGGCTGCGCAGCACGCTCCGCAGCCGCGGCGTTCAGCGTGATCTCTGGTGGCGGCACCCAGCCGCGATCGATGGCCCACCCATAGATGCTGCCTGCGCCGATGCTGTGCGGCCTGAGCTTGGCCCAGCGCCGCTCCGCAGTGTCCGCTTTGCCCGATGTGCCCGACTTTCCGCTCGACTTCGACCAGCCGAGCCAGACCTCACGCCCTTCCTCACCCAGGGCCGCCTTGATGGCGTTGCCCATGGTGATCCACGATGCGCCGTCGAGATCCTCGTTCGGCAGATAGGCGAGCGCTGCCTTTACCGCCTCGAGGGTGCCGCGCGGATCGGACGGGCCGCGCCAGGCGGCGGCATCAGACGGAAGGTGCAGAGAGCGCGGACGCAGTTCGGGCGGAATCAGCGCATGGGCGCGATCGAGCCAGGCCATGGCCGCGGCCTCGTCTACCACCGGCAATTGCGCGAGTGGCGTGTCGAGCAGGGTGTCCTCGGGCCAGACATAAGGCTGCCCGGTATAAGGGTGCACGGCATGCGCTACGAATTGCTGGCCGCGTGCCAGGACCTCGAGCGGCAAGCGCTTCCGGCCGGCGAAGGGCGTGGCGGCCCGATACACCAGCAGCCGCTTCGGGGCGCGGCCAATGCGCAGGCAAGGCGTGTCGCCCAGCATGGAGGTGGCGAGCTCGGCGATCTGGATCGCCAGCGCGCCATCCAGGATGTCGATGTCGATGCCCACCACGGCGCCAGTGGCGATGCCCACGCCGCAGCCCGGCCAGCGGCGCCAGATGTCCACCTCGAAGGATTTCGTTGGCCGGTCGCAGTGACGCGCCCAGTCCGGATAGGGCGACCACTCCCCGCTGGTGAAGCGCCCCGGCACCTTCGTGCCCGGCATGATGGGGATGGCCGAATAGCCATTGTCGACCAGGCGCTCGCCGTAATCGGCCATGAAGGAGGGAGCATCCGTCATTCCCTGCCTCCTTCCTGCGCGGCAATGGATGCATCGCGGGCTGCGTCGATGCGCAGGATCTCGGGATAGAGAGCCGCCATCTGGCGGGCGGCGCGCTCCAGCGCACGGCGAGCCGTCTCGAGTTCTGCATGGATCCTTCGCGCTGGGTCCGTCGCGGCCAGAACGAGAACCCGCGGCGGCGAAACGCCGCTACGATCAGGTTCATCACCTGCGTCGGCGCGCTGGAGCAGGTAGTGCCCCGGGCTCCACCGCCCCACGCTCGGTCGCCGCGTCAGCACGAAGCCGGCGGCGCGCACGCCATCGAGCATGCGGAGCTTGGCTGCGAGGTACTGTCGCCCGCGCCCATCCGGATCCGCGGCAGCCCGCACCGGCTCTGCTAGTTCCGTGGCGGTGACAGGGCGGCTCCCATGCGCCTGCCACCACACCGCATAGATCCGCGCCGCCTCGGCCAACATGTCGATGGTGTTCATCGCGCGGCACCCGCCACGAGCGGCGGTGCTGGATGCCGTCCTGAGTCGAGCCGACGCGCGAGCTCGTCCTGGTAGGCGGTGATGATCACCTCCAGCAGCGTCAGCCATTCCGCCTCGGTCAGCACCGCGAGGTCGGTCTTGCCGATGCTCTCGAGGTACTCACCCGCCATGGGGCTGGCCGCCGCGATCGCGGCGATCTCGTGCTCGTCGGGATCAACCACGCCCCACCTCCGGCAGAGCGCGCTCATGCAGCGCATGGAACAGGCCGGCAGGGGCTCGGAGGTCCGCACGCGCGGATCGAACCAACCGAAGCCGCGGGCGGTGCGGAGGCGACATGCGGCGCATCTCACACGAACCTCGCGGCGGCGATCTCGGTGTACTGGCCCGCGGGCCGCACCAGCGCCGATGCGCTGCGATGCAGCTTCGGCTGGTAGCGGTCGTAGGGTTCGGTCTCGGGGCTGTCGAAACGCTTGATCTCGGCATGCGCGATCAGGATCACGCCCATGCCGCGCTCGTCGCGCAGCGCATTCACGCCGTCGAGGAAGCTGCGCCAGGTATCCAGCGCGGCGAGATACCCCTTGCCGTAGCCGAAGGACTCGATGTCCGGCTGGTTGTGCGTCTGCGCCGTGTGCTGCCAGACCAGCGGCTCCAGCCAGTCGAGGCTGTCCACCACCAGCGTCTCGAAGTCGTGCGCCTCGGTGTAGAGACTGCCGAGCGCCTCCATCACCGCGTCGAAGCTGCGCAGCACGCCGAAGGTGGAGGCGCTGATCGTGCCCAGCCCGTCCTCGGTCTGCACCACCACCGGCCGCGGCGCGGAGGTCGCGAACAGCGTCTTGCCGACGCCGGCCACGCCATAGGTGAGCAGCCGCGGCGGGCGCGCGTCGAGACGCCGGAAGACCTCGCTGCTCTCGCTGTTCAGCGCCTGGATCGCGAAGGCGATATCGTCGACGGTAGCCTGCCCGATCGGCTTGGTGATCGTGTGGCCGAATTCGCCCGGCTTCCCGGTCGTAATGCTGTCCGGCAGGGCGGCCAACCCGGAGGACTGGCGCAGTTGTTCTAGCCGCGGTTTGGTTGTGGACATGGAAAGCGCAACTCCTCTCGTCGCGCTCGTCGTTCGTCGGTGAAAGTGCTGCCGGGCTCCGACGCGGTGGAGCAGACCGTCCAGGTATTTCCGCCTTGCAGCGGTGTTGCATTCCCTGAAAGACCCGGCAGGAAAGCCGGGGATGGTCAGGCGGCGGTACTCTCGCGCAGCTGGGCTGCCTCGAATGCCTCCACGTCCTCGATTCGGTATGCGACACGTCCACCGAGCTTCAGGAACGCCGGACCGTGATGCTGCGAGCGCCAACGCTCCAGCGTGCGAACTGACATGCGCCAGCGCGCCGCGAGGTCCTGCTGGCTCAAATGACGGAGGTGGACGCTGTGGGCGTCGCCATGCTGGCGGTGGTGCGTGCTCATGCCAGGCACCTACCGGCGTGACGCGGAAGGTGTCGGGGTGGTCCGACATATTCCCTCAGGCCAGCGGCCTCAGCCTGCCGGCGAAGCCGACGGGCGTTTTCATAGATGGAGGAGTGATGCACGCCGGCCTGCACCGTGGCCGCGCGGAGGTTCGGTGCCAGCAGGATCTCGCAGCACCGCTGGAGTGCCGGCGTCAGGCCCGCCACAAAGCGCCGCAGATCCAGCGCGAGGCCATGGTCCAATTCGCCAGGAGCCATTGGATCGGCCAGCACATCCGCCAGGGTTTGCCCTGCACCGCTCTCCAGCGGCTCGTCGATGCATACCTGCCGTCGCTCCGCCCTCAGTCGCGCTGTAGGGCTGGTCAGCGTCGCCACGCGATGGGCGATGATGCGGTCCGCGAAGGTCGCGAAGCTTGCCCTCTCCGGGTCGAAACCCTCGCGGCGCCGCCAAAGATCGAGGAAGAGGTCCTGCTCGATGTCCTCGGCATCCATGCCGGGAACGCCGCCGCGCCGCGCCAGGCGCCGGGCCGTGTTGCGGATATGCTTGCGCGTTCGGGCATCGCGTGCCGTGTCGCGGGTGAATTGGTCCATGAGGTTTCGCCGTCGATCGAGGACGGGCGCGCGGCCCGATCGATGGCGACCGGCGAAACTTCGCTGAAGAGGGTGCTGTTACGCGCGCGGGACGGCGCCGCCGCTGGCGAAAGCCGGCGGAATCATGGCGTTACTCGAGAAGAAAAAAGTAGCGATGGCGGGCGGGGTGCCGGTGAATATTCACCGACGACGTGGTGCAGCCCGTTCGGCCAGCGGCCTCTCGTCGCGGACGACGAAGCAGGCGATGTAGGCCCGCTGCCGTTCGTCCCACAGAATCGGGTCGCCCTGGATGCCGAAGGTGGCCTGGAGGTGTTCGGTCAGGATCTGCTTCTGCTTCTTGACACGCTCGGCAGGCGCCCCGCCATGCACCTCCAGCACCCCACCGCCTGCGGCAATGGCGATGAACAGCGTCCAAGCCGCGGTCGGCTTGGCGTTCTTCCTGCTCCTCATGCCGAAATCGGCGGGGTCCATCTGCAGCCCAATGTTCGGTCCGTTGCAGACCACCGTCTCGCTGGCGGTTAGCCGCAGCGTGATCTGCGCCCAGGTGGTGTTGGGAGGCAGCGCGATACGCGGCCCGGGGGATACTGCGCCGATGCGCGCCAGCAGCGCGGTGCGCAGATCATGCAGAAGGATCTCAACCGGCTGAACCAGCCCCAGCCCGTCTTTCAGGTGCACATGGGTAATGTCGGCCAAACTCAGCACGAGGTGACCCTGGCCAGACAGGCGCGCGCTGACCGAGGGCGGCAATGACGAATTCGTCGGAACGAGCACCACACCGCGCTCGCTGCCAAGGCCGCCCTGTCGGAAATCATCGTCATGCAGCGGAAGTTCGGGGCCGGGCCTGGCGAACAGGACGGGCGCACCGAGGCCGGCAGCGACGCCATGTTCGCCCAGATGGACAACGCGCCCGCGATCGGGCGGGCGGGATGACGGTGGAATCAAGAAGGCGGCCGCGAGTTCGGTGTGAAGCCTCTGGTCATCGAGGCTCAGGATGCCGAGATCGCTGGCTGTCACATCAACCGGGTCGCAGCGCCCCGTGGATGATCGGCAGACGGCGCGGTATCCGCCCGCAGGCAGTCTGATGACGTTTCGCGGGCAGCCATCGCCGCCAGGGGACGGACACTCGATGGCGGTGGCAAGATCGCCGGTCTTGCGCAGGTACCGCGCCGCGAGGGCGAACTCGGTGCCCAAGCGTGCGGTCCAGGCGCGGCGGTCGGTGGCCACGCCGGGCAGTTCATCCAGCGACTTCCAGAACTGCCGTAGCGGCTTCGTCATCGTCCGTGTCCTGACCCGTCAAAATGAAGTCCCGCTCCCGAAGCCAGTGCTCGATGAGTTCGCTGTCATCATTTCGCTCAAAGCGCGCAATACCGGGCGGCCGGATTGTCACGGAGCGGTCCTTCTCCTGGCTGTCGAAGGTGACCTTGAAGGTGGCGCTGACCAGGCGACCACCGCCCAGCGTTGCAGGGCTGCGCTGGGCCAAGGCGGCGAACACGTCCTCGGCCTTCCTGATCTCAGTCTCGGAATACGGCCCGCCCCAATAGCGCCGATACTCAATCAGGCGCACCCGGCTGATTCCCTCGATATCCTGCACGTTAAGGGCGGCGCTGCCGTGCGCCACAAGCGGGTCCAGCGTGAACTTGCCGGCTGGCGGGAAGTGCTCCTCGCCCGTGAAGAGGAACTTGCCCAGGGTCCGGAGATAGAGATTGCGTTCGCCCTTGGTCGTCGCGTGGACGCCGATCTCGCCACTGCGCTCATCATAGATCAGCACGTCGTGGCGCTGCGGCCGGAAAAACTCGGTGCCCGCCTCGCCATCGTCACGCTGGCTCGCCTCTCGTCGCATCGTTTGGCCATGCCTGATGAGAATCCAGGTCATCGGCGCATGGCCGATGATGAACACGCGGCAGCCGCGACCGCGCTTGTGGGATTCGAACCAATCGTCCAGCTCAGCCTCGATCTGCGCACGAAGCACGGCGTCAACGTCAGGAAAGGCGCCGCGAACCGGATGCTGCGGTCCGAAATACTCGAAATTCTGCTGCCGCATGGCGATGGCCTCGGCGTGGCGCGAGCGCACCAGTTCGGGCGCTGCGAGCCAGATATCGATCGCGAGGTCGACCGGCGTCGCCATCGGGTCATCAACGATGGGCAGACTCTGACTGCGCGCCGCGGCGAGCAATTCGTCCATGTCCTGTGCGCTGGCGGTCTCATGGACATAGTAGAGCGCGTCGACCATGTCGCTTGGCGTGGTGCGGTCTGGCGTCATGAGGACGTGCGCCAGCTCGGCGTAGTCGATCTCGGTATCTGGCGGGTCTGGGAAGCGCAGGCCACGCGTCTCCAGAAAGGCCCTCCACGGCGCTAGAAAGGCGATGAGGCGGTCCGGCGAGATGGCGCGCAGGCGGTCAGGGTCGGAGAACTTCCGTGGATTAAAGGATGCCATGGGCCTCCGGGACAATCAGGGATTGAATATTACAGGCGGGACATCTGAGATAGCGAATGTTCGCTCTTTGTTCAAGCGTTCGGTTTGGTCGACCCCGACACCTAATGGCCGCGCTCGGTAGGTGGGGGGAGGAAATTGGGCCGCGACCGACATGCAAACGCCGAGGGCGGAAAGAACGCCCATCAATCAGCACCTCCCGCCGCACCTCCGCGAGGTGTGTAGCATCCTGGCCGCGGGCCTGCTGCGGCTGCGCAGCCGCGCTGCCGAGGATCATGCGCGCGACGCTGCTGACTGTGGAGACCGTGCCCTACACTTCCCGGCCACCCAGCGCCTGGATGCGAACCGGACCAACCGGAGACCCGCATGAAACGCGCCACCAAGTCGAAAGCCGGCCCCCCGCCGGCGCCGACCACCCCCGCCATCCCGCCGGCCGACGTGCTGGGCCGGCTCGCCGCGCTGAAGACCACCCCTACGCCTGACCTGAAGCAGCAGTGGCGAGAGCTCTTCGCGGCCGAGCCGCCGCCCTACAACCGGCGCTTCCTGGAAAGCCGCTTGGCCTACCGGATCCAGGAGCTGGCCTATGGAGGCCTGAAGCCCGAGACCATCCAGCGCCTCGAGGCGCTGGGCGAGCAGCTGGACGGTGGGAACCCCGTCCTTCGGCGCATCCGCGGTGACGACAAGCCGATCGCCGGCACGCGGCTGATCCGCGAGTACCAGGGGGTCGAGCATAGCGTCACCGTGCTGCACGACGGCTACGAGTATCAGGGCCGCCCCTACCAGTCGCTCTCCTCCATCGCGCGCGCCATCACCGGCACGCGCTGGAATGGCTGGCTGTTCTTCGGCTTGAAGAACCGGAGGGCCGCTGCGTAATGCGCCAGTCAAGCGGCTTTTCGGGTTGGATCGAAATTCTGCCGGGACTGGAGCATGGTCCACAGGACGTTGACGCGTCGTCTGGCGAGGGCAATGAGGGCCTGGGTGCGGTGTTTCCCCTCGCGCCGCTTGCGGTCGTAGAAGGCGCGGGACAGCGGGTCGCCGGTCATGACGGCGCAGAAGGCGCTCTGGAAGAAGACGCGCTTGAGGGCCTTATCGCCGCCGAAGGCGCGGCGGTGGGCGGCGCTGCGGCCGGACTGGCGCAGCACCGGGGCGAGACCTGCTGCCGAGGCGAGCGCGTCGGCGGAGGGGAAGCGGCCGATGTTGCCCACGCAGGCGATGAACCCTGCCGCGAGCACCGCCCCCATCCCCGGCAGCGAACGGATGAGGGCGCCGTCAGGGTGGCTCGTGAGCAGCTCATCGAGGTCACGGTCGATGCGAGTGATGCGCTCGCGGATATTGAGCGCGGGCTGATCGACGTCGTGGTCGTCTACAAGATCGACCGGCTGTCCCGGGCCCTGATGGACTTCGCCAAGCTGGTGGAGGTGTTTGACGCGAACAGCGTGACCTTCGTCAGCGTGACGCAGTCCTTCAACACGACCACCAGCATGGGCCGGCTCACGCTGAACATCCTGCTCAGCTTCGCCCAGTTCGAACGCGAGGTCATCGGCGAGCGCATCCGCGACAAGGTGGCGGCATCGCGGGCCGACACCACGTTGGTGAAAGCCGTAGCCCGGGCGTTCCGGTGGCGCCGATTGATCGAGACCGGCCGCTACAGCACGATTGATGACTTGGCGGCTGGGGAAAAGATCAACTCATCCTACGTGTCTCGGTTGCTGCGCCTCACGCTGCTGGCGCCGGATATCGTCGAGGCGATCCTCGATGGGCAACAGCCCAGCGAGATGATGCTGCCTGAACTGATGAAGGGCGTGCCGACAACATGGGAAGTTCAGCGTTGGAGATCTGGCCGATCTGCAGGTCAGTAGCGGATCGAGACCAGAGTCACGGTCCAGCCTCGCGATCGTCGGCAATCAAGGCTTGGATCTCTGGAAGCAGCATGATCCTGACGGCGTGCCCTGCCTGCTTCGGTGAAGGATTCCGGTCCCAGCCGCTCGCCGCGTAACCACTGAGAGTGTGGGCGATTCCGGCCTCCCACTCCTTCAAAAGGCCAAGACGGCGACCTTCGCCCGAGATGCGCAGCCACGTGGGACCATCGAGCCGCTTGCATGCTGCGATGTTTTCAAGGTCAGCCGATGTCACGGAGCCGTCTGCCGTCGTCGTGCTGCCAGTGGCTGTTGCCAGGCCCGTCGACAATTCCGCCGGCAGCGCAGGTGGCATCGGGACCGCCACCTGCCTGACGGCATCCCAGCACTCGCGCTTCTTGCACCATTCGGTGACGTTACGGCCTGCGGCTGACTCGGTCACCGCTGCCAGAACAGGCTGGACCCAGGATCCGAGCAGCGACAAAAGCTCCTTCGTCAGTCCCTGCCGCTTCCATATCCCGTCGAGATCAAGCCTGCTGCCGGACCGGTCTACGAGCAACGCCATGAGATACGTCGCCACCTGCGTGCGATAGGCCGGAAGCCTGGCGTCGCGCACGATCTTCTCGGCGGCACGGTAGAGAATGGCCTTCGCGATCAACTCTCGATACCAGGCCTCATCAGGCAGGAATTCTCCCTTTCGAACCCGCAGATCCTGGGCGAATGAGTCGAAGTTCTTCTGGGACCCGAAGCAGACTGTTTGGGGCTTCAATTCCCAGGTGTTCTGATATCGGGCGACGTCGGTCTTCACGAAACGCCGCGACGGCGGCGTCTGTTCAGTGAATCGACGCTGCCTCGCTGGTGTCGAGGCCTTCGCTTTCTCCTCCTGATACTGCCCTCTGGCGCGTTCATAGAACCAGCGCCCCTGTTCTCCGGGGCACCAAACCCTTCGGGACAACCCTTCAAGCGTCACGTGAAAGGGGTCGTTCGCCGAGAAATCTGCCATCTGCACGACGTTCTGCGTATTGGCGCAGCGGGAGATTTCTCGAACAACCTCCTCCTCGTGGCCAGAATCGATGACTGCGAGCTTCGCCTGCACCATGACCCGCGACACGTCGGCGCGATCCGTCTTCCAGGCTCGATGGATCGAAGCTGTTGTCTGGCCGCCGTTCACGATCTGCAGCCCCCGAACTGAGCGAATGGCTGGTCGGCCGTCGGACAGCTTTTCCAGGACGATGCTATCTGCCGTGGCCACGATGCCGTTGTTGTAGGCCAGGAAGCGAAGAGGCTGCTCGCGTAGCGTCTTCCTGATGCCGGCGTTGATGCGGCCGCGTGCCGAAAGAAAGGAGCGGACATTGAGTTCGAGAAGTTGTGCGCCGTACTCGTCGTAGAGCTTGGCCAGCGCGTCGCCCGGGATGATGGCGACATACGCTTCGTAGTTGCCTTCGTGACGGGCAGCCGGGAGGCAGGGGATAGATGCACCACAGAGCTCGCTGAAGTCGATTTCAATCTCGTCGCGAGGCCGCCCTGCCTGCATCACGCGGAACAGGCGCTCGGCATCCCACACCTCAAAGCGAACCGGCACGCCCTTCACATCGAGTGGCCGTACCTCCTTTGCCGAGGAAACCCCGTCCGTCACCACGTGAACCGTGGCAGAGCGAAGCCGGCCAGTCAGGGCCGCAATTCGGCGCACCATCTCCGCATGGGTCGCAGATGCTTCGACGGCATCCTTGAGGTTTCCGAGAGCACCTTCGAGAAAGCGCGCTGCCTGGCCTGCTGCCCTGCTGATGTCGGTCGGAGCGACGGTGACTGCTTCCTCGGTGTCGTTGTGGATCGCAACCACGAGTGAGAGCGTGTCCTCATCATCGCCTATGGCGTAGCCATTTACCTTGCCAACGCTCCGGCCCACGCGCCCGCCCGCAGTGGATCCTCGATCAGGCCCAGGATTCTGTCGGTCTCCTGATCGAGGCCGCGAAGGGCTGCGTCAGGCAGGCGCGAGCGCAGAAAAAGCTCATACCGCGCCCAGTATCGCCAGTCGCGCTTCCGCTCGGCATTGAGCCAAGCGACATGGTCGTCGTTGTCCGTCAACTGCGTCGCGCGCCCGATCCAGACCGTGTAGGCACTCTCGAGGTCCGCGATCAGCGTGCTGCGCTCAAGGGCGCTCGCTCCCAGGCCCGGCAATCTCAGGACATCATCGACCACCGAAGCGATGACTTCTCTCGTGATTGGTGCTGTCGCGCGCCTGACATTGATCAACGTCTGCGCCATGGCCCTGGCGGCGGCTATTGTGTCGCTCATGGTTTCTCCACGGTGCGCACCCCGAGCGAAGCAACGAGGTCGGGAAAGCTGTTGAACGGTTCTGTTCGCATCAGGAGGGTTCGCGCGCTGTCGTCGCTCAATCCCATGCGTGTTGTGAAGTCGCTGAACAATGCCTCCGCAACCGATCTCACTTCGGCCGGCGGTGTTGCGCTGAAGCCGGTAGGTGCCAGCCCTTCGCGTTCAGCCGTCTCGATCCAGATGCGATGAACAGGAACGGTCTCCTCGATGACCCGAAGCATCGCTTCGACGGCCTCGGTCGACCCGCATGATCCAGCAAGTACGCGAGCGACCGCGGGATGCGCGCGATCGATTCTGTACGCCATGCCGTCACGGCGTTCGACAGCGGTCCATGCCCTCTGGAGGTTCGGGGCTGGCGCGCGCGGGCCGTAACTCCCGCGATGCAGGAAGACCCGCCTCGCGTCTGCCCGGACGCGTTCGGCAAGATCGGTCAGGCGACCGCGTAGTGACCGGGGCGGGGCGGCGGTCGATTTGCGCACGTCGATCGACCAGGCGGCGTCGGCAGAATTGGGAATGTCCAACCGAAGCCTTGCGAGGCGATAGGCGTCCTCCTTGGCCCATCGTCGGGGATGACCGAGCCCGAGCCAGTCACCAGGCACGAGAAGCCGGCGGTTACGGTAGACGTAGAAACCCTGCTGGGAGACCCACCCTTCGGGTCCCCCCCCGAGCTCAGCAGCGCGTTCGTCCAGCCGGTCACGATGGGGCAGGATGAAACCCTGCACCCGAACCTCGACATCGCCATGGCGCAGGCGCTCATCTGGCGTTCGTGATGTCGCGGGATGAGCATCCATGAAGGGATCCCAGCCGCGAAGTCTGCTTTGCGGTCCTGCCCCGTTGAAAAGGATATGCAGCGGAGTACCGGGGGCATCGAGGTAGCGATGGAAGATCATCGCAAGGTGACGCTCGGTCCGACCGAGCTGACTGAGAAATGCGTCTTCAGCACGCGCATCGTCGGCAACAGCGTCGGCCGCAACGACGCGATCGAGCTTCTCCCAAAGTACAACTGTGCCCTGCGGCATGTCCTGGATGGGCGCCAGGAGTGGAACTGAGGATGGCATCGGCTCGGTTGCGAGGCGCCATTCGTCGTGCTTCGCGA
This sequence comes from Humitalea rosea, assembly GCF_003253705.1. Taxonomy (GTDB): domain Bacteria; phylum Pseudomonadota; class Alphaproteobacteria; order Acetobacterales; family Acetobacteraceae; genus Humitalea; species Humitalea rosea. Next base: position 17,603 of record NZ_QKYU01000034.1, read on the forward strand.
TCTCGTCCAGATCCCAGACGCGGCAGGCCGGGGCCAAGCCTGCGCGTCGCGAGCTTACGCTCAGCCGGCGGCACTGCGAGAACGAGGCGGTCTTCAAGCCAAGGCCGAAACGGCCAAGGTCGGTCGCATTCCGAAGCGAGAGCGGGTTCCGCGCTCCGGCCCGCATTGCCTGGGTCAGCTCTGCCTCAGCCATGCCGTGGCCGTCATCGGCGACTCGGATCCAGGTCTGGGGACCGTCCCACTGGAAGTCGATTCGGACAGTGCGCGCACCGGCGGCTATGCTGTTGTCGAGGATGTCGGCGACGGCCGTCCATAGTGTGTATCCAAGCCCACGCATGGCTTCGACCAGCGCATGCGCTGACGGCGGGGCCATTTCAAACGGCATGCAGGGGGCTCGATTCGGGGCGCATGATCAGAAGACCGACAATAATACGAAAAAGAAAGAAAGGGATCATTCTAGAAGCCGGTGAGGCTGAAGCGGAGCGTCCAGCCGGCCAACGCAGGCACCGCGGGGATATCATGTCGGTGGAGACGCGCAGTCGGGTTATGGCCCGCATCAAGGGGAAGGGCACAGGCCCGGAGCTTCGGCTCGCCGCCCTGCTTTCCGAGGTCGGCCTCGCCTGGGAATCCCACGCCCGTGATCTCCCTGGACGTCCTGACTTCGTGTTTCGGGATCGCCGCGTTGCCGTATTTGTCGACGGTGACTTCTGGCACGGCTGGCGCTTCCCGGTTTGGCGCGACAAGCTGTCCGAAGCCTGGGAGGCAAAGATCGAGGCAACAAGACTCAGAGATTCCAGGAATTTCCGGCGTCTGAGGCGTTCGGGCTGGCGAGTGGTCCGTGTCTGGGAGCATCAGCTTGCTCGCGATCCCGAGGGTAGCGTGGCCCGGGTGAAAAAGGCCTTGGCCTCTACGCCCTGATACTCTGCCTTTCGCAAGCCTTCGCCCAGGCTCGCGCTCCTACGCTCAGCCTGTTACGAATCGTCCTTGATGGCGATTCGTGGCATAGATCTTTTCTGTGGCGGTGGTGGGAGCTCCTGGGGTGCCCGCGCCGCGGGTGTCGAGATGGTGGGAGCTGTCGACGCCTGGAGCATGGCGGCTTCGACCTACCGTCGGAACTTTCCCGGCGCGCGGGTCGTCGAGACGCGTCTGAACCGCCGATCCGACAAGGCTCTCCTTGGCGACGTCGGGCATATCGATCTCGTCCTGGCTTCGCCCGAGTGCACGAGCCACACACCGGCTCGCGGAGCGAGGGTGAAGGATGAGGGGAGCCGGGCCACAGCCTTCCACGTACTCAAGTTCATCAGGAAGCTGAATCCGCGATGGGCGGTCATTGAAAACGTAATCCAAATGCGGACGTGGGAGCGTTATCCGAACTTTCTGGCGGCGCTCAAGGAGCACATGCACGTCACGGAGCACGTGCTCGACGCCCAGGACTTCGGCGCACCCCAGACCCGCCGTCGGCTTTTTCTGATGTGCAGCAAAGATGGGCCGCCTGAGCCTCCAACTCCGCTCACCGAGCGTCGACTGACTGTAATGGATATCCTGGCGCCCACCGGCACCTATAAGACCCGTTCGGTGTTTGGCAGCGGCTTGGCGGAACCGACTGTCGCGCGCGCCAAGCGAGCTATCGATGCACTTGGGCGCGATGTTCCGTTCCTGATTGTCTACTACAGCAGTGATGGCGCCGGCGGATGGCAGCCGCTCGATCGACCAATCCGCACGCTTACGACGCTGGATCGATTTGGGCTTGTCGAGTGGATTGATGGCGAGCCGCGCATGCGAATGCTGCAGGTTGACGAGTTGCGGCGCGCAATGGGTTTTGGTGAGGACTACATACTTGATCAAGGTTCCAGACGAGACAAAATCAAGATGTTAGGAAATGGGGTTTGCCCGCCGGTAATGCAGAGCGTTGTGAGTGCATTGACCAGTCAGGCGCCCCACGATCACCGCCCGCGTATTCCCCAGGTAGTTGAACAAAGAATACCGGCAGTTCAGCTTCGAGCTTCATCAGCAATACCATTTCTTGTGGGGCCTCAAATTTCTGGCTAGCGCTATTGTTGGATGGCGACAGGCTGGCGCTTCCTGGTTCACTCTTTCCGAGCCATAGTCCGCCCATGGCGTCAGAAACCGAACGATCTCGCGAGCGCCGATGGGTGGTTGTCGCACCCGATGGCCGATACGTTACCCTTGGGCGGCATAGTGACCCGAGCGAGGAAGAAATCCTGGCTGCCGAAAAGGCGTTGCTCTCCCAAGATCTGAGCGGTTGGCTCGCCGTCATGGAGGGCAACCCATGGGTCGGCAAGGTTCCTGAACTATTGGAAGTCAGGCCGCTTGGCGGCCCAACCTCGAACTTCTCCGATGCGGCCACGGCCTGCCTCGCAGCAATTCTGGCCAAACGAGCAGACGCCGGGTCTTAGGCCGGCGTCATGCCGCAGCCAGATTGTGAAGGCTTCCTGCCGCAGGGTCTCTGCGTTGAACAAAGCGTACCAAAGTGTTCGCTCTCGAAGTACGGATTTTGGGCAAGTGGGGTTCGAACCACGGCAAGAGTCGACCGCGCTGAAACCGGCCTTTTACCTGGGTTTTTGGGTTCCGTACTAAAACGCCCAAGTCAGGAGGTCTGGAGAGAATTGGCCTCCGGAGAGCGATTTTCCGCCGTCTTCGCGCCGTGCCAGTCAACAGGTCCGCTCTGAAAACCCCAGGAAGCCTGCCACTCAGCGCGGCGCTCGGTATGGCGTAGAGCACGGCTCGTATGGGAACTGGCGGAGGAGGTGCGACTCGATACAAGCGGTCTCTAGGCCGGAGCCTTGGAGAGCAAGGGAGGGGGCGGTTCACCAGCCACGATGGCATGCTAGCATAAGGCACTGCATGAAATATGATCGAGCTGCCCCCGCCATCGATGACAAACGAAAACACCGCTTCACCACCGACAACCGCCTCGTCGTCGCGCCGCTATGACAAAGGCGAGCGACGCTTCAAGCATGTCGGCAGTGGAAGTGAACCAATAATAGAGTTTTCTTCAGACAATCCACGAATGTGGATTGGCAAGTGCCCCGCTACGTTACAAGCGAAAGACCATCTTCGCCTGGTAAATGAAGCCATCTCGGGAAGTAACGGAGATCGCGAGATCTCCTTCCCAAAAAAGATTTATGCGGTTCATGAGGGCGCCATCTATGAGGCGCAAACAACGGACAGAGGTTTTTCGTATCACGGTTACCCTTACCGCGGTAGACTTCCCCGAAGTCTGATTGAAGCGCTCCGGGCTGTGGCCGCACGGAAGGGGTGTCAAGATGCCTTCGATCGGTGGACAAAAGAGCATATAGAGCCCCACGGAACATGGCCCTGATACCACCCTCACTCGTCTTCAAGTTGAGACCGGTCCCCTCAGAGGAGCGGATGACGACCTGCGCGCTGTCCATATGCGTTGGAAGCATGCCAGTTTGGCCAGTCCCCGGCGAACCCGACGCCGAGCTCGAGATCCAGGTCGACGATTTTCTGGCGCACCTGACTGAGTTCTGGAAGCCGCTGATGTTGCGGCAGGTTTACCCAATTGATGTGAACCCCTTGAAGCCTTCAGATCTCCGACGTGAGGCCATGAAGCGATGGTCTGAACGACAGCCGGAGATTGCAGAGCGAGAGGAAGAATCGGTCTCAGCATTTGAAGAAGCTCACGACCTAGCTCGCGCGTTCGCCGGCCTGTTCGAGGTACCACCCTTCTGGCTGTTCCGCTCCGGACTAGAAATGATCTGTGAGACCGGCCGTCAGCTCTGGCGACTGCCGTTCGACGATGTCCGCAGCGCCCTGAGCGCGATCGGCGACCAAATCTGCGATAGACTGGAAGCCGCGGATGGCGCCCGCTGGGCCGCCGCCGTGGGCGCATGGCGGGAGCGAGATCGCGGGGATGCGACAGGTCTGCTCGCCTGGTCGATTGGTCTCAATCGCGATCTTGCCGGATCGCTTATTGCTGATGGTACGCTCGCCGCGCCGCTCGATTTTGAGGATGTTGCGAACGACAACGATGAACTGCGGATTGCGGCGCGTATGGCCGGCGCGCTCCCGCCCGACCAGATCCGTGAGATCATCAGCTTAGCTCGGTCCTTTCAGAAGCATGAGGCAGGCAGCCTGCGACAAGTGGCCTCCGCGTGCATCAGCCATTTGACTAGCCTCTCGGACAGGCGACCATTTGCAGAGGGCGAAGCAACAGCCCGCTTCGTGCGTGAGTGGTTCGGAATCGCCGATCATCACCCACTCGACATTTTTGCGTTTGCGGAAAATCTCGGGATCGAGCTCAGGACTCTGGCTGCGGAGCCGCCTACGCTTGACGGGCTGGCGGTGTGGGGAAGTCGTCATGGACCCGGCGCCTTGCTGAATACTGGCAGCCGACGCGTTCTGCCAAACGGAACGAGAGATGTCCGCGATAGCGCTGGCGCTCGAGTTACACTCGCGCACGAGATCTGCCATCTGCTGCTCGACGGCCAGAACGCGCTGAGCGCTGTTGAGGTTCTAAAGAGTAGAATGCCACTCCGCATCGAGCAGCGGGCCAAGTCATTTGCAGGTGAAATTCTATTGCCCAGCAAGGCAGCGGCAGATGCTTGGTACGAAGCAGGCAAGCCCCGAAGGCATGGTGAGGTTGGGCAGTTAGTATCTGATCTCGCTGAGCGTTTTCAGGTCACGCGCAGCGTTGCTGCCTGGAAGCTTGAGCATGGCTTAGAGCACCTCGATATCGACATCTCTGCCACGTTGGACGCCGTAGCACCCTGGCGCTGATGCTGGGTGGGACGGGCGACCACAAACGCCTAACGTCAGAACATCAGTCCGATGCCCTGCAGACCCAGTGTCGATAGGCTCTCGCCCCAGCGACGGACAAGAATGTCAGGCGCTCAGTCGTAGCGTCCATCCAGCCCGGTTGTTGCCTGCTGCGTACCCAACCGGCCAAGCGATCCGGAATAGGCACCTCCGGTCCGGGCGGCCAGGCATTCCGCTCTCCCCCCTACCGGCTCATCTCACCGGTCGATTTCGTCAAGCGCACGCACGACTTCGCCAAGGAGGCGCCTGACCTCGGCGACCTGCCTACCCCGGGACGACCGCTCCCGTCCCGTGACCTTGAGGACCGCGGCAAAGACGGCGTCGGAACATGCCATCAGCGGGATGAGATGTTCGCCACTCGGCCCCCGCTTTCCACTGATCCATCCCTTCACCGCGCGCTCGCTCGCCCGCGTCCAGCGCATGATATCTTTCGCGGACCGGCCGGTGGCCGCGATCTCGCTTCGCAGCGCCGTCCCGATCTCGCGCGCATAGCACTCGCGCGCCTCCTTTGCATTCTCGAAAAAGGGCAACTTGTTGCCCTTCGAGTGCAACTGATTGCCCTTCTTTGTCCGCACAACACGATTCACCCTCGCTATTCTGCGGACGAAATTGCAACGCGGTCCGAACTGTCGCGCAGCTTCTGCAACTCAGCAGGAGCAGCAGGGTCCCTACGCGGAGCGGCTCACAATGAGAGGGACGCAGCGTGGTGCAGCAACCCGGCGTGGACGACGACAAACCAGCGATGGCCGCCGGCATCCGCGCCGCGGAATACGTGCGGATGTCAACCGACCATCAGCGCTACTCCACGGAGAACCAATCCGACGCTATCCGGGAATACGCGAAGCGGCGCGGCATCGAGATCGTCCGGACCTACGCGGATCACGGCAAGAGCGGCCTGAGCATCGCAGGCCGAGATGCGCTGAAGCGGCTGCTGGATGACGTGCGGTCGGGGCGTGCCGACTTCACCACTATCCTCGTCTACGACATCAGCCGCTGGGGTCGCTTTCAGGATGCGGATGAGAGTGCCTATCACGAATACGTCTGCAAGCGCGCCGGCGTCACCGTGGAATACTGCGCCGAGCAGTTCGAGAATGACGGTAGCGTCGGCTCCGACATCCTCAAGAGCGTCAAGCGGGTCATGGCGCGGGAATACAGCCGGGACCTCGGTAACAAGACCTTCATCGGTCAGTGCCGGCTGATCGAGCTGGGCTTTCGACAAGGGGGGCCACCCGGGTTCGGACTTCGGCGAAAGCTGCTCGACGAGGCTGGCACGTCGAAGGGCGTGCTGACGCGGGGCCAGCAGAAAAGCATTCACACCGATCGTGTGGTGCTGGTGCCAGGGCCATCGGAGGAGGTGGAGACGGTGCGCTGGATCTATCGCACCTTTGTCGAGGATGGCCGGCCGGAGCGAGAAATCGCGGCCATCCTGAACGACCGCAATCTGCGCACGGACCTCGACCGCCCCTGGACGCGTGGCACGGTCCACCAGGTTCTCATCAACGAGAAGTATGTCGGCGACAACGTCTGGAACCGCATCTCCTGCAAGCTGCACGGCAAGCGGGTTCGCAATGGGCGCGATATGTGGGTGCGTCGCGACGCCGCTTTCGAGGCTGTGGTCGATCGCCTGCTGTTCGATGCGGTCCAAGTCATCATCCAGGAGCGTTCGCGCCGGCTCTCGGATGACGAGATGCTGGAGGTCCTGCGTCGCGCCCTCGCGCATCACGGGCATCTGTCTGGCCTCGTCATCGACGAGACCGATGATGCGCCCTCCAGCAGCGCCTACCAGGCCCGCTTCGGGAGCCTGATCCGGGCCTACCAGCTGGTCGGCTTCACGCCAGACCGGGACTATCGCTACCTCGAGGTCAACCGCCTTCTGCGGGCGATGCATCCGAAAGTGGTCGAGGCCACCCTGGAAGGTATTCGGGCTGCCGGCGGCTCGGTGGAGCAAGATCCGGCGACGGAGCTCCTGACTGTCAACAGCGAGTTCACCACATCCATTGTTCTCGCTCGCTGCCAGGAAACCGCGGCCGGCGGGCGTCGGTGGCATGTCCGGATGGATACGGGCATCGCCCCCGATATCACCGTCGCGGTTCGGATGGCGCCAGGTAATCGTGAGGCGCTCGACTACTACCTGCTGCCGCGCCTCGACATGAATTTGCCTCGGCTTCGGCTGCGCGAGAGCAACGGCATATCGCTCGATGCCTACCGCTTCGACAGGCTCGATGCGCTGTTCGACCTGGCAGCCCGAACTCATATCCTGGAGGTCGCATGATGGCCGATGCCAAGCCGCCCATGGTTCAGTCGGTCGCGGTCGATCTGATCGAGGTCATCAACCCGCGAGCCAGAAGCCAGAAGACGTTCCAGGAGATCGTCGCGAGCATCGCAGCCATTGGCCTCAAGAGGCCGATCACGGTGGCGCGCCGCGTGGTCGCTGGGACCGAGAAGTACGATCTGGTCTGCGGGCAGGGTCGGTTGGAGGCGTTTCGTGTCCTCGGCCAAGCCGAAATCCCGGCGATCGTGGTCGAGGCAGGCAGCGAGGACTGCCTGGTTATGAGCCTCGTGGAAAACTTGGCTCGGCGGCAGCACCAGGCGCTCGATCTGCTGCATGACATCGACGGCATGCGGCAGCGTGGGCATTCCGAGTCAGATATCGCGCGAAAGACCGGGCTGACGGGCGAGTATGTGAAAGGGGTGATTCGGCTACTCGGCAAAGGCGAAACACGTCTGATCCGCGCCGTGGAGAGCGGCCAGATTCCCGTCAGCATCGCCGTCGACATCGCCATGGCCAAGGACGAGGAGACGCAGAACGTCCTGCAGGACGCGTATGAGCGGAACCTGCTTCGTGGCCACAGGCTGATCGCCGCGAAGCGCCTCGTGGAGCAGCGCCGGCGCCGCGGCAAAGGATTGAACCCGAACGACCCCAAGCGCCACCGTACCCTGTCGGTCGAGGCCCTCGTCCGCACCTACCAGCAGGACACGGATAAGAAGCGCATGATCGTCCGGAAGGCGGAGGCGACGCGGGATCGCCTCGTCTTCGTGACGGAGGCACTCCGCGCACTATTCTCCGAGGACGCCTTCGTCAATCTGCTCCGTGCCGAACAGCTGGAAACCCTGCCGCGGGGCCTCGCCGAACGGCTGCAGAGCAAAGGGGCCGATTGAACATGGCAGACGATCGGAACGCGGGGCCGATCCGGGCGGCATTCGAGAGCGCCGGCATCAGGATCCCGATCGCCAACATCGAGATGCTGCGCTCGGTCCCGGCGAAAGTGAGACGGTCGTCGAAATACGCTCGTATCACCGCATCGATCCGCGAGGTCGGTGTCATCGAGCCGCCAGTCGTCGCGCGCCATCCATCAAAGCCGGGACGCTACCTGCTCCTCGATGGCCACCTGCGCGTCGCGGTGCTGGAAGAGCGCGGTGACCTCGATGTGGTGTGCCTGATTGCGACGGATGACGAGGCATTCACCTACAACAAGCGCATCAACCGGCTCGCCATCGTCCAGGAGCATCGCATGATCCTGAAGGCGATTGAGGACAGGGTGCCCGAGGAAAGGATCGCCCGCGCCCTCAACATCGATATCAGCACACTGCGCCACAAGAAAAAGCTGCTGCACGGTGTTTGCCCGGAGGCTGTGGAAATCCTGAAGGATAAGGCGGTCTCGCAGCATATTTTTGCTGTGCTGAAGAAGATGGTTCCGATGCGGCAGATCGAGGCAGTGGAGCTCATGGTGGCCATGGACCGATATACCGAGAGCTACGCCCGTGCCCTGCTCGCAGCTACGCCGCAGACGCAGCTGATCCCCGACGCGAAGCCGAAGCAGGTCAAAGGCCTGAGCCATGAGCAGATGGCCCTGATGGAGAGGGAGTCTGGGCAGTTGAACCGCGAGATGAAGGTCGCTGAGCAATCCTACGGAGCCGACCATCTCCATCTCGTGCTGGCACGAGGATATCTCGCGCGACTGCTCGGAAACGCACGCGTCGTTCGATATCTCGCACAGCAGAGACCAGAATTTCTGGCCGAGTTCCAGAAGATCGCAGAGATGGACAGCGTGGCCGCGTGACCGCACCGGGCCATTGATGGCCCGAGCATGATGGGGACCCGGACCCGAAAGCGCGGGGACCGCCGGAGACGCTGCACGAGGGGCAGATCGAGGGCGGTGGTGGGGATGGCGGCGAACCCGTCTGGAGCCCACCAGGCCGGCCGTCATAGGGCCGGCCAGATGTTGCCCGGTATGACGGGAGGTGAGACGGAGGGGGTGCGAGGTTGGGCTGCGCACCCCCTCCCTGTGGGGATGGTCATTGCGGACCGCCGTCACGGCACCCGCCGCTTCACCACCCCCACCGATAGGGTCGCCGCCGCCAGGTCGAAAGTCGCTGCGGAGATGTTCCGCGCCATCGCCCGCACCGTGTTGTTCGACCACACCGCCGCGTCGAGTTCGATGAACCGCGTCGACGACACCAGCGACGCTTGCGCCAAGTCGCCGGCGCGCGCCCCGTTCACTGTCACGTCGATCAGCGCCGTCGCCCCCGGCGCGAGGCTCGGCAGGTCCCAGGACACCTCCGCCGCGAACTCCCGCCGCCCTGAGCCGAAAAGCGCCCCCGTCAGCAGCGGCGTGCCGTTCAGCACTGCGGGCGCCGCCTCCGGCAGCCCGTAGAGCCGCAGCGACTGCAGATCGACCGGCCCGTCGAAGCCGATCACTCCCACCTGCGCATAGGCCACGGATGGACCAACGCGGATGGTCTGCCGGCGATTGAAGTTGGCATCATCCATCGGCGCGCCGGCATTCCACCCCTTGGCCGGGCCGTTCCACTGCATCGTGGTGATCGAGGCCAGCACGTCGCCCGCGATGTCCTCGCGGACATTCCCCGCCCCGTCAAACACCCGCACGAACAGCCGCCCGCCCGAGGCGCCGCTCGTGAGCCAATGCGCCAGCGCGAACTCCTTCGCCTGGGTGGTATCGAGCATCCACCCCAGCCCCCGGTTTGCCGCCAGCGTCACCGCCCGATCGGTCGGCGTCAGGTCGGTCAGCCCGTTGAAGCAGAAATCCGCCATGAAGGTCGCGGTGGTGGTCGAGGTCGCGATGGTGATCAGCCCCTCCACCCCGACCTCGGTTGCCGACTGGCGGAAGGCTGCCGCGCGGGTGTTCGGCACGCCGGCGAGAAAGCGCTGGAACCGCGACGCCGGCGCCCGATGCCGGTTGATCACCGCATTGCCGCAGCGGTTCGCCGTCGACGTGTAGTCGATGCCGACCAGGTAGGTGTTGGTCCAGGCGATGTCGTACTCGCAATCCTGCGCCCCGGCGGTGTGCCGCGCCGCCAGCGGCGAGCAGGCCTCCATGCGCATGTTGCGCGCGATGATGGCAGAGCCCGAGGTCTGGTTCAGGAACGGGATGGCGATGTTGCTGCCGGCCTGGCGCAGCTCGAAGTTCGGCGCGTCAAAGACGTGGCGGTTGTGGTTGGAATAGGCGCCGGCCTCATTCCCGAAGCGCACGCCGAAGCGGTCCTGCGCCGCATTCACCCCCGTCGCCTGGGCGAAGTGGCCGCCGTAGTAGCGGATGGAGGTATTCCAGGCCGTGGCCGTCGCGCACCAGATGTCGAGGCCGATGCGGTTGTTGACGATGCGCCCGAGCGTGAAGGTGCTGTCCTCGACGCCGCGGCCATCGCCCAGCGTGCGCATGCCGATGGTAAAGCCTTCCACGCGACGCAGCTCGATCTGGCTGGCATCGACGTTGCGCACGGTGATGCCGATGTCGGCTTCGGACGACCAGTCCGACAGCGTCTGCCGGAGGACGTTCAGCCCGCTGTAGAGCTTCTCGGCATTGCGGATGGTGCCGCCATCGCCGAGCACGAGCACCGAGGTGGGTGCCGTGCCGGTGTAGCGGATGGTGCCCTGCATGATCAGGCCACGCGCGCCGCCTGGCAGCGTCACGGTGCCCGACACGTTCCAGGTGCCTGGCGGGATCATCGCGAATTTCTGGTCCGCGCCGGCGCGATCGAAGCATGCCTGGATGGCGGTGCGATCATCGGCGACGCCATCGCCCAGCCCGCCGAAGTCGTTCGGCAGCACCGCCTCCCGGTCGCGCAGATACTTCGCGAAGTCGCTCTTGTTGAGGTTGGCGTTGAGGACCAGCAGGTCGTCGATGCGCGCCGGCATGGCATTCTCCGATCAGAGGGCGGTGGCGGTGACCGGGCCGGCGAAGGCCGAGATGTTTCCCTCGGCCGAGACGCTGCGCAGCCAGTACCAGCGGGTCTGGCCGGTGGTGAGGCCAGTGCGGTCCCAGGGCAGTGCGGTCGGCTCGCTGGCTAGCTTGGTCGCGGCGGCGAGGCTGGCGCTGCTGGCCTCGAAGACCTGTAGCCGGACGGCGTCTGCGGGAAAGCCGCCCGACACGAGCACGCCGCCCGCGATGCCTGTGGCGGCCAGGCCCGAGGCCGTGGCCGGGACCAGCGCCTCGCGCCAGCCCGACACCGCCCCGCTGCGCGCCTGCGCCCGCACCCGGAATGCCGTGGGCTCGGCCGTCGGGATGGCGACGGCGGTGGCGCCAAAGCCGCCGGCATAGCCCTGCCACACGGCGACGGAGGTGGGCCGGAACTCGATCTCGTAGCCAGCGAGATACGCGGAGCCTACCGCGGACCAGGAGACGACGATCGCGGTGAAGCTCACCGCCAGCGACGTCTCCACCAGAATGGCTGCCGGCGCGGCGATGACGCCCGGATTGGGCAGCACCACGGACGGGTTCTGCCCCGTCGCCCGCTCATCCGTTGCCGGGTTCCATGCCCAGACGGCGGGATCCTCCTCGGCCAGTTGCAGGTTCACCCCGCCATCCGGCGCCAGCGCCCAGCCGGTCACCCGTGCCGGGAACGGCGTCAGGCGTTCCAGCGCCACCGTCACCCCATCCCAGGGCCGCAGTCGTAGCGCCGAAAGGTTCGCCTGCATCGCCACCTCGCGCTGGCGGCGATTGCGCTCCAGCTCGATTTTCATCAGGCGCTGGACGGTGGCGGCCGAGGTGGTGAGCGGGAACTCCATGTCCCGGTAGATCGCCTCGCCACCATCCTCGGTGACGTAGTTGCTGGCGAGCAGCGGCGGCGCATCGGTCGGCTGCCAGGCGGCGGCCGGCTCGACATAGACGGCGCGCACCCCGTTGAAGAGGTCGCGCCGCGGGCGCGAGCCGACGATGGTGACGTCGCCGCGCAGGTCGTCGGAGGTGAGTGTGGCGGCGGGAAGCGCCGGTGCGCCCGCATGGATGTAGAAGCGCCCGCCCGAGACCACGAGCGCCCCGGCCATGGCGGCGACCAGCTTGCGGGTGATGGCAATCTTTCCCTCGCCCAGGGTGACGGCGCCGTTGACGGTGTAGCGGCGCTCGGCGGTGCCATCGCGCCGGCCCATGATCTCGTCGCAGATATTGGCTGCCGCCATGAGCGCCGGCAGGTCGATATCGGCCCAGGCCGCGCGCCACCCAAAGGGCGAGGTCAGGTACCAGGCGAGGCACAGCGCCGGGTTGTCGGACCAGCCGGTGGCGCCGGTGCGCGGATCGAGGATGGTGTCCGCCCCCTCGACGATGGCGGAGAGGCTGGGCGCGCCGGAGGGGAAGGCCTCGGGTCGCAGCTTGAGCCGCACGGCGAGATAGGCGCGCCCCTGGCCGCGATGCGCGGCAGTCCACTGGCCGCCGGTGTCGGCGACGAGGTTGGCATTGGCCGCCTGGCCAGGATCGCCCAGCGCGCGGTCGATGCGCAGCAGGCCGGTGAACTTCGCGTCGGTGGAGGCGGTGCCGTTTAGGAACACCTCGCCGATGGCTCGGACGCGATGGGCGGCCAGAACCACGACGACGTGGAGAAAGCCGTCGGTGCGGCCCTCATCGTCGGTGGCGGAATGCAGGAACACGACCGGGCCGGAGGTGCGGCAGCGGCCGAAGACGATCTGGTGCTCGGTGATGGGCTGGCGGAAGGACTGGGTGCGGCCGGCGCCGGGCGTGCGGGGATCGAAGCCGGAGCCCGGCCCGGTGTCCGTCCCTGGCGTGACATTGGCGCTGCGGGCGGCGGAGGGCGACTTGGGGCGGAAGACGGCGGCACCGACGGCGGACACCACCAGGGCGGCACCGGCGGCGGCCACGGCGCCCAGGACGCCGCCACCGATGACGGCCGAGGCGGCTGCCCCTGCCGCGGCGGCGATGAAGGGGATGGCGACGGGCATCAGCCAACCCTCCAGGCGATGGTGCATGCGGTGATGGGAAGACGGAGAAGGCCCACGGGACCGACGAAGGCCACGCGGCCGGCGTCCAGCACGACGCCAAGGCGGTCTGGGTCTGCGGCCAGCGCCACGTCGCCCGTGCGGGCGAAGGGCACCGGCACGCGCGGGTAGCCGGCGGTGTCGGCTATCTCCGCCAGGCTGGATCGGTGCTGCCAGGAGGGCCGCTGCCCCGTGCACGCGACCACCGCCGCCAGGGCGAAGCGCCCACAATTCCAGCGCGCCGCGTCGAAGGGCCGATGCTCGGCTGCCGTGATCAGCGCCGCCAGCTTTTCCGGCCAGTCGGGCAGCCGGGTCACTGGATCGGTAGCCGGATCTCCGCCTCCTGGAGCGCCGGCACGAACTCGAAGAACCGATCGCCGGGGTATTCCCCCTGCTGGTCGGCGTCCGTGTAGCGCCGCACCTCGGCGCGCTCGAGGTCCACCAGCCGGCTCTCGCAGGCCAGCGCCACGGAGGGCTCGGCGCCGTCCGTGACTTCCATCGTGTCCATCAGCCCGGCCCAGAGCGGGAACGGGTCCGCCACAAATGACCCTTGGGCATCGAGCAGCGCGCCCCACAGCGTGACGGGCCGCAAGCGGTAGCTTCGCTCGGCCAGCGCGATATCCACCACCTCCTGCGGCACCGGTGACAGCGCGAGCGTCAGGCGGACGGCGCGCAGCTCCACCGTCTCCTCCACATCCGAGATGGCGCCGATGCTGCCAGCGCCCTCGAACACCTTCCCGGCCCAGTCGAGCGGGCCGAGCCCGGTCCAGACGCGAAAGGGGCCGGTGGCGAAGTCGAGCTCGAGCAGCACCACCGGCGTGGCGATCGGCGCGGTGGCGGCGGACGCGGCCTGGTTGCTGAGGCGTGGGGTGCCGGACATGACTACAGCGCCTCCTCCATGCGGATGGTGACGGCGGCGAAGGGGCCGGGCCGTGTTGGGTTGGCAGCCTCGTCGTCGGAGACCAGCCGCATTGGCACGCTCGGCAGGGCGAGGATCAGCGGCTCGCCCACCACCACCGCGGCGCGCAGCGGCGGCGCGATGGCGATGGTCGCAGTCCCGGCGCCAGAGGCCATAACCGCGGCGGTGGCGATGTAGAGCCGCCCGCCGAGGCCGATGTAGTCGCCGGCGCCGACGGCGACCGTGCTCGGCCACCAACGCTGCGTGACGATGGACAGCGCCCCACGCGGCGCGCCGGCCGCCAGCGACGGATTGCCCGAGCCCACCACCATCCCGGTCCCGTCCGTGAAGATAGTCGCGTCCGAGAAGCTGTATGGCCCGGTCGGCACATCGCCCTGGCTGCGCGGATCGCCGGTGCGGTACTCGCGCCGCCAGTCCCAGATGCGGACGGTGTTGGCCGAGCCGGCCAGTGCCGCCAGCAGCCCGTCCATCACGCCCGCCTGCACCCGGCCGAGTGGCTCGAAGCTCGCCTCAGCCACCCAGCGCGCCCCCTCGCGCCGCAGCACCTGCGTGGCGCGGGTGACGGGAGAGACAAAGCGCAGGGTGTTGTGCTGCAGGTAGAAGCTCAGCCGTGACGGCCGCAGCAGGCTGGGCCAGGCGTATTCCGTCATGACCGCTATCCCCGCACGATGGAGGTGGCGCTGCCGCCGCGGCGGATGGCGTCGAGCGTGGCCGCACTGGCCTGGCGAACGATCTGCGCCGAGAGCACGCGCAGCCGGGCCTCGACACCGGCATCGGCGCCGCGGGCATCGATGGTGATGCTCTGGTTGATCACCGGCCCGCCTGGCGCCATGCCATTGGGCAGCACCGTGCCGCTGCGGTTCGGCACGAACCATTCGGGCCCGCGCTCGCCGACGATATAGGGCTGCCCACCCGCGACCGGCCCGCCCTCGGCGCGGAACAACCCGCCCAGCGCCGAGCCGATCCCCGAGAAGATCGAACCGAAGTCAAAGCCGGCCAGGCTGGAGGTGACCGCCGTGCCGAGCGGCTCGGTGATGGTGCGGCGGACCACGATGCGGGCGATGTCCTGCAGGATGCCCTGCAGCACCTTCGAGAAACTCTCGCCCTTGATGATCGCGTCCTCGAAGGCGGAGGAGAAGGTCAGCCCCAACTCCCGCGCCGTGTTGCTGGTGCGCTCCGTCGCCTGCTGGACGCGCTGCTGGCTGCGCTCCAGCTCCTCCAGCGCGGCATTGGCCTCGCGCGAGATGGTCTCGTCCGGGATGGGCTGGCCGATGCGCTCGGAGCGTTCCACCAGCCGGCCGAGGGTTTCGAGGCGGCGGGTGTAGCGCTCCTGGGCGTTCTCGTTGTTCTGGATCAGCCGCTCGCGCTCGCGGATGATGTCGTTGATCTCGCGCTCGGCCTCGCGGTCGGGTCGCGGGATGGCGGCGACACGGCGCGTGGTGCCCTCGATGCGACGCAGCGCCTCGTCGCGCTCGCGCAGCGCCAGGGTTTCGAGGCGGGTGCGATCGGCGGTGGAGATGCCGCCGGCGGCCTCCGCCTCGCGCAGGCGACGGACACGGTCCTCGTAATCGCTGTTGATGCGAAAGCGGTCGTCGAGTGCCTTGCGCAGTTCCTCTGCGTCGGCGGCGGTGCGGCGGCGGCGGGCCTCCGCGGCCTGGGCAGCGGCGCTCTCCTGCTCGGTGCGCTGGCGCTCGCCGGCGGCTGCCTCGCCGCGGGTGATTTCCTCCGTGAGTTCCGTGTATTGCCGGCGCAGTTCCTCAAGCCGGGCGGCGCGGTCGACGCCGGCCTGCTGCTGCGCGGCGCCGACCAGGCCGCCCTGGATCGAACCGCGACGGGGCTGCGAGCGCAGGCTGTCGCGACCGTCGCTCTCTGCCTCCAACCGGGCGATCTGCGCACGCAGGGCCTCGGCCTGGGCGCGGCGGTCGGCCTCCTGCTCGGAGGGCAGCAGCAGGCCCGAGCCGCGGCGGACCCCGTCCAGCACGCGGGCGGCACCCGACAGCGCCCGGGCCAGCGCGTTGGACAAGCCGATGCCCTGGTCCAGCCGGGCGAGGAACTGGTCGGCCGCGGCGGTGAGCTGCCCGAATGCGCGACCGACGGAGAGCGGCGCGCGCTCGAACTCGCCATTCAGCCGCTCGACCGCGCGCAGAAGCGCCGGGAAGACCGTGTCGGCGGTGAGCTTGCCCTCGGAGCCGAGTTTTCGGAGCTCTCCGATGGAGACGCCGAGCTCGCGGGCCAGCGCCTGGGCCAGCGTCGGCAGGCCTTCCAGGATCGAGCGCAGCTCGTCGCCCTGCAGCGTGCCCGAGGCCAGTGCCTGGGCGAGTTGCTGGGTGGAGGAGGCGATCTCCTGCTGGCTTGCACCCGAGGCAATGGCGATGCGCTGAAGGCCGCCGACCAGGGTGGCGACCTGGTCGGAGGTAGCACCGATCTCGCGCGCCGCGATCGAGAAGCGGGCGAAGGCGTCGACACTCTCGCGCACCGCGACGCCGGTCTGCAGGCTGTCGCGGTAGAGCCGGTCGTAGATCTCGCCGGCGCGCTCGACGGAGCCCAGCGCGGTGTTCAGGCGGCCCATGGATTGGGTCAGCGCGTCGCCCGCCACCACCACGGCGCGCAGTCCGGCGGCGAGGCCCGCGATCTGCACGCCGCGGACGGCGACGTCGAGCAGGTCCAGCGCGCGGGAGGCACGGTCGGCGCCGCCCTGGATGCGCTCCAGGCTCCGCTGGCCGGTCTCGCCGACCTCGCGCAGTTCCTGCTTGACCCGGGCGGCATCGTCCAGGGACAGGCGGACCGAGACGCGGCGCGTGCTATCCGCCATGCGTCACGCCTCCTGCGTTGGTTGGGTGGTCAGGGTCCGGGGGGATCAGTGCGGCGTGCGGCGCTGCCGGCGGCGAGGCCCATGCGCATGGCCAGCAGCAGTTCCGCCGCGGCCCAGCCGGTGGCGCCCATCTCGAGGGCGGTGGCGAGCGCGGCCGGCATGTCGAGGTCGAGGCCCGCCATAGTCGCCGTGGCGCAGGTGGTGCCGGCGGCCCAACACGCGGCGCCCTCGACGCTGGCGGGGGCGTGGGCGGCGTAGGGGCAAGAAAGACCGCAGTCGCGATCGAGGGCCGCGCAGCCGCGGCAGTAGTCAGGGCCCTGGCCGAAGTGCCATTCGGCCCGGGCCCTTGTAAGTCTGGCTCATCCGCGCCGGCATCGGCTAGCGTTGGTGGTGCGGTGGCGGGTGAAAGGCCGCAGGGCCCTGGGGCGTCGCAGCCCGT
>NZ_QKYU01000035.1 GCF_003253705.1 Humitalea rosea
TCGGGCAGCCACGCCTTGAGGTCCGGAGGCAACAGGAATGCCTGGTCGCGATTGTAGGATACGAAGGTCGCCATAACCGCAGTTTGACAAATCAGAAAGGCAAAGTGAATCCGACAGACTGCTAGGGTCCGTCGAACCACGCCACGTCCCAGCCTTGCCAACCGGGACGGGGTCCACCCGTCCTAGTCGAAGGCCTTGCAGCCGCAGTCGGGCAGTGCCCGTGCTTCAATCTCCGGCCCCAATGGGGCCGAGAAGCTGTTCTGCGCGATCCCAGTGACCGCCCCGCAATTGCCTGCATCCCAGTAGGGGTTGGGGGTGCCGTCGCGCGAGGTCCAGTTCACCTGATTGCCGCGGATCGTGATGTTGCCGCAGGCCGAGGGATACTGGTTCCAGACCGTGATGCCCACGTTGGTGAAGGGCTGGCGCCGTGCGTAGATGAGATTGTCGGCGATCGTCATGTAGCGGCCACTCGCCACCGCAATGCCGTATTGGCCCGGATCGATCAGGACGTTGCGCTCCGCCAGCAAATGCGAGCCACCATCGTCACCCAGCATGATGCCGCCGCCCGAATCACTCGGCCCGCCGCCGATGATCAGGTTCCGCTCCACGCGGATAGGCGCCCCCGGCACCCCGTTCGAAATGTAAAGGCTGATGGCATCTTCGGGATCGCCCGTTCCGGGGCGGTTCTGCCCACGATTGCAGCTGATGACGTTGCCCGCGCCCTGAACGCGGTTGAACTGAACGAATTGCCCGCGCGGGATCGGGCCGCGCATATCGTCCAAGCGGTTGCAGTGGACACGGACGCCCTCCGACGACTGGGCGAAGATGCCGGACAGCCCGTTGCTGACGCGGCTTTGCTCCACCGTGATCGCCTTGGAGCCGAGGATGTAGATGCCGATGTCGCCGGTATCGCGGACCACGACATTCCGGATCGTGATACGCTCGCTTGCGGCGATGACGATGCCGTAGGTGCCGCAAGGTCCGAAGGATTGACCATCGACGACCATGTCGCGGCGATGTTCCAGAATCAGGCATGGCCCCGCCGCGCTCGTTGCGGCAAGGCCGGCGGAGGCGGCTGGAGGCGCCTGCCCGCCAGAGTCACCCCCGTGCTCGACCGGCGATGATGCGGCGACGAGCGCCAGAGCGACGAGCGCCAGAGCAACGAGCGCCAGAGCGACGGCCGGCATCAGCCGGCCCAGGATCATCGGATGATCCCGGGATCTGAGACGATCGGCCGCAGCTTCGCCGCGGCCCCCGGAAGCGCGATGGAAGACCCGGGCCGGCGCCCCAGCCGCAAGGCTCGTTTCAGAAAGACATCCACGGGCCGCTCCACCCGGTCAAAGAAAGCCAGGCCAAAGAGGATGGCGACCATGACCGCCCCCGCGCGGGAAACGACGTCGAACTCCGCCGGCGGTGCGATACGGCCCAGCACCTTGCCGATGACGGAGAGACAGAACCAATGCGAGAGATAGATGCTGTAGGAGGCGTCACCGATCCGCGCCATGAAACGGTTGACGATATTGCCCCGCTCGAGCACGGCGCCGAGGCTGCCGGCGGCGACAAAGAGCACCGCAGCCAAGGCGATCCGCTCAAGCAGCGGCTGTTCACTGGGGTCGATCGGCACGCTGGCGAGCGTGAGCAAGGTCGCCATAGGAATCAGGTAAAGCAACGTCTTTCTGGATGGTGCCGAGGTATCGGCCAATCGGAAGATCCAGCCGAAGGCAAAGGCGACCATGTAGGGGCTCATGACGTGATAGTCCCAGAACCTCTGGCCCAGGCCGGTGCCCAGCATGAAGCCCGCGACACCCAACGCGGTCAGGAGAAGCGCGACCACGATCTGACGGGTGAAGGTGAACGCCCCGGCAACCACGAGCGCCAAAGCGACGATCAGATAGAATATCATCTCATGCTCCAGCGACCAGCCGAGAGCGAGAACGGGCACGTCCTGCTGCGGAAAAAACAGCAGTGACTTCAATATCACGTCGCTCGAATAACTAAGCGAATGCTGACGCCAGGCGGGCTCTATCCAAACCGCCAAAAAAACCAAAAGTGTGAAAAACCAATATGCTGGCAACAATCGAACGATTCTGTTCATCATGAACAACGCGCCCGACTGGTATTTTTTGGCGGTGAGGCAAATAATATATCCCGATATGATAAAAAAAAGCTCTACCCCAAATCCACCAAAGCGGCTGTATGCCGTGGATCCGATCAGCGCCGGAGAGAAGTGCTTGGTCACCAAATCCGAATGCCACAGAATAACCTCGATCGCCGCGATGGCGCGAAGCCATTGAATCCAGTTGATCTTGTCGGTCACGACCGGCTCCCTACCTTCCTCTGAACTATGCGCTGGCGGCATCCGCCGCCGCCCGTCGATTGCGGTGCGGGTCATGACAACCGGCCTCGCGCCCTGAAAACCATTGCGGAGCCGGTCCCGACGCCAAAAATGGCCCAGAACCAGATGCCCAGCATCGGCCCCTCCAGGGCCACATCGAAGGAGGCATCGATCAGGATCGATCCGAGGTAACAGCCGAGGAACAGGAACCAGTTGGCCCATCCCGGATCGAGCTGCCGGCGGGCCAGCAGGATGTTGCTCAGCATCATCCAGTACCAGGACGCCAGCAGCAGCAGCCAAAGCACCAACCCCGGCACACCTGCGCGCGCGAGGATCGTCATGCTCGCATTATGCGGGCTGCGTACGACCGGCCCACCGTGTTCAAGCCCCACCACGAAGCCATCCTCCTCCGCCAGGTTCATGCCGAAGCCATGACCGGACCAGAACAGCGGACCATGGATCGTGTAGCCCTGGATCGCCTCCCACCAACGAAGCCGCCACAGCTTGGTGCCATCGAGATCGCCTTCGCCCGCAGCGCCCCCGAACAGGCTTGCGACGTTGAGCACGAGCTGTTCCGCGCTGACGACGCGGTTGTCCGGGTCCATGCTGACCTCAATCTGCAGCGCATAGGCGATTGCGAGAAAGGACAGCGCGATCGCGGCCATCCTGATGATCTGGCGGAACGTGCCGGCCACGAATGCGGCGACCGCCACAGGCAAGGCAATGGACAACATGCCGCCGCGACTCTGGGCGGATACCGCGGCGATGCTCATCACAATCAACGCCATGCGGACGAGGCCAAACTTCGGAAGGAACAGAAGGGCGAAGACGGTGGATGCCGCGACGTGCACCGCAACCTCGCCAGGCCGGATCAACACCATTGGCAAGCCGGAACCAGGCCAATAGGGGCCGTAGTTGCGCGTGACCTTGCTGAAAAAATACAACGTCCACGCCCAGGGTCCGTAATAGGTCGTGAACACCGCAACCAGCCGGTAGAGGTCGTTGATCCGCCGCGGCTGCTCGATGAGCAGACCGCACATGATCATGGCGAACACGCCGTAGATGATGACGACGCTGTCTCGCAACGCATCGACACCATAGGTTCCGACATAGGGTGCGGTGCGTGCCAGCACCCAGCAGCATGTGATCCCCAAAAGCAGGTTGGGGGCGCTGGTGAAGGTAGCGAGAAGGCAGCCGGAGGAAAGCAGCACAAGCAGGCCAAGGCCGAACAGCACCTCCCCGACAAAGAGCGGCGCGACCCCGACATAGGCAAACCCCTTGCCCAGCACGGCGTAGCCCAACAGGCCGAATGCAAGCATGCGGATGTAGTGATCGCCCAGGGTGGCGCGCCGCACCTGCCCGACCGCCGCGACCGTCATGCCGCGCCTCCGAAACTGGATGAGGGCCTAAAAATAGGCCTTCTCCTGAAGGCGCAACCGCAAACGCGCCGGCTCCGCCATCTTCCACATCATCCAGCGTGGGTTCGCGAGGTTGAACCAGGACTTCAGCGCATAGCGCCAGAACATCCGTTCTGCCTCCGACCCAGGGCCAAAGGTATCCCGCACCCGGCGACATTCACCATCCGCACGGGTGAGGTTCACCGCGCTGTTGTTCTGGCCCGTCCTTCGGAAGCACGATACCGGCCACGAAAGCCGTTCATATGGCGCAATCGAAAGGGCGCGTGCGAACATCTCGTAGTCGCCCGAGTCACGATACTCGATGTTGAAGCCGCCAAGCGCCGTATAGAACTCCCGCGAGAAATACGTCCCCATATGCATGATCGGGTTCCAGCCGAGGCAGACATGCATCCGCGTCGTCATCCAACGGGGCGGAGCGGCGAGCTCACCAAGGTTGCGGCCGCGTTCGTCGATCCAGCGAATGCCGCCGACAACCCAGCGGCGCCCGCTTCGGCGATAAGCCTGCACGAGCGGCGCCATCGACCCCTCCAGCATGACGTCGTCCGCCCCGAGGAACCCCAACAGCTCGCCCTGCGAATTGAAGGACCCTTTGTTGATGGCGTCGAAGATTCCCTTATCCTTGCCCTTGAGCACACGCAGGCCCCGGGCCTCCGCATATTCGACGGTGCCGTCGGTGCTGCCACCATCGACGATGACGTGCTCCATCCGCACATCCTTCGTCTCATTGCGCTGCACCGAGGCGATACATTCACCAAGATAGTCGATGCCATTGAGGGTAGGCGTCACCACGGTCACGATCATGGTTCGATCTCCTGCAAACGCGTTGGACGACTGCCCTCGCCCGCGACCATGCGGGAGAGAATGGCGTACACCACGATCAGCCGCGCGATATTCGCGCCGATCAGGGCCAGACAACTTCCAATGATGCCAAGCGGGGCCACCAGGACAGCCACGAGGACCGTTGCCCCCACGGCACCCGCGGCATTCACCGCGAATGCCAAGGGCACCGCCCGCATGCCGTGCAGGAAGGCGACGACCATATCAGTGAAATACCCGGCCATTGCCGCCACGACGAGCAGGCGAACCGAAAGCGCCGCGCCGAGATAGGCCGAGCTGGATCCATAGACGAGCAGCAGCAACTGCTCCGGCACGACCAGGACGAGCAAGGCAAAAGCCAGGAGCGGCGGCACGGCGACCAGGAAATAGACCCTGACATCCCGCCACGCCTTGGCGGCACCCTGATTGCTGGCCTGGGCAGCAGCCTGTGGAATGATGTTGCACAGGCCCATGACGAAGGGGTTGGACAGATTGACGATGTTCAAGGCTGCCTGGAACCCTGCCGCCGCGGCCGGCCCGGCGCCAACGGCAAGCGCCCAGGGCAGAACCTGCAAGCGGGCATTGGAAAGCAGCCCATTGCCAAGCGACCAGGCGCCGCCGACCGACCAGAAGGTGGCGACGGTCCGCCGCAGAATCAGCTTGGTACGGAAGCGAAGTCCGAGCTGCCGACCCTGCAGAACGGCGGCCACGCAACAGGTCCCCGCCAGGCCATAGAGCGCATGTGCCGGTGTCAGGACATCGAAGGCCACCAGCCCGATGACAATGGCGGACTGGCCGAGGTAGCTCACCGCATCACCCAGCGTGGCGGCCCGATGGCGAAACGCCGCAAGCAGTCCTCGGCGCATCCCTTCCTGTACCTGCCAGGAAAGAAAGCAACACACCGCCGGCAGCACGAGAGCCGCGTAACCCAGGGCAGCGAGCACCACGGCCAATCCCGCGCTCAGCGCGGACGAAGCCACCACAACCAGCACCAGCGCCGTCTTCAGCAGCCTTGGCCGGTCTGCTTCGCTCGCCAGAACCAGGGACACGGACAGCGGGTGGAACAGCATCGTGGCATTGACAAGCTGTAGCGTCAGCATGCCGCCCATCAGCAGCACATAGACGCCGTAGTCGTGGGCCGACAGATATCTTGCCAACAGGATGTTGGCGAGAAAGGTGCCACCGCTGACGATGCCCTGGTCGATCACGGTCCAGGACGCTCGGCGGATCTGGGAGTTAGCGCGCATCGGCGAGCATCTTCGACTGACCAGCCAGGCTCCGGCGCTCGACCGGCGCGCGCAGCGCCTTCTCGTAGCCGGCGAGCGCCTGCTCTGCCGCGCGCTCCCAGGTAAACCGCGCCAGAACACGGGCGCGGGCATTCACGCCGAGAGCTGCCAGTCGCGCCGGATCGGCCGCAAGCGAAGCGACAGCCTCCGCAATCGCAGCGACATCGCCCGGGGGCACAAGCACGCCGCAGGTCTCATCAACCTGGAAGGGAATACCGCCGACCCGGGTCGCCAGCACAGGCAGCCCGTGCGCCATCGCTTCCAACACCACGAGGGGCAGCGTATCGGCCAGCGTCGGGAAGACGAAGAGGTCTGAGCGGCGAAACAATGCCGCCACCTCGGCATCACTCAAGCGGCCGGTGACGATGATCCGCTGATCGGGCCCGCATGCGGATGCATAGCGATCGTAGTCGATACCATCACGCTTCTCTCCGCCGACAACGAGCAGATACGGCTGCCGCAGGCGCGAGAACGCCTCCAGAAGCTGTGGCAGGCCCTTGTTTGGCGTGTGGTTCGCCAGGAACATGCAGGTGATCCGCCCTGGGGCCCTTGCCTCAGGAAGTCCCAGACGCCGCAGGAGCGGTTGATCGTCGTTCACGGTGGAGAGGGGCGGTACCGGCACGCCATTCGTGACGATGCTGATCGGCCCCTTGAACCCCATTGCCGTGACGATCTCGATGTCGGCGGGAGAAAGGGCGAAGACTCCCGCGGCATGCCGCACCACACGCGCAACCGGACCCACCACCAGCGCTTGCCAGATGGCGCGCTTCAGTCGGTTGAAGCCATAGATCCTGGAACCATTCGCCACTTCGTTGAAGCCGTGTGTGGAAATCACATAGGGCGTGCCGGTCCGACGACAGGCAGCGGCGGTACGCTCAAGTTCCAAAGCGGGCATCGGATTGTGGAGATGCACCAAATCATATCCACCGCGGGCAACCAGCTCGGGGAGGTTCGAGCGGTAGAACAGCGTGCGGTAGCGGCTCGGCAAGCTCGACCATCGCAGCCAAGGCGAGCACCAGGAGGTCACAGCAATCCGACGCGGCGCCTCGGCCGAATCAACGCCGGCGCCGCTGCCATTCATCATGCTGGCGATCGTCATGTCGCAGTATGGCGCGAGGGCTGCGCTCAACTGCTCCGCGGCCCGCGCACCACCGCTGACCGACAGATGCGGCGGCACGATCACGGCCGCGAGAACACGTGGCGAAGCTGGCCGCCCTTGCCCCCAATCGCCTGCGATCTTCGCCTCCGGACTCATCGATACCTCTCAAGAAGGTCGCTCGCCAGATCAGGCTCGACCCAGAGTTCCGCAAGCGTGTCATCGATGGTCGAAGTTGGCCGCCAATCGAAATGCGCGGCAATCTGCCGCGTATCGGCGGCGAGAAAGGGACGGTCTACACGCCGCACGCGGTCCCCGGTTTGCCTGATCCCGAAATCGGTGCCCGAGATGCGGCGCAGCTTTTCAACCACCTCCAGCACGGAGTAGGTCTGCGAGGTGCCCAGGTTGACCACGATGGTGTCACCGGCGCTGACCTGGCCTCCAAGGGCCACTGCCTGGAAGCCCCGGGCTGCATCGCGGACGCCGATGTAGTCGCGGCGCGAGGACAGGTTCCCGAGCTCGATGGTGGTCCGGCCGGCTTTGAGCTGTGCGACGATTTCCGGCAGCAGGTGAGGATTGGTCTCGCCAGGCCCGATGACGTTGAACAGACGGACGATGATCGCCTGGAGCCCACGCTGCCGGGCGAGTTGCCGGACGTAATGCTCGCCGTGCAGCTTTGTCAGCCCATAGATGTCGTTGGGAGACAGTTCCGAAAGCTGCTCGCAATGCGGCTGGTCATCGGGCCGGTAAACCGCGCCAGAGCTCGCGAAGACGAAGCGCGCACCCTCGGGACAGGATATCAGCAGGTTCAACGTTCCGTCGACATTCGTGCTCACGGCGAGTGCCGGGAGGGCTTCGCATTCCGGGATGTAGTGCAGCGCTGCGAGATGAATCACGACCTCGGGCTTGAAGTCTGCCATCAGGTTGCCGATCGCTGCGGCATCGCGAATATCGATCGCCTCAAGCCTCAGCCGCTTACTCACCGCCTCAGCAAAGCGCCACCCCCCGTATCGGAGCAGATCGACAACACACACGGTGTGGCCGGCATAAAGCAGTTCGGTGAGGTGATGGCCAACATAGCCGTTGCCGCCGGTGATGAGAATTCTCATGGATCGTGTCCTGCTATGCGGTGCGCGATGGGGGGGCGGCGCCTGGGCGGCCTCGGCCGCCAAGACGCTCGTAGAAGCGCCGCTCCTTCACGTAGAAGGAGCACTGATCCATGAAACGGAGCGCCGCATGGCGACGCAGGTGAACCTGCGTGAGCACAAGTCCGTCGACGACAACACCATGCTCACGCAAGCGCTGCAGGGACGTATTGAGGATCGCCTTCTTCGTGCTCGACCAACGCACGACGTGAATGACGGTATCGACCAGCCGCCCCAGGACAAGGGAATCTGCCACAAGCATCACCGGCGCACCTTCGATGATGATGACGTCGAACTGCTTCCTGGCGTCGTCGATGAGGTTCCTGAAGCGGTCGGTGCCAAACACATCCGCCCCCGCAGGGAGGCCGGCACGGCGCCGGATCACCACCATCGCATTCGCCGCCGTGGCATCGCCGCTTCGGGCTGGGGCCAGATCATGGCCTGTGCTCGTCTCAGGCGGAGCGATCGGCGGGGCATCGGGCCGTGCGGGCACGCCGTCAATCATCATGACGCGGCGGCCGGACGACGCCAGGGCGCGTGCCAAGGCGGCGCATAATGTGGATTTGCCTTCGCCAGGCATGGACGATGTCACCAGAACCAGGCGACAGCCGCTTGCCGCGTCGAACAACCCCACGCCAGCGGCCACCGAGCGGATGGCTTCTTGGAACATCGGCATTTCGGACGCGCTGCTTGGCGTCGCACTTGGCAGCGTCGACACGGCGCGGGCGGGCAACAGCGGGACCATTCCAAGGCAACGCGGCGAGGAGGCTGCGTCGATATCACCGCTCGTGCGCAGGCCCTGGTCACGACGCTCGAGCAGGAGCGCCGCGCCAACCCCAACCAAGCCTCCACCGAGCAGGCCCATCAGGCCCACGATCATGGGTTTCGGGGAGGATGCGAAGAGAACCGGCTCCGCAGGCACGACCAGCGATGCGGTAGCCTGCGCGACGACGCGGTCAGCCTCAGCCTGCTGCCTGTTTCGTTGGAGCGTGACCAGCCGTTCACGAACAGTCTGGGCATTTGCCTGAAGCGTCCTGAGCTCGCTCTCGTCCGGCTTGCCCGCAATCATGGATCGCTGCAAAGCGCCGAGCGCTTCGGTGAGATCGCTTTCGGTCCTGCGCGCCGCTGCAAGGTCGGCGCTCGCGGTATCAGCGGCCCGCCGGACCTCGCTGGTCAGCCGCGCCCGCACCTCGCCCAGGCCCGCCCTTGCCTCATTGACCCGCGGATGTTGGGCGCCAAGCCTGACCTGCATCTGGCCGAGATCGCGCCGCGCCACCAGCTCCCGTTCGAGGAGCCCCTGAATGAGCGGTGAGCCCTGGATATCCGCCGACGAGGGAATGCTGCCTGAGGCCGCGGCCTCCTGAACCCGCGTCAGGCGACGCTCCTCGTTCATGCGAGCGAGCACCGCTGCGTTGAGCTGCGATGTCAGAGTGCGGAGCTGCTGCTGCGCCACGTTCTCGACATCACCGCCGGGATCGAGACGGCCCGGCTCCAGAATATTCGTGCGCTGTCGGAAGGTCTCGACCTGCGCTTCGAGGTTGCGTAGGGAGCCTGACGTCTCTCGGATCTGGGTGTCGATCCAGGCAGTAAGGCGATCGGTCGCGTGGCCACGCTCCTGCACCTCGCGGCGGAGATACGTCTCTGCGATCGCGTTGGCGATTCTCGCGGCCTTTTCTGGGTCCTTGGCCGTATAGGTTATGGTGACAAGATAGGATTTGTTGTCGGTGGTGACGGAAAGATGCGACAGCACGTTCCGAATGGCGAGGTCACGATGGAGCGCGTCCGGATCCATTTCCCCAGGTTCCGGCAAGATGCCGCGGAGGTGGGCGCGCACCCAATCCGATAGAGCAGGCGGCACCAGGCGAGCGACCGCGGCGCCGATATCTGTCGCGGTGGCGTTGGCAACAAGATCCGGATCGTTGACCAGGCCGAGCTCTTCGACAACGCTCCGCACGAGCGGGCGCGACTTGAGGATGCGCGCCTCGTTCTGGACCAGCGCGGCAGCCTCGAGCGAAACGCCCGATCCCTGGCTGCCAGAACGCCCCGTTTCGCGGTGACCGAGATCGAGCTGGAGTATCGCCTCTCCAACGTAGGTCTTCGGCAACAGAGCCAGCGCGGCGGCGACCACCGTCAGTGCAAGCATCAAGCTGAAGACCACCACATGGCGCTGCCGCCAGATGCCCATGAGGGCCGACGTGGCGAGTTGCTCACGATGGGTCCATAACGGAACGTTCGACAGTTTGTGGTCCAGCAACGTGTCGTATGATGGCCGATCCACGTCGAAGCCTCTCCGTTCCCAAAAAGCTGGAGGTTCCTCGCGGCGATGATGCAGCGATCAATCCCCTAGCGTGGCACCGGGGGCATCATGCGATCCGCACCGGCCGGCTCGAAGTGCGATTGCGGGGTAATCCTTCTGGCAGGAGCCCAACGCCGCACGGCAAAGCGTATCCATGGGCTGCGGCACATCACTGCCGTGCGGAGTAGGGCTTCAGCGACGAAGCCGAGGCCGGCAGCAGCAGGACTGGTCATCATGCAAGAGGAAGCGGCCCCGGAACGTGTGAGCATCCTTGGCGTCGACGTGAGCGCCGTGACCATGCACCAGGCGACAGCGACGATCGAGCGTTGGATACGCTCCAGGGAACAGCATTACGTCTGCATCACGGGGGTCCACGGCGTCATGGAAAGCCAGCGTGATCCCGACCTCTTGGCGATCCACAACGCGGCCGGCCTGGTCACGCCGGATGGCGTGCCACTGGTGTGGATGTCGCACTGGCTCGGGCACCCCGCGGTCGAGCGAGTCTATGGGCCGGATCTGATGCGGAGGATCAGCGCGATCTCGGCATCGAAAGGCTACCGGCAGTTCTACTATGGCAGCCGGCCCGAGACGGTTCGCAATCTGACCGCCGCACTCACCAGGGACTGCCCTGGCCTGGATGTGGTCGGCGGCCTTTCGCCCCCATTCCGGGCATTGACGGCCGAAGAGGATGAGGCGGAAGTGGCGCAGATCAACGCCGCCGGCGCCGACATCATCTGGGTCGGGCTCAGCACGCCGAAGCAGGAGCGTTGGATGGCCAAACATGTTGGCCGCCTCACGGCACCGGTCCTCATCGGCGTTGGCGCCGCCTTCGACTTTCTTGCCGGGGAGAAGCCGCAGGCACCCCTTTGGATGCAGCGCAACGGGCTCGAATGGGCTTTCCGAATGGCATCCGAGCCACGCCGGCTTGCAGGTCGATACATCAGGAACAACCCGGCCTTCGTCGTTCGCGCGCTTGGGCAGCTCGCGACACAGGCGTGGCGACCGAGTCTCAGCAATCGTACCCGGGCGGCTCCGTAGGGCATACTCCCATTGCTCCAACTGCGCTCCGATCACCGCGCCCTATACCTGAACGCAGGCACGCCGCTCGGCAGACACGCCGTTCGGCAATTGAAGGGGCTGCATCATGGCTGCAAGGCGCATTCTGGTCACCGGTGCCGGTGGCTTCATCGGACATCATCTCGTTTCCTATCTTGTGGACAAGGGTCATTGGGTGCGCGGCGCTGACGTGAAGCGTCCGGACTACAGCGATACGCTGGCACACGACTTCATGGTTGCGGACCTGCGGGATCCGGCCAATTGCCTCGCGGCGGCGGAAGGTGTTGACGACATCTACCATCTTGCCGCCGACATGGGCGGGATCGGCTACATCACGGGCAACCATGCGGTGATCGCGCGCAACAACACGCTGATGAATGTCGGTATGCTTGATGCGGCGAAGCAGGCGGGCGTTCAGCGCTTCCTCTATTCCTCCTCGGCCTGCGTCTACCCGCATCACCTGCAGACGAGCCCCGAAGTGGTCCCGCTGCGTGAAGATGACGCCTGGCCGGCACAGCCCGAGGAGGGCTACGGCCTCGAGAAGCTCTTCGCCGAGAAGCTCTGCGAGTACTACGACGAGGATCACGGAATTCAGACGCGCGTGGTCCGCTTCCACAACGTCTATGGTCCGCTCGGGACCTATGACGGCGGCCGTGAGAAGGCGCCCGCGGCGATGTGCCGGAAGCTGGCGAAGCTTGCCGATGGCGATGCCCTGGAGATCTGGGGCGATGGCCAGCAGACCCGGTCGTTCATGTATGTGGATGACTGCGTCGAAGGCATCCATCGCATCATGGAGTCGGGCTACAACAAGCCACTGAACCTCGGCACGGACGAGCTCGTGACCATTGACGAACTCGTCGACATCGTCGCGGCCGCGGCGGGCAAGACCGTGCGCAAGCAGCACGATCTTTCCAAGCCCCAGGGTGTTCGCGGCCGGAACAGCGACAACAGCCGGCTCCGGGAAGTTCTGGGCTGGGAACCGACCCGGTCGGTGCGGGATGGCATCGTGCCCACCTACGCCTGGATCGCCTCGCAGGTGAGCGGACGGAACGTTGCCGTGGATCGGGAACTGTCCGTGACAGCCTGACACCGCCGCGCCGCAGCTCGCCGCTGGAGTACATCCCATGAGCAATACCTTCTCAGATGCAGCGTCGGGATTTGCGCGGGCGCAGCGCGCCGTAGGCGGCGCGCTGCGGGGGCTTGGCCTTCCACACTGGATGCTCCGCTGGCTGGCTCTTCCCGCAGCGGACATCCTCGCGGCCGCATTGGCTGTGGCGCTCACCTTCATGGGCTTTACGATGATCGGCAGCGCGCAGGCCGCGATGCTGACATGGAACTCGGCCATACCGCCTGCCGTGACGGCGGCGCTGCTGATCAGCCACCTCGTCCTGGGGCTCTATGACACGACCGGCCATGGATCGCTCGAACGCCTGCGAACACGCGTCATCGGCGTTTTGGCCACCCCGTGTCTGACGGTGACCATCCTCGCGGCCTTCGGAATGGCGGGTGGGCCGGCGTTCCTCCCCATTTCGCTCGCGAGCGTTGTTGCCGGCCCGATCGGGCTCCTTCTGGAAGTGCTGGTCCGTCCGTTCCTCATTCGCCATCAGGCCTGGGGTTCGCCGGCGCTCCTTGTGGGATCGGGGCCATCGGCTGTGCGCCTGGCCGAACGGCTGCAAAGGCAGCCCGCGCTCGGCCTGCGCCCCATCGGCTTCGCGAGCGACGCGCGGGTCGGTGAATCGATGATGCCGGTCGCGAATTTCGGCACGATCGCCGATGCCGCGAGGCTCCATGGCGGGGCCGTTGCCGTCGTCGCCATGACCAGCGGGGTGACCACCGTCGATGTTGCGCGACTACCGTTCCGGCGGGTTATCGCGGTGCCGGAGGATATCGGCCTTCCGACCCTGCGCGTGAACTTCCGAAGCCTCGGCGGTGACCTCGGCCTCGAAGTGTCCAATCTGGCGCAGGCCGAAGGTCAGCGATGGGTCAAACGCTGCATCGAGCTCTGCATCGCGGTCCCGGCGCTGCTGGTCGCACTTCCACTGATCGGACTCATGGTGCTCATGATCCGGCTGATCAGTCCGGGGCCGGCCATCTACGTTCAATCGCGGATCGGATTCCACGGGCAGCCGGTCGCGATCCTGAAGCTGCGCACGATGCACCGGGACGCAGAGGGGCTGCTGGCGGAGCTGCTGGCGCGGGACGCGGGGGCGCGTGAAGAATGGAACCGCTACATGAAGCTGACGCGCGATCCACGCGTGCTGCCCTGGATCGGTGACTTCCTGCGCCGTAGCAGCCTCGATGAGCTGCCGCAGCTGTGGAACGTCCTGCGCGGCGACCTGAGCCTGGTCGGACCGCGTCCCTTCCCCGGCTACCATATCGAGCGGTTCAGCACCGAGTTCCAGAAGCTGCGCGAGAGCGTCAAGCCGGGGCTGACCGGGCTTTGGCAAATCTCCGAGAGGAGCAACGCTGATCTTCGCCAGCAGGAGGCGATCGACACGTTCTACATCCAGAATTGGTCGCTTTGGTTGGATCTCTACATCGTGCTGAAGACGCTCCCCGCGGTGCTGGCTGCACGCGGGGCCCGATAGGCACAGGATCAGACCAGGCATCGCCGCACATCGATCTCATCCCGCGAGGCAGACATGTCGAAGACCCGCAAGCGCATTCTCGTAACCGGTGGCGCCGGCTTTCTTGGATCGCACCTGTGCGATCGGCTGCTCCGCGAAGGCCAGGAGGTTCTGTGCGTCGACAACTACTTCACCGGCCGGAAGGAGAATATCCAACATCTCCTGGGGCACCCGAATTTCGAGGTGCTGCGGCACGACATCACCTTCCCGCTCTACGTCGAGGTCGATGAGATCTACAATCTGGCGTGCCCGGCGTCGCCGGTGCACTACCAGTATGACCCGGTGCAGACCACCAAGGTCAGCGTTCTGGGCGCGATCAACATGCTCGGGCTCGCCAAGCGTGTTGGTGCCCGCATCCTGCAGGCCTCGACGAGCGAGATCTATGGTGAGCCGACAGTCCACCCGCAGACCGAGGATTATTGCGGCAACGTCAATCCTCTGGGGCCACGCGCCTGCTACGATGAGGGGAAGCGCTGCGCCGAAACCCTCTTCTTCGATTATTCGCGGCGCCACCGCGTGAAGATCCGCGTGATCCGGATCTTCAACACCTATGGCCCGCGGCTGCATGACAATGATGGCCGGGTCGTCTCGAATTTCATCGTGCAGGCGCTGCGTGGCGAGGACATCACACTTTACGGCGACGGCCAGCAGACGCGAGCCTTCTGCTATGTGGATGATCTCATCACCGGCATGGTCTCCATGATGGCGGTCGATGACGACGTCACCGGGCCGATCAACATCGGCAACCCCCATGAGATCTCCATGCGGACCCTGGCTGACCACATCATCGCCTTGACGGGGTCGAAATCACGCATCGTGGGCCGGCCGTTGCCGCAGAATGATCCAACCCAGCGCTGCCCGGATATCACTCGCGCACGCCGGCTCCTGAACTGGGAACCGAGGGTTCCGCTGGAGGAGGGGCTGCGGCGGACCATCGCCTATTTCGCGGACCGGTTGGTTCAGTCATCCAGCCTTCCCGGGGCGGTGAATCAAGGGTCTGCCGCCTCGTGATCGCAGGCGCCTGCCTGCCGGCCTGATCAACAGCCCGCGCCTGGGCATTGCCCGTCCCTGCGATCGAGACGTAGGGGCGGGCAGGTGGCGTCAAGCGCCGTTGGCGCGATGCGGCGCCGGGTAGGAGGTCTGTAGGAAACCATTCTGGACGGGATCTGCCGCGAAGATTGCCACCGTGTCCGCCTGGCCAAATCTGAAATTATTGGTCACCGCCCAGATCGCCGCCTGGGTTCGGTTCGTCATACGTGTCTTGCGAAGCAGCGCCTTTACATGCGCCTTTACAGTAGCCTCCGTGAGGTCTAGATCCCGAGCGATCTCCTTGTTGGATCGGCCATCCATCAAGCACTGCAGGATCTGGCTCTCCCTGGGCGTCAACGGGGTGGCGCGGCGCTGGTCAGGCAGGGGGGTACGTGTGGTGTCCATCGCTGCCGCTACGGTGGAGGCCTGGCGGGCTGGATCGGCAAGAAGCTGGGCGATCCCTGTCGGCAAGAGATGTTGACCCAGCAGCACGAACTCCAGCGCCCTCTGAAGCACATCGATCGAGATATCGCGAGACAAAATCGCCTCGACACCCATGGAAGCCGCCTTCAGTAGTAGGTCGGGCTCGAGGCAATTGCTCAATATGACTACCCTTACCCCTTCGTAGTGGCGCTTCAGGGTGATAATATTGGGCAACTCCTGCTCCATTTCAGCATCCGACAAGAAATTATAGATCGCGAGGTGCAGCGGCGCGTCGGGCGCAAGCGCCCGGAGCGCATCCTCCATTGTGCGGCCCTGCCCTACGACCGTAACGGGCGATGCTTCGAGCAACCGTTGTAGGGCGTCTCGGTAGAGTCGCTGAGAATCGACGATGACGGCGTTGATGGCCCCGGCACCGGTCACAACGTCGTGTCTCACGCTAACCGTCATGGCTGCTCCTTTCATGCTGCTGAATTCGTCAGCCGCAAGACTAACCGGGCGGAAGCCCAGGAGGTCTTGCCCGCCTCATCGAGTAGTGCCCGCCACTGGGTGATGATGCTTCCGATAACAAATCATTCTAGGCAGACCAACATGGTGACTACAACGGGTAAGTCATTTAACATTAATTGCCATGCTAATTTTCGTAAAAGAAAAATAATGATGAAAACAAGGTCTAAATCTGGGTCGGATGGATAATATTGGTAAAGCGGATGAATACGCCTGCTGATCGATTCTGATCGCAATGAAAATTATCCGAAAATATTTGCGTCCGACTGAAGTCGCGCTAAATTTCTCCGCAGTAAGTCACGGAGAATTGATTTTTATGCCCAGGAATGGTAGTCGTCTGAACATCACCCTTGTCGGAGGCGCAGCAGCGGATGTTCTCCGCGGAGGCAGTGGCCGAGACCGCCTCTATGGCAACGCCGGCAACGACACGCTGGATGGTGGCCAGGGCGCGGATACTATGTGGGGTGGCACCGGAAATGATACCTACGTCATTGATGATGTGCTAGACCTGATCAACGAAGCCGCGGCAGCCGGGACGGATCTGGCGCGCGCCTCTGTCAGCTACACCCTCGGCGCCAATGTCGAGAACCTGACCCTGACGGGCAGTGCGGCTCTGAGCGGCAAGGGCAACAGCCTTGCAAATGTCATCACTGGCAATGCCGGCGGAAATTTGCTTTTCGGAGGCCTGGGGAATGACACGCTCTATGGAGGGGCGGGCAACGACACGCTGCTCGGCGGCGCCGGAGCGGACATTCTTTCGGGCGGGGCCGGGGCCGATGTGTTCCGGTTCGTGCCCACTGATGGCCTGACCGCGACCGACAGGATCACGGACTTCGTGGCAAGCGAGGACCGGATCGATCTGTCTGAGTTCA
The DNA here is from genome assembly GCF_003253705.1 of Humitalea rosea. Taxonomy (GTDB): domain Bacteria; phylum Pseudomonadota; class Alphaproteobacteria; order Acetobacterales; family Acetobacteraceae; genus Humitalea; species Humitalea rosea. Next base: position 16,925 of record NZ_QKYU01000035.1, read on the forward strand.
ACGGGGGCCACCCGTTCGCCTTTATCGGCGGCGCGGCGTTCACCCCTGGCGCCGGCCCGCAATTGCGGTTCGAGGTCCATAATAGCATGACTACCGTGCAATTTATTGCCGACCCCGCCACCGGCGTGGCTGGATCGTCCCTTGCGCTGAACGGCGCTGTTGACCTGACGGTTGGCAATTTCGTCGGGGCCGTTGTTCCGCCCCCGGTGCCCCCGATCGAGACCCCGGCGGTGCCGGTCGTCGTAGTGCCGGTGACCCCGGTCACCGATAGCCCGACCGCACCTCCGGCTGGGGCGATCATCGTGTCCACCACGGCCAATCTACAGTCCCTGGTCGACTCCGCCGGGGCCGGTGCGACGTTCTGGCTGGAGGCCGGCGTTCACCGCCTGCAATCCATCACACCGCATGACGACCAGAGCTTCTACGGCGCGGAAGGTGCGGTCATGAGCGGCGCCCGTCTGCTTACGGGCTTCGCACAGGCTGGCGCCAACTGGGTCATCAGCGGCCAGACCCAGGAGGGCGAGCGGCGCGTACTGGACGAAGGTCTGGACGCATTCCCGCGCCACTCCTATCCGGACCAGGTCTACGTCGACAACAAGCCGCTGCTCCAGGTTGCGTCGCTGAACGATCTTGGGCCCGGAAAATACTTCTTCGACTACACAGCCGACAAGATCTATCTCCGCGACAACCCTGCCGGCCATTCGGTTGAAGCCGCGGTGAGCCCTTTTGCCTTCGACGGCGGGGCCTCGGGTGTGACGATCGAAGGGCTGGTCATCGAGAAGTATGCATCGCCCGTCCAATACGGCGCGATCGGGTACCATACCCCACCCGTCGATTGGCTGATCCAGGGCAATGAAGTCCGCCTCAACTTTGGCGTCGGCGTCCTGGGTGGCGACAACACCAAGATCATCGGCAATTTCGTCCACGACAATGGCGAGATGGGCCTCGGTGGCAATGGCGACAACATCCTCGTCGCGAACAACGAGATTTCGTCCAACGGCTATTTCGCCGGCATCGATCCCTATTGGGAGGGTGGCGGCACCAAATTCGCCGAGACCAACAACCTGGTCGTCCGGAACAACTACTCCCACGACAACACCGGCTACGGGATGTGGACCGATATCGACAACATCAACACCCTGTATGAGGGCAACCGTGTGGAGTTCAACACCGGCGGCGGCATCAACCACGAGATCAGCTACGATGCGGTGATCCGCAACAACAGCTTCGTCGGGAATGGCGCCGACATGCCGGAGTGGCTATGGGGTGCCGCGATCCAGATCCAGAATTCCCAGCATGTCGAGATCTACGGCAACAAGATCGACATGACCGGCGCCGGCAATGGCATCTCCCTGATTCAGCAGGATCGTGGTGATGGCGCTTACGGAGCCTATGTCACGGTCGGGAACAACGTGCATGACAACGTCCTCGTCGGGACGACGCCCGATGGCGGCAACTCCGGTGCCGTCGCGGATTATGACGAGGCGGGCCTGCTCGCCGGAGGCAATCAGTTTGACCACAATCAGTACGTCGTCAGCGACGGCGCCGATGACCACTGGGTCTGGGGGGAGTACTACGACTGGGATACCTACCGCGCCACGAGCGGCCAGGACGCCCACAGCACCCTCACACTGCTGTAAGGCCCCCTATAGCTGCCCCCGAAGTTCGCCGCTCTTCGTGGCGGGCTTCGGGGATAGGCGGGCCACTCAAGACCAAGACCAGTGTCCCCAGGGCAGGCCACCCGCAGTGGTCTCTGCCCTGGCTCAGTGCCGTCGCCGTCCGGGCCAAGCATGGTCCGGGCGGCGCGGCCGTCTTGGGGCGCCGTGGGTGTTGGCGGGTTTTGCCCACGCCCGGCTTCGCCCCGCAGGCAAAATCCCCTACCGTGCCGCGGAAGCGACATCAGGGAGGCTGCATTGAGGGTCATCCAGATCGATCGCTACGGTGGCCCCGAGGTGCTCCTTCGCCGCGATGTGCCGGTGCCCAGCGCCGGCCCGGGCGAGGTGTTGATCCGTCTGGCCCACTCCGGCATCAACTTCATGGATATCCACACCCGCCAAGGCAAATATGCCGGATCGCAGACCTACCCGGTCTCGATTCCGACCACACTCGGCATCGAGGCCAGCGGCCATGTCGAAGCCGTCGGGGCCGATGTGCAGGATCTTCGGCCTGGTGACCGCGTGGCCTATTGCCTCGTCTGGGGCAGCTACGCCGAGTATGCCGTCGTGCCGGCCTGGCGCGTCGTCCAGGTACCGGCGGGCTTGCCGCTGGACCTCGCCGCGGCCGCCATGTTCCACGGGCTGACCGCGCATTACCTGGCGGAGGACGTTGGTCGGCTTGGCCCTGGCGTGACCTGCCTCGTCCATGCGGCATCGGGGGGGATCGGACAGCTCCTGGTGCAGCTCGGCACCCGGCTCGGGGCCACCGTCTATGCCACGACCAGCACGCCGGTGAAGGCGGAGATTGCGCGGCAGCGCGGCGCGGTGGCCGCGGTGCTCTACGAGAACGGCGGTTTCGCCGATGCGATCCGGGAGATGACCGCAGGCCGCGGCGTCGATGTCGTGTTCGATGCGATCGGCCGCCCCACTTTGCGCGACAGCTTCCGGGCAACACGCAAGCGCGGCCTCGTGGTGAATTTCGGCGCGGTCGGCGGCTCGGTGGAGGACCTCAATCCGATTGAGCTCGGCGAGGCTGGTTCGCTGTTCCTGACCCGGCCCCGGCTGGCCGATCATCTGCCCGATGCGGCGACCATCCAGCGCCGTGCCGCGGACATCTTCTCGGGGCTTCTGGAGGGTGCGCTCTCGATCGAGATCACGGGGCGGTACACGCTCGATCGCATCGAGGAGGCGCACGCCGCCCTGGAGGAACGCAGATCGGTCGGCAAGCCCATCCTCGACCTGCAATGAGCCTTCGCGGAGGGATGGATGTCCTGACCGATGCCGCGGAGTCGCCGCCTCAGGCTTCGGCCAAGATCATGCCCGGAATGGATATTGGGGTCGATCAGGGAACCCAGCCGGTCTCCAGCGGCATCCCCTGCCGTTCCACCTCGGCGAAGCGCGGGCCCCCACCAAGGGGAGCGGTATATTCCAGCAACCGCGTCAGATCGCGCATGTCACCGACCTCCTCGATCGCGTCGAGCCGGTCGAACAGGGGCGCGATGTTCTCGCGCGCCAATCCCCGTTCGGCGCAGTCGTGAAACTTCTCCCAAAGCTCGTCGGACGACATCGGATTGTCGCCGCCACGCCCCACCATCTGGTTCACGCGACGTGACAGCCTGCGGCCATCGCGCAGGGTGACGATGACCTCCGCGCCCCATTGCGCGGCGCCATCGCGCGGCATGTCCGGATGCGCGCGTGCGGTGGTGAGCGCGAGGAGCCTCTGCGCCTCGGGGTCCAACGCCGCCTCGCCCTCGAAATCGGCAAGCTTCGGCGTGCCGGAGAGCAGGGCGCGCACCACGGCATATTGCACGCTGAACTTGGCGCCGAGCGGCGTCGTCGGATGCGGGTTGTCGGTATGCGGCAGCCGGCGGGCATGGGGCAGAACCTCGATCCGCTCCACCACCGCGGCGGTGATCCCCTCCTCGCGCACCAGCTTCAGCATCATCGCGATCGCGGGATGTGTGCTGCCGCAGCAAGGGAATTGCTTCAGCGCGATACCCGGCGCCTCGACCTCCCACGGCCGCCCCCAGCCCTCGAAGATCCGTGTTGCATCATGATTGCCGGGGCCGTTGAAGACATCGAGAAACCCCTGGTGATGCTCCATCACCCCAGGGTTGGCGACGAAGCCCTGTTCCGCCATCAACGCGGCCAGCAGCCCGTTGCGCGCGCAATGCCCGGCGTGGAAGGGCTTGGCCATGGTGCCGAAATTCGCCTTCAGCCCCGATGCCATCGAAGCGGCGAGCGAGAGCGCGATCGCCGTGCGCGGCGCATCCAACCCGATCATATGCGCCGAGGCGGCGGCCGCGCCGAAGACGCCGAGGGTCGAGGTGGGGTGCCAACCCTTGTCGTAATGAACGAAGTTCACGGCCCGGGCCAGGCGGATCAGCGTCTCCATCCCGACGACATAGGCCTGGACCAGACGCATGCCGGACAGGCCCCGCTCCTCGGCCAAAGCAAACAGTGGCGCGACCAGTGGCACCGACTGATGGCCACCGAGATCCCCGCTGAAATCATCATAGTCGAGCGCGTGGCTCGCGGTGCCATTCACCAGCGCCGCGTCCAGTGCCGAGGTGCGCCGCGCCGTGCCGAAGACCAGCGCGGCCCCGGGCGCCGTCGCGACCCCAGGCGTGCGCAGCAGGATCTGCGCGCAGGGCTCCGGAATGCCGGCCAGCGTCACGCCAATGGTATCGGTGATGCCGGTGCGCGCCCGCGCCAGGGAGAGCGGCGTCAGATCGTGCCGCGTGAAGGCGCAAATCCGGGACGCCAGACGCTCAAGGATCGCCCCCCCCGCCGCGCTCATGCCACACCTGCCGCGCAGCGGCCGGCGATACGCCCGAAGGTGGCGCCCGCGACAAGCCCGGTTCCGGCCGGGTAGTTGTCGTAGAACAGCCCGCCGATCATCTCGCCGCAGGCGTAGAGTCCCGGAATGGCGCGCCAGTCGGTGCCGATCACCTCGGCCCGCTCATTCACCCGCAATCCTCCGAAGGTGAAGGTGATGCCGCCGGTGGCGCTGTAGGCGTGATACGGCGGGGCCTCCAGCCGCAGCGCCCAGTTGCTCTTTTCCAGATCCAGCCCGCGCGTTGACAGCCCGTCCTTGCGCGAGGGGTCGTAGCCCTCCTCCATCCCACGCGCCGCCGCGTTGAAGGCGGCGATGGTGGCCAGGGCCTGCTTCTTGTCGTCGATGTCGAGCTGGGCGATCAGCCCCTCGATCGTATCGGCGACCACCGGCTTGCTCGTGGAGTAGCGCGGTTCCAGCAGATGGAGCGAACGGCTGTCGAAGATCTGCCAGGCCTTGGCGCCCGGCTGCGCCAGGATGGCGCGGCCGAATTTGGCATAGGTGAAGAGCGCGCCGTCCTCGCCCTCATCCACGAAGCGCCGCCCCATGCGGTTCAGCATCACGGAATAGGGGTAGCTCAGCCGGTTGCTGCGGTCGGTCAGTTCGCGCGGCGCGAAATCCCCCCAGTCGGCGCTGATCGGCGTCGCGTGGCAGCCGCTCCACTGGCCCCAGGGCATGGCGTGGATCGCCATCGCCATGCGCAGCCCGTCGCCCTGGTTGTAGGGCGTGCCGCGCACCTTGGCGGCGCCGACCAAGGGGCCGATGTGCTGGGTGCGCATCTGCACATTCGCCTCGAAGCCTCCGCAGCCAAGCACCACGGCATCGGCGTCGATCTCGGAGATCCCTTCCTCGTCGCGCAGGGTCACGGCGCCGACGCGGCCACGTGCATCCTGCACGAGCCCGGTGACCGCGGCGCCGTAGCGCACCTCGATCCCCATCGCCTCGGCGGTCGCGAACCAGCTGCGCGACAGGCCGACGCCTTCATGGGCCGCGCGCACCACCATGCCGCGCGCCCAGACCAGCCTGTTGTCCTTGCGCACGGCGGAGAGGCTCGTCGCCGGCTCCATCTTGATGCGGCCGACATCATGCATCCAGAAGACCGTCTCCTTGGATTTATCGACCAGCGTGCGCGACAGCATCGGATCGGTACGGCCGCTGGTCACGCGCATCAGATCGCCGTGGAAATCGGCGCGGGTATAGGGCTCGATGCCGGCGTAGAAATCCTCGTACTCCTCGGCCGCGCCGGGAACCAAGGGTTCGATCTCGCGCGGGTCGTCGAAGGCGAAGCGAAGAACGCCGCCGCTCCAATGCGTGTTGCCGCCGCGCATGCCGCGGGGTGCCTTCTCCAGCACCAGCACGCGTTCGGCCCCGGCCTCGCGCGCGGAAACAGCGGCCGCCAGGGCAGCATTGCCCGCACCGACGATAACGACGTTGTAGTGGGACATTGTTCCCTCCGATTTTTTTAGCTGCGGCTTGGACCGCTTCCCCCGCCACCCCGCATGGCCTGGCGGAGCGGAAAGCCGTTATGGACATGCCTGCGCATCTCCGCCTCGGCGACCACGGCATCGCCCCGTTCGATCGCTTCGACCACACGGCGGTGCTCGGCCCGCGCCTGTTCGCGCCGCCCGGGGGCCGAGAGTGTGGTGGGGCCGAGCAACGTCACCGAATCATGCAGGGCCTGCAGGCTCTTCAGCAGGAATCGGTTATGGGCGGCGGCATAGAGCGCGTCGTGGAAGGCACGGTTCAGGGCCGGCAGGCTGGCCGGGTCGTCCGGCGCCGCCTCCTCGGCTGCGAGCAGGGCACGCAGGGCCGCGATGTCGCGCGGATTGGCGTAGCGGGCGGCGAGATGGGCGGCGGTGCCCTCAAGCGCCTCGCGTGTCTCGTAGAGTTCGGTGACCGCGCCGTCATCGAGGTCCGCGACGGCGAGGCCGGTGCGCGGCAGCAGCACCAGCAGCCCGTCGGCCTGCAACCGGGACAGCGCCTCGCGGATCGGCGTGCGGCTGACCTGCAGCAGGGCGGAAAGTTCCTGTTCCCTCAGGCGCTGCCCGCGGGCAAGCCGTCCCTCCATGATCTCCCGCCGCAAGGCGGCATAGGCGAAGTCACCGGCCGAGCCGAAATCGGCCCGGTCCATGGTCACCGCAGCAGGCTTGTTGGTCAGGGCGTTGCTCATCCCGGCTCTCGGGATGCGGCGGCAGCGGGAAGGGGCTGGGGCGGGATCATCGCTAGGTTTGTATACATTCGTATGCAGAATTGGCAACAGCAGAAGCGGCCATCACCGCGAGCACAGCATCCGGCCCGCGCGCCGCGACGTCCGAGGTCGCCGCCAGAACCGCGGTCGCGGCGGTCTCACCCAGGGCCGCCGCGAAGCAGTTCCGCCACTTCTCGGCGAGCACCCCTGGCGGAACGGGCCGGCCCCAAATGCCAGGAGGACCATCGCACCTCCCCTCCAGCACCTGCCCGTTCTCCAGGGTCACCGCCACCTCCACCCGCATCCGGTCGAAACGACCCTCGCGCAGCGGGTCCGGCAGGATCTCGATCTTCCCCAGCAACTCGGCCAGATCAGGGGCGAAGCGGCGCGCATCCGAAAAGCTCTCGACCCCGACACGGCCATCGAGCAGCGCGGCCGCGACGCAGAACTGGAAGCTGAACTTGCCGGCAAGACCGCTCGCCGGCAGCGGACGGTCCACATAGGCCATGGCGGGCGCCGTGACGCTCACCCGGCGTATTGCCGAACGGCCGTCCCAGCCCCGCCGCGCCGCGAGGGCCGCGGTGATCACGAAATGGGTGCCGTACTGGCTGGGAAACAGCTTGAAGGCCGGACCGGGCGCCGTGATGTGCCAGTCCTCCGCCGCGGCGGTCAGGGGTGCCGCCGAATACCCCGCCCCGCTGAAGGCGCGCCCCCAGCCTCGCGGGCTGCCGATCGCATCCGCATCGGCGGTGAAGCCGCGCGCCGCCAGCATCGCCGCCCCGAGCCCCGCCGCCGCGGCATCGCCGCAGTGCAGGCATTTGGTCATGCTGCCGACATTGGCGATGACCCCGCCGGCGCGCGAGGCGGCAATGCCCATGGCATGCGTCAGCCCTTCGGCGTCCAGCCCCAGCAGCAGCCCGCAGGCCACCGCGCTGCCGATCGCGCCGACCATCCCGGGCGGGTGGAACAGCAATTGCCCAGGCTCGAACTGCCCCGAGGCAAGGCGCAGCCGCGCCTGCGCCTCGATGCCCAAGGCCAGTGCCAACAGAATGCGCGCGCCATCGGGGGCGCTGCCCGGCACCAGCCGCGCCTGCCGCTCGGCCAAGGCCAGCACGGCGGGCAGGGTGGTCGAGAGGGCGTGGTTCGCCGGGTTCCACATCGGCTCGTAGTCGAGCACATGCATCGCGGCACCATTGGCGCGGGCTGCGGCCTCGGCCGGGACCAGCGCAGGGCCGTCGGTCTGGGCGAACAGCGTCGCCTCGGCGGCCCCGCCCGTCTCCCGCGCCAGCCGCGCCAGGATCCGCGGCGCCGGCTCCAGCGCGCCGAGGCAGGCCACGGCCACCCCATCGCGCAGCAGGTCGGTCGCGGTGGCGCTGGCCGCCGGGCCAAGCCCCGCCTGCGCCCGCGCCAGCAGCGCATCGGCGAACGCCCGGGTGGCGGACCCGCTCATGCAGTCATGGCCGCGGCGCGAACCAGCACCCGGCCCTCGAACAGCCGCCGCGCCGTGCGGTAGAGCGCCGCGTAGCGGCAATGCAGCCCGTTCGGCCCCTCCTCCACCGCCGCATCCACCACGGTGATGCCGGAGGCATGGGCGATGCGGACGCCGTCCTGCGCGCCGGCCGCCAGATCTGCCACCAGGCTGCCCGGAAGGCGGCTCGCGACGCCGATGCAGAGCGCCCCGGTGGCCGGCACCGCACGATGCGCCAGGCCCATCGACAGCATCCGCACGGTCAGATCGGCCTCCGCGGCAGCCAACCGCCGGCCGGACAGCAAAGGTGCCGCGATCGACGGGGCGATCATGGCGATGCGGGGCATGGCGGGTCTGAGCGCCGCCCGGGCAACGTCGGGGGCCAGCCCCATGGCCACGGCGGCGGCGGCGCGGATCGACTCCATCATCGCGTGGAAGCCCGCATCGGCGTCCAGCTCGGCCGGCAATTCGGCGCCGGTGCGGCCAAGATCGGCGGCACGGACGAAGACGGCGGGGCTGGCGGCATCGACCATCGTCGCCTCGATCCGCCCGAGGCCGGGCACGTCCAGCCAGTCGCGCGCACGCCCGGTCGGCAGCAGCGCGCCGGTGCGCGCCCCGCCGGGGTCCATGAATTCCAGCCGGATCGGCGCCCCGGTCCCCCCGACGCCGTCGAGTGCCATGGGGCCGTCCACCAGCGCCTCGCCATCCAGGGCGCGAAAACGGGATACGATGATCCGCCCGGCGTTGGTGTCGTGGATACGGACCGCGATGTCGCCATCCCGAGGGGCGCCGGGCAGCATGCCTTCCTCCAGCGCGAAGGGCCCGATCGCGGAGGACATGTTCCCGCAGCTGCCGGAATAATCCACCAGCGCGTCGCCAACCGAGACCTGGGCGAAGGTGTAGTCCACGTCAGCATCATCCCGCGTGGCCGGGCCGATCACGCAGACCTTGGACAGGGAGGAGATGCCGCCGCCCATGCCGTCCAACTGGCGGCCATTGGGATCGGGCGATCCGATCGCGCTGAGGAAGATCGGATCCCAGGCGGCGCGGCTGGCCGGCAGATCGGCCCGGCGGAACAGGATTGCCTTGGAGGTGCCGCCGCGCATGAACACGGCCGGGATGCGCCATTGCCGCATGAGGTTTCCTCTTCCTGCCCGACCGCGCCTCTGGACGGGCTTGCGGATACTGTTGTATGCAAACTTTGCCCGCGCCACCAGAGAGTTTCTCGGGAGCACAGGCGGTCCGCACCCGAACGGGGCGTGGCCGATCATGGGAGGGAGGTTCCATGGATCACCGTTTTCGGCCTGGCCTGGGCATGACCAGGCGCAGCGCAATCGCCGCACTCGCCACATTGGCCGCGACGCGGCAGGCCGCGGCCCAACAACAGCAGCCCGGATGGGCCGAGGTCGTGGCGGGGGCGAAACGCGAGGGGCGCGTCGTCTTCTACTGCAACCTTCAGCCCAACGGCATCGAACCGCTGCTGCAGCTGTTTCGCACCGCCAATCCCGGGATCCGCACCGAATATATCCGCCTCGGCAGCGGGCCGCTGATCGAGCGGTTCCAGACCGAGTTCAACGCCGGCCGCAACATCGCCGATGTGCTCATCACCTTCCCCGACGAACGCTTTGACGAGGGGCTGGAGCGTGGTTGGGCGCAGCATTGGACGCCGCCCGAACTGCCCCACTTCCCGCCCGGCATCGTGCGTGCCGGAGCGGCCTTCGCGCTGCACCAGTCGCGCGAATGCATCATCTGGAACCGTGGCCTGGTGCGCGACGCGGACGCGCCGAAGGAATGGGCGGATCTGATGGATCCGCGCTGGCGCGGCAAGGTCGCCATGAACCCGCCCTGGCGTTCGGTCGCCGTGCAGCAGCTTGTCGCCTATTGGGAAGACATCGGCATACGCGACGCGGCCGAACGGATGCGCGCCAATGAGGTGCGCTTCTTCGAGGGCTCGGGCGGCGTGATCCAGGCGGTGGTCCGCGGCGATGTGCGGATCGCGCATCTGACCGACCTGCCGCTCAATCCGATGCTGGAGGATGGCGCGCCGATCGGCTACGTCTATCCGGCCTCCGGCACGACCACATCCTCCGGCTTCATCATCGCCGCTGGCCGCGCGCCCAATCCCAATGCGGCCCGGGTGCTCGTGAACTGGCTCATGACCGGTCCCGGACAGGAGGCGCTGCAACGCCTCGGAGGCTTGCCGGTCACTCGGACGGACGCTCCGCCGCTGTCGAAGATCCCGGCCACGGCGAGCCTGCCCAAGGTGGTGAATGGCGAGTCCATCCTGACGCCGGAGCGCCAGGCACGCATGATCAGTCACTGGCGCACCGTCTTCGGCGTCCGGTGACAGGCATAGCGAAGCGCGCCGGCACGCGAGGAGGGGCGGCGTCGGAGCGAATTCTCCATGGCCTTTATCTGCTGACCTTCGCCGCCGTGCTGGCGCTGGTGATGCTGCCGATCTCGGCACTGATATACGGCAGCTTCCGTACCAGCGCGCCGGGCGAGCCGGTCGGCGAATGGACGCTTCGCAACTACGAGAACCTTGCATCGCAAGGCGTGCTGAATTCGATGTGGACGACGCTGTGGATCGGTCTGGTCTCGGCGGCGTTCTGCATCATCCTCGGCACGGCTCTCGCGCTGGTCGTGCATCGCACCGATTTCCGCTGGCCGCGGCTCATGACGACGCTGATCGGCCTCGCCTTCTATTTCCCATCCTTCATCGTCGCGATGGCCTGGATCATCATGGGCTCGCCCGGCGGTGTCGTGAACGCGGTGTTGGGCGATCTGCTGGGGCTGGAGTGGCCGCGCGTCGACATCTATTCGGCCTTCGGCATCGTCTTCGTCAGCGTGCTGCATCAGGTGCCCTTCGTGTACCTGACCGTGCGCGGCCCGATCATCCATATGGATGCGAGTTATGAGGAAGCGGCGCGCGCCGCCGGTGCCACGCCGATGACGGTGATGCGGCGCGTCACCCTGCCTTTGCTCGGATACTCCCTCGCCTCCAGCTTCATCCTGGTCTTCGTGCTGTCGATCGAGCAATTCGCGGTGCCGGCGCTGATCGGCATACCGGGCCGGGTGACGATGCTGGCGACGCAACTTTATCTGCTGGTGCGCTTCTCGCCGGTGGATTACGGGCTGGCGGCGGCGATCGGCCTCGCGCTCAGCGCCATCACCGGCGCCGCGATCTGGGCGCAGCGGCGCATCACCCGCGCGGGGCGGCTGACCACGGTCACCGGCAAGGCCGGCCGCGTCGCGCCGATCCCACTTGGGCGCTGGCGCTGGGCGGCCAACCTGTTCTGTTTCGGCTTCATCTCGCTCGCACTGCTGCTGCCGATGGTGATCCTGATCTACACCTCGCTGCTGCGCTGGTTCACCGCCAATCCCTTTGCTGGCATGTACACCTGGCGCAACTACGTCTTCATGTGGGAGAGCGACTCCACCTGGCAGAGCCTCTGGAACACGCTGATCGTCTCGGGCGTGGGTGCGGTCATGGGTGTCACGCTCGGGCTGATGTGTTCCTACTTCACGCTGCGGCTGCGGCCGAAGGGGCATGGCTGGCTCGATCTGCTGGTGGTGCTGCCCTTCGGCGTGCCGGGCATCGTGCTCGGGCTTGGTCTGCTCTGGGCCTATGCCTTTCTGCCGCTGCCGCTCTACGGCACCATCGCCGTGATCATCGTCGCCTTCGTCACGCGCTTCCTGCCCTATGCAACCGAGACGGTCGGCGGGCAGATGGTGCAGATCGACCGCAGCCTGGAGGAGGCCGCCTGGGTCGGCGGCGCCAACCGCCTGCGGGCGGCGCAGCGCATCATCCTGCCGCTGATCGCACCCTCGGTGCAGGGCGCGTATTTCCTGTTGTTCATGGCCTTCTTCCGCGAAATCTCGGCGGCCATCCTGCTGTACTCGGCCAATACCAAGGTCATCTCCATCTCGATCTGGGCCTTCTTCGAGCAGGCGAACTGGGGGCAGGCCAGCGCGCTTTCGGTCGCCACCACCTTCGTGATCTTCGCCATCCTCTTGGTCATCGGCTGGCTCGTGTCCGCCGGTCGCCGTTTCTGAGCCGGGATTCCGCGCCGATGGGCATTTCCGTCACCGACCTCAGCAAGCACTACGGGCCGGTCGCCGCCATTGGCGGCGTCTCCTTCGAGATCGCGGATGGCGAGTTCGTCTCCCTCCTCGGTCCCTCCGGCTGCGGCAAGACCACGACCTTGCGATGCATCGCCGGGCTGGAGCATGCGACGGGCGGGCGCATCTCGATCGGCGGGCGCCTGGTTTCCGCCCCCGCCGAGGGGCTGCTGGTCCCGGCGCATGAGCGCCAGATCGGCATGGTGTTCCAGTCCTATGCCGTCTGGCCGCATATGAGTGTGCGGCAGAATGTGGCCTTTCCGCTGTCGGTGCGTGGCGTATCCGCGGCCGACTGCGCGTCCCAGGTGGCCGAGGCGCTGCGCGTCGTCGGCCTGGAGCATCTGGCGGATCGTCACCCCTCGCAGCTTTCCGGGGGGCAGCAGCAGCGGGTGGCCCTGGCGCGGGCGATCATCGGCAGCCCCGCGGTGCTGCTGTTCGACGAGCCTCTGTCCAACCTCGACGCCAAGCTGCGCGAGGGTATGCGCGGCGAGATCCATCGCCTGCAGCGCCGCCTCGGCATTGCCGCCGTCTATGTCACGCATGATCGGGAGGAGGCCCTGTCCATGTCGGACCGCGTCATCGTCATGGAGCAGGGACGCATCGTGCAGGTGGGCACGCCGCGTGACCTGTACCGCCGACCGCGCAGCCGCTTTGTTGCTGATTTTGTCGGCAAGGTTGGGCTGATCGCGCTGCATCGGCAGGGCGATGGCTGGGCCTCGACCGATGGCACGGCCATCCTGGTCGCCCCAGGCGAGCCCTGCGGCCCAACCGCGCTTGGCGCCGTGCGACCGGAGAATATCCGCTTGCTTCGGGGCGGCGAGGTGGCGGCGGCACCGGAGGTGAATCTGCTGTCCGGCATAGTGACGGAGGCACAGTACCTCGGCCCCTTCACGGAGTATGTCGTGGATGCCGCCGGCGCGTCACTGCGGGCCTTCGCCCAGATGGATCTTCCGGTGGGGGCACCCGTCACCCTGGGCATCGCCGCGGAACACCTCGTGCTGGTGCCCGACGCATGAACGAGATCCGGCTGCTTTCGACCAGCGCGATCCTGGGCTACGGCTTCCCCGAGGCCTCGCTGAAGGCCGGCATGGCGCGGGCGCCGCATGTGATCGGCGTGGATGGCGGCAGCGTCGATCCTGGCCCCTACTACCTTGGCGCGGGCAAGCCCTTCTGCTCCATCATGGCGATCCGGCGCGACCTGCGGCTGATGCTGCATGCCGCGATCGAGGCCGGCATCCCCATGCTGATCGGCACCTGCGGCGGCAGCGGCGGCGCGCCGCATCTTGAGTTGACCGCCCAATTGGTGCGGGAGATCGCGCGCGAGGATGGCCTGCATTTTCGCATGGCCTTGATCGACGCGGAGCCGCCGCGTGACGGGCTGGTTGCACAAGCCGCCGCAGGCCGAATCCGTCCGCTGGCAGGCCTGCCCGCGCTGGCCGCGACGACGATCGAGAAGGCAACGCGGATCGTCGCCATGATGGGGCCTGAGCCCTTCATTGAGGCCCTGGACAATGGCGCGCAGGTGGTGCTCGCCGGGCGCGCGAGCGACCCCGCGCCCTGGGTCGCCGCCTGCACCCGGGCGGGCCTGCCGCCCGCCCCGGCCTGGTATGCCGGCAAGATGCTGGAATGCGGCGCCACGCCCTCCATCCCCAAGGGCCACGACTGCCTGATGGTGACGGTGCGCGAGGATCATGTGGACTGCGAGCCGATGAATCCGATCCGCCGCTGCACGCCTTTGTCGATTGCAAACCACAGCCTGCACGAGAACAGCAGCCCCATTCACCATATCGAGCCGGGCGGGATGCTCGATACCTCAGACTGCCGCTTCGATGCCTTGAGCGATCGTGCCGTGCGTATCTCCGGCATGCGCTGGAACCCGGCATCGCAATACACGGTGAAGCTGGAGGGCGTGGAGCTCGCGGGCCATCGTGCGATCTGCGTCTGTGGCACACGCGATCCGATACTGATCGGCCGCATCGACGTCTTCATCGAGGAGGTGCGTGGCATCGTGCGCGACAAATCCGCGGCCTTTGGGGTGACGCCCGATCGCTACACCCTCGGCTTCCGCGTCTATGGCCACGACGGAGTGATGGGCGCACGCGAACCGAACCGCACAGCGACGCCGCATGAGCTGGGCTTCGTGATCGAGGTGGTCGGCGACACGCCGGAGATCGCGATGGCCGTGCTGGGCATCGCCCGCACCAACATGCTGCACACCGACTTCCCCGGGCGGCTGTGCCGCGAGGGCAATATGGCCTTCCCCTTCTCGCCGTCCGATATCGAGGCCGGGGCGGTGTATCGCTTCAGCGTCTACCACGTCGCCGAACTCGATGATCCGCAGGCCTTCTTCCCGATCCGTTACGAGGCTCTGTGATGGCGCTGATCCGCGACATCGCCCGCGTCTGCAAGAGCAAGAACGCCGGCCCTTTCGAGCTGACCGTCGATGTCGTCTTCGACGATCCGGCGCTGTATCGCCGCGTGAAGAGCACCGGCGTGCTCTGCGCGGCGTTGTTCGCAAGACTGTACGATGTCCGCGCCGATGCCGTGCTGTTCACGGCTTACGACGCGGCCTCGGCCTTCAAGGCCACCTTCCCGCGGCTGCTGCCATCGGGCGAGGTTGGCGACACCGATGTCTATGGCTGCCAGCAGCATGCGCCGCTGCTGGATGTCGATATTCCGCTCGAAGAGGATCGCGCTGCATGACCGCTGCCCCACGCCAGATGGCGATGGTCGCCTTCCTCCAGGCACAGAACTGCTCGAACCTGCCGGCCTCCTGGCGCCACCCGGCCTCGGCCTCGGATTTCATGACGCCGGAATACTACCAGCGCATCGCGAGGGTGCTGGAGGAAGGCAAGTTCCACATGGCCTTTTTCGACGACCGGCTGGCCATGCCCGACATCTATTCGAACGACTTCGCGCCAACGGTCGAACATGGCGTGCGCGCCGTGAAGCTCGATCTGGTCTCCATCGTCACCGCCATGGGGCTCGCCACCACCAAGCTCGGCCTGGGCGCCACCTATTCCACCACCTATTACGAACCCTTCCATGTCGCGCGCGTGTTCGCGACGCTGGACCTGATGACCAAGGGGCGCTCCGCCTGGAATATCGTGACCTCGCTGAACAATTCTGAGGCACTGAACTTCGGCAAGACCGAGCACCTCGAGCACGACCTGCGCTACGACCGCGCCGAGGAATTCATGCAGGTCGTCATGGGCCATTGGGGCACATGGGAAGATGACGCGCTCGTCCTCGACAAGCAGAGCGGCCGGTTTGCCGATCCCAGCAAGGTGCGGCGATTGAACCACGAGGGGCGCTGGTTCAAATCGCGCGGGCCCTTCACCGTGCCGCGTTCGCCCCAGGGCCATCCCGTGCTGCTGCAGGCGGGGCAGAGCGGGCGTGGGCGCAGCTTCGCCGGGCGCTGGGGCGAGGTGATCTTCGTGGTCTATCCCTCCCTCGCCTATGGCCAGAAGCAATATGCCGAGCTGAAAGCCGCCGTCGCCGCCGCCGGGCGCAATCCGGACCATGTGACGATCGCCCCCGCCTGCTATGTCGTCTGCGGCGAGACGGCGCAGATGGCGGCCGACAAGAAGGGGCTGCTGGACAGCCTGCCCAAGCCGATCGATGGGCTGACCCTGCTGTCGGAGGTGCTGAACTACGATCTGGCCCAGAAGCCCTATGACGAGCCGCTGACCGATGATGAATTGGCCTCGCTCTCCTGGCAGGGGTTCCGCGACCGCGTCATTCAGTTGAGCGGAAAATCCAACCCGAGCGTGGCCGATATGGTCCATTTCTCCGGTCGGGGCACGATCAAGGAGCATCACGCCTTCATCGGCACGCCCTCGATGGTCGCGGACCAGATGGAGGAATGGTTCACCGGCCGCGCCTGCGACGGCTTCGTGCTGGCGGCGACGCATATGCCGGGGGCCTATGAGGATTTCTCGCGGCTCGTTGTGCCCGAGTTGCAGCGGCGCGGGCTGTTCCAGAAGGAATATCGCGGCACGACGCTGCGGGAAAACCTCGGCCTGCCCCTGCCGAGCGCGGCGGACTGCCGTCGCCAGGCCGATCAGGTCTGAGGTGACGGCGGGGATAGTCCCCGCGTTCCGTTCAGAGGGTTGGCGGACCACAATCGACGATGATGAGCACTATGTCTACGCTATAGTCCTATGATCACATACGTGAGCAACCATGGTAAGCGAAGCCTCGGCGCCCTTCTTTCGCGGGTCGGTATGAATGTGCTGGGTCGGCTCCAGGCGTGATGCTTGGAGATGGCTGTATGGACAACG
>NZ_QKYU01000036.1 GCF_003253705.1 Humitalea rosea
ACGGGCTGCGACGCCCCAGGGCCCTGCGGCCTTTCACCCGCCACCGCACCACCAACGCTAGCCGATGCCGGCGCGGATGAGCCAGACTTACAAGGGCGCCTCAGGGCGCCACCAGCTCCACCCCGAGCAGACCCACGCCGATCGAGCGGCTGTCCCCGCCCATCCCGATATCGACGGGGCGGATGGGGCCGGGAATGTCGAGCGTCACATCGACCACCGCCTGCCCTTCGGCGAAGGGCAGCTCGACCAACAGATCGGCGTCGTGGCGCAGGGTCACCACCTGATCCGCCTCGCCGGCTGACAGCGTGACCACGCGCTGCCCCGTCCGCGGCGCGAAGCCGCGCAGCCAGAGCCGCACCCGGCCGCCACCACTCCAGCCGGGTGGCAGGGGGAGGATCAGCTCAGCCTCCGCCCCCTCGGACCAGACGCCCCAGGGCTCGGGGTCAGACCAGCCGGAGGCCAGCCAGTCCCGCGCCTGTGGCCCGGCCTGCCCGATCCCGATGCGGCCCGGATAGGGGACCGGCGGCACCGGCCGCGCCAGCCAGTCGATCGGCCGGCCGGGCCCGGTCCAGGTCATCGATGCCAGATTGATGCCGCAGAGGCTCTCGGCCAGCCCATGCGCGCGGGCATAATGGCGCACGCGCCGGTCGTAGTGCCGCCCGTTCGGATCGGCGAAATTCCAATCCGGCGGCAGGCTGCTGTTGAAGCCGGCGATGGTCGGAAGCTGCGTCAGCGTGGCGCCGAACATCGCCTCGGTGTTGTGGTCGTAGATCCCTTCGATCCGGTTCCGCGCCATCCCTTGCCGGGGGCGCGACGGCACGAAGGCGGCACAGCCCGGCGGAGGGGGCGCCGCGGCCCAGCGGGCGGCATCGGCCCGGGGGTCATAGTCGGCGTGGATGCGGGTATTGGCCTGTTCGGCCAGGATCAGCACCGCCACCAGCCCCGCGACCAGCGGCGCGCGATGCGCCAGCCGCCACAGCCCCCAGGCCACGCAGCCCACCAGCATCGCCCCGGCCAGCACCGGTATCCGCGACAGGTCACGCATCCCCGCGGCGCCGGGCAGGCGCAGCATCGCCCCCCAGCCCCAGACGCTGCCGAAATCAGTCGCCAGTGCGACGAAGACCAGGCTGAGCACGCCCACCGCGGCGACCCCTGCGGCCCCCGGCGTCCGCCGGCGCAGCCCGGCCAGCGCGGCCCCGATGGCCAGCAGCGCGGTGATCGCGAACATCGGCGTGAAGCCGGGCGGCTGGTTCTGCCCCGGACGGAACTCCCCGCCCAAGGCCGGCGGATCGGCCCAGCCCCACATCAGGTTGGTGGCCCCGAGGCGATGCAGATCGGCCGGCGACGGCGCCAGCTCGCGGATCGCCCAGACGGGGTGCCCCCCCGCGCCGCCACCCAGCACGGCGGCATAGAGCCAGACCGCCGGCGAGGCCGCCAGGATGAACAGCACCCCGATCGCGGCCACCGCGGCGAAATTCTGCAAGGGCCAGCCGAGCAAGGCGCGATACCCGCGCAACGCGGCCGCGATCATGATCAGCCCGCCGAACAGCGCGCCCATCCAGGCGACATAGCCGCTGGTCAGCATCAGCGCGCCGAACAGCACCGCCGCCCCGGCGCCGTAGCCGAGGCCCGCCCGCAGCCGCCCTTGGGCGATCCGCCCCAGCGCCTCCATCAGCAGCACCGCCACCAGCAGCGCCGGGCCGAAGGCCAGCAGTTGCACATGGCCCAGCCGGCCATACCAGCTGTTCGCCACACAGGCCGTGGCGCCGGCGAAGAGCGACCAGGCAAAGGACACGCCGAACTGTCGCCGCGCCAGCAAGGCCACGCCGGCGAACATCAGCAGCAGCAGGGCCGCATGGGTCAGGTTGGCGGCCAAGCCCGGATCGGCCCCCAGCAGCCGCGCCGGGGCATAGATCAGCCCATGCAGCAGATAGCCGTCATTATAGGCCAGCGTCTTGGCATGCGGGAAAAACCAGGGCGGCCGCGACCAGGACCAGGCCCCGCGCAGCACGCCCACCCAGTGTTCGTGCAGCGCGATGGCGATCCGGCCATCGGTATCGCCGCCAAAGACCTTGCCGAAGCCATGCGCCAACTGCTCGCGGAACACCGCCGCGAGCATCGCCAGCGCGACGGCCGCCGCGGCCCCGGCGCGCGGCAGCCGCGACATGGGGGTTAGAGCGCCCCGCCCTTGCGCCCCGCCATCGCGCCGAGCCGCAGCCGCAGCGCGTTCAGCTTGATGAAGCCCTGGGCGTCGAACTGGTCATAGGCGCCCTGGTCGTCCTCGAAGGTCACATGCTTCATCGAATACAGGCTGTTCGGCGAACGGCGGCCGGTGACGATGGTGTTGCCCTTGTAGAGCTTCAGCCGGACCTCGCCGGAGACGCTCGCCTGGCTCTCATCGATCATGGCCTGGAGCATCCGGCGCTCCGGGCTGAACCAGAAGCCATTGTAGATGATCTCGGCGTAGCGCGGCATCACGCTGTCCTTCAGATGCGCGACCTCGCGATCCAAAGTGATGCTCTCGATGGCGCGGTGCGCGACATGCAGGATGGTGCCGCCCGGGGTCTCGTAGCAGCCGCGGGACTTCATGCCGACAAAGCGATTCTCGACCAGATCCAGCCGGCCGATGCCATTGGCGCGGCCCAATTCGTTGAGCTTGGTCAGCAGCATCGCGGGCGAGAGGCGCACGCCGTTGATCGCCACGGCGTCGCCGCGCTCGAATTCCATGGTGATCTCGGTCGCCACATCGGGGGCGTCCTCGGGGCGGATGGTGCGCTGCCAGACCATCTCGTCCGGGGCTTCCCAGGGCTCTTCGAGGATTTTGCCCTCGGAGGAGGAGTGCAGCAGGTTGGCGTCCACGCTGAACGGGGCCTCGCCGCGCTTGTCCTTGGAGACGGGGATCTGGTGCTGCTCGGCGAAGGCGATCAGCGCGGTGCGGCTGGAAAAATCCCATTCCCGCCAGGGGGCGATGACCTTCACATCCGGCTTCAGCGCGTAATAGCCGACCTCGAAGCGGACCTGGTCATTGCCCTTGCCGGTGGCGCCATGGGCGACGGCATCGGCACCGACCATCTCGGCGATCTCGATCTGGCGCTTGGCGATCAGCGGCCGGGCGATGGAGGTGCCGAGGAGGTAGCAGCCCTCGTACAGCGCATTGGCGCGAAACATCGGGAAGACGAAGTCGCGGGTGAATTCCTCGCGCAGATCGTCGATGAAGATGTTTTCCGGCTTGATGCCGAGCATCAACGCCTTGTCACGGGCCGGCCCAAGTTCCTCGCCCTGGCCGAGATCGGCGGTGAAGGTCACGACCTCGCATTGGTAGGTGGTCTGGAGCCACTTCAGGATGACGCTGGTGTCGAGGCCACCGGAATAGGCGAGCACGACCTTTTTGACATCCTTGACGCGCATCGACCGCAATCCCCTGCATGGACGGCCGCGTATGCCCCCAAGGGGGCGAAGGAGCAAGGCGGCGCCGCCCCCGGGCACGCTGGGGGCGGGCAGGCGCGGCGACACCCAAGAAGCCGCGCCTGCCCGCTTGCCGGGTTCAGCCGACCGGCGGCGCCCGACGACGGCGCCGGGCCGCGGCGAGGCCCAGCAGGCCGGCACCGAAGAGCGCGATGCTGGCGGGTTCGGGAACCGGAACCTGCGTCAGCGTGACATTGGCGCCATTGGTGATGGAGCCGTTGGTGTCGAAGAACAGGTCACCGATGTCCACGATGAAGCTGCCGCCGACGCCGAAGTTCACCACCACCGGGCTGAAATCGATGAAGAAGTCGGTGAGGTGAAACAGCGGATCGAGCAGATCCTGCACCGGGCCAATCAGCGCACCGGTCGAGGCCACCACCTGGACCACCGAGGCCAGCGGATCGGTGAAGGTCAGGTTGGCGGTCACGCCGAGATTGTTGGTCTCGTTCTGGCCGAGGCCGCCGGCGCACAGCAGCGAGGGATTGATGCAGGCCTCCAGCAGGGTGGCGCGGCCGAACAGGAACGACTGGGTATCGCCGAGTTCGAGGCTGAAGGACTGCGGCGTGACCAGGCTGGTGAAGACCACGTCGAGCTGGCCCGTGCCGGCGCCATAGCCGGACCCAACGCTGAACGAGCCCGAGGTGATGCTGAAAAGAGTGGGGGCCGCATGGGCGGCGCCAACTCCGAGGAAGGCCATGGCACCAATCGTGGCGCTCAGCAATTTGCGGAACATAACCGTCTAACCCCTCCGATGAGCTGCAGCGGAACTGCTGCGCCAGATCAAAAGAGCAAGCCCCATGCCGAGACATTAATTCATTGATATTGCTTGGTTATTTTAGGGATTTGGGGACATCCACGGGGGCGCTGTAAACTTTGCCGACAAGGGTCGCCGGCATGGCTTCACCCGGAGCTTGCGCCAGAGGAAACAGGCGGGACGTCCGCCGGCCGAGCGGCGGTGCCGCTTAACCCACCCGCCGCACGATCCGCTCGTTCTCCGTCCGCAGCTGCCCGCAGGCCGCCGAGATGTCCCGCCCGCGCGGCCGCCGCACCGGCGCCGAATAGCCGCCCTCGCTGACGATATCGGCGAAGGCCCGTACCGCCTCGGGCGTGCTGGTCTCGTAGGGGCTGTTCGGCCAGGGGTTGAACGGGATCAGGTTCACCTTGGCCGGCAGCCCGTTCAGCAGGCGCACCAGCTCCCGCGCCTCGGCCGGGCTGTCGTTCACGCCGCGCAGCATCACGTATTCGAAGGTGATGCGCCGCGCATTGGTGGCACCGGGATAGCGCCGGCAGGCCGCCAGCAGCTCCGCCAGCGGGTATTTCCGGTTCAGCGGCACGATCTCGTCGCGCAGCTCGTCGGTGACGGCATGCAGCGACACGGCGAGGTTCACCCCCAGCTCCTGCCCGCATTTATCCATCATCGGCACCACGCCGCTGGTGGAGAGCGTGATCCGCCGGCGGGAGAGGCCGATGCCCTCCCCATCCATCGCGATCTTCAGCGCCTTGGCGACGTTCTCGTAATTGTAGAGCGGCTCGCCCATGCCCATCACCACGATGTTGGACAGCAGGCGGGGGTTCTCGTCATTCGGGCTCGGCCATTCGCCGTAGCTGTCCCGCGCGGCCATGAACTGCGCCACCACCTCGGCCACGCCGAGGTTGCGGGTCAGCCGCTGGGTCCCGGTGTGGCAGAATTTGCAGGACAGGGTGCAGCCGACCTGGGTCGAGATGCAGACCGAGCCGCGATCCTTCTCTGGGATATAGACGGTCTCGACCTGCTGCCCGTCGCGGAAGCGGAACAGCCATTTGCGGGTGCCGTCGGTGGAGGTCTGTTCCTCGGCGATCTCCGGCCGGCCTATGACGAAGCGTTCGGCCAGCTTCTGCTGCATCGGCTTGGCGATGCTCGACATCACCGAAAAATCGGTGGCGCCCTGGTAGTAGAGCCAGTGCCAGATCTGCTTGGCGCGGAACGGCTTCTCGCCGATCGCCTGCATCTCGGCGATCAGCTCCTCGCGGCTCAGCCCGACCAGCTCACGCCGGCCATCGGGCAGGGTCGCGGGCGGTGGGGCAAAGATCGCGGCCTTGGCGAGGATGCGGTCGCGCTCGGCCTCGGACAGCAGCAGGGCGGCGCTCATCGGCGTGCGGCCGGGCACTCGCGGCTGATCGCCTCATAGGCGGCGGTGAAGCCGGAGAGCGAGAAGGTCTCGTTCGCGGTCCCGCGCCCATTGGGCCCCGGCACCGTCGCCACCGCCTCCCGCCCCGCGCGCAGGGCGGCGATGGCGGCGGCATTGTCGCGGGCATAGGCGGTGTCGGCATGGGTGTAGAAGGCGAGGTCGGTATCCCCGACCTTCACCGCCGCCGTGGCATTGCGCTGGAAGCGGTTGCTGCCGCCCTGGAAGGCGACCTGGTCGCGCCGGTCCGGCCGGTGGCTGACGGTCAGGGTCGGCGCATCGCGGGTGGAGCCGGGCCGGGTGGCGCGGGCCAGGGCGTAGCAGACCTTGTGGCCGGACTCGGTCACCGTCGCGGCCGTCCAGGCCCCAAAGGTGCCGATCGCGCGCGGCCCCGCGGCCGCCCGGGGGCTTTGGGCCAAGCTTGGCATGGCCAGCAGGACAGCGCCCATCATCAGGACACCGGAGAAACGGACGGAGCGAGGCATGCGCGGGAGATAGGCGCAAGGGGCGCGCGCGTCCACCTTGGAAACCATCCTCACTCCTCCAGAAGCGCCCGCGATTCGATCAAAGCGGAGCGTTGCTCCTGGGTTGGCTTCGGATATTGCAGTTTCAGCGCCTCCAACGCCTCGACCATCGCCGCGACGACGATCAGCCGGGCGTAGCGCTTGTCGTCGGCGGGGATCACGTACCAGGGGGCGGCCTCGGTGGCGGTGGCGCGGATCGCGTGGTCGTAGGCCTTCTGGTAGCTGTCCCAATGCGCGCGCTCGGCGACATCGCCGGCGCTGAATTTCCAGTTCTTCTCAGGCTCGTCGATGCGGGAGAGGAAGCGGCTGCGCTGCTCCTCCTTCGACATGTGCAGGTAGAACTTCAGCACCCGGATCCCCTGGCGGCCAAGGTAGCGCTCGAAGGCCGCGATATCCTCCAGCCGCTCGTCGAAGACCTTCTTGCCGATCAGCTCCGGCGGGATGTGCTGGGTCATCAACAGTTCGGGGTGCACCCGCAGGACCAGCACCTCCTCGTACCAGGAACGGTTGTGGATCCCGATCCGGCCCCGCTGCGGCAGATGCGTCACGTGGCGCCAGAGGAAATCATGGTCGAGTTCCAGCAGCGTCGGCTGCTTGAAGGATTCGACCGAGGTGCCCTGCGGGTTCAGCCCGCTGAAGACGTGCTTGATGGTGCCGTCCTTGCCGGCGGCATCCATGGCCTGGAAGATCACGAGGACCCCCCAGCGGTCTTGCGCGGACAGCGTCGCCTGCAATTCGGCCAGTTGCATGACACCCTTCGCAAGCCCGTCCTCGGCCTTGTCCACGTCAAGGCCGGGCTTGTCCTTCGTCGGGTAGTCCTTCAGCCGGAACTTGGCGCCATCGGTCACGCGATACCGATCGACCAGCTTCAGCATGGATTTGGCCTTGATCATCGACGCCTCCAGATTGCCCAGGCGGTGGTTCCGGCCTGCAACATAAGCGTCATCGCCAGCGCCCAACCATAGCCCGCCGCCTCCCACCCACCCGAGGCGTTGCGCGGCCAGAGGTCCAGGATCTGCCCGATCGCGGTTTGCAGCAGGAAGACCAGCGCCAGCATGGTCGCGTTGATCGCGGTCGCGACCCGCCCGGCGAGCTGCGGGCCGAAGGATTGCCCGACCGCGGCATAGCCCGAAGGCCCCGCGGCACCACAGAAGGCGAAGCCGAACCAGACCAGGGCGAAGAGGCGGGAATCGGTGAAGGGATGCAGCAGCAGCAGGATCTGGCACAGCGCCATCCCGCCCATGGCGATGAAGGGCACCAGCATCGGGTCCTGCCCGCGCCGCTGCAAGCGGCTGGAGAGGCGGCCCATCAGCAGACTGCCGACCGAAACCCCCGCCGCATAGCCCATCAGCACCGTCGCGCGGGAGGTATCGCCGAGCCCGCCGACATCCCGCAGCCAGGGCCCGGCCCAAAGCCCCTGCCAGGTGAAGTTCAGCGCCGAGAGCAGGGCGATGCCCGGCACCAGCCGCACGAAGACGGGATGGGGGAAGATGCGGCCGATCTCGGCGATCTCGGTCAGCAGGCGGCGGCGCGGTGGCTCGGGGGCGCCCGGCGGGGCATGCGGCACCGAAAGCCAGACCCAGAGCGACAGCGCGACGCCCATCCCCGCCAGCAGCACGAAGGCCCCGCGCCAGCCGATCAGCGGCAGCAGCGCCTGCACCGGCAGGGTCGCCGCCAGCCCTCCCATCGCGCCGAGGAAGACGGCCAGCCCCGTCGCCCCGGCCACGGCGTGCCGCGGCAGCCATTGCGTATGGGCCTTGAGCAGCGCGATCAACGCGCCGGCGATGCCGACCCCGGTGATCGCCCGCCCGACGCCCAGCCAGATCGGCCCCACCGATACCGCGCAAAGCAGGAAGCCGGTCGCCGCGACCAGCGCCATCAGGCTCTGCACCCGGCGCGGGCCGTAGAGGTCCATGGCCAGCCCGAGGGGAAGCTGCGCCGCCGCATAGGCCATGAAGAACACCGCGGCCAGAAGCCCGAGCTCCCCGGCCGAGAGCGCATATTCCACCGCCAGCAGCGGCCCGATGGTCGCGACCAGGGTGCGGGAGGCCTGGTTGATGAAATTCATCCCCGCCAGCGGCAGGGTGATCCGCGCAAAGACGTTCACGGCAGGCCGAGCGTCACGCCCGCCGGGCAGTGGTCCGAGAGGCGCTGGCGGGCCGAGGGGTCGGATTCGGCATAGACCAGCACCCGCAGGCTGTCCGGGCGCAGCCAGCCGCGCGCCGCCCCACCCAGCAGGATGTGGTCGATGAACGGCCGCCCGCGGCCGCCGCCGCGCGACCAGCAGGGATCGCCCCGGCCGAACATCGCCCCGGTCAGCGGGGCGGAGGCGGTCAGCACCCGCGTCATCGCATCGGTCGCATCGAGCCTGCGGTTGAAATCGCCCATCACGGCGAAGGCGCCGCCCTCACGCTGCCGCGCCGCGATCCAGCCGGCGAGGATGCCGGCCTGCTCGGCCAGCGTGTCGCAAGCGTCATCCGGGGGGCCGAGGTGCCCGTCGCGGCAGCCGGCCTTCAGATGCACCGACAGCAGCCGCAGCCGGCTGCCCTCCGCCTCCACCGTGATATCCGCGCCGCGGCGGAGCGAGTGCCGCGCGCCGGCATAGACATCCAAGGCGGCGAGATCGTCATGCTCGGTGACCCGCAAGCCCCGCCGGACCGCGAAGCCCGGGCGCTGCGTGTCGCGCTCCCGCGTCAGATAGAGGCCCCACCGATCCGGCGGAAACACCCGCGCCGCCGCATCCTCGCCGTCGATCTCCTGGATCGCCACCACATCGGCATCCAGTTGCGCGGCATAGGTGGCAAGGCGGGCGAAATCCGCGGCACTGCGCCTGCGCACATCGCGGGGCAGGTCGGGATGGCCGGTAGGCTTCAGCGTCAGCCAGGCGATGTTCCAGGTGACGAGACGCAGCTCGCGCGCCTGCGCGGCCCCGGCACCGCCCAGGATGAGGAGGAGCAGGGCGAACAGGAAGAACGGGCGACGATGCATGGCGGCAACCTGAAGCCAGTCGCCCCGGCTGACCAGCCCCGCGCGCCCCTCAGGCGACGGCGCGGCCGGGGCCGATGGCCTCGGACACGGCGCGGCGCAGCGCCTCGGCGCCGATCGGCTTGGTCACCACCGCCCGCATGCCGGCCTTGAGGCAGGCGATATGTGCCTCCGGCGTCACATCGCCGGTCATCGCCAGGATCGGCACCCGGCCGCGGCGCCCGGCAATGGAGCGGATGGCCCGGGCGGCCGTCAGCCCGTCCATCACGGGCATGTTGAGATCCATCACCACGAGGTCGAAATCCTCGGCCTCCGCGGCCGCGACGGCGCTGGCGCCATCCTCCACCATCTTCAGCACATGCCCGTCCGGGGCCAGGAATTCCCGCAGCAGGATCTGGTTGGCGCGGACATCCTCGGCGACCAGGATCTTGCCGGTGACGCGCAGGGCCATCGGCAGCTGCGGCTTGGCAACGATGGTCGGGACCACGGGGGCCTCCGCGGATTGCAGGCGGATGGTGAAATGGAAGCGGCTGCCCTGCCCTGGCGTGCTTTCGGCATCGATGGCCCCGCCCATCTCGACCGCCAGCATCCGGCAGATGGCAAGCCCGAGCCCGCTGCCGCCATGCCGCCGCGCGGTGGAGGCATCGGCCTGCTCGAACCGATTGAACAGCCGCGCCAGCATCTCGGGCGCCATGCCGATGCCGCTGTCGCTGACCGAAACGCCAAGCTCGATCGCCCCGCCCGAAAGCTGGCGGTGGTGCGCCGCGAGGATGATCTCCCCCTTGGTGGTGAATTTCACCGCGTTGCCCAGCAGATTGTCGAGGATCTGACGCAGGCGCACGGGATCGCCGGTCACCCACTGCGGCAGGTCCGGCGCAAGCCGCACCTGCAGCCGCAGGCCCTTGGCCGCCGCCTGCGCCTGCGCCATGCCGGCGGCATCGTTGCAGGCGGTGGGGAGGTCGAAGACCAGGGCCTCCACCCGCATCCGCCCGGCCTCGGATTTCGAGAAGTCGAGCACGTCATCCACGATGACCTTGAGCGACCGGCCGGCGCGGCGCTGGTGCTCCACCCATTCGCGCTGCTGCGGCGTCAGGGACGATCGGGCCAGCAGGTCGGAAAAGCCGAGGATGCCCTGCAACGGGGTCCGCAGCTCATGGCTGACATCGGCCAGCAAGGCGGCGCGCTCCCGCGCCTCGCGCTGGGTCCGGCGCAGGCCGTGGCGGAAAGCGAGGATGGCGACCACGCAGGCGGTGAGCAAAGCCGCGATCCCGCCGCCGAACAGCAGGGCGCGGATGCGGGCCTGCGGGGCGAGGGCCAGCGCCACCGGCACCGAGACGCCGACATGCCAGCCGGGAATGTCGTTCAGCGGCATGACGGCACGCATCGCATCGACGCCCTCGGTGGTGAGCACGCGCCGCACCATGAAGCCGACCGTCCCCGTCATGTCGATGTAGTTGGCGGCGGCGCGGGTGCCGATGATGGCTTCCTGGCTGGAATTCCGCCCGACGATGACATGGTTGGAATCGGTCACGGTGCCGATCCAGCCCTCGGGCAGGCCGGCGGTGGCGACCGCCCGCGACAGGGCGGACGGCGGGATCGTCGCCGTCAGCGTGTAGCGTGGGCGGCCATCGCGCATGACCGGCACGCGAATGCCGATCCGCCCCTCTTGCAGGGCGCTGACGTCCGGTTGCGCCGTGGCCAGCACCCGGCGGATGGCGGCCGGGTCCACCGGACGGTCACCGACGGCGGTATTGCCGGGCCGCAGGGAAAACAGCCGCGCGGCGCCGTCGCTCAGCAGCAGATTCGCCCAATCCGGCGCTTGCTCCGCCACGCGGGCGGCGTCGATGCGAAAGGATTCGAGATCGTCCCGCTCCAGGTCCAGCGATGTCGCCAGGACGCGGAGCATCGAGGTGGTGCCCAGGACGTTGTATTCGATGGAATGGGCCAGGGCGACGGTGCTCTGGCGCAGCCGTTCCTCCATTTCGCCCAGGCTGCGGGCGCTCACCATCTCGACCAGTACCAGCGAATAAGTGGCCAGCGGCAGCAGCGCGAAGAGCGCCCATATCGCGCCGCCGAGGCGCGCGCCGCGCAGAAACGACCGGACTCCGCGCAGCCGATTGCGCGAGGGTCCGCTCCCAAACCCGCCGAGCGTCATCGGGCGGCGCGAGAAGTTGCGTGTAGGTCAAGATGCGCCATGCCCTGCAACCTTAGGCGTCAAACCCTATCGATGCGCAACCGGCCAAGTCTCGGAAGTCGCGATTTCGCCCGTCGGAGGCAGGCAACACGGGCGTGGCGGGTCGGGCGCCGCAGCGCAGCAGGAAGGTGGCCACCGCATCGAATTGCGCGGGATCGCGGGTAGGGTCGCTGTGCTCGCCCGCGGGCACATAGACCACCGTCTCGTAGCGCGCCCGGGTCAACAGCACGCGATAGGTATTGCGAACAAACTCAAGGTCCTGCGCCTTGGTGACCCGGTTCCACCGCGTGCCGGCAAAGGACCGCGCGGCCCAGGCCCCCGCATCACGAACCAGATCCCCGCCCCAGGCCAGGCCGACGACGTCCAATTCCAGCCCCTGGCAGGTGTATTCCGTCGCCACGACCTCAAGCGCGTCGCTCCCCCGCACATCGGGCCAACGCCGCAGGAACCAGTCCGGCGCATTGTCCGCGGCCCCGACCTCGACCCCGAGGCCTTCGGCCCGCAACCGTCTGGCGCCTGAACTCGCGACCAGGCCGGCGCGGCGCAAGCCGCGGGCAAGGCCACGCAGCATCGCCCGCATGTCGGCAAGATCGCGGGTGACGAAGAAGGGCACGCCCCCTTCGGCCAGGGCGATGGCCGCGGCGCGGGGTGCGTCGCCATCCAGCACTGCCTCGACCCAGGCGGCACCGATATCGGAGGTGACGGAGCGAACGGGAACGGTCAGGTCGAGATCCGGATCGATCGTCAACCAGGGCGCGGGCGCGTCAGACAGGCGCTGGACCGGATCGGTGGCCGTGATGACACGCTCCGCCGCAATCGCCTGCCAGAGCCCGTCGGCCTCCGCGATGACACGGCCCCATTCCGCGAGCCCGGCCTCACCGGTGTTGATCTCCTGCCCATTGCCGATCAGCGCGACGATGACGGCCCAGCCGGGAACGCGGGCCATGATCGCCAGCGTATGGGCGGGTTCGCTCATGGTCAGGCGGCTTGCGCGGCGCAGCGTGTCGCGGGTGGCCTGGGCCTGATCCCAGGCGCGCTGGGCCTCGTCGAAGACGATGACATGCTCCGGCGGGGTGCCGGCCAGATTGTCTTCAAGGAAGCGGTGCACATTCTGCAGCGCCATCTTGGTGCGCCGCCGCGCCTCGGAGGGTTTGGTGCCGTGCCGCTCGATCGCGTCCCGCGCCAGGGCCTCGCGCAGCACGGCCACCAGCGGGGCATTGCCGGTCAGGAAGGCGGCCCCTTCCTGCCGGGCGGGGCCGAAGACGGTGTTCAGCCCGCACAAGGTTTTGCCGGCGCCCGGAATGCCCGTGACGAAAACGATCCTGCGCTGGCCAAGCCTGCGGGCTTCGTCCACATGCCGCGCGATCGCGGCCGTCGTCCGCGTCAAATTGGGCAGATCGGCCCGCGCCGCGGCGATCGCGGCGACACCGTTGCGGGCGTAGAGCAGGGTCGCCGCCTCAACGATATGCGGCACAGGGCGATAGGGTGCGGCGATCCAGTCCGGCCCGTCGAGCGGGGCGAACGGCTCCGGCGCCGTCGCCAGGATTGCCGCGACCAGCGCCGGCAAGGCCGCAGGCGTGGTGGCGATTGGGCTGAGCACGCCATGCCAGATCAGCGGCGGATCGAAGACATCCACGGCGCCAGCCCCGGACGCCACGACCAGCGGGATGATGGGATGGTCGCGGCTTCCGGAGTGGAAGTCGCGAAGATCCAGCGCGTAATCCTCGGCCTGGGCGAAGGCGGCGGGGTCGGCGCGTCCGGTCTTGAACTCCAGGACCAGCAGCGCCTTCGGCGTGACGATCACCGCATCCGCCCGCTTTTCCAGGCGCATCAGGTCGTATTCCAGCGCGATGGTCCAGGCGGCGCCGTCGGCATCGGCGACCAGGCGTTTCAGCGCCTCGATCTGCGGTGTCCAGACCAGGGTCTGCCCCGCCTCGGCTGCCAGCCGGAGCGACTGCGCCACCGCCAGCCGGCCGACGATCTCAGCCGTGGCCGTCGCCAGCAACTCCTGCCCGGTGCAAGCAAACCACGGTGTCATGCGCGCCTCGGCCAGGTTGCCAGCACCACGCTTCCCAGCAGCAGCGCGAAGCCGGCAGCATGGGCCGCCGAGCCGCTCTCGCCCAGCACCACCAGCGCCACCGCCGCCGCCGTTGCCGGCAGGAAGGCGGTGAAGATCCCCGCCAGCCCCGCCTTCACCCGCTTCAACCCGGCGTACCAGAGCAGCAGGCACAGCACGCTGGCGGTGAGCGCGTGGAACAGCAGCAGCACCGCCAGGCGCGGATCGGCCAGCACCACCACCTCGCCCAGCACTGGCAGGCAGAGCGGCGCCAGCAGCGCCACCGAAAACCCCTGCATCCAGAGCGAGGCCGTCACCACCGGCACCCGCCCCGCGATGCGGCGCGCCAGCACGGCATAGACCGCCTCGCCACAGACCCCGGCAAAGACCAGCACATCGCCGAGCAGCGAGACCTCCACCCCGCCGCCGCGCGCCAAAGCGATCGCGCCCATGCCGCCCGCCGCCAGCACCACCGCCAGCCATTGCCGGGGCGGCAACCGCTCCCGCAGCCAGATCGCACCGCCGACGGCGATGACGGCGGGGAGCGTGGCCAGCACAAGCCCGGCCTCAAGCGCCCCGGTCAGCCGCAGCCCCGCCAGCAGCGCCGAATTGTAGAGCACCGTCCCGAACAGCGCCTGCCAGAACAGGTTCTTCGTCACGTCCCAAGGCAGCCGCACCGGCCCGTCGATCATCCGCGCCAGCGGCCAGAGCACGGCGCAGGCGATCAGGCAGCGCAGCCCCGCGATCATCGGCACGGGCAGGCTTTCGGCCAACAGCTTCGCCACCGCCACATTCGCACCCACCAGGGCCATGGAGGAGGCGAGTTGCAGATAAGGGATCAGGAATCCTCGCCCGCCCGCCGAAAGGGCGAGCCGGTGGCAAGCTCGGCCATGTTCGCCGCCATCGCCACCCGCTCGCGGGCCAGGAAATCGGCGATGGCGGCACGCAGCCCGCGATGCTCGATCCAATGCGCGGAATGGGTCGCGACCGGCAGATAGCCACGCTGGATCTTGTGCTCGCCCTGGGCGCCGGCCTCGACGCGGGAGAGGCCATTGGCGATGGCGAAATCGATGGCCTGATAATAGCACAGCTCGAAATGCAGGAAGGGCGACTCGACCAACGTGCCCCAGTTGCGGCCGTAGAGCGTGTCGGCGCCGATCAGGTTCAGCGCGCAGGCGACCGGCTCACCATCCTTCTCAGCGACCATCAGCACGACGCGATCGCCCAGGCGATCCGCCATCAGCGGCCAGAATTTTTCGGTGAGGTAGGCGCTGCCCCATTTGCGATCGACGGTGTTCTGGTAGCAGCGGTTGAACACCCGCCAATGGCGCGGCGTGATCTCGGCCCCGCGCAGGGCGCGGAACACCAGCCCGGCGTTCTGGGCATCGCGCCGCTCGCGCCGGATCGCCTTGCGCTTGCTGGAGCGGAACAGGCTGAGGAAATCGTCGAAGGACGAAAACCCGGCGTTGGACCAGTGGAACTGCACCCCGGTGCGGCGCAGCCAGCCGGACTCCTCCAACCCGCGCGCCTCATCCTCGCCGCAGAAGGTGACGTGGCAGGAGGAGAAGCCGATTTCCTGCGTCGCCTGGCGCAGGGCGCCGCCCATCACCTCGGCGGGCATCGCGCCCATCAACCGCCGCCCCGGCACCGGGCTGAACGGCACCGCGACCTGGAGCTTGGGGTAATACTCGCCCCCCGCGCGCTCGAAGGCTTGCGCCCAGCCGTGGTCGAAGACGTATTCGCCGTAGGAATGGCTTTTCGCATAGGCCGGCGCGCAGCCCATGATGGTCCCGGCCTCATCGCGCAGCACCGCATGCTGCGGCAGCCAGCCGGTGCGGGCATTGGCGCTGCCGCTATCCTCCAGCGCCGAGAGGAAGGCGTGGCTGGTGAAGGGATTGTCCCCACCGGCCAGCGCATCCCATTCGGCGGCCGGGATCTCGGCGATGGCGCGGTGGAGGCTGAGGTTCAGGGTTTGCGGCGGCATGGGGGAATTGTGCGCCGCAGCGGCCGCCGCGCAACCTCTCTCAGGAGAGCTCGAAAATCCCCTCGACCTCGACCGAGGCATCGCCCGGCAGCACGCTCACGCCGATGGCGGTGCGGGCATGGCGCCCGGCCTCGCCGAAGATCGCCACGGCGGCGTCCGAGGCGCCATTCACCACCAGCGGCTGGTCGGTGAAATCGGGCGTGGAGGACACATAGCCGGTGATGCGCAGCACGCGCTTCACGCGGTCCAGATCGCCGCCGGCGGCGACCTTCAGATGCCCCAGCATGGCGAGGAAGCAGGCGCGCGCGCCTTCCTGCCCGGTCGCGACGGCAACGCCGGCGCCGAGCTTGCCCGTCGGCCAGATCGCGCCATCGCGGCGCGGCACCTGGCCAGAGACATAGACGGTGGTGCCGGTGATGGTGAAGGGGATGTAGTTGGCGATCGGCGTCCCGGCCTCAGGCAGGGTCAGCCCGAGTTCAGCAAGGCGGGCTTCGATCTTTCCGGTCATGGTCACTGCATCCTGTCGTGTGGCGCGCAACTTCGCCGAAGCGTCGGCGCGGGTCTATCCCACCAAGCGGAATGCCCGCCGACGCCCGACCGGCGAGGGCGCGGCCGGCAGATCCAGCGGCAGCAGCGGCATCCCGTCCTCGGGCGGCTCGGCCCAATGCTCCTCGCCCGGGTCGGGCAGGTCGGCGCGGGAGAACAAATCGGCCGCGAGCCGGCGGAACCCCCAATCCAGCACCGAGGTCGCCCGGCGGATCGAGGGATCGCCCTCCACCGCGCCACCGGGGCCGAAGGGAGCATAGGCATAGGCCTCGACGAAGTCCGCGAGCGGAACCCCGGCCCCGAGCCCGGTGGTGACCGCCGCGGAAGCGGCATCCAGCATGGCGCGCAGCAGGCTCGCCTCACGCGGGACGGTGAAGCCGATCTCGATCGGCGCACCCCCCGCGGCAAAACCCATCTTCATCGCCACCCGCTGCCCACCGATGGTCGCGCGCCAGATGGTGCTGGCGGCGCGGACCGGCGGGTTGCGGCGCGGGGCCGCGGCGGGGGCGCGGGCGGTGGCGGGCGGCGCGGGCGGCAGGGCATGGAGGTAGGGGCGCACCGCCGCCTCCATCGCCTGGCGCGCCGCCTGGTCGGGTGGGGCCAGCAGCATGGCGGCGCGGTCCCCGGCGCGGCGGGCGGCGGCGGTCGGCAGGTCGATGACGCGGCCGGTGCCGTCCCAGGCGGGACGGGTCGGGCCGGGCGCGGGGGCAAGCCCGGCCGATTCGGCGCCGAGCAGCGCCTCGACCGCATCGGCCGGCGTCAGGGCGAAGACCACCGAATGGCGCAGCCCGGGCGCCGAGGCGGCGGCATCCAGGGCCGCGCGGGCGGCCTCGGCCAGCCCGGGCAGCACCGTCTCGGCGGGCGGCGCCGGCCAGAGCAAAGCGGCGGGCTCCCGCGCCTCCAGGTGATCGGTCAATCGGCCCGATGCGGCCTCGGCGGCGCCACGGGTCAAGGCGGCAAGGCCGGCCGCGACCTGCCGCGCCTCGGCCCCGGCATAGGGCAGCGCCAGCGCGGCCAGCAGCCCCGCCAGATCGGCGAAGCCGACCGCGATGCGGGTGGC
This sequence comes from Humitalea rosea, assembly GCF_003253705.1. Taxonomy (GTDB): domain Bacteria; phylum Pseudomonadota; class Alphaproteobacteria; order Acetobacterales; family Acetobacteraceae; genus Humitalea; species Humitalea rosea. Next base: position 16,980 of record NZ_QKYU01000036.1, read on the forward strand.
GCGGGCATTGCCGGCGATCTCGGCGGCCATCACCCCTACCGCCACGGCCTGGGCATAGCCGGCGGTATCGAATTGCCCGGCTCCATCCAGGAAGGCCGGCAGGTTCAGCACGAAGCGCGGTGCCGTGGTGGCGGCGTTGCGCCAGGTCGCCATGCCCGGCGCCCCGCGCCGGGCCAGCAGCAGCCGGCGCAGGCTCGTCGCGAAGGCCTCGGCGGCCTCGGCCGAGTCGAGCACGCCAAGGCGGCGGCCCCGCGCGGCCAGGCGCCGGATCCAGCCCTCGGCCAGGCTCGGCAGGCTGACCACGCCATCCCCGATCGCGAGGGCGGCAATGGCCGCGGCGGCGCCGTCGTCCCACCCCGCCGGCAAGGCGATGTGGCGAGGTTCGGCGTCCGGATCGGCGCCGGCGCGGGTGCGCCGCAGCGCGACCCCGGCCCAGATGGTTCCCGTGGCAGATGACATGGGTGGAGACTATCGGCCCCGACCCGGGCTGGGAAGCCGCATCTAGTGGCTCAACACCGGCCGAACCCCAACAAGTTGTGGAAAAGCCCTCGATTTTGCACGGCGGCATCCAACATGCGACAAGTCGCCCCCGATCCCCTGCTGGACAGTGCCGCCATGTCCTTTTTCTCCCGCCTGACCATGCGCCTCTCAGGGCGCGCCATCGGCACCGACCGCTTCGGGAACCGCTATTTCGAAAGCCGGGCGGATATGCCGGGCTATGGGCGCAAGCGCCGCTGGGTCGCCTACAACGGCGCCCCCGACTCGACGACGGTCCCGGCCGAGTGGCACGCTTGGCTGCACCACACCACGGCGGCCCCGCTCGATGAGAGCAAGCGCCTGCCCTGGCAGCTGGAACACCAGCGCAACCTGACCGGCACCCCCCTCGCCTGGCGGCCCAAGGGCGCGGATGCCATGGGCGGCGCCCGCCTGCCGACGGCCGGCGATTACGAAGCCTGGACTCCTTGATCATGAAGGGCCGCTCGATTCTCGAAATCCTTGTGGGCGCGGTGGTGCTGATCGTGGCGACCGGCTTCCTCGCCTATGCGGTGACCAATACCGGGCGGACCACCCGCACCGGCGGGCTGGCGCTGACCGCCAGATTCGACCGGATCGACGGCCTCGCCCCCGGGGCCGATGTGCGGATCGCGGGCGTGAAGGTCGGCACCGTCACCGGCCAGCGGATCGATCCCACGACCTTCCTCGCCATCCTCAGCCTGGATGTGGACAGCACGCTGCGCATCCCCGAGGACAGCAGCGCCGAGATCACCAGCGAGGGGCTGCTTGGCGGCAAGTATGTCGCCATCGTGCCCGGCGGCGCCGAGAAGCTGCTGCGCTCCGGCAGCGAGATCACCATCACGCAATCCTCGGTCAGCCTGGAGGCGCTGCTCGGGCGCTTCATCTTCTCGGTGACCGAATTGTCCGGCCAGCGGCCGGCGACCCCGGAGGGCGCGGCCCCGGCGGTCCCGACCGCCCGGCCATGACCAACCCCGCACCGCCCGAGGTGTGGCCCGGTGCCGATGGGATGCCGCTGTCCTGCCGGGAGAAGATCAAGGTGCTGGTCGAGAACCACGACGAGGCCGCCCAGGTTCTGGCCGATGCCTATGAGGATGCGGTGCTGATGGGGGTGGATCGCAAGGCCATGCGGGCCATCCTGCAACGGCTGGTGGATGCCTTGCCCGAATGAGACGCTTCCTGCTGATCGCCATGCTGTCGCTGGCGGCCATCCTGCCCGCCTCGGCGCAGGACTGGGTGCCGAAGCGCGTCGCGGAATTGCAGGCGCTGGACAAGGTGACCGCGCGCGTCAGCGTCTTCCGCGTCACCATCGGCGAGCCGGCCAAGTTCGGCAGCCTGACCATATCGGTGCTGTCCTGCCAGGCGCGCCCGGCGGATGAGGTGCCCGATGCGGCGGTCTGGATGGAGATCACCGATGATCGCGGCGACAGCCCCGCGACCTCGGTCTTCCGCGGCTGGATGTTCGCCTCCGCGCCCGGCGTCCATACGCTGGAGCATCCGGTGTACGACATCCGGGTGCTGGACTGCCGCTAGCCCCGATCTTTCAGAAATGCTCCGCCCGCAACACGGCGCAATCGGTCAGCGAGATGATCGCCGGCCGCGCGTCCAGCAACTCCTCGCGCGCGGCGATGACCCGGTCGGCCGTATCGGCCGTGACGATACAGACGATCATCACATTGTCCATGACGCCGCCCGGCACGCCGCCCTGGCGCAGCCCCTGGCGCCCGCGCCCGGCCAGCACCGGCAGCATGGTCCAGCCCGAGGCGCCCAGCCGGTCCAGCAATTCGGTGACGGTTCCGGCGTGAAGCTGCTCGACGACGATCTCGATGCGCTTGCGGGCATGGATCATCCGGCAATCAGCCCCTTGGTCGGGCTGGAGGCATCGGCGCGGTAGTCGCGCGGCATCCGCCGGGCCAGAAACGCATCCCGCCCCGCCCCCACCGCCGCCTTCATGGCGCGCGCCATGCGGACAGGATCGCCGGCATGGGCGATGGCGCTGTTCAGCAGCACGGCGTCGCAGCCGAGTTCCATGGCGAAGGCGGCCTCCGAGGCCGTGCCGATCCCGGCATCGACCAGCACCGGCACGCGCGCCTGGGCCTTGATCGCGCGGATCATATAGGGATTCACGACGCCCATGCCGGAGCCGATCGGCGCGCCCAGCGGCATGATGGCCACACAGCCCATCTCCTCCAGCCGCTTGGCCGCCACCGGGTCATCGGCGCAATAGACCATCACCTCGAAGCCATCGGCGATCAGTGCCGCCGCCGCCTCGAAGGTGCCGGCCATGTCGGGGTAGAGGTAGGGCGGCGGGCCCAGCACCTCCAGCTTCACAAGGTTCCAGCCACCGGCCTCTCGCGCCAGGCGCAGGGTGCGGACGGCCTCCTGCGCCGTGTGGCAGCCGGCGGTATTGGGCAGATAGGTGTAGCGCTCGGGCGAGACGAAATCCTGCAACAGCGGCGCCGAAGGGTCGGAGGTGTTCACCCGCCGCACCGCGACGGTCACGATCTCCGCACCGGAGGCCTCGATCGCCGCCGCCGTCTCCGGCAGATCCTTGTAGCGGCCGGTGCCGACGATCAGGCGGGAGCGGAAGCGGCGGCCCGCGACCTCCCAGGAATCATCGGTCGTGATGATGCCATCCATGTTCAGCCTCCCCCAATGAAGGCAACGATTTCAAGCTCATCGCCCGATTCCAGCGGCGTGACCGGCCAGAGCGACCGCGGCACGATTTCGAGGTTCCGCTCCACCGCGACCTTGCGGCCATCGAGGCCGATGCTCGCGAGCAGGTCGGCGACGCTGGCCGGCGCCGGCAGCGCCTTGGCCTCGCCATTCACGGTCAGGGTGATGGGGCTTTGCATGGGCGATACATGGCCGCCGACGGGGGGCAGAGCAAGCCTCCGGAACGCGTCCCGGCCCTGCTCGACACAGCCTTCTGGACACACGGGGCAACAAAGCGGGATGGCCTCGGCGCTTGCGGCGGCGAAACCTCGCGTGTTAGCCCCGCGCGCCCGGGAAAATCCCCCGGCCGAGGATCGCCGCCCGTGACACCGCCGCTGATCGCCGTCTTCAACGGCCCGAACCTGAACCTGCTCGGCCTGCGCCAGCCGGAGATCTATGGCACCACCACCCTCGACGACATCGAGGCGATCTGCGCCGAAGTGGCGGACGAGCTGGATCTGGCCATCGATTTCCGCCAGTCGAACATCGAGGGCGAGCTGATCGGCTGGATTCACGAAATGCGTGGCCGCGCGGCGGGAATCGTGATCAATCCCGCAGGGTATTCGCATACCTCGGTGGCGCTGATGGATGCGCTGCTCGCCTCCGACATCCCGGTCATCGAGGTCCATATCTCCAATATCCACCGTCGCGAGGCGTTCCGGCATCACTCCTATGTCTCCCATGCGGCGACGGGCGTGATCTGCGGGTTGGGACCGGGGGGTTATGCCCTCGCCCTGCGCGCGATGGCCGGAATCCTCACTCAGGATGATGATGCATGACCGGTATCCAGTTCGACCCCGCCGCGATCCGCGAACTGGCGAAGATCCTCCGCGAAACCGATCTGTCGGAGATTGAGCTGGTCGAGGGCGACCGCCGCGTCCGGGTCGGGCGCAGCGTGACGGTGGCGCCGACCACGGTGACCGTCGCCGCCCCCGCCGCCGCCGTGGCCCCCGCCCCTGCCCTGGTGGCCGAGGTCGCGAACGACGCCTCGCACCCAGGAGCCGTGACCTCGCCCATGGTCGGCATCGCCTATCTGGCGCCGGAGCCGGGCGCACCGCCCTTCGTGACCGTCGGCAGCCGCGTGGTGCAGGGCCAGACCCTGCTGCTGATCGAGGCGATGAAGACCTTCAACCAGATCCGGGCCCCCAAGGCGGGCACGGTGTCGCGCATCCTGGTCGAGGGTGGGACGCCGGTGGAATACGGCGAAGCCCTGCTGATCGTCGAATAAGGGCGGCCCCGGTGTTCAAGAAGGTCCTCATCGCCAATCGCGGCGAAATCGCGCTGCGCATCCATCGCGCCTGCCAGGAGATGGGCATCCTCACCGTCGCGGTGCATTCGACCGCCGATGCGACCGCCATGCATGTGCGGCTGGCGGATGAATCCGTCTGCATCGGCCCCGCCCCGGCACGCGACTCTTATCTCAACATGGCCGCCATCCTCTCGGCCGCCAGCATCACCGGGGCGGAGGCGATCCACCCGGGCTACGGCTTCCTGTCGGAGAACGCGAATTTCGCGGAGATGGTGGAGGCCCATGGCCTCGCCTTCATCGGCCCGACCGCCGAGCACATCCGCATCATGGGCGACAAGATCGCCGCCAAGAACGCGATGCGCGCCCTCGGCGTGCCGCTGGTCCCCGGCAGCGAGGGTGCGCTGAATACGGTCGAGGAGGCCCGCGCGGTCGCCGAGATCGTGAAATACCCGGTGCTGATCAAGGCCGCGGCCGGCGGCGGCGGGCGGGGGATGAAGGTCGCCCAGACCGCCGACGAGCTGGAAGACGCCTGGCGCATGGCCCGCACGGAAGCCAAGGCGGCCTTCGGCGATGACGCGGTCTATCTGGAAAAATACCTCGACAAGCCGCGTCACATCGAATTGCAGATCATGGCCGACATGTACGGCAACGTCGTGCATTTCGGCGAACGCGACTGCTCGCTGCAACGCCGCCACCAGAAGCTGGTCGAGGAAGCCGGTTCCCCCGCGCTGACCGCCGCCGACCGCGATGCGCTGGGCGCGCAGGTGACCAAGGGCCTCGCCGGCCTCGGCTACCGCAACGCCGGCACGCTGGAGTTCCTCTGGCAGGACGGGCAATTCGCCTTCATCGAGATGAACACCCGCCTGCAGGTGGAGCATCCGGTGACCGAGATGGTCTGCGGCGTCGATCTGGTGAAGGAGCAGCTGCGCGTCGCCGCCGGCGAGCCGCTCGGCTACACCCAGGCCGATGTCCATTTGTCCGGCCATGCCATCGAATGCCGCATCACGGCCGAGGACCCGGTGACCTTCACCCCCTCACCCGGCCGGGTCACGCAGTTCCATGCGCCGGGGGGCCTCGGCGTGCGGGTCGATAGCGCGCTCTACGCGGGCTATTCGGTGCCGCCGCATTACGACAGCCTGGTCGCCAAGTTGATCGCGCATGGCACCACCCGGGCCGAGGCGATCGCGCGCATGCGCCGCTCCCTGAAGGAAATGGTGGTGGAAGGGATCAAGACGACCCTGCCGCTGCATATCCGCATCATGGACGATCCGGAGTTCCAGAGCGGCGACTACAATATCCATTGGCTGGAGCGCTTCGTCTCCCGCGCCTGACTACGCCTCGGTCAGCGTCGTCACATCCGGCGGCGCCTCGGCGCATTCGGCGGCCAAGCGCATGAAGGCGATGGTGTGCTCCGCCCCGTCATGAATCGCGGCGGCGGCGGCGCTGCTCCAGCAGCCGATCATCGTCACCTCCCCGGTGCGGGTCGCCGAGACATAGACGTCGAAGGCGACGCACCCCTTGGTGCCGCGCGTCGCCGCGACCAGGATCGGCACCGCCTGCAACAGCCGCAGCCAACATTCGGGGCGCAAAAGAATTCGGGTCAGCCGATGCACCGCATCCTCACGCCAGGAGGGTCGCAGGCGGGCGGCGCGCAACTCCGCGTGTGCTCCCACGCCGGCCACGGGCAGCGTGGACGGGGTGTGAAAGCCACCGCCAAGCTTGGCTGCGTCATGTCCGATCGTCTGGCTGACCTGCTGCATCACTCAGTCCCCGCCTGTGGCGCGCCGTCACGGTCGCGTGAACAATACGCGTCAGCGGCGGTTTCGGATGCGTTCTCTGCACTATCACGAAACCGTGATTTCGTGCGCCATGCGAAAACACAAGGGGCTGCCCTTGGAATGCCCCGCCGTGGCATGCTGCCGCGGTGCGCCAACGCTCCCTCGACATCACCCCTGAACTGATGCTCCGCGCCTATCGGGCGGGGGTGTTCCCCATGGCAGAGGCGCGGGATGCGGCGCGGCTGCATTGGCTCGACCCCGATCCGCGCGGGATCCTGCCGCTGGACCACTTCCATCTGCCGCGCCGGCTGAAGCGCACGGTGCTCTCGGGCCCCTACCGGGTCACCGCCAATGCCGATTTCGCCGGGGTCATCACCGGCTGCGCCGCCCCGGCACCGGGGCGGGAGGGCACCTGGATCAATACCGAGATCGAGCGCCTGTTCCTCGCCCTGCACCACATGGGCCACGCCCATTCGGTCGAGGTCTGGGAGGGGGAGGCGCTGGTCGGCGGGCTTTATGGCGTGGCGCTGGGCGCCGCCTTCTTCGGCGAGAGCATGTTCAGCCGGGGGCGAGACGCCTCCAAGGTCGCGCTGGTGCATCTGGTCGCGCGGCTGCGTTGGGGCGGGGGCGCGCTGCTGGATACGCAGTTCCTGACCGGGCATCTGGCCCAGTTCGGCGCCGTGGAAATCCCCCGCGCGACCTACAAGGCGCTGCTGGCCGAGGCCGCCGACCAGCCGCTGCGCTGGACCCCAGGCCCCGATGCGGCCGAGCTTGAGGCCGCGATCCGGGCGCTGCGGCCGGCGGCGGATTAGCCGAGCATCTGCGCCGCCCAGAGGTAGAGCGGAATCCCCAGCGTGATGTTGAAGGGGAAGGTGATCGCCACCGACAGCGTCACATAGACCCCCGCATCGGCCTCCGGCAGCGCCAGGCGCATCGCCGCTGGCACCGCGATGTAGGAGGCCGAGGCGCCGAGCACGCCGAACAGCGCCATGCCGCCATGCGAGACCCCGATCAGGCTCGCCATCCCGATCCCGACCGAGGCGCCGAACAGCGGCATCAGCAGCGCGAAGGCGACCAGCCGCGCATCCAGCGTGCCCGCCGCGCGGGGACCGCGCCGGCGGGCATCGGCGGCGCCGCGCAGCTGGCGGGCCGCGACCAGGCCCATCTCCAACAGGAACAGGCAAAGCGCGCCGGGAAAGAGCCCCTCGGCGAAGGGCGCGAGCTGGGCATGCGCCGAAGCCCCCCCGGCCCAGCCGATCGCCATGCTGCCGAGCAGCAGCAGCACCGGCCCGCCGGCCAGCACTTCCTTCAGCAGCGCCCCCTTGCCCCCGCGAGCCGACCGGCGGCCGGGCTGCGGCCCCGCGAGCATCAGCGCGCTGATGATGGCCGGAGCCTCCATCGCGGCGAGGACAGCGGGCATATAGGCCTCGGACCGCAGCCCGGCGGCGGAGATCGCCTGCACCGCCGCGGCGAAGGTGACGACGCTGACCGAGCCGTAATGCCCCGCGACGGCCGCCGCGGTCGGGCGGTCGAGCCGCGTGAAGGCCCGCAGCACGCCGAAGGCCGGCACCGGCAGCAGGAACGACATCCCGACGCCGAGGGCCAGTGCGGGCAGCACGCCGACGGCGGCGCCGGGGCTGGCCAGGGCGAAGCCCCCATGCAGCCCGATCGCGACCATCAGATAGAGCGACAGCCCCTTCGCCACGGCATCGGGCAGCGCGAGGTCGGAGCGGATGAAAGCGGCAAAAGCGCCGAGGGCGAAGAACAGGACGGGCGGCGGGATGGCTTCCATGGTGGGCAGCCTATCGCCCAGGGCCCGCCCGACGGGAAGGGCAAATCGCACGCCGGATTTCTCCCGGCCGCCCCGCCGGATCGCAGGCGAATCGCCTCGTTGCGCTGGGGACGCACGGGGGGCATTCCGGCCGTTCATGGCTGTTTCGCGAAAAACATCCGGCGCGGTTCAATTGCGCCTTGCGGCCGGGGGGGCGTGGGGCTATTTGCCCGCTCAGACGCAGTACGCACGTGCCTCTGGCCCCAGGCCGCCCCGATGTTTTGGGCAGCCAAAGGTTTACGCAACGACGTCAAGCGTTCTGGCACCCCGATAGGCCGCAAGGCTCATCGGTCACTCTTGGTCGCTGGTTCGTTCGACCGTTTCGTTAACTTGGGGCCGCCGCCTGATACGGGCCGGTCCATAAAACTTGGAAGGATGGAAGCGATGACCCCCAAGGTCAGCCGCTACCTGCGCGATTTCGCTCCGGCGACTCCGTGCCTGGTGTTGGACGTCGATCGCGTGGCCGAGAATTATGCCCGGCTGCATGAAGCCCTGCCGGCCGCGCGCATCTATTATGCCGTGAAGGCCAATCCGGCAGCGCCCGTGCTCGGGCGCCTGGTCGCGCTCGGCTCCAGCTTCGATGCCGCCTCCTACGAGGAAGTGGAGATGTGCCTGGAGGCCGGCGCCGAACCCGCGCGCATCTCCTATGGCAACACCATCAAGAAGGAGCGCGCGATCGCCGCGGCCTTCTCGCGCGGCGTGCGCATGTTCGCCTTCGACAGCGAGCCTGAGCTGCGCAAGCTCTCCCGCGCCGCCCCCGGCGCGCGCGTCTATTGCCGCATCCTGGTCGGCAATGTCGGCGCCGAATGGCCGCTGTCGAAGAAGTTCGGCTGCGAGGTCGAGGAAGCCCGCCGGCTGATGCTGCTGGCCGAGGAGCTGGGCCTGGACGCCTATGGCCTGTCCTTCCACGTCGGCAGCCAGCAGACCAACACCGAGGCCTACAAGGCCGCCATCGCCAAGGCGGCGATGCTGTTCACCGACCTGTCGCAGGCCGGCGTGAACGTGCGGATGGTCAACCTCGGCGGCGGCTACCCCGTGCGCTACCGCGCCGAAGTGCCCGAGATCGGCGAAATCGGCGAGGCGATCATGACCGCCATGACCGACCATTTCGGCAATGCCCTGCCCGAGATCGTCATCGAGCCCGGCCGCTTCGTCGTGGGCGACGCGGGCGTGGTCTCGGCCGAGGTCGTGCTGGTCTCGCGCAAGGCGCAGGACGACCCCGTGCGTTGGGTGTACCTCGACATCGGCCGTTTCGGCGGCCTGGCGGAGACCGAGGGCGAGGCGATCAAATACGCCTTCCGCACCCCGCATGACGATGGCGACACCGGCCCCGTGACCATCGCCGGCCCGACCTGCGACAGCACCGACACGCTGTATGAGCGGTCGAACTACCGCCTGCCGCTGGCGCTGGAGGAAGGGGACCGGGTCGAGATCCTCGCGACCGGCGCCTATGTCACCACCTATGCGAGCCAGCGCTTCAACGGCTTCGCGCCGCTGGCCGAACACTACGTCTGAGGCCGGGAGGGCAATCGGGACGGACTGATTCCCTGCCGTCACGATGTTGCTCTAGGATCGGCCCATGGACGAGATTGATCGAAATATTCTCGTCGCCCTGCAGGAAAACGGGGCGGCGGGTCTCGCCGAATTGGCCAAGGTCGCCGGACTCTCCGTCTCGGCCACCGCCGAACGGGTGAAGCGGCTGGAGGAACGGGCCACCATCCGCGGCTGGCGGGCGGATCTGGACCCCAACGCCGTCGGCTGCACGCTGCTCGCCTTCGTCTTCGTCGGGCTGCGGCCCGGGCAGGATGAGCACTTCCACCGCGCCATGCGGCGGCTGGAGGCGGTGCTGGAATGCCACGCCGTGACCGGCCCCTGGTCCTATCTGCTCAAGCTGCGGCTGGCGGATCTGCGTGCGCTGGAACTCTTCGTCGCCGAACATATCCGCGGCCTTCCGGCGGTGGAGCGCAGCGAGACCCTGGTCGCCCTCGCCTCGGCCAAGGAAACCGCGATCCTGCCCGTCGCCCCGGCCGACGAGGAAGACTAAGCCTGCACCAAAGCGGCCCAGGCCGCGAATGCCGCGGCGCCCACTGCCGCCACATGAGGCAGCACCGGTATTTGTTACGAAATGGTTGCAGCTCAACAACCTAGCGAGGCTTGCAACGCGCTGCTAGACTCGTCGCCTTCTGGGTGGCGAGGAATGAAAATGAAGAACATGAAGACAGCGGCCCTGGCCGCGGTGTCGGTGGTTTGCATGTCCGGTGTGGCGCAGGCCCAGCGTGAGGCAGGCCACATGATCATGGCTGTCGGCGCGCCCGTGACCAGCATCGACCCCCACTATCATCAGCTGTCGCCCAACAACGCCGTCTCCGACGCGATCTTCGACAAGCTGGTGAACACCGACGCGCAGGCGCGTCAGATCCCCGGGCTCGCCGTCTCCTGGACCGCGGTCGCGCCGACCGTCTGGGAATTCAAGCTGCGTCCCAATGTGACCTTCCAGAACGGCAATGCCTTCACCGCCGAGGATGTGGTCTTCACCATCGAGCGGCTGCCGAACGTCCCGAACAGCCCCTCCTCCTATGCCGCCTATGCGCGGCCGATCCTGCGGATGGAGATCGTCGATCCGCTGACCATCCGCTTCCACACGCGCGAGCCCTACCCGCTGCTGCCGCTGGACATGACCAATGTCCGCATCCTCGACAAGGAGACCTCCGAGGGCGCGAGCACGGATGACTTCAACTCGCTGAAGGTCGCCTTCGGCACCGGGCCCTACCGCCCGACCGCCTATCGCAATGGCGACCGCATCGAATTCGCGCGCAACCCGACCTATTGGGGGCCGGCGCCCGCCTTCGATCGCGTGACCTATCGCATGATCACCAACGACGCCTCGCGCCTCGCCTCGCTGCTCTCGGGCGACGTCGATTCGATCGACCAGGTGCCGACGACCGATGTCGCGCGGCTGCGCGCCGATCCGCGGGTGACGCTGGCGGAGATCGTTGGCCTGCGGCTGGTCTTCCTCGGCCTCGACCAGCTGCGCACGGCGAATGAGAGCTCGCCCTTCATCACCGACAATGACGGCAAGCCGCTCGGCCGCAATCCGTTGCAGGACGTTCGGGTGCGCCGCGCGCTGTCGATCGCCATCGACCGCAAGGCGATCGTGGACCGCATCATGGAGGGTGCGGCAACGCCGGCCGGCCAGTTCCTGCCGCCCGGCACCTACAGCCATGTGCCCGACGTGACCGCGCCCGCCTATGACCCGGACGGCGCCAAGCGGCTGCTGGCCGAGGCCGGCTACCCCAACGGCTTCCGCATCCAGCTGAACGGGCCGAACGACCGCTACATCAACGACAGCCGCATCATTCAGGCGATCGGCCAGATGTGGACCCGCATCGGCATCCGCACCGCGGTCGAGGCACAGACCTGGGCGACCTTCGTCGGCCGCGCCGGCCGGGCGGAATACTCCGCATTCCTGATCGGCTGGGGCTCCAACCCGGACGGCTCGCACCCGCTGCGCAACATCATGGCGACGGTGGACCGCGAACGCGGCCGCGGCGCCTCCAACCGCGGGCACTACTCCAACCCGCAGGTGGATTCGCTGCTGGACCAGGCGCTGGGCGAACTGGATGAGGGCAAGCGCGAGCAGATCGAGATCAATGCGCAGCGTATCGTGGCGCAGGATGTCGGCATCATCCCGCTGCATATCCAGACCAACATCTGGGCTACCCGCCAAGGCTATATCCATGAGCCCCGCGCGGATGAACTGACCCGCCCGCAAGACGTGCGCCCCGCTCCGGCCAGGTGATCTGACGAAATGACGCTGTATCTTATTCGCCGGCTGTTTCAGGCCCTTCTGGTCATGCTGGCGATGTCGTTGATCGTATTCATCGGCGTCTACGGCATCGGCGATCCGGTGGAGATCCTGATCTCCCCGGACGCGGATCAGGCCGAACGCGCGCGGGCCGTAGCGGCCCTCGGGCTCGACCTGCCGCTGTGGCAGCAATACGGCGTCTTTCTGGTCAGGGCGCTCCAGGGCGATCTGGGGCGGTCCTTCGTCTACAATGTGCCCGCGCTGCAACTGATCCTGCAGCGCATGCCCGCGACGCTCGAACTCGCGGTCGGCGCCACCGTGCTCGCCATCGTGGTCGGGTTGCCGCTCGGCCTTTACGCCGGGCTGAAGCCCGATAGCATCGGCGGCCGCTCCATCATGGCCGGCTCCATCCTCGGCTTCTCCCTGCCCAGCTTCTGGGTCGGGCTGATGCTGATCATGGTCTTCGCCGTGCAGCTTGGCTGGCTGCCCTCCACGGGCCGCGGCACCACCGTCGAGATCCTCGGCTCGCGCTGGTCCTTCCTGACGCGGGACGGGCTGGCGCATATGATCATGCCGGCGATGAACCTCGCGCTGTTCAAGATCAGCCTGGTCATCCGCCTCACCCGCGCCGGCGTGCGCGAGGCGATGCTGATGGACTACGTGAAATTCGCCCGCGCCAAGGGGCTGACCAATTCCCGTGTCATCTTCGTGCATGTGTTCAAGAACATCCTCATCCCCGTCGTCACCGTGACCGGGCTTGAGTTCGGCAGCACCATCGCCTTCTCGGTCGTCACCGAAAGCATCTTTGCCTGGCCGGGCATGGGCAAGCTGATCATCGACAGCATCAACGTGCTCGATCGGCCGGTGATCGTCGCCTACCTGATGATGATCGTGTTCATGTTCATCATCATCAATCTGGTCGTCGATCTGACCTATACGATCCTCGATCCCCGCGTGCGGCTGGAGAGCAAGGCGATATGAGTGCGGCCGCCGAACCCGTGACCCCCGAGCCGGTTGCCCCGCGGGTCGAAACACCGCTGCGGCGGTTCATCAGCCAGTTCATGGAAAGCCGCATCGCGGTCGGCGCGCTGGTGGTCTTCACCATCATCGTGCTGCTCGCGGTCTTCGCGCCATGGATCACGCCGCAGAACCCCTATGACCTGTTCCAGCTCGACATCATGGATGGGCGGATGGAGCCGGGGACGGTCGGCGGCGCCGGCTTCACCTACTGGCTCGGCACCGATGACCAGGGCCGCGACATGCTGTCCGGCATCATCTACGGGCTGCGCATCTCGCTGATCGTCGGCGCCGGTTCGGCCTTCATCGCTGGCATCATCGGTGCCTCGCTCGGCATGCTCGCGGCCTATGCCGGCGGCAAGACCGATACGGTGATCATGCGGCTGGTCGATCTCCAGCTCTCCTTCCCGACCATCCTCGCGGCGCTGATGATCCTGGCCTTCCTCGGCAAGGGCATCTCCAACGTCGTCATCGCGCTGGTCATCGTCGAATGGGCCTATTACGCGCGCACCGTGCGCGGCTCGGCGCTGGTCGAGCGCAGGCGGGAATATGTCGAGGCGGCGCAATGCCTCGCGCTTCCGACCTGGCGCATCATCTTCGTGCATCTGCTGCCGAACTGCCTGCCGCCGCTGATCGTCATCGGCACCATCCAGGTGGCCCGCGCGATCGCGCTGGAGGCGACGCTCTCCTTCCTCGGCCTCGGCGTGCCGATCACCGAGCCCTCGCTCGGGCTGCTGATCGCCAATGGCTATGAGTACATGCTGAGCGGGAAGTACTGGATCTCCTTCTATCCGGGCATCGCCCTGCTCATCACCATCGTCTCGATCAACCTCGTCGGCGACCATCTGCGCGACGTGCTGAACCCGCGGTTGCAGAAGTGAACACTCTCGAAGTCCAAGGTCTGCGGACCCATTTCCACACCCGCGCCGGTGTCGTGAAGGCGGTCGATGACGTCTCCTTCAGCATCGCCAAGGGTCAGGTCCTCGGCCTCGTGGGCGAGAGCGGCTCGGGCAAGACCGTCACCGGCTTCTCGCTGATCGGGCTGGTCGATCCGCCGGGACGCATCGTCGAGGGCTCGATCAAGTTCCAGGGCCGCGAACTCGTCGGCATGCCGGAAGAGGAGATGCGGCAGCTGCGCGGCAACCGCATCGCCATGGTCTTCCAGGACCCGATGATGACGCTGAACCCGGTCCTGCGCATCGACACGCAGATGATCGAGACGGTGCAGGCGCATGACAACAGCTCGCGCGAGGTTGCCCGTCAGCGCTCCCGCGACGCGCTCGGCATGGTCGGCATCCCCTCCCCCGACGAGCGGCTGATGTCCTACCCGCATCAGTTCTCGGGCGGCATGCGCCAGCGCGTGGCGATCGCCATCGCGCTGCTGCATCGCCCCGATCTGATCATCGCCGATGAGCCGACCACGGCACTCGACGTGACCATCCAGGGCCAGATCCTGGCCGAGGTGCAGAAACTCGCCGCCACCACCGGCACCAGCCTGCTCTGGATCACGCATGACCTCTCGGTGGTTGCCGGCCTCGCCGACGACATCGCCGTCATGTACGCCGGCCGCATCGTCGAGCAGGGCGATGTGGGCGAGGTGCTGGACGCACCGCTGCATCCCTATACCTCGGGGCTGCTGGGCTCGGTGCCCAGCCGCAATGCGCGCGGCGTGCCGCTGCGCCAGATTCCGGGCATGACGCCCTCGCTGCTGTCGCTGCCCAAGGGCTGCACCTTCCGCGCACGCTGTTTCCAGGCTGGAGAGGACTGCTTGCAAGAACCGCCCATGGATGAAGCCCTGCCCGGGCGCTTCGTCCGCTGCGTCCGCCCGCTGCGCGCGACGGTCCCCACCGCATGACCCCCCCCATGATCGAGTTGCGCGGCGTCTCCCGCCGCTTCGAGAAGACGCTCGACTTCGCCGGCCGCCTGGCCAAGCGCCTCGGCGCCCCGGTGCGGGAAGAGGTGGTGCATGCCGTCGATGGCGTGGACCTCTCGGTGCACAAGGGCGAGGTCGTCGGCCTGGTCGGTGAGAGCGGCTGCGGCAAATCCACCCTCGGGCGGATGGTCGCGGGCATCATGCCGGCCTCCGACGGGCAGATCTTCCGCGAGGGCGTGGAGGTCAACACCCTGCAAGGTGCGGAAGCCAAGCGCGTGAAACTGCGCACGCAGATGATCTTCCAGGACCCCTATGCCAGCCTCAACCCGCGGCTGCGGGTGGCCGACATCGTGGGCGAGGCGCCGCTCTACCACGGGCTGACCGATGCCGCCGGGCAGGCGGCCTATGTGGACAACCAGATGCGCCGCGCGGGGTTGGACCCGGCCTTCAAGCGCCGCTACCCGCACCAGTTCTCAGGCGGCCAGCGCCAGCGCATCGGCATTGCCCGGGCACTCGCGGTGCAGCCGGATTTCCTGGTCTGCGACGAGGCGGTGGCCGCACTCGACGTGTCGATCCAGGCGCAGGTGCTGAACCTGTTCATGGAGCTGCGCGCCGAGCTGAACCTGACCTACCTCTTCATCAGCCATGATCTGAGCGTGGTCGAACACCTCTCCGACCGGGTGGTGATCATGTATCTCGGCCGGGTGGTCGAGGAAGCGCCGGTGGCCGAGGTTTTTGCCCGCGCCAACCATCCCTATACCCAGTCGCTGCTGGCGGCGGTGCCGCGGATCGAGGCGCGGAAGAAGGCCTTCACGGTGGTGCAGGGCGAAATCCCCTCGCCGCTGAACCCGCCGCCGGGCTGCCACTTCCACCCGCGCTGCCCCTTCGCCATGCCGCGCTGCTCGGTGGAGCGGCCGGTGCTGCGGGAGATCGCGCCGAGGCATCGCAGCGCCTGCCATCTGAATGACGCGGCTTAGAGCGGGATGCGTTTGGGCTGAATCGAATTTTCTTCCCGACGCGGAGGGTGATCTGATTCAAGGTTCTGGCTGGGTAGGAGGCCAGCGTCGATGGGAGCACCCTATTCCC
>NZ_QKYU01000037.1 GCF_003253705.1 Humitalea rosea
CGTGGCGACTGCCCGCAGGCCTATGCCCTGATCGAAGGCCTGCCCGCCGATGTCGTCATGGCCGACACGGCCTACGACGCCGATCCTCTGCGCCAGATCATCGCGGACAAGGGCGCAGTCGCTGTTATTCCCAACAACCCGTCCCGCGCCCGCAAATATCCGCTCGACAAACATCTCTACGCCCAGCGCCACCTGATCGAATGCTGCTTCAGCAAGCTCAAACAGTTTCGCCGCGTGGCAACCCGCTACGAGAAAACCGCCAGGAACTACCTCAGCGTCGTTACCCTCGCCGCAACCATCCTATGGCTGAGATAAGTGTCCACACCACCTAGGCGGTGGGCACAAGCATCCGGGAGTGAGCCGCGCCACCGCTCACTGTTAGCTCGCGCTTCGGTGAACCGTTGTGGCGATGCAGAGGCGTGGAGCGGCCGAGAGAAGACGGCCCTCCGAGGTGTCCTCGACGACCATCGAGATCAGTGAGCACATCGCGCCGCGGCGCGATTGCGGCGGACCCGGACGACACCGTGGCGGGCGCGAGCTTCAGGCCCGTTTCGTGATCGCATCCTCGATACGCCGCGCCCGTTCGGCCGGCGCCACCAGCCAGCGCCCGGGCTGCCCCTCGACCGGCAGTGGCACCAGGCCCAGGTCGTTGTAGACGCGCAGGTTCGCGTCCCCCACGCCCCAGAAGGCGGTATCGACGCCATGGCGTTCGCACAGGTCGCGGAAACGCCAGATCGCCGTGGTACTGTCCCGCGCATTCCCGGCCGGATCGCCGAGCGCGATCCAGGCGCCGTCCCGCCGCATGAACGGCACGGCGGCGCGGCCGGTGTCGGTGAAGAGCACCGCCTCGGTTCCCACCGGCGCCTCGGCCCCCAGTGCCGCGAAGCGTAGCCGGGCCGCATTGTCCCAGGGCAACGGTCGCAGCCGCGCCGGCCGCAGCAGCCGCGCCGCGGCATAGAGCAGCAGCACGGCGCAGAGCCCGACGGTGAAGCGCAGGCTGTCCGGGGCATCATCGGCCATCACCACCGACCACCAGGATTCATCCCGTACCGGTTCGTGATAGGCGACCAGCGCCAGGGTGATCGCGCAGACCGCGCCTGCCGCGAGGGCGGCGAAATTGCCCGGTGAGATGGGTTCGGCCAGCACGCGCGCATCGCGGTAGAAGCTGGCGCCCGTCCCGGCCAGCAGCCCGCCGACGAGCAGATAGGCGCTCCAGAGCCACCAGGCCTCCCCGCGCAGCCAAACCGCGAAGGCCCCGGACAGCAGCAGGAAGATCGCCGCCCCCCAGGCCAGCCGCAGCCGCCGCACCAGCCCATAGGCCGCGACCAGCAGGAGCGAGCCGAGCAGCGAGGCGCCGAAATGCGAGGCGCCGGCGGCGAGGTGCCCGGCCCATTCCTCCATCAGGCTGCCCTTGACCGGCAGGGCCCCGATGAACAGCAGCGCCAGCCCCCCAAGCCCGGCGAGGCCCGCGAGCACCGGCACCTCGAAATTCTCGGTCACGCCGGTCAGCGTGCCGACGCGGGCCAGCACCTTGCGCCGCTGGCCGAGCTCGAAGGCGATGAACAGCCCGCCCGAGAGGAACAGTGGGATGATGTAGTAGTAGAGGCGGAAGATCAGCAGCGCCCCGACAACCTCGGCGGTCGGCAGATAGGGCGAGAGCCCGAGCAGGATCGCCCCATCGAAGACCCCGAGCCCGCCCGGCACGCTGGCCGCGAGCCCGGTGGTGTAGGAGGCGACGTAGATGCCCAGGAAGCGGATGAAGGTCAGCCCCGGCGCCGGCGGCAGCAGGGCGTAGAAGATCATCGCCGTCACCGCGACATCCACGCTGGCCAGCATCGTCTGCGCCAGCGCCATACGGAAGCCGGGCAGGTCGATCTTCATCCCGAAGGCGGTGAAATGCGGCTTGATGCGCGACAGCAGCAGATAGGCGCCGAGCACCCCCCAGAGCAGCAGGCCAATCCCCCGCATCACCCAATGCGGCGAATTCGCCCCGATCAGCGGCACCACCTCCGGCTCGATCACCAGAACCAGCCCGCCGAGAGCCAGGGCGCCGAGGCCGAAGGTCAGGCTGGTGAAGGCGATGACCTTGGCGATCTCGACCGGGGTCAGCCCCCAGGCGGCATAGAAGCGGTAACGCACCGCCGCCCCGGACACGGCCGCGAAGCCGATGTTGTGGGCCAGGGTATAGGCGCAGAAGGAGGCCAGCGAGGTCCGCACATAGGACACCGGCTTGCCCGCATAGACCGAGCCGAGCCGGTCGTAGATCGTCAGCACGGCATAGGCGAGCAACGTCCACCCCGCCGCGTACCAGAGCGTCACCGGCGGGATCGCCCGCAGCGCCGCGCCGATATCGGCGACCTTCAGCTCGCGGAATTCGCGCTGGACCACCCAGAGCGCGCCGACCAGCAGGAGGAGGCCGAAGCCTGTCGCCCCCTGACGGCGGATCCGGGACCAGACCGGACTCACGCGGCGGCGCTCTCTCCGGCCGTGTCCGGCCCGGGCGCCTGGAGACGCGATCGGATCAGCGCGACCGTCCGCCCGACACCGTACAGCGCGACGAAGCCACCGAAGCGCGGGCCCTCCGGCTGGCCCAGCAGCACCTGGTACAGCGCATCGAACCAGCCGCGGGAAACGCCCGGGCGGCCGTCCTTGCCCTGGGTCAGGAAGGGTTCGCGGCGTCCGGCATCATAGACCAGATCCTGGATGGCGCGGGCGCGGTCCTCGGGCGACAGGGCCTCAAGCGCTGCCTCCTGCTCGGCGAGGGACCGGGCCAGGACCTCGAAGGCGTCCGCCTCGGCCGGGGTGGCGGCGCGATAGGATTTTTCGGGGGCGACCACATCCCGGTAATAGGCGACGGCGTGATCGACGAGGCGCGCCAGCGTCGGCTCGCTCTCCGCATTGGCGCCGGGCAAATAGCGCTGGATGAAGCCCCAAAGCATGTCGGGTTCATCGGCGTTCACCACGCTGGCCAGATTGAGCAGCATGGTGAAGGAGATCGGGCTGCCGGGCAGGTTGGTGCTGCCGCCATTGTGGATGTGCCAGGCCGGGTTGGTCGGGTCCGCCGCGTTGCGCAGCCGGTCGAGATTGGCCAGCCAGTCGTCGGTCGCCCGTGGGATGGTCTTGATATGAAGGCGCTTGGCCGACTTGGGCGAAGGGAACATGAACTGCGCGATGCTTTCCGGCGGCCCGTAGCGCAGCCAGTCCTCGACCGTCAGACCATTGCCGCGGGACTTGCTGATCTTGCCACCCTCGGAATCCAGGAAGTGCTCGTAGGTATAGGAGACCGGCGGCTCGCCCCCGAGGATGCGGACGATCGCCGAGGACAGCTTCACGCTGTCGATCAGATCCTTGCCCGACATCTCGTAATCGACGCCGAGGGCGAACCAGCGCATCGCCCAATCGGCCTTCCACTGCGCCTTCACATGGCCGCCGGTGACCGGGGTCTCGAAGCGCTCGCCGGTTTCCGGGTCCTGCCAGATGATGGTGCCGGACTCTGGGCGGGCTTCCTCCACCGGGACCTGCATCACCACGCCGGTTTTGGGATGGATCGGCAGGAAGGGCGAATAGGTCGCGCGCCGGTCGGGGCCGAGCGTCGGGCGCACCGCGTCGCGGACCCGGTCATGCACCTCCAGCATCCGCAGCAGCGCCGCATCGAAGCGGCCGCCACGGTAGTACTCGGTGGAGGAGGCGAATTCGTACTCGAAGCCGAATTCATCCAGGAAGGCGCGCAGCCGGGCGTTGTTATGCGCGCCAAAGCTCTCATGCGTTCCGAAGGGGTCGGGCACCTGCGTCAGCGGCCGGCCCAAATATTCCGTCAGCAGCGCCTTGTTCGGCACATTGTCCGGAACCTTCCGCAGCCCGTCCATGTCGTCGGAGAAGGCCAGCAGCCGCGAGGGCATCCCGGTCGCGGCGGTGAAGGCGCGGCGGACCCAGGTGGTGCGTGCGACCTCACCAAACGTGCCGATATGGGGCAGGCCGGAGGGGCCATAGCCGGTTTCGAACAGCGCCTCGGTCTTGCCGGTGCTGCGGAGGCGTTCGGCGACGCGGGCGGCCTCTTCGAAAGGCCAGGCGCGGGCGGAGAGAAGGGCAAGGTCGTTCATGGTCCGTGGTTATAGGCACGGCGCCGGAGCGGTGCGAGGGGCCGGGCCAAACGACAGCGTGTGAAGCCCCGCTCACCCCGGCCAGAGCAGCGCCAAGACCAGCGCCGTCGCGGCGATCCACAGCACCACGATCACCACCGCCGCGATCCGGCTGACCGGGCGTTCCACCCGCAGATCCGCCGCCGCGCGCAGCTCCGCCATCAGCGGGGCCGGGATGAGGCGCTGGGCCAGGAGGATGCCGAGCGGCACCAGGATCAGGTCGTCCAGATAGCCGAGCACGGGGATGGCGTCGGGGATCAGGTCGATCGGCGACAGCGCATAGGCCGCGACGACGGCGCAGACCGCCTTGGCGGGCCAGGGCACGCGCGGGTCGCGCGCCGCGAGCCATAAGGCGACCACATCGCGGCGCAGGCGCCGCGCGGCCTGTCTGACACGGTCCAGCAGCCGCCGCATATCCGCCCCCGGTTGGCATTTCATGGCCCGCCTTGCCATATGCGGCTGTGATGGCGCAGTCGAGCAGAAGGATCCGGTGTTTGCCTCTGCTGGCTCGGCTGAGCTGATGGCCTCCAACGCCCCACGGCTACTGCTGCCCGACGCCCCGGCCCTGGTCGCTGGCAGCGCGCGCAGCACGTTGGTCACCCCCGATGGCGAGGTGCTGGTGCTGCCCAATGCGGAAATGGTCCGCGTGCTCGGCGGCCACCCGCCGCCGATGCTGGTGCATGCCCGCGCCACGGCCAAGCGCCTGGATATCGCGCCCATCCGTGGCGCCTATGATCTGCTGGAGCTGTTCGCCTTCGCCCTGCCCGCCCAGGCGGCGGCCCCCACCCCGCGCGGGCTGGCGCTGGCGCTGGACCGCCCGATACCGGAGACGGATGAGGCAGCCGCGGCCCTGCTGCCCGACCTCGTGGTGCTGATCCTGCGCCGCCTGGCCGCCGCCCGCCAATCCGACCGGAACGCCGATGCGGCGACGCTGGCCGCCCGGTTGCGCGATGTCGTCCGCTGGCCCTGGGCCGATTCCGTGATGGCCGCGCTCGGCCGGGAAGGCAGCCGGGGCGCTGCCGTCGGCCTGCGGGTCTGGCGCGGGCTGCCGGAATGGGAGGATGCGGCACCCGCCGCCCCGCCCTCCAACCTGCCGGTCGCCCCCGCCGAGGCCCGCCGGGCGCTGGCCGACCTGCTCGGCCCCGGGGCGGAACAGCGGCCGAGCCAGTCCGACTATGCCTCCGCCGCCGCCGGCGCCTTCGTGCCGCGCGAGGCGGAGGGCTCCCCCGCCGTGGTGCTGGCCGAGGCCGGGACGGGCACCGGCAAGACGCTCGGCTATATCGCCCCGGCCAATCTCTGGGCGGAGCGCAACGGCGCCCCGGTCTGGATCGCGACCTATACCCGCAATCTGCAACGCCAGATCGAGCAGGAGACGCATCGCCTCTTCCCCGACCCCGCCGAGCGGCGCCGCAAGATCGTGGTGCGCAAGGGGCGGGAGAATTACCTCTGCCTGCTGAACCTGGAGGACGCGACCAAGCGCAACGACACGCGGGAGGCGCTGCCGCTGGCCCTGGTCGCGCGCTGGGCCGGTGCGACGCGGGATGGCGATATCCAGGGCGGCGATTTCCCCGGCTGGATCGCCGAGCTGTTCGACCCGGCACAGGTGCGCGGCCTCGCCGACCGCCGCGGCGAATGCATCCATTCGGCCTGCACCCACTGGAAGCGGTGTTTCGTCGAACACTCCATCCGCCGTGCGGCCGGGGCGCGGCTGGTGGTCGCCAACCATGCGCTGGTGATGGTGCAGGCCGCCCTCGGCGGCGGCGACGACGCCGAACGCGGCACCCCGCTGCGGTATGTCTTTGACGAAGGCCATCACCTGTTCGACGCCGCCGATGGCGCGTTTTCCTCCGCTTTGGCGGGGTGGGAGATGGTGGAGCTGCGCCGGTGGCTTCTGGGCGGCGAAGGCAGTGGCCGCGCCCGGGGCCTGCAGCGCCGCATCGAGGAATTCGCCGCCGACCGCCCGGCCCTGAGCGAGCCACTCACGGCCGCCCTGGCCGCCGTGTCCCGCGCATTGCCGCCCGCCGGCTGGCAGACCCGGCTGGCGCTGGATGACCCCTCGCACCCCGCCGAGGCCTTCCTGGGCGCCCTCCGCACCCAGGTTCTGGCCCGCGCGCGGGATGCCGAGGCGGGCTACGACGCCGAATGCGACCTGCATCCGGTACAGGATGCGTTGCGGGAGGCGGGTGAGGGGCTGGCTTTGGCGCTGGATGCGCTGCGCCGCCCGCTGGCCAGCCTGCATCAGGCAATGACGGACCTGTTGGAGGAAGAGGGCGCCGAGCTGGAAACCAGCGACCGCATCCGCATCGCCGCCGCCGCGGCCGGGATCGAGCGCCGGGCGCTGCTGCCGCTCGGCGCATGGGGCGCCATGCTCTCCACCCTGGCAGCCCCTGCCCCCGAACCGGGCAGCCGCCCGTCCTTCGTCGATTGGCTGACGCTGCGCCGCGCCGAGGGGCGCGAGGTCGATGCCGGCATGCACCGCCACTGGCTGGACCCGACCATCCCCTTCGCCACCCATGTCGCCAGCCGCGCGCATGGGATGCTGGTGACCTCCGCCACGCTGCGGGACACGGCGGAGGAGGATATCGACCTCGCTTGGACCGCCGCCGAGGCCCGCACCGGGGCGAGCCATCTGCCGGTACCTGCGATCCGCGCCTCGGTCGCCAGCCCCTTCGATTATCCCTCCCAGACCCGGCTGCTGGTGGTGACGGATGTGGGGACCGAGGCGGGGCCGGTGGCCGCGGCGATGCGGGATCTCTTCCTCGCCTCGGGCGGCGGCGCGCTTGGGCTGTTCACCGCGATCCGGCGGCTGCGCGCCGCCCATGCGCTGCTGGCGGGGCCCTTGGCCGAGGCGGGGCTGCCGCTCTATGCCCAGCACGTCGATGCCATGGACAATGGCACCTTGGTCGACGTGTTCCGGGCCGAGGAAACCTCCTGCCTCCTCGGCACCGATGCGCTGCGCGACGGGGTGGATGTGCCGGGGCGGTCGCTGCGGCTGCTGGTCTTCGACCGTGTGCCCTGGCCGCGCCCCACCATCCTGCATCGGGAGCGGCGGCTGCATCTCTCGGGCGGGCAACCGGCGCGCTACGACGACGCCGTCGCCCGCGCCCGTTTGCGCCAGGGATTCGGCCGGCTGGTCCGGCGTGGCGATGATCGCGGGGTGTTCGTGCTGCTCGATCGCCGGGCGCCAAGCCGCGTGCTGGCGGGACTGCCGGTTGAGGCGCAACGTCTGGGCCTGAAGGAAGCCTGCGCCATCGTGCGGGATTTCGTCGGCCACCCGCCGGGTTGACGCGCGGGCGGGGCGGTGCGACCCCGGCGCTCGAAATCAGGAGGTCAAGGTGATGCCGCTCAGGATCCGTCTGTCGCCGCAAGAGGCGCTGGTCGCCGGGATGGTGCTGATGAGCGCCGCCGACGGGCCGATGACGGACGCCGAGATCGCGCGGATGACCAGGCTGGTCGAGGAATTGCCGGCCTTTGGCGATTTCGCCCCGCATAGCATCGCCACGGCCACCGAGACGGTGCTGGAACTCCTGACCAAGCCCGATGGGCTGGAGATCGCGACCGGGCTGGTCCGCGACGCCCTGCCGCAGCGGCTGCGCGAAACCGCCTATCTGCTGGCCTGTGAGGTCGCGGCGGCGGATGGCGAGGCCAGCCAGGACGAGTTGCGCTTCCTGCAGGTGTTTCGGATTGGCCTCGACCTCGACCGCCTGATCGCCGGCGCGATCGAGCGGGCGGCCAAGGCGCGTTATCAGGTCGTCTGAATCCGGGGGATAGGCCGCGCGGCCTCGAACGCCGCCGCTGCCCGCAGTACCGCCGCGTCGCAAAATCGCGGCCCGGCGATCTGCATCCCCACCGGCAGCCCCGCCGCCGTCAGCCCGCAGGGCATCGACAGCGCCGGGCCATGGCTGAGGTTGAAGGGGTAGGAGAACTCCGCCCAGGACAGCCAGTCCCACGGATGTTGCGGCCAATGGTCGGGCATCAATTGCCCGGTCGGGAAGGCGGCGACCGAGGCCGAGGGCGTCACCAGCAGATCGTAGCCCGCGTCCTCGAACCAGGAATTGACGGTGGCGGCGTAGGCGAGACGCGCGGTGACGGTCGGGATGATCTCGGCCGGTGTCATGCCCCCCGCCGCCCTCAGGCAGGCGACCAGCCCCGGGTCCATGCGCGCCAGATTGGCCTCGTCCCGGGCGAGGGTGGGCAGCAGCATGGCCGACCAGAGCCGGCGAATCACCTCGGGTCCGGTCGGGCCCCAGGGCGGATCGACCGCCTCGACCGTGGCACCCAGCCCGGCCAGCACCGCGACGGCCGCGGCGACCATCGCCGCAATCTCGGGATCGACCCGCGCATGGCCGAGCGTGGCGCTATAGGCGATCCGCACCCCGCGCAGATCGGGTGCACCGATCTCGGCATCGAAGCCGCCCGGCAGGGTGGTCGCATCGGAGGGGTCGGGCCCCGCCATCACCGACAGCATCAGCGCCGCATCGCGAACGTCGCGCGTCAGCGGCCCCAGATGCGACAGGCCCGACCCGGCCGAGGGTGGGTAGGGGACGCGGCCAAACGTCGGCTTCAACCCGACCACGCCGCAGAAATGCGCCGGCAGCCGCACCGATCCGGCGCCATCGCTGCCCAGATGCAGCGGCCCCCCGCCGATCGCCGCCAACGCCGCCGCGCCGGAGGACGACCCGCCGGCGGTATGGGCGTGTTTCCACGGATTGTGGGTGGTGCCGGTCAGCGGGCCGTCGGAGAGCGCGACCCAGCCGCGTTCCGGCATGGTGGTCTTGCCGAGCACGATGGCGCCGGCCGCCTTCAGCCGTGCGACCACCGGGCTGTCGGTCGCGACCGGCGTCGGATCGGTCAGCACCGAACCCCATCGGGTCGGCAGGCCGGCGACGTGTTGAACGTCCTTGATCGTCACCGGCACGCCGTGCAGCGGGCCGAGCGCCTCGCCCCGTGCCACCATAGCCTCGGCCGTCTTGGCGGCGGCGCGCGCCCGGTCGAAATCGGGCGCGACAAAGGCGTTCAGTCGCGGCTCCCAGGCGGCGATGCGGGTGAGGACAGCATCCAGCGCCTCCACCGGAGAGGCTTTCCGCTCCCGGATGCGGGCGGCGAGGTCATGGGCGGAGAGGTCGGCGAGGTCAGTGGGATTTGGCATCCCACAGCCTCGGACCTCCCACGCGGGTGCGTCAATCCGGGTAGACGAGCTTTGCCGTCTCCGACATCACCTCATCCAGGCGCCGGCCCTCGGTAAATCCGGCCAGGCCCTCGGGGCGTTCGACGCCGGGGATGAGGCGCGGGCAGGGTTCGGTCGCGCCCAGCACCTGATAGACCGGGATACGCGCGGCATAGATCGGCAGCGCGTAATCCTCTTCCTCGTCACCCACGCCTTTGGCGCGAATCTTTGCCGAGGCGTCCTCGATCTTCATGCCGACCAGCATGGTCGCCTTCAATTCCTGCGCCGTGCTGGGCCGCAGGGTGGCGTCGCGATCCGGGTAGAAGCGGTTGATCATCGCCGACAGGGCGCGCGCCTTCTCCTCGGCATCATCGACGATGGCGGCGGTGCCATAGGCCATCACCGAGCGGTAATCGACCGAATGGTTGAAGCCGCAGCGGGCCAGCACCAAGCTGTCCATATGCGTGACGGTCAGGCAGACGGGCAGCCCCGGCTTCTGGCTGCGCAGCATCCGGCTGGCGCTGCTGCCGTGCCAGTAGAGGTGGTCTTCCTCACGCCAGAACACCGTCGGCGTGCAATAGGGCTGGCCGTCGATGACATAGGCGATGTGGCAGAGCATCGCCGAATCCAGGATCGCATGCACGCTTTCATGGTCGTAGCGGCCACGCTCATGCAGGCGTTTGACGCGGTTGCGCGGGGTGATCGGGTAGATGTCGGGCATGGGGGCTGTTCCGGTCGGGCGTGATGACAGAAGATGCGCCCATGGCAATGGTCGAAAAAAGAGCCAATTTGGCCCCATCTGATCCGACCAATCAGGATTGGTCGGAGCTGCTGCTGATGCCGGAACCGGGGGGGCTTGCCGCGCATCGGCGGGTCTATCTGGCGCTGCGGGCGTTGATCCTGGATGGCACGGTGCCGGCCGGCGCCAGGCTGCCGCCGACCCGGGCGCTGGCCCGGACGCTCGGCGTTTCGCGCAGCGCCGTCATCGTCGCCTATGAACAGCTTCTGGCCGATGGCCATGCCGTGGCGCGGGTCGGCGCGGGCACCTTTGTCGCAGCACTGGAATTTCCCCCGCGCGCCAGCGCCCCACCCGCCCGCGCGCCAGAGCGGGCCGATCCGGCACCGCCCTTCACCATCGGCCGGGCGGCGGCGGATGAGCGGACCTTGCGCCAGTTCCGCGGGATGGTGGCGCGGCGCCTGCGGGCGTTCGATCCGCTGCACCTGACCTATGGCGATCCACGTGGAACACCGGCACTGCGCGGCGCCGTCGCCCGGATGCTGCGGACGGCGCGTGGTGTGCGGGCGGATCCGGAAAACATCGTCATCGTCTCCGGCACGCAGCATGCGTTCGGCCTCGTGCTGCGGGCGCTGCTGCGCCCCGGCGATCCGGTCTGGGTCGAGGACCCCTGCTACCCGGCGTTCCTGACCGCGTTGACTGGCGCCGGTGGGCGGGCGGTCCCGGTGCCGGTGGATCTGCAAGGGCTGGATGTGGCCGCGGGCCGCGTGGCGGCGCCGGAGGCCGTCGCCGCCTATGTCACCCCCAGCCACCAGTACCCGCTGGGTGTCGCCATGGGGATGGAGCGCCGCGTTGCCTTGCTCGATTGGGCGCGCGGCGCCGGCGCCTATGTGATCGAGGATGACTACGACAGCGAGGTTCGTTTTGCCGGGCGGTCGCTGGCGGCCTTGCAGGGGTTGGATGGCGGCGACCGGGTGCTGCATATCGGCACCTTCTCCAAGGTGCTGTTCCCCGGCCTGCGCTGCGGTTGGCTGGTGGTGCCGGATGCGCTGATGGACCGGGTGCTGGCGGTGCGCGCGGCGACGGACCGGCAGCCGCCGACCTTGCTGGAAGGCGCCATCGCCGATCTGCTGGATGGCGGGGCCTTCACGGCGCATCTGCGGCGGCTGCGGGCGCGGCATCGCGCCTCCCGCGACGTGCTGGTGGCCGCGCTGTCGCTGCTGCCGGGGCTTGAGGTCGATGTGCCGGACCAGGGGCTGCACCTGGTGGCGCGGCTGCGGGATGGGGGCGATGATGTGGCGCTGGCCGCCGCCTGCGCCGCGGCCGGCATCGCCACGCGGCCGCTATCGGCGATGTATCTGGCGCGCCCGCCGGTCGCGGGGCTGGTGCTGGGCTTCACCGGATTTTCGGATGCGGCGCTACGGGCTGGGGCGGAAGGGCTGGGCCGGGTGCTGGCGGCTATGCGGTGATGCCGCCATCCACATGCAGCAACTGCCCGGTGATGTAGCCCGCGGCGGGCGAGGCCAGGAACGCGATCGCCGCCGCGACATCCGCGGGTGTACCCAGGCGCCGCAGCGGGATGCGCGCCTTCACCGCCTCCCAGGCCGCCGCGTCCAGGGCCGCGTGGGCGCCGCTGTCCTTCTGCGTATAGCCGGGAACCACGGCATTCACTGTCACGACGGGTGCCCATTCGATGGACAAGGCCCGCACCAGCGCCTCGACCGCGCCCTTTCCGGCTGCGGTCGCCGGGAAGGTTGGCGTGTCGGTGCCAAAGACATGGGCGACGAAGGAGGAGACCGCGATCAGCCGCGGCTCCACCCCCGCGCGCAGATGCGGCCCCGCCGCCTTCGCAAGTCGGAAGAAGGCCCAGGCGATGGTGTCGAGGCTTTTGGCGAAGCCATCCTCGGTCAGCGCATCGACCTTCGTGCGATCGGCCCAGCCGGCGTTGGAGACCAGAACATCGATCCCGCCCATGGCCAGGGCGGCCTTGCAGACCAGCCGCGTGGGCGCCTCGGGTTCGGACAGGTCGGCGAGAATCACCTGCGCCGTGGCACCGGCGGCGCGGGCGGTCTCGGCGACCGCCTCCGCGCCTTCCGCGTTCTTGCGGGTATGGACCACCAGCGCCACGCCGGGCGCCGCCATCGCGCGAACGGTGGCGGCCCCGATGCCGGACGCCGCACCGGTAATGAGGATGCGGCGCACGTGGGTCAGCGGATCGCGGCGATCTGGGCCTTGGCGCCCATCATCATCAGCCCGCTGTCATTGGCGACGGTGACGAGCTTGAAGCCAAGATCCACCATCTTCTTCGCATAGGCGCCGGTGCCATTGTGGATGCCGGCGAACTGCCCACGCTTCTTCGTCTCGCGCAGCATGGTGTCGTAGATCGCCATGATCTCCGGTTCGTCACGGTCGAGCTTCGGCACCATCCCGTAGGAGAAGCCAAGGTCGGACGGGCCGACATAGATGCCGTCGATGCCGGGGACATCGAGGATCGCCGAGAGGTTGGCGACGGCCTGCCGCGTCTCGATCATCGGGATCACCAGGATCTCCTTGTTCGCCGACTGCTGGTACGGGCCACCGTCGCCATACATGCCGACGCGGATCGGGCCGTTGCTGCGGCCGCCCTCGGGCGGGTAGCGGCAGGAGTAGACGAGGGCCTTGGCTTCCTCGACCGTGTTCACCATCGGGCAGATCACGCCATAGGCGCCGGCATCCAGAACCTTGCCGATGATGCCGGGCTCGTTCCACGGCACGCGCACCATCGGCGTGATGCCATTGCCCGCGGCGGCCATGCCCTGGAAGCAGGCGACCATCGAGAGATAATCCTGCACGCCATGCTGCAGATCGACGGTGAGGCTGTCGAAGCCCACCTGCGCCATGACTTCGGCGCTGAAGCCGGAGGGGATGGCGAGCCACCCGTTGACGACGGCCTTTCCGGCCTTGATTGCGTCCTTGACGGCGTTCGCCATTGGGTTTCCTTCCTGCGGTAACGTCAGCGGACGCTAGGCTTGGGGCCTTGGAGCGTCAACGCATCGGGGCAACGGTTTTCGCGGGCTGGACCGGCTCCCTCCGCGCGGGCAGGCTGCGCCGCATGAAGCCATGGCGCGTTGAATCCGAGACCGATCCGCTGACGGATGTGCTTGTCTGTCCTCCCGACCACTATCGCTGGCTGCCGACCAACAGCATCGCCCGCCGCACCCTGGCCGAGGACCACCAGGCGCCCGTGCCGGCGCATCTCGCGGCCCAGCATTGCGAACTCGTTCAGGCGATGGAGCAGTCCGGCGTGCGCGTGCATGTTCTGCCGCCGCAGCCGCATCTGCCCTACATGGCCTATACGCGCGACAGCGTGGTGATGACCCATGCGGGGCCGGTGCTGTGCCAGTTGGAACGCCCGCAGCGTCGCGGCGAATACGCCTTCCTCATCGACTGGCACGACGGCAACTTCTGGCGCAAATCCAGCGCCGGCACGTTGGAGGGCGGCGATGTCCACATCATCCGCCCCGGCCTCGCACTGATCGGCCAGTCGGGCGGGCGCACCGATGCGGCGGGGGCCGCGCAGTTGGCCGGCTGGCTGCGGGCCGAAGGCTGGGAGGTGCGCGAACAGCCCTTCGACGAACACTTCCTGCATCTGGACGTGTTGTTCTGCATGGCCGCCCCTGGCCTCGCTGTCGCCTGCCTGGATGTGCTGGACCCCGCGATGCTTGCATGGCTGTCCTGCCATGGCATCCGCTGCCTGGACGTCACCTACGCCGAGGCGATGGGTCTTGGCAGCAATATCCTGGCGCTGGGCCACGGGCGCGTCATTTCCGCCCGCGCCTCGACCCGGTTGAACGCGGCCCTCCGCGCCGAGGGGCTGGTGGTGCTGGACCCGGAACTCACCCTGTTCACCCAGGGCGGTGGCGGTCCACATTGTCTGACCTGCCCCCTCAATCGGGAGCCGGACGCCGCCACGGCGCGTTGATAGGGCACGAAGCATGAATGAGATGTCGATCGGACTGCCGGATGTGGTGCTGCAAGGCTTTGACGCCCTGGGGCTCGGCGACCGCCTTACGGTCAATGCCGCGATCCGCGAGCAGCACAGCCATGGTGAGGACACCACGACCCCGGTGATGCCCGATGCGGTGGTGTTTGCCGAAACCACCGATGACGTCGTTCGCACGTTGACCCTCTGCCACCAGCATGGGATCGCGGTGACGCCCTTCGGCGCCGGCACGTCGCTGGAGGGCCATGTGACCCCGGTGCGCCGCGGCGTCTCGCTCGACGTGTCCAAGATGGCGGCGATCCTGGAAGTGAACGCCGAGGACATGGATTGCGTCATCGAGCCCGGCGTGACCCGACAGCAGCTCAACGAATATCTGCGCGACCAGGGGCTGTTCTTCCCGGTCGATCCCGGCAGCCACTGCACCATCGGCGGCATGTGCGCGACGCGGGCCAGCGGCACCAATGCCGTGCGCTACGGCACCATCCGCGAGAATGTGTTGGGGCTGGAGGTCGTGCTGGCCGACGGCCGCGTGATCCAGACCGGCGGCCGCACCCGCAAGGCCGCCAATGGCTATGACCTGACCCGGCTGTTCATCGGCAGCGAGGGCACGCTCGGCGTCATCACCCGGATCCGCCTGCGGCTGCATGGCATCCCCGAGGCGCAATCGGCCGCCGTCTGCCAGTTCGAGAGCCTGGCCGCCTGCGTCGAGACGGTGATCGCGGTGATGCAGGTCGGCATCCCCGTGGCCCGCATCGAATTGCTGGACGAGGTGCAGATGGGCGCCTGCATTGCCTTCTCGAAGCTGCCGGACATGCAGCCGATCCCGACGCTGTTCCTGGAATTCGACGGCACCCCGGCTTCGGTGCGCGAGCAGGCGGAACAGGTCGAGGCGATCGCGCGCGATTTCGGCGCCGCCAGCTTCGCCTGGGCCACGGATGCCGAGGCGCGCAACCGGCTTTGGAAGGCCAGGCACGACGCCTATTGGGCCGGCATCGCCATGGTCCCGGGCTCGCGCGGAATCGCGACGGATGTCTGCGTGCCGATCTCCCGGCTCGCCGAGGCCCTGCTTGGGGCCAAGGAGGATATCGCGGCCTCCGGCCTGCTCGCGCCCATGGTCGGACATGTCGGGGATGGCAATTTCCACACGGTCATCCTGGTCCCGCCGGACCAGCCCGACGCGCTGGAACGCGCCTGGGCGCTGGACAAGAAGATCGTCGCGCGGGGCCTGGCGCTCGGCGGGACCTGCTCGGGCGAACATGGCATCGGCCTGGGCAAGCGCGAGTTCCTGGAAACCGAACACGGCGCCGAGGCGCTGGCGGTCATGCGGTCGCTGAAGACCGCGCTCGATCCCAAGGGTATCATGAACCCGGGGAAAATCTTCAGGAACTAAACGCCCATGACACGGCCGGTCAATGAGGCCTCGGCAGCGTTCGTGCTGCCGCTGGCGGCGCTCGCCATGGGGCATGTGCTGTCCAATGCGGTGCGCACGCTGCCGGCGATTTCCGCCGATGTGCTGATGCGCGACCTTGGTGTCACCGCGGAGGGGCTGGC
Source organism: Humitalea rosea (assembly GCF_003253705.1). GTDB lineage: Bacteria > Pseudomonadota > Alphaproteobacteria > Acetobacterales > Acetobacteraceae > Humitalea > Humitalea rosea. The sequence continues at coordinate 15,576 of NZ_QKYU01000037.1, forward strand.
GGCGCTGACCGGCGCCTTCCACTTCGCCTTCGCCGCGGCGCAGATCCCGGTCGGCGTGGCGCTCGACCGCTTCGGCGTGCGGGCCGTGGCACTGACCCTGGTCGCCTTGGTCGCGGTGGGCGCGGCGCTTGCGGCCATCGCGGGCGGCCCGCTCGGATACCTTGTGGCCCAGATCACCTTGGGGATCGGCTGTTCGGGGATGATGCTCTGCCCCATCACCCTGGCGGCGAAGGTCCTGACGCCCGGGCGGTTCGGACTCTGGACCGGGCTGATCCAGGCGCTGGGCAATTGCGGGATGCTGCTGTCGGCGAGCCCGCTGGCCTATGTCGTCGAAGGCTTCGGCTGGCGCATGGGCTATTGGGCCAATGTCGGCCTCGGCGTGTTCGTCCTCGGCCTGGTCGCGACCGTGTTGCGCCGCACCCCTCCGGAGCCGGCGCCGGTCCGCAGTATCCTGGCCGATGCGCGGGAGGTGCTGCGGATGACCGTCTCGCCGCGGCTGCGGAATGTCGTGGTGCTCGGCTTCTGCTCCTTTGCCGTGGTGATCGGGATGCGCGGGCTCTGGGGCGGGCCTTGGCTCATGGATGTCAAAGGCTTCTCCCGTATCGAGGCCGGCAACATCCTGCTCTTCGCCACGCTGTCGCTGGTGATCGGCCCGGCGCTGTCCGGCGTGCTGGACCGGCGCTTCGGCCACCGGCGCCTGCTGCTGGTGCTGGGCCATGGGCTGGCCGCTGTATTCCTGGGGCTGGAGGTGCTCGGTGCCGGCCAGCCCGCGGCCTGGGATGTGGTGATGCTGTTCTGCTTCGGCCTGGCCATTTCCATGCAACCGCTGATCTTCGCCCTGACGCGGGAGGCGATCAGCGCCGAGCATGTCGGCCGCGCCATGGCGGCGGTGAACCTCTCCTTTTTCCTCGGCGCCGCCGTGCTGCAGGCGGCGAGCGGGCCGGTCGGCGCCTGGGGTGGGCCGGGGGCTGCGCTCGCATTCCTCGCGGGCTGCGTTGCCGTCTGCACACTGCTGTTCATGCGCCTGCCCGGCCCGCGCTGAGGCGGCCGTCACCGATCCTTCGCCATTCCGTCATCCGGGCGCCGCCGGCGGTGTGGCACGGGGCCGCACCGGAACCCGGAGCCCCCGCCATGCTGACGCGCCGCCTCTTCTTCGCTGCCCCCACCCTGCTCGCCGCTCCTGCCATCGCGCAGGCTGATTGGCGCAGCCAGATCAGGGAGCTGCGCCTCGGCATCTCCTCGGCCGAGAACGAACGCGATGCGCTGGCCCGCCAGCAGCCGTTCTCCGACTACATTCAGAAGGCTCTGGGCGTGCCGCTGCGCGTGTTCCGCGCCACCGACTATGCCGGCGTGGTCGAGGCGCTGCGGAGCGGCAACATCGAATTCGCCCGCTTCGGACCCGCGACCTATGCCCTCGCCCGCCGGATCATGGGCGATCGCGTCACCGCCTTTGCCCGCGACCTCGGCGATGACGGCCGCGCCGGCTACAACAGCGTGGCCTTCGTGAAGGCGGAAAGCCCGTACCAGACGATGGAGGAGCTGAAGGGCAAGTCCTTCGCCTTCGCCGATCCGAATTCGACCTCGGGCTTTGCCTTCCCGTCCTATTTCCTGCGCAAGGCGGGCTTTGACCCCGCCACGCATTTCAGCCGCACGGGCTTCTCCGGCAGCCATGAGCAGAGCGTCATCGCCGTGCTCAACGGCACCTATGATGCCGGCGCGACCTATTGGAACAGCCCGACGCGCGGCAACATCGCGCGGATGGAAGAGAAGAACATGATCCCGGTGAACAGCACGCGGATCATCTGGACCAGCCCCGAGATCCCGAACTCCCCCTGGGTCATCCGCTCCGACCTGCCCGAGGGGCTGCGCCGCGATTGGGCCGCCGCCGTCTTCGCAATGCCGGAAGCCGATCCCGAGGCGTTCCGCGTCGCGGCCTCGGGCGCGCAGGGCGTCGTGCCCGCCACCCACGAGACCTACCTCGACGTGATTGCCGTGGTCGAAGAGAATCAGGCCCGCCGCCGCAATCGTGCGTCCTGAGGCTTAGGGCATGACTGCCGCCGTCGCGGCGGCCGAGGCACGCTGGCGCAACGCCCATCGCTCCCGCCGCCGCAGCTGGTCCATCGCGGCGGTGGTCTTCGCGGCGGCGGTGGCGGCCTCCGCCGTGGTGGGCGAGGCCGATCTGGGCCGGCTCCTCCGCGGGCTGCCGATGGCGGCCGATTATATCTGGCGGACCATCCCGGTGCTGCGGCCGGAGCATCTCGGCGCCGATCTGGACGATTGGATGTGGGGCCTGCCGGGCTGGATCGTGCTGATGGGCGACACCTTGCTGGTCGCCTATGCCGGCAGCGTGCTGGGGGCGGTGGCGGGGTTGCTGCTGTCCTTCTCCGCCGCCAGCACGCTCTCGCCACCCTGGGCGGTTGCCGCCAGCCGGCGGGTGCTGGAGCTGGCGCGGACGGTGCCGGTGCTCGTCTATGCGCTGGTCTTCGTCTTCGCCTTCGGCCTCGGCCCTTTTGCCGGAATGCTGGCGATCGCCCTGCACACCATGGGCGCGCTGGGAAAGCTCTACGCCGAGGTGCATGAGAATGCGGAGCTTGGCCCGCTCGATGCGGTGCGCGCGAGTGGCGGCTCCTGGGCTCAGGGCATGCGCTACGGCATCCTGCCGCAATCCCTCCCGGGCGTGCTGTCCTTCGGGCTGCTGCGCTTCGAGATCAATGTGCGCGAGGCCTCCGTCCTCGGCATCGTCGGCGCGGGCGGCATTGGGGAGGAGCTGTACCTCGCGGTGCGGCAGTTCGTTTATCCGGACATCTCGGCGATCCTGGTTCTCATTCTGCTGACCGTTTCCTGCATGGACATCGGCTGCGGTTTCCTGCGGCGCCAGGTCATCGGCGCGCCGGCGTGACGCGGACCCAGGGCCTCTTCGGCGGCGGCTTCCTGTTGTTGCTGCTGGGGCTGTGGCGGGTGGATGCCTCGCCGCTGCGGGTCTGGAACGGGCTGGAACGCCTGGGCTGGCTGTTCCGGCTGATGTGGCCACCAACGCCGGCGGGGGCGCTGCCCGATCTGCTGCTCTCGCTGGGGCAGACGCTCGCCATGGCCTTTCTCGGCACGCTGATCGCGTCGCTGGTCGCGCTGCCGCTCTGCCTGCTGGGCGCCAACAACGTCGTCACCTCGACCCTGCTGCGGTTTTCGGCGCGGCGGGTGTTCGACGGGCTGCGCGGGGTGGACACGCTGATCTGGGCGCTGATTTTCGTCAGCGCGGTCGGCATGGGGCCCTTCGCCGGCATCCTGGCGCTGGCCATCCCCGATATCGGCACGCTGGCCAAAACCTTCTCCGAGGCGATCGAGGCCACCGACCGCCGCCAGGTGGAGGCCATCCGCGCCGCCGGTGGGGGCAGGCTGGCCGCCGTGCGCTTCGGATTGCTGCCGCAGGTGCTGCCGGCGATCCTGTCGCAATCGCTCTATACGCTGGAGAGCAACACCCGCTCCGCCACCATCCTTGGCGTCGTCGGCGCCGGCGGGATCGGGCTGGCGCTGGCCGACCGTATTCGCATCAACAACTGGGACGAGGTTGCCTTCATCGTGCTGCTGATACTTGCCACTGTCGCCGCCATGGATGCGACCTCGCGCCGGCTCCGCCTTGCGGTCATCCGCGCATGAACGACCCGGGCAGCGCCAAGGACCTTTCGTCCGACGCGCCCTCGATCCATCCGACCGCCAGCGTGCGCGACACCACCTTCGGCCGCTTCAACGAGGTGGGTGCGCGGACCAAGGTCTCCGAATGCACCTTCGGCGACTACGCCTATGTCGTGCATGACGCCGAGATCATCTACACCACCATCGGCCCGTTTTGTTCCATCGCGGCCCAGACCCGGATCAACCCGGGCAACCATCCGCTCGACCGCATCATGCTGAACCATGTCTCCTACCGCAGCAGCGCCTATGGGCTGGGGCCGGATGATGCCGGCTTCTTCGACTGGCGGCGGGCGAGCCCGGTGGTGCTCGGCCCCGATGTCTGGGTCGGGCATGGCGCGGTGATCCTGCCGGGGCGGACCATCGGCACCGGGGCGGCGATCGGCGCCGGGGCCATCGTCACCAAGGATGTGCCGGATTTCGCGATCGTGGTCGGCAATCCGGGCCGGGTGATCCGCAGCCGCTTTCCGCCCGAGATCTGCGCCGCGCTGTTGCGGATCGCTTTCTGGAGCTGGGATCACGCCACTTTAGCCGAACGGCTGCCGGATATCCGCCGCCTCTCCGCGATGGATTTCTGCCGGCGCTACGATCCGGCATAAAGAGGGCAGCTTCGGAGGCCCGTCATGCTGCGTTCCATCCTTGTCGCCCTCGATGACACGCCGGGCGCCCGCTCGGCCCGCGATTTTGCCGTCACCATGGCGCGCCAGACCAAGGCCAGCCTGACCGCCGCCGTCATCCTGGACCTGCCGCATACGGCCGAGGATGAGGCGACCCCGATCGGCGGTTATGCCTACAAGGAACGGCGCGATGCCGCCCGGATCGCCCAGGCCGAGAAGGAAGCGGAGGACATCATCGCCGCCTGCACCGCCGCCGCCGAGGACGTGCCCTTCGACGTGCTGCACCTGATCGATGCGCCGGAGCCGGCGCTGCGCGCGGCCTCGGCCCGTGTCGATATGCTGGTCATCGGCCGCGACAGCACCTTGGGCCAGGAGCAGGCCGAGGACGGGCTGGCCCCCACCATCGAGGGACTGTTGCGCCACGGCGCCCGGCCGCTGCTGGTGGTGCCGCCGGGCATGCCGCTGCGGACCGCGGGGCCGGTGCTGATCGGCTATGACGGCTCGCTGCCCTGCATGCGGGCGGTCCAGCTCTATGCCCAGCTCCGCCCGCTCGGGAACGCGCCGGTCAAGGTCGTGAGCGTGGGGGCCACGGCGAAGGCGGCACAGGAGCTGGCCGATGTCGCCTGCGCCTATCTGATCGGCCAGGGGCTGACGGCCGAGGCGCATGGCAGCCAGGGCGACCACCCCGCCGATGTGCTGCTGTCGGAGGCCTCGGCCCTGCATGCCCGCATGCTGGTGATCGGCGCCTTTGAGACCTCAAGCCTGCGCCAACTTCTGCGGGGCAGTGCGACACGCAAGCTGCTGACCCAGGCGCCCTGCCCCATCTTCGTGGCGCATTGAGATGGAGTTCTTCGCGATCCCGCCCAGCCACGCCACGGCGCGCGGCCGCCGCTTCCGCCTGCGCCGGGCGGGCTCGGGCCCGCCGCTGCTGCTGCTGCACGGCAATCCGCAGACCCATGCGATGTGGCACCGCCTGGCCCCGGTGCTGGCGCAGACCCATACCGTGATCTGCCCGGACATCACCGGCTACGGCCTCTCCGACAAGCCGCCGCTCAGCCCGGACCACGCGGCCTATGCCAAGCGCGAGATGGCCGCCGACATGCATGCGGTGATGCAGGCCGAGGGGTTCGAGCGCTACGGCGTGGTCAGCCACGACCGCGGTGCCCGCGTCGCCCACCGGCTGGCGCTGGATTTCCCCGATGCGGTGGAACGGCTCTGCGTCATGGACATTATCCCGACGCTGGAACACTTCGAGCGGACTGACATGCGGTTCGCCCTTGGCTACTACCACTGGTTCTTCCTGGCGCAGCCGCACCCCCTGCCCGAACGGCTGATCGAGCGTGACATCGAGGATTGGTTCGACCTGCATACCTCGCGCGAGCCCAAGGACCGCAGCTTCTACCACCCCGCCGCGCGGGCCGATTACCTTGCCGCGCTGAAGGCGCCGGGCACGATTTCGGCGATCTGCGAGGATTACCGCGCCGCCACCGGCATCGACATGGCCGATGACCGCGCCAGCCGTGCCGCGGGGCAGAAGGTCTCCTGCCCGCTGCTGGCGCTCTGGGGCGCCAAGGGGAAGATCGGTGAGTGGTATGCGCCGCTGGATGTCTGGGGCGCCTATGCCTCGGGGCCGCTCAGCGGCGGGCCGGTCCCCTCCGGGCACTACCTCGCCGAGGAAGCGCCGGAGGCGGTGCTGGCGGCGCTGGCGGGCTTCCTCGTCAGCTGAGCGTCATGCTCAGCCGGTTATGGCCCTCGGCCGTCCGCTCGTAGCGCAGGGCGGTCGCAAGCTTGCGCAGCAGTACCAGGCCGCGGCCGCCGATCGTCGCCTCCTCCAGCGCCCGCTCCAGATCAGGCAGCGGGGCGGTGGTCGGGTCGAAGGCGCCGCCATCATCCTCGAAGACCAACCCCAGCCCATCCTCGTCCCGGGTCGCGGCGATCGTCACCCCCCGCGCCTGGCCATGATCCAGCGCGTTGAGGGCGATTTCCTCGACCAGCAATTCGGCGCGGGCGATGGTGCGGGGGTCGGCGTCATCCTCCTCCAGCCAGGCGACGAGCGTTGCCTGGGCCTGGCTCACCTCGGCACTGCCCCCCGTCACCCGCAATGTCAGGCGGCGCGTCATCTGCCGGGCACGCCGGCTGCGATCGTGTGATCCATCCCCACCTTCTCGTCCTCATGCCGCCCGAAAGGGGCGGGCGGATCTTATGCGACGTCGAAGGTGAGTATGGAGACATCATCCGCAAGGGGGCCAGCCCCGGCCGCTGCCATGACCACCCGCAGCAGGCGCTCGGCCTCCGGCACACCCGGTTCCGGCGGGGCGGAGAGATGCGGCAGGAATTCGGCCAGTGCCGCGCGCTGGCCGGCGGCCGGGGGGGAGCCGAAGGCGCCGTCGCTGAACAGCACCAGCCGGGCCCCGCAGGGCAACGCGGCTTGGGCCGCGTGGAAGGGCCATTGCGGGGTCAGCCCGATGGCGGGGTTCGAGACATGCAGCGGCGCCCAGGTCTCCGCGCCGGGCAGCAGAAGCCAGCCCGGGTGGTGCCCGGAGGCGGCGAAGTGCAGCCGCTGGCGGCCCAGATCGGCCACCCCATACCAGCAGGCGAAGGGCAGCCCTGCCTTCCCGGCCGATTGGAAGGTGGCATTGAGGGAACCCAGGACCGCGGCGGGATCGGCGGGGTCGGCGGTATCGCCCGCCCGAAGGACGTTCATCACCGAGGCCGCGAGCAGCGCCGCCCCCGCGCCTTGGCCTGACACATCCAGCAGCCAGATTGCGAGCCGGGTGTCATCCAGGAAGCGCCAGCCGAAGCCGTCGCCACCGATCTGCGGGCAGGGCAGGAAGCGCCAATCCGCCCGTATGGGTCCGGACAGCAGGGGGGCCGGCAGCAGCGCGGCCACGTAGCGCGCCGCCTTCTCCAGGTCGCGCTCCATGCCCGCGTTCCGCTGCATCTCCAGCAGCGGCAGGCAGAGGTATTGCAAATGATAGGGTCCGAGCCGCAGCACGCCACCGGGCGGCAGGCGGGTCGGGCCCTCGATCCGGTGACCATCCACCCAGGCGCCATTGGTTGAGCCCTGGTCGGTAACGGTGACGATCCCACCCTGGAGCGCTACGATGCAGTGCCGGCGGGAGATTTCGTCGGAGGCGAGCATAAGCCCGTTCTGCACCGTCCGCCCGATGGACAGTGGCTCCGGCCCAAGCGGCACGCGATGCGGCGGCGCGCCAGGCTGGTCCAGCACCAGCAGATGCGCCATGTCGGCCGGTCTTGCGCAGCCGTCCTCGGGCTCCGGGGCACGGACGAGCGTGCGCTCCTCTTCCCGGTTCACGGGACGAGGAGCCAGAGGTCGGTGTCGCCCGTCACCTCACCGGCGGCGGTCAGCAAGGCATGGACCTGGCCGCGGTGGTGGGTCTGGTGGTTGAAAAGATGGGTGATCACCAAGGCGGTCGGCTTGGCCACATCGCGCTGCGCGGAGCCGCTGAACCAAAGGGTCTCACCCTCCAGCGCGGCGGGGGTGACGCGCCGGGCCCAGGCTTCCATCCGCCCGTCGATATTGATGCGGGTGGCGAGCATGGTCGGGAAATCGCCGACCATCTCCGGCGATTCAGCGATGCTCTGGACCGGCTTGTCCCAGCCGTCGAACCGCGACATCCACATCTGGTCGGCCCAGAGCAGATGATTGAGCGTCCCGTGGATGCTGCCGAAAAAGGCGCCGCGCGGGGCGCGCCTTTCCTCATCCATCAGCCGTCCGGCTGCGGCGTAGAGGCGACGATTCATCTCGGAGTTGTAGGTTGCCATCATGGCAACCCAGGCTGGTGTTATCATGGCGGCGCTACACTGCCGTCACGCGGGCGTGAGGATCAAGCCACCAACCGCTTATAGAACAAGACGGTCTCATGCGGGGTGCCATCGGCGCTCAGCGCATAATCGGGAATACGCCCCGCTTCCTGCCAGCCCATGGCGCGGTAGAGCGGCTCGGCCGCCTCTCCCGCCCGTGTATCGAGGGTCAACAGCCGTCGCCCGACGCCACGCGCAGCCTGTTCGGCGCGCGCGACCAGGGCGCGGCCCACGCCCCGGCGGCGGGCGGCCGGGTCCACCAGCAGCTTCTCCAGATCCGCGCGATGCGGCTGGTTCTGCGGCGTGCCGCAATTCACCTGGACGGTGCCGACCAGCGCGCCATCCAGCCAGGCGGCCAGCAGCAGGCGAGTGCCGGCGGCGACGTCCCCGGCAATGCGGCGCCAGAAGGCGCGGGCGGTTTCGACGGCGAGCGGTGGCAGGAAGGACACGCTGGCGCCATCCGCCACGGTGGCGATGAGGATTTCCGACAGGCGGCGTTCGGCGCTGGCGGCCGCGGCGGCGTCCAGCGCCTCCACCACCAGCCCGCGGGCAGGCTTGGCGTAGCGGAACTCCAGCGAATTGGAGAGATCGTCCAGGATGCGGATCGACCCGGCGCGGACATAGCCGCGCTTCTCATAGAACACATGCGCCGCGTGAAAGCGCGTGTCGGTCCAGAGCACCAGGCGCTGGGCGCGGGCCGCGGCATAGGCCTCGGCCGTGTCCAGCAGGCGGTGGGCGAGGCCGGTGCCCCGCGCCGCCGCCGCCACATACATGCGGCAGATTTCCCAGGCATCGTCGGAGCCCGAGGGGCGGGTCGCGACCATGCCGGTCATTTCGCCATCAGTCTCGGCGACCCAGACGGCGCCGCCGGCCGCGGCGAAATGGGTCGCGAGCGTCCGCAATTCCGGCAGCTCGGCGTCCAGGTCGAAGACGCAGCCGGGAAATTCCGCCCAGGCGTCGCGGACGAGGCGGATGAACCCCGCCGCATCCGTGTCGCGGCCAAGGCGGATCATATCAGCCGGATCACGTCAGGCTACGGCAGAAATCCTGGATGCGGCCGCAGGCGTCGCGCAGGCTTTCCGTATCGGCGGCATAGGAAATCCGCAGATAGGGGGACATGCCATAGGCCGCGCCCTGGACGGCAGCGACGTGCTTTTCCTCCAGCAGCGCCATGGCGAAATCGGTATCCGTCTCGATCTTCCGCCCGCCGGCCGAGGTCTTGCCGAGGCAGCCGGCGATGTTCGGATAGACGTAGAAGGCGCCTTCAGGCTTGTGGCAGATGATGCCAGGGGCCTCGTTCAGCATGGCGACGACCAAGTCGCGCCGGTCACGGTAGATCGCGGCGCGTTCGGCCAGCAGGTCCTGCGGGCCGTCCAGCGCCGCCGTGACCGCGGCCTGGGAGATGGTGTTCACGCCGCTGGTGAGCTGGCTCTGCATATTGACCATCGCCTTGATCAGCGGCTTGGGGCCACCGCAGAAGCCGACGCGCCAGCCGGTCATGGCATAGCTCTTGGAAGCGCCGTTGACCGTGAGCACGCGGTTCTTCAGGGCGGGCTCGACATCGGCGATCGTGCAGAACTCGAACCCGTCGTAGATCAGGTGCTCATACATGTCGTCCGTCATGATCCAGACATGCGGATGCTTGAGCATGACCTGCGCGATGGCCTTCATCTCCTCCCGCGAACAGGCGGCGCCGGTCGGGTTGGAAGGGAAGTTCAGCAGCAACCACTTGGTCTTCGGCGTGATCGCCGCGTCCAGATCCTCCGGCCGCAGCTTGAAGCCGTTGTTCTGCGGGCAGTTCACGAAGGTCGGCGTCGCGGTGGCGAGCTTGGCCATCTCGGCGTAGCTGACCCAGTAGGGTGCGGGGATCAGCACCTCATCGCCCGGATCGCAGGTGGCGAGCAGGGCGTCCATGATGGCCTGCTTGCCGCCATTGGTGATCAGGATCTCGTCCAGCGCGTAGTCGAGGTTGTTGTCGCGCTTGAACTTGCGCTGCACCGCTTCCTTGAGCGCCTTGGTGCCATCCTGCGGCGGGTATTTGGTGTCGCCGGCAAGGGCGGCCTTGTAGGCGGCCTCGATCGCATGGGGCGGGGTCTCGAAATCGGGCTCGCCGATCGCGAGGCTGATGACGTTGTGGCCGGCGGCCTTGAGTTCCCGCGCCTTGCCGGTCATCGCGGCCGAGGCGGAGAAGGAAACCTCCTTCAACCGCTGGGCAAGTGCCGGCATCGGGGTGGAGGACATAGGAGCTTCAGGCATCAGTGCAGCCCCTCGCAGAAGGTCTTGATGCGGGCGCAGGCCTCGATCAGCAGATCGTTCGAGGTCGCGTAGGAAATCCGGAAATGCCCGGGGAACATGAAGGCGCTGCCATGCACGGCGGCGACGCCCTGTTCCTCCAGCAGCGCCACGACGAAGGCTTCATCGTCCTTGATGAAGGTGCCGCCGGCGCTGGTCTTGCCGATGCAGGCATGGATCGAGGGATAGACGTAGAAGGCGCCTTCCGGCGTGTGGCATCGCACGCCCGGGCAGGCGTTCATGCCGGCCACGACCAGGTTGCGGCGTTCCTGAAAGGCGAGGCGCATCGTCTCGACCGTGTCCTGCGGGCCGTCCAAGGCCTCGATCGCCGCGGCCTGGGAGATGCTGCTGGTGCTGGAGGTGCTCTGGCTCTGCAGCTTGTCCATCGCCTTGATCAGCGGCAGCGGCGCGCCGGCGAAGCCGATGCGCCAGCCGGTCATGGCATAGGCCTTGGAGCAGCCGTTCATGGTCACGGTGCGGTCGCGCAGGCGGGGTTCCACCTGGACCACCGTCGCGATCTGGAAGCCGTCATAGACCAGCTTCTCATAGATATCGTCGGTGAAGACCCAGACATCGGGGTGGCGCAGCAGCACATCGGTCAGCGCCTTCAACTCGGCGGCCGAATAGGCGGCACCGGTCGGGTTGCTGGGGTTGTTCAGGATCACCCACTTCGTCTTGGGGGTGATCGCGGCTTCCAGCTGCTCGGCGTTGATCTTGAAGCCCTGGTTCTGCCCGGCCGGCACGATCACCGGCGTGCCCTCGGCCAGCGCCACGATGTCGGGGTAGGAGACCCAGCAGGGGGCGGGGATGATCGCCTCGTCGCCCGCCTGCATCGTCGCCATCATGGCGTTGAAGATCACCTGCTTGCCGCCGGTGGAGACGATGATCTCATCGGGGCTGTAGTCAAGGCCGCTGTCGCGCTTGAACTTGCGGGACACCGCCTCGCGCAGCGCGCGGGTGCCGGCGACGTCGGTGTAGCGCGTGTCACCCGCCTCGATCGCGCGGATCGCAGCATCCTTGATGTTGCGCGGCGTCTCGAAGTCCGGCTCGCCGACCGAGAGGCTGATGACATCCCGCCCGGCGGCTTTCAGCGCACGGGCCTTGCCGGTGATGGCAATGGTCTGGGACGCGGAGATGCGGTCCAGGCGCTCAGCGGTGAGGTGCATGTCAGCCTTCGTCTCAAAGAATTGGGCGCGCGGAACCCCCGCGGCCGTCGGTATCCCTACCCCTCGGCCTTGGGGGCGACAAGAGCCCCTCCGCATGAAGCACGCGTTGTTTTTTCAACGTATTAGCGCATCCCTGCGCCAATAAGGGCCTAACTGCAAGCCGCATACGCCCAGAACGCTTGCTTAACATTCTCCTATGACGGAGGCGGTTCATCTGCAAATATTCGCTTGGTTTTTGAAATGCCGGTAGAATCTAGGCCCTCCAATATGATACGATAGAAGATCATTACGTTGATAGGAACGCCGACATGACCTCGATCGAAAGCGCGATTGCGCGGCACTTGGCTCAGATCGAACGTGAGCGCGAGGCCATCGCAGCGCTTCAAGCGTGCACGTTGGGAAGCGTAGTCAGTGTGGGAACCCTTCAAACTGACGAGACAAGAGCGGACGACATCGCCCGTCGTAACGCTATAATTGCTAATCTTGAGAGCGTCGTTGCGAGGCTCCAAGGCGAGCAGGCCTCACCGTAACGAAGTTGGCACAGCATTTAGCGAAGTTACCTGAAGTCTTGCCGGAAGCCGCAGCCGGCGAATGATCACCCCTCGGCCTTGGGGGCCACAACCCGCGGCCGCAGCAGAATCGCGGCACCACCCATGCAAATCGCCGCGGTCAATAGCAGCAGTGCCGCCAGGGCATTGACCTCCGGCGTCAGCCCCAGACGCAACATCGAGAAAACGGCGATGGGCAGGGTCGTCCCGGCCGGGCCGGAGACGAAGCTCGCCACCACCACATCATCCAACGAAAGCGTGAAGCCGAGCAGCCAGCCCGCCGCCAGCGCGGGTGCGACCAGCGGCAAGGTGATGGTGCGGAAGACGGCGGCCGGGGTCGCGCCGAGGTCGCGGGCGGCCTCCTCCAGCGCGGGGTCGAGCGAGGCGAGCCGCGCCTGGACCAGCACCGCGACATAGCTGCCGGCGAGCAAGGCATGGGCGATGAGCACCGTGCCCGCCCCGCGCTGCGGCCAACCCTCGGTCAGCGTCTGCACCGCCACGGCCAGCAGCAGCAGCGACAGGCCCGTGACCACCTCCGGCAGCACCAGGGGCGCTGCCGCCAGCGCCCCGAACAGCGCCCGGCCACGAAACCGCCCATGCCGTGCCAGCACCCAGCCGATGCCTCCGCCGAGCAGCACGGCGAGGCTGGCCGCACCGGTCGCGACCCGCAGCGATAGAAGTGTGGCCTCGACCAGCCGCTCATTGGCCAGCAGGGCGCCGAACCAGCGCAGCGAGAACCCGCCCCAGGTGAAGGGCAGCCGCGCGGCGGAGAAGGCGTAGCCGACCAGCAGCAGCACCGGCAGCCAGAGAAACGCCAGCCCGAAGCACAGGGCCGCCCGCCTCACCCCTGCGTTCCAAGCCGCTGGTAGAGCCAGAGCGGCGGCAGCAGCACCACCAGCAGCCCGAGGGAGAGGGCCGCCGCCACCGGCCAGTCGCGGTTCTGGAAGAACTCCTGCACCACCACCCGCCCGACCAGCGTCGCCGAGGGCGGTCCCAGCAGTTCGGGGATGACATATTCCCCCGCCGCCGGGATGAAGACGAGCAGGAAGGCCGCCGCGATTCCCGGAGCGGCCTGTGGCAGCACCACCGTCACCAGCCGCGCGACCGGGCCTGCGCCGAGGTCGGCGGCCGCTTCCTCCAGCCGCGGGTCCAGCCGCAGCAGCACGCCGAACAGCGGCAGCACGGCGAAGGGCAGATAGGCATGGACCATACCGACCAGCATCGCCGCATCGGTGTAGAGCATCTGCTGCGCCGGCAGGCCGAACTCCACCAGAACGCCATTGATCCAGCCGGAGTCACGAAAGAGCCCGATCCAGGCGCCCATGCGCGGCAGGAACCCGGTCCAGAACGGCAGCATCACCGCCGCCAGCAGCCAGATCCGCGGCCCGGGCCGCGCCCGCACGATGCCAAGCGCCATGGGGAAGGCCAGCGCCACACAGGCAGCCGCCGTCAGTGCCGCGACCTCCAGCGAGGACAGCAGCGCCCCGACATAAAAGGGATCGGTCGCGATCAGCACCAGGCTGTCCGTCGCCGCCCCGCCGTTCCAGGGGAAGCGGACCGGCGGGATGCCCTCGGCCGCCTCGCCCAGCGCGATGGCCGCGACCAGCGCGAGCGGCGTGGCGACACCGAATGTCAGCACCAGCCACAGGAGGGCGCGCCCGATCATGCCAGCGGCACCAGCGCCGAAGGCTCCCAGCTCAAAGTGACGGCATGTTCGGGTGCCGGACCCGAGGCTTCCGGCCAAAGCGCCCGCAGGACCGCCCCCCCGCTGGTCCGAAGGGTCAGCAGCGAGGCGCCACCCCGGTAGGTGGCCTCCGTCACCACCGCCGGCAGCCCCTCGTCACCGAACCCTATGCGCTCGGCCCGCAGCGCCAGCGCCACGGGGCTGCCGGGCGGCTTTCCATGCGGGACGGCGGGGCGGAGCGTCGCGGGCAAGGCGGGGCAATCCACCCCGCCATCGGCAAGCGCGACCCCTTCGATAATATTGGCCGCGCCCAAAAAACCCGCGACGAAGCGGGTCGCCGGGCGATCCCAGAGTTCGCGCGGGGTGCCCTGCTGGATCACCCGGCCCTGCTCCAGCACCGCCACGCGATCGGCCAGCGCCAGGGCCTCGGCCTGGTCATGGGTGACCATGAGGAAGGCGCTGCCGGTCGCACGCTGCAAGGCGCGCAGCTCGGCGCCGGTGCGTTCGCGCAAGGCGGCATCCAGCGCGCCCAGCGGTTCGTCCAGCAGCAGAAGCCTGGGGCGCAGGATCAGGGCGCGGGCCAGCGCCACCCGTTGCTGCTGCCCGCCCGACAGCGCGGCCGGCCGACGCCGCGCGAAGGCCTCCAGCCCGACCATCTCCAGCGCCGCGCCCACGCGCCGGATGCGTTCGGCGGTGGCGGCCCCGGCCCGGCGCAGCCCGTAGCCGACATTGTCGGCCACGCTCATGTGGGGGAACAGCGCATAGGACTGGAACATCATGTGCAGCGGCCGACGTTCCGGCGGCAGCGGTGCCAGATCCACGCCCCCCAGCAGGATCCGCCCCGCCGCGGGCGCGACGAAGCCGGCGATGGTGCGCAGCAGGGTCGATTTGCCCGACCCCGAGCCACCCAGCAGGGCGACGAAGGCGCCCTCCGGCACCTCCAGATCCAACGCGTCGAGTGCGGCGGCGCCGCCGAAGCGAACCGTCAGTCCTTCGACCTGCAGCAGGCTCAACGCCCCGCCTTGAACCGGCTCCAGGACCGCGCGCGCGCCCGTTCGGCCGCGGGTGGCAGGGCGGTGACGGTGAAGGTGCGGCCGATCATCTCAGGCGTGGGATAGATGTTGGGGTCGTCCCGCACCGCCGCATTCACCAAAGGCAGGCTGGCAGGCACGGCATTGGGGTAGCGGGTGTGGTTGGTGATCCCGGCCATCACCGCCGGCCGCAGCACATGGGCGATGAAGGCGTGCGCGGCCGCGGGGTCCGGCGCATCGGCGGGGATCGCCAGCATGTCGAACCAGAGCTGCGCCCCCTCCTTCGGCTGCACGTAGCGGATCTGCACGCCGCGATTGGCCTCCTCGGCGCGGGCCTGGGCCTGGATGACATCGCCGGAATAGGTCATCGCGACGCAGTATTCCCCGGCTGCGACGGCATCGAGGATGGTGGCGCTGGCGGTGATGGCGCGCACGGAGGGGCGGATCGCCAGCAGCGCCGCCTCGGCCGCGCGCAGATCCTCGGGCACCGCCGAATTGGGATCGCGGCCGAGCCAGCGCAGCACGCTCGGCAGCACGTCGATCCCGCTGTCCATCACCGCGATGCCGCAGCGGGAGAGTTGCCGCGCGATCTCTGGCCGCATCAGCAGGTCCAGGCTGTCGAGCGGGACATCGCCGAGGATCGCGCGGATACGGTCGGGGCGGATGGCCAGCCCGACCGTGCCCCAAAGGTAGATCGCGCCATGGCGGTTGCCGGGGTCCGAGGTTTCGACCTTGGCGAGCAGCGCCGGAGCCTGTCCGCCCCATGTCGGGATCAGCGACCGGTCGAGTGGCAGCAGCGCCCCCGCGCGCACCATGCGGGAGAAGCTGGGCTCCGAGGTCGGGACGATGATGTCGTAGCCGCTGCGCCCCGCGGCCATGCGGCCCTCCAGCGTTTCCAGGCTGTCATAGACGTCGTAGCGCACCCGGATGCCGGTTTCGGCGGTGAAGCTGGCGACGGCATAGGGGTCGATGTAATCCGACCAGTTGAAGACGTTCAACGTGCGCTCCGCCGGCGCGGGCGTGGTTTGGGCCGGGGCGGCTTCGGCACCAAGGATCAGCGTCAGCAGG
Source organism: Humitalea rosea (assembly GCF_003253705.1). Lineage (GTDB taxonomy): Bacteria > Pseudomonadota > Alphaproteobacteria > Acetobacterales > Acetobacteraceae > Humitalea > Humitalea rosea. Next base: position 31,494 of record NZ_QKYU01000037.1, read on the forward strand.
CTCAGGCAGAGGATACGGCGCATCGCTTGGCTCCGGTCGGGGAGAGGCCAGACTAGCAGTCTGTCGGATTCACTTTGCCTTTCTGATTTGTCAAACTGCGGTTATGGCGACCTTCGTATCCTACAATCGCGACCAGGCATTCCTGTTGCCTCCGGACCTCAAGGCGTGGCTGCCCGA
>NZ_QKYU01000038.1 GCF_003253705.1 Humitalea rosea
GGGAATGACCCCCAAGCGTCTCGCGGCGACCCTCTCCCAGCTACCGACGCGCAACCTTAGCCAGGAGGCGCGGCGATGAGTGGAGGAGTTACAAGCGCACCCCGCCCCTTCCGCCCCTTCGCCGGGCTTTCGGTCGCCGTGGTCGGCCTCGGTCGCGCGGGGCTTCCGGCGGCGCTGCGGCTGGTCGAATGGGGCGCCACCGTCGCCGCCTGGGATGACGGGATAGCCACGCGGACGACCGCCGAGGCCGCGGGGCTCACCCTCGCCGATCCGGTGCAGGGCCCGTTCCGCTTCGATGCGCTGCTGCTCTCCCCGGGAATCCCGCGCCAGCACCCGGCGGCGGTGCGGGCCCTGGCCGCGAACGTGCCGATCCTCTGCGACGTCGAGTTCCTGACGGCGGCGATCCGTGCCTCCGGCGAGGCGCCGCTTCTCGCCGGGATCACCGGCACCAATGGCAAGAGCACCACCACCGCGCTGTTGCAGCACATCCTGGCGACGGCGGGCTGGACGGCGCTGGCCGGCGGCAACCTCGGCACCGCGGCCTTGTCGTTACCGCTTCTTGCCACAGGCCAAGCCTATGTTCTGGAGATGTCCTCGTACATGTTGGAGCGACTCGCGCGGACGCGCTTCAACGCGGCGGTGATGTTGAACCTCAGCCCCGATCATCTGGACCGCCATGGCGGCATGGCCGGCTATGCCGCTGCCAAGGCTCAGATTTTCGCGCGCCAGCTGCATACGGACATCGCGGTGATCGGCCAGGATGACGGTGCCGCCGCGCTGGGCGCCGGGCTGAGCGCGCGGAAAATCCCGATCTCGGGGCACAGCCCGCAGCCCGGCGGGGTCTGGGCCGAGGCCGGCATCCTGCGCGACGATATTGGCCCGATCGTCGACATGGCCGGGGCCCCGGCCCTGCAAGGCGCCCACAACGCCCAGAACGCCGCCGCCGCCAGCGCCGTGGCGCTCGCCTGGGGTGTCGCGCGCGAGGCCGTGGCGCGCGGCATCGCGACCTACCCCGGCCTGCCGCACCGCGCCGAACAGGTCGCGGTGCTGGATGGCATCCCCTGGATCAACGACAGCAAGGCGACCAATGCCGACAGCACCGCCATGGCGCTGGCCTCCTGGCGCCGGATCGTGCTGATCGCCGGCGGCACCGGCAAGGAGGGGGGGATCGAGCCCCTCGTCCCGCTGTTCGGCCACATCGCCCATGCCGTGCTGATCGGCCGGGACGCGGCGGCCTTCGCCGCGACGCTCTCCGCGCATGGCGTGCCCTTCACCATGGCCGGGCACCTCGCCGCCGCCATCCCCGCCGCCCGCGACGCTGCCCGCGCGACGGGGGCCGAGGCGGTGCTGCTCTCCCCGGCCGCGGCCTCCTGGGACCAGTTCACCGGTTTTGACGCGCGCGGGGATGCCTTCCGTGCCGCGGTCCAGGCCCTGGCCCGGCCGCAATCGGCGGAGACCCCCTGATGTCCGTGACCCGCGCCGATACCTCGACCCTGGGCCGCTGGTGGTGGACGGTGGACCGCCCGACCCTGATCGCGCTGTTCCTGCTGGTCGGCGCCGGCTTCGTGCTGATGCTGGCCGCGAGCCCCGCCGTCGCGGTGCGGATCGGCGCGGCCTCGCGCAATTCCTTCATTGGCAAGCAGATGGTGTTCCTCGCCCTCGGCTGCGCGGTAATGATCGGCGTCTCCCTGCTCACGCCCCGCCAGGTGCGGCAGATGGCCCTGCTCGGCTGCCTCGCCGCTTTGGCGATGACGGCCGCGACCCTGGTGATCGGGCCGGAGGTGAAGGGCGCGCGGCGCTGGCTGTCGCTGCCGGGCTTCCAGTTGCAGCCCTCCGAATTCCTCAAGCCCTGCCTCGCCATCGTCTGCGCCTGGCTGATCTCGCTCGGCCACCGGCCCGGCAGCCGGTTTCCGGGGGCGCTCGCGGCCGTCCTGCTGTTCGGCGTCGCCGCTTTGCTGCTCAAGCTGCAACCGGACGTGGGCATGCTCATGGTGGTCGCCGCGGTGCTGTTCGCGCAGTTGTTCGTGAACGGGCTGAACATGTTCGCCGTGGTCGGCATGGCCGGCGCCGGCGTCGCGCTGTTCGGCGCCGCCTATGCGCTGCTGCCGCATGTGCAGTCCCGCGTGCAGCGCTTCCTCGACCCCGCCGCCGGCGACACCTACCAGGTCGATGTGGCGCTGGAGGCCTTCGGCAATGGCGGGCTGTTCGGCCGCGGCCCCGGGGAGGGCCGCATCAAGACCGTGCTGCCCGATGCCCACGCCGATTTCGTCTTCGCCGTGGCGGGGGAGGAGTTCGGCTTCATCCTCTGCATGATCCTGATCGCGATCTTCGGCTTCATCGTCATCCGCGGGCTGCTGCGGCTGCTGGGGGAGACGGACCGCTTCACCCTGATCGCCGCGACCGGGCTGCTCACGCAATTCGGGTTGCAGGCCTTCGTGAACATGGCTTCGACCTTGCACCTGATTCCGACCAAGGGCATGACGCTGCCCTTCGTCTCCTATGGCGGCTCCTCGGTGCTGGCGATCGCGCTCGGCATGGGGTTCCTGCTGGCCCTGACACGCCGCCGCGTTGGCAGCGGGGGGGGCGAAGCATGAGGGGACCAGCCGTGCGCCCGATCATCATTGCCGCCGGTGGCACCGGGGGGCATCTGTCCCCGGCCGAGGCGCTCGCCGCCGAATTCGCGGCCCGCGGGCAGCGCGTGATCCTGATGACCGATGCCCGCAGCATCGCCGCCACCGAGCACTTCCCCTGCGAGCGCCGGGTGGTGATCTCGGGCGCCGGGCTCGCCGGGCGCAGCCCGTGGCGGGTGCTGAAGGGGGCCGCGGCCATGGCCGCCGGCATCGCCCAGGCCCGGCGCGTGATGCGCGAGGTGCAGCCCGCCGCCATCGTCGGCTTCGGCGGCTACCCCTCGGTCCCGCCGATCTTCGCCGCCCGGATGTTCTTCCCCGCCTGGCATGTGCCGGTGCTGCTGCATGAGCAGAACGCCGTGCTCGGCCGCGCCAACCGGCTGCTGGCGCGCGGCCATGCCAGCCTCGCGCTGTCGTTCCAGGCGACCAGCCGGCTGCCGGTGAATGCCCATGTCATGGTCACCGGCAATCCGGTGCGCGGCGCCATCGCCGCTTTGCATGCCCAGCCCTACCCCGACGCCACCGGCCGGCTGAAGCTGCTGGTGACCGGCGGCAGCCTGGGCGCGCGCATCTTCTCGACCCTGGTGCCGGCCGCCTTGGCGCTGCTGCCCGAGGCGCTGCTCGCCCGCATCGACCTCACCCAACAGGTGCGGCGGGAGGATCTGGAGGCGGTCCGCGCGACCTATGAGGCGCTCGGGCTCTCCGCCGAGCTGTCGCCCTTCCTCGGCGACATGCCGGAGCGTCTGGCCGCCGCGCATCTGGTGATCGCCCGCGCCGGTGCCTCGACCTGCGCCGAGCTTGCCGCCGCCGGGCGCCCGGGCGTGCTGGTGCCGCTGCCGGGCTCGATCGACGACCATCAGGCGGCCAATGCCGCGATCCTGGCCTCGGCCGGGGGCGCCATCGCCTGCAACCAATCCACACTGACGGCCGAGGCGCTGGCCGAAACCCTGACACGCCTGCTCGACGACCCGGCACGGCTGGCGGCGATGGCGGCGGCCTGCGCCTCCCTCGGCCGGCCGGAGGCAGCGGCGAGCCTCGCCGATGCCGTGCTGGCGTCGATGCGGGCGGAGGTTCCCTGATGCGCGCCCTCCCCCTCAACATCGGCCCCATCCATTTCGTCGGCATCGGCGGCATCGGCATGTCCGGCATCGCCGAGGTGCTGCACAGCCTCGGCTACCAGGTGCAGGGCAGCGACATCGCCGAGGGCGCGAATGTGCTGCGCCTGCGCGAGTCCGGCATCTCCGTCGCGATCGGGCATGATGCGGCCAACCTCGGCGCGGCGGCGGTGGTGGTCACCTCCACCGCCGTGAAGCGCGACAACCCCGAGGTCGTCTCGGCCCGGCTGCGGCTGATCCCGGTGGTGCGGCGGGCGGAAATGCTGGCCGAGCTGATGCGGCTGAAATGGGCGATCGCCGTCGGCGGCACCCATGGCAAGACCACCACGACCAGCCTGATCGCCTGCGTGATGGAAGGGGCGAAGTTCGACCCGACCGTGATCAACGGCGGCATCGTCAATGCCTATGGCAGCAACACGCGCATGGGCTCGGGCGAGTGGATGGTGGTCGAGGCCGATGAGAGCGACGGCAGTTTTTTGCGCCTGCCGGCTGTCGTGGCGGTGGTGACGAACATGGACCCGGAACACCTGGACCATTGGGGCACCGAGGCCGCGATGAAGGAGGGCTACGCCCAGTTCGTCGGCAACATCCCCTTCTACGGCTTTGCGATCCTCTGCGCCGACCACCCGGAGGTGCAGGCGATGATCCCGCGCCTGTCGGACCGGCGGCTGATCACCTATGGCTTCAGCCCCCAGGCCGATGTGCGCGCCGACAAGCTGGTCATGGACCGGCTGGGCGCCACGTTTGAAGTCACCGTCGCGGATCGCGCGACCGGCCGCTCCCGCCGCCTGTCGCCGTTCCGGCTGCCGATGCTGGGGCAGCACAATGTCCAGAACGCGCTGGCGGCGATCGCGCTGGCCGTCGAGATGGATGTGGACGACCTGACCATCCGCTCCGCGCTGGCCGGCTTCAAGGGCGTGAAGCGCCGCTTCACCCGCGTCGGCGAGGCCGGCGGCATCACCATCATCGATGACTACGGCCACCACCCGGTCGAGATCGCCGCGGTGCTGAAGGCGGCGCGCCAGGCCGGCGCGCGCGATGTGGTCGCGGTGGTGCAGCCGCACCGCTACTCCCGCCTCGCGCAGCTGTTCGAGGAGTTCTGCGCCTGCATGAACGATGCCGGCACCGTCATCGTCGCCGATGTCTATGCCGCGGGCGAGACGCCGATCGAGGGCTTCGACCGCGATGCGCTGGTCGATGGGCTGCGCGCCCGCGGCCATCGCAGCGTGGTGCCGCTGCCCGGGCCGGACTCGCTGGCCGAGATGGTCAATGCCATCGCCCGCAGCGGCGATTACGTGGTCTGCCTCGGCGCCGGCAACATCACGCAATGGGCGCATGCGCTGCCGGCGCAGCTTTCCGCCCTGCAACTCGGCCAGCCGAGGCGGGCATGATGACCCGCGAGTCCACGGCCCCGGTGCTGCCGCCGCTGCGCGGGCGGGTGCAGGCAGAGGCGCCGCTGGCCGCCTTCACCTGGTTCCGCGTCGGCGGGCCGGCGGAGTGGCTGGTGCGGCCGGCCGATGTCGATGATTTGCTGCTGCTGCTGCGCGACGCGCCGGCCGGGATGCCGGTCACGGTGCTGGGGGCGGCCTCCAACCTCATCATCCGCGATGGCGGCGTGCGCGGCGTGGTGCTGCGCCTCGGCGGCCGGACGTTTGGCGGCGTGGTGCGGGATGGCGATGGCTATGTCGCGGGTGCCGCGGCGCTCGACACCACGGTCGCGGAATATGCCGCGGCCGATGGGCTGGATGGGCTGGCCTTCCTCTCGGGCATCCCGGGCACCATCGGCGGCGCCGTCGCGATGAATGCCGGCGCCTATGGCAGCGACATCGCCGAGGTCCTGGACTGGGCCGAGATCGCCACCCCCGAGGGGCTGGTCCGGCTCAATGCGGCCGAACTCGGCCTCGCCTACCGCCATTCGGCGCTGCCCGCGCGCGGCGTCGTGGTCCGCGCCCGGCTGCGCGCCCATCCGGGCGACCCCGCCCCGCGCATGGCCGAGATCCGCGCCGCCCGCGAGGCGACCCAGCCCGTGCGCGCCCGCACCGGCGGCAGCACCTTCGCCAACCCACCGGGCCAGAAGGCCTGGGCGCTGATCGATGCGGCCGGCTGCCGGGGCATGACCCTCGGCCAGGCCCAGGTCAGCCCGCTGCATTGCAACTTCCTGCTCAACCTCGGTGGTGCGACCGCCGCCGAGATCGAGGCCCTCGGCGAAGCGGTGCGCGAACAGGTCCGGGCGCGGTCGGGCGTTGACCTGCGTTGGGAAATTCGCCGCATCGGAGAGCCCGCATGAGCCGCGTCGCGGTCCTGTTCGGCGGCATCTCGGCCGAGCGCGAGGTGTCCCTCACCTCCGGCCGGCTCTGCGCCGCGGCGCTGGTCGAGGCCGGGTTCGAGGTCACCCCCATCGATGTCGGCGCCGATCCCGCCGCCCTGATCGACGCGCTGCGCGCCGCCCGCCCCGATGCCGTCTTCAACGCCCTGCACGGCCGCTATGGCGAGGATGGCTGCGTCCAGGGGCTGCTGGACTGGATGGGGCTGCCCTACACCCATTCCGGCCTGCGCGCCTCCGCCACCGCCATGGACAAGGCCGCGGCCAAGGCGGTGTTCCGCTCGGCTGGCCTGCCGGTCGCCGAACAGGTGCTGCTGACCGCCGCCGAGCTGGAGGATTCCGACCCGCTGCCGGTGCCCTATGTCATCAAGCCGGTGCATGAGGGCTCCTCGGTCGGCGTCCACATCATCCGCGCGAACGACAACCGCCGCGCCGAGATCGCCCGCACCTGGACCTTCGGCCAGATCATGGCCGAGCCCTTCATCCCCGGCCGCGAACTGACCGTGGCCGTGCTGGGCGATGAGGCGCTGACGGTGACCGACATCACCGCCCATACCGAATTCTACGACTACGAGGCGAAATACGCCGATGGCGGCAGCACCCATATCCTGCCCGCCCGCATCCATCCCGGGATCGCGGCCGAGGCAATGCGGGTGGCACTCGCGGCGCATCAGGCGCTCGGCTGCCGCGGCGTCTCCCGCGCCGACTTCCGTTACGACGACACGGCCGGCGAGCCCGGCCGGCTGATCCTGCTGGAGGTGAACACCCAGCCGGGGATGACGCCGACCAGCCTCGTGCCCGAACAGGCGGCGCATCGCGGCATCTCCTTCCCCGCGCTCTGCGCGCGGCTGGTCGCGGAGGCCCGCCATGGCACGTGACCCGCGCGCCCTGCGGCGCACCACCCAGCGCACCACGGAACGGCCGAGCGGGTTCCTGCTCTGGCTGCGGCGCCGCCGGCCGCTGCTGCGCCCGCTCGGCTGGGGGCTCGCGGGGCTGACGGTGCTCGGCGGGCTGGCCATCGGCGTCTCGGCCTTCGACCCCGCCAGCCAGGCGGCGCGGCTGCTGGACGACCAGGGCACCCTGGCCACCCGGCTCGGGCTGACCATCGAGCGGGTGGAACTGCACGGCCGGCACAACACGCCGATCGACCTCGTGCGCGGGGCCTTGGGCATCGTGCCGGGCGATCCGATGTTCGCCTTCTCCCCCCAGGCGGCGCGGGAGCGGCTGGAGACCATCTCCTGGATCGCCCATGCCCGTGTCGAGCGGCACCTGCCCGACAGCATCGTGGTGCGGATCGAGGAGCGTGAGCCCTTCGCGCTCTGGCAGAACGCCGGGCAGTTCTCGATCATCGACCGGCGCGGCCGGGTGGTGGCGACCGAGCGGCTGGACCAGTTCGGCCCGCTGCCGCTGCTGGTCGGCTCCGGCGCCGACACCACGGCCGGGGCGCTGGTCGATGCGCTGCGCGCGGTGCCCGAGGTGATGACGCGGGTGCAGGCGCTGATCCGCGTGGCCGACCGGCGCTGGAACCTGCGCCTGCATACGGGCACCGACGTGCTGCTGCCGGAAGGTGAGGAGCCCGCGGCCGTAGCACGGCTCGCCGCCTTGCAGCGCAGCCACGGGCTGCTCGACCGCCCGCTGGCGGCCGTGGATCTGCGCCTCGCGGACCGGATGGTGCTGCGCCCGCTGGCCGCACCCTCGCCGATCCACGCCACCCCTGCCCTGCTCCGTGGGAGTTCACGCCGATGAACCAGATCGCGCGCCTGCCGCCCAACCTCTCGCTGGCCGATCCGCCGATCGCCGGCGGCCGGCGCAAGCGCGCGCGGCCCGGGGTCTGGGGGGTGCTGGACCTCGGCAGCAGCAAGACCGTCTGCCTGATCGCCCGCGTCGAGGGCGATGGCGAACCTCGGGTGCTCGGCTTCGGCTGGCAGCGCTCGCGCGGGATCAAGGGCGGCAACATCGTCGATCTGCGCGAGGCCGAGGCCACCATCCGCGCCGCCGTCGCCCAGGCCGAGGAGATGGCCGACCACAAGCTGACCGGCGTCATCGTCAACCTCACCTGCGGCCAGCCGGACAGCCGGGTGCAGCACATCCAATGGCCGATCGGCGGCCGCGCGGTGACCGCGGCCGATTTGCGCGCGGTGCTGGCCGAGGCCCGCCGCCGCGCCGAGGAGGAGGGCCGCGAGACGGTCCATGCCATCCCGCTCGGCTTCACCATCGATGCGACCCCCGGCGTGGACGATCCGCGCGGCATGGTCTGCGAGACGCTCGGCGCGCGGCTGCATCTGGTCGGCGCGGCCCAGGCAAGCTTGCGCAACCTCGGCCTGGCACTCGCCGCCTGCGATTTGGAGGTGGAGGAGCTGGTCTCCGCCCCCTTCGCCGCCGCGCTCTCCACCCTGGTCGAGGATGAGAAGACCATCGGCGCGACCGTCGTGGACATGGGCGGCGGGGCCACCACCATCGCCGTGTTCCAGGACGGGCACCTGCTGCACACCTCCGCCCTGCCGGTCGGCGGCTGGAATGTGTCGAACGATCTGGCGCTCGGGCTGACCACCACGATCATTCATGCCGAAAGGGTGAAGACGCTGCATGGCGGCGTCCTGGCCGGGCATGATGATGGGCGGGAGTTCCTACCCGTGCCGCAGGTGGGCGAGGAGGAGGAGCAGCTTGCCCGCATCCCCCGCTCCGCCATCGTCGGCGTCATCCGCCCGCGGCTGACGGAAACCCTCGAACTGGTGCGCGACCGGCTGGAGGCCGCGGGGCTCGGCCCCGAGGTCGGCAAGCGCGTCGTGCTGACCGGCGGCGCCAGCCAATTGGCCGGTGTGCGCGAACTGGCCGCCGAAATCCTGGGGCGCCCGGTCCGTCTGGGCCGTCCGCATCAGGTCCGCGGCCTGCCCGAGACCCTGCATCGCCCCGATTTCGCGGCGACCGTGGGTCTCCTGTCCTGGGGCGCCGGCGAAGGCCGGCCGCCGCTGGATCTGGACCCCCCGGGACCGCGTCCGGGGCTGTTATCCCGTCTTGCCGAATGGTGGCGAGAACGGCTGTGATGTTCATTAACACCCCACGATTCGCGGGTCCCGCCCCCGCTACCCACAAGATGTTGAGGATTACCCCGCAATGACACTCAACCTGACGATCCAGAGGCAATCGGTCGCCGATTTCTCTCCTCGCATCACCGTCATCGGGGTCGGCGGCGGCGGCATGAACGCCGTGGACAACATGATCCTGTCGGGTCTGGAGGGTGTCGAGTTCCTGGTCGCCAATACCGACGCGCAGCAACTGGCGCGCAGCCGGGCGGACCGGCGCGTGCAGCTCGGGCCGCATCTGACCCAGGGGCTGGGCGCGGGCGCCAAGCCCGAGATCGGCCGGGCGGCGGCGGAAGAGGCGGCGGAGGACATCGCCCGCCACCTTGAGGGCTGCCACATGGTCTTCATCACGGCGGGCATGGGCGGCGGCACCGGCACGGGCGCGGCGCCGGTCATCGCGCGCCTCGCGCGGGAGCGCGGCGTGCTGACGGTGGGCGTGGTCACCAAGCCCTTCGACTTCGAGCGCAAGCGCCGGATGGATGTGGCCGAGCAGGGCCTGTCCGACCTGCAACAGTATGTGGACACGCTGATCGTGATCCCGAACCAGAACCTGTTCCGCATGGCCAATGAGCGCACCGGCTTCGCCGAAGCCTTCAAGATGGCCGACAACGTGCTCTACATGGGCGTCTCCGGCGTCACCGACCTGATGATGAAGCCGGGTGTCGTGAACCTGGACTTCGCCGATATCCGCACCGTGATGTCCGAGATGGGCAAGGCGATGATGGGCACCGGCGAGGCCGAGGGCGAGGACCGCGCGCTCCGCGCCGCCGAGGCCGCGATCAGCAACCCGCTGCTGGAGGACACCTCCATGCGCGGCGCCCGCGGCGTGCTGGTGAACATCACCGGCGGCGACGATGTGAAGCTGTTCGAGGTGGATGAGGCGGTGCAGCGCATCGGCCGCGAGGTCGATCCCGAGGCGAACCTGATCTTCGGCACCTCGCTCGACCCCAACATGGACGGCAAGCTGCGCGTCTCGGTCGTCGCGACCGGCATCGAGGCGCAGGCCCAGGCCCAGGCTGAACGCCCGCGTCTGGTCGCCATGGGCGGCGGCGGCATCACCTTCGCCGCCAGCACCCAGGCCGTGCCGGGCGCGGCCGCGGCCCCGGGCGGGATGCCCGGCCGGCCGGCGCAGGGTCCCGGCGCCACCCCGGCGGCGCCGATGTCCTTCCGCCCGGCCCAGCCCCAGGTGCCGGCCGGCGCCCAGCCCGGCCCGGCGCGGATGCCCGCGCCCCAGCCCGCCGCGCCGGCGATGCCCGGGCTGCGACGCGCGGCCACGGTGGAATCCGCCCCCGAGGCCTATGAGCAGCAGCACGCCGCCGCCGCCGCCTGGGAGGCCGCACCGGAGCCCGAGATGGCGCCGGCGCCGCATCCCGCCGTCGCGCAGATGCCGCAGCGGCCGGTGGCCGCCCCGGCGCAGCCGCGCCCCGGCGCCTTCAGCACCCTGTTCCGCACCGCGACCGGCCTGGGCAGCAATCTGATGCGCCGCCAGTTGCCGGCCGAGGCGGAGGCCGCGGCGCCCCGGCGCCAGGAGCCTTTGATGGGCCAGCCTTTGATGGGCCAGCCGTCGATGGCGCCGGCCCACCCGGGCCTCGCCCCCGCCCCGCGCACCCAGGCCTCGAGCGATGAGATGGGTCTGGATATCCCGACCTTCCTGCGCCGCCAGAACAACTGAAAAACCATAACGCCAGCGATAGTATCAGGCGGTCCGGCAGGTTTGCCGGGCCGCCTTTTTCATGCCGTAAATCACTGAGGAATTGCCTTGATTCCGCCGTATTGTGCACCGCACGCAGGCCGTATTTTCAGTCACTTGCGATGAAATACGGGGAAACAACCGTTGACTGGCAGGAGAGCCCCCAGCCTGCCAGTTTGCATATGCGAAGACGCGCCGCCGGGGCGCGCCAGTCTAGCCGGCCGGTCCTTTCCGAACGGTATCGCAGCATCCCCGGGACGGATAAGAATGGACGGATATCTCGCAACATCGGCCCTTGGCGGTTCGCTTCTCTCAGGCCTTGGTGGCATGAGGCGGACGCTGCGTGCCCCGATCGGCTGCGTGGGCATCGGGCTGCACTCGGGCGCCCGCGTCACCATGACCCTGCGCCCCGCCGCCCCTGGCGCCGGTATCGTCTTCCGCCGCACCGATATCAATCTCGAAATCCCCGCCCGCTTCGACCAGGTGGGCGATACCCGGCTTTGCACCGCGCTGGGCGCCTCCGACCGCCCCGATCGCCGCATCGGCACGGTGGAGCATGTGCTGGCCGCGCTGGCCGGGGCCGGTGTCCATGATGCCCTGGTGGAGCTGGATGGGCCGGAAGTGCCGATCCTGGATGGCTCCGCGCGGGACATCCTGTTCCTGATCGACAGCGCCGGCGTCGTGGACAACGGCCTGCCGCTCAGCGTGCTCGAAGTGTTGAAGCCGATCCGCGTCACCGAGACCGACGACACCGATTCGGCCTGGGCCGAGCTGCGCCCCGCCGCCAATGGCGCCGGCTGGCCCGCCGCCTTCGAGGCGGCACTGACCATCGACTTTCCGAACACCGCGATCGGCCGCCAGTCCCTGGCCGTGCGCGTGACGCCGCAGACCTTCCGCCATGCTTTGGCCGATGCCCGCACCTTCACCCTGGCCGAGGATGTGGCACGGCTGCGCGCCGCCGGCCTCGCCCGCGGCGGCAGCCTCGCCAATGCGGTGGTGGTGGATGGGCCGATGGTGCTGAACCCAACGGGGCTGCGCACCGCCGATGAATTCGTGCGGCACAAGCTGCTCGACGTGGTCGGTGACCTGTCCCTCGCGGGGCATCCGATCAGCGGCCGCTTTTCGGGCTATCGCTCGGGCCATGCGCTGAACAACCGCCTGCTGCGTGCCATGTTCGCCGATCGCGCCGCATGGCGCGTGGTGGAGCAGGATTGGGCCATGCCCGCCGTCAGCCGGATGCCGCCGCTGCGCGTGCCGGAAGCCGCCCGGGCGCGGGACGCGGCGATGGCGACGGCCGCCTGAAACAGGTTACGCATACGACGGCACGGACCCCCCTGCCGGCTTCTTTCGATCCTGTGGTATAGCGCGAATATGCCGATGCTCCGCCGCCTGGTCCCCCTCCTGCTTGCAGCCCCCCTGGTCCTCGCCGCCTGTTCCGGCGACGACGGCGTCCGTGCCTGGGACGGCACCGCCGCCGGCCGCGCGACGCCGCGCCAGCAGGCGCTGGCCCAGCAGACCCCCGAGAGCCTCTATGCCGCGGGCATGGACGCGCTGAACGCCGAACGCTACGGCCCCGCGGTCGAGTTGTTCGAGACGGTGGACCGCGAATACCCGTATTCGACCTGGGCTACCCAGTCGAAGCTGATGGCGGCCTATGCCGACTACAGCCGCAACCGCTACACCGAATCGATCGGCGCGCTCGACCGCTTCATCCAGTTGCACCCCGCCCATCGCGACATCGGCTACGCCTATTACCTGCGCGCGCTGTGCTTCTACGAGCAGATCGTCGATGCCCGCCGTGACCAGAGCGGCACCGAGACCGCCATGTCGGCACTCCAGGATGTGCAGAACCGCTTCCCCAACACGCCCTATGCCCGCGATGCGCGGTTGAAGATGGATCTGGCCCGCGACCATCTGGCCGGGCGCGAGATGAACATCGGCCGCTTCTACCAGGCGCGGCACCTGAATGCCGCCGCCCTCGGCCGCTTCCGCCGCGTGGTGGACGACTTCCAGACCACCAACCACGTCCCCGAGGCGCTGCACCGGCTGACCGAGATCTATCTCAGCCTGGGCCTGGTCGATGAGGCACGCCGCAGCGCGGCCATCCTCGGCCACAACTACCCGGGCAGCCCCTGGTACCAGGACAGCTACGCGCTGCTGGTCGATGGCGCCCCCCGCGCGGCCGAGGACAGCCCGAGCTGGCTGCGCCAAGCCGTGGACGCGGTGTTCTAGACCGGGCCCGGCTCGGCCGTGCTCGTCGCACTCGCCATCCGGGATGTCGTTCTGATCGAACGGCTGGACCTCGTCTTCGGCCCCGGGCTTTCGGTGCTGACCGGGGAGACCGGGGCGGGCAAGTCCATCCTGCTCGACAGCCTCGGCCTCGCGCTCGGCGTGCGGGCCGAATCGGGGCTGGTCCGCGCCGGCCAGTCGCAGGCGAGCGTCACCGCCGCCTTCCAGCCGCCCCCCGCCCACCCCACCTATGCGCTGCTGCTCGAACACGGGCTGGAGGCCGAGGAGGAGATCGTGCTGCGCCGCGTGGTGCAGGCCGACGGCCGCTCCCGCGCCTTCGTCAACGACCAGCCGGTGGGGGTGAGCTTGCTGCGGCGCCTCGGCGCGCTGCTGGTCGAGGTGCAGGGCCAGCATGACCAGGTCGGCCTCGCCGATCCCGCGAGCCATGCCGGGCTGCTCGATGCCTTCGGCGGGTTCGAGGCGGATCGCGCCGCCGTCGCCCTCGCCCATCGCGACTGGCGCGCCGCCGAACGCGCGCTGGAGGCCGCCCGCGCCGCGATCGCCGAGGCCCAGCGCGATGAGGATTGGCTGCGCCACGCGGTCGGCGAACTCGGCACCCTGGCCCCGGAGGAAGGCGAGGAAGAAGCACTCGCCGAACGTCGCCAAGGGCTGCAACAGGGCGAGAAGCGGGCCGAGGCGGTGGCCGGCGCGCTGTCGGAGCTGACCCCGCGCGACCGGCGCGGCGGCGGCAACCCGGCCGCGGCGCTGCGCAACGCCGCCCGCGCGCTGGAACGCATGCCCCCGCCCAATGACAGCATCCAGCCCGCGCTGATCCTGCTCGGCACCGCCCAGGATGCGCTGGCCGAGGCGGAAACCCTGCTCGCCCGCCTGGTGCAGGAGGCCGCCCCCGACCCGCGCGCACTGGAATCGACCGAGGAGCGGCTGTTCGCCCTGCGCGCCGCCGCCCGGAAGCACGCCGTCGCCGTCACCTCTTTGCCCGAATTGCTGGAGCGCCTGAAGGAACGGCTCTCGGCGCTGGATGCGGGATCGGGGCAGGTGGTGGCGCTGGAGGCCGCGGCCCGCGCCGGCCGCGCCGCCTATGTCGCCGCCGCCGGCCGGTTGACCGAACGCCGCGCCGCAGCCGGGGCTTCGCTGGATGCGGCACTTTCGGCCGAGCTGGTGCCGCTGAAGCTGGATCGCGCGCGGGTGACCGTGGCACTGACCCCCCGGCCCGAAGCGGCCTGGGGCCCGGATGGGCAGGATCGGGTGGAGTTCCTGGTCTCCACCAACCCCGGCCAGACGCCGGGGCCGCTGGCGCGGATCGCCTCGGGCGGCGAGTTGTCCCGGCTGATGCTGGCGCTGAAGGTCGTGCTGGCGCGCGGCTCGCCAGTACCGACTTTGGTCTTCGACGAGGTGGACAGCGGGATCGGCGGCGCCACCGCCGCCGCCGTGGGCGAGCGCCTGGCCGCCGTCGCGGCACGGGTGCAGGTGCTGGTGGTCACGCACAGCCCGCAGGTCGCGGCGCGCGGGGCGCAGCACTATCAGGTCGCCAAATCCGTGACCGGCGAGCGGGCCGAGACCAGCGTGACCGCCCTGCTCCCCGCCGCGCGGCGGGAGGAGATCGCGCGGATGCTGGCCGGCGAGCGCGTCACCGACGCCGCCCGCGCCGCCGCCGACGAGCTGCTGGCGGCGCTGACGTGACCGAGGCGGAGGCAGCGGCGGAGCTGGCCCGGCTGGCCGGGCTGATCGCCCAGGCGAACCTCGCCTACCATCAGCATGACGCGCCGATCATGACGGATGCGGCCTTCGACGCGCTGCTGGCCGAGAATGCGGCGTTGGAGGCCGAGTTCCCCGATCTCATCCGCGCCGACAGCCCGAGCCGGGCCGGCCCCGGCGCCCCCGCCGCCTCGGGCTTCGCCAAGCTGCGGCACGGCGTGCCGATGCTGAGCCTGGACAATATCTTCGCCCCCGAAGGCTTCGCCGAATTCTGCGCCAGCGTGCGGCGCTTCCTGCGGCTGGCGGAGGACATCCCGCTGGTCTTCGTCGGCGAGCCGAAGATCGACGGCCTTTCGGTCAGCCTGACCTATGAGGATGGGGTGTTCCAGCGAGGTGCCACGCGCGGCGACGGGCTGGAGGGCGAGGACATCACCGCCAATCTCCGCACCCTCGATGACCTGCCGCAGATGCTGAAGCCGCCCTACCCCGCCAGCATCGAGATCCGTGGCGAGGTCTTCATGGACAAGGCCGATTTCCTGGCCTTCCTCGCCGAGCAGACCGCCGCCTTCGAGGAGCGCGAGCGCCGGCGTACCGCGGGCGAAAAAGCCGGCGAGGCCATCCGCATCCCGGTCAATCCGCGCAATGCCGCTGCCGGCTCGCTGCGGCAGTTGAACCCGGAGGTGACGGCGCGGCGGCCGTTGAAGCTGTTCGCCTATGCGCAAGGCTCCTCCAGCGAGCCCGTGGCGGCGACGCATTGGGACTATCTGGAGCGGCTGCGCGGCTGGGGCTTCCTGGTGAACCCGCTGTCGGAGGTGCTGCCTGACGAGAACGCCGCCGCCGGCTTCCAGCAGCGCCTGGGCGAGCAGCGGGCCGGGCTCGCCTATGACATCGACGGCGTGGTCTACAAGATCGACGACCTCGCCTTGCAGACGCGGCTCGGCTTCGTCGGCCGGGCGCCGCGCTGGGCGGTCGCCTGGAAATTCCCGGCCGAACGCGCCACCACCATCCTGCAGGACATCCAGATCCAGGTCGGCCGCACCGGGGCGCTGACCCCGCGCGCGGTGATGGCGCCGGTCAATGTCGGCGGCGTGCTGGTCCGCCACGCGACCCTGCACAATGAGGATGAGATTTCTCGCCTGGACGCCCGCATCGGCGACACTGTCGTCATTCAGCGCGCCGGGGATGTGATCCCGCAGATCGTCGAGGTCGTGCTCGAACGCCGCCCGCCCGGCACCACCCCTTGGCAGCCGCCCACCGTCTGCCCCGCCTGCGGCAGCCATGCGGTGCGCCCGCCGGATGAGGTGGTGCGGCGCTGCACCGGCGGGCTGATCTGCCCGGCCCAGGCGGTGGAGCGGCTGATCCATTTCGTCAGCCGGCGCGCCATGGATATCGAGGGGCTGGGCCAGGAGAATATCCAGCGCCTCTATGACGAGACGCTGGTCCATACCCCGGCCGATATCTTCCGCCTCGCGCCCCATGCGGAGACCCTGCGCGGCTGGGAAGGCTGGGGCGGCAAGTCCAAGACCGAGGCGAAGAAGGTCACGAACCTGCTGGCCGCGATCGAGGCGCGGCGCCGGGTGCCGCTGGAACGCTTCCTCTTCGCCCTCGGCATCCGCCGGATCGGCGAGCAGAACGCCAAGCTGCTGGCCCGCCACTACCGCAGTTTTGCGGCTTGGCGCGCGGCGATGCTGGAGGCGCGGGTGATTGGCAGCGATGCGCGGCTGGAGCTCGGCAGCATCCAGGGCATCGGCCCCGCCATCGCGACCGAGCTGACCGATTTCTTCGACGAGCCGCGCAATGTCGAAGCCCTGGACGATTTGGCCCGCGAGGTCACGCCCGATGAGGCGGAGACCGGCGGGCTGGACGGGCCGCTGGCGGGCAAGACCGTGGTCTTCACCGGGAGCCTCGCGAATATGAGCCGGGACGAGGCCGGCGCCATCGCCGAACGGCTCGGCGCCAAGGTCGCCAAAGCCGTCTCCGGCAAGACGGATTTCCTGGTGGTCGGTGCCGATGCCGGCTCCAAGGCGGCCAAGGCGGCGGCCCTTGGGATCACCGTGCTGGATGAGGATGCGTTCCGCGCGATCTGCGGGATCTGAGCCCCAGGAACATAGCGTCAGGCGAAGGGGTCGATCGCCGCGGCCAGCATCCGGCGCTGGCGCAAGGGCGCGCTGGTCAGGGTCATCGGCGCCGGCCCCTCGCCCATCGCCTCATCCACCTGCTTTTCGACCTCCTTGACCAGCTTGCTGGCATGGGCGCCGAGCAGGTCGGGGCAGAACAGCGCGAAGCGGCGGAACACGGCCAGCGTCTCCTTCACATCCGCCTCCTTGCCCTCCACCACCGCCTTTTGCAGCGCGTCATAGCGGGCGAACAGATCGGGGATGTCGGTCCAGGAATCGAGCCGGTCGGAGGCCTCGATCCGCAGCAGCAGATAGGGCCAGGGCGGCGCCCCGCCGCCGGCCAGGACAAGCCGGTGGTCGGTCGGATCGACCCGGACGGTGCCGATCTGCGCCTGCCCCTTGGGCGCGCGGGCCAGCACGAACCAGCCGCTCTGCGCCGGCAGCCCGCCATTGTAACCGACCTCGATCATCTGCGCCGCCGCCCCTCCGGTGAGGAGTTGCAACCCCTCCGACAGCAGGGCGGCGAAGGGCAGCGCCTTGTCCACGAGCGACACCCCGGCCGTCGCCGAAACCTTGCCGAGCAGGGTCAGATAGGGCTGCAACAGATCCGCGGTCTTGAGGCTGAACAGCCCGATCTCGGCGGCGATATCGCCGGCCCGGTAGGGCACCGGGCCGAGCAGCGGCAGGTTCGCCTGCACCACCCGATCCAGATGCGCGGCATCGAGGTCCATCAGCCCGTTCGGGGTGGTGACGCAGCGGAATTCCGCATCGCTGCCGCGCCGGTGGCTCACCGACAAATGGCTATGGACCACCGGGCAGAAGCGCGTCAGCCCCTTGCGCACATGCACGAGGCGCAGGCTGGCGAGCTTCACCGTGACATAGGCGGCGTTCGGCGGGATCGGCGCGGGCCCCACCCCGCCCGGCACCTGGGTTGCACCCAGGAAGCCGAAGGCCTGCTCCTCGCCCTCCTGTTGCCAGAGGTCTTTCACCCCCGACCAGGCATCGCCAAACCAGGACATGCGGCCCTCCCTCAGGGATATAGCGTGAGACCAAGCGCCTGCATGGCGCTATCGGCCCAGATCCAGTTGCTGATCTCGGGCTTCACGCCCCATTTCGTGGTGCGATAGGCGAAGCCGCAGACATGGCCATCGCCATCGACCAGCGCCGCGCCGGAATCGCCGCCCGCGGTCACGCGGTCGGTCACCACCCGCATCTGCATGTCCTGCAACACCCAGGGCAGTTCCGGCGACCAGCCGCGCACGATGGTCTGCTGCGGGCCGGAGTGGGAGCCCTCGAAGCTCATGGTCTCGTTCTGCCGCGGCGTCATGCCGGAGAGGATGCCGGCCACGCTCCGGCAGGGCAGCAGCGTCGCGAAATCGGTGCCGGGGTCGTCGGGCAGCAGGAAGGCGCAATCGCTGGAGAGATCGGCGGCATCGACCAGTGCGAGCACCCCACGCACGCTGGCCTGGGTGACGCCTGGCACCGGGCCGAGCCCCGCCTCGGCGAAGAGATGCCGCGCGGTGGTGAGGCCGATGCGGTTGCCGCCCTGGCGCCGGGCCAGCACGCCCGCGCTGGCCGATTGGCCGTTGGCGATGATCACGGCCTCGGCGGGGGTCGGCGCGGAGGAGGGCTCGGTCTCCGGCGTGCGGATCAGCACGACATTCAGCGGCCCCTGCTCGGCCAGGCCGGCGATCAAGCCGGGGTCCAGGGCATAGGCCAGCGGCCCGGCCTGCTGCGGCCGCAGCCGCTGGAGGCGGAACCGCACCTCCTCGACCGCGCGCGCCACCTCCTCGGCGATGGGGAAAACCGGGAAGGACACCGGCTCCTGCGACCCCCGGCCCGGATCGAAGACGACGAGGCTGAAGGTATCGTATTCGCTGTGGGGCACCACGAGGCAGTCCGGCGGCCAGTTGCGGCGCGGCGGCGGGGCGCCATAGCCCACACTGAAGGACTGGTCGGAGGGCCGCCCATTGTAGCCCGCCTCGACAAGTGCGCGGGCAAACCCCGGCGTGCGCAGGACGGCCTGCCACAGCAAGGTCGCCGCGGTCGGCACCGTGTGCTGCTCGCTCTGGATCACCTCGTACAGCCGCCCGATGCGCGCATCCGCGAAGACCCGGAGCGGCGACGCGCGGGTGCCGAACGCATCCACAAGGAAGGTCAGCGAACCCGTTCCGGCGGTGGGGGCCGATGCGCTCATGCATCGACCCTAGGACATCCCCCCGCCGCTTGGGAACGGCTAATCCGGATCAGTCATCATCCCGCCGCTGCGCCAGCACCTCGCGCTTGCCGACGTGGTTGGCGCCCCCCACCACGCCTTCCTTCTCCATCTGCTCAATGAGCTTGGCCGCGCGGTTGTAGCCGATGTTCAGGTGCCGCTGGATGAAGCTGGTGCTGGCCTTGCCCTCCCGCGTCACCAGTTCCACCGCCTGGTCGAACAGCGATTTCTCGGCATCCGAGCCGGCGGCGATGCCCGAGAGGCCGGGGTTGGAGCCGTCATCCTCCTCAGCCTCGGTGACTTCCTCGACATAGCTCGGCTCGCCCTGTTCGCGCAGCCATTCGACCACGCGCTCGACCTCCTCATCGCTGACGAAGGGGCCGTGGACGCGCGACAGCCGCCCGCCGCCGGCCATGTGCAGCATGTCGCCCATACCCAGAAGCTGCTCCGCCCCCTGCTCGCCCAGAATGGTGCGGCTGTCGATCTTGGAGGTGACGCTGAAGGAAATCCGGGTCGGGAAATTCGCCTTGATGGTGCCGGTGATGACATCCACCGACGGCCGCTGCGTCGCCATGATCACATGGATGCCCGAGGCACGGGCCATCTGCGCGAGGCGCTGCACCGCGGCCTCGATCTCCTTGCCCGCGACGATCATCAGATCGGCCATCTCGTCGATCACCACGACGATCATCGGATAGGGGGTCAGCGCCAGCGGCTGCTCCTCGAACACCGGCTTGCCGGTTTCGGGGTCGAAGCCGGTCTGCACGCGGCGGGTCGGGACCTGGCCGGTGCGCTGCGCCTCGATGATCTTCTCGTTGTAGCCGGCGATGTTGCGGACCCCGAGCTGCGACATGGAGCGATACCGCCGCTCCATCTCCCGCACCGTCCATTTCAACGCGCCGATCGCCTTGGGCGGTTCGGTGACGACCGGGGCCAGCAGATGCGGGATGCGGTCATAGACCGAGAGTTCCAGCATCTTCGGGTCGATCATGATCATCCGGCACTCATCCGGCGTGAAGCGGTAGAGCAGCGACAGGATCATGGTGTTGATGCCGACCGACTTGCCCGAGCCGGTGGTGCCCGCGATCAGCAGATGCGGCATCTTGGCGAGATCCGCGACGACCGGCGCGCCGCCGATGTCCTTGCCCAGCGCCAGCGGCAGGCGGCCGGGGTTGCGCGCCCAGTCGGCGGCACTCAGCAGCTCGTGCAGATAGACCATCTCGCGCTTGGCATTCGGCATCTCGATGCCGATCACGTTGCGCATGGGCACGGTCGCGATACGCACGGCCAGCACGCTCATGCTGCGGGCGATGTCATCCGCGAGCCCGATGACGCGGGCCGATTTGGTGCCGGGGGCGGGTTCCAGCTCATAGAGCGTGACCACCGGGCCGGGGCGGATTTCGACGATGCGGCCGCGCACGCCGTAATCCTCCAGCACGCTTTCCAGCATGCGGGCGTTGTTCTGCAACGCTTCCTCGGAGGGGCCCTGGTCCCGGCGTTCGGGCGCGGGGGTCAGCAGCGACAGCGGTGGCGGGCGGTAGCGGCCATCCGGCAGGTCCAGCGGCGGCTGCGCCGCCTGGGGGACCTTGCGCGGTGGCGGGTTGCGCTCGGCGACACGGGGGCGGTCGCCGCGGGGGATATCAAGCGGCCCGGTGGCGCGGGCGGCGGCGGTATCCGCGTTCCGCAGCAAAGCGGATAGCCGCGGATCGGCGGCGGCCGGCGCGCGGCGCAGCATGCCGGCCGCGGCACCCAGGGCGCGTGCGGCAAGGCCGGGCTCGGAGGGGGGATGAGGCCCGGCCCGGAGGGGGGGGGCAGCCTGCGCGGGCGCCTGCCCGACATCCGGTTCCGGCCTCCGTTCGGACGCGGGCATGCGTGGCGACAGGCTCGGCGGCACCCGCGCCGGCGGCGACGCCCGGGCCGGCTGCGGCATGCGCACGGGTTCGGCCAAGGGGTCGCGGGCCGGGCGGCGCACGCGGCGGAACAGCCAGCCCATCCCCCCGGCGGCGCCCCGGCCGGCAACCTTGGCGGTGCGCTTCATCGACCCGCGCGGCAGCGCCAGGGCGAACCAGGCGGTGCCGAGGGCGAGCACGATGATCAGCCCGGCCGTGACCATGCCGAATTCCGGATTGCCCCCGGCCAGCCCCATGATGGCATGCGCCAGCACGGGCCCTGCCGCCCCACCGGCCCCGGCGGGGGAGGGAAGCTCGGCGGGCAGCGGCGCCAGGGTCAGGGCGGCGGCGACCAGCACGAGCCCCGCGAGCAGCGCCGCAAGCCGCCCCGCGAAGGGCGCGAGGCCGCGGCGGGAGGCGAGCCGCGCGGCCCAGACCAGCAGGCAGGCCGGCAGCAGCAGCGCCGCCCAGCCGAAGGCCTGCCACAGCAGATCGGCCAGGATCGCCCCGATCGGCCCGGCGAGGTTGCCCGCCGGGCGGTCCGTCGCGGTGGAAAGCGAGGGGTCGGCGACGTCATAGGTCCCGAGTGCGACAAGCAGTGCCAGCCCCCCCAGGGCCAGGACCAGCCCGAGGACCTCGGCGGCCCGGCGGCGCAGGGCGGCCTTCACCGCCGGCGAGGCGAAGCGCCGGCTGGTGGCGGGTTGCTGGGTCTCGACAAGGGCGGCGCGGGGCATGGGCATCGGACTGCTTCAGGTGGCGCCCGAACCTAGCACCGCAGGCCCATGATGCATCGTGTTTTTCCGCCACATCCCGAACGTGAAAAAGGCGCCGGGCGTGAAAAAGGCGCCGGGATTGCTCCCGGCGCCTTGTTCGGTTCTGGGTGGGGCGATCAGCCCAGGCGTTCGCCGTGCAGCGACACGTCCAGACCTTCGCGTTCCTCTTCCTCGGTCACCCGCAGGCCGACGACCAGATCGGTGATCTTCAGCAGGATGAAGGTGCCGATGGCGGTGTAGATGAACACCGCGGCCACTGCGTAGAACTGCAGGATGACCTGGGCGAAGGAGCCCGAGACGCCATCCGGTGCCGCCGTCGTGCCCGAGAGCGGGCCATAGGCGAACCAGCCGGTCAGGATGGCGCCGACGATGCCGCAGATGCCATGCACGCCGAAGGCGTCCAGGCTGTCGTCATAGCCCAGGGCATGCTTGAGCGCGGTCGCGCCCCAGAAGCCGGCCAGACCCGCGATCACGCCGATGATCAGCGCCGGCACCGGCAGCACGAAGCCCGCCGCCGGGGTGATCGCGACGAGACCGGCGACG
This sequence comes from Humitalea rosea, assembly GCF_003253705.1. Taxonomy (GTDB): domain Bacteria; phylum Pseudomonadota; class Alphaproteobacteria; order Acetobacterales; family Acetobacteraceae; genus Humitalea; species Humitalea rosea. Next base: position 22,321 of record NZ_QKYU01000038.1, read on the forward strand.
ACGCCGGAGATGGCGCCGAGGACGCTCGGCTTACCCTTGGTGACCCATTCGGCGAACATCCAGCCGATGGCCGCCGCGGCAGCGCCAAGCTGCGTGACCAGCATCGCCATGCCCGCGCGACCGGCGGCACCGACCGCCGAACCCGCGTTGAAGCCGAACCAGCCCACCCACAGCAGGCTCGCGCCGATGACGGCGAGGGCTAGGTTGAAGGGGGACATGTTCTCGGTCCCGAGGCCGACGCGCTTGCCCAGCACCAGGGCGCAGACGAGGCCCGCGACACCGGCGTTGATGTGAACGACCGTGCCACCGGCGAAGTCGAGCGCACCGAGCGCGAAGATCCAGCCATTCGGGTGCCAGACCCAGTGGCAGATCGGGCTGTAGATCAGGATGGACCAGAGGATCGAGAACAGCACCACGGCCGAGAACTTCATTCGGTCCGCATAGGCACCGGCGATCAGGGCCGGGGTGATGATCGCGAAGGTCATCTGGAACATGATGAACACGGTTTCGGGGATGGTCATCGCCGCCGCGGCGTCGCCCGAGCCGAGCACGAAGGGCTTGTCCCAGTTCGCCGCGACCCCGGTCAGCAGCAGCTTGGAGAAGTCGCCGACATAGGAGCCGCCCTCACCGAAGGCGAGGCTGTAGCCCACGACCATCCAGACCACCGAGATGATGGCGGCGAGCGCCACCGACTGCATCATGGTCGCCAGCACGTTCTTCTTGCGGACCATGCCCGCATAGAAGAGCGCCAGGCCCGGGACGGTCATCAGCAGGACCAGGGCGGTGGAGGTCAGCATCCAGGCGGTATCGCCGGTATCGACCTTCGCCTCGGCATCCTGCGCGAAGGCTGGCAGAGCCAGAAGCAGAGCGGGCAGAGCCGCGAAGGCGCCGCGCGCCAGAAACCGCATCATTCGGAGTCCCCTTGTTTATGATAGGTTGGCTTCGGCATCACAGCGCCGCGTTGTCCGTCTCGCCCGTGCGGATGCGGAGCGCGCGCTCCACGTCCAGCACGAAGACCTTGCCGTCGCCGATCTTGCCGGTGCGGGCGGTCGAGGCGATGGCTTCCACCACGGCGTCCACCATGTCGGCCGGCACGGCCACTTCGATCTTCAGCTTCGGCAGGAAAGAGACGTGGTATTCGGCGCCGCGGTAGATCTCCGTCTGCCCCTTCTGCCGCCCGAAGCCCTTGACCTCGGTCACGGTCAGGCCCTGGACACCCAGCGGTGTCAGCGCTTCGCGCACCTCGTCGAGCTTGAACGGCTTGATGATCGCGATCACCAGCTTCATGTGTCTACAGTGCCCCCTCATGCCACCACTGCTTGGCTCCGTTCCAAGACCTGTGCCACGGCCGCCACGCGGCGGCCGCCTGCGCGAAATTCGTTGCAACCCCTGCTTGCGCGCCGGGTCGGGGATGAAAACCGAAACGATTACGCTGTGTTTCTTGTGCCGATTGCACAGTTCTTGGGCAACGACGGCCTCGGCCGGCGCCCCATCAGGGAGCAGATGAGCAGATGACCCCATGCCTTGAGACCGACCTCTGCATCATTGGCGCCGGCCCGGTGGGCGCGACGCTCGGCGCGTTGCTCGCGGCGGCCGGGGTGTCGGTCGCCATGGTCGATGCAGCCCCCCTGCCGCCGATGGAGCTGCCGGATTTCGATGGCCGGGCCTATGCCATCGCCGCCAGCTCCCGCCATCTGCTGGATGCGGCCGGGGTCTGGGACCGCCTGCCGACCACCCCTTGCGCGATCCGCACCATCCGCGTCGCCGATGGCCGCCCGGGGGAGCGCGCCTCCCCGCTCGGCCTCACCTTCGACGCGGCCGAGACGGGCGAGTCCGCCTTCGGCTGGATGGTCGAGGCCCGGGCGCTGCGCGTCGCGCTGAACGCCCGGCTGCCGGACATGCCGAATCTGCACGTCTTCGCGCCCGCCACCGCCGAGGTGGAGCGCACGCCCGAGGGCGCGGTGGTGCGCCTCTCCGATGGCCGCTCCATCGCGACCCGGCTGGTGGTGGCCGCCGAGGGCCGCCGCAGCCCGCTGCGCCGCGCGGCCGGCATCGCTGAGGCGGGGCTGGATTACCGCCAGTTGGGCATGGTCGGCGCCTTCGCGCATGAACGCCCGCATGACGGCATGGCGCTGGAGCAGTTCCTGCCGAGCGGCCCCTTCGCCCAATTGCCGCTGACCGGCACCGCGGCGCACCCGCATCTCTCCGCCTATGTCTGGTCGGAGGGGCGCCGGCTGGGTGAGGCCGCCCTCGCCTTGTCGGATGCCGCCTTCGGCCGCGAACTGGCCCGCCGGCTGGGCGGGCATCTCGGCGCGGTCACGCCGGTCGGCCGGCGCTGGTCCTATCCGCTGAGCGCCATGCATGTCTCGCGCCTGACCGACACCCGCCTCGCTTTGGTCGGCGATGCCGCGCATGGCATCCATCCGATCTCCGGCCAGGGGCTCAACCTCGGCTTCCGGGATGTGGCGGCGCTGGCCGAGGCGGTGATCGAGGCGGTGAATGCCGGGCAGGACCCCGGTGGTGCGGCGGTGCTGGCGCGCTACCAGGCGGCGCGGCGGGGCGACAATCTGGTGGTGCTGGGCGTCACCCACACGCTGGAACGGCTGTTCGGCAATGATTTCGGCCCGGCGCGGATCGCCCGGCGCCTGGGCATCGCCGCGGTGGACCGGCTGCCGCGGGCCAAGCGCTGGTTTGCCCGCCAGGCGATGGGCTATGGCGGCGCGACCGGCGGATTGCTCGCCGGGCGCGGGATCTGATCGGTGCATCTGACCTTGGCGCCGGGCCCCGGGCTGGGTATCACCCGCGGATGAGCGATACCCCTCCCGACCGGCTCTCCGCCGATCCCAAGAGCCCCTTCCACGATGCCGCAGCACTGGAGCGTGGCGTCGGCATCCGCTTCAAGGGCGTGGAGAAGACCAATGTGGACGAATACTGCGTCAGCGAGGGCTGGGTCCGCGTCACCATCGGCACCAGCATGGAACGCAAGGGCCGGCCGTTGACCATGCGTCTGACCGGCGAGGTCGTGCCCTACTTCCGCGACGAGGCGGCGGGCTGAAGCCTGTCACGCCTGGCGCAATCTCCGGTTTGAATTTTCGGCAAAACACGCGGGAAGCGAGCGTAAGCTGAGCCGCGCCTTCACAGCCGTGTGATCGGCGACCACTACCGCCGGTCGTGGTGCCATGCTGTCCCCACACCCCCGCGCAAGAGGGGTGAGGAGGACATCGCAGCATGACGACATCCACCCCCCTCGGGCGGCGGGGCCTGCTCGGCGCCATCGCCCTCACCGCCACGGCGGCGCCCGCGGCCGCCCAACGGGTCTTCGGACCCGGTGCGCCGCCCCAGCGCTACCCCGACCCCGACATCATCGCCTTGGACCCGAGCCGCTTCAACGCGGGCCTCGGCAATACCGCGATCCGGCGCCTGCACACCGGCATGGGCTGGGCCGAGGGGCCGGCCTGGCACGCCAACGGCCGCTTCCTCGTCTGGTCCGACATCCCCAACAATGAGGCGCTGCGGCTGACCGAGGAGGATATGCATGTCAGCCGCCGGTTCCGCAGCCCCTCGGGCTTCTCCAACGGCAATACCTTCGACCGCGAGGGCCGGCAGATCGGCTTCCGCCACCTCAACCGCGACGTGGTGCGCTACGAGCCGGACGGCAGCCAGACCATCCTCGCCGCCCGCAGCCCCGAAGGCGGCTTCAACGCCCCCAATGACGGGGTGGTCCATCCCGAGGACGGCAGCATCTGGTTCACCGACCCGGGCTATGGCGCGCTGATGAACTACGAGGGCGAGCGGGTGCCCGCCTCCGCCAACAGCGTGCGGCCCTTCATCAAGGAGGCGGTATGGCGCATCGATGGCCAGACCGGCAGCCTGACCAAACTCGCGGACGAGCCGTTCAAGCCGAACGGGCTGTGCTTCTCGCCGGATTACAAGACCTGCTACATCGCCGACACCGGCTCCAGCCACTACCCCGAGGCCAAGCGCATCATCTGGGCCTATGACGTGGATGGGCCGCGGCTGAAGAACCCCCGCACCTTCGCGAACATGACGCTGGAGGGGCGCACCGGCCAGGCGGACGGCATCCGCGCCGATGAGCGGGGCAACATCTGGTCCTCGGCCGGCTGGATCGGGGATGGGTATGACGGGGTGCATATCTTTGCCCCCAATGGCGACCGCATCGGCCAGATCCGCCTGCCGGAGATCTGCGCCAATGTCTGCTTCGGCGGCGCGCGGCGGAACATCCTGTTCATGACCGCGAGCCAGTCGCTCTACGCCGTCGCGGTCGAAACCAAGGGCGCGCATTTCTGCTGATCCGGTCAGCGGACCGTCGCATAGGATGGCTCGATCCGGCAGGCGGGGTCACTACCGCCTGCCGGATATCTGTAGCGTTAGCGGAAGGCCGGCGCGTAGAGCGCCCCGCCCTGGCTCCACAGCCGGTTCACGCCACGGTCGATGCCGATGGGGGCGAGGTTGCGCTCGAACAGCTCGCTCCAGTTGCCCACCGCCTTGATCGCGTTGAACACCCAGCGGTTGTCGATGCCGAGCATCTCGCCGAAGCCGCCGGCATTGCCGACCAAGCGGCGGGTCCCGGGGTTGGTGCTGGTCAGCGCCGCCTCGACATTGGCCTGGGTCACGCCCTGCTCCTCGGCCTCGATCAGCGCATAGGCGAGCCAGCGCACGATCTCCAGCCAGCGCTGGTCACCCTGCGCCACCACCGGGCTGTACGGCTCCTTGGAGAGCACTTCCGGCAGCAGCACGAAGTCATCCGGGTTCGGCGCGCGCATCCGCGTGCCGGCCAGCGCGCCGCGATCCCAGTTCATCGCATCGCAACGGCCGCTGAACAGCGCCTGGAGGATTTCCTCCATGTCCTGCATCACCAAGGGCGTCAGGGTGATGTTATTGGTGCGGGCGAAATCGCCGACCACGAGTTCGTTGGTGGTGCCGGTCTGCACGCAGACGGTGGCGCCATCGAGTTGCCTGGCGCTGGTCAGCCCCGGCTGGCGGCGGGCCAGGAAGCCGGCGCCGTCGTAGTAGATGATGGCGGCGAACTCGAGCCCAAGCTGCACGTCGCGCTGGAAGGTGAAGGTCGAGTTGCGGCTGAGGATGTCGATCTCACCCGATTGCAGCGCGGTGAAGCGGGCCTGGGCGGAATAGGGCGTGAAGCGCACCTTGGCCGGGTCGCCGAGCACCGCGGCGGCGAGCGCATGGCAGAAGTCGATGTCGAAGCCATGCCAGACGCCCTGGCCGTCCGGCACCGAGAAGCCGGGCGTGCCCTGCGACACGCCGCAGCGCAGATAACCGCGCGACCGCACCCCATCGAGGGTGGGCGAGCTGCGGTTGGCGGCGGGGGCCGGGGCCTGGGCCTCGGCGAGGCCCGGCACGAGCAATGCGGCCGCGACGAGCGCGGTCCGGAGCGAGCGGAACATCCTGGATCCTTTTGTGCTTGGGGAATTGGGGTGCATCAGAGCCCGTGATCCGCCGGTTGAAAACCATCCATTTCGATCGGCGCCGGCCGCCCGGCCAGCGCATCAGCCACGACCTGCCCGCTCGCCATGGCCAGAGTGAAGCCGAGCGCCCCCTGCCCGACATTCAGCATCAGATTGGCGAGGCCCGGGCAGGCGCCGAGGATCGGCGCGCCGGTCGGCGTCGCCGGGCGCAGCCCGGTCCAGGGCCCGATCCGGGACCAGTCGGAGCAATCAGGGAAGGCGGCGCGCGCCTCGCGCACCAACAGGTCCAGCCGATCCGGCCAGATGCTGGTGTCATGCCCGACCAGATCGGCCATTCCCGCGACCCGCATCCGGTCGCCGAGGCGGGCATAGACCGTCTTGCGCGCCGCATCGGTGACGCTGATGCGCGGGGCCGCGTCATCGCGCGCGATCGGCACGGTCAGGCTGTAGCCCTTCAGCGGATAGAGCGGCAGCGACACACCCAAGGGCCGCAGCAGCCCCGCGGCGGCGGCCCCGGCGGCGAGGACGAAGGCATCGGCCTCCATCGCCCCCGCCGGCACCATCGCCGCCCGCAGCCGCCCGCCCTGCGCCACCAGCTCCCGCACCGGGGTGCCCCAGTGGAAGGTGACGCCGTAGCGCCGCGTCAGGATGCGGGAGAGCCCGAGGCAGAAGGCGCGGCAGTCGCCGGCTTCCTCATCCGGGGTATGGATACCGCCCACCAGCCGCGGCGCGATCCGGGCGAGGGCGGGCTCCAGCCGCAGCACCTCGGCGGCATCCAGCGCCTCCTGCGTGCAGCCGAGGGTCGCCTGGTAGCCCATCAGCGCGCGCGCGGCGTCGAAGGAGGCCTGGTCCGACAGCACCACCAGCTTGCCGGTGCGAGAATAGGCGAAGTCCAGCCCCTCCTCCTCGACCAGCCCATGCACCAGCCGGCGCGACAGCGCGGAGAGGCGCAGCAGCCGCCGCGTGGTCAGATCCGCCATCGCCGGCGTACAGGCGGCCAGGAACTTCAGGCCCCAGCGCCATTGCGCCGGGTCGAGCCGCGGCCGGAAGCGCATCGGGCTATCGGATTTCAGCAACCAGCCGGGGATTTTCGGGATCACGCCGGGCCCGGCCAGAGGCGCCACATAGGAATAGGAAAGCTGCCCGCCATTGGCGAAGGAGGATTCCCGCGCCGCCTCCGGGTTGCGTTCGACGATGCTGACGGCATGGCCATCGCGTGCCAGCGCATAGGCGGCACACAGGCCGGTCACGCCGGCGCCAAGGATCAGGATCTGCATGCGGCCGAGGATGGCGGCCGGCGGCGGGACCTCCAAGGGGGGCGGCCACGAAAGCTGGGGGCATCGGGAACACTACAGGGCCTGGGTGCCATCGCGGCAGGCAGGCTGCGCGTCGCGGCGGCTAACCCGCGTCGAGCAGCGCCAATGCGGCCTCCGGCCCGGCCAGGATCTCGGTCAGCCGCGCCGCGGCCATCAGCGACAGCCCGGCCGGGCGCTGCGCGACCGCCCCGAGCAGTCCGGTGATGGCGCGGCTATAGGGCAAGGGGTCGCCGATCCGCCCCGCCGCCCGCGCCAGGCGCCGCAGGGCCCGGGCGGCCTCCTCCATCGCCAGCGCATCGCCGCCGAGGGCCAAAGGCAGCAACAGATCCGCCTGCAATGCCGTGGTGAAGCGTGACTGGCAGGCCGCCTGCGCCTCCCGCCGCAGAGCTTGCAGATGGCCACGGCGGCGGGCGCGGTCGCCGGCCGGGGCGGCGTTCAGATCCTCCAGCAGCCGCGCGAAGCCTTCCGCGGCGGCGGTGGCGCCGGAGAGCGTCTCGGCCGCCAGCACCGGCACCTGGCAGCGTTCCAGCAGCGCATCCAGCGCCTGTTCGGTGATCGCGGCCGCGCGCGGGTCGATCCCCGTCGCGGCCGCCGCCACCGTCCCCGGCGCGGGGGAGCGCCCAAGCAGCAGCGCGAGCCCCGCCTGGAAGGCCGCTGTGCCCCCCGCCAGCAGCGGCGCCAGCGCGGCGCGGATACTGTCGGGGTCGGGAGGATCGCCGCGCAGCGCGGCCCAGAGCGCCTCCGCCCCCCGCAACACGCAGGCGGTGAGCGCCAGCATCGGTGCGGCATCCTCGGCGCGCAGCCCGGTATCTGCCCAGCCGGGGGGAAGGCCGGCCCCGGACAGGACCTCGGCCGCCTGGGGCCAGAGGCGCGCGCCCAGACGGGCGGCCCGCGCAGGATCGTCGGAGGCGGTGGCGCATTCCGCCCACAGCGCCGGCAGCGCGGCCTCGACCATGGCCGCGATCGGCGCCAGCGCGGTGCGCGGCAGGGTCGCGGTGCCGCGACGCCAGCCGGCCGGGGCGACGATCGCCCCCTCCAGCGGCAGGAACAGCAGGGACTTAGCGCCGGAATGGGCGGTGCTCGCGGCCAGGGTCGTGGTCATGCTGCCCTACCGTTCAGATGCTGCTTCTGCAGTGCCTGACGCCGTGATCCTGGCATGCCAGGATCACGGCGCGGCGGCGGTGTCGGGATGGTTTT
>NZ_QKYU01000039.1 GCF_003253705.1 Humitalea rosea
TAACTGCCGCAGGCTGCATCGCCTGATGCAGCCATGAACCCACCCAGACCCGACCAGGCAACCACATCCATGACGTGAATCCGACAGGCTGCTAGACCGCGCGGGAATGGCGCCCGGTTTGGCCGGCCAGTTCGGCGTCGAAGCACGCCGCCACATGCCGCACCAGCGGCCGGCCCGGAGGCAGCACCTCGATGGCGCCACCCCCGAGGCTGATCAGCCCATCCTCGGCGAGGCGCCTCAGCGCCGGAAGCGCCGAGCCAAGCAGCGCCTCGGGCAGCGCAGACAGGTCAAGGCGGAAATCGCAGAGAATCCGCTCCATGGCCTGCCAGCGCGCCACCTCCTCCGCCGTCCGCGCCCGTCCCCTGGCGACCGGCAGTTGCCCGGCTGCGATGGCGGCCAGATAGCGCCGTTCGTCGGCGATGTTCTGCGCGAAGCCTTCCGGCACGCAGGCGATCGCGCTCGCCCCCAGGCCGAGCAAACTTGTCGCCGTGTCCGTGGTATAGCCCTGGAAGTTCCGCCGCAGCCTGCCCTGCCGCGCGGCCAGTGCCATGGAGTCGGCCGGGCGGGCGAAGTGGTCCAGCCCGATCTCGACATAACCCGCCTCGACCAGCACCGCGGCGGCGCGGCGTTGCTGCGCCAGCCGTTCCGTGGTGCCCGGTAGAGTCGCGGCATCGATGGCCTTCTGCTGCGCCCGCATCCAGGGCACATGGGCATAGCCGAACACCGAGACTCGATCCGCCCCGAGCGATGCGGCAAAGCCGGCCGTGGCGGCGACATCTGCCTCGGTCTGCCCCGGCAGCCCGTAGATCATGTCGAGGGAGATGGCGCCGATGCCGGCCCCCCGCAGGCGTTCGACGGCCAGCCCCACCACATCGGCCGGCTGCAACCGGCCCATCAGCGCCTGCACCCGCGGCGAGATGTCCTGCAGCCCGATACTGGCCCGCGTGACTCCGGCGGTGGCGAGGGCGGCGATAAAGGCCTCGTCCAACCGCCGGGGGTCGAGTTCGATCGCGATCTCGGCGCCGGGTACAGTGGGGAAGCGCGCCTTGATCGCCTCCACCAGCCTCAGGAACTGCGCGGCCCCCAGGATGGACGGCGTGCCGCCCCCGAAATGCAGATGCGACAGCCCCGGGCTATTGGGCAGGGCCGCGGCGAGCAGAGCAAGTTCCGCGTGCAAGGCCTCGGCATAGCGCCCGATTCGTGCCTCCGATCGGGTCGGCTGGGCGTGGCAGCCGCAGTACCAGCACAGCTCGCGGCAAAACAGCACATGGGCGTAGAGCGAGATGCTGCTCGCCTGGGACTTGGCCAGCCAACCGCGCCAGTCCTCCTCCCTCATCGGCGCGAACTGGGCCGCGGTTGGGTAGGAGGTGTAGCGCGGCACATTGGCCGTGGCGTAGCCATGCAGCCGGTCGGGATCGGAAAGGGCCATGGCTCATGCCTGACATCGGCCCCGTGCCGCCGCATTGATCGGGCGCAAGCCGAGTGCCTCGGGAAAGGCCGCCAATGCAGGATCCGCATGGCTCAATTTCCTACATATGGTGGGTGACTTCGAATTCTTCCCACCATATGTTGCTTCTGCCGACTCGCGCGGTGTCAGAGCGGGCGGCCAGAAAGGCTTCACTATGGATGGTTCCCTGCCCGGCGCCCGGATGGCGCGACATGCCCCGATCCCCGGCGCCAGCTTCGGTGAAACGCCGCTGCCGGCACGCGCCCTCGACCCCGGCATGGGGCTCGCTGTCGCCCGCCGCACGGTGTTCCGGCCCGAGGACCAGGAGGATTTCGGCCGCGTCGCGGATCGGGTCGCCGCCGGCAACATGGCCCTGCTCGGCGACCGGGGCGCGGTCTCGGGCGAAGAGGCGCGGCTGCGCAACGCCATCGCCACCGGCGCGCTGCTCACCTCCGGCCGCCATTTGCAGCATGGCGACGCGCGGCAGCCTGGGCGCAACATGGAGGTCTTCACCAATTGCGCGACCGCCATCGCCTCCTTCACGCTGTTCTATCTGTTACTGAACGGCAGCGGCGTCGGCCGCGCCTATGATGACGAGCTGGTCGCGGTGGATTGGGGCCAGGCGCCCCGGCTGCTGCTGCGACTGGATGAAACCCACGCCGATTTTCCCCGCACGCGGGAGGCCCTGCACCGCTTTGGCGCCGAATTCGGCCTGTTGCCCTGGGGCACCAGCCTCGACGCATTTTCCGCGGCGCAGGACGCCGAGATCCGCGACTGGATCGCCCGGGAATTCGTGACCGAAGGCACGGCGCTGCCCGCCGGCACCCACAGCCATGTCGTCGCCGACAGCCGCGAAGGCTGGGCCAAGGCGGTGGAGCTGCTGGAAAGCCTCGCCTTCGCCGAAGCCTCCGACCAGACGCTGCTGCTGGATTTCTCCGCGATCCGCCCCTGCGGCGCGCCGATCGGCGGGATGCAGGGCCGCCCGGCCTCCGGCCCGCTGTCGCTGATGCGCGGCTTCGTGAACCTGCGCAGCCATGTCATCGAACCCGCGCGCCATCGCGCCGCCGATGACGCGGCGATGGCGCCCTGGGAACAGGCGCTGCTGGTCGATCACCACCTCTCGGTCGAGGTGCAGGTCGGCGGGGCCCGGCGCGCCGCGCGGATGGCAACGAAGTCCTGGCGCGATGCCGGCATCTTCCGCTTCATCCGGGCCAAATCCGAAGGCGGGCTATGGACCGCCAACCACTCCGTCATGGTGGATGCCGGATTCTGGGAGGGTGTGCGGGCGGCACGCGCCGGCAGCGACGCACCGCTCGACCGCCACGCGCTCGCCGTCTTCGAGGAGACGACCCGCTGCGCCTTCATCAATGGCGAGCCAGGCTTCATCAATGGCGACCGGCTGGAGGATCACCGCACGGGCACCGCCTGGGCCAAGCCCGCCCATGAGGACGGGCGGGATGTACGCTCGGCCCGCTACCAGGCGGATCATGCGGTGCCGCTGCTGGCGGCCCTCGCCCGCCGCGCGCAATCCGCGCGCTTCCCCGTCACCACCAACCCTTGTGGCGAGATCACGCTGCACGTCACCGGCGGCTATTGCGTGATCGCCGATTTCGCACCGCTGCTCGCCTGTCCGGTTCCGCTGGCGGAGATCGTGCCGGGCGCGGTACCGCCCCGGGTCGCGGCGCTTTGGGATGCGCGGGTGGAGGACAGCGTGCGGCTCGGCGTGCGGTTCCTGACGCGCGCCAACCTGATGGATGCGCTCTACGCCGAAGAAGTCCGCCGCACCAACCGCATGGGGATCGGCCCGACCGGGCTGCATGAATGGGCCTGGATGCGCTGGGGGCTGGACTTCAACGACCTGCTGGACGAGGCGCGCTCAGCGCCCTTCTGGGCCATGCTGTCGCGCCTGTCGGAAGCGGCGAAGGCGGAGGCCGTGGCCTATGCCGATGACCTCGGGCTGACGCACCCCTTCACCATCACCACCGTCAAACCCGCCGGCACCACCAGCAAGCTGTTCGGCCTGACCGAGGGCGCGCATCTGCCGGCGCGGCGGCAATACCTGCGGTGGGTGCAGTTCAAGGGCAGCCGCGACAATGCCGGCGGTTGGACCAGCGATAGCGACCGCCTGCTGCCCGACTACGAGGCACGGGGCTATCCGGTGCGGGTGCTCCAGTCGTTTCCCGGCATGGCGGTGGTCGGCTTCCCCACGCTGACCTTGATGCAGCGCCTGGGTGTGGGTGAGCGTCTGGTCACGGCGCCGGACGCCTCGCCCGAGGCGCAGTATCGCTGGCTCTGGCTGCTGGAGCGGCATTGGATCGGCGCGATCGCCGGCAACCAGGTCTCCTACACCTTGAAGCTGTTTACCGACCGGCACGATCTGGGCCAGTTCCGCGAGATACTGCTCGCGCATCAGCCCGGCATCCGCTGCTGCGCGATCCTGCCGAGCCGGCCGGATCACGCTCTGGGGTACGAGTATCTGCCGGAGGAAGAGGTCTCGGAGGATCATTTCGCCGCCTTGGTCGCGGCGATCGCGGACCCCAGCCTGCATGAGGCGGTCGATGCCGCCCACCTGCAATGCGCGGGCGGCGTCTGCCCGATCTGAGCTGGGAGCCGCTTCAGTCCAGCGTCTCCAGCAGCCCGCAGATCACCTCCCCGCGCGGCGCCAGGTCCCGCCACAGGATGTGCTCGAAGGGCGCATGCGCCCCCGCGCCGGTGCAGCCCAGCCCATCCAGGGTCGGGATGCCCAGTGCGGCGGTGAAATTGCCGTCCGAGCCGCCGCCGCGATGCTGCTTCGGCAAATGATACCCCGCCGCCTGCGCCAGAGCCTGCGCCCGCGCATACATCCCGAGGCTGGCCTCGCTCTCCACCATCGGCGGGCGGTTCATGCCGCCGGTGATCTCGATCCGCACGCCATCGCGCATCCCGGCCATGGCCAGGATGCGGGCCTCCATCTCCTCGCCATCGGCAACGGTGCCGACCCGGAGGTCGATCTCGCACCCAGCCTCGGGCGGGACCACGTTCGGCCGGCTGCCGCCCCAGACCGGGGCGACATTGGTGGTCACCCCCCGGTCCAGATCGACCAGCGCATGGACCTCGGTGATCAGCCGGGCCAGGGCCACCACGGCGCTGCGCCCATCCGGCCAATTGCCGCCGGAATGGGCCGAGACGCCATGGAACTTGACCTCGAACCGCCCCACGCCCTTGCGCGCGGTGACGCAGGCGCCCTGCGTGCCGCCGGCGGGTTCGGGGATCAGCACATAGGCGGAGGCAGCCGCCTCACGCTCGATCAGGGCGCGGCTGGTCGGGCTGCCGACCTCCTCATCCGGGGTCAGCAGCAAGGTGATCGGGCGGCGGGTCGGGGTCTTCTGGCGCAGGATCTCGCGCACCGCGTGGAAGGCCAGGAAGGACCCCGCCTTCATGTCGTAGATGCCGGGGCCGAAGGCCTTCTCGCCCTCGATGCGGAACGGCATGTCCGAGGTCAGCTTGCCATGGTCCCAGACGGTATCCAGATGGCCGGAAATAAGCACCGGCTTGCCGGCGCCCGGCGTCCGCGCGACCAGGTTGTCGCCATAGCCGTCGCGGCCCGGAATGCGCTCCAGCACCGCGCCGACGCTGGCCAGCCCGGCCTGCGCGCGGTCGATCAGCCGGTTCAACGCTGCCGGATCGGTGGTGGGCGTCTCCATCTCCACCCAGCCGCGAAGCTCCTCCAACAGGGTTTCGCTGGTGCCGAGCTGTGTGATGGCCATGGGGTGTCTCCGTGTCGTCCCGGCTTTGTCACGCCATGGCGCTACCCTGTCCAGACACCCGCCGAGCGCGCAGGATCGCGCCCAAACCAGGGAGACCACCCCTCATGTCAGACGGCGCGTTCTTCGAGGACCTCTCGCTCGGCCAGACGGCCAGCTTCGCCAAGACCATCACCGAGGCCGATATCCTGCTCTTCTCCGCCGTTTCGGGGGACACGAACCCGGTCCATCTGAACCAGGAATTCGCCGAGACCACCGCCTTCAAGGGCCGCATCGCGCATGGGATGCTCTCGGCCGGGCTGATCAGCACCGTGCTCGGGACCAAGCTGCCGGGGCCCGGCACCATCTACCTCGGCCAGACGCTGAAATTCCGCGCGCCCGTCCGCATCGGCGACACGGTGACCGCGACGGTGACCGTCACCTCACTGGATGCGGCGCGGAAGCGGGCGGTGCTCGGCACGGTCTGTTCGGTGGCGGGAAAGCCGGTGATTGATGGCGAGGCGACGGTCATGGTCCCTTCCCGCGAGGCCTGATCCGCGCCACATCCAACCTATGGATGTCTCCGCCCCCCCGACCCCACTCCGGCGCGTCTGCGTCTTCTGCGGCGCGAGCCCCGGGCTGCGCCCGATCTATGCCGAAGCGGCCCGCGCCCTTGGCCAGGCCATCGCCGCGCGCGGGCTGGGCCTGGTCTATGGCGGCGGGCATGTCGGGTTGATGGGCATCGTCGCGGATGCGGCGCTGGCGGCCGGCGCCCCGGTGACGGGCGTGATCCCGGAGGCGCTGCTGCGGCGGGAGGTCGGGCATGGCGCGCTGACCGACCTGCGGGTCGTCGCCACCATGCATGAGCGCAAGGCGATGATGGCCGATCTGGCGGGCGGCTTCATCGTGCTGCCCGGCGGCTTCGGCACGCTGGAGGAAGCCGCCGAGATCCTGACCTGGAGCCAGCTCGGCATCCATCGCAAGGGCCTTGTGTTCCTGGACATCGACGGCTTCTGGTCGCCGCTGATCCACATGTTCGACCACATGGGCGGCGAGGGGTTTTTGCGCCCGCATGTCCGCGAACTGGCCGTGGTGGCCGAAACGCCCGAGGCGGCGCTGGACGCGCTGGCCGGCTTCGCGGCGCCGCCCACCGAATCCTGGCTCACCCCGGCGCAGACATGATGGACCACGCGTGACCCCCTTGCTGCTGTCTTCCTGGCGCGACGTCCCGCGGGCGGCGCGCGGCACCACCCTCGCCCTCGGCAATTTCGACGGCATGCATCGCGGCCACCTCGCGGTGCTGCGCACGGCGCATGCGGCGCGGCCGGACCTGCCGCTGGCCGCCCTGACCTTCGAGCCGCATCCGCGCGAGCATTTTCGGCCCGATGACCCGCCGTTCCGGCTCACTTTGCTGCCGGCCAAGGCACAGGCGTTGCAGGAGGCCGGCTGCAGCGCCGTCTTCGCCATCCCCTTCGATGACGAACTCGCGGCGATGGAAGCAGAGGCCTTCGTGGAGCAGGTGCTCTGGCGCGGGGTTGGGGCCAAGCACCTCTCCTGCGGCGGCGACTTCGCCTTCGGCCACCGCCGTGGCGGCGATGTGGCGGTGCTGAAGCGGCTGGCCGAGGCGCGCGGCATCGGCGTCTCCACCGCACCGATCATCTCCGATGAGGGCGGGCCGATCAGCAGCACCCGCATCCGCCGGCTGTTGCAGGATGGCTACCCGGACCGTGCCGCCCGCGCGCTTGGCCATTCCTGGGAAATCCGCGGGACGGTGGTGCATGGCGACAAGCTCGGCCGGGTGCTGGGCTGGCCGACCGCCAACCTCTGGCTTGGGCGCCACCTGGAGCCGGCGCGGGGTGTCTACGCCGTGACCGTCGTGCTGGCCGATGGCTCGGAGGTGAAGGGGGTGGCCAATGTCGGCCGCCGCCCGACGCTGGGCGGCGACCCGGAGACGCGGTTGGAGGTGCATCTCTTCGACTTTTCGGCGGACCTTTATGGGCAGGAGGTTGGGGTGCGGCTGCATTGCTTCATGCGCGCCGATGCCAAATTCGCGGGGCTGGAGGAGCTGAAGGCCGCCATCGCCGCCGATGCCGCCGCCGCCCGGGTGCTGCTGGCGTGACCCCGCCCGGGCTGCCGGCGCCGCCCTGTCCGGGCCTGCTCGCAGCCTGGCGCTTCCGGCCGGGACAGCCGCCGGAAAACCTCGACGAACCTGCCGCCGCCGCCGCCATTGCAGCCGGGGTGGCCGGTCTGTGGCTGCATTTCGACCTGGTGGACCAGCGGGCGCGGGCCACCATTGCGACCCTGCCCCTGCCCGCCGCCGCCCGCACCGCCTTGCTGGAGCCGGATGACTCCACGCATCTGGATGTGCTGGGCGGCGCGCTCTGCGGCACCATCCCCGATTTCCATTTCGAATCCGACCGTCGCGAGGCCGCCGAGCTGGCACTGCTGCATCTGGCGCTGACCCCTGGCCTGCTGGTCACCGCCCGCCGCCATCCGCTCAGCGTGGTCGGCGCCGTCGCGCGGCGGCCGGAAGGGACCCATCCCGGCGCCGCCCTCGGCGCCATCCTGCGCGGGCTGGCCGAGGCGGCCGGGCAAGCGATCCAGGGCATGTCCGACCGGCTGGCCAGGCTGGAGGATGCGCTGCTGCACACCCCCGACCTCGCGACCGAGCGTGTGGCCCTGGCCGCGATGCGCCGGGCCGCACTCCGCCTGGAACGCAACTTCGGCGCCACCGCCGAGGCGCTCGGGGAGCTGGACCAGGACCCGCCGGAAGGGATGGAGCATGAGGTCTTCGCCCCGGTGTTCCGCGAGGCGCGGCGGTTCGCCGCCCTGTCCCGCAGCCTTGGCACGGTCAAGGAACGCGGGCGGATCGCGCAGGATGAGCTGGCCGGGCTGGCGGCGGAGAAGACCAACCAGCGGCTGTTCGTGCTCTCCGTCATCTCGGCGGTGATGCTGCCGCCGGCGCTGATCGCGGGGATCTTCGGGATGAATGTCGGCAATCTGCCGGGGGTCGAGGCGCCCTGGGGCTTCGCCCTGGCGATGCTGCTCATCATCGGCTCGATCGGCGGCGTGCTGGCCGCGCTGCGCTGGTTTCGGATGATGTGAGGCGCGGCCTCGCTTGACCCCGGCCCGAGCCCGTAAGCATAAGCCCCGCATGGTCAAGCGATCCGCCGCGCGAATTCGCCGCCCCGACCTCTGCCCCGCTGCCTGAGCGGGGGGAGGATCGGGGTCGATACGCCCAAACACACCTCACCGCCGCTGGCCTGGACTGAGACCGATGCCCGATACCGCGACCCCCGCCGCCCCCCGCGATTACCGCGGCACCGTGTTCCTGCCCCGGACGCAATTCCCGATGCGCGGGGATCTGCCGAAGAAGGAGCCGACCTGGCTCGCCCGCTGGAAGGCGCTGGGCCTGCGCGAGCGGATGCGGGACGAGGCCAAGGACCGCCCGCATTTCGTGCTGCATGATGGCCCGCCCTATGCGAATGGCCCGCTGCATATCGGGCACGCGCTGAACAAGATCCTCAAGGATGTGATCAACCGCGCCGCCCAGATGTCCGGGCGCAACGCCGATTACGTGCCGGGCTGGGACTGCCACGGCCTGCCGATCGAGTGGAAGGTCGAGGAAGAATACCGCAAGAAGAACCGCGACAAGGACGCTGTCCCGGTCCTCGACTTCCGCGCCGAGTGCCGCGCCTATGCCCAGACGTGGCTGGACGTGCAGCGCGAGGAATTCCAGCGCCTGGGCGTCTGCGGCGACTGGCAGCACCCCTATGCGACGATGAATTTCTCGTCCGAGGCCGCCATCGCCGGCGAGATCGGCAAGTTCCTGATGAACGGCAGCCTGTATCGCGGGCTGCGGCCGGTGATGTGGAGCCCGGTCGAGAAGACCGCGCTGGCGGACGCCGAGATCGAATACCACGACCACAAGAGCGCGACCCTCTGGGCGCGGTTTCGGGTCACCACCACCCCGGGCGACGTGCCGGCTCCCAACCGTGACCTGTTGGGAGCCAGCGTTATCGCCTGGACCACGACCCCTTGGACCATCCCCGGCAACCGGGCCGTCGCTTATGGTCCAGAGATCGAATATGCATTGATCCATGTTGAGGGTATTGCGGAAGGATCTCTACTTCAGATCGGCGAAGCAATTTTAGTATCCCTCTCGCGCCTCCCAGAGTTTGCGAAAGACACGGGCCTTACCACTCACAGCGTCAAGCGGGTGTTTAGGGGTGAGACACTTGGAGATAACATCACTCTCGCCCATCCTTTGCGTCATGAACTAGCTGGAAACCTACATAATTACGGCTATGATTTCACGGTGAGGCTCCTTCCCGGCGATTTCGTGACCGCCGATGCCGGCACCGGCTTCGTCCACATCGCCCCCAGCCACGGCGAGGATGATTTCGCCCTCGGCCGCGCCAATGGCCTGCCGGTGCCGGAAACCGTCGGCGACGATGGCACCTATACCGCCCAGGCCCCCGGCTTCGAGGGGCTGCACGTCTTCAAGGCCCATACCGCCATCTATGCGGCGATGGAGGCCGCAGGCACGCTGGCCGGCAAGGGTGAGCTGGTCCATTCCTACCCGCATTCCTGGCGGTCCAAGAAGCCGGTCATCTTCCGCGCCACGCCGCAGTGGTTCATCGCCATGGATGACGCCAATGCCATCCGCGACAAGGCGATGGCGGCGATCGCCGAGACCAATTTCGTGCCCGAGGCCGGGCGCAACCGCATGGGGTCCATGGTCGCCTCCCGCCCCGACTGGTGCATCAGCCGCCAGCGCGCCTGGGGCGTGCCGATCGCGGTCTTCGTGGACCGCAAGACCCGCGAGCCGCTCCGCGATGCCGCGGTGCAGGACCGCATCATCGCCACCTTCACCGCCGAGGGCGCGGATGCCTGGTACCAACCCGGCGCGGCGGCGCGGTTCCTCGGCAATGACCGCAACCCGGCCGACTACGAGCAGGTGATGGACATCGTCGATGTCTGGTTCGAAAGCGGCTCCACCCACGCCTTCACCCTGACGCCCGAACGCGGCCTGCCCTTCCCGGCGGATCTGTATCTGGAAGGCTCCGACCAGCATCGCGGCTGGTTCCAGTCCTCGCTGCTGGAAAGCATCGGCACCCGGGGCGTCGCGCCGTTCCGCGCGGTGCTGACGCATGGCTTCGTGCTCGACGAGAAGGGCATGAAGATGTCCAAGAGCGCGGGCAATGTGACCGCGCCGCAGGACGTCATGAAGACCTATGGCGCGGATATCCTGCGCCTTTGGGTCATGTCGTCGGATACCTCGGGCGACCTGCGGATCGGCAAGGGCATCCTGGAGCAGCAGGCGGAGCTGTATCGCCGGCTGCGCAACACGCTGCGCTGGCTGCTCGGCAACCTCGATGGTTTTTCGCCCGCCGAGGAAGTCCCCTACGAGGAGCTGCCCGAGCTGGAACGCTGGCTGCTGCACCGGCTGTCGGAATTCGACACCCGCATCCGCCATGCCGTCGAGACGCATGACTGGACCGAGGTCTATCCCGATCTGCACGGGTTCTGTGCGGGTGACCTCTCGGCCTTCTACTTCGATGTCCGCAAGGATTCGCTCTATTGCGACGAGGCTGGCAGCCATCGCCGCCGTTCGGCGCGCACCGTGCTGGACGCGCTGCATCGCTGCCTGACCGCCTGGCTGGCGCCGGTGCTGGTGTTCACGGCCGAGGAAGCCTGGCTGGCCCGCTTTCCTTCCGAGACGGATAGCGTCCATTTGCAGCAATTCCCGGAGATTCCGGATGCATGGCGCGACCCGGCGCTCGGCGCCAAATGGGCGCGGGTGCGCGCGCTGCGTGGCGAGGTGACAACAGTGCTGGAACGTGCGCGCGCCAGTGGCGCCATCGGCTCCAGCCTGCAGGCCGCGCCTGGCCTTGCCTTGGCCCCCGAGGATCTAGATCTGCTTCCGTCCGAGATCTGGGCCGAGGTCTGCATCACTTCCGGCTTCACCTTGATCCCCGCCGAGGCCACCGAGGCGAGCTTCGCCCTGGCGCCGGGCCAGAAATGCGAACGCTGCTGGCGCGTCCTGCCCGAGGTCGGGCGATCCGCCGCCCATCCCGGCCTGTGCCTCCGCTGCGAGGCCGCGGTCGGACCGTGAAGCGCGCGCATATCGGGATTGCCCTGCCGCTGGCGCTGTTGGTGCTTGTGGCCGATCAGGCGAGCAAGTGGTGGGTGGGCCAAGTGCTTGACCTGCCCGCGCTGGGGCATCAGGCCCTGTGGCGGGCCGGCCCCTTCGCGCTGGATTTCACCATGGTCTGGAACCGCGGCGTGACCTTCGGCCTGCTTTCGGGCGAAAGCGGCTGGCACCAGGCCCTGCTGGCCGGGATCGCGGGGGTGATCGTGGTGGTGCTGCTGTATTGGCTCTGGCGGGCGGAAAACCGCCTGACCGCGGCGGCGATCGGGGCGCTGGTGGGCGGGGCCATCGGCAACAGCATCGACCGGCTGCGCTGGGGCGCGGTGTTCGACTTTCTGCACGCCCAGGCCTGGGGCTGGTCCTGGTACGTATTCAATGTCGCGGATGCGGCGATTGTTCTGGGGGTAGTGGCGCTGGTGTTTGACAGCCTGTTCCGCCGCCCGGCGGCAGCGTGATGATGCGGCCTCGCGGTTCCCTCTCGACCGACGCCGGGCGTGGCGCTAATCCATGCGTCATGACGACACGGTCTCAGATTACCGCTTCTTCCGCCCGCAAGGGTCTGGTCCTGGTTGCGGCCCTGGCGCCGCTGCTCGGGGCGTGTGGGCAGGACACTGCCCGCAGCCTCGGCTTCACGCG
Source organism: Humitalea rosea (assembly GCF_003253705.1). Taxonomy (GTDB): domain Bacteria; phylum Pseudomonadota; class Alphaproteobacteria; order Acetobacterales; family Acetobacteraceae; genus Humitalea; species Humitalea rosea. Next base: position 11,960 of record NZ_QKYU01000039.1, read on the forward strand.
CGACGCGCCGGACGAGTTCCAGGTCGTGACACGGGCGCCGCTTTCGGTGCCGCCCAGCCTATCCAACCTGCCGATCCCGCGACCCGGCGCGCCGCGGCCGCAGGATGGGGCACAGCAGACGACGACGCTGGGGCAGCTCGCCGGCTTCGGCAGCCAGGGCGCCACGCAGCGTTCGGCCGCCGAGTCGGCTTTGCTGGCCCAGGCGGGCCCGAACGTGGGCGGGGATATCCGCCGCCGCGTCGATGAGGAAGCGTTGCGGATGGAGCAGCCGGACCGCTCCGTGGTGGACCGGCTGATGTTCTGGCGCGACACCCCGCCGCCGGGCATTGCGGTCGATCCGGCCCGTGAAAGCCAGCGCCTGCGGGAGAATGCGGCGCTCGGCCGGCCCGGGGTAGAAGGTGAGACGCCCATCATCCAGCGCCAGCGGACCGGTATTTTCGGGGGCAGCGGCATTTTCTAGCAGTCTGTCGTCAATTAAGGGATTCCCCTGGGGAGGAACCCTCGATTCATAGAGGGTCAGCGCTTCGAGGGCTGACCGATGCGGCGTTACGGCCTGCGTGATGACCAGTGGAACGTATGCGCGCCTTGCTTCCTGGCCGGGAGGGGCATGTCGGTGTGACAGCCGCCGACAACCGCCTGTTCGTGGAGGCTGTTTTGTATCGCTACCGGGCAGGCATTCCGTGGCGCGACCTGCAGGAGCGGTTCGGTGACTGGAAGAACGTCCATCGCCGGCACAGCCGGTGGTCCGCATCGGGTGTTTGGGAACGGGTTTTCCAGCACATGTCGGCCGATGCCGGCAATGAATACGCGATGATCGACAGCACCATCGTGCGCGCCCATCAACACAGCGCGGGCGCCCAAAAAAAGTCGAGGCGGACCAAGCCATCGGCCGATCCCGTGGCGGACTGAGCACCAAGATCCATACCTTGGTCGACGCCTTGGGCAATCTGGTCAGCCTTTTCCTCACAGAGGGCTAGGCGCATGACTTGGTTGGTGCCGATCATCTGCTTCCAACCATGCAAGCCAACACGCTCATCGCCGACAAGGCGTTCGATGCCGATACCCGCGTCATCAATCCGCTGACGGCCGTCGGCAAACGAGCCGTCATCCCGTCCCGAGCGCACCGGTAAGTGGCTCGGAGCCCGGACAAGCACCTCTACAAGACACGGCACCTGATCGAGAACTTCTTCGCCAAACTCAAGCAGTTCCGCGCCATCGCAACGCACTACGACAAAACCGCCCGAAATTTCCTCGGTGCCATTCAGCTTGCGGCAGTTACCGTCTGGCTCAATTGGCGACAGGCCCTAAACTGCCCGCGGCCTAGGCAAGAGTCCGGTCAGTCCTCCCCGGATGAAGGAACAGGCGCCAAGCGCCCCTCGTCACTCATCCGTCGCACGCAGCCCATTGGCGCGCAGACGCGCCGCGATGACACCAAAGACCTCGGCGCGTTCCGCCGCGGCTTCCTCGGGGATGGCGATGTATTGCCAGGGCACGCTGCCCATCGACCATTGCCCGGGCGTAAAGGGAAACCCCAACGCATCGAACAGGTCGTAGCCGAGCGCGCGGAAGAGATCAAAGAACTCCTCCTGCGTGTAGTTGTAGTCCTTGGCGCTGTGGCCTCGCCCGTTCTCGAACACCATCAAGGGCCGCTGCCGCCGGATCAGGGCGCGGCCGCCCAGCATCGCGTGGTATTCGCCACCCTCGAGGTCGAGCTTGATGAAGCGGACCGCCGTGGTGTCGGGAAAGATATGGTCGAGCGGCCGTATCGGTACGGTGATGTCCTCTATCTCGACCTTGGCCTTCAACGCCTCGTCCATATCGCGCCGCTGCAGGCCGCTCATGCCGGTGGCGCCATGGAACACGCTGAACATCGCCGTGCCGTCGACCGCGCCAAGGGCCACTTCATGCACCGTCACGCGCGCGGCCACCTCAGCCTGCTCCAGGCGATTTTTGAGGATATGCAGCACAGCGGGCGAAGGTTCGAAGGCATGCACACGCCCGGCCGGCCCCACGGCCTGCGCCATGGGAATGGCGTGGCGCCCGACATTGGCACCGCCATCCAGCGCGGTATCTCCAGGCTTCAGCGCAGCCGTATACAGATCGGTTGTCAGTAGTTCATACATCTCACCTGCTTGCGCAGGGGTGATCGTTGCCAACAACTCCCGATACGCGCGTACCCGCGCATCCGCCGTATCACGGCGCATGCCGTATCCTCCACGAACGACCCAATTTTCTGGTGTTACGGTAACGAATGCAACGCGCTCACATCTAATACATGGGATGTTTTTATAAACACAGACACAGGTTGTCCATTCAAGTCATGTGGCCATCACGAATCGGTGTGAAGCTTTCTCCTCGCCCGACGAATGCCGGCCACCCGTCGCTCACAAGGCCTAGGCTGGACCGAAAGGCCGCCGCGGCGCAACATCACCGGGACGTTCCGGCGCGGTGCTGCCGCTTCTTCTGAGGGAACAGGCGTGGCCGAAGATCCCTATAAAATCCTGGGCGTTGCCCGCGATGCGACGCCGGAGGCCATCAAGAAGGCCTACCGCAAGCTCGCCCGGCAGAACCACCCCGATCTCAACCCCGGCAAGCCCGAGGCGGAGGCGCGGTTCAAGGCCGCCTCCATGGCCAACGACCTGCTGTCCGACCCGGAGCGCCGCGCGCGCTTCGACCGGGGTGAGATCGATGCCGACGGGCAGGAGCAGCGCCCCGCCGGCGGCGGCTATCGCCGCCATGCCGAGGCAGCCCCGGGCGAACGCTACGGTCGCCGCCCGGAGGCAGACGCGTTTGACGACATCTTCGCCGATCTCTTCGCCGCGCGCCGCGCCGCCGAATCGGCTCCCCGCCGGGGAGAAGACAACAGCTATCGCCTGACGGTGCCCTTCCTCTCGGCTGTCCAAGGCTCGACCGAGCGGCTGAACCTGCCCGATGGGCGGGAGTTGAGCGTGAAGATCCCCCCCGGCGTCGAAACCGGCCAGGTGCTGCGGCTTCGTGGCCAGGGCATGCCGGGCCGCAACGGCGGCCCCGCAGGCGATGCCATGATCGAGGTCGCGGTCGCCGAACACCCGCTCTATCGGCGTGAGGGCAGCGACCTTCGGATGGAGCTGCCCGTGTCGCTCAAGGAAGCGGTGCTGGGCGGGCCGGTGCCGGTGCCGACACCCTCCGGCCCGCTGCGGGTGACGCTGCCGCCGCATAGCGACACCGGGCGGCAGATCAGGCTGCGCGGCAAAGGCGTCGCCGCGCATGGCAAGCGGGCGGCAGGGGATCTGTTCCTGACCCTGCGTGTGGTGATCGGCACGCCGGATACCGCGCTGGAAGAATTTCTGCGGGGCTGGGCGCCCGAATCGCCCGGCGATCCACGGGCAGGGATGGAGGCGATGGAATGATGACCCTGGAGCTTCTCTGCGCCCGCTTCACGGCGCTGCACGCCGAGGATCTGCAACGCTGGATCGCCGAAGGCTATGTCCGGCCGGAGGCTGCGGATGGCGATCTGGTCTTCCAGGATATCGACGTCGAGCGCGTGGCGCTCATCCTGGATCTGCGGGAGGCGATGGCGGTGAATGAGGACGCCCTGCCGGTCGTGCTCTCACTGCTGGATCAGCTCTACGCCCTGCGGCGGCGGCTGCGCCGCCTGGGCCTGGAACCCGATAGCCCGGGACCAGACGACGAAGCAGGGTGAAGAAGAAAAAGTGGCGCGCCCGGGAAGGTTCGAACTCCCAACCTCCAGATCCGTAGTCTAGCGCTCTATCCAGTTGAGCTACGGGCGCCGCCTGGGGGAGCGAATAGCGGAGAGGCGGGGGGCAAGCAACCCCCAGCCGCACCGCTTCCGCGATTTCAGGCCGAGAGCTTGTCCAGCTCCCGCATCACCGCCTCGCCCATGACCGTGGTGCCGACGCGGGCGCGGCCCGCCTGCATGATGTCGGCCGTCCGCAAGCCGCCGGCGAGCACGTGCTCCACCGCCGTCTCGATCAGCCGGGCATCTTCCTCCATGCCGAAGGACAGGCGCAGCAGCATCGCGAAGCTCAGCATCTGCGCGCAGGGATTCGCGACGCCCTTGCCCGCGATGTCGGGCGCCGAGCCGTGGATGGGCTCATACAGCGCACGCCTACGGCCATCCGCATCGGTGGCCCCAAGGGTCGCGGAGGGCAGCATGCCGAGCGAGCCGGTCAGCGCCGCTGCCAGATCCGACAGCACATCGCCGAACAGGTTGCTGCCGAGGATCACGTCGAATTGCTTCGGCCGGCTGGCCAGCTGCATCGCGCAATTGTCGGCGTACATGTGGCTCAGCTCGACGTCGGGGTATTCGGCCTGGCCGACCTCGCCGACCACGGCGCGCCACAGCCGGCCGGACTGCATGACATTCGCCTTGTCCACGCTCGTCAGCCGCCCGCTGCGCCGGCGCGCCAGGTCGAAGGCGACGCGGGCGACGCGGGCGATCTCGTGCTCGGTATAGACTTCGGTATCGACGCCGCGGCGGGTGCCGTCGGCCAGCGTCTCGATCCCGCGCGGCTCACCGAAATAGATGCCGCCGGTGCTCTCGCGCACGATCATGATGTCGAGGCCGCGGACCAGCTCGGGCTTGAGGCTGGAGGCATCGACCAACGGCTCCAGCACCTTCGCCGGGCGCAGGTTCGCGAACAGGCCGAGATCCTGGCGCAGGCGCAGGATGCCGAGCTCCGGGCGCTTGTCGAAGGGCAGGCTGTCCCACTTCGGGCCGCCGACGCTGCCGAAGAGCACCGCATCGCAGGCCATCGCCTGCGCGACCGTCTCGTCCGGGCAGGGGTGGCCGGTCGCATCGATCGCGGCGCCGCCGACGAGGCCCTCGTCGATCGAGAAGGTCACGCTGCGGCGGCGGTCCATCCAGTCGATGATGCGGCGGACTTCGCGCATGACCTCGGGGCCGATGCCGTCGCCGGCAAGAACCAACAGTCGCTTGTTGCTGCTCATCGAGCGGTATCCATCAATGCGGTGGTGCCGGGTCCGGCGAGCCAGGGTTTGTCGCTTGCCTGCATGGCTTCGTAGGTCCCGATCGCGGCCGTATGCGCCATGGTCTGGTCGATCTCATCGAGACCTTCGAGCAGCATGTGGCGGCGCAGGGGATCGACCTCGAAGGGGATTTCCTCGCCGTTCGGGCGCACCACCACCTGGCGCTCAAGGTCGATGGTGACGCGGGCATTCGCGCCGAGACGCGCATCATCCATCAGCTGTTCACAGATCTCGCGCGGCAGCTTGATCGGCAGGATGCCGTTCTTGAAGGAATTGCCATGGAAGATATCGGCGAAATCCGGCGCGATGACGCAGCGGATGCCGAAATCCAGCAGCGCCCAGGGCGCATGTTCGCGCGATGAGCCGCAGCCGAAATTCTCGTAGGCGATCAGCACCTCGGCGTGGCGATAGGGTTCGCGGTTCAGCACGAACTCGGGGTTCTCCGAGCCATCGGCGTTGTAGCGCAGCGTATCGAACAGATGCTTGCCGAGGCCGGTGCGCTCGATGGTCTTGAGGTGGCGCGCGGGGATGATCTTGTCGGTATCGACATTGGACAGCGGCAGCGGGGCGGCGATGCCGGTCAGCGTGGTGAAGGCCTTCATGCCGCCAACTCCCGAACATCGGTCAGTCTGCCGGTCACCGCCGCCGCCGCCGCCATGGCGGGCGAGACGAGATGGGTGCGCCCGCCGGGGCCCTGGCGGCCCTCGAAATTGCGGTTGGAGGTGCTGGCGCAGCGCTGGCCCGGCGTCAGCTTGTCCGGGTTCATGCCGAGGCACATGGAGCACCCCGCCTCCCGCCACTCGAAACCGGCATCGAGCAGGATGCGGTCCAGCCCCTCCTCCTCCGCCTGCTTCTTCACGAGGCCGGAGCCCGGCACCACCAGCGCGCGCACGCCCGGGGCCACGTGGCGGCCGCGGGCGATGGCGGCGGCGGCACGGATGTCCTCGATGCGCGAATTGGTGCAGGAGCCGATGAAGACCACATCGACCGGCGTGCCCGCCAGCTTCTGGCCCGGCGTCAGCGCCATGTAATCGACCATGCGCTGCAACTGCGCGCGGCGTTCCGGATCGGGCTCGTCGGCGGGGTCGGGCACGGTGCCGGTGATCGGCACCACCGCCTCGGGGTTGGTGCCCCAGGTCACCATGGGCGCGATCGTCGCGGCGTCGATCGTCACGTCCTTGTCGAACACCGCATCCGCATCGGAGGGCAGCGTCTTCCACCAGGCGATCGCCTGTTCCAGCGCCTCGCCCTTCGGCGCGAATTGTCGCCCGGTGACATAGGCGAAGGTGGTTTCGTCCGGGGCGATCATGCCGGCGCGGGCGCCGGCCTCGATGCTCATGTTGCAGACGGTCATGCGCCCGGCCATGTCCAGCGCGCGGATCGCGGAACCGGCGAATTCGATGACATGGCCGGTGCCGCCGGCGGTGCCGATCTGGCCGATGATCGCGAGCACGATATCCTTGGCGCCGCAGCCGACGGGCAGCGTGCCCTCGACGGTGACGCGCATGTTCTTCGCGGGCTTCTGCAGCAGCGTCTGGGTCGCCATGACGTGCTCGACCTCGCTGGTGCCGATGCCGAAGGCGAGCGCGCCGAGGGCGCCATGCGTGCTGGTGTGGCTGTCGCCGCAGACCAGGGTGACGCCGGGCAGCGACAGGCCAAGCTCGGGCCCGATCACATGCACGATGCCCTGGCGCGCATCGGCCAGCGGGATGTAGGGCACGTCGAATTCGGCGACGTTGCGCTCCAGCGTCGCGATCTGCAGCGCGCTCTCCGGCTCGTTCACCGCGGTCAGGCGATCGGCGGAGGTGGGGACGTTGTGGTCCACCACGCCGATGGTCGCATCGGGGCGCCTGAGCCTGCGGCCGGCCGCGCGAAGCCCTTCGAATGCCTGTGGGCTCGTCACCTCATGGATGAGGTGGCGGTCGATGTAGAGAAGCACGGTGCCATCGGGCAGCGTCTCCACCACATGGGCAGCCCAAATTTTATCGAACAGCGTGCGCGGCGCGTTGGCCATGGCGATCCCCGTCTTGAGTGGGGCCGTCGCGGCGGAAGGGGGCGCGGCCCGTATAGAAAAACGGCCGGGCGGTTTCCCGTCCGGCCGGTTTGGCTCAGGCCCCGGCCACGGCCGTGGTCTTGGCCGGACGGGCCACGACCTTCTCGGCGATACGCGCCGACTTGCCGGTGCGGCCACGCAGATAATACAGCTTGGCGCGACGCACCCGGCCGCGGCGCAGCACGACGATCTCGGTCACGTTCGGGCTGTACAGCGGGAAAACGCGCTCCACGCCCTCGCCATAGGACAGCTTGCGGACGGTGAAGTTGCTGTTCACGCCCTTGTTGGAACGGGCGATCACCACGCCTTCATAGGCCTGGGTGCGGATGCGCTCGCCCTCGACCACCTTCACCATCACCTTGATGGTATCGCCCGGGCCGAATTCCGGCGTGGCGCGAGTGGCGGAGAGGCGAGCCATCTGCTCCGCCTCGAATTGCTGCAACAGGTTCATGACACAAAAATCCTTCCGAAATTGTTCCCTAGTGCGTGCCGGCGGCGGCGGCAAGCGCCCCACCGTGCGACGCACACCGATTCCACAGGTCAGGCCGACGCTCGCGCGTGGCCCGCCGACTTTCTTCGAGGCGCCAGGCGGCGACCTCGGCATGGTGGCCCGAGAGCAGAACGGGCGGCACGTCGCGCCCCTCCCATTCCGCGGGCCGCGTGTAATGCGGATATTCGAGCAGCCCGGCCGAGAAGGATTCCTCCTCCCCGCTTTCCACAGCGCCCATCACGCCCGGCAGCAGCCGCACGCAGGCATCGAGCAGGACCAGTGCCGCGGGCTCACCCCCCGAAAGCACGTAGTCGCCGACCGAAACCTCGATCATCTCCCGCGCCTCGATCACCCGCTGGTCCACGCCTTCATACCGCCCACACAGCAGCACCGCCCCCGGCCCCGCCGCCAGATCGCGCACCAGCGCCTGGGTCAGCGGTTTGCCACGGGGCGTGAGGAAGATGAGGGGACGACCACCGGGCGCGGCGGCCTCGCAGGCGGCATCCACCACATCCGGGCGCATCACCATGCCGGCGCCCCCGCCGAACGGCGTGTCATCCACCTGGCGATGCCGGCCGAGGCCGAAGTCGCGCAGATCCAGCGTCTCGCAGGACCAGACGCCATTCGCCAAAGCCCGCCCGGCCAGAGACTGGCCAAGGGAGCCCGGGAACATCGCCGGAAACAGCGTCAGCAGGGTCGCGCGCCACATCGGATCAATCCGCCGCATCGCGTTGGCCGCCATTGCGGCGGTGCTGCGAACGGCGCGGCAGCGGGCTCGCGCCGGCGATCGCCGTCGCCGGCTCCTCCGACAGGCCGTTCTCGCCGGGCTCGGGCTGCACGATCACCTCATCGGGCAGCGCCACCTGGATCTTTCCGCCCGCGACATCCACCACCGGCACCACCGTGCGGGTGAAGGGCAGCAGGGTTTCCCGGCCCTCCGCATCGCGCAGGGTGAGGAAGGGACCAGCGCCGAAATCCTCGACCGCGACGACGCGGCCTTGCGGCTCGCCTTCGACGGTTGCGGCATCCAGCCCCACCAGATCGGCGAGGTAGAATTCCTCCTCCTCGACCGGCGGCAGCCTTTCACGCGCGACGTAGAGCCGCGTGCCGGTCAGCCGGGCGGCGGCATCGCGATCCGCGACACCCTCGATCCGCGCCACCCCGCCGCCAAGCCAGCCGAGCGCGAAGGTGCGAACGCCCTCCGCATCCGTCAGCGGCCCGTAGGAGGCGATGTCGGAAGGCTCGGTCGTGAAGGCGTGGATCTTCACCAGCCCCCGCACGCCATGGGGCCGGCCGATCTCACCTACCAGGATACGGGGGTCGGGCATGATCTAGCGGATCAGGCCGCGGCCTTGGCGGCGCGTTCCTGCGCCTTCTTCTTCGGCAGCGACTGGATCGGCTGCTCCGGAAACACCGGCATCGGCGCGAGGCCGGCCTTGCCCAGGAACTTCGCGACGCGGTCGGTGGCCAGCGCACCGACGCTCAGCCAATGCGTCACGCGCTCGGCGCGCAGACGGATGCGGTCGGCGTGGTCGGAGGGCAGCATCGGATCGTAGGAACCGATCTTCTCGATGAAGCGGCCATCGCGCGGGCTGCGGCTGTCGGCCACAACGATGTGATAATACGGACGCTTCTTGGCGCCGGCGCGGGCGAGGCGAATCTTGATGCCCATGGTCAGTCAGTCTCCTGTGATCAGAACGGTCGTTTGTTACCAAGGCCGGGCATGAGGGCAGCCAATCCGCCGCGCATCATGCCCTTTTGGCCAAGCTTGCTCATCCGCTTCATCATCGCGGACATTTCGTCGAACTGCTTCAGCATGCGGTTGACCTCCTGCACGGAGGAGCCGGAGCCGGCAGCGATACGTTTCTTGCGCGACGCCTTGATGATGTCGGGCGTGCGGCGTTCCTTCTTCGTCATGCTGCCGATGATGGCGGCCTGACGCTTCAGGATGGTGGTGTCGAGGTTGGCGCCCTCAAGCTGCGCCTTGATCTTGCCGACACCGGGCAGCATCCCGAGGATGCCCGACAGGCTGCCCATCTTGCCGATCTGCTTCAGCTGGTTCGCGTAGTCTTCCAGCGTGAACAGGCCCTTCTGCATCCGGGCCGCCATCTTCTCGGCCTCGGCCTGGTCGATGGTCTCGGCCGCTTTCTCGACGAGGGAGACGATGTCGCCCATGCCGAGGATGCGGGAGGCGATGCGGTCGGGGTGGAATTCCTCCAGCGCGTCCAGCTTCTCGCCGGCGCCCAGCAGCTTGATCGGCGCGCCGGTGACGGCACGCATCGACAGCGCCGCACCGCCGCGCGCATCGCCGTCCACGCGGGTCATGACGATGCCCGTGACGGCGAGGCGCTCGTTGAAGGCGCGCGCGGTCTGCACCGCGTCCTGGCCGGTCATGGCATCCACGACCAGCAATGTCTCATGCGGATTGGTCGCGAATTTTACCGCCGCGACCTCGGCCATCAACTCCTCGTCGATCGAGAGGCGGCCGGCGGTGTCGAGGATGACGACGTCGAAGTAGCCGCGCCGGGCCTCGTCCATCGCGCGGGCGGCGATGGCCAGCGGGCCCTCGCCCGGCACGATCGCCAGCGAGACCACGCCCGCCTGCTCGGCCAGCACGGCAAGCTGGCGCTGGGCGGCGGGGCGCTGGGTGTCCAGGCTCGCGACCAGCACCTTCTTGCGCTGCTTGTCGCGCAGGCGGAGGGCGATCTTGCCGGTGGTGGTGGTCTTGCCCGAGCCCTGGAGCCCGACCATCAGGATCGCGACCGGGGAGGGCGCGTTGAGGTCGATGCCGCGGATGCCGGTATCGCCCTCGCCACCGCCGAGCGCCTCGACCAGCACGTCGTTGACGATCTTGATGACCTGCTGCGCGGGGGAGACCGAGCGCAGCACCTCCTGCCCGACCGCGCGTTCCCGCACCTTGGTCGTGAGGTCCTTGACCACCGAGAGCGCGACATCGGCCTCCAGCAGCGCCACGCGAACCTCGCGCAGGGCTTCGGCCACGTCTTCCTCACGCAATGCGCCACGTCGGCGCAGGCGGTCGAAGACGCCGTTCAGTCGGTTCGAGAGGGTCTCGAACATCGGGGGCAGGTTTCCCTAAGCCGTGGTACGAAGCCGCCCAAACGATATCGCGCCGCTGCGCGAGCCTTCGCGGAGCGGCGGCGTCCCCCCGATATGAGGCGACGGAAGGGGCCTGGGCGGTCCCGTGGAGGGCCGCGTATGAAGCGCGCCCGAAAATGAGTCAACCGAAATGCCGTTGCGTGCCCAGATGGCACTTGACTCGACTTGTCTGAGATATATCTTAGTGTGCATGAGACATACATCAGACCATCACTTCGATCATCGCCATTGCAGCGGCCGCGGCGGCCGCCACGGCCCGCCCGGCGGCGGCATGGGCGGCTTCGGCCACGGCGAGGGACGCCATCGCGGCGGCCGCCGCCGCATGTTCGATGCCGGCGAACTGCGCCTCGTCCTGCTGCTGCTGCTGGAGGCCCAGCCCCGGCACGGCTATGATTTCATTCGTGAAATCGAGGAACGCACCGGCGGCGCCTATGCCCCCAGCCCCGGCGTGGTCTATCCGACCCTGACCATGCTGGAGGACCTCAGCCAGATCGAGGAGACCCAGTCGGAAGGCCCCAAGCGCCTCTATGCCCTGACGGCCGCCGGCCGCGCGCAGCTTGAGGAACGCCGCGTGGAGGCCGAGGCCGCCATGGCCCGCCTGGTCGCCCTCGGTGCCGAAAGCAGCCGGATCGAGACCGGCCCGGTATGGCGCGCGATGCAGAACCTGAAGACGGTGCTGCAACAGCAGCTGGGCGAGGGCCGGGACAAGCAGATGACGCTCGACGTCGCCGAGTTGATCGACGAGGCCGCCCGCAAGATCGAACGCCTGTGAGCCCCCATGCCATCACCCGCGTCCGGCGCGAGACGCGCCGGCGCTGGCTCACCGTCGCCTCGGTCGAGCGGCTGACCCCCCGCATGCTGCGGATCGGCTTCGTCTCGCCCGAGCTTGGCGATTTCACCAGCGCTTCGCCCGACGATCACATCAAGCTGTTCTTCCCGGCCGGCGCGGAGAAGCCGCCGATGCGGGATTTCACCCCGCGGGCCTTCGACCCGGCAGGCGGCACGCTGGTGGTCGATTTCGCCCTGCATGAGGCGGGGCCGGCGATGCAATGGGCGATGGCCGCAGAGATCGGCCAGCGGCTGGAGATCGGCGGGCCACGCGGCTCGATGATCGTGCCGGATGATTTCGACTGGTATCTGCTGATCGGGGACGAAACCGCCCTGCCCGCGATCGGCCGCCGGGTGGAGGAGCTGCGCCCCGGCGTGCCGGTGACAACCGCCGTCGTCATCGCGGATGCGGGCGAACGGCAGGTTTTTGCGGCCAAGGCGGACTGGACCCCGCTCTGGGCCACCCGCGACAGCGCCTCGGGCGACGATGCCGCCTTGCTCATCGCCGCGCTGGCCGCCCATCCGCTGCCGCCCGGCGATGGCTTCGTCTGGATCGCGGCCGAGGCGACCGTCGCCCGGGCGCTACGCAGCCACCTCATCGAGGAACGGCAGCACCCGGCGCAATGGCTCAAGGCCTCCGGCTATTGGAAGCGCGGGCAGGCCGATGTGCATGAGCGGATCGGCGACTGACCCTCAGCCCGCCAGCCCACGCAGCGCGGCCAAAGCGGCGGGCGCCACGGTCAGCCCTGCCGCGCCGGCCCGCGCCGCCAGCCCGCGCCGCCGGTCCCCCGGCAGCCGCACGCCCGGATCGGCGAGCGCCGCCTCGGCCAGCGCCTCGATCCGGTCGAGGTAGACCGCGGTCCCGGCCAGCGCCCCCGGGTCCACCGCCAGCAGGAAGTGCCCGAGGCGCGGGCGATTGCCCTCGTCCTTGAAGAAGCTGTCCGCCTCGAAGCCGAAGGCGGCGCCGGTCAGGGCCACGCACAGCAACTCCACCACCAGCGCCAGCGCCGCCCCCTTCTCGCCCCCCATCGCCAGCATCGCGCCACCAAGGGCGGCCTTGGCATCGGTGGTGGGGGCGCCCTCGGCATCCAGCGCCCAGCCCTCGGGGATGGCCGTCCCCTCCTGCGCCGCCTTCATCACCCGCCCCCGCGCGACGGCGGACAGGGCCAGATCGACCACCAGCGGCGGCCCATCCCGGCGCGGGAAGGCTGCGGCGACCGGGTTGGTGCCGAGCAGCGGCCGCCGCCCCCCCGGCACCGGCATGGCCGAGGGCGAGTTGGTGAAGGCCAGCGCGACCAGCCCGCGCTCCGCGAGGCGCGCGACGGGCAGGCCCATGGCGCCGCTGTGCTGGCTGTCGGTGATGCCGACGCAGGCGATGCCGTATTCGGTCGCGCGGCGAAACACCTCGGCTTCGGCCAGCAGCAGCGCGGGATAGGCGAGCCCGTGGCGTGCCGAGATCAGCGCCGCGCCACCGCGTTCGGCGATGATGGTGGGCGCCGCCGCGCCATCCGCGCGGCCGTTGCGCAGGAAGGCGCAATACATGGCGACGCGGGACAGGCCGTGCCCGCCCTGCCCCATCGCCTCGGCCGCCACCAGCGCATCGGCGGTGGCCTCGGCCATGGCGGGCGCGGCCCCGGCGGCGCGCAGGGCGGCGGCAACCAGGGCATGGGCTTCGGTCAGCGGCAGCGTTGTCATGCGGGAAGCCTCGTCTCGATGCGGGCGAAGGCGATCAGGTCGCCGGCCGGCGTGTCGCGCAATTCGGGATGGATATGCGCGGCCCCGGGCGGCGGGGCCGGCCAGGCCAGCGCCTCGGTCACCGAGGTCACCGGAAACCCGGCGCGGGCAAAGGCGCCAAGCAGGGCGCCGAGCCCCAGCCGGTTCACGTAAAGCCCGCTGCGCCCGACCCACTCGCCCTCCCAGAATTGCGGGGAAAACCGCAGGGTGTTCAGCCCGGCGCCAACGTGGTCGTGGAAATCCACCGCATGCCGGCCGAGCGCGCCCGGCGCCGAAATTCGCCGCAACTCGGCCAGTAGCCCCGGCAGCGCGGCCCGGCGCACATGCTCCAGCGCGACATCGGAGATGATCAGATCGACCGACCCCGCCGGGATCGCGGCCAGCGCCTCCGGCCCGATCAGCAGCCGGGCGCCGCAGGCGGCGAGGGCGGCGGCGCGATCCTTGGCGGCGGAGAGGTCCGGCGCCGCCCAGCCACGCCCGGCGGCAAGGGCCGCGACCCGCGCATAGGCGGCGACATCCTGTGGCGCGTCATCCTCGACATCGGCGAACCAGACCTCGCGGCAGCCCAGGGCGGCATAGGCCGGCGCCCGCGCCACCATCCGCCCCGGCCCAAGCTCCAGCACCGAAACGGGCACCCGCCCGGTCAATGCCCGGTAGCGCGCAACATGGCCCGCCGGCTCGTCCAGCAGGCGGGAGGGGTCGTCAGCAATAAAACTATGGCGGCCGATGCCGATGCGGCGCAGCCCGTCCCGCGGCAGCCGCAGCGCCGCCAGAGCAAGCTTCACCCCAACCTTGCCCCACCAGGGCAGCGGCGCCCCAGCGGCATAGCCGGGCGGCAGTCCAGACCTTTCGACCGCCATCAGCGCCCTCGTTTTCCGGGCGGACCCTAGGCAGCACCCCCCGCCCGGTCAACGCGGCGCGGTCAGGGATCGAGGCGCATGTCGAAGGCCTGTTCCAGCGCGAGCCGCCCCGCCGGTGTCACCGCCACCGCCCGCGTGCCGTCGATGCGGCGCAGCCAGCCATGGCTGAAGCAGCCCCGGCACAGCGCCGCCCCCACGGCGCCGGCGATATGCGGGCGCCGTTCGCTCCAATCCAGGCACGGGCGGCAGAACACCCGCCCGCTGCTGCGCTGCTCCACCTCCACCCCCAGGCCCCGCAGGAAGCCGAGCCCGGCCTCGGTCAGGGCGGCGCCATCGGGCCGCAGGTCGATCTGCCCGCGCGCCACCATCCGATCGGCCATGGCCACCGCGATCCGCCCGGCCAGATGGTCGTAGCAGGTGCGGGCCAGGCGCATCGCGCGGTCGCGCGGCCCGACCACGGCAAGCTTGCGCGAGGGCGTGGCCAGCTCGGCCGAGACCGACATGATGCTCTCCAGCATCTGCGCGACGGCGGGGGTGGCCAGGCGGTGGTAGCGGTGCCGCCCCTGGCGCTCCATCGCCAGCAGCCCGGCCGTGGTCAGCCGCGCCAGATGGCCGCTGGCGGTCTGCGGCGTGATGCCGGCCGTGCGGGCCAGCTCGGCCGCCGTCAGGGCACGGCCATCCATCAACGCGGTCAGCATGCTGGCACGGGCTGGATCGCCGATCAGCGCTGCGGTCTCGGCGAAGGCGGACGTGCTCAGCACCGGGGCGGTTCCTCACGGTTGGAGGGCAATCCTACCATCCCGGACGGCCGCGCGCTTCGGCCACGGCCGTAGCATCGGCGGCGCGCGACATGGGACAGCCCCGGCCCAACAGCAGGATGGCCCGGATCATGCCCCCCTATTCCCGATCACGCGGCCCCAGGCACGAGACTGCCTGTGCCCGTGCCTGGCGATGGCTGCTGGACCGCCGCCATCTGGCCGACATGGACGACCGCCTGCTGCGCGACGTGGGGCTGACGCGGCAGGATGTGCTGCGCGGGCTGCCTTTCGCCGCCGCTGATGGGCCGCAGCGCCCGGCGCCGGCCCCGCCGCGCGAGGATTGGGCGGGAGGGTCTTCGGCTGGCGGGTCGCCTGGGCCGCCGGTCCGCACGCCAGCCACGCCGCGCTGATCCAGGGGGGCGCACTGTTCGAGTGCGGCCAAATCTGCCAAGTCTTGCGACTGTCAATAAACAGGGGCGACACATGGCCGGGGTATTCTGGAACGACGGCGTCTGGACCACTGAGGAACAGAAGCTGACCGGCCCGATGGACCACGCTTTCTGGCTGGGTTCGACCGTCTTCGACGGCGCCCGTTCCATCAAGGGCATGGTCCCCGACCTCGATCTGCATTGCGCCCGCGTGGTGCGTTCGGCCGCCGCGATGCAGATGCGCGCGACCCTGGCGGCCGAGGAGATCGAGGCGCTGTGCCGCGAAGGCGTGCGGCGCATGGGGCCGGAGGCGGTGCTCTATATCCGCCCGATGTTCTTCGCCCGTCGCGGCATGGTCCCGGTCCGGCCCGATCCGGACAGCACGACCTTCACCTTGGCGATCTACGACGCCCCGATGCCCGGAAATGCCGGGTTTTCCGCCGTCCTGGCCCCGTTCCGGCGGCCCGCGCCCGATATGGCGCCGACCGATGCCAAGGCCTCCTGCCTCTATCCGAACAGCGGCCGCGCCGCGACCTGGGCCTTCGAGCGCGGCTACGACAATGCCGTGGTGCTGGATATCGAGGGCAATATCGCGGAATTCGCCTCGGCCAATCTGATGCTGGTCAAGGATGGGGTGGTCTATACGCCCTCGGTGAATGGCGCCTTCCTGAACGGCATCACCCGCCAGCGCGTGATCGGCCTGCTGCGCGGCGCCGGGATCGAGGTGCGGGAAGAAAAGCTGGCGCCCGAGCGGCTGGATGACGCCGACGAGATCTTCTCGACTGGCAATTACGGCAAGGTGCAGGCCTGCACCCGCTATGGCGCGCGCAACCTCAACGCCGGGCCCGTCGCGGCCGAGGCGCGACGGCTGTATATGGCGTTCTGCGAGCAGTCCCGGATCCTGCCCGCCGCCGCCTGATCAGGCGGGCTTGGAGCATTTTCAACTCGGGCAGAGTCACCCGACAACTCAGAAAATGCGCCAAAAACAACAAGCCAAAGCGGTTGACGTGAGCGCAAGCGAACGGAAACCGCTCCAGGCTCAGGACCCATTAATCTCTTGCCCCGACGCGGACGGGCATGATTCATCTCCTGGCGGAGGTGCCGCCATGGCTGATGTTGTCCTGCTCTCACCCGCTCAAATGGCGCGGATCGCGCCCTTCTTCCCGCTCTCGCACGGCGCCCCAGGGTGGATGACCGTCGTGTCGTCAGCGGCATCGTCTTTGTCATCCGCAACGGTCTGCGCTGGCGCGACGCGCCACCCGCCTACGGCCCGCACAAGACCCTGTACAACCGCTTCATCCGATGGAGCCGCCTGGGCGTCTTCGACCGCATCTTCGCAGGGCTCGCGGGCCAGGCGGACCGGCTGATGATCGACCGCACGCACCTCAAGGCCCACCGCACCGCCGCAAGCCTGCTCAAAAAGGGGCTGTTCCCCGCCGTATCGGACGTACCAAGGGCGGGCTGAGCTCCAAGCTCCACGCCGTCTGTGATGGCCAGGGACGGCCCATCATCATGCTGCTGTCCGAAGGGCAGATGAACGACCACAAAGGCGCCGCCCTGCTGGTCGAGG
>NZ_QKYU01000040.1 GCF_003253705.1 Humitalea rosea
TCGGGCAGCCACGCCTTGAGGTCCGGAGGCAACAGGAATGCCTGGTCGCGATTGTAGGATACGAAGGTCGCCATAACCGCAGTTTGACAAATCAGAAAGGCAAAGTGAATCCGACAGACTGCTAGGATGATAGATTATCAGCCGCTAGTGTTCCGGCCGATACAGAGGATTCCCTAAAGGGAGACGATGTGCGATTCGGGTCCGATGCGGACTGGGATTGCCTTTCAGCTTTCGCCCGAGGATCGGGCTCGGCTTGAGGGTGTGGCGGCGGATCGCAACACGCCGCAGAAGCATGTGTGGCGGGTGCGGATCGTGCTGCTGAGCGCGGACGGCGTCGGCACAATGGGGATCATGCTGCGCACCGGCCGGTCGAAGCCGACGGTGTGGCGCTGGCAGGAGCGCTTTGCGACCGAGGGTGTCGAGGGCCTGCTGCGCGACAAGACCCGTCCGCCGGGCAAGGCGCCGCTCGCGGCGTCGGTAATCCAACAGGTGGTGACCAAGACGACCACGCAGAAGCCGCCCGCGGCAACTCACTGGTCGGCGCGGGCGATGGCCAAGGCGGTCGGCATCGCTGTCAGTTCGGTGCAGAGGATCTGGCAGGCGCACGGGCTGAAGCCGCACCTGGTGCGCAGCTTCAAGCTGTCGAACGATCCCGCCTTCACGGAGAAGCTGGTCGATATCGTCGGGCTCTACCTCGACCCGCCAGACCGGGCGCTGGTGCTGTCGGTCGATGAGAAGAGCCAGATTCAGGCGCTCGACCGCACCCAGCCGGGGCTGCCGCTGAAGAAGGGCCGGGCGGGCACTCTGACGCATGATTACAAGCGACACGGCACCACGACGCTGTTCGCCGCCCTGGACGTGAAGGCGGGTACTGTCATCGGCCGTTGCGCCAAGCGGCACCAGCACCAGGAGTTCATCCGCTTCCTCGGCGTCATCGACCAGTGCACGCCTGCTGACCTCGACCTGCACCTGGTGGTCGACAACTATGCCACGCACAAGCATCCGAAGGTGAAGGCGTGGCTGGCGGAGCATCCGCGCTTCCACATGCATTTCACGCCGACCTCGTCGTCCTGGCTCAACCTCGTCGAGCGCTTCTTCGCCGAGATCACCAGAAAGCGCATCCGGCGTGGCGTCTTCAAGAGCGTCATCGACCTCGAGGTCGCCATCCTCAGCTACCCCGCAGAGCACAACGAACACCCCAAGCCCTTCGTCTGGACCGCCAAGGCCATCGACATCCTCGACAAGGTCCAACGCGGGAAGCAAGTGTTGGAGTCGGAACACTAGCGGCGCCCGCGGCCAGTGCGCTGCGGCAGAAAAGTGAGGCGGCTCATCAGGCGCCGTCCGCGATCTGCTGCCGAAGCAGGTATTTCTGAACCTTGCCGGCGGCGGTGCGGGGCAGGTCCGGCACGATCACCAGCCGTTCGGGATGCTTCTGCCGGGCGAGGCCCTGGCCGGCGAGGAAGGCGGAGATGCCGGCGACGGTGAGGGGCGTGCCGTCGGTGCACAGCACGGCGCAGCAGGTCTCGCCCAGCCGTGCATTGGGCATGGCCACCACCGCCGCCTCGCGGATGGCCGGGTGACGATGGAGCGCATCCTCGATCTCCTTGGCCGAGAGATTTTCGCCGCCGCGGATGATCAGGTCCTTCTTGCGCCCGGTGATGACGAGGCCGCCGCCGGGCGTCATCCGACCCATGTCGCCGGTGCGGAAGAAGCCGTCGGCGTCGAAGGCGGCGGCGTCGTCCGCCGGGTCGAGATAGCCGGCGAACATCTCCGGCCCGCGGGTGGCGATCTCGCCCTCGGCGCCCTCGGGGAGGATTTCGCCGGCCTCGCCGAGGATGCGCACCTCGTGGCCGACGATCCGCCCGTCGGTGTCCGCCGCCGCGTCCGGATCGGCGCGGGAGGCGACGCCGAGCGAGACGGTGGGCGCCTCGGTGGAGCCGTAGACACGGCAGGCGAGAAGCCCGGGAAAGCGCGCCCAGGCGTGGCGGATGAGGTCCGGCGGCACCGGAGCGCCGCCGCACGCGAACACCCGCAGCGAGGCGAGCCGGCTGCCCGCCGCCTCGGCCGCGGCAAGAAGCTCGCGCAGAAACGGCGTGGCACTGACGGTGAAGGTGGCGCCTTCCGCGTCGATCAGCGCCACCGCCCGGGCGGCGTCCCACCGCTCCATGAGGATGGCCGGGATGCCATAGGCGAAGGGCATCATCAGGCCGTAGAGGAAGCCGGTGACGTGGGTGACGGGCGAGGCCATCAGGGTGGCGTCCCGCCCGGCGGTGAGGCCCCACCAGCGGGTGACGTTGCCGAGCTCGCAGTCGAGCGAGGCGGCGGTGTGGACCACGCCCTTGGGATGGCCGGTGGTGCCGGAGGTGTACATCAGCAGCCACGGCGTCGCCGCGGTGCCGTGGGCGGGCCCCTCATAGGGCGCGGCGGCGAAGGGGTCGTCCTCCGCGCCGGCC
Source organism: Humitalea rosea (assembly GCF_003253705.1). Lineage (GTDB taxonomy): Bacteria > Pseudomonadota > Alphaproteobacteria > Acetobacterales > Acetobacteraceae > Humitalea > Humitalea rosea. The sequence goes on from NZ_QKYU01000040.1 coordinate 2,454, forward strand.
CGCACCCGGCCGATGCGGGCCAGCGCCGGCAGCCCGGGAGCGAGGCGCTCGGCCATGGCCGCATGATCGAAGCCGCGGAAGGTTTCAGGCACCAGGAGGACCCGCGCCCCCGACGCCGCCAGGATGAAGCCCACCTCCGCCTCCCGGTAGATGGGCACGATGGGCAGGCAGACGAGGCCGAGCAGGGCGGTGGCGAGGGCCACCGCCGCCGTCTCGTGCCAGTTGGGCAGCTGGAACGCCACTACGTCGCCGGGCGTCAGCCCCTGCGCCTCCAGCCAGCCGGCGAGGCGGCGGGCCTTGTCCGCGATCTCGGCATAGGAATAGCGCCCCCCATCGTCCGCCAGGCAGATCCGGCCGGGGTCGGTCTCCAGGTGGAGGGCGAGGGCGTCCGCCAGGGTCGTGTCCCGCCACAGGCCTTCCGCCCGGTAGAGCGCGGCCCGCGCGGCGGGCGTGTGGTCGGGCCAGATCCTGGTGGCCATGGGATGTTTCCTGCGGCACGGTTCAAGAAAGGGCGGGCGGAGACGTCCCGCCGCGGCGGATCGCACCTTGGTGCGGCTTGGTACGAAACGGCGACAGGCCCTAGGGCTTGTTGAGATTCATCGGGAGGTGATAACGGCTGAGGCGAGGTAGATCATAGCGGAGAAGCTCTGATCGGTTTTGTCGCTGCGCATGGCGATACGTTTGAACTCCTTGAGTTTGCAGAAGAAGTTCTCGACGAGGTGTCGCCACTTGTAGATTTCCAGATCGATGTCGCGCGGCTGGCTTCGTCGCGAGTGCTGGGAGATGACGACTTTGGCCCCGCGTTCGTCGAGGTCGGCGATGATCCAGTTGGCGTCGAAGGCCTTATCGGCGATAAGTCCGCCAAACTCGATCCCTTGGATCAGCGGCGCGACGCCGACCGTGTCGAAGCGCTGCCCGGGCAGCAGAACGAAGCGGACCAGGTTTCCGAGCGCGTCGGTCAGGGCCAGGATCTTGGTCGTCAGGCCGCCCCTCGACTTGCCTATGGCCTGGCCCGAAGTCCCCCTTTTGCGCCCTGCCCATGGCGATGAACCCTGACGATGGTGGCGTCGACCATGGCGTACTCCATGTCCGGCTCATCCGACACGGCGTCGAAAATCCGTTTGAAAACATCGGCCTTCACCCAGTCGCGGAACCGCTTGAACACCGTGTTCCACTTCCCAAACGAAGGTGGCAGGTCCCGCCAGGGGCTGCCCGTCCGCGCGATCCACAACACCGCCTCAAGAAAAAGCCGGCCATCCCCGCCCGTGCGGCCGGGGTCGGTCACCTTGCCCAGGCAATGCGGTTGCATCTTCGCCCACTGGGCGTCCGTCAAACTCAAGCGATCCACGACAAACTCCGTTTGGGAGCTTGAATCACGATCCGCTCGGCGCGTGAATCCTAAATCTCAACAGGCCCTAGAGCGAGAGATGGCGGTCGCGGATGGCGGGGTCGGCGTCGAACGCTGCCCAGCTTCCGGAGAAGGCGATGCTGCCCACGTTCAGCACCAGCACATGCTCGGTGCAGGCGCGGGCGAACTCCACATTCTGCTCGGCCAGCAGGAGGCCCATGCCATCGCGGGCGCGGAGGGCGCGGATCTCCGTGCCCATGGCGTCCACGATGAGGGGGGCGAGCCCCTCGGTGGGCTCGTCCAGCAGCAGGAAGCGCGGCCGCGCCAGCACCGCCCGCGCCACCGCCGCGAGCTGCTGCTCGCCGCCGGAGAGCTGGAAGCCCTTGCGCCCTGCCAGCCTCCGCAGCAGGGGGAAGAAGGCCAGCACCTCCTCCACCGTGTAAGGCGGCCGTGCCGCCGTGCCGGCATGGCCGGCGAGGGCGAGGTTCTCCGCCACCGTGAGGTGGGGATAGATGCGCCGGTCCTCCGGCACCAAGGCGAGGCCGAGCCGGGCCCGGCGGTGTGGCGCCAGGCGGTCGAGATCCTGCCCGTCGAGGCGCACCGGGCCGCGCACCGTGGGGCCGGCGCCCATGATGGACTTGAGCAGCGTGGACTTGCCCATGCCGTTCAGCCCCACCACGGCGACGCCCGCGCCATCGGCGAGGCGCAGCGAGATGTCGTGCAGAACGTGGCTCTGGCCGTAGAAGGCGTTGATGCCGGAAAGCTCAAGCATGGCCGCCGCCCTTGCCGAAATAGATCTCCTGGACGCGGGCGTCCCGCCGCACCTCCTCAGGATCGCCGCTGGCGATGATCTCGCCGTAATTGAGGACTGTGAGGCGGGTGGCGAGGCCGAACACCACCTCCATGTCGTGCTCGGTGAGCAGCAGGGTCAGGCCCTCTTCCTCCCGCAGGCGGTTGATGAGGGCGACGACGGCGCGCCGGTCCTCCGGCGCCATGCCGGCCGTGGGCTCGTCCAGCATGATCAGCTTGGGGTGGAGCGCCAGCGTCAGCAGAAGTTCCAGGCGCTTCTTGTCGCCGTGGGAGAGGGTGGCGGCGGCATCGCCGGCGCGGCGGTCGAGGCCGTAGGAGGCGAGCCGCTCCATGGCCTCCTCCTGCAGCGCCCGCGCAGGGGTGAGGCGCCACCAGCGCCCCGCCGAGGAGCCGTTGATGCGCTCGCGGCATTCGAGGGCGAGCACGACGTTGTTTAACACCGTCTGCTCGCCGAACAGCCGCGCCACCTGGAACGTGCGGCCGATGCCCCGGTGCACCCGCTGCCAAGCGTCGAGCCGCGTCACGTCCTCCCCGTCATAGCGGATCGATCCGGCCTGCGGGAAGATCTCGCCGGACAGCACCTTGAACAGAGTGGTCTTGCCGGCGCCGTTGGGGCCGATGACCACATGGCTCTCATTGGCCTCCACCGTGATGGCCACGTCCTTGAGGACGCGCACGCTCGGATAGGCGAAGGTGAGGCCGTGGGCTTGGATCAGGCTCATCGCGCGCCCTCCCGCGCCGGCCGGCCGGAGAGGCGGGCGAGGGTGCCGAGGATGCCGCCCGGCATCGCCAGCACCACCAGCAGCAGCGCGCCGCCCACCACCAGCTCGGCCATGCCGGTCATGTTGCGGGTGCCGTGCTCCAGCCCGGCGAAGACGATGGCGCCGACGGCCGGCCCCCAGAAGCGGGCGCTGCCGCCCAGCAGGCAGAACAGGATCGGCAGGGCCGAATAGGACCAGTGGGCGATCATGGGCGTGATGATCTGGCTCCACGGCGCCATCAGCGCGCCGGCGAGGGCGGTCATGGTGCCGCTGATGAGGAAGGCGTATTCGCGGTGCCGGCGCACGTCGACGCCGAGGAAGCGCACCCGCTCCGGCTCCTGGCGGATGGCCGCCAGGATGCGGCCGAGGCTGCCGTGCCACACCCACCACAGGGCGCCGCTGATGATCGCGGCGGCGACGACGAGCAGGAAGTAATAGCGGTCTCCGGTGGCGAGATCGACGCGGAACAGCCCGAAATCCAGCACCGGCCGGGCGATGCCGATGAGCCCGTCCTCGCGGCCGAGGGCGGTGGTCTTGCCGATCACGGTATAGATCAGCTGGCCAAGGGCGAGGGTGAGGATGGCGAAATAGATGCCGCTCGCCCGGCGCAGCGCCACGAGGCCGATGAGAAAGGAGAGCGCCGCCCCCACCGCCGCGCCGAAGGCGATGGAGAGGATGAAGGGCAGGCCCGGCGCCGAGCGCGCCAGCCACGCCGAGGCATAGGCGCCGGCGGCGAAGAACGCCGCCTGGCCGAAGCTCACGAGGCCGGTGAGGCCGAACATGAGGTTGAAGCTCAGGGCGAAGACGATCTGGACCAGCACGATGCCGGCCAGAAAGACGAGGCCCTTCCCGGCCCAGAAGGGCAGGGTGGCGAAGGCCGCCAGCACCAGCCCGGCGGCCAGGGGCGTCAGGACCCCGAAGGGGCGGCTTTGCGGTGGGTGCGGCATGGTCAACGGATCCCGCTCAGGAGGCCCTGGGGCCGGAACAGAATGATCACAGCGACGGCGACGAAGAAGAAGATGCCAGGGAATTCAGGCACATAGACGGTGCCGAACGCATCGACGAGGCCGAGCAGAACGGCCGCCAGGAAGGCCCCGCGCACATTGCCGATGCCGCCGACGATGATGACGCCGAAGGCCTGGATGATGTAGGTGCCGCCGAGCGCCGGGGAGAGGCTCTGATTGGGCGCCAGCAGCCCGCCGGCAAGCCCGGCGAGGGCGAATCCCGCCACCACCGCCACGGTGAAGATGGCGGTGACGTTGATGCCGAGCAGACTCGCCATCCACGGGTCGAGGGCCACCGATTTGAGGATCCGCCCGGAGGCGGTGCGGTGGAGCCAGAGATCGAGGGCGAGATAGACCGCGACGCCGGCGGCGATCACGAACAGGGCGTAGCTGGGCACGAACAGGTCGCCCACGAACAGGGCGCCGCCCAGCCCCTCCGGCGGGCTCATGGAGAGGAAGTTGCCGCCCCAGCCCGATTTCACCGCCCCCTCGCACAGCAGCAGCAGGGCGTAGGTGGCGACCAGGGAATAGGAATCGTCCACCCCCTTAAGGCGGCGGAACACCACCCTATCCACCACGAGCCCCATGGCGCCCACCGCGACCGCGCAGGCGACGGCGATGCCCAGGAAGGCCGCCACGCTCGCCGTTCCCGGAACGCGGTTCGTGACGGTGAACGCCAGATAGGCGCCGATCATCACGAAGCCGCCGTGGGAGAAATTGAGGATGTGCAGTATTCCGAAGATCAGAGTGAGGCCGGATGCCACCAGGAACACCGACATCGCCCAGACGAGCCCGTTCAACGCTGTCGGCAACACCTCGCTCAACATCGCAGGACCACCTTTTGGCTGGACCACCATTGGATTGTGATGCGGCGGGGAAGCAGGGCGCGCCGCCGCGGGCGCGCCCCTCCCGCAGCTCAGCTCACCACTGCACCGGCGCGCCGGGGGTGGGCGGCTCGATGACTTCGGCGCCGGGCACCACGCGGAAATCCACCACCTCGAAGCCCGCCGGCGTCTGGGCGCCGCGCAGGCGATACTGCACCACGGGCTTGATCGCCTGGTGGTCCTCGGCGCGGATGGTGCGCGGGCCGGTGGCGCTGTCGAAGGTGAGGCCCGACAGGGCGTCGATGACGGCCGGCGTCGAGGCGTCGCCGCCGGTCTTCTTCATGGCCGCGGCATAGGCCATCACCGCGGCGTGGCCCTCACTGAGGAAGCCGTCGGGGAATGCGTCGCCGGTGCGCGCCACATAGGCGGCATAGAGCCGGTCGTTGATGGGGTTGCCCCTGAAGGCGCCGAAATACCAGTGGGAGCCCACCCACATGTCCGGCGTCTGGGCGCGCATGGCGCGGGACACGATGAACTCGTTGGCGCTGTCGACGATGGGGCTCTTCCTCTCGAAGAAGCCGTAGGGCCGGGCCTGCTGGAACAGCGTCACCGCGTCGCCGCCATAGAGCGAGACGAACATGCCGCGCGCCTTGGAGCGCATCGCCGAGGCGACGTAGTTGCGATAATCGCTGCCGCCATACTGGGTGAAGATGGGGTCCGCGATCTCTGGCGTGCGGTTGGCGATCCTGGGATAGAAGCGGTTGAGGGCGTATTTGAAGGCCTCCCAGGTGGAGCGGCCATATTCGTGGTCGGGGATCAGTCCGCCCCAGGCCGGCACGTCGGGATGCAGCTCGGCCATCAGCTTGGCCTGCGCGCCCTGCCGCATGAAGGGATTGTCGGTGATGCGGAAGTAGTTGCGGTTGAAGTTCTCGTGGGTCAGCCGCATGGAATGGGCCGCGCAGGTGATCAGGATGGCATTCTCCTGCTGGAGCATGCCGCTGATGGCGAGGGCCACGGCGCTCGACACCGTGCCGAGCAGCATGTTGCAGCCTTCGCCCACCAGTTCGCGGGTCGCCACCGTGGCGACGTCCGGCTTGGCCTTGCTGTCGCGCACCGCGAGCTCGAGGCGGCGGCCATTGATGCCGCCCGCGGCGTTGATCTCCTCCACCGCGATCTCGGCGCCCATGAGCATGGGCCGCCCGAGGGGCTCGGAGGGGCCGGACAGCGCCGAGATGAAGCCCAGCTTGTAGGGCGCCGACTGCGCCCGCGCCACGGCGGGCGCAGCGATGGCGCCCGCGGCGAGGCCGGCGCCGAAGACCTTGATGGCGTTTCTTCGGTTGAAATGCATCGTTCCCTCCTCGTTGGACTTGGTTCTTCGGACCCGGTTCTTCGGACCTGGTTCTTCGCTCAGGCGTCGTCGCGCGCCCGTTCCCGCAGCACGTTCTTCTGGATCTTGCCCGTAGGGTTGCGCGGCAGCTCGGAGACGAACACCCAGCGCCGGGGCACCTTGTAGTCGGCGATGCGGGCGGCCACGAAGGCCATCAGGGCGTCCGGCGCCGGCGCCGCCGCCTGGGGCACCACATAAGCGCACAGGTCCTCGCCGAGCTTGGCGTGGGGCACCGCCACCACGGCCACCTCCTTCACCCCGGGATGCTCGAAGATGGCGTTCTCCACCTCCATGGAGGTGATGTTGAAGCCGCCGCGGATGATCACGTCCTTGCCGCGGTCCATGTAATAGAGATAGCCGTCGGCATCGCGCCGGCCGAGATCCCCGGTCCAGAGCCAGCCGCCGCGGAAGGTCTCGGCGGTGGCCGCGGGGTTGCGGTAATAGCCGCGGGCGACGGCGGGGCCGCGCATCACCACCTCGCCCATCTCGTCTGGCGCGGCGGGCGTGCCGTCGGGCCGCGCCACCGCCACCTCGCACAGCGGCATGGCGGTGCCGAGGGAGCCGAGCTTGCGCAGGGCGTCGCGCCCCGGCAGGAAGGTGCCGGTGGGCCCGGCCTCGGTCAGGCCGTAGGTCTGCCGCAGCTCCACATGGGGAAAGCTCTCGGCGAGGCGGCGGATGACCTCCCACGCCATGGGCGCGCCGCCATAGTCGAACACCCGCATGGCGGAGAGGTCATGGCGGGCCGGATCATAGGCGTCCAGCATGAAGATGTAGACCGCCGGCACGGCGCAATAGACCGTGGTGCGCTCCCGCGTCATGCGCGCCAGCGTCGCCGGCAGGTCCACCGTCGGCTCGATCACCATGGTGGCGCCCGCCCACCAGGCGGCCATCAGGTTGAAGTGGAAGCCGGACGAGGTGAACAGCGGGAAGGGGCTCTGATAGGTGTCGTCCGGCCCGAGGGACAGGGCGCCGGCGATGGCGATGCCAGTGGCCACCGCATTGGCGTGGGTCAGCATCACGCCCTTGGCGCGGCCCGTGGTGCCGGAGGTCAGCAGGATGTCGGCGAGATCGTCCTCGCCCACGACGGGAAAGCTCTCCGGCCGCGGCCGCGCGGCGGCCGTGCGTGCCGCCCAGTCGCCATTGCCGCCCACCCGGATGGTGCGCCCGGCCAAAGCGGGGCACGCCGCCACCAGTCCGGCGGCCACGGTGTCGAAGGCCGTCTCGTGGACGAGGAAGCCGCAGTCCATGTCCTCCACCGCCGCGCGCAACTCCGGCGGGGCGAAGCGGGCGTTCAGCGGCACCACCACCGCGCCGAGGCGCATGGCGCCGAAGGCGATGGCCACATATTCCGCCGCCGCCGAATTGGTCATCAGGATGGCGAGATGGTCACCGGCCGCAAGGCCGGCCTGGCGCAGGGCTTCCGCCGCCACATCCACCTGGAAGGCGAGGGCGGCATAGGTCAGCCGGCTTTCGCCGCCGCCGGCGCTGGCCGCCACCAGGGCGAGACGATTGGGCGCCTGGGCCGCGTTGCGCGCCAGAAGCGCCAGCGGGGTGCGCCAGACGATGTCCGGCGGCAAAGGCAGGGTGGGCGAAGGCGTGCTCATCCCAGGTGCCCGGCTTCCGGAAGGGCGTTGCCGCCGAATGCCACCCAGCCGCCATCCACCGAGAGGCAGGCGCCGGTGATGTAGGCGGCCCCGGCGGAGCACAAGAAGAGCACGGCGGTGGCGATCTCCTGGGGCTGGCCGAAGCGGCCGAGGGGCGTGCGGCGCAGGATGCCCTCGGTGCCGATGCGGCCGCGCGCCATCAGCCCCTCCACCATGGGCGTGTCCACATAGCCCGGGGCGACCGCGTTGACGCGGATGCCGTAGCAGCCCCACTCGGAGGCGAGCCCCTTGGTCATGGTGATGAGGCCGGCCTTGGCGGCGCTGTAGGCGTTGCGGCCCGGCAGGCCTACGAGGCCGGCGATGGAGGCGAAGTTGACGATGGCGCCGGCGCGCGCCGCGGCCATGTGGCGGCCGGCCTCGCGGCTGAACAGGTAGCTGCCGCGCAGGCTCACGTCGAGCACCCGCTGCCAGCGGTCGATGTCCTGCTCGAAGGTCGGCTTCATCTCGTCGGCGATGCCGGCGCAGTTGACGAGGCAGTCGATGCGGCCCCACTGCGCCATGGCGCGGTCGGTCACCGCGCGCACCGCGTCGGCGTCGGTCACCTCGGCCGGCGCCGCGAGGGCGGACGGGCCGAGCTCGGCGGCGAGCGCCGCAGCCGCGTCCGCCGCGAGGTCGGTGAGCACCACGCGCGCTCCGGCCGCCGCGAAGGCGCGGGCGGTTTCCCGGCCGATGCCGCTCGCCGCGCCGGTGACGAGCGCGACGGCGCCGTCGAAATCAAACGCGACGGCTCCCAACTCTGCCTTGGCCATCTTCCCTCCTCCCCACGATGCCGGCCGCTTCTTGTGGCTTCGGCGCTGCTTGCGGATCCCGGTCGCCGACGGCTCACGCCTTGGGCAGCCCCATCCAGTTGACGATGTTGTTGCGCTGGATGGCCGCCGAGCCGCCGATGATCGGCATCAGCAGGCTTTCGCGCACATAGCGTTCCACGTCGTATTCCTTGGCGTAGCCGTAGGCGCCGAAGATGGTCTGCGCATCGAGCGCGATCTTCTTGCCCACCTCGCAGATGTGCAGCTTCGTCATGGACGTTTCGAGCCGGCACACCTTGTTCGCCTGGGCGAGCTGGGCGGCGTGGGTCATCATCAGCCGGCAGCCATGCAGGGCGGTGCGCATGTCCGCCAGCATGTGGCGGATGGACTGGTTGGCGCAGATGGGCCGGCCGAACTGCACGCGCTCCTGCACGTAGGTCCAGCAATCGTCATAGGCGGCGGTGGCGATGCCGAGGGCCAGGGCGGCCACCTCCAGCTTCTCCACGTCGAGGCCGGAGCCGACAATGAAGTCCCAGCCCCGGTTCCAGCCTTCCGGCCCGCCCACCACATGGGCGAACGGCACCCGCACATCGGTAAAGGCGACGTCGGTGGTGGCGGCGCCCTTCATGCCCATGCAGTCGATGCCGGTGATGCTGACGCCGGGCGTTCCGGGCGGAATGAGGATGATGGAGAGGTTGCGGTAGCGCTCCCCGGCGGGTCCGCTGCGCACCAGCGCATAGATGTAGTCGGAGATGGCGGCGCCGGAGCAGAAGCGCTTGGCGCCGTTGATCACCACGGTGTCGCCGTCGCGCACCGCCGTGGTCTTCACCGAGGCGATGTCGGCGCCGACGTCCGGCTCGGTCCAGCCATAGGCGAACAGGATCTCGCCGGCGGCCACCTTGGGCAGCAGCTCCGCCTTCTGTTCCGGCGAGGCGCATTCCTCGAGGTTCATGCCGGCATAGCAGGTGCACATGATGTAGGGCACCGCCACCGCCATGCTGCGGCGGGCCAGTTCCTCGATGACCACCATGGCGGCGGGGATGTCGCGGCCGGCGCCGCCATGCTCCTCCGCCACGGTGAGGCTCATGAGCCCGAGCGCCGCCAGGCGATCAAACACCGGACGGGGAAAGTGGTTCTCCTTGTCCCAGCGCCGGGCCGCCTCGCGGGGCATCTCGGCTTCCACGAACCGGCGCACGGTGCCGCGGATGAGGGTGATGTGCTCGGGCTCTTCGAGGGGCATGGGAGGCCTCCTTCGGCGGGGTCAGCGGCCGGTGAAGAGCGGGTCGCGCTTCTCGCGGAAGGCGTTCACCGCCTCCTGGTGGTCGGCCGTCTTGTTGGAGAGGGCCTCGAGGGAGAGGGAGGCATCCATGATGCTGTGGGCGAGCTGCTTGAGCCCGATATTCACCGACACCTTGCTCCAGCGGATGGCCTTCTTGGCGCCCTTCTGCAGGCGCGCGACGAAGGCGTCCACGCGGGCGTCCAGCTCGGCGGCGGGCACGGCATAGTTGATGAGGCCGATCTCGGCGGCCCTTGCGGCGGGCAGGAGGTCGCCGGTCATGAGAAATTCCTTGGCGCGGGCATAGCCGACGAGTTGCGGCCAGATCACCGCGCCGCCGTCGCCGGCCACGAAGCCCACGGCCACATGGGGGTCGCCGATCTTGGCGGTCTCGGAAGCGAAGATCACGTCGCAGAACAGCGCCAGGGTGGCGCCGAGGCCGGCGGCATGGCCGTTGACCTTGGCGATGATCGGCTTCTCGCAGTCCAGCATGGAGAAGACGATGCGGCGGCCCTCGGCGGCGGTCTTCTCGAAGGCGCCGTCCTCGTCGATCATCTTCTGCATCCACGCGATGTCGCCGCCGGCCGAGAAGGCGCGGCCTTCGCCGGTGAGGATGATGACATCCACGTCCGGGTCGAGGGCGGCGTGGGTGAACACCTCCGCAAGCTCCTCGTGCATCCGCTCGCCGACGGCGTTGAGCTTGTCGGGCCGGCTCATGGTGATGGTCAGAACACGGTCGCGGTTCTCGATCCTGAGCTCGCGGAAAGTCTTATAGCGCATCGGGCCCTCGTGTTGGTCGTCGCCTCCGCCCGCGTCTTCCGGCGGGCGGGGTCAGGGACCATGTGCGGGGCTTTGGCGTCAAGAAAAATGATTAGAGAGGCTGTTCTCAATGGGCTCACGGAATGTGCTTGGAGCGCGGTGAGGCCGCCCTTGAGCCTGCGGCCGACGGGTGATTCTCCGGGTCTGCCCGTAGCGAGGTGAGCCATGGCACGAGACTTCCGCAGGCCCGAACGCCGTCAGGGTTTCCTGCTCCCGCCGGACATGCAGGACTGGCTGCCGCAGGATGACATCGTACACCTTGTCCTCGACGCGGTGTCGCTGATGGACCTCTCGGCCTTCGAGGATGAGCATAAGGTTGGCGGCGTGGGCCACCGCTACGCGGCGCCTGCCCCGCGTCACACCGCCGGGGCCAGCGACCGCAGCGTGAAGCCCTCGTAGCCTTTGGCCGCGACCTCCTCGCAGATCGCGCGGTAGCGGATCATCCCGCCGGCATAGGGCATGAAGACACGCGGCTTGCCCGGCACATTGGCGCCGAGGTACCAGGAATGATGCGCCTGCGGCAGCAGCGTGGCATTCGCCGCCGCATTCACCCGGGCGACCCAGCCGTCCATCGCGGCCTCGCTGGTCTCGATATGGGTGAGGCCCCGCGCCCGCATATGCGCGATGCAGTCGGTGATCCAGTCGACATGCTGCTCGATCGCCACCGGCATGTTGGTCAGCACCGAAGGACTGCCCGGGCCGGTGATGGTGAAGAGGTTCGGGAAGCCCGCGACCTGCAGCCCGAGGTAGTTGCGCGGCCCCGCCTCCCAGGCCCTGGCCAGCGGCTGCCCGCCGCGGCCCTGGATGTTCAGCTTCAGCAGCGGCCCGGTCAGCGCATCGAAGCCGGTGGCGAAGACGATGATGTCGAGCGGATACTCCGCCGCCCCCGTGCGGATGCCGGCCGGGGTGATACGCTCGATCGGTGCGGCGCGGACATCGACCAGCGTGACATTGTCGCGGTTGAAGCTCGCGAAGTAGCCGCTGTCGATCGGCGGGCGCTTGGCGGCATAGGGGTGGTCGATGTCGGCCAGCAGATCGGCGGTGGCCGGGTCCTTGACGATCTCGCGGATCTTGTTCTTCAGGAATTCGGCGGCGGTGTCGTTGGCGGCCTTGTCCAGCAGCAGGTCGCGGAAGGTCGCGCGGAACTGCAGGCCGCCCTTCGCCCAGGCGGCCTCGTAGATCGCGAGCCTCTCCTCCGGCGTCACGTCGAAGACCGAGCGATCCTCGATCGCGAAGGCCTGGCCATTGGTGGTGCTGCGGGTCGCCCGGCGGACCTCGGCGTGGTTCTGCCTGACCCATTGCTTGAACTCGGGCGTCAGCGGTGCGTTCTGCGCCGGCACGCTGTAGTTCGCGGTGCGCTGGAACACGGTCAGGTGCGCCGCGGCTTCGGCGATGACCGGCGTCGCCTGGATGCCGGTCGAGCCGGTGCCGACGAGGCCGACGCGCTTGCCGGTGAAATCCACCCCCTCATGCGGCCATTCGCCGCTGTGGTACCATTGGCCGGCGAAATCGCCGAGCCCGGGGATGTCGGGCACATTGGCGGTGGAGAGGCAGCCGACCGCGGTGATGAGGAACTGCGCCGTCAGCGTCTCGCCGGCCTCGGTGGTCACGCTCCAGCGCTCGGCGGCGTCGTCGTAGCGGGCGCCGACCACGCGGGTGCCGAAGCGGATGTCGCGCCTGAGGTCGAAATGATCGGCCACGTAGTTCATGTAGCGCATGATCTCGGGCTGCTCGGGGTAGCGTTCGGACCACTCCCACCCCTCGAACAGCTCCTTCGAGAAGGTGTAGTTGTAGATGTGGCTTTCCGAATCGCAGCGCGCGCCGGGGTAGCGGTTCCAGTACCAGGTGCCGCCGACGCCATCGCCGGCCTCCAGCACCTGGACCTTCATGCCGAGCCGGTCGCGCAGGCTCAGCAGCTGGTACAGGCCGGAAAAGCCGGCGCCTATGATGATCGCGTCGAATGTGCGGGGCTCGGGGGCCGGGTTCACGTCGGGCATGGCTGCGGTTCTCCTTGGGGTCAAAGGTAGGTCGCGGCGAGGCCGCCGCGCAACAGTTCCGTCGCGGTGCCGGTCAGCGCCACCCGCCCGCGCCGCAGCGCGCAGCCGCGGTCGGCGACCTGCAGGGCGATGCTCGCCATCTGTTCGGCGATCACCACCGTGGCGCCGGAGTCGCGGGCGAACCCGGCGATGAAGGCGTAGATCTGCCGCACGATGAGGGGGGCGAGGCCGAGCGAGGGCTCGTCCAGCAGCAGCACCCGCGGGCTGCGGATGGTGGTGCAGGAGAGGATGACCATCTGCTGCTGCCCGCCGCTGAGCAGGCCCGAGGCAATGCGCGATTTCTGCGCCAGGATCGGGAAGCGGGCATAGACATCCTCCAGCGCCGCCGCCCAGGGCGTGCTGCGGGCGCCGAAGCTCCAGGCCAGACGCAGGTTCTCCTCGACATTCATCTGCCTGAACAGCCGCCGGCCTTCCATCGCATGCGCCAGACCGTGGCGGGCGCGCGCCTGCGGGCTCAGCCTGGTGACATCCTGGCCGTCCAGCCGGATGCAGCCCGCGCCGATCGGGGCGATGCCCGAGATCGCCCGCAGCAGCGAGGATTTGCCCGCGCCATTCGCCCCCAGCACGGCGGTGGTGCTGCCGGCGGCGGCGCTGAGGCTGACATCGGTCAGCGCCTGCACCGCGCCGTAGCTGACGCTGAGCCCCTCGACCTCAAGCATCGACGGTCTCCTCGGTGCCGAGGTAGGCGGCGATCACCTCCCGGTCGCAGCGCATGCCGGCGATGTCGCCGCGGTAGATCACGCGGCCGCTGTCCAGCACCACGACGTCATCAACCAGATCATCGAGGAAATCCATGTGATGTTCGATCAGCAGGATGGCCAGGCCCATCGCCTTCATGTCGCGGATCACCTGCGCGAGACGCTCCATCTCGGCCTCTGACAGACCGGCGGCGGGCTCGTCCAGCAGCACCGCGAGCGGGTGCGCGAGCAGCGCGCGCCCCACCTCGGCCATGCGCCTGGTGCCATAGGGCAGCGTCGCCATCACGCGGTCCGCGACCTCGGTGAGGTTGGTCAGCGCCATCACCGCCTCGATCGTGGCCAGGTGCCGCGCCTCGTCCTCGATCGCCGCGGGCAGGCCGAGCAGCGCCGCCAGGGCGGAATGGCGCTGCAGGCGATGGGCGCCGAGCAGCAGGTTCTCGCGCACCGTGAAATGCGGCACCAGCCGCGGGTCCTGGAAGGTGCGCACCACGCGCGCCGCCGCCACCTGGTGGTCGGCAAGCCCGGTGATGTCGTGGCCGGCGAAGACGACCCGCCCCGCGCTCGGCCGGTAGAGGCCGCTGATGACATTGACCAGCGTGCTCTTGCCCGAGCCGTTCGGCCCGATCAGCGCGGTGATCCGTCCCGGGGCCAGGGTCAGCGACACATCGTTCAGCGCGACGAGCCCACCGAAGCGCATGGTGACGCCCGTCACCTCCAGCACGCCGCCGCCCTCGGCCGGCGGCAGTGCCGCGGGCAGTGCCGCGGCGGCCCGCAGCGCCCGCGGCCTGATGAAGCGCGCAGGTTCCAGCAACAGCCCGCCGATGCCCCGCGGCAGCACGACCAGCGAGAAGGTGAGGATCAGCCCATAGACGATGAACTGGTACTCGGCGAAGACCTGCAGGCGCTCCGGCAGGAAGGTGAAGAGCGTCACGCTCAGCACCTGCCCGGCGATGGAGCCGAGCCCGCCGACGATGGCCATCACCAGCACCTCGATGGAGCGTGTCAGGCCGAAGCTCTCCGGCCCCAGGTAGCCGACCAGATGCGCATAGAGCCCGCCCGCCAGCCCGGCCAGCGCGCCGCTGAGCGCATAGGCCAGCCGCTTGGTGCTGCCGGGCGGGATGCCGATGCTGCCGGCACCGACCTCGCCGGTGTGGATGGCGAAGAAGGCGCGGCCGATGCGGCTCTGCGTCAGGTTGCGCATCAGCAGCAGCACCAGCGCCGTGATCGCCAGCAGCAGCTGGAAATAGGCGGTGCCGTCGAGCTTGACGCCAAGGATGCGCAGGGTCCGCAAGGTCGGCGAGGGCACGCCGGGCAGGCCCATGGTGCCGCCGGTCAGCCCGCTCCACTCGCGCACCACCTCGAAGAAGATCATGCCGAAGCCCAGCGTCATCATCGCCAGGTAGACATCCTTCACCCGCCCCGCGGGGAAGGAGAGCAGCCAGCCCGCCGCGGCGGCGAGCAGCATCGCGCAGGGCACCCCGAGCGCGACATCGAGCCCATGGGTCTTGGCCAGGATGCCGGCGCCATAGGCGCCGATCCCGAAGAAGCCGGCATGGCCGAGCGAGATCTGCCCGGCGAGGCCGGTGAGCAGGTTGATGCTCTGCGCGAAGATGATGCCGATCAGCACGAAGCTGAGGATCTGCACCGTGCCGGAGCTGAGCCCGTAGCAGCCGAGCAGCAGCAGCAGCGCGAGCCCCGCCTGTGCCCAGGGATTCGCCACGATGCGGGAGAGTGGGGCGCGCAGCGCGGTCATGCCTTGCTGACCTCGATGCGGCCGAACAGGCCCTGGGGACGCAGCGCCAGCATCGCCATCAGCAGGGCGAAGGCGATCGCATGTTCCGCCGCGGTGGAGATGTAGCCGCCCACCAGCTTGCTGGTCAGCCCGACCACCAGCCCGCCCACCAGCGCGCCGACCGAACTGCCCATGCCGCCGAAGACCGCGGCGACGAAGCCGAGCAGCACGAGGTCGAAGCCGAAGGCCGGGTCCACCGTCCCGCCGATCTGCGCGATCAGCAGCCCCGCCACCCCCGCCAGCAGGCTGGAGGCGATGAAGGAGCCGAGGATGATGCGCCGCACCGGAATACCCTGCACCCCGGCGAGTTCGGGGTCGAGCGAGACGGCATGCACCGCCTGGCCCCAGACCGTCTTCCGCACGAAGAGCTCGAGCAGCAGGATCAGCGCCACCGCCACCAGCAGCACCACGAGGTATTGCAGCGAGACATATTGCCCGAACACGCTGACGTAGTCCTGCGCGCTGAACAGGATGTCGGGGAAGGCCACGGCCTGGGCGCCGAACCATTTCGCCGCGACACCCTGGAGGAAAATGCCGAAGCCCAGCGTCGAGACCACCCAGCCCATGCTGCCTGCCCCCTTCAGCGCCGGCCGCACGGCGAATCGTTCGATGAAGATGCCGAGGCCGCCGATGATGAAGAGTGCCCCCAGCACAGCCAGCAGCAGCGCGAGGCCCTGTGCCGCGAGATGCACCGTCAGCATGGCGCAGAGCATCATCAGCGAGCCCTGGCCGAAGTTCAGCGCGCGCGTCGTCCAGAAGGTCAGGTTCAGCCCCAGCGCCACCAGGGCATAGACCGCACCGACGCTGATGCCCGCGAGCACCAGCGAGAAGAAGAAATCATCCATCCCCGGGGTCCTGCCGCGCCGCCTATTCCAACAGCTCCAGCACCACGCGGTCGTCGCGCTTCAGCATCTGGTAGATGCCCAGATCCTCGGGACGCAGCGCGGTATGCTGTTGCGGCGTGAAGGAGATCGAGGCGACCGAGGCGCCGGGATAGTCCTTGGTGGCGTTCAGCGCGCCGATGATGGCGCCCTTCTCGGTGCTGCCGGCGCGGCGGATCGCATCCATCATCAGCCCGATGCAGTCATAGCCGCTGCCGACGGTGTTCGCGAGCGAGATCAGCGGATTGGCGGCATCCGGCCCGTACCAGCGGTCGGTGCCATAGGCGGCGCGATACAGGTCGACGAATGTCCGGGTCGCGGCCGGCATCGGTCGGCGGCCGAGCACGATGTAGCTCGCGGCCTTGGTGCCCACCACCAGGTCGCCGGCGCCGGCGAGGTAGGGCACGGTCACCGCCCCCGAGGTGCCGAACAGCGCGAGGTTGATGTTCAGCCGGCTCATGTTGCGGCGGATCACCGCGAAATCGGCGCCGAGGCCGATCACCAGCATCGCCTCGGCCCGCGCGCGCTGCACCCGCACAAGCTGCGCCGTCATGTCCTGGGCGCGCTGGTTGTAGGATTCCATGGTGAGGCGCGCGTCCGGCCGCTGCGCCAGCACCGCCTGCTTCACAAGCTCGGCACCGGTCACGCCATAGCCGGTGCTTTCATGCACGATGCCGATGCGGCGGTAGCCGGCCAGCACGATCGCGAGCTTCTCGGCCTCCACGGTGTTGCTGATGGCGACGGAGAAGACGTTCGGCCGCGGTGGCTTGTCGGCGCCATCGGGATAGATGATGGAGGGCGTCTGCGCCTGCGGGTTGATGATCGGGCGGCCATCGGCGACGACCATGTCCACGATGGCCAGAGATGGTCCGCTGCCCGAGGGGCACATCAGCCCGGCGATCTCCTGGTTGTCGAGGATGCGGCGCATGTTCTGCACGGCGCGGTCCGGCACCAGCTGGTCGTCGAGCACCTCGGCAAGCTCGACCTGGCGGCCGAGGATGCCGCCCTGGCGATTGGCCTCGCCCACCGCCAGCTCCGCGCCGCGGCGGATGCCTTCGCCGAATTCGTTGAACGGGCCGGTGAGCGCCGTGGTGAAGCCGAGCTTGATCGTGCCGGCGGCTTGCGCGCGGGCCGGGTGCCAGGGCCCGGCCAGGCCCGCACCGGCGACGGAAAGGGCCCCCAGGCCCCGGCGGGTGATGGTGGTCATGGTCGTGTCTCCTCTGCTCCGTGCGCCTCTGTCGAGCACATCGGTCGTATCGGGCGGTCGCCTTTCCCCGCGGCCCCCGGAGCGGAACCCCGAGCCCCCACGCGGGACACCCGGCAGAGCCCCTGGGCAGAACCCCGGGGCCGGCGGCCGGCGGGGCCGCGAGGGGCGGGGCTGGGCGCGCCTCAGGCCTGCATCCCAAAGCGCAGCATGGACGCCGCGCGGCAAGTTGGAAGCCTTGCCGGGCGGCTAGCTGGTTTGCGCCAGATGAGAAGATGCGCTGACCGGCACCGGCAGCCGGGCGAGCGCGCGGCCTTGCGGCAGCGCGCGGGCGCGCGGCGGCGGCCCGGCCGGGGCGTGGTGCAGCGCCTGCACCAGATAGTCGACGAAGACCCGGATCTTCGGCGGCACATGGCGGGTGCGGTGATAGACGGCGTAGATGCCATGGTCGAAGGTGGTGGGCGTGACCTCCCATTGCGGCAGCAGGCGGCGCAGCCGTCCGGCGGCCAGATCGGCCGCGATGCACCAGATCGGCAGCAGCGCGATGCCCATCCCGGCCAGCGCCGCCTCGCGCAGCACATCGCCGTTGTTGGCCTGCAGCCCGCCGGTGACGCGCAGCTCGCGCACGCCGCGCACATCGCGGAACTGCCAGACCGCATGGCCATCCTCGAAGCGTCCGTCCAGCGGCCAGGTCAGGCAGTTGTGCCGCAGCAGCGCCTCGGGCTCGTCGAGCGCGCCATGGCGGTCGAGATAGGCGGCGCTGGCGAAGAGGATGCGCTCGGCCGCATCCGACAGCTTGCGCACCGCCAGATCCGGCTCGTCCAGATTGCCGAGGCGGATCGCGATGTCGATGTTGTTGTCGAGCAGGTCGCGCGGCTCCTCGGTGAGGAACAGCTTCACCGTCACCTCCGGGTAGCGCGTCATGAAGCCGGGCAGCAGGGGGCCCAGGTAATCGCGGCCGATCGAGACCCGCGTATGCACATGCAGCAGGCCGCGTGGCCGCGCCTGGTGCTGCGCGACCTGCTCGGTCAGCGCATCGATGTCCGCCAGGATGAGCACGGCCTTGTGCAGGTAGAGCTGCCCCGCCTCGGTCAGCGCCAGCTGTCGGCTGGTGCGGTGCACAAGGCGCACGCCAAGCTGGGTCTCCAGCGTGTTGATGCTGCGCGACACCGAGGCCGGTGACAGGCCGAAGGCCCGCCCGGCCGCCGAGAAGCTCTCGGAATTCGCGACCCGTACGAAGAGACGCATGCCCTGGAGCGTTTCCATGTCGATCCCGTCTTTGCGGTTTGCGCAAGCATGATCCTGCCCGCCCCCGGATTGCAAGGCCGGCGCGCCCGGCCATGATGCCGCGGCCGCGCGGGGCCGGGCGCGCCTCGCACCGGCTTTGCGGTCGGCGGAAAGCTGGTCCTCGCCCGCAGCGCGTTGCCCCACCGCCGCCGCACCGCCACGGTGGGGCAAAGTTGCGGAGGGAAGCCGCCATGCAATCGAGCATCATTTCCTTGAGGAATATTCCCATTCCTCGGCGCCCGAGGTCTTCCTCGCCGCCTGTTCGCAGCGCACGAAGCGCATCCGCCTCGGCCATGGCGTGATGCTGATGGCGCCGCCCTACAACCACCCGGCGCGGGCGGCCGAACGCATCGCGACGCTCGACCTCGTCGCCAACGGCCGCGTCGAATGGGGCACCGGCGAGAGCGCCACGGCGATGGAGATGGGCGGCTTCGGGGTGAAGCCGGAGGAGAAGACCGCGCTCTGGGCCGAGGCGACGGAGCAGGCCGCGAACATGCTGGCGATGACGCCTTATCCCGGTTTCCGGGGCGCCAGCTTCGAGATGCCCTGCCGCAACATCCTGCCCAAGCCGGTGCAGCGCCCGCATCCGCCGATGTGGATGGCCTGCTCGCGGCGCGAGAGCATCCACCGCGCCGCGCGCAACGGCATGGGCGCGCTGACCTTCGCCTTCGTCGCCCCGGAGCAGGCGGCCAAATGGGTGGAGGAATACTACGACATCATCCGCTCCGAGGACTGCGTGCCGCGGGGCCATACGGTGAACCCGAACATCGCGCTGGTCAGCGGCATGTCGGTGCACGAGGACGAGCAGGAGGCGATCCGCCGCGGCCTGGACGGCTTCCGCTTCTTCGGCTATGCGGCGAAGGCCTGTGAGGAGCAGCCGGGATGATGCTGGACCGCGACGCAGCCCAGATGCTGGAGGCGATCGCCAGCGCCGCACGCCCGCCCTGGGACGCGCTGAGCCCGGAGGAAGCCCGCGCCTCCTATATGGCCGGGCGCGAGGCGACCATGCCCGCGCCGATGCCGGTCGCCGAGGTGCGCGACATCGCCATTCCCGGCCCGCATGGCGCCATCCCGCTGCGGCTCTACCGGCCCGCCACGGCGCCGGCCAGTGGCAGCCCTGCCCTGGCCTTCTTCCATGGCGGCGGCTGGGTGCTGGGCAATCTGGAATCGCATGACGGGGTCTGCCGCCATCTCGCCGGGCGCAGCGGCTGCGTGGTGGTGGCGGTGGACTACCGCCTGGCCCCGGAACACAAATTCCCCGGGGCGCTGGACGATGCCTTCGCCGCGACGCGATGGCTGGCGGCCGAGGCGCTGGCCCTGGGCCTGGACCCCACGCGCCTCGCCGTGGGCGGGGACAGCGCGGGCGGCAACCTCGCGGCGGCCGCATGCCTGCTGGCGCGCGAGGCCGGCGGCAGCCCGGCGATCGCCTTCCAGCTCCTGCTCTACCCGGCCACCGATTTTGCGATGGACACCGGCTCGCATCGCAGCTTCGGCGAAGGCCACCTGCTGACCCGGGCGAACATGGTGTGGTTCCGCGACCACTACCTGAACCATCCGGGCGAGGCCGCGGACTGGCGTGCCTCGCCGCTGCGCGCCGCCTCGCTGGCCGGGCTGCCGCCGGCCTATGTGCTGACGGCGAGCCATGACCCGCTGCGCGACGAGGGCGAGGCCTTCGCCCTGCGGCTGGTCGAGGCCGGCATCCCGGTCACCCTCTGGCGCGTGCCGGGGCTGATCCATGGCTTCCTGCCGATGGGCAAGGCCATCGCCGCCTCCGGCGCAGCGCTCGATCGGGTGGCGGCCGCGCTGAGGGCGGGGCTGGCGGGCTGAGCCCCCCCCGATTGGCCCCGCCGTGCGAGGCGTGCAGGATGCCCGCAGCGCTGCGTGAGGACTGCCGATGCCGAGCCTTGATGTCGAAGGCTACCCCATGGCCTATGCCGAGATGGCCTATGCCGAGGCCGGCCAGGGCGCGCCGCTGCTGCTGGTGCATGGCACGCTCGGCGACCAGCGCAGCTTCGCGCCGCAGATGGAACCCCTCGGCGCCGCTTGGCACGTCATCGCGCTGAGCATGCGGCATTGCTGGCCCGGCGGCTGGCAGGAGGGCGGCGATTTCACCATCGACCGCCATGTCGCCGATCTGGCCGGCTTCATCAGGGGGCTCGGCGCCGGGAAGGTGCGGCTGCTCGGGCATTCGCGCGGCGGCCACATCGCCTTCCGCCTGGCCGAGCGCCACCCGGAGCTGCTGGATGCGCTGGTCCTGGCCGAGCCCGGGGGCGAGCTGGATGCGAGCCTCGGCGGCGCCCCCGCCGGCGGCCGGTAGGCCGGGGCCTTCGCCGCGGGTGCCGCGCTGATCGCCGCCGGCGAGACCGAGGCCAGCCTCGCCCGCATCGCCGAGCACACCGGCGGCCCCGGCGCCTGGGACCGGCGGCCGGAGCACCGCAAGATGATCAGCCGCGACAATGCCCGCTCCCTGCTCGGCCAGGTCGACGAGCGCCGCGCGCCCTTCTCCCGCGCCGCCGCCGAGGCGATCCGCGTGCCGACCCTGCTGCTCGGCGACGACCGCCGCCAGCCGCAGTTCGGCGCCATCCTGGACGCGCTGGAACGGCACATGCCCCAGGCCCGGCGCGAGACCATCCCGATGGCCGCACGCGGGCTGAACCACGACAATCCGGAGGCCTTCAACCGCGCGGTGCTCGGCTTCCTCGCCGCGGCCTGAGGCGGCGCTACCCCACCGGTACCGCCGTGCGGAACGCCTGCTGGCAGTCGCGCAGCAATTGCCGCACCGCCTCCTCGCGCGCCGCCAGCGCCTGGTGCGGGCCGGTGACGACGATGCCGGTGACCTGCCGGGCGACCTCGCGCAGCAGCGCCTCCTCCGCCGCCGCGTCGCGCGGCGGGATCGAGAGAGCTATGCTGGAATCTGGGTGACGCGGTGATCAGGCGGCGTGTTGTGCTGGCGTATGGATGACCTCGACGCCATTCTTGAATGTGACGCCCTGGATGACCTTGGGCAAGTGGTTTTCGCCCTTCAGCTTGTGCCAGGTTTTGGCGGCGGCCATGACCAGCTTGAAGACCATCAGCCGGGCGGTGTCCTGCGACAGCGCGCCCTTGGTCCGCACCGTCCGGTGCCGCACGGTGGCAAACACGCTCTCGATGGGGTTCGAGGTGCGCAGGTGATCCCAATGCTCGGCGGGGAAGTCGTAGAAGGTCAGCAAGGCGTCGCGGTCCTGCCGACAGACTGGGCGAGCGCCCAGGCGAGGACGGTCGGATCCATGGTCGTCCCCCTCTCAGAGCCTGACCCAAAAGTGCTTGCCCCGGCTCGGGGTCGGATGATTCACCCTGTGGCACAACGGCTTTGTGGTGCTCTGGGATGGCCGAGGCGGCGGCGCTGCTGGTCCTCAGAAAAAAAGCCGCGGCGATCTGGGGGGACGGCGAGGACGCATGATCAGCACCCTGGATCGCCAGAACGCCATGACGCTGATCGGCGAGGCTGCCACCGCTGGCGCCCGGCAGTCTCTGGCCTGCACGGAACTCGGCATCGATGCCAGGACGGTCAGGCGCTGGTGTGAGCGAGAGAGCGCCGATCTGGCGGCCGAACTCGTGCGCAAGGCGGTGCTGGCCGAGGGCTGCGTGCTGACGCCGCTGGTCCTGCACGCGGACAACGGCAGCCCGATGAAGGCGGCGACGATGAAGGCGACGCTGGAACGTCTGGGCGTGATCGCCTCGTACAGCCGGCCGCGGGTGAGCGACGATAACCCGTTCTCGGAGGCGCTGTTCCGGACGTGCAAGTATCGCCCAAGCTGGCCCTCGAAGGGCTTTGCCAGCAAGAGCGAGGCGCAGGCTTGGGTCGAGGGCTTCGTGCGGTGGTACAACACGGAGCATCGCCATAGCGGGATCCGCTTCGTGACGCCGCAGATGCGCCACAGCGGGATCGAGGTGGCGATCCTGAATGGGCGGGCGGCGGTCTATGCGGGGGCGCGGGCGGCCAACCCGTCGCGCTGGACGGGGCCGACACGCAACTGGCAGCCGATCGGGCCGGTGACGCTGAACCCGGATCGCACTGTCCCTGCCGCCGCCGGCGATGGTGAAGCGCTGCTTTCCAGTTCGACTGGCGCGCCTGCTTTCCCGTCCCGACCTGGCTCTCGTCGGGCCGCAGCGAGCACCGTGGCACCGTCTCTCCAGGTCGAGCGGCACGCCAGCTGATGTCCGTCGCGCCGTCCCTCATATCCTCCGTGCCCCAGGCAGGCCCGCGCACGCCGCGCGGCCGCGCCGGCGACGCCGGAAATCAGAGACGGCTCACCACATCCCAGCGGACAACTTCGTTGACAACCACCATGCGCAGCAGATACGTCGGAGGCAGACGCGCTCGGTTGAGACACTCGATTCAACGGCATTTCCAAGACACTCATCAACAGCGAGATCGGCTGTGTCGACCGGTCAGCGAGGAGGAAACAATGAACTTCACCAACGGCAGTCGCCGCGCATTGCTCGGCGGCGCGGCGCTCGCCGCCGCGACGGCCGCAATGCCCGAACGCTCCGCGAGGGCGCAGGGGCGCGAGCCGGATAGGCCGAAGTTGCGTCTTGGCATTATCACGGATCTCTCTGGGCCTTATGCGGATCTTAGCCGTCCGGCGGAGGCTTGTGCGCGCCAAGCGCTGGAAGATTTCGGCGTCTCTGCGCGTGGCTGGGACGTGGATGTCCTGGTCGCCGACCACCAGCACAAGACCGACGTCGCCGCTGCCACGGCGCGTCGCTGGTTCGATCAGGATGGCGTCGACGCGCTGGTGGATGTCTCGACTTCGGCAACCGCGCTCGCGATCAACGGAATGGCGCGTGAGAAGAACAAGGTCTTCCTCGCTACCGAACCGGGAACCAGCGAACTCACCGGCACATCCTGCAGCCCGAACACCATCCACTGGGTCTGGGATACCGCGATGCTTGCGCGATCCTTGGGGTCGGCATTGCTGGCTCAGGGCCAGGACAGTTGGTTCTTCCTCGGTGCGGACTACGCGTTCGGACACCAGATGGCGCGGGACACCGCAGCGGTGGTGCAGGCAAAGGGTGGAAGGGTGGCTGGCAGCGTCTTCCATCCATTCCCCGGCACCTCCGATTTCTCGTCCTTCCTTTTGCGCGCGCAATCCTCCCGCGCCAAAGTCCTGGGCATCTGCAACGCGGGCGCGGATCTGATCAACACGGTCAAGCAGGCTCGCGAATTCGGCCTGGACAGGAGCATGAAGATCGTTGGTATGCTCACGTACGACACGGTCATCCATGGGCTCGGGCTGGAGACGGCGCAGGGCATGCAGATCGCGGCTTCGTACTACTGGGACCTGAATGATCGGACGCGCGCCTGGCAGGCGCGTGTGCATCCAAAGACGCCGAATTTATACCCCAATATGGGAACAGCGGGCATCTACTCCGCCGTCTTGCATTACCTGAAGGTCGCTGCGGATATGGGTGTCGCCGAGGCCAAGCGGGACGGCAGAGCGACCGTCGCACGCATGAAGGCGATGCCTACCGACGACGACTGCTTCGGCGCAGGCACTATCCGGGACGACGGCCGCAAGATGCACCCGGCCTACATCCTGGAGGCGAAGACACCCGCAGAAAGTCGACATTCCTGGGATCTGCTGAAGACGGTCGCAGTGGTGCCTCCGGAAGAAGCGTTCCGTCCCATGAGCGAAGGTGGCTGCCCGCTCGTGCGAGGCTGACGGCAGCGAACAATCAAAAGGTCGAAGGAAGTTGTCCATGGAGTTCAAGGGGAAGGTCGCTCTCATCACCGGCGGCGGCGGCGGCATCGGGCGGGCCACATCTCTAGCGTTCGCGCAAATGGGTGCGCGTGTTGTCGTCGTGGATAGCGATGCGTCCGCCGGGGAGGAGACGGCCAAGCTGGTGCGGAGCACTGGCCGCGACGCTCGCTTCGTGCGGGCCGATGTCACGAAGTCGGCCGATGTAGAGGGCTACGTGAAGGCAGCCTTGGATGCTTTTGGCACCATAGACTGCTTCTTCAACAACGCTGGCATCGAGGGAAAGGTCTGCCTGACAGGTGAGTACGACGAGGAAGTCTTCGACGCCGTCATCGCGGTGAATCTGAAGGGCGTCTTCCTCGGCCTCAGGCATGTCATCCCGGTCATGCTGCGCCAGAAGGGCGGTTCCATCGTCAACACGGCTTCGACAGCCGGCGTCGCGGGGTCGCCTGGCCTTTCCGCGTACGTCGCCTCCAAGCACGGCGTGATCGGACTGACCCGGACCGCTGCGACCGAGTATGGACGCTACGCCATCCGGGTGAACGCGGTCTGCCCAGGCCCTACGGACACCAGGATGATCCACTCGCTGGAAGAGCAATCGAGCCCTGGCGGCAGCAACAACGCGCGGGAACGGTACCAATCGTCGATCCCGATCGGTCGCTACTCCACGCCCGAGGAGATCGCGAACCTTGTGCTCTTTCTCAGTTCCGATCTCGCCGCGAGCATCACGGGCGGACAGTACCTGATCGACGGCGGGCGTGGGGCAAGTCCTACGCGCTAGGGAACAGTTTCCCTAGCGAAGGCCGCACTTGAGGAGGCAGATGCCCGAAGACCCGGCGGCATCAAACGTGGCTGCGTTCTTTGTGCGCCTCCGTGCGGCGTCCGATCTAGCACCCGGGCAAGCCGCACCACAGGAGACCTCTGCGAAACGCCTTGCTGATGGCGTCGAGTGCTGATTCTCTGTAAGCGCAGCTTCGGCACCCTGTTCTGGGTGGCTTGACGCTCAGCTGTTTTTCGCGGGCGCCCAGTGCCAGGGCAAGCGCGCGCGCCTTCTCGACCAGTTGGCCGCGACGCTCATCGAGCCGGAGCTTGCGCTCCTGCGCCTTGAGCATCTCGTTGGCGGTGCGCGCATTGTGGAAGCTGCTGCCGCCCGCGGAGGGTGTGGGCAGCGGCTCCGGAATGGGTGGCGCGACGACTGCCGGCCGCGGCGGGGCCGGGGGTGGCGAAGGCGAAGGCGAAGGCGCCGGCTGTACCGG
>NZ_QKYU01000041.1 GCF_003253705.1 Humitalea rosea
AAACACCTGCTGCGCAAGGCCGCCGCGCGCACCAGCGACGCCGTCTGCGCTACCATCGGCACTCTCCTCGACACCTACACACCCGCGGAATGCACCAACTATTTCACCCATTCAGGATACAATCGAACCTAAACGCATCCCGCTCTAGGCGTCAGCTCATCCACCTCCAGCGCCGGATAGAGCGTGTCGCCGACGAAGACTGGATGCAGGAAGCGGCTGGATTGCTCCAGGAAGGCCTTCAGCGACTCCTCCACGAGATGCGGGAAGATCCCCGCCCCCGCCGCCGTCTGGATGGCGACCTGGTAGCCATGCGCCAGCATGTCGGGCAGGCCGCGCGCCCGGCAGTATTCGCGGTCGTAATGCACCGGGTGGTTGTCGCCGCTGGCGGCCTGGAAGGCGAGGAAGATGGCGCTGGTCATCGTCCGGCTGGGCAAGGGGAAGCGCTCGCCCAGCCGGAAGTCGTCGAACCAGCGCTGCTCCGCGACCATGCGGTGGGCGCGCGGATCGAAGGGGGCGGCGGACTCATCCATGGCATGCGGCATCCCGGTGGCCCGGGAAGCCTATCCGACATGGCCGGCGCGGTCCCGGGGCCGGGGTGGCCTCAGGCCATTTCCTTCCAGGCGGCCGGGGCCGGCACGGCGCAGGGCCCATCGGCATCCTCGCTGCCGAAATCGGCGGGGGAGACGACCTCGAGATATTCCATGTCCGGCGAGTAGTCGTAGAGGTAGTGCACGATGCCCGGCCGTTGATGGACGCAGTCCCCGGCGGCGACCAGCGTCTCCTTGTCCTCATACATGAACTTCGCCCAGCCCTTGGTCATCAGCACCATGTGGAAGGCGGCGGTATGGCGGTGCCAGCCGGTGCCATGCTCCGGCGGCTTGTTGGCCTTGACCAGCTGCGCGATGACGCGGCCACCGGTCGCGCCATCCATGCCGAGGTCCCGATACAGGAAGAAGTCGCGCAGCCCGTCCTGCCGCCAGGGCGTGTCGCCCGGCTTCACATGCGAGAAGAGGGAAATGACCGGCGTTTCAGGCATGGATCACATCCTTGGCTGCGCGGCGCCAAAGGTCGCCGCGAGGGAAAGGGAACCGAACCTGCGTTTGCCCTGTCGTCACCGCCAGCAAGCGGAGGATCAGTGTGGCGCAGCGTGGCAGACGCGCTGCACCGCAGCAATCATTTTCGTGCAGCCGGGGCCTCAGCCATTATGCGCCTGGATCATCTCCCGCACCCGCGGATAGATCGCCTGGGCAAAGCGGCGTCCGCTGAAGACACCGTAGTGCCCAACACCGGTTTGCAGATGATGCCGGCGCATGGTGACCGGCACGCTGCGGCAGAGGTCGAGTGCGGCCATGGTCTGGCCGATGCCGCAGATGTCGTCGCGCTCGCCCTCGACCGTCATCACCGCGGTGCGGCGGATCGCCTCGGGCCGCACCGGCCGCCCGCGCCAGCTCAGCATGCCGCGCGCCAAGGAGTGTTCCTGGAACACCGTGCTCACCGTCTCCAGGAAGAACTCCGCCGGCAGGTCCATCACCGCGAGGTATTCATCGTAGAAGCGGCGGTGCATCGCGGCCTTGTCGGCCTGGCCGTCGAACAGGTTCCAGAACTGGTCCTGATGCGCCTTCACATGCCGGTCCATGTTCATCGCCATGAAGGCGGAGAGCTGCATGGCGCCGGGATAGACGCGGCGGCCACCGCCCTGGTGGCGCCAGGGCACCTTGGCGATCAGCTTGCTCTCGAACCACTCGATCGGCTTGGTGTTCGCAAGCTCGTTCACCTTGGTCGGGTTCTGCCGCGCGTCGATCGGCCCGGCCATCAAGGTCATGCTGCGGGGGGAGGCGCGGTTGTGGTCCTCGGCCATTATCGTGACCGCGGTCATCACGGCGACCACGGGCTGGCACACCGCCAGCACATGCGCGCCGGGGCCGATCGCCTCCAGGAATCCCATGATGTGCTCGACGAACTCATCGAGGCCGAAGCGCCCCTCGCTGACCGGGATGTCGCGGGCATTGTGCCAGTCGGTGATGTAGACGTCGTGATCCTGCAGCAGCACCTGCACGGTGCCGCGCAGCAAGGTCGCGAAATGCCCCGACATCGGCGCCACCACCAACAGGCGCGGCAGCGGGACATCCACATCCTTGCGGAAATGCAGCAGGCTGCCGAAGGGGGTACCGGCGACCACCTCCTCCTCGATCTCGACCAGGCGGTTGCCGACGCGCACCGGCCCCAGGCCGAAGGCGGGCCGGCGATGCCCGACCGCGAAATGCCCAAAAACCTCCAGCGCCGCGCGCATCGCCCGCGCGCCGCCGAAGGCCGGATGCGGGACATCGAGCGGCGCCAGCAAGCCGCCCATCCCGAGGGCGAAAGCCCGCAAGGGAGAGAGCAGATCCTGCCCGTTCTGCAATGCCCGATAGATCATAGGATCATGCCGTTCCTGTCGGCCGACGACCCGGCCAGCCGCATGTTGACAGCAGAGCGCCGTTTCGCAACTGCGAAGGTGCTGCTAGCCTGAACCGCGAACAAGGGGGCCGCGCCATGTCCGAGCCGAACCGTCGCAAGCCAGCACCGCCGAAGCGTGCCCAGAGCGCTCCAGCCGGCGCTCCAGCCGGCGCTCCGGCCAGCGCTCCCAAGACGCAGGCACCCAAGACGCAGGCACCCAAGACGCAGGCACCCAAGACGCAGGCACCCAAGGCCTTGTTGCGGATCAGCAGCCGCACCTATTCCTCCTGGTCCATGCGCGGCTGGCTGATCCTGCGCCTGTCCGGCCTGCCCTTCACCGAGCAGGTCGTCTCCCCGGACGATCCCGGGTCGCGGGCGGAGTTGCTGCTGCAATCCTCCTCCATCCTGATCCCGACGCTGGAGCATGACGGCGCCGAGATCTGGGACACGCTCGGCATCGCGGAATACCTGAACGAGCTGCTGCCCGAGGCCGGGCTGATGCCGGCCGATCGCATCGCCCGCGCCCGCAGCCGCGCCATCTGCGGCGAGATGCATGCGGGCTTCCACGCCCTGCGCTCCACGCTGCCGATGAACCTGCGCGCCGAGGTGCCGGGCTTCACCGTCTGGTCCGCCGCGCGCGCCGATATCGAGCGCATCCTGTTCCTCTGGCGCGGCTGCCTCGAAACCTGGGGCGGCCCCTGGCTGTTCGGGGCCAAGCCGACCGTGGCGGATGCGATGTATGCGCCCGTGGTCATGCGCTTCCGCAGCTATGGCGTGAGTCTCGATGCCCCCTGCGAGGCCTATGCCCAGACCATCCTCGCCTGGCCCGATGTGCAGGCCTGGATCGAGGCGGCCCGGCAGGAGCCGGAGGCCCGCATCACCGAGCTGGAGTTCGACGCCGAGTTCTGAGCGCTCAGGCGGCGACGTCGCGCCGCCGCAGCACAATGATCCCGGCGCGGGCGTCGGTCGGTCGCGCCAGCACCAGGGCGCGTTCGGCATCGTTCAGGGGGCGCGCCGATGCAGCCGGGACCGCAGCCCGGCATCGGGCGTCATCCCCGGCAAGGCGCTGCCGGCCACGCATTCCATCACGATCTCCTGCAGCGCCAGCATCGCGGCACTCGGCGTGGCGGCGGCGGCGCGCAGGATGCCGACGTCGCGATCAACCACCGGGGCGACCAGAGGCCGCGTCGTCAGCAGCCTGTGGTCCGGGGCCGGGCACCCCAGCGCGGGCAGCGCCGTGACGCCGACCCCGGCCTCGACCATGTCCATCATCGTGTTGGACTGCGCCAGGGTCATCACCGGACGCAGCACCAGCCCCGCGCGGTCCAGCGCGTCATGCATCGCCGCATGGCCGCCGCTGCCGGGCGGGAAGGCGATGAAGTCATGCGCCAGCGCCTCCCGCCAGGTCACCGTCTCGGACCCTGCCAGGACGTGGTCCCGGCGCAGCACCAGCTTGAAGCGCTCCCGCAGCACCGGCAGGAAGGTGACGCCGGCATGGCCGCGCAGGCGGCTGCTGATGGCAAGGTCGAGCTGCCCGGCCTCGATCCCGGCATAAAGCACCTCCGACGTGCCATCGGTCACGGCAAGCTGCGTCGCGGGATAGCGCTCCCGGTGATGGCGCAGGATCTCGGCGAGGAAGCCCCTGGCGAGCGAGGGCAGCGAGCCCACCGAGAGGCGGAGGCTGGGCCGCTCGCGCAGCAGCGCCACCGCCTCCTCCACACTGGCCAGGATCGCCTCCGCGCGCGGCAGCAGCACCTCGCCTTCCGCCGTCAGGCGCACCGCCCGCGTGGTGCGCTGCAACAGCTTCACGCCGAGCAGCAGCTCCATCTGCGCGATCGACTGGCTGAGGGCGGGCTGCGACATGCCCAGCGCCTCGGCGGCGCGCGCGAAGGAGCCGAGCCGGGCGACCCGGGCGAAAGCAGCAAAGTGGCGAAACGTCGGAGTCATAATACCAACCAATAAATCATTCGATTATTCCGATTTGTCAATCAGTCACGCAAAGCCCTAGATGCCCCCGCGTTCAAAACGCGGCCAGAGCCCGGGCAACGGGCCGGTCGGAGGAAAGGACCATCGCCATGCCCACGACACGCCGGACCCTGCTCGGCGCCGCTTTGCTGCCCTTGGTGGCACGCGGCGCCGCCGCGCAATCCTGGCCGAACCGGCCGATCACCATCGTGGTGCCCTTCGCCGCCGGCAGTTCCACCGACGTGGTCGGGCGCCAGGCCGCCCGCGCGATGTCCGAGGCGCTGGAGCAGCAGGTGGTGGTGGAAAACCGCACCGGGGCCTCCGGCATCATCGGGGCCCAGGCCGTCGCCCACGCCCGGCCGGATGGCTACACGCTGCTCATCGTCACCAACTCGACGCATGCCGCGAACAAGACGCTGTTCCGCAACCTGCCCTACGATCCGGTGGCGGATTTCGTGCCGATCTCGAACCTCGCGACCGGGCCGCTGATCCTGCTGAGCCACCCCGCGCTGCCGATACGCAGCGCGCAGGAGCTGGTGGCCTATGGCCGCGCCAATCCGGGCAAGCTCAGCTACGGCTATTCCGGCAGTTCCTCGCAGATCGCCGCGGTGATGGTCACCAATGGCGGGCAGTTCGATGCCGTCGGCGTGCAGTATCGCAGCATCCCCCCGGCGGTGACCGACCTGCTGGGCGGCCAGATCTCCTTCACCTTCGCCGATCCCAGCAATGCGTTGCAGCACATCCGCTCGGGCCGCGCGATCGGGCTCGGCGTCACCTCCGCGCAGCGCACCCCGCTGGCGCCGGATGTGCCGACGCTGACCGAGGCCGGGCTGCCCGGCTTCGATCTGGTGCCCTGGCAGGGCATCGCCGCCCCCGCCGGCACCGACCCCGCCATCATCCACCGCATCTTCGATGCCCTGCGCGCCCGCTACGACACGCCGCAGGTGCGGCAGAGCTACGCGGCCCTGGGCTTCGAGGTGAACCTGTCGGCCTCGCCCGAGGCCTATGGCGATTTCATCCGCAGCGAGACCACCCGCTGGGGCGACCTCGTGCGGCTCGCTGGGATCGAGCCGCAATGAGCCCGACTTCCCTCCCCTCACCTGAGGATTTGGCATGACCGAGACAGACCTTGCGACCCTCTGCGCCCGCCTGCGCGAGATCGGCCCCAGCACCGTGGGCGGCGCGCTGGACGCGCTCGGCATCGACGGGCTGGTGCTGCCGCCGATCCGGCCGGTCGCGGCCGACCGGAAGTTCGCCGGCCCGGCCTTCACCGTGAATGTCGCGGTGGGGGCACTCGGCACCTTCGCGCCGGAGGAATTCGACATCCCCGCCTATGTCGATAATGCCGCCCCCGGCGACGTCATCGCGATCGATGCCGGCGGCGCCATGGTCTCGATGATGGGCGGCGCCGCGGCGACGGCGGCCAAGCTGCGCGGCGTCAATGGCATCGTGGTGCATGGCGGCGTGCGCGACCTGTCCGAGATCGTGGACAGCGGCATGGATCTGTTCGTGAAGCATGCGGTGCCGGTCAGCGGCCGTACCCGCGTGCGCACCGCTGCGACGCAGGTGCCGATCCGGCTGGAGAATGTGACGGTGAACCCGGGCGACATCCTGGTCGGTGACAGCACCGGCGTCGTCTGCATCCCCCGTGCCCGGCTCATGGAGGTCTTCACCCGCGCCGAGAAGGCCGAGGCGATGGACCAGGTGATCTTCGAACATGTCCGCGCCGGCAAGGGCATCGGGGAAGCCGCGCGCATCGCCAAGGGCGGCTGACCGCTTCGCCGGCAACCCGCGCGGCATGACGCGGGACGGCACAACTGGAGGGAAATTCCATGACGCTCGCACGACGCAGCCTGCTTGCCGCCCCGGCCCTCCTGGCCGGGACGGGGGCGGGCTGGGGCCAGACCAGCCGCTTCCCCGGCCGCGCGGTCCGCATCATCGTCCCCTACACGGCCGGGGGCGTGTCCGACATCACCGCGCGGCTGCTGGCGGAGAACCTCACCCCGCTCTGGGGCCAGCCGGTGACGGTGGAGAACCGCGCCGGCGCCAATGGCATGATCGGCGCCGAGGTGGCGGCGCGGGCGACGCCGGACGGCACCACGCTGTGCCTCGCCGGCACCGCGCATAGCATCAGCCCGGCGCTCTACCGCACGCCCTACGACACGATGCGGGACCTCGCCTACATCACCACCACCTCGCAGACGCCGCAGGCGCTGATCGTCGCCCCCAACTTCCCGCCGAACACGGCCCAGGAGTTCGTGGACTATGTGAAGGCGCGGCCGAACCAGACGAGCTACGCGACCTTCGGGGCGCTGGGCATGGAGCTGTTCTGCCAGAAGGCCGGGCTGGAGATGACGCGGGTGCCGTATCGGGGCTCGACCCAGGGGCATCCCGATCTGATCGCGGGCCGGGTGGACGCGATGCTCGACACCATCACCCCGACGCTGCCGCATGTGCGGGAGGGGCGGATGAAGCTGCTGGCGACCTGCGGCGCCACCCGCGCGCCGCAGACCCCGCAGGTGCCGACCGTGGCCGAGACCGTCATCCCCGGCTTCACCAGCACGGTCTGGGGCATGCTGATGGGCCCGGCCGGCATGCCGCCGGAGACTGTGGCCAAGATCCATGCCGACGTCACCGCGCTGCTGCACCGGCCGGATATCCTGGAACGCCATGCCGGGCTGGGGACCGCGATCTGGACCATGTCGCCGGAGGAAGCGCAGCAGTTCATGGGCGCCGAGGTGGTAAAATGGACCGCGACCGCGCGTGCCATGGGCATCGAGCAGGGCGCGATCGGGCGCTGAACACCGCCCAAGCACGACAACAGCGCCGCATAGGCGCGCAGACGGGAGCGAAAAACCATGTTGCGTCGCAGCTTCACAGCCCTGGCCATGCTGGGCCTGGCGCTGGCCTCGGCCAGCCCGTCCGGGGCGCAGGAGGCCGGTTGGCCCAATCGCGCCATCCGGGTGATCGTGCCCTTCGGCGCCGGCGGCACGACCGACCTGACCGCGCGGCTGCTGGCGCCGGAAATGGGGCGGCGCCTCGGCCAGCCCTGGGTGGTGGAGAACCGCGCCGGCGCCGGCGGCAATGTGGGTAGCGATGCCTGCGCCAAGGCGGCCCCCGATGGCTACACCCTCTGCATCGGCACCATCAGCAGCCATGCCATCAACGCCGCCGTCTATCCGCGGATGCCCTATGACAACCTGCGCGACTTCGCCCCGATCGCGCTGATCAGCCTGCAACCCAATGCGCTGTTCGTGCCGGCGTCCTCCCCCGCGAACAACGTGGCCGATCTGATCGCGCTGATGCGGGCGCAGCCTGGCGCCTTCAACTACGCCTCCTCCGGCGTCGGCACCTCCATCCATCTGGCGGGCGCGCTGTTCACCCAAGCGACCGGCACCACGGCGGAGCATGTCCCCTATCGCTCCTCGGGCCAGCTCATGACGGAGCTGATGGCGGGCAATGTGCAGATGGCCTTCGACAACATCTCCTCCGGCCTGCCGCATGTGCGGGACGGGCGGATGAAGCTGCTCGGCGTCGCGAGCCCGGAACGCGTGGACATCGCACCCGAGGCGCCGACCATCGCCGAGACCCTGCCGGGCTTCGAATCGCTGACCTGGGGCGCGCTGTTCGCGCCGGCCGGCACGCCGGCGGCGGTGATCGCGCGGCTGAACCGGGAGACCAATGCGGCACTGACCTCGCCGGAAGTCGCGGCACGCTTTGCCCAGCTCGGCATCACCACCCGCGCACAGACGCCCGAGGACGTGGGCGCCTTCGTGGCGGCGGAGACGCGGCGCTGGGGCGAGGTCGCGCAACGCGCCGGCATCCGCGCGGAGTAGCACCCGAGCCATCGTCACGCCCCATCGTCATGCCTGGGCCGGCGCGGCCCGGGGCAACAGCAGCAAGGAACACCAGAATGCGGCCTAACCCAATGCGCGCGGGCGTCGAACGGGGCGAATTGCAGATCGGCACCTGGGTCACCATGGCCCGCAATCCGGCGATCCTCATGCTGTTGAAGGCGGCGGGGCTGGATTTCGCGCGGGTCGATATCGAGCATACCGCGGCCTCGATCGAGACCATCGGCGATATGGCGACCATGGCGCGGGCGCTGGATTTCCCGATCGCGGTGCGGCCGCCGGTCGCCAACCGCGAATGGATCACCCGGCTGCTGGACGTGGGGGTGTGGAACATCCACTGCCCGCAGGTCGAATCCGCGCGCCACGCCGCCGAGATCGTCGCCTGTTCCCGCTATGCGCCGATGGGCCTGCGCGGCAATGGCGGGCTCAGTGCCGCGACCGACTTCGAAACGAGCGGCACCGTCGCGGAACGGCGCGCCTTCGCGAACCGCGAGGTTTTCGTGACGGTGATGCTGGAGACCGCCAGCGCTTTCGATGAGCTGGACGAGATCGCCGCGATGGACGGGATCGATGCGCTGACGCTCGGCCCGGCCGATCTCGCGCAGGATCTGGGGGTGTTCGGGTCGCCCGACCAGGCCCGGGTGCTGGATGAGAAGCGCAACCTGATCCTCGAAGCGGCACGCAAGCACGGCAAGACCTGCGCGATGCTGGTCTCCAGCGCCGAGCAGGCCGAGCAGTGGAAGCAGGCGGGGGCGCTGCTGCTCGCCTATTCCAGCGATGCGGAGATGCTGCATGGCGGCTTCAGTGCGGCCATGCGGCGGATCAGGGGGTGAGCATCCGGACGAGCATGCCCGCAAGCCGCTCCAGAGGATCAAACTGTTGCGGATGGCCGAACGTTGGAACGGATCACGTATCCAGGGCCGCAGGCGCCGCTTCCCGGCATCAGCCCACCTTCACACCGGCAGGCCGAAAACGGCGTCCGACTGCCGCCACGGCGCCGGCAAGCGCCACGCGCCACTCCGGCTGCTCCAGCATCTCGATGGCGACCCAGCGTCCGTAGCCGATGTTCTCCAGCGCCTCGCCCGCCTGCGCCAGCCCCTCGATGGGCACGGAGAAGTCGGTGAGGCCGGGCTGGGCCGCGTGGAAATGGCTCAGCACCCCTGCCCCGGCCCGGATCGCCTCGGCGATGTCACCATGGCCGAGGGCGACGCAGGCCGTGTCCAGATGCAGCCGGACAGCCGGGTGGTCGACGCTGGCCACGAGCGCCAGCGCTTCCTGCCAGGTCAGCAGGAAATCCGACTTATAGGCCTCCGGGACCGGCTCCATGACCAGCACCAGCCCGGAGTCCGCCGCGATGGGCGCCAGGCGGCACAGGCGTTCCACGGCCAGGTCGAAGGCTGCCTCCGGCGCCAGATCGCCCCGGCCGCGGTTGCGCGGTGCGCCGAAGACGGCAACGGAAACGCCCAGCGCCTGGGCGATCGCGCCCACACGGCGGATATGCGCCGCCATGGCCTCAAGCCCGGCGGCATCGCCCAGCAGCTGTGCTGCCGGCACCCCGAAGAAGATGGCCTGCAAGGACGAGGGGACCAGCCCGTGCCGGTGCAGGGCCTCCACGTACCCGGACAGCAGCGCCGGCGTCAGCGCGTCCCAGGGGGCGATGCGGGTCGGTGCGACCTCCACGCCCTGCGCGCCAGCCTGGGCAATCATCCCCAGGGCTTCCTCCAGCGCGTCTGCCGGCCAGGCGAGGTTGGAGACGGCCAGCCCCGGTCCGCTCACCTGCGGCGCTCCGCCGCGACAAACCGGCCGATCTCGGCCAACACCTGGGCGCGATCCATCAGATAGGGCCCCTTGCCGCCGAAGATCTCGGCATGGCGGGTCCGCAGGTCATAGACCGGCGCCGCGCCTTTGCCCCCGACCACCTTGTCGGAGAAGAAGGCGTCGAGGATCTCTCGCGTCGGCAGCGGCTCCGTCGCCAGATGCGACAGTTGCAGCCCCGCCGCCTCGGCCGCCGCGATATCCCCGTGCAGGCGCTGCACCGGGTACCATTGAAAGGCGGCATCCGGGTTCACCGCATCCACCATGTTGTCGTTCAGCAGGTCGAACAGGATGTTCTTGCGCAGCCCTGGCCCGAACAGCGCAGGCAGGCGCAGGATATGCACGCGGGGGAACTGGCCGAGGATGAAATCCTCCAGCTCCAGCCGATGCAGGCCATAGGGATGAAGTCCGGCGCGATTGGGCACCGTCGCCTCATCCACGCCTTCGGAGGATGCAAAGACATCCACCGTGGAGATCAGCACGAAACTCTCCGCCCGCACCGTTCGCAGCGGCTCCATCAGCGCTGCTATTCCGGCGCGATCCGCCTCAGGCTCCTTGTTCGCGAGCCACTTCTTGGCGGAGACACCGGCGCAGATGACCCGGCGGAACGAACGGCCGCGGATATCCCCGATGTTGCGGGAATTGTAGAGGCCCTCGAAGCCCCCCTGCGCCGCAAGGATCGATCCAACGAAACCGGTGCAGCCGATGAGCGCGTCGCCGGCGCTCACAAGGCCATCCCAAGGATATCCTGGCGCAGCGTGGAGCCGGTCGATTCATCCGACGCGACGCTCATTTCGAGCAGGGACAGCACCCGCTCGGTCGCGGTGAAAATCGTGTCGATCTTGCCGGACATCACGTTGAACACGCGCCCCTTGCGGGTCACCGAACAGGAGCGGTCGTCATGTGCCCCGATCGGCTTGGTCTTGATCGCCAGTTGCGGGCCGACAAAACGGAACAGATCGCGGAAGCCCGGATAATACTTGCTGATCTGCTCTTCCATCTGCGCGACCTTCAGGGCGATCAGATCGCCATTCACCCGCCCCAGGCTGGCCCGCGCCTCCTCGGAGGACGCATAGCGCCCCAAGGGCGTGTGGGGCACGGAGGAGAGCGTGTAGATCGCCTGATCCTCGGTCGGGTAGAGCGAGCAAAGCGCCCCATCCACGAAGGTCAACGCGGGGAACGCCACCGGCCCTTCG
This sequence comes from Humitalea rosea, assembly GCF_003253705.1. GTDB lineage: Bacteria > Pseudomonadota > Alphaproteobacteria > Acetobacterales > Acetobacteraceae > Humitalea > Humitalea rosea. Next base: position 11,267 of record NZ_QKYU01000041.1, read on the forward strand.
TAATACAGCAGCATCGTCGGCTCGTAGAACACGTCGATCGCCGGGCGGGTCAAATGGCCCCAGGTGGCGTCGATGACGAAATCATATGGCTCGCCATCGACCGAAACATGCGTGCCATGGTCCACGATGCTCTCGACCTGGCAGTTCAGCGTCAGGCGGGAGGCGAGCTTGCGCTCAAAATACTCGCGCGAGCGGCTGATCATCAGGACCCGCTCATGCGTCGCGATGGTTCCCGACACGGATTGCAGCTTGACCGGACTATCCGTCAGCTCGGAAAACTCGACACCTGTCGCCGTCATGATGAGCCGGTAGGTGGAGAAATCCATGTCGCTGTCATAGGCGGGCACGGCGTAGATATTGTGCGGCACCGAGGCGGAGAGCTGCGGGTAGCGCTCCACGAACCGCATGAAGCCGTCCCGCGACTGCATGCGCGTGGCGTGATGGCGAGGATAGTGGAAGCCCTGGTGCAGCCGGAACTGATTGTTGCCAGATGCCTCATGAAATAACCGGGAATGCCGCTCGAAGAGCTTGACCTGCATCCCAAGAGCATCAAGGGCCGTTGCCAGATGGCATCCGTACCACCCTCCGCCGACGATTGCGAAGCGCATCAAAGCCCCCTATATTCGAACAAAACCTTGTCCAAACAGGTCCGCTTTGTCAAGGTGGCGCAGGTGCATCGCTGCGACGGCATTGTATTTGCCGAGCGCGTTAGACCGAAGCGGCATTGCCTTTCCTGCTTCGGCCCGCCCCCCCCTACTCCTTGGGGGACGGGCCTGGTGTGGATGCGAGGCTAGCCATGCACCTCCGCGGATTTCATCGGCTGCTTCCCCTCCAACGCGCGCCACATCTCGACGTCGCGTTCCGCGGTCCAGATCTGCGGCCGGTCGAGGCCACGGGCTTCGTCAAATGAGCGCGAGACGTTGAACGGCATGCAGTGCTCGAAGATCACCCACTGCCCGTATTTCGGCCGCATCGCCGCCATCGCATCGGCGTAGAAGCGCTGCAGATCATGCCCCGCCGCCACCGCCTGCTTCGCCAGCCCGAACAGGTCGCCGGTGAAGGCGGCGGTGCCGGCGATGCCGGCCTCCACATCCCGTGCATTCATCAGGCTGCGGCCACGGCCCGGCACCAGCCGTTCCGCCCCAAGCTGACGCAGTGAGTCGAGCGTGCCCGGCCAGTCACCGAAATGCGCGTCACCGCAATAGGGCGTCGCGCCGAATTCCACGGTGTCGCCGGCGAAGCAGACCTTCTCCTTCGGCAGCCAGACCACGGTGTCGCCGGCGGTATGGCTGCGGCCGATGTGGATGATCTGCACCTCACGCGCCCCAAGCCACAGCGTCATCTTCTTCTGGAAGGTGATGTCGGGCCAGGTGAGACCGGGGATGCTTTCCTTGCCCCGGAACAGGCGCGGGAAGCGCCCGATTTCGCTGTCCATGTCCTGCTGCCCGCGCTCGACGATCAGCGCGCGCGTGACGTCGGAGGCGATGATCTCAGCCCCCTCGTAGCCCGAGGCTCCGAGCACCCGGACCGCGTGGTAATGCGACAGCACGACATGGCGCACCGGCTTGTCGGTGACGGTGCGGATGCGGGCGATGACATCGGCCGCCATCGCGGGCGTCGCCTGCGCATCGACCACCAGCACGCTGTCATCGCCGATGACGACACCGGAGTTGGGATCGCCCTCGGCAGTATAGCCGTAGAGGCCGGGGCCAAGCTCCTCGAAGGAGATGGTCTTGTCGGAAAGATCGGTGGTGCTGGCGAAGCCGGACATTGTTGCTGTCTCCTCAGGTTTTCGTTCAGGCGGCCTGTTCGGCGGGGGCCGCGACCGGGGCGGCAGCGGCCATGTGGCGCGCCGCGATATAGCCGAATGTCAGCGCCGGGCCGAGGGTGATGCCACCGCCCGGGTAGTTGCCGCCCATGATGCTCGCCATATCATTGCCGGCCGCATAGAGGCCCGGGATCGGCTGCCCCTGCGCGTCCAGCACCTGGGCATTGCCGTCGCTGCGCAGCCCCGCGAAGGTGCCAAGGTCGCCGATCACCACCTCCACCGCATAATACGGCCCGCTGGCGATGGGGGCGATGCAGGGGTTGGGCGCGAATTCGGGATCGCCGTTGAAGCGGTTGTAGGCGGTGGACCCCTTGCCGAAGGCGCTGTCCTCACCGCTCGGCACATCCGCGTTCCATTGCGCCACCGTCGCGGCAAGCCCCTCGGCATCGATGCCGCAGGCCGCAGCCAGCGCCGCGAGGCTGTCGCCCCGCTTGAGGTAGCCCGACCGCACCTGCGGCCCGATCGGGACCGGAAACGGCTTGGCGAAGCCGAGGCCGAACCGCTTCATGAAGGGATGGTCCACCACCAGCCAGGCGCGTTTGCGCCCCGCGGCGAACAAGGCCTGGCAGAAGTCGTGGTAGGAATTGGCCTCGTTCACGAAACGCCGGCCATCATCCAGCACCGCGATCAGCCCCGGCTTGGCGCGGTCGATGAAATGCGGGAACACGCCCCAACTGCCATCCTTGCGCGGCACGCGGGAGACCGGGACCCAGGCGGCGGCATTGGGGTAGCCGGCCTCGACAACCGCCCCCGCATCCTCACCCAGCCGCAGCCCGTCACCGGTGTTGGAGGTGGGGGCTGGCGAGAAATGCCCGTCACTGTCGGCATCATGCGCGAACATGATCTTTCGGCGCGCCGTGTCCTGCGGGAAGCCCCCGGCCGCCAGCACCACGCCACGCCGGGCGCGGACCAGCACCTCACCCGTCTTCTGCCGCAGCACGGCGCCGGTGACGGTATGGCCCGAGCGTTCCAGGCGGATCGCGGGGGCATCGGTCAATACGGTGACGCCACGATCCAGCGCGCTGCGAAACAGCCGCGCCGCCAGCGCATTGCCATTGGTCAGCAACATGCCCCGCCCGTTCAGGGCAAGGTCGCGCGCATGGCTCAGCAACCGCCCGGCGACATAGGCGGCCGAGGCGATCGAGCGGGTGACGTTGAAGAAATGCTTCAGCTCCGGCCCCGAGCCGATCATCAGCCCGACGAAGGTCAGCTCCGGCAAGGGCGGCCGCAGCCGCTTCAGCTCCGCCCCCAGGCCCTGGGCGCGATAGGCCTGCGCCTTGATCGAACGCCCGCCCGCCATGCCGCCCGGCGCGGTCGGGTGGTAGTCCGAGAACAGCGAGGCCGGTTCGAACTGCACCTGAGTCTGCTCGTGGAAGAAGGCAACGGCCTCGGGCCCGGCGGCCAGGAAGGCGTCCACCGTCTCCGCATTGAAGTGGTTCCCGGCCTCATGCCGCAGATAGGTCCGCGCCGCCTCCGGCGTGTCGATCACCCCATCGGCCTGTGAGATCGGATTGTTCGGCACCCACAGGAAGCCGCCCGAGAGCGCCGTGGTGCCGCCGACATGGCTGTCCTTCTCCGCCACCACCACCGTCAGCCCACGCGCCGCGGCGGCCACCGCCGCCGCCAGCCCGCCGGCGCCGGAGCCGACCACCAGCACGTCGCATTCAATCGTCTCGGCCATGTTCCGCTTCCTCGTGAAGATAGGCGCGCCGTGCCCGCAGGATATCGCCCATGTGTTCCTCGCGCTTGAGGAGCCAGGCGCCGTGCCGGACGGGCCAGGTCTCGTAAGCCGGCCGGCCGCCAAGCTGTTCGGCGGCATGGTGGGCCCAATAGGGATCGCGCAGCGCCTCGCGCCCCACGGCGATCAGATCCGCCGCACCGTCGCGCAACGCGGCCTCGGCCTGCGGGCCATCGACGATCATGCCGACGGCCTGGACCGTCACCCCCGCCTCCCGCCGGATCGTCGCCGCATAGTCGAGTTGGAAGCCCAGGCCACGCGGGATGGCGATGCGGCGGGTTTCCTCCGACAATCCACCGGAGGAGACGTCGATGACATCGACGCCGATCCGCGCGAGGTCGCGCGCCAGCACAACAGAGTCATCCAGGCCCCAGCTGTCGGCGGCGCCATCGACCGCCGAGATCCGCACGAACAGCGGCCGTTCCTTGGGCCACACCGCCCGGACGGCGGCGGCGATCTCGCGGGCCAGCAACATGCGGTCGCAGCCGTAGCCATCCTCGCGGTGGTTCGACAATGGCGAGAGGAAGCTCGGCACCAGATAGCCATGCCCGAAATGCAGTTCGACGGCATCGAAGCCCGCGGCATCGGCGCGGCGCGCGGCCGCGACGAAGGACTCGACGATCGCAATGATGCCGCTGGCATCGAGCGTCTCGGGCACCGTCCACTCCGGGCCGGCGGCGATGCTGCTGGGGCCGAGGCGCCGCATCCCGGCCGCCGCCAGTTCGGCGGCGGTGAAGGCGGCACCGCCATCCCAAAGCGCGTGGCTGCCCGCCTTCCGCCCGGCATGGGCGAGCTGCGCCCCGATCGCGGCACCCTGGCCGTGCACGAATTCGACCACGCGCCGCAGCGGCGCCACATGCGCGTCGGACCACAGCCCCAGGTCACGCAGGCCGATCCTGCCATGCGGGGAGACCGCGATGCCCTCGGTGAAGATCAGCCCGGCACCGCCCAGCGCGAACTTGCCGAGATGCACGAGATGCCAGTCATTCGCGCTGCCATCGGCATCGGCGGCATGCTGGCACATCGGCGAAATCACCACGCGGTTCTTCACCGTCAGCGCCCGCAGGGTCAGCGGCGTGAACAGCAGCGGCGCGGGGCGCTTGGCTTGCATTCAGACGATCCGCACGGGCTCGACCAGAAAGGTCGTGATCTCGCCGAGGAAGGTCTGCGCGTGCCGCATCGTCTCCTGCCCGGCCGGCGAGGCGAAGGCCGCCTGCAAGGCAGCCTCGTCGCGGAACCACATCTCGACCAGACCATCGATGGGCAGGGCCTCGCGCGGGCAAGAGGTTCCGGGAACCGCTTCGCGATCCAGTATGTGGTTCTGGGTATAGGCGACCAGGCCGGGGAAGCCGCGCACCAGCGGCCCATGCACCTCCAGCCATTCGTGCCGGAAGCGCGCATCGTCGATCCCCGGCCGGCGGGCGATGAAGGACATGCGCTTGATCATGGGGCCGCTCTCCGCCGGCATGGCGAGGATCACCTGCGGCTCGGCCACCAAGACCTGGGTGCGGACCAGGAACGCCGGAGAATCGGCGGCGATCGGGGGATAGGCGTCCGAGCCGATCGCAGCCCGCATCGCGGCGACATCGTCGAACCAGAGCTGCGACAAGCCATCGATCGCCCAGTCGCCACGGGCAAATGAGATGCCGCGCTGCGCGGCCTCGACCACGTGGTTCTGCTGGTAGCCGCGCAGCCCCGGCAGTTTCGCCGCCAGCGGGCCATGCCGCTCGCGCCAATGGCGCCGAAAGGCCGCGGGCGTGAGGCCGGCGCGCCGGGTCAGCAATCCGAAGCGGACGATCACAGCGCCAGATACCCGCCATCGACCACCAGCGTGGTGCCGGTGACGTAGCTCGACATCGCCGAGGCCAGGAACACCACCGGCCCCACCAGCTCCTCCGGCTCCCCATAGCGCCCCATGGGGATGCGGGTCAGGAACCGCGCCGAGCGTTCGGGATCATTGCGCGTCGCCGCCGTCATCGCCGTGGCGATGGTGCCGGGGGCGACGGCGTTCACCCGCACCCCGTCCTTGGCGAGTTCATGCGCCATGCTTTGCGTCAGCGCGCGCACGCCGGCCTTGGAGACCGGGTAGCTCACCGATGTCGCGGTGGACACGAAGGAGGCGATCGAGGCGATGTTGACGATGGTGCCGCGCGTCGCGCGCAGCGGGGCGAGGAAGGCGACGCTCACGTTCAAGGTGCCGCGCAGGTTGATATCCATGGCGGCGTCCCAGGCGCGCTCCAGCTCCGGGCTGTCGATGGTGTGGCGCGGGCAGATGCCGGCGTTGTTCACCACGAGCGAGACATCGCCGACCTCCTGCCCGATGCGGGCCGCCAGCGCCTTGCAGGCCGCCCCGTCGGCAACGTCCAGCACATAGTCCCAGGCCTCGCCGCCGGCCGCGCGGATCGCATCGGCGGTGCGGGCGGCGCCCTCGGCGGCAATGTCGGTGACGATGACCCGGGCGCCTTCGGCTGCCAGGCCGAGCGCGATCGCCGCGCCATTGCCCTGCCCCGCGCCGGTCACGAACGCGATCCGTCCTGCGAGCAGCATGGTGACGATTTCCTCCGTGTTCTCTTGCTGCGGAGGCAACCACGCGACGAAATCGTTCGCAACCCACAAATCCTCGCAACCGAGATGATTTGTCCATTGCGTATCACTTTGCGCCACCATAGGCTCCGGCCGGACCCAAGGAATGATTGCGCGTAAGGGGCGGATGTCACGTTTGTCCCTTACTGCACTGCACAAAAACAATAATCAGGAGGAGGAAGACGCATGCGCTCACCCCATCAGCCGACCCGTCGCGCGACCCTTGCGGGGGCGGCCACGCTGCTTTCCGCGCCCTTCATCTTCCGCTCCGCCCATGCGGCCGAGGACATCAAGCTCGGCTTCAACGGCGATCTCTCCGCCTCCCCCTCCGCACAATCCGGCCGGGCCGCGGTTGTCGGCATTCAGGCGGCGATGGCGGATCTGGCACGGGAAGGTGGCGTGCTCGGCCGGCCGCTGACGCTGACCATCCGCGACGATCTGTCGCAGCCGCCGAAGTCGATCCAGAACATGAGCGACCTCATCGACAACGAGAAGGTCGTCGCCGTCTTCGGGCCCACCAACTCAGGCAATGCGCTGGCCTGGAAGCATATCCCGAACCAGAAGCACATCCCGGTGATGGGCTGCATCGGCTCGGCGACCGACATCACCAAGGGCACCGGCGGCGACAACTACATGTTCCGCGTCGGCAGCGTCGATCGCATCCAGGTCGTGACCCTGATGGGCTACGCGAAGAAGAACCCGCGCAGCGGCAAGATCGGCTTCCTGACCGAGACCACCGGCTATGGCCAGGGCGGGCTGAAGGATTTGCAGGAAGTGGCGCAGGCGCAGGGCCTCACCCCCGCCGCGAACGAGAAGTTCAACGTCAACGACACGGACATGACCTCGCAGCTCTCCAAGCTGAAGTCGGCCGGCGTCGAGACCGCGCTGGTCTGGGCCCAGGGCACGCCGATCGGCCAGTTGATGCGGAGCATGGACAAGATCGGCTATTTCCCGACCGTGCTGACCAGCTGGGCTGCCGACAACCTCAGCTTCATGAATGCCGCTGGGCCGCAGTTGGCGGAGAAGCCGATCTTCCTCCGCACCGTGTCCGAAACCCGCTCGCCCCGGCAGCAGGCGCTGTTCGATCGGGTGCGCCCGAACATCGATGCCGATTCCGCCTTCTCCTTTGCCGTGCATGGTTATGACGGCACGATGCTGCTGGCCCGCGCGATCCAGCAGGCCGGCTCCACCGACGGCGCGAAGCTCCGTGAGGCCTTGGAAAATCTGAACGGCAGCTATGAGGGCTTCGCCAAGACCTACGACCACCCCTTCTCCCGCACGCAGCATGATGCGCTGGGTGCCGCCGATCAGCGCTGGACCTGCTGGCGCGACGGCAAGCTCGCCGCTTATAGCGACGACATCGTGGCCTCGCTGAAGCCCGAGGATTTCAAGGGCTAGGCGGGGGTTGACCCAGTGCTGGCAACCTGGCTCCAGGCGCTGGTGAGCGGGCTTGCGATCGGCGGCGTCTATGCGCTGATCGCGCTCAGCTTCAGCATCACCTTCACCACGACCAAGACGCTCAACTTCTCGCAGGGCGAGTTCATCGGCGTCGGCGCCTTTCTTGGCGTCGCCGTGCTGTATCTGCTCTCCGGCCAGGATGAGGGGGCGGCGCTGGCACCGGGGGCCTCGGCGGGGTTCAACTACCCGCTGGCCGCGATCGCCGTCGGTGCCGCCGTCGGCGTCATCGGCATCCTGCTGTTCATCACCGCGGTCCGGCCCTTCGCCGGCAAGCCCGGCATGTCCTGGGTGATGAGCACCATCGGCTTCGGCATCATCCTGCAAAGCATCGGCCTTGCGATCTGGGGCCCGGCGCCGGTCAACCTGCCGTCGCCCTTCGGGGATGATGTGATCCGGATCGCGGGCGCCGGCGTGCGCCCGCAGGAGATCCTGGTGCTCGTCGTGGCCATCGTCCTGATGATCGGATTGGACCTGCTGCTGCGGCGGACGCGGATGGGCAAGGCGATGCGCGCGGTGGCCAACAACCCCTCGGTTGCGGCCTTGATGGGGATCAACGTTTCCGCCGTGATGATCGGCGCCTTCGCGCTGTCGAGCGCGCTGGCCGGCATCGGCGGGCTGCTGGTCGCACCGATCGCCTCGGCCTCGATCTTCATGGGGCTGGGCATCGCCCTGAAGGCCTTCTCCGGCGCCATCGTAGGTGGGCTCGACAATCCGCGCGGCTGCATCTTCGGCGGCTTCGCGCTGGGGCTGCTGGAGGCCAGCGTGGCGCTGTGGCAGGCGCAGTGGCGGGAGATCGTGATCTTCCTGCTGATCATCCTCGTCCTCGCGATCCGTCCGCAGGGGCTGTTCGGCGCCCGCACCCTGGACAAGGTCTAGTCGTCATGCGGCATGTTCTTGCGGCCTGCATCATCGCGGCGCTGGCGGCTGGCCTCGTCGCCGTCACCGCCAATGAATTCTATCTGCGTATCCTCTTCTCCGCCTGCGTCTATCTGCTTTGCGCGCTCGGGATGAATGTGCTGCTGGGCTATGCTGGCCAAAAATCGCTCGGCCAGGCCGGGCTGTTCGGGGCGGGGGCCTATAGCGTGGCGCTGCTGACCACCAGCCTCGACATGAACCCCTGGCTGGCGCTGGTGCTTGCCGTCGCCATCTCCGCCGTCTTCGGCGTGCTGATCGCGGCCCCGTCGTTGCGGGTGCGTGGCCCGGCGCTGGCCATGGTGACGCTGGCCTTCGGCATCGTGGTGGAGAAGGTGGTCACCGAGGCCTCCGACGTGTTCGGCGGCGCCATGGGCATCTATGCGATCAAGCCGCTGACCATCGGTGGCGTGCCGCTGAGCATGGCGCAATGGGTCTGGCTCGGCATCGCGCTCTGCCTCGGGATTCATCTGCTGCTGCGGAACCTGCTGACAGGCCGCTTCGGGCGCGCCTTCCTGTCGTTGCAGGCCGATGAGATCGCCGCCGGGGCCGTGGGCGTGCCCGTGCTCCGCTTCAAGGTCCTGGCCTTCGTCATCGCCGCGGCAACCTGCGGCCTGGCGGGCGCGCTGGTGGCGCAGCAGAACCAGTACATCAACTCCGACTTCATCACCTTCAACCTGTCGATCTTCATTCTGCTCGTGGTCTTGTTCGGTGGCAGCGGCTCGCTGGTCGGCCCGCTTCTCGGTGCCGTGACGCTGACCCTCCTCTCCGCCGTCCTGGCGCGCTGGAGCTGGATCGAACGCTTCGCCAATGGCGCGCTGCTGCTCTTCGCCCTCTATGCGATGCCCAAGGGCCTGGCGGGCGTGCTGTCCGGCGTATTCGGGAAGATTGCCGGCCCCAAGGCGGCAGCGGAGATTCGTCCCCCCGCCGATGTGCCGCTGCCGACCCGTCCGGCCATCGTCGTGGACGGACCGCTGCTGCAGGCGGATGACGTGTGCAAATCCTATGGCGGCGTGCGGCCCGCGCATAATATCGGGGCGCGGCTGATGCCGGGGGACATCCATGCGCTGATCGGCCCGAACGGCGCCGGGAAATCGACGCTGATCAACATGCTCTCCGGCGTCGTCCGCGCCGATGCGGGGCGCATCGCCTTCCTCGGCGCCGATCTGAAGCATGCGACGATGCATGCGATCTGCCATCGCGGCATCGCCCGTACCTTCCAGAACCTGCGGCTGTTCCGCGAGTTGTCAGTGCTGGACAACGTCCTGCTCGGCCAGCATGCCAGGATGTCCAACGGCTTCCTCTCCTCCCTGTTCGGCTTGCCGCGCGCGAGGCGGGAAGAAGCGCGGGCGCGGCAGCGGGCGGGGGCGATCCTCGACTTCCTCGGCCTGTCGCATCTGGCCGAGGCTCCGGCCGGAAGCCTCGCCTATGGGCTGCAGCGCCGGGTCGAGCTGGCGCGGGCGCTGGCGACGGAGCCGCGGCTCCTGCTGCTGGATGAACCCGCGGCCGGGCTCAACCCGCAGGAGACGGCCGAACTCGGCGACCTGCTGCTGCGGGTCCGGGCGCAGGGGATCACCATCCTGCTCGTGGAACATCACATGGACCTGGTCATGCGAATCTCCGACCACGTCATCGTTCTCGACTATGGCGAAAAGATCTCCGAGGGCACGCCCGCCCTCGTGCAATCCGATCCCCGCGTCATGGCGGCCTATCTGGGCACCGATGTGGAGGAAATGGCGCCGGCCTCCAGCCACGCCGTGGCGGGGCTCGCCTGATGGCGATGCTGGAGGTGCGGGACATCGATCTCGCCTACGGCCCGATCCGCGCGGTGACCGGCGTGTCGATCAGAGTGGAACAAGGCGAGGTGGTCGCCATCGTCGGTGCCAATGGCGCGGGCAAATCCACCTTGCTCAAATCCATCGCGGGGCTCTTGCCGCTCTCGGGCGGCAGCATCCACTTCGAGGATGCCGATATCTCGACCCTGCCCGCGCATCGGCGGGTCGGTGCCGGCATCGCCTTGTCGCCCGAGGGGCGGCAGGTCTTTCCCGACCAGACGGTGCGCGACAACCTCGAACTCGGCGCCTGGTCGCGCCGGCTGAACGTCGGGGATCTGGCGGCGGCGGTGGAGCAGAAGTACACGCTGTTCCCGCGTTTGCGTGAACGCCAGGGGCAGATGGCGATGACCCTGTCGGGCGGGGAACAGCAGATGCTGGCGATCGCCCGCGCGCTGATGGGCGCACCGCGCCTGCTGCTGCTGGATGAGCCTTCGCTTGGCCTGGCACCGCTGGTGATCAGGGACATCTTCCTCACCATCCGCAAGCTGCGTGCGGCCGGCATGACGGTGCTGCTGGTCGAGCAGATGGCCAATCTGGCCCTCGGCATCGCCGACCGGGCCTATGTCCTGGAGACCGGCCGCGTGACCCTGTCAGGCACGGGGGCTGAGCTGTTGCAGCATCCCCAGGTGCGGGCCGCGTATCTGGGGCACTAACCGCGTTGGATCGCGACTTTGCGCGCGGATTTCGCCACCGTGGCGCGTGCTTCCGGCCTTGGCGCATCGCGATGGCCGAGTTGCGCCGACAGCTTGCGGCCGACAGCCAGCACCTGCGCAAGCTGCGCGCCGTCGATCCCGACATCCAGCATGGCGGCATGTCCGATCACCGTCAGGGCGAAGACAAGTTGCCCCGCATGGTCCAGCACAGGCACGGCAATCGCGTTGACCCCCGGCACCGGCACCCCCTCCGTGGTCGCATAGCCAAGGCGACGCACCACCTCGGAGGATTGCGGCAGCGCCGAAACGGCGGTGGGCTTGCCGATCGAGGGGCTGCCGCCGCGCATCTCCTGCCGCAGCAGCGGGGCCACGATGGGTTCGGGCATCAGCGCGGCGAAGAGGCGGCCCGTCGCGGTGCCGGACAGCGTGAAGACCGCGCCCGCGCGCAGGTTCACATGCACAGGCTCCACCGCCTCCTGCACCTGGATGATGGTCGGCCCGTACATGCCCCAGACGGAGACGGTGACCATCAGCCCCATGTCCCGTGCGAGGTCGATCGCCGCGTTGCAGGCCAGCCGCAGCGGATCGAAGCTGCGCATGCGCGACAGGCCGAGCTGAAGTGCCATGGGGCCCAGCAGGTAGCGGCCGCTCAAGGGATCCTGCTCGACCATGCCGATCTTGCGGAAGCTGACGAGGTAGGCATGGGCCTGGGCCGGCGCAATTCCCGCCGCGGCAGCCAGGTCGCGCAGCATCGCCGGCTGGCCACTGACGATCATCGCATCCAGCAGCCTGCCGCCGGTTTCGATGGATTGCACGCCGCGACCCTCGACGGGATGGGCCCGGTCCTGCGCCTGCTTTTCACCGGCCTGTCTCATAGGGCGCAATGTAACCCAACCCAGGGGTCGGTGCTACGGCCGTTACCGCGGGGCCGCGCCTTCACGCCGCCGTAGATATGAGGAGCGACCTGGCGCGCCGGCGGATCAGGCCGGTCCCGTTCGACGCCACACCCGTGGGTGTCGCCACGCCAAACATCCGTTGCCACGGCCAGGATTTCTGGCGTCAGCGGTGGCGTCCTCAAGATCGACAGCAAGGGCCTCGACCTCGACGTGTCGAAAGGCGCCGCGGCCGATCGGCCGCATGCCCCCAAGCAATTACTTCGCCATCTGTATTGCGCGCGCCGCCTCGGCGATGAGCCGCGGCACCTCCGCATCCATCAATGCGAGCAGATCGGGCGCAGCCTCGAAGGGCAGAGGAATGTCGAGCACATCTGCGTCACGCTCGAACACGAGCCCGGACAGACAGAGGCTCGCGGGGTGATCTGCCGAGGTGCCGATCGGGCCCCAGGATTCATCGGGCTTGGCCGCCGCATCCGGCTGCACGGAAATGCGGATCGTTCCGTCTTCCCCCGGCATCACCGCCCCCATGAAGGGCAGGATGCTGAACACCATGGCACGCTCAACCCCCAGCCACTCCCGGAAATAGGGGTTGGTCCAGGACTTCAGCCACATACCGTCACCACTTGCGGCCAGGGTGCCGTTGCTCTTGGCCAGGTCCAGCGCGACACCCACCAGGCGTTCGCCAGGATCGACGGGACACGCGACCTCCTCACCATCGGACAGCAACAGGAAGCGGCGCTTGACAAGTGATGTCGCGCGCTCGACGAGTCGATCCTCCGCCATCCATTCGGTGACGTCGCGCAAGCGATAGGCCACAGGGCAGGTGGGGGCCGTTGCACCCAAGCCTGTCTGGCGCGACGGAAGCTTGCCCACTGCCTCGACAAGCGCCCGGCCAACTTGCCGAGAGAGAGCCGGATGCAGGTGGGCCGGATCACGAAACAGGTCGTCTAGAGCCAAGGCCGGCTCCATCGCCAACACGCGCTCCATCAGCTCGAAACCATCCAGGAAGGGCACGCGGCACTCCGCTGCCAGGGCTCTCGCCGCGGGACGGAGGGGGTTGTTGCCACGCATCGTGTGCAGGCTGGGCAGGATGAGCATGAGGGGTTCGCAGCCTGCGGCACGCAGTTCGGCGAACATCGCGCGCATCGAGGCTTCCCAGTTGCGAAGCGTATTGGCCCCGCTGCGAATCATGAGTCCGTCGTTGACGCAGTAGTCGAGCACAGCGAAATCATAGGCCGCCAGCTCGGCGAGCGGCCGGGCCGCAAACCAAATGAACGAGGACGACGCGCCGACCGAGAAGTTCGAGCAATCGCCTGCCGCCACGGCGTCAGCAATTCCCGCGACGTAGCCATCCTTGAAGAGGCCGTTGGAGGTGCCAATAACGGCCAGCGCTCATGAGGTGGGTGCGATGGAGTATAGGGCCGCATCTGGCGCATGGGCGATTGGCTGGACAATCCCCGCCGCAATCAGGCGGGCCATGCGACGTTGCAGGTTCTCAATCAGATACGGCGCGGCGCCTTGAGAGCGGGCGAATTCTGCCATGCTTTCCGCGTCGAATCGCGGACCACCAGCCCCACTTGCCGCATCAAGGAAGGCGGCATCAAGGGAGCTATGCGCCCGTGCCTCTGCCATCGCCGCCTCGGCCGGCACGGCAGCAGGAGTACCACTAAGCGGCCTCCAGCCAAGCAGCAGTGCCCGAAGCAGGAAGGCATCAACGACGCCACGGCTGCACGTCGCGTCCAGGAGTTTATCCGCGAGAGCCGCATCTACGCCGGGAGCGCCTTCGAGGGCACGCATGGCGAACTCGAGCGTCGCCTCATTGATCTTCTGCTGCGCCGCAATGCAAATTGCGGCGTTCACCATCTCAGCGGGGGCGCCAGCGCGCTCAGCCTCAAGTGCGGAACGAAACAGCGCCCGCGCGACCGGCAGGCCATAGCCCAACTGCCGCTCGAGCCGCTCAAGAAGGTCGCGCGATTCGGCTTCGGAAGCACCGCCTGCCGCGCGGCTGAGTTGCTCGATCAAGAAGGTGCCGTCGACTTCGACGCTGGCGCCGAGCGGCGGCAATGCGACATAGGGTCGCGGCGCCACTTGGGCAGCCTGCGCTGAACCGCCGCACGCCTCGATCCACTCTCGGAATGACTCGCTATCAAAGTGCTGCGGTGGCCCCTTTTCCTGCCGGGCGAGTGCTGCCCTGACACCCTCGCTAAGAGGGCAAGGCTCAACCCTACCCTCAACCAACGCGGGTAGGCTATCGCCCTCCCGAAGCGCGATGGTCTTCCGACCAGCCGCAAGACCTTCATAGGCCAACGAGTTAGGATGATTCGACATATCGAAAAGCGCGCTGTAACGAAATCCCGTGTCCTGCAGTCCGACAGGCGCGGGGTTGTGCACAGTAAACAAAAATCCGTCCGCCATCCCGCGTAGTGTCGCCGCCACAAAATCATAGAAAATGTCAGGCGGCCGCGGCACGCTGGGCGTGGAGAGCGCTAGGCGAATAAAATTCGGCGAATAGAACTGATCTATATTTTGAAAAAATTCCCGCCAAAAAGCGAATCGTTCGCAGATCGGACGAATCCACCACTTCGTCTCTGGATTCAACCCCATCATCGTGAGATGAAAGCGTGCATCGAAATTAAGTGCGGCGGTAGCGTCCTTCTTGGTGGAGAAATATGCCTGATCGCCAAAGTAAAATGGCCTTCCTACATGTGCCCATAGCACGGCTATCTTGCGGCTATAGGCTGAATGCGGCCCAGGAAGGAAAGATGCACCGCTGGTTCCTTCGGCCAGCAGCGGCACAAAACCGTCAATCCTGTCCAAGGTCTTGTCGGTGCGCAATTTGAGGACATCCGCCCCCTCCGGCACCGCCTCCAGGCCAAGCCAGACGGCGCGGGCCTGGGTGTAGAGCATCGTCGGCCCGCGGTCGGGATGTTCGAGCGTATGGATCACAGTAACGCCCTGGCTGCGGGCCCAGGTGATGAAGGCCACCTCCCGGTCGACCTCGGGCGTCCAGGTCGAAAGCACGATACCGTCGATCAGACCCTCGGCCCGCAGCCGGAACAGCTTGCGCAGCGTAAGCGCGGCCTCAAGCGGGAAGCGCAGCAGGCCGCAAACGACGGCATAGCGTTGCGGGATGCGGGTCTGGATCATGATGCTCCTATTTCATTATCCGGGTGCCGTCTGCCATCGGGGCTGCTGCGCTCAGGCCACGCGCCGAACGAGAAGTCTCCCCATGAATATTGCTGCTTCATTCGCCGGAAAGGCACCGTAAAAAAGCGTGGATCAGAGCTCTACGCACCTGCGTCTTTTGTCTCAAAGCCACCTCAGTGGCAAGGGGAGCGCTGCTCTGCACACATTGCGATCAATCCGCCCGCCTCGCGAAGATACCGTTCAAATATACTTGATGCACATGGCATAGCGGGCGCCACCTGTGCTGGTGTTGGCGAGCATATTGACCCGTGGCTCACCCGTAGGTGGCGCCGCGTCTGCGGGACGAATACGCCTCCCGCACGCTGTGCTCGCAGAGCGGCTTGATCCACCATTTTATCTCCGGCGCAGGCCGGAGATACAAAGGCCGAACGCCGCGTCGAAATTTTGCATGCGAACAGCGTCGGACTTCTCAGCCAAAGAGATCTTGTCGTCACAGCAGAACATCGCCGCACTGACGGGCTCAGGACGGTAGCGTCCGCGCACGGGAGCAGTCCGCCCCCGCGCGCCCCACTTCGAACAGAAGGCAGCCATGCCGCGCGGTAGGCAGATAGTCGCCACGACATGATGCCCGAAGTGATACCTTCACGCCGATGGCAATCGCACCGGACCCGGAGATGTTCCTTGACTGAATTGGGCAACACCAGCGTCCGGCCTCGTCACGAGAAGGGGGTGCCGGTGCCGGCACGGCCGTCGATCCCCTTCCCCGAGACGCAGGAACGCCGGGCCGCCCTCTCGCGCGACATCACGGCCGCGACGGGCCTGGATGAGGCTGTGCTCGAACGGCTGGTGCGGGCGTTCTACGCCGCTGCCCGCGAGGATCCGCTGCTAGCCCGGATTATTCATCACGCCCTCGGCGTCTACATTTCGCCGTTGAGCGGCTCGCCTGCTGGTTGTGGTGGCGCGGGTGGTCAGGCCGGCGCAAGC
>NZ_QKYU01000042.1 GCF_003253705.1 Humitalea rosea
GGGAATAGGGTGCTCCCATCGACGCTGGCCTCCTACCCAGCCAGAACCTTGAATCAGATCACCCTCCGCGTCGGGAAGAAAATTCGATTCAGCCCCAACGCATCCCGCTCTAGCGGCGGTCTCGGGGAATCGCGCGAGCCTGCGCCGCGCGCGAACACGTCGAGCATCTGGCGGCGAGCCGGGCTGATCAGGCCATCGGGTGGAAGGCGAAGCCGATGCCGGGACGGTCGGGCAGCGCCATCATGCCCGCCACCGGCTGCATGTCCTCGCTGAGCCGCGCCCGCAACGCCTTTTGGGCACCGTGCATCTCCAGCAGGCCGCCATGGGCGTGGCCGGCCATGACGGCGGCATTGGCGATGTCCCAGCCGCCGGCATGGGCGGTGGGGGTGCCATGCGCCTCAGCCAGGGCCAGGATGCGCAGCATGGCGGAAATGCCGCCGCAGAAGGCCGCGTTGGGCTGCACCCAATCGATCGCGCCGCGTGCCAGCGCGTCCCGGAACCAGCCCAGCGACTGCACCATCTGCCCCGCGGCGATCGGGATGCGGACGGCGCGGCGCAGGCTGGCCAAGGCCTCCAGATCGTTGTGGAACACCGGCTCCTCGAACCAGGCGATGTCGCACTCCTCAACGCGCAGGGCGAGGCGCTTGGCGTCGGCAACGCTCATCCCGCAATTCGCGTCGAGCATCAGCGGCGCATGCGGGCCGATCGCGTCGCGCACTGCCTGCACGCGGCGCATGTCCTGCTCGACATCGCGGCCACCGGCGGCCACCAGCATCTTCACGCCGCGGAAGCCCGCGTCGATGGCGCCCTTGCAGACGGCCGTCAGCTCATCCTCCGAATATCCCGGCAGCCCGATGGTGGCGTAGCAGGGCACCGCGCTGCGGGCGCCGCCCAGCAACCGCCAGAGCGGCTCGCCCAGGCTGCGCGCGCGCAAATCCCACAACGCCATGTCCAACGCCGAAAGCGCCGAGACGAAGACCCCCGTGGCGCCGCGAGGGTTGAAGCGGGCGGTGAGCAACGCGCCGATCGCCTCGATCACGCGGGCGTCGCTGCCACGCAGAGCCTCGTCCACGCCCCGGGAGAGCAAGGCCGCGACCTCAGGGCCCAGGAAGCGTCCGGTGACGCCCGTGCCGGCCTGCCCGTCCTCCGTCTCCACGGTGCAGCGCACGAAGGAGGGCGTGTCGAGCCCGGCATAACCCGCGGCGGCACCCACCGTGGGCAGGCGTTCCACCACCGCGGTGACGCGCCGTATCCGCGATCCGGCGGCCATCAGCAGGCAACGCCGGCGGCACGGGCGGCCTCGACCTGCCGCACCCGCGACGTGTCCATGTCGTCGAGCGTGCCGAATGCGTTCATGTAATGCCCCTTGAAGCCGCGGGCCTCGATGCGGCGGAACATATCGCCGAAGTCGAAGTTTCCTTGCCCTGGCACCAGATGCTGCTCGTGGCCATTGCGGAAGCAATCGGCCAGGCGAACCTCAACCACACGTTCGAGCGGGATGGCGTCGAGGAATCCTTCCACGCCTTCGGGCAACAGATGTGCGTGATTGGCGGTGAAGGAGAGCGCGAAGGCGGGGCTGTCGATGGCATCGTAGTAGTGGCGCCATTCCTCGATGGTGTGCGCGAGGTAATGGACCTCGGCATCCACAGGCTCCTTGTTCAGATTTTCCAGCAGCAGCAAGGCGCCCTTGGTCTCGGCGTAGCTCACCATCCGCTTCAGGCGGTCCAGCCCCGCGGCCATGCGCATCTCGACATCAGCGGTGAAATGGTAGCCCGCATGGACGACGATGGACTCCGCCCCGAGCAGCGGCATCGCGTCGATATAGGCCATGAGATAGGAATCCACCGCCTCCGACAGGAAGGGCGAGTATTCCGCGACATTCACGGCGGAGAGCGTATGCAGCCCAAGATGCACGCCATGCCGCTTCAGCGCGGCGCGGATGCCGCGGGCCCGTGCGGGATCGAAGCGCGTCACCGCATTCGCGCCGGTGTCGAGCTGGATATCGATGTGGCGCACGCCATGCGCCGCCGCCCATTCGATGGCCTGTTCCAACGGCAGGCGCCGCCCGACGTCCACGCCGATCCGTTCCATCAGAGTCATGCCGCATCTTCCCCCTTGGCGATGGTCTTGCTTTTGCCGGCCGAGGCCGGATGTGCCCGAGTCTCAGCGGCATGGCCGATGGAATCGAGAAAGCGGGCGCGCCCCAGGCGCGCATGGGCCTCGGCAAGAAGGCGCGCACGGGCGCCGTCGCCAGCCAGCATTGCCTCCATCAGGGCGCGGTGTTCGCAATTCGCCTCTGCCATATGGCCTGGACGTTCGAAGGAGCGTCGGCGCAGCAGCATCAGCTTGCGCGTGTACCCCGCATAGAGCGATGCCGCCTCGGCATTGCGGCCGCAAGCGAAGATGAAGGCGTGGAACCCCGAGTTGATCTCGAAGAAGCGTTCGCGATGATCCGTCAGGATGGCCTGATCCATCGCCTCGACCATGTCGCGCAATTCGAAGGCCTGCGCTGCCGTCAGGGATTGTGCCGCGCGGCTCGATGCGAGCCCGAAGAGGACGGCGTTGATCTCATAGATCTCCATGGCCTCATCGAGGCCGAGGCTTCGCACGAAGGCACCGCGGTTCATGATGACGGTGACGAGGCCCGTCTTCTCCAACGCGCGGGCCGCCTCCCGCACCGGCCCTCGGCTGACGCCGAGGTTGCGGGCGAGGGCGACCTCATTGAGCCGCTCCCCTGGCGTGAGTACCCCCTGGGTGATGAGCTGTTCGATGCGCCGGGCGACATCGATGCCAAGCGCCTCAGGCGCACGGCGGCGGCGTGGCGGTTGTGTTAACAATTTGTGCGGCGCAGCAAGCGACTCGCTGCGATCATCTTGCGGTGCAGCATCACGATCTTCCCCGATACCAGCGCGGGGTTCGTTCAAACGCGGAGGTGCGCGGCCGGAAGTCATCGCATTCATTGTTTACAGTTCGTCGTTCCGCTGGCAACCTGCATTCACCAAGAATGAAGAACGTTCAGGAGAGAACGATGGTGGCCAGGGCGGCACGTTGCGACGCGCATCGCATATCCGGACACAGCGCCGCGGCCTCACCGCTATGAACGACGCCACCTCTGTCCGGGAAGCCTCCCAGAGCCAGGCCCTGCCATTGGCGGGATTGCGCGTGCTGGACCTGACGGTCGCGCGTGCCGGCCCCACCTGCGTCCGCCACCTCGCCGATTGGGGCGCGGAGGTGATCCGCATCGAGCCTCCGTCCGCCGAGGGGCAGGACATCGCCGGTGAGCCCGACGGCTTCGATTACCAGAACCTGCACCGCAACAAGCGGATCATGCAGATCGACCTGAAGCAGGCCGAGGGCAAGGCGGTCTTCTTCCAACTCGCCAAAACCGCTGACGTCATCGTCGAGAACATGCGCGCCGCGGTGAAGTTCCGCCTCGGCGTGGACTATGCCAGCGTGCGCGCGGTGAACCCTCGCATCGTCTATGCCTCGATCTCCGGCTTCGGCCAGGACGGTCCCTATGGCCATCGCGCGGGCGTGGACCAGATCGCCCAGGGCATGGGCGGGCTGATGAGCATCACCGGCCTGCCCGGCCAGGGGCCGGTGCGTGTCGGCATCCCCATTGCCGATCTTACCGCGGGTAATCTTCTGGCCCTCGCCGTCATGATGGCGCTGTTCAATCGTGAGAAGACCGGCGAAGGCCGCTGGGTGCATACCAGCCTGCTGGAAGCCATGGTGTTCATGCTGGATTTCCAGGCCTCGCGCTGGCTTCTGGCCGGCGAAGTCGCAGGCCAGGCCGGCAACGATCATCCGACGGCGATCCCGACCGGCGTCTTCCCGACGCAGGACCAGCCGATCACCCTCGCCGCCTCCTCCCCCCGCATGTGGGAACGATTCTGCGAAGCGCTCGGTCAGCCGGAATGGATCACCAAGCCGGGTTGGGACACGCGGGATGGGCGGTCCCAGGACCGTGCCGCCATCAACGCCGCCATCGCCGATGTGACGCGCACCAAGCCAAGCCTGCATTGGATCGAGGTGCTGGACACCGCCGGGATTCCCTGCGGCCACATCAACACCATAGACCAGGTCTTCGCCGATCCGCAGGTGCAGCATCTGGGCATTGCCCAGCCGGTGCAGCACCCGAGACTCGGCGCGCAACGCCTCGTGTCCTCGCCGATCAACATGACAGGCGTCACCCGGGGCATCCGGGCGCCCACGCCACGCGCCGGTGAGCACACGCAAGAGATTCTGGAAGAACTTGGCCTCGATGCACAGGCCATCGCCGCATTGCGCGCCACGCGCGCGGTTTGAGATAGAGGAGGCGAGGGCATGGACGGCATCGTGATTCAGTTGGAGACACCCAAGATCCTCGCGCGGGTCGAGGATGGCATCGGCTGGCTGACCTTCAACCAGCCCGAAAAACGCAACGCCATTTCACTGGACATGTGGCAGGCGGTGGCGACCGCCGCTGAGCGCTTCACCAATGATGCGGCGGTGCGCGTGGTGGTCATGCATGGCGCGGGCGGCAAGGCTTTTGCGTCAGGCGCCGACATCAGCCAGTTCGAGAAGATGCGTGACAGCGCCGAGGCGGAGGCGACCTACTCCGCGACCTCGAGCAATGCCCGCAAGCGTCTCGAAGCCCTGGGCAAGCCGCTGATCGCGATGATCCAGGGCTTCTGCATCGGCGGCGGCTGCGCCACGGCGATGGTCGCCGATCTGCGCATCGCCTCGGAAGACAGCCGCTTCGGCATCCCGGCGGCGCGGCTTGGCGTCGCCTATGCCTATGAAAGCCTGCGGCGTCTGGTCAGCCTCGTCGGGCCCGCGGTCGCCAAGGACATCATGTTCACCGGGCGGCAGCTCGATGCGCAGGAAGCATTGGCCTGCGGCCTGATCAACAAGGTTGTGCTGGCCGCTGACCTTGAAGCAACGGTCTCTGCCATGGCACAGACCATGGTGCGCAACGCACCGCTGTCGATCCGCGCCTCCAAGGAGGCGATCGACCAGATCGCCGGCGACCCGGCCAAGGTCGATCGGGAAAAATTCGAAGCCATGTATCGCGCGTGCTTCGACAGCGCCGATTACGCGGAGGGACGGGCTTCCTTCATGGCCAAACGTCCGCCAGTCTTCAACGGTCGCTAACCGGACACAGATCCGGGCGCGCAATCAGGGAGGAAACAAGAATGAAATTGACCCTCACGAAGCGGCAATTGCTGTCCGTGGCCACGGGTGCCGCTGTCGGCGGCCCTGCGTTTCGCGCCGCCGCGCAGACGCTTCCCGCGCATGAAAAGGCGCTGTACGACGCCGCCAAGGCGGAGGGCGAGCTGACCTGGTATTCCGGCCAGTACAATGCCGAAAGCTCAGAAGCCATGGGCCGGGCGTTCAACGATCGCTTCCCCGGTGTACACTGCAATGTCGTGCGCAGCACGTCGCAGGTCGCTTTCCAGCGCCTCAGCCAGGACACCCGTGCCGGCGTCCGGCAATGCGACGTGTTCAGCTCGACCAACTCGGGGCATTTCACGCAGTTGAAGCGTGAGGGCAAGCTGACGCAATACACCCCGGTCAATGCGGCGGGGATGCTGCCCTCGATCCAGAACGTTGACCCGGACGGCTATTTCCACACGTCCTTCCTCGGCCTCTTCCTGATGATCCACAATACGCAGTTGGTGAGCGAGGCGAATGCGCCGAAGAGCTGGGCCGATGCGCTGGATCCGAAGTGGCGCAACCAGCTCGCCGTCGGGCATCCTGGCTTCAGCGGCGCCATCGGCGTCTGGGCCGTGCAGATGCGGAAGATGTATGGCTGGGACTATTTCACCAAGCTTGAGCGCAACAAGCCGCTGATCGGCCGCTCCAGCCAGGATCCGGTGACGACGCTGAATTCGGGCGAGCGCTCGGTCGGGCTTTGCGTGCCGGTCGGCACCACGGCGCTGGCGATGTCGCGCGGCAATCCGCTCAAGCTGATCTACCCCACCGAAGGCGTGCTGGCGACGATCTCGCCCTCCGCCATCCCCTCGAACGCACCGCACCCGAACGCGGCGAAGCTGTTCATGGAATTCCAGGCCAGCAAGGCCGGATCGGAAGCCGTGCGCGACTACTACAACGAACCGCTGCGCGGCGATGTCGCGCCGGCGCCCGGTGCCAGGCCGCTGTCGGAGATCACCCTGCTCGCCCCCAGCATCGCGGAACAGGAGACGGGTGTGCCGGAAGTCCGCGAGGCCTGGCGCGATACCTTCGGGATCTGACCACCGTCCGCACACCAAGAAGAAACGGAGGAACGCATGACCGGCATAACCAAACGGACCGTGCTCGGCGCCACGGCGGCGATCACGGCGGCGGCGATCCTGCCGGCGCGTCGCGCCGCGGCGCAGACCTACACGGCGCACGAACAGCAGCTCTACGACGCCGCCAAGGCGGAGGGGGAGGTGACCTGGTACACCGGCCAGCTCCAGGCCCAGCCCTCCGAAGCGGTCGGCCATGCCTTCACCGATCGTTTCCCCGGCGTGCGCTGCAACGTCGTCCGCACCACCTCGCAGGTCGCCTTCCAGCGCCTGTCGCAGGATTACCGGGCCAGCGTCGCGCAATGCGACGTGTTCAGCTCCACCGACTACAGCCACTTCACCTTCCTCAAGCGCGAGGGGCGGTTGATGGAATACCGCCCCGTCAATGCGGCGGGGATGGTGAAGGCGGCGCGCGAGGCGGCGGACCCGGATGGGTATTTCCAGGTCACCTACCTCGCGCTCTATCTGCTCGCCCGCCGCTCGGACAATTTGTCTGAGGCCGATGCGCCAAAGTCGTGGCGGGAGCTCACCGATCCGAAGTGGCGCAACAAGATGGCCGTCGGCCATCCGGGCTTCAGCGGCGCCATCGGCAACTGGGCGATCATGATGCGGAAGGCCTATGGCGAGCCCTTCTTCCGCGAATTCGCCCGCAACAACCCCCAGGTCGGCCGATCGGCCGGTGATCCGGTCACGACACTCAATGCCGGCGAGCGCATGCTCGGCGTCGCCGTTCCCTCGGCCGCCACCTTGTTCAGCGCATCGCGCGGCAATCCGTTGACGCTGATCTATCCGACCGATGGCACGCTGATGGTCGCGGCGCCGAGCGGGGCCATCAAATCCGCACCGAAGCCCAATGCGGCGAAGCTGTTCATGGAGTTCATGACCAGCCCCGCCTATTCCGAGGCCACGCGCGGTTTCTATGCGGAATCGCTGCGCCCCGAGGTGCGGCCGCCGGAAGGCTCCCGCCCGCTCGACGAGCTGACGCTCATCTCCCCCACCCCGGAGGAGGTCGAGAATGGCATTCCCGAAGTCAGGGAGCTGTGGCGTGACATTTTCGGCGTTTGAGGTAGCCCGATGAGCACGGCATTGGGAAAGAGCGTCGTGGCCACGCCGCCGCGACGCGTCAGCCTCGCCCGCAGGATCGGCCGGATCGAGCCGGTCATGCTGCTTTGGATTCTTCTGATCGGCGCATTGTTGTTCCTGGTGGCCTTCCCGCTGGGCAAGCTCTTCCTCGTCAGCTTCGAGACGCGCGGGACCGGGGCCTTCACCCTGTCCAACTACGTCACCGCCTATGGCCGTGCGCGCTATATCGAGGCCGTGGTGAATTCGCTGACCCTTGGCCTGGCATCAGCCACCATCGCCGTGGTGCTGGCGGTGCCGATGGCCTGGGCGGTGTCGCGCACCGACATGCCCGGCAAGGGGCTGACCTGGACGGTGGTGCTTGGCGCCTTCATCCTGCCGCCCTACCTCGGCGCGGTCGGCTGGATCCTGCTGGCGGGGCCGAATTCCGGCTTCATCAACGTGTTCTGGCGCTGGCTGACCGGATCGGAATCGCCCTTCTTCAACGTCTACAGCTTCGAGGGGCTGGCGCTGGTCATCGCGCTGAACGCCTTCCCGCTGGTCTTCATCTTCGTCAAATCCGCCCTCGACCTCGTGTCGTCGGAGATGGAGGACGCCGCCAATATCCTCGGCGCCGGCACCTGGACGGCGATGCGCAAGGTCTCGCTGCCCCTGGTCTGGCCCGCCATCATGGCCGGCTTCATCATCGTCTTCCTGGAGACCATCGCGCTCTTCGGCACACCCGCGATCATCGGCATTCCGGCGCGGATCAATGTGGTGACGACGCAGCTTTGGCAATTCTTCGAATACCCGGTGCGGGTCGAGGTGGCCGCCGCCTATGCCATGCCCCTGCTGCTGGTCACCGCCGGCATGATCGCCACGCAAAAACTGCTGCTGTCGCGCAAGGGCTATGTCTCCCAGACCGGCAAGGGCGGCGAGCGCCGTCCGATCAAGCTCGGTGCATGGCGCTGGGTGATGTTCGCCTGGTGCGCCATGGTGGGCATGATCGCGGTGGCGATGCCGCTGTTCGTGCTGTTGCAGGCCTCCTTCGCCAAGGCCTGGGGGCGCGGCCTCAGCCTCGATAACCTCACCTTCGCCAACTACTATCTGCTCATCTTCGAGCACGACATGGCGATGACCTCGATCTGGAACACGATCTGGTTCTCGGCCACGGCCGCCACCATCGCGGTGCTGCTCGCGCTGATGGTCGCCTATATCGTGAACCGCCGGCTGGTGCCCTTTGGGGAGGTTTTGGGGTTCCTGGCGCTGGCGCCCTTCGTCATCCCGGGCATCGTGATGGCGATCGGCTTCTACGCCGCCTATGCGGCGCCGCCTTTGTCGCTCTACGGTACCGCGGCGCTGATCATCCTGGCCTTCGCCGCACGCTTCCTGCCGATCGCCTATGCGAATTCGTCATCAGCGATACGCGCGGTGCATCCGGAGATGGAGGAAGCCGCGCGCATCCTGGGCAGCGGGCGGTTGCACGCGATCCGGATGATCACCGCGCCGCTCGTCAAGAAATCGCTGCTGGGCGGCTGGCTGATCGTCTTCATCGTCGCCTCGCGCGAATTGTCGGCGGCGATCTTCCTGGTCGGCCCGCGGACGCGAACCATGTCGGTGCTGCTCTATGATCTGAGCGAGGCCGGCAATTTCGAGGTGCTCGCCGCCTTTGGCGGACTGCTGCTCGTCGTGACCCTCATCTTCGTGGGCATCGGCATGAAGCTGGTTGGGCGCGACTTCATGCTGCGGAGAGGCTGATTATGTCCCGATTGTCGATACTGGGCCTCACCAAGGCCTATGGCCGCACGCGCGTCGTGGACAACATCGCCCTGACCCTGGAGGAAGGCGAATTCGTCTCCCTCCTCGGCCCCTCGGGCTGCGGCAAGACCACGACCCTGCGGATGATCGCGGGCTTCGTGGAACCGACCGAGGGCCAGATCTCGCTCGATGGCGAGATCATCTCCGCCCCCGGTTCGGTGCTGCCGCCGGAGCGGCGCACCATGTCCATGATCTTCCAGAGCTACGCGGTCTGGCCGAACATGACGGTCGCCGAGAACGTCGCCTTCGGCCTGAAGCTGCGGAAGCTGCCGTCCGCGGAGACGAAGCGCCGGGTCGGGGAAATCCTCGAGGTGGTGCAGATGAGCCACCTCGCGGAACGCTACCCCTCCGAGCTTTCGGGCGGGCAGCAGCAGCGCGTGGCCCTGGCCCGCGCCATCGTGGTGAAGCCGGCGGTGCTGTTGCTGGACGAGCCGCTGTCCAACCTTGACGCCAACCTCCGTGAGGAGATGCGCTTCGAGATCCGCCGCCTGCACGATGAATTCCGCATCACCACCGTCTATGTCACCCATGACCAGGCCGAGGCCATGGCGACCTCCGACCGGATCGCGGTGATGAACGCCGGGCGGATCGAGCAGGTGGATGCGCCGCATCTGCTCTACACCCGCCCGCGCACGCGCTTCGTGGCCGGCTTCATCGGCCGCACCAATTTGCTGCAAGCCCAGGTCGAGAACGGCGAGATCGGCTTCGGCGGCATCTCGGTGGGCGTCGGGCAGGTCGCGGGGGCCGAGGCCGCGACGACGCGCGACATCCTGGTCTCGGTACGGCCGCAGAGCATCGGGCTGCACCGCCAGCGCCCGGTGGGCGAGCACCCGATCCTGGCCGGCGTCGTCGCGCAGCGGACCTTCCTCGGCGAAACCTGGGATTACGTGGTGCGTTCGGAGGAGGCCGGCGGGCTGCGCCTGCGCGCGACGGCGCCGCCGTCGCAGATCCACGAGGTAGGCGAAAAAGTGTGGCTGGAGTTCGATCCGCGTCAGATGGCGATGGTGGAATAGCCGCGGCGCCAGCCCCGCGCGGGAGCGGCGGCGCTCGGCCTGGCTGTTCCTGGCCCCCATGCTGCTGGCGCTGATTTTCCAGCGCCGGATCGCCTCCGGGCTGACGGCTGGGGCCGTGAAAGGCTGACGCCCTTCAGACCTCCAGCATCTTCCGCAGCAAATCCACATCCTCGGCGAAGGCGGTATCGGCCTGCATCAGCTCGGTGATGCGGCTGACGGCATGCATGACGGTGGTGTGGTCGCGGTTGCCGAAGTGGCGGCCGATCTCGGGCAGGCTGCGGCTGGTCAAATGCTTGGCCAGATACATCGCCACCTGGCGCGGCCGCGCCACGTTCCGCGCGCGGCGGGGCGAGGCCATGTCGGTCATCTTGATGCTGTAGTGATCCGCGACCTTCTTCTGGATCTCATGGATCGTCACCCGGCGGTCGTGGGCGCGCAGGATGTCGTGCAGGACCTCCTGCGTCTGGTCCAGGCTGATGCCGCGGCCGAACAGATTGGCATGGGCGACCAGCCGGTTCAGCGCGCCCTCAAGCTCCCGCACATTGCCGGTGATCTTGCTGGCCAGGAATTCCATGACCCGCGGCGGCACCGCGGCCTCCAGCGAGGCCGCCTTGGCCTGCAGGATCGAGACCCGCAGCTCATAGGTCGTGGCATGGATATCGGCGACCATGCCGCAGCCGAGCCGGGTGCGGAGGCGATCCTCCAACCCCGACAGATCGGACGGCGATTTGTCGGCCGAGACCACGATCTGCTTGCCGGCATCGACCAAGGCATTGAAGGTATGGAAGAATTCTTCCTGGGTATTGTCCTTGCCGATGAGGAACTGCAGATCGTCGATCATCAGCACATCGACCGAGCGCAGGCTTTCCTTGAACTCCATGGTCGATTGCCGGCGCAGGGCGGCGATGAACCGGTACATGAAGGTTTCCGCCGACATATAGGCGACGGTGCGGTCCGGATGGCCCTCGCGGATCGCCCAGGCGATCGCATGCATCAGATGCGTCTTGCCGAGGCCGACCCCGCCATAGAGGAACAGCGGGTTGAAGCCCTGGCTCGCCGGGCGCTCGGAGACGCGCCGCGCCGCCGCATGGGCGAACTCATTGGGCTTGCCGACGACAAAGCTCTCGAAGGTGAAGCGCGGGTCGAGCGAGGGCTCGTGCCCCTCGCGCCCCGGGCCGGGGGCCGGTTCGGGAGCGGCGCGCGGCGGGGCAAGGCGGCCGGCCAGGGCCGGGCTCGCCGGCGCGGGCTCGGCGATCTCCACGCGCAGCGGCTGCGGCGGGGCTGCGGCCGCGCCATTCACAGGCGGGGCGGGCTCGGCCTGCCCTTCGGGAGCGACGCGCACCTCGATGCGGCGGACGCCGATATCCTCGGCCTGCCACAGCAGGCGCAGCCGGTCGGCATAATGGCTGCGAACCCAGTCGCGGAGGAAACGGCTCGGCAGCAGCACCACGGCGACATCGCCGGCGACGCCGGCCAGCGTCATCTGCCGCAGCCAGGAGCGGTATTCGGCATCGCCGACATCCTGCCGGAGCCGGCCACGGATGCGGGCCCAGGCCTCGGCGAGCAGCCCCGCGGGCAGGTTGGCCGCATCCCTCGGTGCCGGCTCACGCCCCGCCGCCCGAGCGGTGGAGGCGCTGGCAGGGTCGCGGCTGCTGTGCTCCTGCTCCATGCGGTTCGCCACCTCGTTGTTTCCGAGCCCCGCCGACCATGATGGACCGCACGACGTCCTATCGAAGCCCGACCGGCCTAGACTAGCCAGTCACGATGGCGCCGCGCAAACGCCATCAGCGTGTCACGCTCAGAATAAATTGTTTCAAAAAGAGAACGACAAAAATCACGCCCTCACGCCCGGACTGACATCCGCACGCATGATGGACATGATATTTGTCAGGTTTCTATCCAGCGCAACAAATGTTAGCGCCGAATACTAGGCCCCTCGGCCTGATGGGGCAACGGGACCGGAGCGGGAACGCTCCGGTTGTTGCCAGTCCAGTCCTCAAGCGGAGGCGCTGGACTCCATCGACTTGATGCGGGCCGACAGGCGGGAGAGCTTACGGGCCACCGTGTTCAGGTGGAACGTGCCCTTGCCGACAGCGCTCTGCATTTCCGGCTGCGCGATGCGCAGGGCTTCACGAGCCAGCGACTTGTCGCCGCCGGCGATCGCCGCCTCGACCTTCTTCAGGTAGGTACGGACGTGGCTGCGGCGGGCGGTGTTGCGCGCATTGCGCTTTGCCGTCTGCCGGATGCGCTTCTGCGCGGACGCGGTGTTCGCCATGGCGGTGGGGTCGTGCCGATCCTGAGTGAAGTTGAACAGGTCCGCGGGTCGCGGAGGACCCTTGGAAGGAGGGGGCTGGTAGCGCCGCACGGGCCTGTGAGTCAAGTCCGAGGTGCGCCGGTGTTTGGAAGCACGGGCGGGCCGGGCCGTAAACCGCGGCGCCACGGAAGCGTCATATCCGCAGCCTTGCCCTGGCGGAGCAGGCGTTCCACTCCTGCGCCAGCACGCCCGCGGAGAGAAACTGTGGAATACGCCCGTCGCTTCAAGTTTCTGATCTGCGCCCCCAATTTCGACGAGGCGGACCTTGAGGGCGCGCGGCTGCGCCAGATCATCGCCGAGATCGAACAGGATGCGTATCAGGTCGTCCGCGCCCGGCGCGACGATGACGCGGAGCTTGTGATCCGCACCGATGCCGCGATCGGCTGCGTGATCGTTGATTGGGGGAAAAAGGGGCTCCAGGGCAAGGCCGCGGCGCTGATCGCCCTGGTCCGCAAGCGCGGGCTGGATGTGCCGATCATCGTGCTGGTCCGCCGCCACCGGCTGGAGGATATCCCCGTCGATGTGCTGGACGATGTGGACGGCTTCATCTTCCTGGCCGAGGAAACCCCGGATTACATCGCCAAGACCCTGGTCTCCCGGCTGCGGCAATATGCCGACACGCTGAAGACCCCCTTCTTCGGCGCCCTGGTGGATTACGCGGAGCAGGGCAACCAGCTCTGGACCTGCCCTGGCCACAATGGCGGCGTCTTCTACCGCCGCAGCCCGATCGGGCGGATTTTCGTGGAGCACCTGGGCGAGGCGATCTTCCGCGACGATCTGGACAATTCCGTCCTCCAGCTCGGCGACCTGCTGACCCATGAGGGGCCGGCGCTGAAGGCGCAGCAGGCCGCGGCCGAGATTTTCGGGGCCGAGCGCACCTATTTCGTGCTGAACGGCACCTCCACCTCCAACAAGGTCGTGCTGACGGCGCTGCTGGCCGAGGGCGACCTCGTGCTGTTCGACCGCAACAACCACAAGGCCGCGCATCACGGCGCCCTGCTGCTGGCCGGCGCCGTGCCGGTCTTCATCGAGACCGCCCGCAACGCCCATGGGCTGATCGGCCCGATGCGGCCGGAGGCCTTCGACGAGACCGCCCTGCGCGAGGCGATCCGCACCAACCCCCATGTCACCGACCCCGAGGCCTGGCGCCGCCCCCGCCCCTTCCGCGCCGCCGTCGTCGAGCAATGCACCTATGACGGCACCATCCATTCGGCGGATGAGATCGTCGCCCGCATCGGCCACCTCTGCGACTACATCCTCTTCGACGAGGCCTGGGCGGGGTTCATGAAGTTCCACCCGCTGTTCCGCGGCCGCTTCGGCATGGGGCTGGAGAACCTCGGGCCGGATGCGCCGGGCATCATCGTCACGCAAAGCACCCACAAGCAGCTCGCCTCCTTCAGCCAGGCCTCGCAGATCCACATCAAGGACAGCCACCTGAAGTCCCAGCGGCGGCGGGTGGAGCACCGGCGCTTCAACGAATTCTTCCTCCAGCACGCCTCCACCAGCCCGTTCTACCCGCTCTTCGCCTCGCTGGACGTGGGCGCGCAGATGATGAAGGGTCGCTCGGGCGAGGTGCTGTGGGATGACACCGTCCGGCTCGGCATCGAGATCCGCAAGAAGATGCGCCTGATGCGCCGCGAGTTCGAGGAGACCGAGGCCGACCCCGCCCGCCGCTGGTTCTTCGAACCCTTCGTGCCGAAGCTCGCCCATCTGCCCGGCGGCGCGGTGCCCTGGGAGGATGCCTCGACCGACGTGCTGGCCTCCGACCCCGCGCATTGGGCGCTGCGCCCGGGCGAGGATTGGCACGGCTTCCCCGACCAGATCCCCGGCTGGGCGATGACCGACCCCAACAAGCTGACCCTGCTGACCCCGGGATTCCGGGACGGCGGCTATGCCGAGCACGGCATCCCGGCCCCCATCGTCGCCGAATACCTGCGCCAGAACCGCATCGTGCCGGAGAAGAACGACCTCAACAGCCTGCTCTTCCTGCTCACCCCCGGGGTGGAGAGCAGCAAGGCCGGCACGCTGCTGTCCCACCTCGTCACCTTCAAGAAGCTGCATGACGCCAATGCGCCGCTGGACCAGGTGCTGCCCGAGTTCTGCGCCAAGCGCCCGGCGCGCTACGAGGGCGTGCGCCTGCGCGATCTTTGCGCCGAAATGCATGCCTTCTACCGCGAGGCCAACATCAGCGCCCTGCAGATCGCCCAATTCCGCGCCGAACACTTCCCCGAAGTGGCAATGACGCCGCAGCAGGCGACCCGGGAACTTGTGCGCAATAATGTGAACTACGTCCCGCTGGAGGAGGTCGCGGGAAAGATTGCTTCCACGCTGTGGCTGGTTTATCCGCCCGGCATCGCGATCATCATTCCAGGCGAACGACTGGATGATCGGGCCCAGCCAATGATCGCCTATCTTCAGGCGTTCGAGCGGGCCGCCAATATCTTCCCCGGCTTCGATACTGAAATCCAGGGACTGTACCGAGAAACCGGACCCGATGGGCGGATCCGTTTCTACACCTATGTCGTGACCGAGGCGGAGGCGCATCCGGTCATGTAATTGGCCATGTAACTCAATCGCCCGCTGTCGCGTTACGGCACCGTGATGCGGAGATTGACCATGCGGCTGATGAGCCTGTTGTGCGCGGTGATCGCCATCGGCCTGGCCGGTTGCGACGATCATGCCACTACCGCGGATGCGGCGACCCACGGCCGCGCCGCGCAGGCGCAGGACGTGCTGGCGCTCTCGCAGGCGGCGGCGGAACAGCGGCTGCGCGCCGAGCTTGGCGCCCAGGCCCGCCTCGAATTCCGTGGCGTCCAGGCCTATCGCCAGGCCGCCCCGCAGAAGGTCGCGGTGTGTGGCCAGGTGAGCACCTCCAGTGGCGGCCCGGCCTTCGTCCCCTTCATCTCCATCCTGACCTGGACCGGCAGCGGCGCGGCACCGGAGCGGATCGACCAGAGGGTCGCCCTGTCCAATGTCGAGGCCACGCGCGTCTATGTGGAGCAGCAGTCCCATTGCCTGGACCAGGGCGGGCCCGCGGCGATGCCGCGCCGCGGGGCCCCGCCGCCGCTGCCCCGCATCCCCAACGGCCTGCCGAACGGCGTGAGCGCCGGGCTGCGCCGTGGCGGCCCCGCCGGGCAGCCCGAGGGCCAGCCGGTGGCGCAGACGGTATCGATGCGCCCCGCCGCCGCGGCTTCGGCGCCCCCGGCGGATGATCGCGCCACCCCTTCCGGCTCGGAGCGGGCGGTCACGCTGCAACAGCCCGGCAATCTGCGCGCCCATCCGAATGGCGGCGGCGAGATTGTGACCGTATTGCCGCGCGGCCAGGCGGTGCATGTCTTCGCCACCGCCCCCGGCGGCTGGCTTCAGGTCGGCGAGACCGAACCGCGCGGCTGGCTGCACAGCAGCCTGGTCACGGCCTCGGCGCCCTGAGTCCCTGGCCCCAGTTTATTTATTCGTGAAGACCGCCGCCCGCTTCTCGGCGAAGGCGGTCATGCCCTCGGTCTGATCGGCGGTCGCGAACAGCGACTGGAACAGCCGGCGTTCGAACCGCACGCCTTCCTTCAGCGTCGTCTCGAAGGCGATGTTCACCGCTTCCTTGGCCATGGCGACCGAGGGGGCGGAGAGGCTGGCGATCTTCTCCGCGATTTTGATCGCCTCGGCGACCAGATCGGCGGCGGGGACGATGCGGGCGACAAGGCCCGCGCGCTCCGCCTCGGTCGCATCCATCATCCGCCCGGTCAGGATCAGGTCCATGGCCTTGGCCTTGCCGACCGCACGGGTCAGGCGCTGGGTGCCGCCGGCGCCGGGGATGATGCCGAGGGTGATCTCCGGCTGGCCGAATTTCGCGGTATCGGCGGCAATGATCATGTCGCACATCATCGCAAGCTCGCAGCCGCCGCCCAGCGCGAAGCCCGCGACCGCGGCGATCACCGGTTTTTGGGCCTTCAGCACCGCTTCCCAGCGCTTGCCGATGAAATCGTCGAAATAGACGGCGGGGAACTCGCGCCCGACCATTTCCTTGATATCGGCGCCGGCGGCGAAGGCGCGCTCGCTGCCGGTCAGCACGATGGCACGGATGGCCGCATCATCGGCCATGACGTCAAGCGCGGTCCCCAGCTCCCCCATCAACTGGTCGCAGAGCGCATTCAGCGCCTTGGGCCGGTTCAGCCGGATCAGCCCGACCGGGCCATGGGTTTCGACCAGGATCATCTCGTAGCTCATGGCGGTCCCTTTCAGTGGTTGGGGCGGAGTATCGCGGGGCGGCGGGCGGGTGTCACCGCACCTCCGCCAGCGCCTCCAGCCGGGTGGCTTCCTCCCGCACCCGCGCCTCAAGCAGACGCACGGTTTCGACGCGCGGCAGGCCCTTGGGCAGCGGCGGCAGGATTGAGAGGGTGATCGTCCCCGGCAGCTTGCGGAAGGCCCGCCGCCCCCAGAGCTGCCCGCTGTCCGTCGCCGCGGGGATGACGGGGGAAACGGTGCCGGCCAGCGCCACCACCCCCGGCTGCCAGGGCAAAGCGGCGCCGGGGGGGGCGCGGGTGCCCTCGGGGAAGATGACGATCTGGCCGCCCTCGGCCGCCCGCGCCTGCCCCGCGCGCAACAGGCCGCGCATCGCCGAGGCACCGGCGGC
The DNA here is from genome assembly GCF_003253705.1 of Humitalea rosea. Lineage (GTDB taxonomy): Bacteria > Pseudomonadota > Alphaproteobacteria > Acetobacterales > Acetobacteraceae > Humitalea > Humitalea rosea. The sequence continues at coordinate 17,104 of NZ_QKYU01000042.1, forward strand.
GCGATCCACGGGGATGGAGCCCGCCTGCTTCGCCATGCCGCCATAGCCCGGAATCTTCAGCAGCTCCGCCTTGATCACATAGATCGGGCGCGGCAGCAGCATCAACCAGACGATGGTGTCGAAGGCCGACTGGTGGTTGCAGGCGATCAGGCAGGGGCCGTCCTTCGGGATATGCTCGACCCCGGTGACGCGCAGGCGGATGCCGCAGATGGCCCCCATCAGCCAGATGACGCCCCGCGCCCAGAGGGACATCACGCGCAGCGTGCTTTCCTTGCGGCCAAACCGATACGGCAGCCCGATCAGGATCAGCCCGCCGGTCATCACGAAAAAGGCGAGGTTGAACATCGCCGAACGCACCCAGATCAACACGCCACTTTCCCCTTGTGTCCTCTCACGGCCGCCGCCGCAGCCAGCGGCGCAGCACCGCCTGGGCCACCGCCCAGCCCAGCGCCGCCGCCAGCAGCGGCACCATGGCGAGCGAGACCCAGGGCAGCGGCAGCATGCCGCCCTGCGTCCCCGGCACCAGCTGGCCCACGAACAGCAGCGGCGGCAGCGCCACGATCACGCCCGCCGTCGCGCCGACCCCGGCCAGGAAGGCCAACCGCCGGGCAAACCGCCCGGCAATCTCGCCATCGCGGGCGCCCCATTCGTGCAGCAGCAGCACCGCATCGCGCCGCGCCGCCAGCCCCGCCCCCGCGCCCACCGCCACCACCGCCGCCGCGACCACGGCAACCAGCATCAGCACCGCCAGCGCGACCACCCGGACCGCCTGCGCCAGATTGGCGATCTGCCCGGCCCAGGGGCCATGGGGTTCCAGCACCGCCCCCGGCACCGCGGCGCCGACCCGGGCGGCCAGATCCGGCACGTCTGCACCGCTCAGGCGCAGATCGACCAAGGACGGCAAGGCGATCCCGCCATCATCGCCGAGCCAGGGGCGGAGCAGCCGCGCCAAGGCGGCGGGATCGGCCGCCTGGGCCGCCGCGATCCCGGGCAATTGGCCAAGCTGGGCCACGGCATCGGGGACATCGGCGCCGCGCGGCAGGATCACGGTCGCGGTATCGCTGGCGGCGCTGCGCCAGCCCTCGGCGAAGCCCGCCGCGGCAGAGGCCCCGGCCAGCGCCAGCGCCGCGAGCAAGGCCATGGCCCCCACCAGCGCCGGCAGCAGCCCGAAGGGCAGCGCCCGCGCGAGGCCGAGCGGATCGCGCGCCCGGCGCGACTGGTCAGCCCTGGACATGGCGCGCCCTGCCCCCGCCCAGCACGAGTGCCGCGGCCGGGAAACGGGCCGGCAGATCCTCGCTATGGGTCGCGACCACCACGGTGGTGCCGAGCCGGTGCATCTCGATCAGCAGCGCCAGCAGGCGACGGGCCTGGCCGGCGTCCAGGTTCCCGGTCGGCTCATCGGCCAGCAGCACATCGGGGCGGCCGACCACGGCGCGGGCGATCGCCGCGCGCTGCTGCTCGCCGCCCGACAGCGTCGCGGGCCGATCGGCATGGCGATGGTCCAGCCCGACCCAGGCCAGCATCTCGGCGACATCGGGCAGCAGCGAGGCCTCGGCCCGCCCGGCCAGGCGCAGCGGGAGGGCGACATTGTCAGCGACGCTCAGATACGGCAGCAGGCGGAAATCCTGATAGACGGTCGCGATCCGCCGTCGCATCGAGGCGATGGCCCCCCGCCGCGCCATGCGGGAGGGGTTGGGCCCGACCCGCAGCCCCAGCACCTCGACCTCCCCCCGGCTCGGCCGCAAGGCGAGGCCCATCAGGCGCAGCAGGCTGGATTTGCCGGCGCCCGAGGGGCCCAACAGCCAGGTGAAGGAGCCCTGCGCCAGGGTGAAATCCAGGTCGCACAAGACCTCCGGCGCGCTCAGCGCGGCGCCTTCGTATCGCAGCCCGACATCCGTGAAGCGTAGCATCGGCGCCGGATTGCCACGGACCCCGCGGCAATGCCACCGCCGATGGCCCGTCAGATGGAACTGACGTCTTGTGCAAGCGGCGCGAGCCCGCCAGAAACACCGCATGCGGATCACCTGCCCCGCCTGTGACGCCAGCTATGATGTGCCGGACGGGATGCTGTCCGCCGCATCGGAGGTGCGCTGCGTCCGCTGCACCCATGTCTGGCGCCCGCTGGGCCCGGCGCCGATGCCGGCCCCGCCCGTGGCATCGCCAGCCCCAAAGCCCGCGCCACCGCCGGTGCCACCGCCCTTGGCACCGGCGCAGCCCGCGCCCGCCCCGCGGCCACGCCCGCCCGCCTTCGCATCCCAGCCGCCGCGGCTCGTCCCGCCCCCCAGCGCCGCCGCGCGAACGGGCACGCGCGGATTGGCGCTGGCCTGGATCGTCTCGCTGCTCGTCCTGGCCGGGGCCGCCGTCGCCGCGAATGTCTGGGCCGCGGTGCTGATCGCGGCCTGGCCGCCGCTGGCGCGGGTGCTGCCGTTCCTGCCCATCCAGTGACAGCGGATGCAGCCTGGCCCGACGTGACCAGTACCGGCGACCCGGCGCTGGACGCCTGCCACGAGGCGATCGAGGCGGCGCCCGGCACCCCCGCCCCGGTGGCGGCCCTCGGCCAGCTGCTGTTTCACCGCCAGGCGTTCCGGCAGGCCGAAGCGGCCTTCCGCATCGCTCTTGCTTTAGGCTCGCAAGACCCGCTGGTGCATGCGCTGCTGGCCGAGATCGCCAAGGTGGCCGGCGCCCATCTGACCGCGGCGCGCGGGTTCGAGATCGCCTCGGACCTCGCCGGTGGCAATCGCTCCTGGCGGTTCCTGGCCGGCAATTCCTTTTGGGAGCTGGGCTGGGCCGATGCGGCGATGGGCTGCTTCTCGCGCCTGCCGCGCCCGCTGCCCGACTGGTGGGCGTTGATCTGCCGGAACGCCCAGGGCGGGCTGACCACCGCCCGTGCCACCGCGCGCCGCCTGCTGCCGCTGCTGCGGGAGGCCAGGATCGAGGCCGGGCCGGGGCTCGAACTTCTCGAGGCGTTGACCGCCGCCGGGCGTCTGCGCGCGGCGGCCGGGCTGGCGGCACGGCTGGCGGCCGACGTCCCTCAAGACGCGGCGATGATCGGGGCGCGCGCCAGCCTCGCCTTCCGCCTCGGCGGCGCCGCCGCCGGGCTGGCGGTGCTGGCGGCACATCCGGGCGTGGCGGGCAGCAGCCAGAAACTCGCGGACCTCGGCGCCATGATGGCGATGGAGGATGGCAATCCGGCCCTGGCCAGCGCCACGCTGGAACTGATCCCGCGCGAGCGCTGGAACTACGACGGCTTCGCCCGCGCCTGCCGCATTCGCATCGCCAATGAGGATTCCGCCGGCCTCGACGCTCTCGCCCGGGATTGGGTTGGCCGCGGCGATGGCTGGAACAGCACGCCCTTCCTCTACATGCTCGAAGCCTTCCGCCAGGGCGGCAGGCTGGCGTTGCTGCCCGAAACGCCGACGGCGCCCCCGCCTGCCGGCGAATGGGGCCTCGTGCAGTTCTGGGATGCCCCGGTGCCCCCGGCCGATGTGGCCGCCACCATGGCGAGCTGGCGCAGCGTGAACCCCCAGATCCGGCAGACCATCCTGGATCTGGACGCCGCCCGCGCCTTCATCGCGGCGGAGCACGGCGCGGTGGCGCTGGGCTGCTTCGACCGCTGCCGCCATGCCGCGATGAAGTCGGACTACCTGCGCCTGATGTGGCTCTTTACCCATGGCGGCTTCTATTCGGATGCGGATGACCGCTGCCTGGCGCCGGTCGGCCCGCTGTTCGCGGCGCTGGAGACGAGCGAGGTGGTCGTGGTGATGGCCGAGCAGTCCCCCCCCTACTTCAACAACTGCCTGCTGGGCGCCCGGCGGGGCAGCGCCATTATCGGCGCCGCGATCGCGGCAGGGACCGAGCGCATGCTCTGGGCCGAGCAGCATGGCCTCACCCTCTCCATCTGGAACGACACCGGCCCGGGGCTGCTGACCCGCAGCGTGGTGCGCGCGCTGATGCAGGCCGAAACCCCGCAGGCCATACGGGCCGTGGCGACGGTGGTGCCCGACTACCGGCTGCGGACATTCACGCACAACGACCCCACCCTCGCCTATAAGCTGACGCCCGAGGGCAATTGGCGCCTGGCCTGACCGGCACACGGTCTCGTTTGATCGCAACGCGGTGACAGCCTCGGCGCCAGCCTCTAACCTGGCGGTCATGAGCGCCACCGACCTGCCCGCCAGCGTCTTCCGTCCCGACGGCAGCATCGACGTGCGCAAGCTCATCGATGTCTTTGACGAGGCCGAACACGCGCGCCGCGCCGATCAGTATTTCGCGGACCGGGACCTGACCCAGCCGGATTTCTTCAAGCCGCTGGGGCACATCGCCCATGCCGAGCAGATGCTCTACAAATTGCGGGCGGCGCTGCAGTTGCTGGAGCCATTCCCCTCGGCCGAGGTGCTCGATTTCGGCACCGGCCTCGGCTGGCTCTCACGGGTGCTCGCACGGCTCGGGATGCGGGTTTACGCCTGCGACATCGCCGCCAGCGCGCTGCGCCTGTCCGAGGCCTTCACGCTGAAGCGCGAGCCGGAGCTCGCCGACCGCATTTCCTATCATATGCTGGACGGGCCGAAGATCCCGCTGCCGGACAACTCGATCGATCGCATCTTCAGCTACGACGCCCTGCACCACGTTCCGCGCTATGAGCCGGTGTTGCGGGAAATGGCGCGGGTGCTGCGCCCCGGCGGGCTCGCCGTCTTCGTCGAGCCCTCGGACCTGCACAGCCAGTCCCAGGCGTCGCAGGCCGAGATGCGCAGCTTCGGCGTGATCGAGAATGACGTGGATATTTTCGCCCTGGCCGAGATGGGCGCCGCGCATGGCTTCATCCCGGGCGAGGTCGCGGTGACGCTCTCCAAGGTGCCGACGCTCGATTTCAACACCTTCCGCGCCGAGGTCGCGCGCACCCGCTCCGGCCAGATGCCGGACCAGCCGGTCATTCGGCAGGTCTTCGCCGCGGTCGATCCCAATATCTCCAATCTGCGCGTCTTCTCACTGCGCTACGGCGAAGCGCCCAAGGACAGCCGCGCCATCCCGCATGGTGAGACCGGCGTCGGCACGATCGCGATCACAGCCCTCCGGCGCGCGCCCGAGGGGGTGGTGGCGGAGCTGCGGGTCACCAATACCGGACCCTATCGCTGGATCGCCTCCGGCACCGCTCCGGGATCGGTGAACATCGGCGCCATGCTCCGCACCGCCGATGGTTCGATCAACCGCAACTGGCGCCGCATGCCGGTGCCGGTGGAGGCGCTCTCGCCCGGGGGCAGCGCGACCTGCCGGCTCGTTCTGCCGGACTCGCCCCAGACCGCGGGCATCGCCTTCGATCTGGTGGCCGAGCACATCTGCTGGTTCGGCGCCGACGTCGAGCAGGGCCTCTCCTAAAGCATTTTCAAGTCAGGTGGAGTCACCTGACGACTCGGAAAATGCGGCAAAACAACAAGCTAGCAGTCTGTCGGATTCACTTTGCCTTTCTGATTTGTCAAACTGCGGTTATGGCGACCTTCGTATCCTACAATCGCGACCAGGCATTCCTGTTGCCTCCGGACCTCAAGGCGTGGCTGCCCGA
>NZ_QKYU01000043.1 GCF_003253705.1 Humitalea rosea
TTCTCCAAGCTCAAACAGTTTCGCCGCGTGGCAACCCGCTACGAGAAAACCGCCAGGAACTACCTCAGCGTCGTTACCCTCGCCGCAACCATCCTTTGGCCGAGATAAGTGTCCACACCACCTAGGTGGCGGGGCGCAGGCCAGGCCAGGCCCGGTGACGGAGGCCGCCTGTTGGGCGCATGGCCGGCGCAAGCTGTTCAATCTGGCCGAGGTCGCCCGCGCGCCGCTGGCCGCCGAGGCGGTGCGATGGATCGAATCGCTGACCACCCGGCCTCGCGGCTGGAGGAATTGCTGCCCTGGAAATGGAAGAAAGGGGCTGCCAGACTGGCCGCCTGAGCGGGAGGGGCGCGATGTCCGCGACTGACAGCGTCAATGAGATTTGCACCCTGCGGATCGAACTTCAGGGCAGCGATCCGCCGATCTGGCGCCAGGTCGAGGTGCCGACCTCCATCACGCTGAAGGTCCTGCACGATGTCCTCCAGGCCGCCATGGGGTGGTTCGACCAGCACCTGTGGGAATTCACCATCGGCAAGCGGCGGTTCGGCCTGCCGATGGACGAGGACTGGGGCACCGAACCGCGCCTCATGGCCGCTAAGGTCCGCCTGCGTGAGGTGCTGACACCGCGCCGGACCAACATGACCTACGTCTACGACTTCGGCGACGACTGGGAGCACCGGCTGATCCTGACCAACATCCGCCAGGGAGAGGCCGGCGTCGGCTACCCGTGCTACGTCGGAGGTGAAGGCAATGCGCCACCGGAAGATTGCGGCGGCATACCCGGGTTCTACGACAAGCTCGACATTGCCGCAGACCCCAGCCACCCCGAATACGATGAGATCAAGGCGTGGCTCGACGACTACGACCCCAAGGTCATCGACGAGACGCAGGTCCGGATATCCCTCGGCAGGATCGCCAAGCGCCGTAACGCAGCGCGGACGCGAGCCACCAAGCCAGCACCCTGACCTACAGCAGACCGCCGCCGCCATCACGCCGTGGTTCTCGCCGAATGGATACGACGGTCCAGGCTTTCGGAGAGCACGGCATCGATCTGCCCAGCCGCCATGGCCCCGAGCAGCACCTGGTAGCCCGGCCGGTGCGAGCTGGCGCCGGACATCGCGTGGTCAACATAGACCTCCACCACCTGCAAGCCCTCGCGCTCGGCCCGGGCACGGCAAATCCGGACCTGATCCTCGATCGAGGCGTTACGCTGCTGCTCCGAAGAGTAGCGGGCGTATAGGCCAACTCGAATGCAGCGGGAGGCGATGGCCGGAGGGAGGATGGGATGCATCATGCGAACGGCTCCTCATTGCCATTCAAGCCTGGATTCTCCGATTCCGCGAAGATCCGGTCAGCCCACGCGGCTGTCTGGCGGCGAAGCTTGCTGATCCGGTTACCATACCGCCTCGCCGCGTGAAGCCCATTGGCCTCGGCGTAGTGCTTGAGAGACACGGCTGGGCTATGTCCGAGAACCTCAGCCGCATCGAACGCCGCCTCGGGTGACCGTCGTGCCGCGGACGACCGTAGCCATTTCCTGGCCATATGGGGTCCGGAGGCCCTCCCAAGCCAAGCCTTTGTGCGACATTCGACAATTGCGGCCAGGCCGCGGAGGCTGAGAGGCCCGCCTTTGGTGCCCAGGGGCAAGCTATTTAATGGGTCCTAAGCTTGGCGACCGTCACGGCCGGTTGGCGCGCCCCTCCTCTTCCTCCAGCGTCGGCATGCTCGCCATCTCCGCCAGGGAGAGCGGGAATACCGGCGGCCGCAGCCGGAAATAGCCGACCTCCGCGGGTGAGCGCCCCTGATGCTGCGCCAGCACCTCACCCACCGTCAGGCCGCAGAGGCGGCCCTGGCAGGGGCCCATGCCGCAGCGCGTATAGGCCTTGAGCTGGTTCGGCCCCGCCGCCCTGGTCTCGGCGACCGCGCGGCGCAGCGTGGCGCCGGTGACCTCCTCGCAGCGGCAGGCCATGGCCTCGGGGCTGCCGGCTCTTTGTGACGGGCTCGGCGCAAAGAGCCGGTCAAGGAAATCCCGGCCGCGCTGCAGCCGCCGCAAGGCGCGGATGTCGGCTGCGGATTGCGCATCCCGCACCGCCCCGGTGATCACGCCCAAGGCACGGGTGGCTTCCCGCGCAGCCAGCCGCCCCGCCACGGCCGCCGCCTCGGCCCCGCGTATCCCGGCGCCGTCGCCGGCGACGGCAATCCCGGTCAGGCCGGTGTTGCCCCAGGCATCGACCTGCGGCGCCCAGCAGCCGGACGTCGCCTGCCAGACCATCGGGCAGCCCGCCGCGCGGGCCAGATTGACCTCCGGCACCACACCCTGGTGCAGCAGCACGTGGTCGGCGCCGATCTCCTCTGCGCCGCCATGGTGCCGCACCTGCAGCCTGCCGGCGTGCTGGCGGATTTCCACCCCGCCGCTGCCATCCAGCACCCTCACCTGCCGGCGCACGCGCCACAGCAGCGCCAGCCCCTTGGCGGCATAGGGCGAGGCCAGGAAGCCCGGGATCGCGCCCGCCACCTGCGCCAGCCGCCGGCGCGGCGTCGTGGTGATCAGCGCCTTGGGCGGCACGCCGGCGGCGAGATATTGCGCCGCCAGCAGCCAGAGCAGCGGCCCGTCGCCGACCAGCACCGCATCGCTGGCGACCAGCGCCGAGGTCTTGAGCAGGATCTGCGCCGCCCCCGCCGTCATCACCCCCGGCAGGTCCCAGCCCGGGATCGGCATCGGCCGCTCCATCGCCCCGGTCGCCAGGATGACATGACGCGGCGCGATGATGCGCGCGGCACCGCCCTGCGACACGCCCAGGCACCGCGAGGCATCGAGGTACCAGACGCTGGCCTGGTGCAACGCATCGGCGCCACAGCCGAGGAAGTCGTCGAGCAGCGCCTCGCCCTTCCAGTAGTCGGGCCCGAGCAGGTCGCGGCGCCCGGCCAGGGGCGAATTGCCCAGGCCGCGATAGATCTGCCCCCCGGCAGCGAAGCCGCGGTCCAGCACGACGACGGAGAGGCCCTGCGCGCGTGCGGTGACCGCGGCGGCCATGCCGGCCGGCCCGGCGCCGACGATGGCGACATCGTAGATCTCCGCGAGCGCGCCGATGTCCTGCAGCAGGGTCACTGCCCCAAGGCCCGACGACCGGGCTGAAGACGGATCGCCATGCCGGGCCGGAGCAGCGTCAGGCAGCCTTGCCGGTTGCCTTGGCCGTCGATCTCGACAAGGCAGTCGAAGCACAGGCCCATCATGCAATACGGCCCCCGCTCCACGCCGCCGACCGCCGAATGCCGGCAGGCGAGATGGCCAAGCGCCAGCAAGGCCGCGGCGACGGTGTCACCGGCGCGGCCCTCGGCGGGCAGGCCATCGAGGGTGAAGGGGAGCATCGCCTCCCCAGTGTCAGACAGGCGCCGGAACATCGAACCTCGCGGTCTTGAAGCTGGCAAAGGGCGCACCGATCCGGCCCGCCGACAGCATCGGCGCCAGCATCAGGGCATGCGCCGCCGCCAAGGTGACGCCGCTGTGGCAGAGGCAGACGAAGGCACCGGGGTGGCGGGCGGATTCCTCGTAGACCGGCAGCCCATCGGGCGACATGACCCGCAGGCCGGACCAGACCCGCACGATGCTGGCCGAAGCCAGCCGCGGGAACATCTGCACCGCCCGCGCCGCCAGCGCGCCGCTGATGCCGATGCCGACCGAGTCGTCATAGCCGACATCCTCGGTCGAACCGCCGAGCATCACCCCGCCCTCATTGGTCTGGCGCAGGTTCGTGATCGGATGATGCAGGAAGGGCGCCAGCTTCTCGGTCACCATGATGGTGCCCTTGATGGGCCGGACCGGAGCATGCAGCCCGACCATCGCCGCCAGCCTTTCGGAACCGAGGCCGGCGCTGATGACGATGCGCCGCGCGGTCAGCGTGCCGGCGGCCGTGGCCAGGCGAAATCCCCGCGTGACCGGCACGATCTCCCGCACCGCCGCCCCGGCGAGGAAGCGCAGACCCAGCCGCTGCGACGCCACATGCAGCGCATGCAGCAGCTTCGGCGAATTCACATGGCCATCGAGCGGACAGAAGATGCCGCCCACCACATCCGGCCCGATATCGGGCAGGATCTTCATGAGCGCGTTGCGCCCCAGCACCTCGAACCCCGAACTGCCGACGCCGGGCGTGGCATCGAGCCTTTGGAGCATGATGCGGCGCTGCTCCAGTGCGTCGTCGGAAAGCGCGAGGTTGAAGCCGCCAGGCCCTGCGAAATGCACCGCGACATGCGATTGCGCTTCCAGTTCCGCGGCGAAATCCTGCCAGGCCGCGGCCGAACTTCGCGTGAGGATCGCGTAATCCGGCTCCGCCCGATCCTGCGCCGGCAGCCAGCCTTTGCCTTGCACCCAGACCAGCGCGAAATTCGCGCGTGAGGCACGATGGGCGATGTCGGCCTCATCCAGCATGCAGACGTCCTCGCCCTGGCGTGTGAGCCCATAGGCGATGGCCGCGCCGACCACGCCGCCGCCGATGACCGCGATCCCGGCGGTGCCGAGATCCGTTGCGTTCACCTCCCCGACACCAGGATCGGCCGCCGCCGCATGCGGGACGAATGGGTCAGGACTGGGTTGCAACACCACCTCCCGCGGTCGGCGAAACCTGTGTCGGCACCGGCGAGGCACGCCGCGACCAAGGCGCGTTGCATATCCTGCTGGCATTCCTGGCGCAGGACAATGCGCCGGTGACGATTTGGCTGCCACCATTTGCCCGGATGCCCGTTGGACGGCGCGCGATCCGTGGATCCGGTTTTCGTCACGACGGTCGTGGCCCTGATGCGCGGCATGTCCTCGTGTCCCTGTCTCGCAGCTTGGGGGGCGCAGGCGCCGGCACGCGGCCGGATCAGGGGGCGGCGCGGCTCATGGCTTCCAGGAAGCGCAGCTTGCTGTGGTGTATGTGGCGCTCCAGACGGCGGCCCGCTTCTTCGGCATCGCCCTGGGCCAGGGCCGCGTGAATTCCACGATGCTCGGCATTGGCCGAACGGATGTCGCCGCTGCCCATGATCCCGCGACGACGCAGGATGCTCAGCTCCTTGGCCAAGGCATCCTGGATCAGCTGCAGGCGCCGGTTGCCCGACAATGCGATGATGCGATCGTGGAAGGCGGCATTGACCCGTTGGAACGCCTCAAGATCCATGGCATCGCAGGCCGCCCCCATCGCATCGATCATTGCCTGCAGCTCGGCCAATTGCGGTGGCGTGATGCGCGCGGCCAGGGTCTCGCCCGCCAGACGCGCCAGGGCGGCGCGGACATCGTAAAGCTCCACAGCATCGCGCAGCGAGATCTCGCGCACGAAAACCCCGCGATTGGGGAAGGTGACGAGCAGCCCGGCCTCCACCAGCCCGCGACAGGCTTCGCGGATCATGCCGCGGCTGGTGCCGAAGCGCTGCGCCAGGGCGCTCTCCACCAGATGCTCGCCCGAGGCGAGCCTGCCATCGATGATCATGGCCTCGATCTGGCGGCGGATGCGGCCGACCATGCCCTCGCCCGCGACGGCGGCGCTGTCCCGGTCCATTGTCGCTTCCACCATGCCGCCAGCCTAGCGCCTTCCCCGAATGCTCGGAAGATCCGGCCTTTTCGCGACGCGCGATTCGATTGACTCGGTGCCGATGCCGCGAAATCATGTCGCGATCCGACGAAGGGTTTCGCCATGTCCGCTCCGTCGCCAACCGCGTCCCTGATCCTGGCGCCGCGGCGGCGCGCCGTGCATGGCGTGCGCATCGGCATCCTTGTGCTGGACACGAAGTTTCAGCGTCTGCCCGGCGATGTCGGCAATGGCACAAGCTGGCCCTTTCCGGTGCAATACGCTGTCGTCCATGGCGCCACCCCGGACCGCATCGTGCGCCCGACGCTCGACGACGACGTGTTCCAGCTCTTCGCCCGCGCAGCGGATGACCTGGTGGCGCTGGGTGTGGATGGCATCACCACAAGCTGCGGCTTCCTGGCGCTGCTGCATCCGCAGATGGTCGCGCATTGCCCGGTGCCGGTCGCAACCTCCGCCCTGCTGCAGATCCCGCTGGTGCAGAGCATGCTGCCGGCCGGAAAGCGCGTCGGCGTGGTCACCATGGACAAGGCCTCGCTGACGCCGGCGCATTTCCGCGCGGTCGGCGCGCCGACCGACCTGCCCATCGTCGGCATCCCGCCGGACGGCATCTTCCGGCGCAACCAACAAACCTCGGCCGCCGTCGTCAGCCATGCCGAGCATGAGGCGGAGGTGGTGGCCGCCGCCGCTGCCCTGCTGCGCGACCACCCCGAGGTTGGCGCGCTCGTGCTGGAATGCACCAACCTGCCGCCCTATTCGGCGACGCTGGAAGCAACCTTCAACCTGCCGGTCTATGACATCGTGACGCTGGTCGAATGGTTCCATGCCGGGCTGCGACCGCGCCGCTTCAACGGGGCCTGAGCGCAGCGGAGGGCACGGCGTCAGGCGGCCAGGGGACGGGCCATCTGCGGCACGACCTTCGACATGAACAGGCGGATGCTTTCCGACGCCACCTCATAGGGCATGGCGCCGAGGCGGAAGGTGATGATCACGCCACCGATCCCGGTCTCCGCCAGCTCGCTCATCTGCTCGGCGACGGTGGCCGGCGAGCCGCAGACCAGCCCCTGCGCGGGGTCGATGCGATTGCCCATGCCGGGCCGTTCCTGGCCCATGCCGACGGCGCGTTCCTGCGCGATGCGGTTGCGCATCGCGGCGCGCTGTTCATGCATGGCGATGAAGGCGGGGATGCCGACCGCCTCGGCCTCGGCATCGGTCCCGGCGACGTACACATTGCGCCAAGCCCAGCACTGGTCGAGCACCTTGGCGATCCCTGCCTCATCGGCCCCGGCCCCGGCCATGGTCTGGCGATAGAGCGAAAGCCGCTGCCGCGTCACCGCATTGGTCTGCACGCTCATCAGGAAAGGCCGCGCCTGCTTCGCGAGCGCCACCATCGAGGCCTCGCCCGAGGCCGAGCGGATCACGAAGGGATGCGGCCTAGTGTAGCAGCCCGGGCGCAGCGCCGGGACCTTCAGCTGCCAGAAGCGGCCATCGTGATCGAGCGGCTCGCCGGTCCAGGCGCGCAGCATGATGTCCTCGGCTTCCTCGAATCGCGCCTGGGCCTCGGCGGGATCGATCCCAAAACCTTCGTAGTCATAGACATTGTAGTTGGTGCCACGCCCGAGCCCAACGATCAGCCGCCCCTTGCTGAGGTGGTCGATCAACGCGAGCTGTTCCGCCAGGCGGATGGGATGGTGCAGCGAGGTCTGCGCCACCGCATAGCCGATGCGGATGCGGCTGGTCGCCATCGCGACCGCGGCGGAAAAGGTGATCGGATCGACGTAGCAGCAATTGCCGTCGAAATGGTGTTCGCCCAGCCAGACCGCATCAAAATTCAGATGCTCGGAGAGGCGTATCTCCTGCATCACCTCATCGAGGATGGCGCCGTCGGTCGCGGGGCTGCGGCTTTCGGGGAATAGGAAGTTGCTGAAGCGCACCGCACCGGTCTCCTGCCTCGGGCGCGCGGCCGGGCCGGTGCGCCGAGGAAAGACTGCGATCGCGCGGCAGGGATTGTCAACAATACCAAAATTATTGTCTTACGATTTCCCGACTCAGGCCCCGGTAAAACGCTCCGCCGCGAAGGGCGAGAGGTCGGCATTGGTGGCTTGGCCCAGGATCGCCGGCGCCAGCAGCTGCGCCGTGGGCGCCGATCCGGTCAGGCCGAGATGTCCATGCCCGAAGGCGAACCACAGCCCTCCGATGCGGCGCGACGGGCCGAGCACCGGCACGGAATCCGGCAGGCAGGGGCGGTGGCCCATCCAGAAGCCCTTCGCCCCCGCGGGGTTGGCGTCGGGGAAGACGGCGGCCAGATCCGCGTAGAGCAGCTTGGCCCGCGTGGGGTTCGGGGCGCGGGTCAGCCCGCCGAATTCCACCGTGCCGGCGATGCGCAGCGCGCCCTCCATCGGCGTGATGAAGACCTTGCGGTCGGCCGGGATGACCGGGCGGCTGACGTTGATCCCGGTGGCGGGCAGGTCGATGTGGTAGCCGCGCTGCGCCTCCAGCGGGATGCGGTAGCCGAGCGGGGCGAGCAGCTTCGCCGACCAGGCGCCGGCGGCCACCACCACGGCATCGGCGGTGTACTCCTGCGCCTCGCCTTGCGCGCCGGTCGCCTTGCCATCGGTGGTGAGGATGGCGGTGATGCGATCGCGCCGGATCTTGCCGCCCCGGGCCACGAAGGCTGTCGCCACCGCCCTCCCATAGCGCAGCGGTGAGGCGCAATGGGCATGGTCGGGCAGGAAGACGCCTTTGGTGTAGGCGGGCGCGATGGCGGGCTCCAGCCCGAGCAAATCCTCACGCTCCAGCATCTCCACCCGCGCGCCATGCGCCCGCCGCAGGGTCCAGCCAGCCATGTCCTTCTTCATCTGCGCCTGGTTGCGGTAGAGGTAGAGGTGGCCGCGCGTCTGGATCAGCTCCGGCGCCCCGATCTCCTGCGCCAAAGCGATATGCTGTTCGGTCGCCAGATGCTGCAGCATCGCCAGCGCCGAGGCGGTCCTGGCGACCACCCCCGGCCGCGCCGCGGCCAGGAAGCGCAGCAGCCAGGGTGCGGCGCGCAGCCAGTAATCCGCCGGGACATGCAGCGGCGCGGCTGGGTCGAACAGCATTTGCGGCACTTGGCGCAGCACGCCGGGCATGGCCAGCGGCACCACCGAACTGCTGCTGATCGCCCCGGCATTGCCGAAGCTGGCGCCGCCCTCACCCGGGGGCTCCGGGTCCACCACCGTCACCTCGGCGCCGCCGAGCCGCAGCCGCCAGGCCATGGCGAGCCCGACGATGCCGGCGCCGATCACCAGCACGCGCTTCGCCGGCATTCCCAGTTCATCCATGGGTCGAATCGAGGTCCCTGCTTCGACCCCAGCTTGCGGGGCCCCGACGCTGCCGGGCAAGTCAGGCCGGGGCCAGCGCCTCACGCCACCTAGGTCTCGGCGTGAAACGCCTGCTGGCAGTCGCGCGGCAGGCGCCTCCGCGCGGCCTCAGCTGCGTGAGATCGCCCGGGCGGCGTCCACCACCATCGGCATGTAGGTCTGCTCAGCCGCCTCCGGCGTGGTGCGGGACCGCAGCGTGGCGATGTTGATCGCGCCGATCGGCCGGCCATGCGCATCGACGATGGCGGCGGCGACGGAGAGGTCGCCGTGGTGCATCTCCTCGAAGGCCGTCGCATAGCCACGTGCGGCGGTGAGCCGCAGCTTGTCGCGCAGACCATCCATCCGCCACACCGTATTCGGCGTGATCGGGTGGCGCTCGGTGGAGTCGAGGATGGCGACCGCCTCCTCCGGCGGCAGCCGCGCCAGCATCGCGATGCCGGGGGCGCTGCAATAGGCGGGCGACCGCATGCCGACGACGATGTCGGCATTGATCACGTGCCGGCCGGCCATGCGCGAGACGAACACCACCTCCGCCCCGTCGAGCACCGTCAGGTTCACCGTCTCCTCGGTCGTGTTGCTGATGTGCAGCAGATAGGGCCGCGCGCGTTCCACCAGCGCATTGGTGCGGATGAAGCGGTAACCGAGATCCAGCGTCTTGACGGTCAGCGCGAAGCGCTTGGTGGTGGGATCCTTGCTCAGATAGCCCAGCATCGTCAGCGTATGAGCGAAGCGCTGCGTCGCGCTTTTGTCGAGCTCGATCGCGGCGGCCAGCTGCGTCAGGCTGAGTGACGGCCGCATCGCGTCGAAGGCGCCGAGCACGCGAAACGCCTTCTCCACCGATTGCACCCGCATCGGGTCATGCACGGGTGGATGGTATTCGGACGTCGCGGGCCCGTCTTGCGGGGGCGTGGCTGAGCTTCGCAAGGGATTCATTTTCTGATGTTGGGGTGATCTGGCGGGCAGGGTGATCGCAGCCTTTGAGCCGGCTGCGCAAGAGACAGGTGGTCGGGGGCCGGGCGGGGAGTGCCAGCGGCGCCCATTATATCGCATTGAGATACCTAAAGGCGATACCCGATAAAATGATTGAAATGCCGCCGAGGCTGCCGCAGCATTGCAGTGCAGCATGGCCGATCGGCCAGACGAGGCGAGCGATGCGACGGCAGATGATCCTGGGCCTACCGATTCACGCCCTTGGCTACCATCAGGGCTGCTGGCGCCTGCCGGAGGTGCCGGCGGATGGGACGCTGGACTTTCGCCATGCCGCGGACTGCGCGCGCATCGCCGAGCGTGGCAAGTTCGACTTCCTGTTCCTCGCCGATTCCGCCGCGGTGCGGAACCTCGACGACCCCGCCGTGGCGCGCGACCGCGAGCATGAGCAGGTGAAGAACGAACCGCTGGCGCTGCTCTGCGCCCTGGCGATGGTCACTGAACGGATCGGCCTCGTCGCCACCGCCTCGACCACCTACAACGAGCCGTTCAACCTGGCTCGTTCGCTGGCGACGCTGGACCATATTTCCGGCGGTCGCGCCGGCTGGAACCTCGTCACCGGCTTCAGCGGCGATGAGGCGCGCAACTACGGCTTCGACGCCGTGCCCGGTTCCGACCTGCGGCATGAGCGCGCACGCGAGTTCGTCGATGTAACCAACGGACTGTTCGACAGCTGGGATAACGGCGCCTTCCCGCGCGACCGCGAGACCGGGATCTATTTTGACCGTGCGAAGATGCATTTCCTCGAACATCGTGGCAAGCACTTCAAGGTACGTGGCCCGCTCGACGTGGCAACGCCGCCGCAGCGTCATCTCCCGATCATCACTGCCGGCTATTCCGATCAGGCGAATGAGTTCACCGCCGAGATCGCCGATGCCGTCTATGCCGCGGCGCCCAATCTCGATGTCGGCCGCGCTTACTACGCCGCGGTCAAGGGCAGGCTCGCCAAATACGGGCGGGCGCCGGACTCGTTGAAGGTGCTGGCAGGGATCATGCCCTTCGTCGGCCGCACCCGGCAGGAGGCGCAGGACAAGTTCGAGCAACTGCAATCGCTGATCCAGCCGGAGGTCGGCCTTGGCATGCTGCGGCTGCACAATTTCCCCGACCTGCGCGGCCACGACCTCGATGGTCCGATGCCGGAGGTGGAACTGTCGCGCGGCCGCTACGACATGTTCTCCGACGCTCTCTTAGAGAAGGTGCGGCGCGAGAATCTGACCATCCGGCAGACCTATGAGGTGGTGGCCGGCGGCTTCTGGCATCTCGGCAAGGTCGGCACCGCCGCGGACATCGCCGACACCATGGAGGAATGGTTCAGCACTGGCGCCGCCGACGGCTTCAACATCCAGGCGCCCTATCTGCCGGGCAGTGCCGCGGATTTCGTCGAGCTGGTGGTGCCGGAACTGCAGCGTCGCGGCCTGTTCCGCACCGAATATGAGACGCCGATGCTGCGCGACCGGCTTGGCCTGCCGCCGGCCGTCAGCCGCTACGACGCATCCCGCCTGCGGCAGGCGGGCGAGTGATGCGCATGGCAGGAGGAGCACGCGGATGACCGCAAGGCGGATGATGAAGCTCGGTCTGTCGGTCGCTTCGGCGGGCTATCACTACTCGGCCTGGTGCCACCCCGAGGTCGATGCGCTGAGCGCCACCTCGATCCAGCACCATGTGCGCGCGGCGCGGATTGCCGAGCGCGGTAAGATGGATTTTCTGTTTCTTGCCGACTGGTCCTCGATCCTCAATGTCGATGACCGCCGCATCGCGCGCGATCGCGAGCAGGCGCAGGTCAAGGTCGATCCGACGCTGGCCATGGCCGCGGTGGCGGCGGTGACCAGCCATGTCGGGCTGATGCCGACCGCCAGCACCACCTATTGGCACCCGTTCAACTTCGCCCGCCGCATGGCGGCGCTCGATCATATCAGCGGCGGCCGCGCCGCCTGGAACATGGTGACCAGCCATGGTCTCGACGAGGCACGCAATTTCGGCCTCGACAAGCCGCTCGATTCCAACACCCGGCACGAACGCGCGCGCGAATTCGTCAGCGTGATGCGCGGATTGTGGGACAGTTGGGACGACGACGCTTTTATCCGGGACAAGCAATCCGGCCGCTACTTCGACCGCGACAAGGTGCATGTGCTCGACCACGTGGGGAAGCATTTCCGGGTGCGTGGGCCGCTCGACGCTGCCCGCCCGCCGCAGGGCTTCCTGCCGATCATCACCGCCGGCACCTCCGAGAATTCGCAGGACCTCGCGGCCGAGATCGCCGACATGTGCTACGGCGGCCAGCCCAACGTCGAGGCCGCCCGCGCCTATTACAGCTCGGTCAAGGGCAGGCTCGCGAAATATGGCCGCACCCCGGATGAGTTGCTGATGCTGCCAGGCATCCAATGCTATGTCGGCCGCACGCAGAGCGAGGCGGAGGACAAGTTCGCCCTGATGCAACGGGCGATGCCGGTCGAGGTCGGCATCGGCCAGCTTATTGTCAACCACTTCCCCGATCTGACCGGCCATCCGCTGGACGAGCCGATCCCGGACCTCACCATGCGCGACGAGTTCCTCGGCTCCGAGAAGCTGGGTGGGCGCGAGCCGGAGTTGACGCTCGCGCTGATGCGGCGCGCGCGCGATGAGAAGCTGACCTTGCGCCAGCTTTTCGATGTCGCGCTCTGCGGCTTTTGGAGCCTCGGCGTGATCGGCACGCCGA
Source organism: Humitalea rosea (assembly GCF_003253705.1). Lineage (GTDB taxonomy): Bacteria > Pseudomonadota > Alphaproteobacteria > Acetobacterales > Acetobacteraceae > Humitalea > Humitalea rosea. The sequence continues at coordinate 12,594 of NZ_QKYU01000043.1, forward strand.
AGCTGATCGCTGACATGATGGAAGAGTGGTTCACCACCGGTGCCGCGGATGGCTTCAACGTTCAGCCGCCCTATCTGCCCGGCGGCGGCGAGGATTTCGTCGATCTGGTGATTCCCGAACTGCAGCGCCGCGGCCTGTTCCGCACGGAATATGAAGGCCGCACGCTGCGTGAAAACCTCGGCCTGAAGCGGCCGCCCAGCCGCTACGCCACACGCCTGACGGAGGCCGCAGAATGAGCAGCACCAAGCGACAGCTCAGCCTTGGCCTGTCGATCGCCAATCTCGGCTACCATTACGCCGCCTGGCGCCATCCCGGCGTGCCTGCCGATGGCAACATGGATTTCCGCCATTTCGTGCATTGCGCGAAGCTCGCCGAGCGCGGGTTGTTCGACCTGATCTTCCTGGCCGATTCCTCGGCGGTGCGCGACCTCGACCGGCCGGCCATCGCGCGCGACATGGAACACCAGATCGTCAAGCATGAGCCGACGGCGCTGCTCGCGGCACTGGCCGCGGTCACGCGCCATGTCGGGTTGGTGCCCACGGCATCGGCGACCTACAACGAGCCGTACAACCTCACGCGCACGCTCTGCACCCTCGATCATATCAGCGGCGGCCGGGCCGGGTGGAACATGGTCACCGGCTTCAGCATCGACGAGGCGCGCAATTTCGGCCTCGACAAGCTGCATGATTCCGACACGCGCCATGCCCGCGCCGCCGAATTCGCCGCGGTGCTGCGCGGGCTCGAGGATGGCGGCACGCTGGATCACGCGGGGCCGCATTTCCGGCTGCGCGGCTCGCTCGACATGGCCCCTGGGCCGCAGCGCCGCATTCCGATCTTCACCGCCGGCACCTCGGACAATGCCGAGGAGTTGGCGGCGCGCTCGGCCGATGTCGTCTATGGCGGCCAGCCGACGATCGAGACGGCACGCGCCTATTATGCCTCGGTGAAGGGGCGGCTCGCGAAATACGGCCGCTCGCCCGACGAGCTGAAGATGATGCCCGGCATCATGGCCTTCATCGGCCGCACGAAACAGGAAGCACAGGACAAGTTCGACCGCATGCAGGAGCTGATCGAGCCGCGGCTGGGCCTCGGCCTGCTCACGGTGAGCAGCTTTCCCGATTATACCGGCTATGACCTCGACGGGCCGGTGCCGGAGCTGCCGATGCCGGGTGGTCGCAAGAGCGAGTTCATCGACATCGCATTGGACAAGGTGCGGCGCGAGAACCTCAGCATCCGGCAGCTCTACGAGCTCGTCTCCGGCGGCTTCTGGCATCTCGGCGTGGTCGGCACGCCGACCATGGTGGCTGATGTGATGGAGGAATGGTTCACCACCGGCGCCGCCGACGGCTTCAATATCCAGCCACCCTGCATCCCGGTCGATGCCGAGGATTTCGTCGAGCTGGTGGTGCCGGAGCTGCAACGCCGCGGCCTGTTCCGCACGCGCTACGAGGGCAACACGTTGAGCGACCATCTCGGGCTGCACCAGACGCAGCAACGTGCCATGCCGCTGCCGATGCCGGCGGCCGGCGCGTGAGCGGCGTGACGTCCCGGCGCATGACGCTCGGCCTCGCGCTGTCAGGGCCGGGCGGCGTCACCAAATTCCGCAACATGCTGGCCTCGGCGCAGATGGCCGAAGGCTGCGGCTTCGACTTCCTTTGGCTGACCGACCGGCCAGGGCTGGACCCGATCACCATGGCCGCGGCGCTCGCGGCGACGACCCAGCGCATCGGGCTGATCCCATCCTGCGCCGCGCCCTATCACCGGCCCTACAACCTGGCGCGCCGGCTCGCCTCGATCGACCATATCAGCCGTGGCCGGATGGGGTGGATGCTGCAGCCCGTGGCCGATGCCGCGCTGGCCAGCAAGTTCGGCAACCTGCCGCTCGCCGATGTGGCGACGGCGCATGCGGTCGCCGCCGAATTCGCCGGCGTGGTGGCGGCCCTGTGGGACAGCTGGGACGACGACGCCTTTATCCGCGACAAGGCGAGCGGCCTCTATTTCGACCGCGCCAAGTTCCACTGGCTCGACCACCAGGGTGCCGCCTTCAAGGTGCGCGGGCCGCTCGACACGGCGCGCCCGCCGCAGGGGCTGCTGCCGCTGCTGATCGCCGGCGGCTCGGCGCTCGCCGAACAGCTTGCGGCAGGGCAGGGGGAGATCCTGCATGGTCTGCCCGCCGATCTGAGGGCGGCGCAAGGTGAGCGCGCCGTCATGTCGCGCCGCCTGGAGCAGGCCGGACGGGCGCCGGCGGCGCTGCGGATGCTGCCGGGCATCCTGCCGATCCTCGGCCGGACGCCGACCGCGCTACCCTCCGGCCCGGGGCCGCTGCCGGTCCTCGGCACGCCGGAGGCGATCGCCGGAACGCTCTGCGAATGGTTCGACAGCGGCGCGGCGGATGGCTTCATCATCCATTTGCCGGACACCGCGGATGCGATCGAGGCCTTCGCCGCCGGCGTCATACCGGTCTTGCAGCGGCATGGCGCGTGGCAGCCGTCGCCGCTGGGTGCAACGCTGCGCGACATGCTTGGCCTTGGGCACGCGCCCAGCCGCTACGCCGAGCAGGCTGCGCAAGCCGTCGCCTGATCCGGCAAGCCACCGGTCACGGTCACCGCCTTTCAAACGTGCAGGTTGGTGACAAGCTAGGCTCGATTCGATGTGTTCTCCCGCGAATGCCAAAACGGGGTGCATTTCTTGCCATATCTCCGCAGAATCGAGTCGCATCGTGGGGAAAAACGATACCTAATATCGCCATACGCGCTCGTTTGCAGGCGCGGTCGCGGGAGGCGGCGATCACCCTGCGCCACAAGGTCTGGCGCCCACGTTGTAACCCCTGATCCGTGTCGCAATCGCAATGCGGGGAGATGCAGCCGGATGAGCCGTTCTGAATTCGACGATCTGATGATCCCCGGCCTGTCGCGCCGGACCCTGCTTGGCGCCGGCGCGCTGGGCGTCGCGAGCGGCCTGCTGCCGCGCAGCGGCCATGCGCAGGTGCCCGTGGGCGCGCCGCGCAAGGGCGGCGTGCTCCGCTTCTGCCGGCCCGATCCGCCGGACACGCTCGACCCGCAGATGACCAACTCCTTCTCCGGAATGGAGTACAGCCAGATGGTCTATGACAATCTGGTCTCGCTCGATGCCGACACCCAGCCGGTGCCGATGCTCGCCACGGCCTGGACGCCGGAGAAGGGCGGGCTGGAGTGGCTGGTGACGTTGCGCGAAGGCGTGCGCTTCCACAGCGGCGTCGCCTTCACTTCGGCTGATGTGGTGGCCACCGTCGAACGCGCGATGGACCCGGCGCGCTCCGGCGTCGGCTCGGGCGCTTTCGGCCCAGTGGCGTCGATCACGGCCGAGGGCCCGCATGCCGTGCGCTTCGTGCTGCGCGTGCCCTTCGGCGAATTTCCGGTGCAGCTTGCCTTCCGCCAGGCGCGCATCCTGCCCGCCGCCGGCATCGATGATTTGCGCAACACGCCGAACGGCACCGGTCCCTTCGTGTTCAAGGAGTTTCAGCCGGGCAGCAGCCTGACCGTCGAGCGCAATCCGAACTACTGGAACCCCGACGTGGTGCATCTCGACGGGGTGCGCATGGTGTTCATCCGCGAATCCGTGTCGATGCAGGCGGCGCTGCGCGGTGGGCAGGTCGACCTGCTGACGCAGATCCCGGTCGAGATGTATCTCGCGATGAGCAGGGCGCGCGGCTTCAAGGCCTATTCCGAGGTCACGGGCGACTACCACGCCATCAACATCATGGGGAACATGGCGCCCTTCGACAATCTGAAGGTGCGCGAGGCGTTCCGCTACATCCTCGACCGCAAGGCGACCGTCGCCTCGGTGCTGTTCGGCCAGGGCGCCGTCGGCAATGACGTGCCGCTGCCCGCCGGCAGCATCTATCTGCCGGAGATGACGCAGAGCGAGCAGGACCTGCCGCGGGCCAAGCGGCTGATCGAGGAATCCGGCGTCGGTCCGATCGAGCTCGACTTCTTCACAAGCTCGGATCGGCAGCCGGCGCCGAAGATGGTGCTGGCCTTCTCGCAGGCGGCATCGCAGATCGGCGTCACGCTGCGTGTGCGAGACATCCCCTATACCGAATACGCCGCCAACGTTTCGCGCAAGAAGCCGCTCTACACCTCCTACTGGAGCGGATCGGCGACGCTGTTCGATGCAGTGCACCGCATCTATCACAGCCAGTCGCTGTACAATTACAGCAAGATCGAATCCTCGCCGGGGCTGGATGCCAAGCTGGATGCGATGATCGCCGAGGTCGATCTGGAAAAGCGCAAGGCGGTCACCAAGGAGGTGATGCGCGCGTTGAACAGCAGCGCCGATCGGCTGATCCCGTATTTCCGCAACTACCTCGGCATGTCCACCGACAAGGTGCAGGGGTTCGTGCCGCCGCGTTTCGGCACGGTGGAGATGCGGGGCATCTGGTTGAGCGCGTGATGCCCGCGGGGCGCCGCGGCGTGCAGCAGGGAGCCTGCCGATGATCGCCCTAACCTTCATCCTGCGCCGCTGCGTCATGTTGGTGCTGGTGCTCGTGGCGGTGTCGGTGCTGACCTTCGGCATCGTCAACGTCCTGCCCGGCGATGTCGCCACCGCCGTGCTCGGCGACATGGCATCGCCGGAGATGGTCGAAGCGGTGCGCGAGCGGATGGGTCTCGATCGGCCCTTGGATGCGCGCTACCTCGAATGGGTTGGCGGCGTGCTGCACGGCGACTTCGGCCGCTCGTTGCAGCATGGCCAGCCGATCGCCCCGATGCTGCTCGGGCGGCTGGGCAATTCGGCGATCCTCGGGCTGATCACCCTCGGCATCGCGGCGCCGCTGTCGATCGCGCTCGGCGTGCTGGCGGCGTTGCGGCCGGGCCATCTGCTGGACCGTGCCATCAGCAGCTTCGCGGTCGGCGCCCATGCGATGCCGGAATATGTCATTGGGCTGCTGGCGATCCTCTGCTTCAGCATCTGGCTGCCGCTGCTGCCGGGATCGAGCCTGATGGACCCGAACGAGAATCCCCTGAACCGGCCGGAGGCGCTGGTGCTGCCGGTCGGCGTGCTGGTCATCGGCATGCTGGCGGTGATCAGCCAGGTGACGCGAGCCGGCATGATCCAGGCGTTGGGCAGCCCCTATGTCCGTACCGCCACGCTGAAGGGGCTGCCGCGATGGAAGGTGGTGCTGAAGCACGCGCTGCCGAACGTGCTGCCGCCGACCGTCACCGAGATTGGCATGTATTGCGGCTACGTGATCGGCGGCCTCGTCGTTGTCGAGACGCTATTCTCCTATGCCGGGCTCGGGCAGATGATGACCAATGCGGTGAGCTACCGCGACATCCCGACGATCCAGGCCGGCGTTCTGGTGGTCGCGGCCGCCTATGGTATCGGCAACCTGCTGGCCGATGTCGCGGCGCTGCTGCTGAACCCGCGGCTGCGGGGCTGATGGCGATGTCCCAATCGCTCGTCCTCGTGACCTCGCGCCGCTGGCGCCGGCTCGATGCAGCCGGCATCGCCTGCCTCGGCTTCGTGCTGCTGATGGTGCTGTTGATCCTGTTCGGGCCGCAGATCGCGCCGCGCTCGGCGCTGGCCTTTGATCCGCTGCATTCGCTGGAGGGACCTAGCCCGGCGTTTCCCTTCGGCACCGATGAATTCGGCCGCGACATCTTCAGCCGCATCATCGCCGGCACCAGGCCGACGCTGCTGGTGGCGCTCGCCGCCGCGGCGCTGGGCGTGCTGCTCGGCACCAGCACCGGGCTGGTCGCCGGCTACGTCGGCGGTGCGGTGGACGAGGCGGTGATGCGGGTGATGGACACACTGATGTCCTTCCCCGGGCTGATCCTGGCGATGCTGGTCGTGGTCATGCTGGGGCCTGATGCGATGAACGTCGTGATCGCCATCGCCCTGGTGTTCTGGCCGCGTTCGGCACGGTTGGTGCGTTCCGTGGTGCTCGATCTGGCGACGCGCGAGTTCATCGACGCCGCGCGGTCGCGGGGCGAGACGCGGCTGTTCATCCTGGCGCGCGAACTGCTGCCCAATGTGCTGATGATCATCGTCGTGGATTTCTCGTTGCGGGTCACCGCCGCGATCCTACTTTCCGCCTCGCTCGCCTATCTCGGCATCGGCGTCACCCCGCCGACGCCGGCCTGGGGGCTGATGGTGCGCGATGGCCAGCAGTTCATCGAACTCGCCTGGTGGTTGCCGGTCTTTCCGTCGCTCGCGATCGCCGTGGTCTCGATCGGCACCTTGCTGGTCGGCGAAAGATTGCGCCGCTCCGTCGCCACCCCGGGCGGCGGCCGGCCGCGATGAACGCCGAGCCGATGCTGGCGATGTCGCCCGAGCCGGCGACGCTGGACGTCACCGGCCTGTCGATCACCTATGGCGCCGGCCCGCAGGGGCTGAAGGCGGTGCGTGACGTCTCCTTCCGCATCGCGCCCGGCGAGGCCTATGGGCTCATCGGCGAATCCGGCTCGGGCAAGAGCACCATCGCCTATGCCGTGCTGCGCCACGTTCCGGCCGGGACGGTCAGCGGCCGCATCCTGCTGAATGGCCAGGACGTGATGGCGATGTCGCCGCAGACGCTGGCGGGGATACGCGGCCGCGTCGTCTCGATGATCTACCAGGACCCGATGAGCGCGCTGAACCCGGCGATCCGCGTCGGCGAGCAAATCGCCGAGGTGATCCGCCAGCATCGCCGCGGCGACCGCGCCTCCGCCTGGGCGCGCAGCGTGGCATTGCTCGGACAGGTGCAGCTGCCGCTGCCGGCGGAGATCGCGCATCGCTATCCGCATCAGCTTTCCGGCGGCCAGCAGCAGCGCGTCGTCATCGCCATGGCCTTGGCCTGCGACCCCGAATTGCTGGTGATGGACGAGCCCACCACCGGGCTCGACGTGACGACCGAGGCGGTGATCCTCGACCTGATCAACGATCTGCGCCACGCGCTCGGCGTCGCGGTGCTGTTCATCAGCCACAACATGGGCGTCGTCGCGCAGGTTTGTGACCGCGTTGGCGTGCTCTATGCCGGGCAGTTGGTCGAGGAAGGCAGCACCGCCCAGGTCCTGCGCGCCCCGCGCCACCCCTACACCATCGGCCTGATGAACGCGCTGCCGACGATCGACCGCGCGGCCGACAGGCTGGTCGATATTCCCGGCCGCCTGCCGGATCTGCGGGTGGTGCCGCCGGGCTGCGTCTTCGCGCCGCGCTGCGCCGCGGTGCAGGATATCTGCCACGCTGTGATGCCGACGTTGGAGCCCGTCGGCACCGGCCATGACAGCCGCTGCCATGAGCGCGACCGGCTCGAGCGCCTGCTGCCCGCCGTTGCGCCGGCCACCGCGAGCGACGCGCCCCTCCCCGCCAAGGCGGACGGCGGTCGGCCGCTGCTTCAGATCGTCGGCATCGAGCGCAGTTTCGGCCGGGCGCCGATGCTGGCGCTGCCGTTCCTGCGTCGCCGCACGCCGGTGCGCGCGGTCGATGACGTCACGCTCGACATTGCGCCGGGCCAGACGCTGGCTGTGGTCGGCGAAAGCGGCTCCGGCAAGTCGACGCTGGCGCGCTGCGTCGCCGGGCTGCTGCGGCCGGATCGCGGCGACATCCGGCTCGAGAACCAGGTACTGTCGCCGCTGGTGCAGCAGCGCACGCGGCCGCAGCAGCGCGCGCTGCAGTTCATCTTCCAGAACCCGGATGCCGCGCTCAACCCGCATTGGACGGTGGAGCGCATTGTCGGCCGGCCGCTGCAGCTCTATGGCGGCATCGCGCGGGGTGCGGCGCTGCGCGCCCGCGTCGTCGCGCTGCTGGAGGCGACCAAGCTCGGCGAGCGTTACCTCGAACGCTATCCGCATGAGATGTCGGGCGGCGAGAAGCAGCGCGTCTCGATCGCCCGCGCCTTCGCCGGCGATCCCCGGCTGGTGGTCTGCGACGAGCCCACCTCAGCACTCGACATCTCGGTGCAGGCGGCAATCCTGAACCAGCTGCGCGACCTGCAGCAACGGCACGGCACCTCCTATTTGTTCATCTCGCATGACCTCGGAGTGGTCCGGCACATCGCGCATCGCGTCGCCATCATGCGGCACGGCCGCATCGTGGAGGCGGGCACACCGGCCCAGGTCTTCGGCGCGCCGCAGCACCCCTATACCCAGGCATTGATCGCCGCGATCCCGACCTTGGAGCCGAAGCGGCTGCGCGACGGCACGGCAGGCCGGCTGCGCACGGCCGACGGGATGATCGATGCGTAGCGGCGTTGCAGACGGGCCACGCAGGAAGAGGCAGGAGCGATGACAGCGAAGCGTCAGATGAAGCTTGGGATGTCGATGCGCGGGCTCGGCTACCATGCCGCCGCCTGGCGCCATCCCGGCGTGCCGGCGGATGGCACGCTGCGCTTCGAGCATTACGTGCGCAACGCGCAGACCGCCGAGCGCGGGTTGTTCGACATGATCTTCTTCGCCGATGGCATCGGCATCCGCGAGAAGGACGAGCCACGCGGTTCGCTGGAGCGCTCCGGATATGAGATCGTCGAGATGGAGCCGATGACGCTGCTGCCGGCGCTGGCGGCGCTGACCAGCCGCATCGGCCTCGTCACCACCGCCTCCACCACCTACAACGAGCCCTACCATATCGCCCGCAAATTCGCGACGCTGGACCTGATCAGCGGCGGCCGCGCCGGCTGGAACATCGTCACCTCCTGGTCCGATGCCGAGGCGCGCAACTTCAACCGCGCCAAGCATCTCGACTACGACACACGCTATGAGCGCGCGGTCGAATTCGTCGAGGTCGTCACCGGTCTTTGGGACAGTTGGGAGCCGGATGCCTTCGTCTACGACAAGGCGCACAGCGTCTTCTACAACCCCGGCAAGATGCATCTGCTGGAGCATCGCGGTGTGCATTTTCAGGTGCTGGGGCCGCTCAACGTCGCCTCCATGCCGCAGGGGCGGCCGATCCTGGTGCAGGCCGGCGCCTCTGAGCCGGGGCGCGAGATCGCCGCGCGTTCCGCCGATGTGGTCTACGCGGCGCAGGACACCATTGCCGCGGCGCGGGCCTATTATGGCGATGTGAAGGGGCGCATGGCGAAATACGGGCGCGAGCGGGACGATCTGAAGATCATGCCGGCATTGCGTCCCGTGGTCGGCCGCACGCGCGCCGAGGCGCAGGCGAAGTTCGACGAATTGCAGGCCCTGGTCGATCCGCTGGTCGGGCTGGCCCGCGTCTATAACGAGCTGGGCGACCTGTCGGGCTTCCCGCTGGATGGGCCGGTGCCGGAGCCGCAGATCGAGGCGCAGGTGCGCAGCGGCGTGGCGCGCATCATGGCGCGGGTGCGCGCCAACAATTGGACGATCCGCGAATTGTGCCAGCAGCAGGTCGGCGCTGGCGGCTTCTGCGTCATCGGCACCGCTACTGACATCGCCGATGTGATGGAGGACTGGATCGATACCGGCGCCGCCGATGGCTTCAACATCACGCCGACGCATCTGCCGGCGGGGTGCGAGGATTTCGTCGAGCTGGTCACCCCGGAATTGCAACGTCGCGGCCGCCTCCGTACCGCTTATGAAGGTGCGACGCTGCGCGAGAATCTGGGTCTGAAGCCACATGTGAACCGCTATGTGGCAGCGCGCGAGGGGGCTGCCCGCAGCGCGGCGGAATAGCCCGCTGGCCGTGCGGCACGCGAGCCACAGGGCGCTGACCTCGCGGAGCATAGCCAGGGGTTCGGATCATGTTGGTCTTGGCCCAGGTTTCGTCCACGAACACCAAGCGGGCAGGATCGATGCGGTGCTGGTGGCGCTTCCAGCGGCCGCACCAAGGGCGGGCTGAACTCCAAGCCCCACGCCGTCTGTGATGGCCAGGGACGGCCCATCATCATGCTGCTGTCCGAAGGGCAGATGAACGACCACAAAGGCGCCGCCCTGCTGGTCGAGG
>NZ_QKYU01000044.1 GCF_003253705.1 Humitalea rosea
ACGGGCTGCGACGCCCCAGGGCCCTGCGGCCTTTCACCCGCCACCGCACCACCAACGCTAGCCGATGCCGGCGCGGATGAGCCAGACTTACAAGGCGCCTCGGCACCAATCTGGATCTCGCGCCGGCGCAGGTAGTCGGCCGGGGACAGTATGGCCACGCCTCGCCAGCCATTGAGGACCAGAAGATCCTGGTCGCTCGACACGATGGCGGCGGCGTCGGCAGCGAGGGCAAGCTCGAGGTATTTATTGTCCTTAACGTCGCGGCAATCCGTGACGGCGATGCCGGGATCGAAGACCTGCGCGGCGGCGGCAAGCACCGCAAGAATTAACTCCGCCCGGGCTGCGTAGTGTCGAAACCTCGGTCGCGCGAAGACGCTGCGGACTTCCTCCTCGACCGGCTTCGACAGGCAGATGATGTCCCGCAACCGCGCCAACTCGAGCGCGCGTTCAGGAACCGAGCCCTGCTTCAGCAACGCGCCCACCAGCGAACTGGCGTCAAACACGACCCGGGCGGTGGCTTCGGAGAAAGGCGGCAAAGGCATGATCAACCTCCGAATGCGAAACAGCATCCGCTGGGTTGTCCATGACGTGTCACGCGGCTGGTTGCCCTTCGGGCCAGCCGCCCTCGCATCCGGGCCTTTGCGTCAGCTTTGATATTTCCGGCATCCAGATCGACGAACTGGCTGTCAATCCCGCTTTGGCCGCCGGTGGCAGATACGGACCGACCGACCGGCCGGGCGAGGTATCACGCGGGGCGAGACCGGCGCTCCGCATTGTACGCCTCAAGCTCCGCGTCGATCTCCTCATCTGTCAGCTCGTCGCGGCGTACTTCGGCCTTCAGCTCGGCAATAAGGGCAACGAGCGGGTCGCGGCCGGCGCTTGTCGGCCGCAACAGATCACTCACGAGGCGCCCCACGCTCTGAAGCTTCTCGGCGTCGCCGAGGGCATCGGCCGCCTCCCGCGACAGCGGGATCGGCACCATGACGATTTCGTTCATCCGCGCCTCCTAAGGCTGCGGCTCCAGCTAGCGCAGGAGGCGCAGCGCTTCGCAAGTCAATCCGGACGCCCCTAGTACACCACCACGCTGCGGATGCTCTCCCCCGCATGCATCAGGTCGAACCCCTCGTTGATCTTCTCCAGCGGCATGACATGGGTGATCAGCGGATCGATCTGGATCTTTCCTTCCATGTACCAGTCCACGATCTTCGGCACGTCGGTCCGTCCGCGCGCGCCACCAAAGGCGGTGCCGCGCCAGTTGCGCCCGGTGACAAGCTGGAACGGCCGCGTGCTGATCTCCTGCCCCGCCGCGGCGACGCCGATGATGATGCTCGTGCCCCAGCCGCGATGCGTGCATTCCAGCGCCTGGCGCATCACCTGCGTATTGCCGATGCATTCGAAGGAGTAATCCACCCCGCCGTCCGACAGGTCCTGGATCGCCTGCACCACCTTGTCGCGGCCGACGTCATTCGGGTTCACGAAATGCGTCATGCCGAAGCGGCGGGCCATGGCTTCCCGCGCCGGGTTCAAATCCACGCCGATGATCTTGTCCGCACCCGCGATGCGGGCACCCTGGATCACATTCAGCCCGATGCCGCCGAGGCCGAAGACCGCGACGTTTTCGCCCGGCCGCACCTTGGCGGTGTTGATGACCGCACCAATGCCGGTCGTCACGCCGCAGCCGATGTAGCAGATCTTCTCGAAGGGCGCGTCCTTGCGGACCTTGGCGAGCGCGATCTCGGGCAGGATCGTGAAATTGGCGAAGGTGCTGCAGCCCATGTAGTGCATCACATCCTGCCCCTCGCAGCGGAAGCGCGTGGTGCCGTCCGGCATCACGCCCTTGCCCTGGGTGCCGCGGATCGCGGTGCAGAGGTTCGATTTTTGCGACAGGCAGGTTTTGCAGTTGCGGCATTCGGGCGTGTAGAGCGGGATCACGTGATCGCCCGGCACCAGCGACGTGACCCCGGCGCCGACCTCGCGCACGATCCCGGCCCCCTCATGGCCCAGGATCGCGGGGAAGATGCCCTCGGGGTCCAGCCCCGACAGGGTATAGGCATCGGTGTGGCAGATGCCGGTGGCCATGATCTCGACCAGCACCTCGCCGGGCTTCGGCCCGCCGATCTCGACGGTGCCGATGCTCAGGGGCTCACCGGCTTTCCAGGCGATGGCGGCGCGTACCTGCATGGGGACCTCCTGTGTGGCAGGCCGAGATGCGTCGGGGGGCGCGGATCGTCAAGCTTCGGCAGCCTGGGCTAGACTGGGGGATGACCTCTCCCCTTGATGTGCTTGTGGTGGGCGCAGGCCCCGCCGGGCTGATGGCCGCCGAAACCATGGCCGCCGCCGGCCTGCGGGTCGCCGTGGCCGATCGGATGCCGAGTCCGGCGCGCAAATTCCTGCTGGCCGGACGCGGCGGGCTGAACCTGACCCATAGCCGCCCGCTGCCCGGGTTTTGCGACGCCTATGGCGCGGCCCGCGCGCCGCTGGCGCCGATCATCGACGCCTTCCCCCCCGCCGCGCTGATCGCCTGGTGCGAGGGGCTGGGGCAGCCGGTCTTCACCGGCTCCAGCGGCCGGGTGTTTCCGACCGCCATGAAGGCCTCGCCGCTGCTGCGGGCCTGGCTGGCGCGGCTTGGCGGGCTTGGGGTGACGCTGCTGGCGCGGCATGCGTGGCGGGGCGGCGATCGCTTCGCGACGCCCGGGGGCGAGGTGTCCCTGCCCTCGCGGGCAAAGGTGCTGGCGCTCGGCGGGGCCTCCTGGCCGCGCCTCGGCAGCGATGGCGGCTGGGTCTCGCTGCTGCCCGGCGTCGCGGTGGTGCCGCTGGCGCCGAGCAATTGCGGCTTCGCCATCGAGTGGTCGGAGCATCTGCGCGGCCGCTTCGCCGGCACGCCGCTGAAGCGCATCGCGCTTTCCTTCAACGGCCGCACCGAACGCGGCGAGGCGATGCTGACCGCGACGGGGATCGAGGGTGGCGCGGTCTATGCCCTCTCCGGCCCGCTTCGCGACGCCATCGCCGCCGGCGGGCCGGTCACCGCCATGCTCGACCTGCGCCCCGACATCGCGCGGGACGCTCTGGCGGCGCGGCTGGCGGAGCGGCGCGGGCAGTCGCTGTCCAACCACCTGCGCCGCGCCGCCGGGCTGCCGCCGGTCGCGATCGGGCTGGTGCAGGAGGCGCTGCGCGGCGGCGCCGATCCGGGGGACCTTGCCGGGCTGGTGAAGGCGCTGCCGCTGCGGCTGCTGGCAGCGGCCCCGATCGCGCGGGCGATCTCCTCGGCCGGCGGGATCGCCTGGAGCGAGGTTGACGAACATCTGATGCTGCGCGCGCATCCGGGCATGTTTGTCGCGGGTGAGATGCTCGATTGGGAGGCGCCGACCGGTGGCTTCCTGCTCCAGGCCTGCTTCGCGACCGGGCGCGCGGCGGGCCTCGGCGCGGTGGACTGGCTGCGCCGGGCTTGACCGGGGGCGCGGCGCGGCGGAAAGGCGCCGGCATGAGCACGCGATACGCCCTGACCCTCTCCTGCCCCAATCGTCCGGGCATCGTTGCCGCCATCGCCGATGCGCTGTTCCGCCGGGGGTTCGACATCCAGGCGGCGCATCAGTTCGACGACCCGGCCTCGGGGCGTTTTTTTATGCGCACGGTGTTTGTCGCGGCGCGTGAGGAGGCCGATTTCCCGGCGCTGACCGAGGAGTTGGAGGGGCTGCGCGCCCGCTTCGGCATGAAGCTCGCGCTGCGCGACCAATCGGTGCCGCGCAAGGTGATGATCCTGGCCTCGAAGTTCGACCATTGCCTGGTCGATCTGCTCTATCGCCACCGTATCGGCGAATTGCCGATGGCGGTGACCGCCGTCGTCTCCAACCACCCGCGCGAGAGCTATGGCGGGCTCGACCTAAACGGCACGCCCTTCCACCACCTGCCGGTGACGCGTGAGACGAAGATGGAGCAGGAGGCCGCACTCTGGGCGCTGGTGCAGTCCACCGGCACCGAACTCGTGGTGCTCGCCCGCTACATGCAGGTGCTGAGCGATGCGCTATCGGCAAAGCTCTCGGGGCGCTGCATCAACATCCACCATTCCTTCCTGCCGGGGTTCAAGGGCGCCAAGCCCTATCACCAGGCCTATGCCCGCGGCGTGAAGCTGATCGGTGCGACCGCGCATTACGTGACCGCCGACCTCGACGAAGGCCCGATCATCGAACAGGACGTGGAGCGGGTGACGCATGAGGCGACCCCGGAGGAGATGATCCGCCGCGGCCGCGACATCGAGCGCCGCGTGCTGTCGCGCGCCGTCGCCTGGCATCTGGACGACCGCGTGATCATGGACAGCAAGCGCACGATCGTCTTCGCGCAATAGACAGCCCAGGCGGCGAGGATCGCCTCGCCGCCCGGCCTTGGGGCTCAGGGGCCGGCGACGGAGTTGACCAGGGATTCGATCAGCGTATCCACCGCCGCGCCGTAGGCCGCATGCCCCTTGGGCGAGGCCCAATAGGTCACGTGCAGCGTCCGTTCCGGCGCGTTGGGGCGCGTCTCCTTGGGGATGATCAAGAGGTAGCGCAGATTGGTCGGCTCGCCATTCCAGGTTGCCGGAAGCCGCATCCCGACAATCGGAACCGAATTCAGCACATTCGTCGTCGTTGTCGGATCGCCGGTGATGACGATGTTCTGCTCGGCGTAATAGGCGAAATGCTCCGCCAGGACCGCATCCGCGTCCGTCGAGGGATAGAGTTCGACGAAGAGGATGATCTCCTCGTCGCGGGTCGCTATCTGCAGACCGCGGTCAACCGGGGTCACCACCCAGGCATTGGGCACGTCCATGCGGCCGACGACCGCGCCGGGCACGGCATTGACCTGGCGCGCCTCGGCCAGGGCCGGGGCCAGAAGCAGGGCGGAGGCGAGTAGGCAAGAGCGCAGCAGGGCAAGTGAAATTGGGCGCATGTAAGCCTCCAGAAGTTCCGACCCTGTACCCAAGAAAACGAGGCACCGCCATCGGTGGGGCGCCTTACGGTCGTCCCATCTTCCCCTGCCCTCAAAGCGAGCAGGCTGTGGCGCGGGCGACACCTGCCAGGCCCGCGACAGGGGGCGACCAGCATTCATGGACAGCGAGCGGACGATCGTCTTCGCCCCATGGGCCGGCTACGGCCTCAGGGAATGATCTCGGAGATCCGCAACTGCGCCGGCACGCTCTGGCCGCGCTCGTAATGTCCGATCCAGATGTCGTACTGGCCGGATTGCGGATTGCGGAACACGATGCCCGGATTGGTGCCGTTGAAGTCGTCGTTGCAGGCCCATTGCCCGTTCGGCAGGTTCACGACCAAGGTCACATCCGCCCGTGAGACAGCCGAGAGGACCAGCGGCAGGCCCTGCCCGGCGCGATAGTTCAGCCGCACATCGGGGGCATTGGCGATGGTGCCCAGGCATTCGGCGCCCCCCAGCCGTTCCGCCGGCACGGTGCCCCCGGCGGTGACATTCACCACCGTGGGGTCCGGCGCGAAGTTGGAAGAAAGGTTTACCGTCCCGAACGAAGGGGGGCGGTTGAAATTCTGGGCAATGGCCGGTGCGGCGATGCCCATGCCGAGCACGGCCACGGTGATGAACCTATGAACCTTCATATAATTTCTCCGCTTTTCATTGCCGGCGCGGCCAAAGCGGCAGACCCGGACGACCACGCTGAGTACAATTTTGGATTACGGCAAATTAAAGGGTAGTGACTGCCGCCACCGCCGCCTCGATCGACAGCGCCACCGCCAGCGCCCGCCGCCCCGCCGCGCCATCCACGACCAGCGGCGCGCCATCCAGCACGGCCGCGGCGAAGGCGGTCTGCTCGGCGTCCAGGCTGTCATGATCGGTCCAGCCGGCGCGGTCGATGCCGCTGCCGGGCATGGTCGCGACCGGCTCCGCCCCGCCCCGCCGCAGCACCGACAGGCTGCGGTTGAGGAAATCGACCGAGGTCTCGCCCTCGGTGCCCAAAATCCGCAGCCGCCGCTCCAGCGCCAGCGAGACGCGCGAGCCGGTGATGGTCGCGGCCCGGCCGCCGGAGAAACGCAGCCGCGCCACCACGAAATCCGGCCGCTCGCTGGCGACGGCAGACCCCACCGCCTCGATCGCCTCCGGCATCTCGCCGGCCAGTTCCAGGATCAGGTCGATGTCATGGATCATCAGATCCAGCACCACGGAGACATCCAGGCTGCGCGGACGGAAGGGGGCGGCGCGCACCGCCTCCCAGGACAGGTCGCGCCCGCCGCGCGGCGCCTCGACCACGGCCCGGAACGCCGCGGAGAACCGCTCGATATGCCCGACCGCGAGGGCCAGGCGTTTTTCCGCCGCCAGCGCCACCAGGGCATCGGCCTGCTCCAGCGTCGCCGCGATCGGCTTTTCCACCAGCACCGGCTTGCCGGCGGCGAGCGCCATCCGCGCCAGCTCGAAGTGAAACGCGGTGGGGGCGGCGATGATCAGCGCATCGGCGCAGGCTACCAACGCCTCCGGCGCCATGGCGGGCACGCCGGTCTCGGCCGCGACCAAAGCGGCACGGGCCGGGTCGGCGTCATGCACCCCGACCAGCCGGGTGCGGGCGCCGCTGGCCGCCTTCAGCGCGTGAAAGCGGCCGAAGTGGCCGGTGCCGAGAATGCCGAGGCCGAGACGCATGGCGCGAAAATCCGGATCAGTGGAGGGGTCGCGGGCGGTATGGGACGCCGCCCCCCGCCTGTCCAACCCAAGGGCCCGCTTGCATGACCGGAGCCGCTTCGCCATGTTCCGGCGCGAATGACCGCCCGCATCTCCGCGGCCGGTCCAAGTCGCATGTCGGAAAGCCGGTTCCAGGCCATGATGTATTTCGCGCGGTGGAAGATCACCGCGATCCTTTCGGTCTGCGTCCTGGGGCTGCTCGTCTGCATCCCGAACCTCGTGCCCCGCGCCTCGCTGCCCGGCTGGTTCCCCACGCGGCAGGTCAACCTCGGCCTCGATCTGCGCGGCGGCTCCTATTTGCTGCTGGAGGTCGATGTGAACGCGGTGGTCCGCGAACGGCTGGAGGGGCTGGCCGATGGCGCCCGCACCCGGCTGCGCGCGGCCAATATCGGCTATGTGAACCTCGCCGCCGACCAGGCGCAGCGCCGCCTCGCCTTCCGCGTCCGCGACCCGGCCCAGGTGCCGGCCGCGATGGCGGTGATGCGGGAGCTGGGCAATCCCGTCGCCCTCGGCGCCGGCGCCACCGCGCCGGATATCGAGGTCGCCTCCAGCCCCGATGGCACCGTCAGCGCGACGCTGACCGAGCCCTCGCTGCGCGCCAAGGCGAGCGGCGCGGTGGAGCAGTCCATCGAGATCGTCCGCCGCCGCATCGACGAGACCGGCGTCTCCGAATCGCTGATCGCGCGCCAGGGGCAGAGCCGCATCCTGGTGCAGCTCCCCGGCGTCGAGGACCCCAACCGCATCAAGCAACTGCTCGGCCAGACCGCGCGGATGACCTTCCATCTGCTGGATGAAACCGCCAACCCGACCGCGGCCTCCCCGCCGCCCGGCGTGCAGTTCCTGCCCGGCGACCGCGACGGCCAGCGCTACGCCGTGCGCCGCCGGGTCGAGGTCGATGGCGCCAACCTCTCCAATGCCCGCGCCGGGCAGAACGGGCAGACCGGCGAATGGGTGGTGAACTTCACCTTCGACAGCATCGGCACCCGCCGCTTCGCCGAGATCACGCGGGCCAACGTCAACCGCCCCTTCGCCATCGTGCTGGATGACAAGGTCATCACCGCCCCGGTGATCCGTGAGCCGATCACCGGCGGCTCGGGCCAGATCAGCGGCAGTTTCTCCGCGCAGACCGCCAATGACCTTGCCGTGCTGCTGCGCGCCGGCGCCCTGCCCGCGCCGCTGACGGTGGTCGAGGAACGCACCGTCGGGCCGGAGCTTGGGGCGGATGCGATCCGCGCGGGCATGATCGCGCTGAGCGTGGGGACGCTCTTCGTCTTCCTCTACATGGGCCTCGCCTATGGGCTGTTCGGCTGGTTCGCGAATATCGCGCTGCTGGTGAACCTCATCCTGCTCTGCGCCTGCCTGACCCTGCTGGAGGCGACGCTGACCCTGCCCGGCATCGCCGGCATCGTGCTGACGCTCGGCACCGCGCTCGATGCCAACGTGCTGATCAACGAACGCATCCGTGAGGAGACGCGCAACGGCCGCTCGCCGCTGAATGCGCTGGAGACCGGCTTCAGCAAGGCCTCCGGCACCATCATGGACAGCAATCTGACCAATCTGATCGCGATGGCCTGCCTCTATGGCTTCGGCTCGGGGCCGGTGAAGGGCTTTGCCGTGACCGTGGCCATCGGCACCGTGGTGCAGATGTGGACCGCGACGACCCTGGTGCGGCTGCTCGTCTCGATCTGGTACCGCACCCGCCGCCCCCGCACGTTGCCGGTATGATCGCCATGTTCGAACGTCTCTCCCGCCCGCTGTTCCGGCTCGTGCCGGACAACACGCATATCCCCTTCATGCGCGGCCGCATCGCGGGCCTTGCCTTCTCGGCGCTGCTCTCGGTCGCCTCGGTGGTGCTGGCGATCACGCCGGGGCTGGAAAAGGGCATCGATTTCAAAGGCGGCATCACCATGGAGGTCCGTACCCCGGGCCCCGCGGACCTGCCCACGATCCGCACGGCCCTCGCCCGCCTGCCCTTCGGCGATGTGGGCGTGCAGCAGTTCGGCGACCCGACCACCCTGCTGCTGCGCCTGCCGACCCAGGGCGAGGAGGCCCAGACCCAGGCCGCCGTCGCCGCGACCCGCAGCACCATCGAGCAGGTCGCCCCCGGCGTGCGCATCCTGCGGGTGGAGGCGGTCGGCAATCGCGTGTCGGACGAGCTGTTCCAGGGTGGCATGATCGCGCTCGGCCTGAGCCTGCTCGCGATGATGCTCTACATCTGGTTCCGCTTCGAATGGCAGTTCGGCGTCGGCGCCGTGGTCACGCTGATCCTGGAGGTGACCAAGGTCATCGGCTTCCTCGCGGTCACGCGGATCGAGTTCAACCTGACCACCGTCGCCGCGGTGCTGACGATCGTCGGCTTCAGCGTGAACGACAAGGTCGTGGTCTATGACCGGATGCGGGAGAACCTGCGCCGCTTCAAGACCATGCCGCTGCGCGAGTTGATCGACCGTTCGATCAACGAGACGCTGAACCGCACCCTCGGCACCTCGATGACCCTGCTGCTGGCAGCCTTGCCGCTGGCCCTGTTCGGCGGTGACACCCTGGCCGGCTTCGCCTGGTGCATGCTGTTCGGCATCGTGATCTCGGCCTCCTCCTCGATCTTCATCGCCGCCCCGATCCTGCTCTTCCTCGGCGAGAACCGGCTGCGCCGGGGCACCGAGGCGGTGGCGGCCCCGGTCAAGGCGGCCCCGCGCACGTGAGCCCGGCGCCGGCTGGGGCCGAGCCGCGGCGGCGCGCGCTTCTGGCACTTGGGCTTGGTCTCGTGGCGGCCCCCGCGCTGGCCCAGACGCCCCCCGATCCCCCTGTCCCCGGGGTGAAATCCCGCCCGGCCCGCAGCCTCATCCTGATGGTCGGCGGGCCCGCGGGGGGGGCCGCCGACCGCTGGGCGCGGGGCTTCGCGCCCTATCTGGAACGGCAACTGCCCCGCGCGGCGCTGGGGGTCGAGGCGGTGCCCGGCGAGGGTGGCCTCACCGCCATCCGCCGCCTGTTGGAGGCGAGCACCGAGGCCCGGATGATGGGCACGGTCTCGGCACCGCTGCTGATCTCCCGCGCGGTCGAACTTGGGCAGACCTCGCTGCTGAGCGGGCTGGACTGGCTGGCGGCGGTATCGGACGAGCCCGTCGTGCTTGTCACCGCCGTCCGGCCCGGAGGGGATCTGGCCGCCTTCCGTGCCATGGGGGAGGCGGCGACGCTCGGCCTGCCGCCGCCCGGCACGGCCGCGGCCCTGTTCGGCGATGCCTGGATGCGGTTGTCGCCCGCCAGTCTCCTGCATTTCCCTTCGGCCGCCGCGGCGCGGCAGGCAGCCCTCGCCGGGAATGTCGCGGCCGCCGCGGTCGCGCTGACCGAGGCGATCGGGGCCATTCGCGAGGGGCGGCTGGAGCCGCTCGGCCTGGCCAGCGCCAGCCGCTGCCCGCTGCTGCCCGAGGTGCCGACCCTTATGGAACAGGGCATTCCATTGATAGCCGGGGCGCAGCGCGGCTTCGTCCTGCCCCCCGGCGTGCCGCCCCGGATACGCGAACGGCTGGTGGCCGCCCTGCGCGCGACGGTGGAGGACCCCGAGTTTCGGGCCCGCGGCGATTCGGCGGGGTTCGTGCCCCGATTCATCGCGCCGGAGGTCTGGTCCGCCCAGATCACCGCCTCCATCGAGCGGCTTGGTCGCCGTTGGGCGGAAGAACCCTGGCAAATCAATGCGCGAGGCTAACGGTCGCAACCATGCGGCGTGCTTTTTTAGAATATTTAGACAAATTACTGGATGCACCCCTCACCTTGTCCTAGATTGCAAGGATGGAACTGGGAGACTCACCGATGCCCTGGCGTGTTCGCAAAGCACCGGCGAGCGCCACGGCCAAGCCAGCCGGTCACCTCGCCGCTGACGAGGCCCTGTTCGTGCTGGCGCGGGACCGGCAGGTCCATGCCGCGACCGAAGGCGCCGCGCGCCTGCTGTCCGCCCAGCCCCCTCGCGATGCCGGCTCCGTCCGGGAAGCCCTTGCCCGCATCATGGCGCCCGGCCGGCGCACGACCCGCCTGGTGATGGAAGTAGGTGCGGCTGGGTTGCATTGGCCCGCGCTGCTCGCCGTCGCCTCCGATCCCTTCGCCCCCGGCACGCTGGTGCTGATCCAGCCCGACGGCACCCCGGTGCCCTTCGGCGTCGGCAGCGCGGAGGCCGCCGAGGCCCCGATCGCCGCCGCGCTGACCAGCCTGCCCGGCAACCTTCCGACCGATGTTGCGGAGGATGCCGAAGATCTGCTGCGTGGGTTGAAGCAGGGCGAGATCGTCCTGCGCTACCAGCCCATCGTGCGCCTGTCCGATGGGCGGCCGATGCTGCTGGAGGCGCTGGCCCGTTGGCAGCGCCTGACCGCGCCGCTGCCGCCCGATGCCTTCGTGCCCCTTGCCGAGCGCAGCGGCCTCGGCCGTGCGCTTTCGGTGGTGGTGGCCCGGCGTGCCGCGGCCGAACTCGGCGCGCTGCGGCCGGGGTTCAGGCAGCCGGTGTCGATCAACCTGCCGCTCGGGGTGCTGCTGGAACAGGACACCGTCTCCTGGCTCGGCGGGGCGCTGGAGGGCACCGGCATGGTGCCCTCCGATCTGGTGCTGGAGCTGACCGAGACCACCCCCATCCACGACCTGCCGCTGCTGCGCCGGGCGCTGACCCGCCTGCGCCGGGCCGGGCACCGGATCCTGCTGGACGACATGGCGCTGGACGACGGGCGGCTGCTGCTGCTCGGCCTGCCCTTCGATGGGGTCAAGATCGACCGCGATTTCACCGCCGCCCTGCCGCATAGCCACCGCGCCCGGGCCGCCGTGCGGAACATCGTCCGGATCGCCCATGCCAAGGGGATGACCGTGACCGCCGAGGGCGTCGCGGATGCCCGGCTATGGCGGGCGGTCGCCTCGCTCGGCGTCGATTACGCCCAAGGCTGGGCGGTCGGGCGGCCCTTGCCGGCGCCCGCCCTTGGCGCCTGGCTTTCCTCCTGGTCCAGCGGCACCCTCAACTGAGGGCGCCAGGCCTTCAGTTGCCGAAGGCCTGCCGGTACAGCTCCATGATCTCCGCCGCATCCGGCACGCGCGGGTTGTTGGCCGGGCTGCCGCTGGCCAGCGCCTGGGCCGCCATGGTCGGCAGCAGCCGCGCCCAGGCATCGGCCGGGATGCCATAGGCGGCCGGGGTCGGCACCCGCAGCTCCTCGTTCAGCGCGCGCAGCTCAGCCAGCAGGGCCGCGCCGGCGGCCGCGTCACTGTCCCCTGCCCCGGCGATGCCCATCACCCGCGCAGCCTCGGCATAACGCCCCGCGGCGGCGCCGAGGCCGAATTCGGTCACGACCGGCAGCAGCATGGCGTTGGACAGGCCGTGCGGCACATGGAAATGCGCCCCGATCGGCCGGCTCATCCCATGCACCAGCGCGACCGAGGCATTGGAGAAGGCGAGCCCGGCCAGCATCGCGCCGGCCATCATCGCCTCCCGCGCCGCCGCGTTGCGGGGCTCGTGATAGGCAAGGCGCAGGTTCGGCGCGATCAGCCGCATCGCCGCCCGCGCGTAGTCATCGGAGAAGGCATTGGCGCGGCGGGAGACGAAGGCCTCCAGCGCATGGGTCAGGCTGTCGATGCCGGTATCGGCGGTGATGCGGGGGGGCACCGAGACCGTCAGCTCGTAATCCACCAAGGCCGCGGTCGGCAGGGCGCCGAGCCCCGCGATCAGCATCTTCTCGTCCCGCACCGCATCGGTGATGACGGTGAAGCGGGTGACCTCGCTGCCCGTCCCCGCCGTGGTGGGGATGCAGACCAGCGGCAGCGCGCCGCGATCGGCCACGGCCGGCGCCTTGAAGCCCGCAATCGCGGCGCCCTCCGGCGCGGCGGCCAGGATGTTGATGGCCTTGGCGGTGTCCATGGGGCTGCCGCCGCCGAAGCCGATCAGCGCGTCGCAATCGGTCGCGCGCAGCGCCGCGAGCCCGGCCAGCACCACCGTATCGGTGGGGTCGGGCACGGTGTCGCTGAAGATGCGCGCCTGGATCCCCGCCTCGGCCAGCGGCGTCAGCAGCCGCTCGATCATGCCGGAGCTGACCATGAAGGGATCGGTCACGATGAAGGGCCGGCTCGCGCCGAGGGCCGCCAGCACCTCGGCCACCTGGGCCACGGCGCCGGCGCCGATGCGGATGATGCGGGGCACCGCCAATGTCACGATCATGCGTCTGATCCTCCCTGGCCCTTGGCTTACAAGCCTGCCGCGAAGGGGACCAGATGCGCGGGCGCAGTCCCGCAACCTTGGTCCCGTTTTGACGTTTTTGAACGCATGCCGAACAGCATATCCCCACACCGCATGCCCGCTGCATCCAAGCAGCAGGGCTTGAGGGCTGCGCCCTTCGGGATGCACCCTATCTCTATGTCACAATCGAACCGATGAAGGACCGATCCATGGCGAAGCTGCGCACGACCCGCAACGACCTCGGCGACAATGCCAAGAAGATCTCGACCGAAGTGCTGAACGCGACGCTCGCGGACATCATGGACCTGAACAATGCCGTCCATATGGCGCATTGGACCGTGAAGGGCCCCTCCTTCAACAGCCTGCATCTGCTGTTCGAGAGCTTCTACAACCAGCTCGCCACCCAGCTCGACGACGTGGCCGAGCGCTGCGTGCAGCTTGGCGGCAAGCCCAATGGCACGACGCAGCTGGTCGGCGAGAAGACCCGCCTGGCCCCCTACCCGGCCGACATCACCCTCGGCCTCGACCATGTGGCGGCGCTGACCGACCGCTATGCGGCACTGGCCAAATCCGTCCGCGAGGGCATCGACGCCACGGATGAAGCCGGGGATGCCGATACCGCCGACCTGCTGACCGGGATCAGCCGCTCGCTCGACAAGGCGCTGTGGATGCTCGAATCCCACCTCGAAAAGTAAGCCGCGAGGGCGGTATGGCGGCGATCACGCCGTCATGCCGCCCCGGCGCCAGATGCTGAAGGCGCTGAAAACCACGCCGCCGAGGGCGACCAGGGCGGCGATGCCGCCCGCTATCTCCACCCGGAACTCCTGCACCGCATGGCCATCGGCCCCGGTGACGCCGACACCGGCCAGGCCGAAATCGGCCAGCGCCACGGCGACCAGCGCCCAGCCGGCGGCCAGCACATACCAGGGATCGCCCTGCGCCCGCCGCAGCACCACCGCCGCCATCCCCCCCGCCAGCAGCACGATCAGCGCCGAGAGCCAGGGATCGGGATCGAGCCCCGTCGCCTTCAACGCGCCGGCGAGGTTGGCGAAGACCGCGGCCGTGACCCAGCCCGCGAAGAGCCCGAGGAAGGGGCGCAGCAGCCAGCGCGCGAAGGCGCCCTCCGGCAGGCGGCGCGCCTCCGGCAGGAAGGCCCAGAGGGCGGCGGCGACGCCGCCGGCCAGCACCGCCACCAGATGCAGCCCATTGGCGGTGAATTCGGCGAGCAGCATCCACAGCACGTTCAGCGCGAAGGCGAGCGCCAATGGGCGGCGCAGGCGCTCGGTCGTCGCATCCTCCAGCCACATCTGCCGCACCGCCCAGATGATCGAGAGCAGGAAGATCGGCGTCCAGATCACGAAGGCATAGGTCGCGGGGCTGGCGGCGGTGGTGCTCGCCGCGGCCATGTCGCCGATGCTGTGGCCGAGGCCGAGGAAAGGGATGGCGCCGGCAACGGGCTGGGCGAGCGCGAGCAGCAGGGTCGCGAGCGGCAGCGTGCGGCGGGGGGGTGTGGGGTCGGTCATGTGGCAGGCCCTGCGAGCGATGGCGCGAGACTAGCGCCAATGCTCGAAAGCCGCATCCCGCCGGGCCGACCAGGCCGGGCGGGAGAGCAGGGGCGAAACCGCCCCCGCGTCCGGATCAGCGCGAGTAGAACTCGACGACCAGGTTCGGTTCCATCTGCACCGGATAGGGCACATCGGCCAGCTTCGGCGCGCGGATGAAGCGGCCGCGCATCGCGCGGTGGTCCACTTCCAGGTATTCCGGCACGTCGCGCTCGCCGGACTGCGAGGCGTCCAGCACCGCGGTCAGCTGCTTGGACTTTTCCTTGACCTCGATCAGGTCATTGTCCTTGACGAGGTAGGACGGGATGTTCAGCCGCTTGCCGTTGATGGTGATGTGGCCGTGGTTCACGAACTGGCGCGCCGCGAACGGGGTCACCGCGAACTTCAGCCGGTAGATCACCGTATCCAGGCGCCGCTCCAGCAGCTCGATCAGCGTCTCGCTGGTGTCGCCCTTCCGGCGGACGGCTTCCTCGTAATACTTGCGGAACTGCTTCTCGCCGATGTTGCCGTAGTAGCCCTTGAGCTTCTGCTTCGCCATGAGCTGAATGCCGAAGTCGGTCGGCTTCTGCTTGCGGCGCTGGCCGTGCTGGCCGGGGCCATAGGCCCGCTTGCCGATCGGGGACTTGGCGCGGCCCCAGAGGTTGACGCCGAGGCGGCGATTGATCTTGTACTTGGATTCGAGACGCTTGGTCATGAACTATGCATCCCCGCGCGGCTGCGTGCCGGCGGACCTTTCGATCGATGTGTCCCGGTAGTCCGTCCAAGGCCACAACCTGCGCTGCGACCAAGGGGGCGGGCGCCAGCCCCGAAGGCTGGTCCACTTTCCCAGGAATGACCGGCGTATGACGGTGGCAGCCGTTCAAGTCAAGCTTGCGGCCGGCCCGGCCCCGGTTTACGCCCCCTCCATGCCAAGCCGTGAAGACATTCTGATCCTCGGCCTCACCGCCGGCACCGTGGGCTCGCTGGTCGGCGGGCTGCTGCTGGGCATCGGCCTGGGCATGGTGACCCAGGGCGCCCATGCGGGCTGGCTGCTGGTATTGCCGGCCGCCCCCATCGCGGGTGGGCTCGGCTATCTGCTGGCGCGGCGGCTGGTGAGCCGCCCGCCAACAGTCTGATCGCCGATCAGCCGGCCTTCTTCTCGGCCTGCTCGGGCGCCGCGGCGCTGTTGAGCTGAATGTACTTCTCGATTCCCATGTTCCGGATCATGTCGAACTGGGTGTCGAGGAAGTCGGCGTGGCTTTCCTCATCGATCAGGATCTTGGTCAGCAACTCGCGCGAGGCGTAGTCGCGCACGCTGTCGCAATAGGCGATGCCCTCGCGCAGATCGTCGAGCGCCTTTTCCTCAAGCTTCTGGTCGCATTCCAGAATCTCCTTCACGTTCTGGCCCACCAGCACCTGGTTCATGCGCTGCACATTGGGCAGGCCGTTGAGCATCAGGATGCGGTCGATCAGCAAATCGGCGTGCTGCATTTCCTCGATCGATTCGGCGTATTCATGGGCGCCGAGCTTGGTCACGCCCCAATGGCGCAGCACCCGCGCATGCAGGAAATACTGGTTGATCGCCGTCAGCTCATTGGTGAGCTGCGTATTCAGATGTTCGATGACCTTGGGGTCGCGCAGCATGGGCCGCCTCCTTGTCCGGGGCGGCCAGTTTACTCAGGCGGGCCGCTCCATCTGTGCCGCGTAGCCCGCCAGGGCCGTCGCGGGCAAGTCGCGCAGCATCGCCAGCATGGCGCGGGCACAGGTGCCGCATTGGGCGCGGCAGCCGCAATGGGCCTGAACCTCAGAGGGGCGACAGGCGCCCTTGCAGGCCGCGTCGCGGACCTGGGTATCGGTGAGGGCGTTGCAGAGGCAGACGTACATGGATGCCGCATTCGCTGTGTTGCGAATGCTTCGCATAACCGCAGGTCAGTTGCAAGTCACTCGCAACCGCGCAGCAGCTCCAGGATCGCCGGCCCATACCGCCCGAGCTTGGACTGCCCCACCCCCGGCACATCGGCCAGCGCATCCAGTGTGCTCGGGTTGCGGGCCGCGATCTCATCCAGGGTGCGGTCGGGGAAGACGATATAGGCCGGCACCCCCTGCGCCTTGGCGGTGGTGCCGCGCCAGCCCCGCAGCGCCTCGAACCGGCTGCCGCGCGGGATGGGGGGGCCTGCGGGCGCGGGCGCGTTGTTGCCGCGCCGCGCCACGGGGGCCGTGACATCGGCGCGCAGGGTCAGGCTCGCCTCCCCCCGCAGCAGCGGCCGCGCGGCATCGGGCAGCACGACATAGACCGGCGGCGCCGGGGCCTGACCCGGGCGTTCCTCGACATGCAGGTCCATCACGCCACGGGCGACCAGTTGCCGGGCCACCGCCCGCCAGCCCTGCACGTCCAGGTCCCGGCCGACGCCGAAGGTCGGCAGTTCGTCATGGCCGAAGCGGAGGACCTTCTCGCTTTTCTCGCCGCGCAGCACATCGGTCAGATGGCCGAGGCCGAAGCGCTGGCCGGTCCGCAGACAGGCCGACACCAATTTTTGCGCGGCCACCGTGCCATCCCAGAGCCGCGGCGGGCTCAGGCAATTGTCGCATTGACCGCAGGGCCCGTCCGAGGGCGTCTCGCCGAAGCAGCGCAGCAGCGGCCGGCGCCGGCATTCGGCGGCCTCGGCGATGGCGATCATGCTGTCCAGCCGCATCCGCTCGATCGCGGTCTGCGCCTCGGGGGCGGCACTTTCGGCGATGCGGCGGCGGGCGATGGCGATGTCGCCGGCGGCATAGAGCAACAGCGCGCGGGCCGGCAGCCCGTCGCGCCCGGCGCGGCCGATCTCCTGATACCAGCCCTCCGGCGATTTCGGCAGTTCGGTATGGCAGACGAAGCGCACATCCGGCCGGTCGATGCCCATGCCGAAGGCGATGGTCGCGCACATGATCACCGCATCCCCGGCGGCGAAGCGCTTATGGGCGGCGCGTTTGTCGGCGGCCTCCATCCCCGCGTGGAAGGGCGTCGCATCCCAGCCATCGCCGCGCAGCCATTCGGCGGTGCGCTCGGCCCGCGCCCGGCTGCCGCAATAGATGATCCCCGCCCCGCGCCCGTCCGAGGCCTCGCGCAGAAAGCTGCGGACCTGCTGGCGTTCGGCGGTGCGCTCGGCGGCCTCGATGCGGATATTGGGGCGGTCGAAGCCGCCCTTGAACACCGGCTCATCCAGCAGCCCCAACAGGCGGCGGATGTCCTCGGCGGTGCGCGGATCGGCGGTGGCGGTCAGGGCAAGCCGCGGCACGCCCGGAAAACGGTCGGCGAGGATGGTGAGCGCGCGGTATTCGGGGCGGAAGTGATGGCCCCACTGGCTGATGCAATGCGCCTCGTCCACCGCGAAAAGGGCGACGCGATGCTCGTCCAGCTCATCCAGCATGCCATCCATGGCCAGCCGCTCGGGCGAGACATAGAGCAGGTCGAGCCGGCCCTCGCGGAAGGCGCGGCGGGCCTCGGCGCGGGCTTCCGGCTCCAGGTCGGAATGCAAAGCGGCGGCGGCGATGCCCTGCTGGCGCATCGCCGCGACCTGGTCCTCCATCAGCGCGATCAGTGGCGAGACGACGACGCCGATGCCCGGCCGGCACAGCGCCGGCACCTGGTAGCATAGCGACTTGCCGCCGCCGGTCGGCATCAGCACGAGGCCGGAGCCGCCGCCGACGACATGATCCACGATCTCGCGCTGCCGCCCCCGGAACTCCGGATGCCCGAAGACCTGGCGCAGAACCAGCTCGGGGTCGGCGGGGCCGCTCCAGGCTTCAGCCGGCATCGCGTCGCTAACTATTGGCCCACGCGTATCTCGACGCGGCGGCTTTCGAGCGGCACGGCGTCGAAGGACACCTCGCCACGCGGCCGCACGGTGATGCGGCTGGGGGCCACGCCCAGGCGGCGCAGTTCCGTGGCCACCACCTCGGCCCGGCGCGCCGAGAGCGCGCGATTCTCGGCCGTGGTGCCATCCGGATCGGCGAAGCCGAGCACGCTGACCGGCGCCGTGGGGTAGTTGCCGGCGAGATCGGCGGCATCACCCACGATCAGCTTGGCCTGCGCGTCCAGCTCGGCGCTGTCGGGCGTGTAGAAGACGATGCGGGGCGGCTGGTCGGCGAGGTTGCCGCGAAACAGCGCGCAGCCCGCGAGCAGCGGCAGGCAGGCAAGGCTGAGCAGAAGCGAGCGGCGCATGGGGGGATCTCCGGCGGAGGCGAAAAGGCGGTCCGTCACACGGGCGCGGAGTCGCATCGCGCCGGACAAGTCCTCTTGGTCGCGTGGCGCGGCCACCGGGTCAAGCAGCGATCGGGCAACTATCCCCGGCGCAGCTTCACCCAGAGCAGATAGAGCGCGAGCGGGCCGGTGATGCCATTGGCGAGCCAGACGCTCGGCGCCTCGATCAGCACCCCATAAACCAGCCACAGCCCCACCCCGGCCACGAACATCGCCAGCATCGGCAGGCTGAAATCCTCGGCCGAGCCGGTGCGCCAGGTCTTTGCGACCTGGGGCACGAAGGCGGTCGTCGTCAGCGCGCCCGCCATCAGGCCGAGCGCCTCGGGCCATGCCATCATCCCACCACCCCTTCCCGCGTTGCGGCCGGCCGCCTATGCAACCAGTCGATGAACAAAGCCATCCGTCCTGCCCTGCGGATCGAGCGCCTTGCGGGGCCGGGTCTGCGCGCGCTGCTGCCCGAGGTCGCGCGGCTGCGGATCGAGGTGTTCCGCGACTGGCCCTATCTCTACGAGGGTGACCAGGACTCCGAGGCGAGGTTCCTGGCCGCTTTCTCCGCCAGCCCCGGCGCCGTTGTGGTGCTCGCGCGGGCGGGGGATGCGGTGGTGGGGGCCGCCACCTGCCAGCCGATGACCGAGGCCCCGGCGGCGGTGCAGGCGCCATTCCTGGCCGCCGGCATGGACCCGGCGCGACTGTGTTATTTTGGTGAAAGCGTGCTGCGCGCCAGCCATCGCGGCCAGGGCGCCGGCGTCGCCTTCTTCGAGCAGCGACTGGCCGCGGCACGGGAGGCCGGGCTGACCCAGGCCGCCTTCTGCGCCGTGCGCCGCGATGCGGCCGATCCGCGCCGCCCCACAGGCCATGCGCCGCTCGACGGCTTCTGGGGCAAGCGCGGCTTCGCGCCCGCCCCGGGCCTCGCCATCCGCATGGGCTGGCGGGAGGTCGGCGGCGGTGCCGAGGTGCCGCATTGGCTGGATGTCTGGCTGCGCGAGCTTGGGCCCGCCGCATGAGCGACGATCCGGACTGGTCCCTGCCCCCCAAGGCCGCACCGCCCCCTGCCCCGGCAGCGGCGCCAGGCTGCGGCCAGGCGGCGGGGGCCCTCGGCCATGGCCACATCCGCCTGGCCCTGGCGCAATGGCCGATCGAGGCGGTGGCCGGGCTCGATGCCTGGGCCGCCAAGCTCGACGCCTGGCTGGCACGCGCCGCCGCGGGCGGGGCGCAGCTCGCGGTGCTGCCGGAATACGCGGCGGTGGAGGTCGCGGCCTCCCTGGCCGGCGCCTCCCCCGCCACCGAGGCGCAGGAGCTGGCCGCGATGGTCGCCGCGGCACCCGCGCTGCTGGAGCGCCTGCGGCGGGCGGCGATGCGGGCGGGGATCTGGCTGCTCGGCGGCAGCCTGCCGATGCGGGGCGCGGATGGCGCGATCCGCAACCGCGCGCCGCTGATCGCCCCGGATGGACGGCTGGCGATGCAGGACAAATGCGCGATGACGCGCTTCGAGACCGAACGCTGGGGCGTCTCCCCAGGCGCCCCGCCGGGGGTGTTCGACACGCCCTTCGGCCGGATCGGGGTCTCGATCTGCTACGACGTGGAATTCCCCAAGCACGTCCGCACCCAGGCCGAGGCCGGCGCCTGGCTGATCCTGGTGCCGACCTGCACCGACACCATGCATGGCTTCAACCGCGTGCGCTTCGCGGCCCGGGCGCGGGCGCTCGAAAACCAGTGCTATGTCGCGATCAGCCCGACCATCGGCCTCGCCCCCTGGTCGGCGGCGCTGGATGAGAATCGCGGGCTGGCGGCGGTTTTCGGCCCGATCGACCGCGGCTTCCCGGAGGACGGCATCCTGGCGCAAGGCGCGCTGGACCGGCCGCAATGGGTGTTTGCCGACCTCGACACCCATGCGCTGGATGCGGTGCGGGCCGATGGCGCCGTGCGCAATTTTTCGGACTGGCCGCGCCGCCCTTTCCCAGCCTGCACAGCCAAGGATTTCGCGTGAGCCTGATCTATCTGATCGCCGGCGAATCCTCCGGCGATGTGCTGGGCGCGCGACTGCTGGCGGCCCTGCGCCGGGCACGGCCGGGGATCGAGGCCGTCGGCATCGGCGGCGACCGCATGGCCGAGGCCGGGCTCACCAGCCTGTTCCCGATGCGCGAGCTGGCGCTGATGGGGCTGCTGGAGGTGCTGCCGAAGCTGCGCGCCCTCTCCCGCCGGCTGGACCAGACCGTGGCCGACATCACCGCCCGCCGCCCGTCGGTGGTCGTCACCATCGACAGCCCGGGTTTTTGCTTGCGCATCGCCGAACGCATCCGCCCGCTCGGCATCCCCATCGTGCATTACGTCGCCCCCCAGGTCTGGGGCTGGCGGCCGGGGCGGGTGAAGCACATCGCCAAGCTGGCCGACCGGCTGCTGTGCCTGCTGCCCTTCGAGCCCGCGTTCTTTCGCGCCGCCGGCCTGGATGCGCGCTTCGTCGGCCATCCGGTGCTGGAATCCGGCGCCGACCAGGGCGATGCCGCGCGCTTCCGCGCCCGCCACGGCATCGCGCCGGAGGAACGCGTGGTGCTGGTGATGCCCGGCAGCCGCCGCACCGAGGTCTCTCGCATGCTGCCGGTCTTCGGCGAGGCGCTGCGCCTGGCCGCCGAGCGTGTGCCCGGGCTGCGGCCGGTGGTGCCGCTGGCCGGGCCGGTGGAGCAGGCCGTCGCCGCCGCCGCATCCGGCTGGTCCCCCGCCCCGATCCTGATCCGCGACATCGGGGAAAAACACGATGCCTTCGCCGCCGCCGCCGCCGGGCTGATCAAATCCGGCACCTCCTCGCTGGAGGTGGCGCTGGCCGGCGTGCCGCTGCTGGTCGGCTACCGGGTGAACCCGGTCACGGCCGCGATCGTGCGGCGGCTGGTGCGGGTGAAATACGCCTCCATCGTCAACCTCCTGGCGGATGCGCCGGTGCTGCCGGAGTTCATCCAGCAGGACTGCACCCCGCCCCGTCTGGCCGAGGCGCTGGTCGGGCTGCTGACCGACCCTGAGCTCGCCGGCGCGCAGATCGCGGCGGCCGCGGCGGTGATGGACCAGCTGCGGCCGCCCGGCGGCGGCAGCCCGAGCGAGGCGGCGGCGGCGGCGGTGCTGGAGTTGCTTGCCGCCTAGCAGTCTGTCGGATTCACTTTGCCTTTCTGATTTGTCAAACTGCGGTTATGGCGACCTTCGTATCCTACAATCGCGACCAGGCATTCCTGTTGCCTCCGGACCTCAAGGCGTGGCTGCCCGA
>NZ_QKYU01000045.1 GCF_003253705.1 Humitalea rosea
CCATCGCCAATCGTCCCAAACAGAGCAAAATGCCCAGCAATGCTCAGGCGAAAGCCAGGAAATCGGCCAATCTCGACACGTATTTCCGCAGCCTGTTAGGGCGCCGAGGTCGCCGCCGCCTTCCCGGGCCACAGCCGCGCCCCAGCATCACCACCCAGATCAGCAGCGTGGTGACGCCGCGCATCAGCTCGCTGATCGCGAACATGCCGATCATGGTCGGGATGAAGTTGACGCCCGACCATGATCGACATTGTCGGTTGGTCCCAGGTCCGCTCACAGGATCGAATCCAGCACACCACGCGGCAAAGCGGAGGCCGCAGCCGAGGGCTAGACCGGCACCTCGCCTGGCTGCTTCAGCGCGCTGAGCACAAAGGAGGAGCGGGTTTCCTTCACCCCCGGCATCCGCAGCAGGGCCTTCAGCGCGAATTCGGCATAAGCCTCGAAGTCGGCGGCCACGACATGCAACATGTAATCCATGTCACCCGACATGACGTAGGCGGCCAGCACCTCGGGCCGTTCGGCGATGGCGGTGTGGAAGGCGCGGGCGACCTCCTCCGCATGGCTCGCCAGGGCCACCTGCACGAAGGCATGCAGCGGCAGCCCGACGCGGCGCGGATCGAGGATGGCGGCATAGCGGGCGATGACGCCCTCCTCCTCCAACCGCTTCACCCGCCGCTGGCAGGGGGTGGCGGAGAGGCCGACGCGCTCGGCGAGTGCCACGATCGGCAACCGCCCGTCGCGCTGCAATTCGCGCAGGATGCGGCGATCGGCGGCGTCCAGCACAGGCGGAGCGGATTTCACCACAAGAACCTCCTGCATTGGGGAATATCGGTCGAACACCCCGCGATACTGCGCGGCATTTGCCGGAAAACGCCAGCGCGACAGGGGTAATGTCGCGCACCATTCCCAGAGGTTCCGCCATGGACATCCCCCCCGACCGCACCGCCATCGCCGGCGCCATCAGCGACGCCAATCCGATGGGCACCGATGGCTTTGAGTTCGTCGAATTCACCGGCCCGGACGTGGCGCATCTGGAGGCGCTGTTCACCCGCATGGGCTTCTCCGCCGTGGCACGGCACCGCGGCAAGGCGGTGACGCTGTGGCGCCAGGGCGATGTGAACATCGTGCTGAACGCCGAGCCGGATTCCTTCGCGCAATCCTTCCAGCGTGTGCATGGCCCCTGCGCCTGCGCCATGGCGTTTCGCGTCGCCGACGCGGCCCAGGCCTTTGAGCGCGCGGTGCGCCTCGGCGCCCGGCCATTCCATGGGCGCGTCGGGCCGATGGAGCTGAACATCCCCGCCATCGAGGGCATCGGCGGCAGCCTGATCTATTTCGTCGATCGCTACGGCGAGCGCGGCAGCATCTGGGATGTCGATTTCCGCTGGCTCGGCGAGCGCGATGCGCGCCCGACCGGCCATGGCCTGACCACCATCGACCATCTGACCCATAATGTGCATCGCGGCCGCATGGATGCCTGGTCCGGCTTCTACGAGCGGCTCTTCAATTTCCGCGAGATCCGCTACTTCGACATCGAAGGCAAGCTGACCGGGCTGAAGTCCAAGGCGCTGACCAGCCCCTGCGGTCAGATCCGCATCCCGATCAACGAAAGCAGCGACGACAAAAGCCAGATCGAGGAATTCCTGCGCGTCTACAACGGCGAGGGCATCCAGCACATCGCCATGGGCACCACCGACATCCATGCCTCGGTGGAGGGGATGCGGGCCGATGGCGTGGCCTTCCTCGAAACCCCCGCGACCTACTACGAACTGCTGCCGCAGCGCCTGCCGGACACGGGCGAGGATATCGCGCGCCTGGCCGCCAACAGCATCCTGATGGATGGCTCGCCGAGCGGCGGACGGCTGTTGCAGATCTTCACCCATACGGTGATCGGCCCGATCTTCTTCGAACTGATCCAGCGCAAGGGCGACGAGGGGTTTGGCGAAGGCAATTTCCGCGCGCTGTTCGAGAGCATCGAACTGGATCAGGTCCGGCGCGGGGTGCTGACCGCCGCGGCGGAATAGACCGCCTCATCCAGCCGCAGCGCCTCGCGGCGCTGGGCGTCGCAGCGGGCCTCCTCGGCGCGGCGTTCGGCCATGCGTTCCACGCCGCGCGCGGCGGTGCGGGCGGTGGTGAGGGCGGCCAGCGCCTCCCGCCGCCGGGCTTCGGCGAAGCCGGCGTCGCGCGTGGCGATGTCGCGCGCCATGCGGCCGCGCGGCAGCCAGGCGGCGTAGTGGGTGGCATCGCCCGCGGTCAGTTCGCTGACCAGCGCCGCCGTCGCGGCCTGGACGCGCGCGGTGGCGGCGGCCTCGCGCAGCCCCGCGTCATGCAGCGCGAGGCGCGCGGTCGCGACCTCCAGCCGCCGCAACCGCCCGATGGTGCGCAACGGGTCACGCGCCATCGGCGGGGTCCTTGAGAGCTTCGGCCAAGGCGGCGAAGGCTTCGGCCACGGTGCCGCGATCGCCCTTCTCCTGCGCCAGCACCGCCTCGATCCGCGGCGCCAGGCGCAGGGCGCGATCGGCGGCGGGATCGGCGCCGGCGCGCCAGGCGCCGAGGCGCACCAGCTCCTCCATCTCATCCGCCAGGGCCAGCAGTTTCCGCGCCTCGCGCACCAGCGGGCGCTCGGCGGGGTCCAGACACCCCGGGGCGGTGCGCGAGAGGCTGCGCAGCACGTCCACGGCGGGGTAGCGCCCGGCCTCGGCGATGCGGCGGTCGAGCACCACATGCCCATCCAGGATGCCGCGGACGGCGTCCGCGATCGGCTCGTCATGATCGTCGCCCTCCACCAGCACGGTGAAGAGGCCGGTGATGGAGCCGGCGCAGCCCTGCGGCCCCGGCCCCGCGCGTTCCAGCAGCCGCGGCAATTCGGCGAAGACCGAGGGCGGGTGGCCGCGCGTCGCGGGGGGTTCGCCGGCGGCCAGCCCGATCTCGCGCTGGGCCATGGCGAAGCGGGTGATGCTGTCGATCAGCAGCAGCACGCGGCGGCCCTCGTCGCGGAAATGCTCGGCGACGGTCATGGCGGCATGGGCGGCTTCGCGGCGCATGGCGGGGGCGGTGTCGGAGGTCGCGCAGATCACCACGGCGCGGGAAAGTGCTGCGGGACCGAGGTCGTCCTCGATGAACTCGCGCAATTCGCGCCCGCGTTCGCCGACCAAGCCGAAGACGACGACATCCGCGCTGGCATGGGCGAGCATTGCCAGCAGCGTGGATTTGCCGATGCCGGAGGCGGCGAACAGGCCGAGCCGCTGCCCCTCCCGGCACGGCGCGAACAGGTTCAGCGCCCGCACGCCCAGATCCAGCCGTGCCCCCAGCCGGCCCCGCGTCCCGGCCGGGGGCGGGGCCGCGCGGGGTGCGCGCGCATGGGGCCCGGGTGCTGGGGCCGGGCGGCCGTCCAGCGGGCGGCCCAGCGGGTCCAGCACCCGGCCAAGCCAGGCCTCGGAGGGCGACAGCGCCTCGCCCGGCAGCAGCCGCGCCGCGATGCCGGGGGCGAGGCCCTCGACCGGGCCGAAGGGCACCGCCTCCACCCCTGCCCCATCGAAGCCGACCACCTCGGCCAGGGTCTGCGCGCCGATCCGCAGCCGCGCGCCCACCGGGGGCAAAGGGTCGAACCCCTTGAGACGCAGCGCCATGCCGCGAAGCCTGTCCAAAGACCCGATACATACCTGTGGTTGTAGACCGCCGAGGGCGACGGCGGCGTCACGGGCCTTCAAGGCAATGCGCATCGGAGCATCCTGCAATCTGTTAACTTCTAACGAGATTGTCTATTTCTTGATACGAACAAAGCATGAAAAATCGCTGGACGACACACGTAAAAGTGGTGGAGAACACTCGCGTTGCGTGTGGAGGCCAAAAAAATGCGCGTCCTTTTTTGCGAAGACGATCTCACGACCCTGCGCGGTGTCTCGATGATGCTCAAGCAGGCACAAATGATGGTGGACACGGTCGATACGGGTGAGGAGGCGCTGGAGCTGGCCAAGCTCTACGACTACGACATCATCCTGCTCGACCTCGGCCTGCCGGATATGGAGGGCTATGAGGTGGTCCGCCGCCTCCGCGCCGCCCGGCTGGAAACGCCGGTGCTGATCCTCTCGGGGATCGGCAAGCCGCAGGCGCGGGTGAAGGGCCTGGGCCTCGGAGCCGATGATTTCATCGTGAAGCCCTTCGACCCGCAGGAGCTGGTGGCGCGGATCCAGGCGATCGTCCGCCGCGCCAAGGGCTTCAGCCGCCCAACCCTGCAGGTCGGCGGGCTGGTGCTCGACCTCTCCGCCCGCGCGGTGACGGTGGAGGGCCGGCCGGTCCATCTGACCGGCAAGGAATACGCCATCCTGGAACTGCTGACGCTGCGCCGGGGCATCGTGCTGACCAAGGAGGCGTTCCTGAACCACCTCTATGGCGGCATGGACGAGCCGGAGGTGAAGATCATCGACGTCTTCATCTGCAAGCTGCGGAAGAAGCTCGCCCAGGCCGGCGCCTCGGATCTGATCGGCACCGTCTGGGGCCGCGGCTACGTGCTGCGCGATCCCGCCGCCCATGCGGCACGGCTCTCGGGCGGGCTGTCCGGCCTCGTCACCGCCCGCGCCGCCTGAAGCACCTGGACCCTGCCGGCGCCGTCAGGCCAGAAGGGCCTGGGCGCAGGCATCCAGGATCGCATCCACATCCAGCCCATAGGCACGGTACAGATCGGGCAGGTCGCCCGACTGGCCGAAGTGATCGACGCCGAGCGGCACCACCCTCTGCCCCCGCACCGCCCCCATCCAGGCATGGGCGGCCGGATGGCCGTCCAGGATGGACACGAGGGCCGCCCCCGGTGCCAGCGGCGCCAGCAGCCGCTCGATATGGGAAGGCGGGGTTCCGGGCGCCGAGCGCGCCGCACGGCGGGAGGCAAGCCAATCGGCATGCAGCCGGTCCGGGCTGGTGATCGCGAGCAGCCCCGCGCCGGGCTCCTCCGCGATCAGCGCCTCGAAGGCTTCGGTCGCCTCGGGCGCGATCGGCCCCTGATAGGCAATCGCGATGCGTGCCCCCGGTGCCGGCGGCACCGCCCAATACCCCCCGGCAATCACCGCCGCCGGGTCCAGCTTTCGCGCGGGCTGCATCAGCGCGCGGGTGGAGAGCCGCAGCCAGACGGCGCTGCCGTCGGGTTTCTGCATGTGGTCGAAGGCATGGCGCATCAGGATCGCCAGCTCATCGGCATGCGCGGGCTCGAAGCTCGCGAGCCGGTCGGCGGCCATGCCGATCAGCGGCGTGTTCACGCTCTGATGCTGGCCGCCCTCCGGCGCCAGGGTCAGGCCCGAGGGCGTGCTGACCAGCAGGAAGCGCGCATCCTGGTAACAGGCATAGATCAGCGCATCGAGGCCGCGATTGACGAAAGGATCATAGACCGTCCCCACCGGCAGCAGCCGCGCGCCATAGAGCCGGTCCGCCAGCCCCAAGCCCGCCAGCACCAGGAACAGGTTCTGCTCGGCGATCCCCAGTTCCACATGTTGCCCATCCGGCGACATGCCCCAGCGCTGCGCCGAGGCGAGCTTGGCATCGCGGAACACATCGTTCTTGCGGTGCCGGTCGAAGATACCCCGCCGGTTCACCCAGGGGCCGAGGTTGGTGGAGACGGTGACATCCGGGCTCGTGGTCACGATCCGCTCGGCCATCGCGGCGAATTCGCCGTTGCCGCGCCCGATCTCGGCCAGGATCTCGCCAAAGGCGGCCTGGGTGGAGAGCCCCCGCCCCGCCCCCGGCTTCGGCACCGGAAGCAACGCCGGGATCGGGATCGCCGGCGAGGAGAGCAACCGCCCGCCCGGCGTCAGCGGCGTCGCGAAGGGCACCGAATCCACGAAGGCGCGCAGCTCTTCCGCCGGGATATCCAAGCCCTCGAAGGCATCCCACTCATGCCCGTCGCGAATCCGCATCGCCTCGCGGAACACGCCCATCTGTTCCTTGGTCATCAACCCGGCGTGGTTGTCCTTATGCCCGGCGAAGGGCAGGCCCATGCCCTTGATGGTATAGGCGATGAAGCAGGTCGGCTGGTCGCCGGCCGCATCCTGGGCCCGGAACGCCTCCATCACCGTCTCGACGTCATGCCCGCCGAGATTGGTCATCAGGCTGGCCAGCTCGTCATCGGTCAGCGGATCGATGATCGCCCGCACACCCTCGACCCGCCCAAGCTCCGCCAGCAGCGCCGCCCGCCAGGCGGCCCCGCCCTGGAAGGTCAGCGCGGCGTAAAGGCTGTTGGGGCAGTCATCGATCCAGACCCGCAGGGCATCGCCCTCCGGCCGGGCAAAGGCCGCGGTCAGCTTGCGCCCGTATTTGAGCGTGACGACATTCCAGCCCATGTCGCGGAACAGCCCCTCGATCCGGCCGAACAGCCGGTCGGGGACCACGGAATCCAGGCTCTGGCGGTTGTAGTCGATCACCCACCAGACATTGCGGATGTCGTGTTTCCAGCCTTCCAGCAGGGCTTCGTAGATATTGCCCTCATCCAGCTCGGCATCGCCGACCAGCGCGATGTGCCGCCCGGCCGGCAGCCCCGGGGGGGTCAGCCCCTTCAGCCGCACATAATCCTGCACCAGGCTGCCGAAGGAGGTCAGCGCGACGCCAAGCCCGACGGAGCCTGTGGAGAAATCCACCTCCCCGCCATCCTTCACCCGGCTCGGATAGGGCTGGATGCCGCCGAAGGCGCGCAAGGTCGTCATCCGCTCGGCGCTCTGCCGGCCGAGCAGCAGGTTGATCGCGTGGAACACCGGCCCCGCATGCGGCTTCACCGCCACCCGGTCCTCGGGCTTCAGAATGTCGAAGTACAGCGCCGTCATCACCGCCGAGATCGAGGCGCAGGAGGCCTGATGCCCGCCGACTTTCAGCCCGTCGCGATTGGGGCGGATGTGGTTGGCGTGGTGGATCATCCAGGCGGAGAGCCAAAGCAGCTTGCGCTCGATGGCCCGCAGCATCTCGACGCGCCGCGCCTCGTCGCCCAGAACGTCCCGCTTCGGCTTCGCCTGCACTGTCATTTTTTCGTCCCGACCGCTTCCAGGGGGCAGGATAGGTGCCGTCGGCGCCCGCGGCCAAGCGCCGCGGTGCCATGCGTCAGGCGCGGGCGAGCTTCCGCAAGGCCGGCATGGCCGCCCGCTTGCCCTCGCCGGCATAGGCTTCGTGGTTCGCCTCGATCTTCTCGGGGTCGTAGAGGTAGTTGACCATCAGCCCCAGGCTCTCGCGGAACCCCTTGTCCGAGGTGTCGCCGCGCAGGTTGATGCGTTCGAGCCGCGCGCCGTTGGAGAGGTGGAAATGCGCCACCGGATCGCGCGCCCGCTTCGGGTTGCGCCCGGCCTCAAGCAGCACATAGCGGGCACAGAGGCGCAGCAGCACGGCCTCGGCCTTGGCGACGGCGGCCTCATCCTTCGTCACCACGCCGCGCCGCAGGGCGACAGCACCGAGCGCCGCGCCGAGCCCATCGGCATGCGGTGCCGCGGC
The DNA here is from genome assembly GCF_003253705.1 of Humitalea rosea. Taxonomy (GTDB): domain Bacteria; phylum Pseudomonadota; class Alphaproteobacteria; order Acetobacterales; family Acetobacteraceae; genus Humitalea; species Humitalea rosea. The sequence goes on from NZ_QKYU01000045.1 coordinate 7,456, forward strand.
GCGCAGGGTCTCGACCTCGCCTTCCAACAGCAGCGCCTCGCCCTGGTCCGACAGCGCGCTGGTCAGCCAGCGGCGGAAGCCTGGCAGCGGCGACAGCGTGCTGAACTGCTTCAACCCGGCGAATTCATGCCCAAGCTCGGTCACCACACGCTTGATCAGGAAGGAGCCGAAGGAAATCCCGTCCAGCCCGCGCTGGCAGTTGTTGATGGAATAGAAGATCGCGGTATCGGCCTGCCGCGGGTCCAGCACCGGGGCGTTGTGGTCGAGCAGCGCCTGCACATTGCCGGAGATGCCCTGGACCAGGGCGACCTCGACGAAGATCAGCGGCTCCTGCGGCATGCGCGGATGTACGAAGGCATAGCAGCGGCGGTCGGAATCCAGCCGGTTCTTCAGGTCGCGCCAAGTGCGTATCCGATGCACCGCCTCATAATCGACCAGCTTCTCCAGCAGCGCGGCCGGGCTGGTCCAGTCGATGCGACGCAGTTCCAGGAAGCCGATGTCGAACCAATTGGCCAGAAGCCCACGCAGATCGGCCTCCAGCGCCGCGAGCAACGGGTCGGCGGCATGGGCGAGCAGATCGGCGCGCAGATCGACCAGGAACTTCACGCCATTGGGGATCGAGGTGAACTGCATCAGCAGCCGGATGCGCGGCGGCTCCAGCATCCGCCGCAGCCGCGATTTGGCGGCGGCGAGGGCGGCGATATCCTCGGCCACCGCCAGGGCGGCCGCGGCCTCGGTCACCGCCGCGGCATCGGAATCGAAGGCCGCGAGGGTGCGGAGGAACTCGACCCGCCCGGCCTCGTCGCGCGCCAGATAGGCTTCCGCGAGCCCCGCCGCGCGGGCCCGGGCCGAGGATTCGCCCCCCCGCCCGGCCAGGCAATCCTGCATGCGCTGGGCGAGATCGGCCTCGACAGCGCCGGCGCCCACCATGCCCGCCATATCGGTCCAGAGCCCACGCACGCGACGCAGCGCGCGGTTGAGCAGATTTGCCTCGGCGGGGAGAAGGTCTGGCATCTGGCGTGCGTCTGACATGATGTGAAACATAGAGTGATCGCCCCCGGGAGGGAAGGACTTCCGCCGGGGATTTTCAGGGGAAGACGCCATGACGCGCGGCCGCTTCGAACAGCAGATCGTCTGGATGTATTCGGACGATCTGGCCCGCCATGCCGCCTTTTACGAGGAGGTTATGGGCCTGCCCCTGATCGCCGACCAGGGCGCCTGCCGCATCTTTCGGGTCTCGCCCGACGGCTGCCTCGGGCTTTGCGACACGGCGGGGCGGCCGCGCGGGACGGATGGGTTCCTGTTCACCTTCCTGGTCGCGGATCTGGCGGCGACCCGCGCCGATCTGGCCGCGCGCGGCGTGCGGTTCGAGACCCCGCCGGGGGGTGCGGGCGGCCCCGGGGTCCACTCGCATTTCTTCCGCGACCCGCAAGGTTACTGGCTTGAAATCCAGGCGCTTGCCGACCTCGGCTGACGCGATGACAGGCCCTCGGGCCCGTGGCATCGTCCGCCCCATGATGCGACGCGCCCTGCTTGCCCTCTTCCTCCTCCTGCCCGGGGCCCTGGCGGCCCAGACGGGGCCGCAGCCCCGGCTGCCGACCGAGCCCCTGACCATCGTCACCCGTGACGGCACGCGCCACGCCTTCAGCGTCGAGATGGCAATCGCGCCCGACCACCAGATGACCGGGCTGATGTTCCGCACCGAGGTGAAGCCGGACGAGGGGATGTTGTTCGACTGGGGGCGGGTGCAGGAGAGCAACATGTGGATGCGGAACACGCTGGTTTCGCTCGACATGGTGTTCATCTCCGCCGAGGGGCGCATCCACCACATCGCCGAGCGCACCACCCCGCGCAGCCTCGCCACGATCTCCAGCGGCGGGCCGGTCCGCGGCACGCTGGAACTGGCGGCGGGGACGGCGGAACGCCTCAAGCTGCGGGTTGGCGATCGCGTCGAACAGCGCATTTTCGGCACGGCGCCCTGAACCGTCATTCCTCCCGGCGCAAAAACCCTCTAAGCACCGCTGCGTCGGTCGGGGCGTAGCTCAGTCTGGTAGAGCGCTACGTTTGGGACGTAGAAGTCGCAGGTTCGAATCCTGTCGCCCCGATATCCCGCCATCGAGGCCCGTCATCGAGGATTGCATGAGCCAGACGCGCATTGCCCGCATCCGCAAACTGCCCCGCTCCGCGATGCAATCCGGCCGCGCCGCGACCGAGGGCTGGACCCTGGATTTCCCCACCACCGAGGCCAAGCGCACCGATCCGCTGACCGGCTGGTGGGGCTCGGGCGATACCGAGGCGACCGAGGTCGCGCTGCATTTCCCGACCCGCGAGGCAGCGCTGGCCTATGCGGCAGGCCAGGGCCTCGCCTATGAGGTCGAGGAGCCACCCGCGCCGCGGGTGATCAGGCCCAAGGTCTATGCGGAGAATTTCCGTTACGGCCGGGGCGAAAACTGGACACACTAGGTTTCGGCGAGCGCCCGTAGCTCAGTTGGATAGAGCAGCGGCCTTCTAATCCGCGGGTCGGGGGTTCGACTCCCTCCGGGCGCGCCATTTCGGTTCAAAGCTACGAACGCCAGCAGCCGCCGATTCTACGCTTGCAGCGGCGGCAAGTGCCGCAGCAGCTCGGTCTTCGAGCCCGTCAAGCGAATCTCGCTTTTGCTGACCACCTCGACGCGCTGGGCAAGCGCTCGCAGGTGGTCCCGGCGGCACGTTCCATCTTCGCTCTTGATCTGGCGGCGAGCGGCCAGCGCGAACCGCTGTACCCGTCCGGCGGGGGCCGCCTGTTGGGCGCATGGCCGGCGCAAGCTGTTCAATCTGGCCGAGGTCGCCCGCGCACCGTTGGCCGCCGACCTACAGCAGACCGCCGCCGCCATCACGCCGTGGTTCTCGCCGAATGGATACGTGAAGCCCGCAGGCTTCTGCAGCCAGACCGCCTTCCTGATCGGTATGCGGGCTAGGAAGCGGAGCTCCCCAAGATTTGGAAGTGACCCAGTGGTCAGAAGCTTACGCTTGGCACCCGCTTGGCGATGATCTTCGGGCTCGCGGGTGCTCGGCATGACCTCGCCGAGAAGCAGACTTTCAGAATGTCGCAGAAGGGGTGGGTTGCGGGCATTCCGCCGCTCCTAGCTGGCAAGCGCTCGTGCGTAACCACCTGGTGCTCGACCCACATATCGGCTGAACGCGGTGCTGAAGGTGCTCGCCGAACTGTACCCGACCCGTTCGGCGACCTCGGAAAGCGTCACGTCGCGGCGGCGTAGCAAGTCTTTCGCAACGGCCATCCGCCAAGCGAGGAGGTACTCCATCGGCGGCACGCCGACGATGCGCATGAAGCGGTCAAAGAAGGCCGAGCGCGAGAGCGCGGCTTCCCGCGCCAGTTCGACCACCGTCCAGGGACGGGCGGGATCGCCATGCATCCGCCGTATCGCGGCCGACACGCGCGTATCCGCCAGGCCGCGCAGCAGCCCCGGCGGCGTGTCATCTCCCTGCAAGGCCCGCAGCGCCTCGATCAGCAGCACCTCCACGAGGCGCGAGAGCACGAGATCGCGGCCCGGCCTGTGTTCGCGGGCTTCCTCGCCCACGAGCCGCGTCAGCGTCGTGAGCCGGTCGGCGCCGCGCATATGCACGAGCGCCGGCAACAGCGACACCAGCAACCCAGCGTCGGGCGAGTCGAAGACGAAGTAGCCGCCGAGCAGTCGGACATCGGGATCGCCATCGGGCCTTCCGTGGCGGACCTCGTCGACCGGCGCCGGCGCCGCCTTGGGATCGATGACCTCCGGCGTCACCGGCTGGAAGCCCGACATGACGAAGCCGGGCGTGGCCGGCAGGAGCACGAAGTCGCCAGCCTCCAGCGTGATGGGCTCCTGGCCATCGACATGGAGGCGACAGCTGCCCTCCAGCACCGTGCAGAAGCTGGGCTCGCCAAAGTCGGTGTAGCGAACGCCCCAGACGCCGGCGCCGCTGATGCCCTTGGCGAATACGGCTCGCGGCCGGAGCAGCGCGATGACTTCGGAGAGTGGGTCGGTCATGTTCCGGACTATAGCCAATGAAATGTGGACTTCAAATCGTAGATGGTCCGGCATCCTCCGCGTAATGTCGCGTCATCGAAATTGAAGGACACCGCCATGAAAACTGTACTGATCACGGGCTGCTCGTCGGGCTACGGCCTGGAAACCGCGCGCCATTTCCTGGCCAAGGGATGGAACGTCATCGCGACGATGCGGACGCCGCGCGCGGGAATTCTGCCGGATAACGATCGCCTGAGGGTGCTGCCGCTGGATGTCACCAGCGCCGAGAGCATCGCGACGGCCCTCGACGCGGCCGGCCCCATCGATGCGCTGGTCAACAATGCCGGGATCGGCGTCATCGGCGCGCTCGAAGCCACGCCCATGTCCAAGACGCGCCAGGTGTTCGAGACCAACACCTTCGGTGTGATCGCCATGACCCAGGCCGTCGTGCCTCAGTTCCGCGAGCGAATGTCCGGCGTGATCGTCAACGTGACGTCGAGCGCGACGTTGGCGCCCATGCCCCTGGCTTCGGTCTACACGGCCAGCAAGATGGCGATCGAAGGATTCACGGGATCACTCGAGCATGAGCTCCGCGCCTTCAACGTGCGCGTCAAGCTGGTCGAGCCCGGCTATGGCCCTACGACCCGCTTCACCCAAAACACGGACGTGCGCCTTGAGGACGTGATTCCGGAAGCCTACGCGCCCTTCGCGCAGCCGATACTCGCGGCCTTCGCCCAGCCGGCGCTGGTGACGACCGAGGCCGACGTGGCGGAGGCCGTATGGCGTGCCGCGAACGATGAGTCCGGGCAGCTGCGATTCCCGGCCGGCCCCGACGCCGTGGCGCTGGTCCGCGAATAGGGCGCCTCACCAATATCCACAACGGCTCGCTTCCAGTCCAAAGGACCCTCAGCGCAGCCGGCCGGCGACCCTGCCGGCGGCCGTCGCGTTCGAACGGTACGATATCCTCAACCCGGACGACGTGAGCCGGGCGGTCCAGCGCGCGAGCCAGGTCCTGCTCGCGGTCGCCTTCGCCTATAACTCCCGGCTGTGGCGCACCGCCTGGCCGACGGCCATGCGCAATATTGTCGAGGCCTGCGCCGCGGGTCGGCGCGCGGGTGGTCTTTATCGACAACCTCTACCAGCTGGGACCGCAGAGCGAGCCGCGGCGCGAGGACATGCCCCTGACCAAGCGGGGCGGAAAGCCCGCGGCGCTGGCCGAGACGACCCGCATCTGGATGGGCGCGTCGGACCGGGTGCGCTTCGCCGCCCTGCGCTGCACCGACTTCTACGCCCCGGGCGTGGTCGTATCGCATCTGGGCGCCAGCGCGCTGGGCGAGGTGGCCAAGGGCAAGGCCGCCCAGTTGGGCGTGCCGCCCGACACGCCGCACGACTTCGCCTATGTCCCCGACATCGCCAGGGCCGCCCTGACCCTGCTCGACGCCCCCGACAACGCCTACGGCCAGGCTTGGAACATGCCGTGCGCCCCGACCCGCACCCCGCGCGAGATCCTGCAACTGGGCGCCGCCGCCGCTTGAATGCACCTTCCGCGCGAATGTGCGACGGGCGTGCGCTTTGGCGAGATCGTCAGCTGAATGGTAGAGCTGCTGGCATGCCGCTGACTGAACTTGATATTTCTCTTCCCCAGCTTCGATGCTTCGTCGCGGTGGTGGACGCCGGGTCGCTGGCGGAAGCCGGCCGCCAACTCGGGATGTCGACGGCCAGCGTTTCCAAAGCGATCGCGCGCCTGGAACAGACGTCGGGCGTGAAGCTTCTGCACCGTTCGACCCATGCTGTCTCGTTGACCCAGGACGGGGCGCAGCTGATTGAGCTGGCGCGCGAAGTGGTGCGGGCCGCCGGCGACTTCAGCCGATCGGCGGGGGCACAGAATCTAGAAAGCGCCGCTGGCTGGGTACGTGTCGCAGCGCCCGTCGCCTTCATGCGCGATGTACTGACATCGCTTTTTTCGGAATTCAGCCGCGAGAACCCCTCCATTCGGCTCGATCTTCGGGCGGGAAACGAACTGGTTGACCTGGCCAAGGACGGCGTCGATCTTGCGATCCGCAGCGGTTCTCTGGTCCGCGTGCCAGGTCACCTGCAGACGGCCTGGTTCAAGTTTCCTTGGGTCGTTTGCGCCTCTCCGGAGTACCTCAAGGGGCGTGAGTGGCCAGAACAGCCGAGTGACCTCGCCGCGCACAAGCTGATCGGCTTTCGAAACCAGCGCACCGGCCAAGTTCGTCCGTGGCGGTTTCGTCAACCCGGCAACGCAGGCGATGCCGTTCAGGTCGCACCCGACGCATCGACCATCTTCGACGACGGTGCTTCGGCGTGGAAGGCCGTCGTACACGGTGCGGGCATCGCGTCCGCACCACTCTGGCTGGCCGCGGATGATCTCAGAGCGGGACGCGCTGTTGAGCTCCTTCGTGATTGGCGCGACGCCGACGTGACGATGAACTTCTTGCGTCGCGACCGGCGATTGACGCCCGAGCGCGTCGACACCGTCATCGCTTATCTTCGCGCGCACGCGCCGCAGCTGGCGGACCTGTTCTGACGCTGCCGAATATTCGCTACTTCACCAATTGCGCTTCCACCCGGACGAACATGAGAATGCTCTCGATGCGGCCCTGTCCGTCGTAGGCGAGCGCGTCATAGCCCCAGAACCCCGGTTGGCCCTGAGCATCGACGAGCTGCCAAGTCGCAAGCCCATGGTTTTCCCAGCCCAGCATCTCGTTCAATCGGAACGACCCGCCGGGGTTGTTCTGCTGGAAGCCCTGCAGATGTACCGCCACATCCGCCAATCCGCGTCGGGTCTGCGTAGAGTTGGTGAACACGATGTGTTCCGACAGGCTTTCACGGAGGAGCTTTGCTCGCTCATCGTCGGGAACAGCCGACCAAGCGGCGAGATAGGTTTCGTAGGTCTTGACGCGTGGATCTGACATTGGCTCCAGCTTTTTCGTGGGAGAGGGAGGGGAGGCTCGGCCGGGCGTCACCCATCCGACGAGCAGGAGCGCGGCGGCGCCGACCGCGGCGCGCAGCGAAGTCGGCCGCTCGCACTCATCGTTGGCTGCCGGGGCGGTCTGGTAGATAGGATCGCGGCTTCTCACGATTTAGGTGTGCCTGATCCTGCTGCGGTCGCGAAGCCGCTCACGAAGCAAAGCAGTGTTGCCCTCGTGAGGCATCCAGCTCGGCTTCCCTGACGACCTCTGAACACCTCATCGACGGGGAAGCAGCGCTTTACGCGGGGCCAGGGATATGTCCGGTCGAATTGGGGGCCGCTCCGGTCGTGGATATTTCGGCGGCCGAGCCGCACGCGGGCGCCGGTTCGCGCGTCACAAGTTCTGAATCCAATTTCCGCATGGTCAGGCGATGGCGAGGCGCCGGAACAATATGACCTTCACCGTGTCCAGGCAGATGGCCAGGACGACTGCCGCGCCGAATACGCTGGCTACGATCACTGCCGGCAAAGGCGCCATCAGGCCGCCCCGGGTCGCCAGCGTACTGAAGAGCGCGATGTCCAGGACGGACGACACAACCAGCCAGGCGCCGGGACGCGAGCTCCACAAATGCCGCCGCTCGCGTGAGACATAAAAGACCGCTTGTCCGCTGTAGACCAGCGTAACGACCGCCAGCGTGCGCAAAGCAGCGCTGTCGAGGTGGAGGATAAAGCGCCCGACCGCAAGACTGGCGATACAGAAGACGAGATCGCAAAACCCCAGGACGACGCCGGCGATGGTGAGATTGCCGACCCGCCAGACGTTGGGGAGGGGCGAGGGGCGCACATTGTCGGTCGCCGACGACAGGGCGAAGAAATCGCCGGCGACCATCATCATCACCATGAGCAGTGGCGTCAGGATGGCGGTTCCGGAAATGACCAGCCCGGCGAGCAAGAACAGCACCTGGACGACCTTGTGGATGATCGAGCGAAACGTGAAGGTCAAAATTCGCTGGAACGTCGCGCGCCCTTCCTGCACGGCGGCGACGACGCCGCCGAGACCGGGTTCGGTCAGCACGATCCCGGCCGCCGATTTCGCAACGTCAGTCGCACTGAAGACGGCGATGCCCATCTGAGCCTGCCGCAGCGCCGGCGCATCATTGGCGCCGTCCCCACACATGCCGACCACATGGCCGCCGCGTTGAAAGGCCTGGACCAGCGCGTACTTGTCCTCGGGCAGGACGCCGGCAAACACGCCAAAGTCCTCGGCGCGAATTTCGGCGGGCAGCGGCGCGATCGTGCAGATCGGACCGGTGATCCCGACCGCGTCCGCAACAACGCGCGCTGTCACCGGCGCATCGCCCGTCACCATGACCGTCCGCACGCCAAGTCCGCGCAACTGGGCAATGAGCGCCGCCGAATCCTCGCGCGGCGGATCGCTCAGCGCGATCACCCCGGCGATGCGCAGCGGCTCGGCCGCCCCCAGTGCGACGACGAGAACGCGGAAGCCTTTGGCCTGGAGTTCTTCGACGATCGCCGCGGCGGGCGGAGAGGCTTCTGCGGTCGCCGAGACGGCGGCGAAGGCGCCCTTGACGATCCTCATCGAGGCGCCTTCGGCGTCGATCGCCGCAGCCTCCGACATCTTCCGCGTGGGATCGAAGGGCGTGAAGGAGACGAGCTTCCAGCGCGCCAGATCGGCCGGCTTGGACGCAGCGCGGATTGCGGCGTCCAGAGGGTCGGCCCCGCCATCGGAACTCGCCAAGGTCGCCATGGCCAGGACCTGCGCCTCGTCGAAGCCCTGCAGCGCGCGACAGGCGGTCACGGCCAGCTCATTGCGCGTCAGGGTGCCGGTCTTGTCTGCGCAAAGAACGTCCATCCCGGCGGCTTCATCGAGCGTCGACAGATGCGTCGGTAGAACGCCGCGCCGCGCCACGGCCCGCGCCCCGACCGTCGCGGCGAGCGTAAACATCGACGGGAGCGCCACCGGAATCGAGGCCAGGACGGCGACCAGCACCAATGGTGCGATCTGCGACAGCGGCATGGCCAAATGTATCGAGTAGGCGATCAGCAGCACGGTCACGCCGCCGTTGAAGAACGCGAGGTTGCGCACCACGCGAAAGATCGCCTTCTGCTCGGTGCTTTCGACATGGGCGGCTCGGATGAGTTGGGCGCTGAGCCCAAACTTGGTGCGCGCGCCCGTCGCGATGACTTCGGCCACGGCTTCGCCTCGCCGGATGAGCGCGCCGGCATAGGTCTCGAAGCCGGGCTCAGCTTCGGTGGGCACGGATTCGCCGGTAAGCATCGATTGATCGACGAGAACGGCTCCTTCGATCAATCGCACGTCGGCGGGAACGACGGCGCCCAGCGACAACTTGACCACATCGCCTTGCACCAATTCGGGAGCAGGAAGCGTTTCCCAAACGCCGTCGCGCAGCGCCGATGCGGTCACCGCGAGACGGGATTTCAGGGCGTCGAGCGTCGCCTGGGCGCGGCCCTCCTGGAAAAATCCCAGCCCCGCATTGAAGACCAACAGAAACGCGATGACCGAAGCTTCCACATATTCGCCGAGCACCAATTGCAGGACGACCGCCGCCTCAAGCATCCACGGAACCGGCGCCCAGAACTTTTTCAGGGCGCGATTGATCGGGTGCTGAACCACATCCTGAACGACGTTCGGGCCATTCGCCGCGAGCCGTCGACCAGCCTCGCCACTCGTCAAGCCGATCGCGGGATAGGGCGCTAATGTACTCATCGAGGTACTTTCTGGTGGCAACGGCTCAGCAGGCGCCCACGGGGCTAGATGCGCAACACCCTCTCGGCGGTTCGGCTGGGCCGCTGCCGATAGGCGGCGCGAAGCCCTGCCTTGCTCTCGTCGGTCGTCGGGACGTTCACATAGGCAGCGCCTCGAAGCTGGCGCGCCCACCTTGCACGGTTGGCCAGGGCAACGCGCCGCGGCGATTGCCCCAGGGCCCATCTGGCCCGAAGAGTGTTGGCGAACCGATGCGGCAAGACGTGTGACCTCTTCCGAACCGCGCACCCTCCTCGGCATCCTCTGCATCTGTTTCGCGGGTGTGCTCTTCGCCATCATGGGCGGCTTCGCCAAGACGCTGGGCGCCGAGTACTCGACGCTGCAGGTCTCCTGGGCCCGCGCCTTCGTGCATCTGGTCTTCCTCGCCGCGGTGTTCCTGCCGCGATCCGGGCTGACGGTCCTGCGCAGCCGGCGGCCACGGCTGCAACTGGTGCGGGCGATGACGCTGACCGGCTCCAACCTGTGCTTCTTCCTGGCGGTGTCGATGATCCCGCTGGCCAAGGCGGCGGCGATCTCGCTCTCCGCCCCGCTGATCGTCGCCGCCCTGGCCTGGCCGATGCTGCGCGAGCGCACCACGCCGATGCGCATCGCGACGGTCGTGGCGGGGTTCATCGGCGTGCTGGTGGTGATCCGGCCAGGCGGAGAGCTGTTCCAGCCGGCCTCGCTGCTCGTGCTCGGCTCGGCCAGCTTCTATGGCGTCTATCAGATCCTGACGCGGCGGATCGCGCCCTTCGATTCCCCCGCGACCTCGGCGCTCTGGTCGCCGCTGGTGGGGGCGGTCGGGCTGCTCGCGGTGCTGCCCTTCGTCTGGCGGACGCCGGCGAGCCTCGGCGATCTGGCGATGTTCCTGGCCTGCGGCACGCTGGGGGCGATCGGGCACTACTTCGTCGCCCGCGCCATGACCTATGCCGCGGCGAATGTGATCTCGCCCTTCGGCTACTTCCAGCTGCTGAGTTCGGTGGTGGTCGGCTGGCTGTTCTTCGACAATTTGCCCGATGGCGGCACCTGGATCGGCGCCGCCATCATCGTCGGCTCGGGGCTGGTGCTGGCCTGGGACCAGCGGCGGCGCTAGGCCCAGACCGCCCGCGGCACCATCACCTGCCCGCGCATCAGCAGCCGCGCCGTCCGCAGCAGCGCCGAACGACAGATCTCGGGCACCGGCCCGTCCCCGCCCATCTCCATCTCGACGGTGAAGAAGCCGGTCGGATGTTCCACCTCCAGCCGCGCCGTCGCCGCCCCTGGCGGGACCACGGCGATGCCTTCGGCGACGGAGCCCGGCAGCATGCAGCCGGTCGCGACGCTGACCGCGCCGAGCACGCCGATCGCCTTATGCACCCGATGCGGGATGAAGGTGCGGGTGCCGACCGCGCCCCCCTTCACCGGGGCGGAGAGCAGGGTCATCTTCGGCACCGTCTTCTTGGTGACGTCGCCGAGATTCATCGCCCGCCCCGCCTCCAGCCGCACCGCCTCGACGCGCGCCTTCAGCACAGGGTCGTTCTCCATCGCGACCGGGTCCTCATCGCCGCGCACGCCAAAATCGCTGGCGCGCAGCAGGACGACGGGCATGCCATTGTCCACGCAGGTCGCCTCGAACCCCGCGAAGACGTCGAGCACATTGCCGGTCGGCAGCAGCGCGCCGCAGGTGCCGCCCGCGACATCCAGGAAGTCCAGCGGGATGGGTGCGGCGCTGCCCGGCGCGCCATCGATCCGTGCATCGCCGTCGTATTCGACCTCGCCGCCCGGCGTCTGCACCGCGGCGATCGCCACCGCGGCGCTGTTGACCATATGGATGCGGACGCGGGTCAGATCCCCGGTCGCCGCGACAAGCCCGGTCTCGATGGCAAACGGCCCGACGCCCGCCAGGATATTCCCGCAATTCTGGCTGGCATCGACGCGGGCCTCATCCACCACGACCTGGAGGAAGAGGTAGTCCACATCGCAATCCGGCCGCGTGGACGGCCCGATGACCGCAACCTTGCTGGTCAGCGGATCGGCGCCGCCCATGCCGTCGATCTGGCGCTTGTCCGGCGAGCCCATCGCCGCCAGCAGCACGGCGTCGCGGGTCGCCACATCGGCGGGCAGGTCGCGGGCGTGAAAATACAGCCCCTTCGACGTGCCGCCCCGCATCACCGCGCAGTCGATGGCGCGCTGCTTCACGCGAGGCTCTCCACCACATGCGGGAAGACCGCCTCATAGGCCTCGCCATAGGTGCATGTCTGCTCGCTGTTGCGGGCGGTCTGGTTGCCCCGGTTCATCGCGACGCGGGTGTAGTAGTCCCAGAGGTGCTCCTGCCCCGCCATGCATTCGATGGCCGCGCGTTTTTGGGGCCACACGCTGTCGATCGACATCAGCACATTGGGGTTCCAGCTGGAGCGCTCGGTCTGGTGCGGTTCATACAGATAGACCTGCGGCGCCCCGATGACCTTCTGCTCGGGGTTGTGGCCATGCGCCTGGGCGATGACGCGGGCGTGCTGGGCGAACTCGTTGGTCATGGGATGGTCGAAATTATATGGGTCCTGGCGCGAATGGGTCATCACGAAGGATGGACGGATCGTGCGGTAGACATCGACCATGCGGAACAGATGCTCGCGCGTCAGCTCCATCGGGTAGTCGCCCAGGTCCCAGAACTGGATGTCATGCACGTTGAGGTGCTTCGCCGCGGCCGCGGCCTCGGCCTGGCGCTCGGATTTCACCCGGTCCAGCGTCATCCCCGGCAGGCGCCAGAGCTTGGCACTCTCCCCGCGCTCGCCAAAGGACAGGCAGATCACCGTGACCCGGAAACCCTTCGCGGCATGCAGCGCGATGGCACCGCCCGCGCGCCAGACGAAATCGGCCGAATGGGCACTGACGACGAGGGCGGTCTTGGTCATGGGACACTCCGGTGATGGCGGCACCTTGTCACGGCCGCGGTTCCTGCGCTTGGGGGAGGCAGCCTCCCCGCGCCCCGGCTAAGCCAGGCGCGGTCGCTTGTCCTATCGCTTTGCCCCCATGGCCTATGCCCAACCGGCATGGCGGTTCGGCATGGCCTCCAATTCGGCGAGGTAGCCGCGCAGGCTGTCCGTCAGCGCCTCCGCCGCCGGGCCAAGCGGACGGTCGGCGCGGCGGATGATCCCCGCCGGGCGGCGCGGCGCGGGCACCGGCAACGCCAGCGGCCGGATCGTGCCGCGCAGCAGGTCGCCCGCCAGCATGTTCAGCGGCATCACCGAGACGAGGTCGGTGGTGTGCAGCATCTCGCGGATGAATTCATAGGAGGAGGAGCGCAGCGCCATCGTGCCGGGCAGCCCGAGCAAAGCGAGCAATTCATCGATCTCGACGCCGACACGCTGGCTCACCGTCGGCAGCACCAGGCCGTAGCCGGCGATGCGGGCGGGGCTCGCGCCCTCCGTCAGCGGATGGCCGGCGCGCACGAGCAGAGAGATCGGCTCCTCGTACAGCGTCTCCCGCACGAAACTATCCGGCACCGGCGGGTCGTAGAGCCGGCCCACGATCAGGTCGATCTCCCCCGCGGCAAGGCGGGGCAGCAGATCCTCGGTCCGCCCCTGCACCATGCTCACGATCAACGCCGGGTGGCGTGCGGTCAGCCGTGCCATCACCCCCGGCAACAGCCCCGCCGCCGCGACCGGCAGCGCGCCGAGCGCCAGCGTGCCATGGGCGGCCACCGCCAACCCGTCCAGCTCCCCATCCAGCCGGCGCAATTCCGCCAGGACCTTCCGGGCGGTCGCGATCAGCGCGGCGCCGGCCGCCGTGGGCGTCACGCCGCGCGAATGCCGCTCGAACAGTGGCATGCCGGCGACGGCCTCGGCCTCGGCCAGGCTGCGGGACAGCGCGGGCTGCGCGATCCCGAGCGCCGTCGAAGCCTTCAGGATGCTGCGCTGCGTGCCGATCGCATCGACGGCGCGGAGCAAGCGCAGCTTCAGCCGTTGGTCCAGATGGCGGGTCAAGGACGGAGGACTCTCCAGGCTTCCGGCTCCCAGGCCGGTGGCTGCGCATGCGCCGTGCCCGGGTGTCCCGCAAGGGACGCCAGGGGAGCGGCGGCCAGGGCCGCGCGGACTGCGGGGGCAGGGATCGGGGTGTCGCGATTTTTCATTGGTGCCGAGGCGGCTTGCTTAAGGGAAAGGGTGGCCTTGCCGCGCCCCATGGGCAAGCGGGATTTCGTCCCCGCCCGCCTCCCCGGCCCCGGCCATCTGGCCCAGAGCGGTTTCCGTTCGCTTGCGCTCACATCAGCCGCTCTGGCTTGTTGTTTTGTCGCATTTTCCGAGTCGTCGGGTGACTCCACCCGACTTGAAAATGCTCTAGCAGTCTGTCGGATTCACTTTGCCTTTCTGATTTGTCAAACTGCGGTTATGGCGACCTTCGTATCCTACAATCGCGACCAGGCATTCCTGTTGCCTCCGGACCTCAAGGCGTGGCTGCCCGA
>NZ_QKYU01000046.1 GCF_003253705.1 Humitalea rosea
AACCGTATCGACGAGCTCATGCCCTGCCACTGGGCGACCTCGAAAAACATCTGAACGTCAAGCCGCAGCGACAAGGGCCTGGAACCACCGCTTACGGTACAGCACCTTTCCGGCCTGCCGTGGATCGTCGAGCGCCGAGAAATGGTCGAGCAGGGCTGCACCAGCCATCCGGAAACCTCCGCATCAGAGGTCTCCCATGAATCAGACTTCCCCCCGTGCCGGAACCCACCGGCCGCTCAGGCGATTGCCCTGCCTCTCATGCCGAGAATGTTGACATATCAACACATGGCGGTAAAATCCCTGCTGTGCAGCCGGCCAAAGGCGGCATGGGAATCGGCGCCGTGAACAACCGGCCCTGAGGCAACGTGACAGGAAGAGGGACCAAGGGTCCATGGCAGAACACAACGGGGTGGCGGCACCTGCGCATGCCTATGATGTCATCGTCATCGGTGCCGGCTTTGCCGGGCTCTACGCGCTGCATCGCCTGCGCAAGGAAGGCTATTCCGTGCGGGTGCTGGAGGCCGGTGATGCGATCGGCGGCACCTGGTACTGGAACCGCTACCCCGGTGCGCGCTGCGATGTCGAAAGCATGCAGTACTCCTTCTCCTTCTCCGACGAGATTCAACGCGAGTGGAACTGGTCGCAGCTCTACGCGCCGCAGCCCGAGATCCTCAGCTACATCAACTTCGTCGCGGACCGGCTCGACCTGCGCCGCGACATCCAGCTCAATACACGGGTTTCCGCGGCCAGCTTCGACGCGGCGACGCGCCGCTGGACGGTGACGACCGGGGGCGGCGAACGCTTCATCGCTCCCTTCAGCGTGATGGCGACGGGCTGTCTCTCGATTCCGCTGGACCCGCGCATCCCGGGGCTGGAGAGCTTCCAGGGGCCGGTCTATCGCACCTCCGACTGGCCGCATGGCGGTGTCGATCTCGCCGGCAAGCGGGTCGGGCTGATCGGCACCGGCTCCTCCGGCATCCAGGCGACGCCAAGGCTGGCCGAGCAGGCGGCGCAGCTGGTCGTATTCCAGCGGACGCCGAACTACTCCATCCCGGCGCAGAACCGGCCGCTCGACCCCGACTACATCCGCGGCTGGAAGGACAACTACCGGGAGCGCCGGCTTGCCGCGCGGCAGACGCGCAACAACACCCTCAACAATGCGGGGCCGGAGCCGGGCAGCCTCGCCACGCCCGAGGCGCGCGAAAAGGCCTTCGAGGAACGCTGGGCGGCCGGCGGCATCGGCTTCATGTACGCCTTCACCGACATGACCAGCGACCCTGAGGTCAACCGCCATGCCTCGGAATTCGTGCGCCGGAAGATCGCCGGGATCGTGCGTGACCCGCAGGTCGCCGAAAGGCTGATGCCCAAGGACTATGGGATCGGCGGCAAGCGCATCTGCGTGGACACGGACTACTTCGAGACCTTCAACCGGGACAATGTCACGCTGGTGGATGTGCGCGCGGATCCGATCGCGCAGGTCACCCCCACCGGCATCCGTACCGAGGCCGCCGAATACCCGCTGGACGTCCTTGTGCTGGCGATCGGCTTTGATGCGATGACGGGTGCGCTGCTGCGGATCGACATCACCGGCCGCGACGGCGTGCGGCTGCGCGACCGCTGGGCGGAAGGGCCGAAGACCTATCTCGGCATGGCCATCGCCGGCTTCCCGAACATGTTCCTGATCACCGGCCCGGGCAGCCCGTCGGTCTTCACCAACATGGTCACCTCGATCGAGCAGCATGTCGATTGGATCGCCGACTGCATGCGGCATGTGCTGGGCAAACAGGCTTCGGCGATCGAGGCCGAGGAGGAAGCGCAGGAAAGATGGGTGGCGCATGTCAACGAGCTTGCCGCCAAGACCATCTTCCCGACCGCGAATTCCTGGTATGTCGGCGCCAATATCCCGGGCAAGCCCCGGGTCTTCATGCCCTATCTCGGCGGCGCCGCGAACTACGCCGCCATCTGCGAGCGTGTCGCCCGCAGCGACTACGAAGGCTTTCGGGTGGAATAGGGCCTGCTGCGATGGCAGGGGACCCTTTCCCTGGCCATCGCCGCCTGCGATCGGCGCGTCACTTCACCAGGGCGCAGCCGCCTTCGGAGACGGGGCGGAACGCTTGCTCCGCCGGCGTCGTGGCGGCCAGCTTGTAGTAGTCCCATGGGCCGCGTGACTCCGCTGGCGTCTTGACCTCGAACAGATAGGCCGGATGGATTTTCCGGCCATCGGCGCGGATGCTGCCCGGGCCGAACACGTCATCATCCGTCGGCGTGGCCTTCATGCGGTTCACCACCGCCAGGCCATCGGCCTTGGCCGCATCGACCCCCATTGCGGCCGCGGTGCGGAGGTAGTGGATGGCCGCCGAATAGGCCCCGGCCTGCTGATGGTTCGGGTAGAGGTCCGGCACATTGGCATGCAGCCGCCGCGTGAAGGCGCGGGTGCGGTCGTTCAGATCCCAATAGAAGGCCTCCGTCAGCAGCATGCCCTGCGCGTCCGGCAGGCCAAGCGCATGGACATCGGTGATGTAGCTGAGCAGGACCGCGACGCGCATGCCGCGGCGCAGCAGGCCGAATTCTTGCGCCTGCTTGACGCAGTTGGTGGTGTCCGCCCCGCCGGTGGCCAGCCCCAGCACCTTGGCGCCGCTGGACTGCGCCTGCACCAGGAAGGAGGAGAAGTCGGTGGTCTGCGGGAAGGGGTAGCGGATGGCACCGAGCACACGGCCCCCCGCATCCTCCACGAAGCGCGTCGCATCCGCCTGCATCTGGTGGCCGAAGGCGTAGTTCACGACAATGAAGAACCAGCTGTTGCCGCCCGCGGCGACGGTCGCCGTCGCGGTGGACTTGGACAGCATGTAGGTGTCGTAGGTCCAGTGGATGAGGTTGGAACTGCATTGCTCGCCGGTCAGCACGGCGCTCGCCGTCGCGGTCGCGAGCACGACCTTGTTCTTCTCCCGTGCCAGCTGGCCGACAGCCAGCGCGACCGAGGTGTTGTTCAGGTCGCAGACCATGTCCACGTCGCGGCGGTCGAACCATTCGCGCGCGACCGACAGCGCGACATCGGGCTTGTTCTGGTGATCGGCCTTGAGGATCTCGACCTCGATCCCCTGTTCGCCGAGCTTCAGGTCCTCAATGGCCTGGCGGACGCAGGCGGTGGAGCCTTCGCCGCCGTAGTCGCGATAGGCGCCGGAAAAATCCGACAGCACGCCGATGCGGATCGGCCGCGACGCCTGTGCCCTGGCCTGCGGCGGGAGCAGTGCGGCGGCTGCGGCGGCACCCGTGGCACCGAGGGCACCGCGCCTGGTGATATCGTTCATGTCCTGGATCCCCTGTTGGCCAGTCGGTCCCGGTGCCGGCCGGCATGTTGTCGTGATGGGGGCTCCGCCTTGCTGAAGCCCCATGCGCCATACCAGCGCCTGTTCCTCGGCGACGCGCTTCGCCAGGAAGGCGGCGTAGTCGGCGGCACCGCGGATATCGGGTAGCATGTCGTAGCGCCGCAGCACCGCGGCATCGGTCTGCGCATGGGCGACGAGGCCGTAGGGCGAGGTGAACACCTCCATCTCGGCATAGCCGAGATCCGTGAGTGTCGGCGTGTCGGGCCGGTGCGGAACGCGCCGCGGTGTCCACAGATGCAGCCATGCCAGCTCGGCGGAATCCAGCGCTGCTTCTGCGCCTCGGTGCCGAATTGCAGCAAGGTCGGGGTCAGCATGGCGATGCCCTGGCCCGACAGGCCCATCGGCACGCCGGCGGCGGTGAATTCCTCGGCGATAATGCGCGCGGCAAGCAGGTCCGGGGCCGCTCCAAAGCCGCCATAGGCGCGCGGAATGTCGCGGGCGGCATAGCCGTGCTCGATCAGCAGCGCCTGCCAGTCGCGCACCTCGGGCGCGTTGCGCGCCGGGTTGAAGCCGCTGGGCGCGCGATGGCGATGGCGCGCGATGAAGTCACGCAGCCCGGCACGCAGCGCCTGTTCCTCGGGCCCGTCGGAAAGATCCATCAGACGGCCACCCCGGCCATGGCGGCATCCCGCCTGGCCGCCAGGCGTTCCAGGGCATCGGCGTAATCGTCGATCAGCTCGCGCATCACATCGCGCACCGAACGTTCGGCCGTCATCGTGCCGACGACCTGGCCCGCGGGGTAGGAGTAGAAATCCTGCCGCTGGCCGCGGTCGATCCGCGCCCTTGCATCGCGGTAAAGCAGCCCCTGCAGTGGCGGCGGCAGCACCGGGGGGGCGTCGGGGGCGTCCCAGGCTTCGGTCCAGCGGCTTTGCAGCAGCCGCACCGGCTTTCCGGTCATCGATTTGCGCTGCACCGCATCCTCGGCCCGGGCCTGGAACAGCGCCGCCTTCTCATAGGGCGCCAACTCGCTTTCGCGCGTGCCGAGCCAGATGGTGCCGCACCAGATGCCTTCTGCGCCGAGCGCCTGCGCCGCCGCAAGTTGGCGGCCTTGGCTGATCCCGCCTGCGGCACCAGCACCATGGTGCTGATGGTGCCGGTATGGCCGCCCGCCTCGCGGTGACGCGCCACATGCGCCGCACTGCCGCAGAGGCCGCCGACGAGAACGCCGCGGGCATGCAGCGCCGCCACCGTCTCGCGCGGTGCGGCGCCAAGGGCGCTGACCACGAGCCGGACCTGCGGATGCCGTGCCGCAACCTCCAGCAACTCCCGCGCGCCGGCGGGGGTATTGGTGCGTTCGCGTGCCCGCAGGTCTTCATGCAGGCGGATGCGTTCCGCCTCAGGCAGCGCGGGCACCCCCGCCTCGTCGAGCAGCCTCGCGACGAAGGCCTTGTGCCGTTCCGGGATCAGATCCCAGACCGGGGTCGTCGCAACCTCGGCAGCATGATCATAGGTGCCGGGGATCAGCACATCGACGCCATAGCCGCGGCCATCGACATGGGAATCGATCCAGCTCAGCTCGGCCTCCAGCTGCTGGGGCGAGAAGGTGACCGCGCCCAGCACACCGAAGCCGCCGGCGCGGGTGACCTCGACGATCACGTCCCGGCAGTGGGAGAAAGCGAAGATCGGAATGTCGCAGCCCAGCCGCGCGCTGATCTCGGTCCGCATGGCCTAGCCTCCTGTTCAGGGTGTGAGGGCGCGAGCGAGCGCTTGGGCCAGATCGTCCAGGGCCGCGGTGGCGGTGGGCAGGACCTTCCCCATGGTCAGGAAGCCATGCATCTGGCCGGGGTAGCGGCGCTGCTCCACGGCGACGCCGCTGGCCCGCAGCCGGCTGGCATAGGCCTCGCCCTCATCCACCAGGGGGTCGTGGCCGGCGGTCAGCACCAGGGCGGGGGCGAGGTTCGACAGGTCCTCGGCGCGCAACGGGGATGCCCGCCAATCCTCCACATCCGCGTCGCTGCGCAAATAGTGGTCGCGGAACCAGGCCATGGTCGCGGTGGTCAGCACATAGCCTTCGCCCATCCGGCGATAGGAGTCCTGCGACAGGCTGAGATCGAGTGCGGGGTAGAGCAGCATCTGCCACAGCACCGGCGGCACCGCGCCGTCGCGGGCCATCAGCGCCAGCACGGCGGCAAGGTTGGCGCCGGCGCTGTCGCCGCCGACGGCGATGCGTGCGGGATCGATGCCGAGCGTTTTCGCCTGTTCGTTGACCCAGACAAGAGCCGCGATCGCGTCATTTACCGCGGCGGGAAACTTGTGTTCGGGCGCCAGACGATAGTCGACCGCGATCACCGTGCATCCGGCGCCGGCCGCGAGATGGCGGCAGACCCCGTCATGCGTCTGCAGATCGCCGATCACCCAGCCGCCACCATGGAAGAACAGCAGCACCGGCGTCACCGTCGCCGCCACGCCCCGGTAGAGACGAAGCGGGATCGGGCCATGCGGGCCGGGGGCAAGCAGGTCGCGGATCTCCGCGACCTCGGCGGGGGGCGGTGCCATGGCGGCGCGCGCCTGGATCATCGCGGCGCGGGCCTCGATCGGCGACAGCGCATGATAGGGGGGGCGGCCGGCCTCGCGGAGCATGTCCAGCAGCAGCGCCGCATCGGCATCGAGCGTCACGGACGCAATCCGGGCATGCACAGGACACTGAATTGCATCGCTCCCTCCCGCGGTCGATCAGGTCATTGATCCTGATCAACCCATTGAGGGAAACCTTGGCGGCAGGAAGTTGTCACGTCAACACGAAAGTCGGGATCTCGCTGCGGCGCCCACGCTCCTCCATCGTGATTCATCTGTTGGTTTCGGTGACGTCGACGGCATTCATGGCCGTCACATTGACCAGGACGCGGTGCAGAAACTGAATCAGCAACTCCCGCTCCGCCGCGTCGAAGCCGGTCAGCATCGTTTCCTCCCGGGTCAGGGCGAGGCGCAGGACGCGGTCATAGACGCGGCAGCCCTTGGCGGTGATGGTCAGCTCGACGGTGCGTCCCGCCACCGGCCGGGATCGGACCAGGCCGCCTTTCTTCAGGATCGCGACGCTTCGGCTGACCGCGGCCTTGTCCAGGCCGATCAGTTGGCAGATGGCCGCATTGGTCCCGGTCGGCTCGACGCCGAGATAGGCGAGCACGCGCCAGTCGGTGACGCCGAGATCGAAGCGCTCGCGGTAGACCCGCGAGGCACCGCTCGACATCTTGTTCGACACCCAGGTGAGCAGGCCGGGGACATAGCGATTGAGGACGAGCCTCCCCGGCTTGGTGGCCGGCTTGGCGGAGGTTGGAAACATGCGGCGGGCGTCTCCATGGGCCGCGGCGAGCGGAATTCCTCGCAGCGCTACCGGAGAACGGCCCTGGACGGAAGCGTGGGGGGCGCCACGCCCCCCCGGCGCTCAGCTGTGGTCGAGCACGCAGCCGCCTTCGGCGAGCGGGCGGAAGGCCTGCGCCGCCGGGGTGGTGGCCAGCAGCTTGTAGACATCGCCGGGGCCACGGCTTTCCTGCGGGCTTTTCACCTCGAACAGATAGGAGGGGTGGATCTTCCGCCCATCCGCGCGCAGCGTGCCGGGACCGAAACAATCGTCATCCGTCGGCATGCGCTTCATCATCGCCACGACGTCGCGCCCGGAGGCCTTGGCGCGGGCGACGCCGATCTCCTTGACCGCCTTGAGGTAGTGCAGCACCCCCGAATAATTGCCGACCTGGCTCATGTTCGGGAATTTCTGCGGCGGCAGCCGCGGCGCGATGCGGGCCATGAAGGCGCGGGTACGGTCGTTCAGATCCCAGTAGAAGGTCTCGGTGACGGTCAGCCCCTGCGCCACCTCCAGCCCCATCGGGATCACGTCGGTGACATAGGCGACGGCGGCCGCGAGCCGGACGCCGCGGCGGTTCACGCCGAATTCGCGCGCCTGCTTCAGGCTGTTGACCAAATCATTCCCCGAATTGGTGAAGCAGACCACCTTGGCGCGGCTGGATTGCGCCTGCAGCAGGAAGGAGGAGAATTCGGTGGTCTGCGGGAAGGGGTAGTTCACGGCGCCGAGCACCCGCCCGCCCGCCTTCTCCACGAAGGCGGTGAGGTCGGCCTGCGCGGCATGGCCGAAGGCGTAGTCGGGCGTGACGAAGAACCAGGTGTCGCCGCCGGCCTCGACCAGGGCGGTGCCATTGGATTTCGCCAGGCACCAGGAATCCCAGCTCCAATGCATCGAGTTGGGGCTGCAGTGCTTTCCCGTCAGATCGGAAGACCCGGCGCTGGTGACCAGCGCGATCTTGTCCTTCTCCATGACGATGCTGCGTGCGCCGATCGCGATGGCGCTGTTGCCGATGTCGGTGACGATGTCCACGCCGCGCTGGTCGAGCCAGCGGCGAAGCACCGACAGCCCGGTGTCCGGCCGGTTCGCGTGATCGGCCGACAGCACCTCCACCTTGATGCCCGGATTGGCGGCGGTGAATTCGGCGGCGGCCTGTTCGGCGCAGGCCACGCTGACCGGCCCCTGGCCATCCTTGTAGGGGCCGGAGAGGTCGGTCAGCACGCCGATGCGGATGGTGTCATCCGCCTGGGCGCGGGCGCCACCCCCGCCCAGGGTGACGGCCGCGGCCCCCGCCTGCAAAAGGACCCGTCGCGTTGCGTTCATCGCCATTGTTCTCTCCCTTGTTTTTTTGTTCGGTGCGGATGCCGTCAGGCGGCAGCGGCGGCACCATTGTCGCTGCCGGTGCCATCGGCCGCGAGGCCGGCGACATGGCGCCCTGCGATGTAGCCGAAGGTCATGATCGGCCCGAGCGTGATGCCGGCGCCGGGATAGGCCCCGCCCATCATGCTGGCCATGTCGTTGCCGACGGCGTAAAGCCCCGGCACCGGATCGCCCGAAGCGGCCAGCACGCGCGTTTGCGCATCGGTGCGTATCCCGTCGAAGGTGCCGAGGTCGCCCATCACCAGCTTCAGCGCATAATACGGCCCGGGCGTGACCGGCCCGACGTTCGGATTGGGCCTGTGGTCGGCATCGCCGAGGTAGCGGTTGAAGGCGGTGCTGCCGCGGCCGAACTCCGGGTCCTCGCCCTTGGCCGCGCCGATGTTGTAGTGCTGCACGGTGGCTTCGAGCGCCGCGGCATCGACGCCGATCTTTTCCGCAAGCCCGCGCAGGGTCCCCGCCCGCTGCAGGTAGCCGCTACGCAGATACAGCGCGAGCGGCATCGGCGCGGGCTTGGCGAAGCCCATCCCGTATTTGCGCACCGTCCGATGGCCGGCGATCAGCCAGACCGCGGTTTCGGCCTCGCCTTCGCAGGTGCGGATCATCGCGGCGCCGAAGTCGTGGTAGGAATGGCTCTCGTTGACAAAGCGCCGGCCCTGGCGGTTCACCGCGATGAAGCCGGGCTTGTAGCGGTCCACCAGATGCGGGAAGGCGCCGATCTTCCCATCGCCCAGCGGAACCTTCGAGACCGGCATCCAGGCGGCGGCATTGGGGAAGCTGTCCTCGAAATGCCCGCCCACCGCCTCGGCCATGCGGATGCCGTCGCCGGTATTGCCCTCGGGCACCGGGGTCACATGTTCGCCGCCGCGCTTCACATGCGGATAGACGCGCCCCAGCCGCGCGACATCCCGGGCGAAGCCGCCGGCGGCGAGCATCACGCCACGGCGCGCGGCGATGCGGACGGGCTTGCCCTCCTGTTCCACCACCGCGCCCACCACGCGGCCGTTCTCCACCCAGAGATCCTTCGCGGGCGTGCTGGTGCGGATCGGGATGCCGAGGTCGAAGGCCGATTTCGCGAGACGCGCCGCCAGTGCATTGCCGCTGGTCAGCTGCACGCCGCGCCCGTAGCGCGCGAGATGCGTCATATGCAGCCCGAGCCGCTTGGCGACATAGAGCGCGGAGGTCAGCGAGCGCGTCATGTTGAAGAAGTGCTTCAGGTCGTTGTTCGCGGAATTGAACATCATGCCGAGGAAGGTGATGGTCCGCAGCGGCGGCCGCAGCCGCTTCAACTCGGGGCCGAGTTCGCGCCCGTCGAAGGGGGCGGCCGCCACCGAGCGGCCCTTGGCGATCCCGCCCGGCGCATCGGGATGGTAGTCGGGATAGTCGTAGGGGATGAATTGCACCGCGGTTTCGGCGCCGAAGAATTCGAGCATGCGCGGACCATTTTCGAGGAAGGCCTCGACGATGTCCTCGCGATAATGGTTGCCGGCCTCATGGTGCAGGTAGGTGCGCATCGCCTCCTTGGTATCGGTGATGCCCTTGGCCCTGGCCTGCGGATTGCCCGGCACCCAGAGGATGCCGCCGGAAAACGCGGTGGTGCCGCCGAACACCGGATCCTTCTCGACCACCAGCACATCCAGCCCGGCCTTGCGCGCGGTGATCGCCGCGGACAGCCCGCCGGCACCCGAACCGATCACCAGAAGGTCGCAGGTCAGGGTCACATCGTCTTGCATGCTGCGGCTCGCTTTCTCGGGCGGGTGTCGTCGGTGCTCGGGCGGCGGGCCGGGGCCATGCCGCCCATGTTCAGGTCGCCGCCTCGAAGCCCGGGCGCGGCACCAGGCTCATGAGCACACGGCCGAGTCCGCCATCGACGGTGATCTCGTCGCCGTTCACGTAGCTGGCGCGCGGGCTGGCGAGCCAGACCACGGCATCGGCCACATCCGGGGGGGCGCCGACGCGCCGGGTCGGGACCATCGCCGCGCGCGCCTCCGCGACCCCCGGCCGGGCGTAGAAATCCGCCGAGAGCGGCGTGCGGATCAGCCCGGGGCTCACGACATTGCTGCGGACGCCCGAAGGCCCCCATTCCAGCGCAAGCTGCCGCGACAGCATCACCACCCCGGCCTTGCCTGACGCTGTAGGCGCCGCTCTGGCCCTGGGGATGGCTGCCGGCGATCGAGGCCACATGGACGATGCTGCCGCCGCCGCCCGCCAGCATCTGCCGGCCAAAGGCCTGCGCGCAGAGGAAGTAGCCGGTCAGGTTCACCGCGAGGATCGCGTTCCATTCACCGAGCGGGAGGTCGGCGAGCGGCCCCGGTCGCAGCATGCCGGCGTTGTTGACCAGGATCTCGCAGCCGCCGAGCCGGACGGCGACGGTTTCGGCGGCCGCGGCGACGCTTGCCGGATCGGCGACGTCGCAGGGCACCGCAAGGGTCCTGGCGCCGCCTGCCGCCACCGCCTCGGCGGCCGCCTCGCAGGCGCCGGAATCGCGGTCGAGCAGCGCCACAGCGGCCCCGGCCGCGGCCAGGGCCATGACGATCGCCCGCCCGATCCCGCCGCCCGCACCGGTCACCACGCAGCGGCGGTCACGCAGATCGAGCCAAGCCGCATCGGCGCGGCGCAGGTCGCTTTGGCCGTCCATTGTTTCCCTCCAGCTTTGCGCCCTTCAGATTACCATAACAGAGTCGGTCACAAAGGCACAATATGAGAATTTTTCTGCCTTCTCCGAGTGTCACCCCCTCGCCCTGGCCGCGGTCCAGCCCGAAGGCCGCCCGGCAGAAAAATTGATTTTCGCATACTGTGCGGATCATTTTTACGCTGCTATAGGCCCCACAACGAAGAAGGAACGGAGGAAATCATGTCCCGGTCTGGCCGTTTGGATGACGCTGCGCGTGACCCGATCCCCTTTCGCCCGTTCAGCCCCGGCACCCAGCCGCCCTATGACGCGCCCGCCTATCTGAGCACACGCGCCCGCCACCCGGCCCGCCCCCTCGTCACCGCCCCGCATACGGTGACGGAGACCACCGGTCCCTGCTTCACCCCCAGCCGCTTTCCCGCCCTTGCGGATATCTCGGCGACCGATGGCCGTGCCGCGCAGGGCGAGCGCATCATCGTCAACGGCCGGGTGCTGGACGAGGATGGCCGCCCGGTGCCCCACACCATGCTCGAGATCTGGCAGGCCAATGCCGCCGGTCGCTATGCGCATCTGGTCGATCAGCACAATGCGCCGCTCGATCCGCATTTCCGGGGGGTGGGCCGCGTCTTCTCCGACGAACAGGGGAACTGGCGCATCGTCACCATCAAGCCCGGTGCCTATCCGTGGCGGAACCATGCCAATGCCTGGCGCCCGAACCACATCCATTTTTCGCTGTTCGGCCAGGGCTTCGCGCAGCGCCTGGTCACCCAGATGTACTTCCCGGGCGATCCGCTGCTGCCGCTCGACCCGATCTTCAACAGCATCCCCGATGCGGCGGCGCGGGACCGCCTGATCTCCAGCTTCGACCTGGAGACCACGCAGCCCGAATACGCGCTCGGCTATCGTTTCGACATCGTGCTGCGTGGCCGCGGCGCCACGCCCTTCGAGGATGGGGAGCACCGCTGACATGCCGACCGCCACCGCGAGCCAGACCATTGGCCCCTATTGGCACCTGCTCGAGGAGAAGGGCTGGGACGACCTGACCCGCTTCGGACCCGTGCCGGAAGGGGCGGCGCGCATCACCCTGACCGGTGTCGTCACCGATGGCGATGGCGCCCCGGTCGCCGATGGCTGCGTCGAGGTCTGGCAGGCCGATCCGCCGGCCAGCGACGACTTCCTCGGCTGGGGCCGCGCCGCCACCGATGCGCAGGGGCGGTACAGCTTCACGACGCTCAAGCCGGGGCCGGTGCCTGGCCGCGGCGATGCCCGCCAGGCGCCGCATATCGCGATCACGCTGCTGGCGCGCGGCCTGCTCAAGCCGCTCGTCACCCGCGCCTATTTCGCCGGCGAGGCGCTGAACGACACCGACCCGCTGCTCGCCGCGATCGAGGATCCGGCGCGACGCGACACCCTGCTGGCGCGTGAGGCCGGCGATGGGGTCTGGCAGTTCGACATCCGGCTCCAGGGCGAAGGCGACGGGCGGGCCGAAACGGTGTTCCTGGACGTCTGACACGTGACCGTCGGCCAGGCGCGGCCCGGGGCAGGATCGGTCCGGTCGGGCCGATCCCCTGCTTCAGAACAATTCCGGCCGAAGGGGCGTTGCGCCGGGCCGCATGTTGATCTGTCAATACCATCGCGGCCGACGCCGCTCCGGTCCCACCCGATTCAGGAGGAAACCAAAGGATGCGCACACAGGTCGGGATCATCGGCGCGGGCCCGGCGGGCCTGCTGCTCGCGCATCTGCTCCATCTCCGGGGCATCGACTCCATCGTCATCGAAAGCCGCCACCGTGAAGCCATCGAGGCCACGATCCGCGCCGGCATCCTCGAACAGAGCACCGTGGATCTGATGGTGGACAGCGGCGTGGGCGAGCGGCTGAAGCCGATGGTCGCAACCACCGCATCGACTTCAAGGGGCTGGCCGGCGGCCGCGTCACCACCCTCTACCCGCAGCACGAGGTGCTGAAGGACCTGATCGCCGCGCGGATGGCCGTGGGCGGGGAAATCCTGTTCGGCACCAAGGTCACCGCGGTCGACGGGCTCGACGGCAGGCAGCCGGTCATCCGCTTCGCCGGCGCCGATGGCATGCAAGCCGGGCTGGACTGCGACTTCATCGTGGGGGCCGACGGCGCCTATGGCGTCGGCCGCGCCGCGATTCCCGACGGGCTGCGCCGGGACTATCAGCGCGTCTATCCCTTCGGCTGGTTCGGCATCCTATGCAACGCGCTGCCTTCCTCCGAGGAGCTGATCTATGCGCGGCACGACCTCGGCTTCGCGCTCATCAGCAACCGCACGCCGGAGGTGCAGCGGATGTATTTCCAATGCGACCCCAACGACAAGGTCGAGAACTGGTCCGACCGCATCTGGGCGGAGCTGCAGGCCCGTGTCGCGGGCGAGGACGGATTCCGCCTGATCGAGGGCGAGATCTTCCAGCGCAACATCGCGCCCATGCGCAGCTATGTCTGCGAACCGATGCAACACGGAAGGCTGTTCCTGGCGGGCGATGCCGCGCATACGGTGCCGCCGACCGGCGCCAAGGGGCTGAACCTCGCGGCCAGCGACGTGTTCCTGCTGGACCGCTATTCCACCACCGCCCAGCGGCGCGTCTGGCGGGCGCAGCATTTCTCCTGGTGGATGACCTCGATGCTGCATCGCTCGGAGACCGACAGCGCCTTCGACGAGCGGCGCCAGATGGCCGAGCTCGAACTGGTCACGGGCACGGTCGCCGCCGCGACCTCGCTGGCCGAGAACTACGTCGGGCTGCCGTTTGGGTGAAGGTGGGGCGGTTGGTGGACGCCGTGCAGAAAGCCGTCGGAGATTTCCCGCGCGATGCGCTGCGCCAGGGCGCGCAGCCGCGTGGGGTCCTCCTTGCGGAACTGCTCCTCGCTCTGGGCGAGGGAGATGGCTCCCACCACCGCGCCGGGCGCGCGGAAGATCGGCGCCGCGACCCCGACCATGCCCTCATCCACCTCCGAGATCGCGATGCAGATCCCCTCCTTGCGCACGGTCTTCAGCCTGGCGCGGAATTCGGCCCAGTTGGCGCCGAGCCCCGCCGCCCGGATGCGGTCGGGGTGGCGCTGCATCAGCGTGCGAAGCTGGTAGGTCGGCAGGAAGGCGAGGACGACGCGCGGCGCGGCGCCGCGGAACAGCTCCATCGGGCGGCCGCGCTCCATGCTGGTGCACAGGGTCGGGTCGGTCATGTCCTGGTGCACGCAGAGCACATGGTCGCCGTAGTGGCGCGACAGCAGGAACATCCCGTGCAGCGCGGGCCGCGCGCGCTCGATCACCGGCACGCCGTGGCGCAGCAGCGGGTCGGTGCGGCGCATCTGGCGATCCAGCTGGGCGATGCGCGGGCCGAGGCTGAAACAGCCGCCCTCGGCCGGTGCCAGCAGTCCGGTGCACGACAGCAGCTTCAGATAGCGGTAGCCGGTGGCCTGGGACATCGAGAGGTGGTCGCAGATCTCCTCGACCGACCAACTCGGGCGCTCCTCGGTGAAAAGGTCGAGCAGGCCCAGCATGCGTTCCAGGCTGCTGTCGGAGGTGCCGGCCTGCCGGGGCGGGTCCATGGTCACCTTCGCCATGGGGCCCTGCGTCGGCATCGTGTCGTCCATCACTCGTGTCCAGCGGCTCGCGGATGCGTTCCTAGCCAGGCCTCGCGGCATGCCCATTTCCGCGACACCTCTAGCAGCCCGCGGCCTCGCCAGGCCAGCGGGCGCCGATCCGCGCCCGCACAACACAGGGAGAACACCATGTGCCACCCTTCGCGCATCGACATCATCGGGGGGTGGGTCCTGTCCTGCGGGGCAGCATGAGCGCGCGCGCCTTCTCGACCAGCTGGCCGCGTCGCTCATCGAGCCGGAGCTTGCGCTCCTGCGCCTTGAGCATCTCGTTGGCGGTGCGCGCGTTGTGGAAGCTGCTGCCGCCCGCGGATGGCGTGGGCAGCGGCTCCGGAATGGGTGGCGCGACGACTGCCGGCCGCGGCGGGGCCGGGGGTGGCGAAGGCGAAGGCGAAGGCGCCGGCTGTACCGG
>NZ_QKYU01000047.1 GCF_003253705.1 Humitalea rosea
CGCACGATCCACAGCACGCCTTCGACAAACATGCGGTTGTCGCGCCCCGTCGAGCCCTTCTGATCCGGCCGGCCGATGATCAGCGGCGCCATCCGTTCCCAAGCCGCCTCGCTCAACACCAATCTGTCCAACACGCCCAAGGCCGCCTCCCCAAAGGCAGCCTTGAATCACGCTCCGCACCTTTCGGGAATCCCTAGAGTCCACACCATCTAGCATTACAGTTGCCTTTTTACCTTGAAGTGGGAAGTGTGTGCCACGGCTTGATGCGCCCTTCGCCATAGCGACCACGCAATGATGTGGGCAGGTCGCATGCTTCGCTGCGCCAGCCTGACGGCGATGCGTCGAATCTCCTGGACCGACCAGCGGATCAGCGCAGGCGCGACAGCGTCCTCATCCTTCGGTGTGTTTTTGGGGGCGTCGCGGCGTTCGCGCGATGCCGAATGGCAGCCATCATCGCAAAGGCCAGCATGACGAGCGAGACGTGGCGATGCCAGCCATGCCAGGAGCGGGTTTCGTTGTGGTCGAGCCCCAACTCGTTCTTCGCGGCCTCAAAGCTGTCCTCGATGGCCCAGCGGCAGCCCTCGACCTTGACCAAGGTCGCGATGCCGGTGCCAGCCGGGCACCAGGTCGAGAAGAACGCCAGCTCCTGATCGGCGATGTTGCGGCGGATCAGCAGGCCGCGCGTCCACAGGCCTGCGTCTGCGACATCGTATTCGTCGGCGTCGAGATCAGCCAACCCCGATAAACCCAGTCGTGCTCACAGGCGCCCTTCGTGCCGTCACCCGCCGACAGCCGCTGCCATCCTGACGGATCGACAGAGCCCGCGATCTGTGCCGCCGTGCCGGCAACCGGCGGCTTGTCCAGCCAGGATCGAAACTGGTGGTTGGCATTGACGCCCAGCACGTAGCCCTTGCCCGCGCGGCGCAGAGCCATCTCCACATCGCCGACGCCGTAGACGCTGTCGGCCGCGAGCCCCGGGCGAAGGGCACCTTTGCCGCAACCGCGCGTTTGATCATGCTGACGGCAAGTCCGGGTTTGGTCGCGAAACCCGTGGCCTGCGGCACATGGGCCGCCGCCATCCGCGCCTTGTCGTCGGTCCAGGCCTTGGGCAGATACAGCGCACGGTCGATGAAGGCGTGGCCGTGCCGCGAGACAAGGGCCGCGAACACGCCGATCTGGCAATTGGTGATCTTGCCCGCCGAGCCGGTGTATTGCCGCCCCACGCCACAAGATGCGCGGCCCTGCTTGAGAAATCCGGTCTCATCGATGACCAGAACAGCATCATCCGCCGCCAGCTTCTTGACGACATAGTCCCGCACGAGGTCGCGCAAGGCGTCCGCATCCCAACGGCCACGGCCCAGGATGGCCTGCTGACGCCACGGGCCAGGATCGCCCGCAGCCTCCGCGCGCATCCATCCGGTTTTGCGCCGCTCATCGCCCAGCAGCCCGTCCAGGAACAGGCCCGCCGAGGCTGCTACCCGACCTTGCGTGAACAAGGGCCGCATCCGCGCCTTGATGTCACGCAGCGAGGTCGCCCAAAGCTCCAGCGTCGTCTCGATCGATGCGCCAGACATCCATGACCTCCCGAATCATGGTTGCCCAGTGATTCAGAAGACGCAGGAATACGCAACTGTAATGCTAGACCGGCCCTGGGGACCAGGCGTGTTGTATGAGGTCGGGTTCTATCTGGCGGAGCACTTCAAGGTGGATTCCGTCGTCACCCTCGGCTGGGATGTCGGGGTTCATAATTCGCCGCAGATGCCGCATTTCTACGACACGCCTCGCCCGAGGTGGTGCGGTTCATCCGCGAATCGCGCGACATCGAAGACATCGCCGAGCGCAACCGATTCCTTCATGACCGTGGCGTGGTTTACAACCGCCCGCGGATCATCCCCGAGGAAGTGGCCGACTGCGCCGCCGTCTCGGCCGATTGGCAGGGCTGGCTGAACGGCAAGGGCATCAAGCTTCAGGTCGTCTCCCGCCAATCGCTCGCTGCCGAAACCATTCCGCGCACGCGCATCGAGAATGAGCTGTAACGGGATGTCTGAACTGCGCGAGTTCCTGGCGGAGCAGAGCCTGAGCCAGGCGCCGCGGGCGGCGGAGTTCGCCCGTATCGTCCAGGCGCTCGACCTTTTCATTCCGGAAGCCTTGCAGGGCGATCTGGTCGATCGGTTGCGCGAAGCGATGCTGGCGCAGGACTGGGACGCCTGGGAGGTCACGCTCGACGCCGTGTGCGAGGGCCATGACCTGGTCTTCAACCGACGCTGGCGCTTCCACGATCGCCGCAGCCTGCGCGTCATGCTGGATGAGATCATGGTGCGGGAGGAGTATTTCATCCCACCGCCATTGCCGGCTGTGCCGGTCTTCATCGATTGCGGAGCGAATATCGGTCTTGCAACCTATTTCGTGAAGCGCCGCCACCCGACCGCCCGCATCATCGCCTTCGAACCGAACCCCGCCATGTTCGCCTGCCTGGAGGTCAATGTCGGGCGCAGCGCCTTTTCCGATGTGCAACTGCACCAGGCCGCGGTGGGCGGCAGCGTCCGTCAGGACATGTTCCAGACAAGATCCGATGCTTCAATGGCCGGCCGCCTGGGCGGGACTGACATGGGCGGGAGCGGTATTCGGGTCGGTGTCGTCCCGCTCTCGGCCATCCTGGAAGCGGAGCCGGAGATCGATCTGCTGAAGGTGGACATCGAGGGCGCGGAGGCGGAAGCGCTACCGGAGGCGAGCAATCTGCTGCGGCGTTGCCGCTTCATCTTCGTCGAATGCCACATGGCCGCACGCGAGCCCGCGGGGGGCACGCTGCTGCCGGTGCTGAACGCCTTGGCTGAGCAGGGCTTCGCCTTCCATGTCGGCCGGACCGCCTGGTCGGAACGGCAGCACAGCTTCCGCCCGCTGCGCCATGCGCATCAGGCGTCGTCGAGCTGCGTCTTCGCAACCCGGCTGGATTGATACCAACTCCCATTGATCAGAACCGATGAGCCCAATCGCGCAGACCGATGGACATGATGCGCCATGGCTGATCGATGAGGCGGTTCCAGTGGTGGCAGCAGTGAGCGACGATGTCGTCATGGTTCTGGAAGACCCGGTTGGAAAGCCAGTTGTCGCGCATGAACTGCCAGACGTTCTCCATCACGTTCAGTTCCGGACATTTCGGCGGCAACGGCAGTAGGGAGATGTTGTCCGGCACTTCGACATCGCCGGAGAGGTGCCAGCCGGCCTGATCGAGCAGCAGCACGGCGTGCTTGCCCGCCGTGACGTTGGTGCTGATCTCGGCCAGATGCAGGTTCATCACCGCGGTGTTGCAGAAGGGCAGGACCAGGGCAGCGCCAGACCCCTCGCGCGGGCAGACAGCGCCGAAGATGTAGGTCGAAGCATAGCGCTGGTCCTGCGGCGCAGAGGGCCTGGTCCCACGCCGCGCCCATCGGCGGGTGATGCTGTTCTTCTGGCCGATGCGGGCCTCGTCGGCGAAGCAGATTTCTACCGCGTCGAGGCTGATGTCCTGCTCGCGCGCGATGCCCGCCAGCGTGGCGGGGAAGTTTTTTTAAATGTCTCGATGGCGCCGATCGCCTGGGCGTGATGCTTCGGCCGGGCCGAGAGCTTGCGATAGCCCAAGGCGCGTAGTTCCCGGCTCAGCGTCTGCATCGAGACCGAAACGCGGAACGTGTCCCACAGCCATTGGCCGAGATCGCACAGCCGCCAGCGCACCACATCGTGGATCGCAGGGATCGGCCCGCGGTCGATCTGGGCTGCCAGCGCCTGGCGGTGTGTGTCGGTCAACAGCGGCGTCGGGCCCGGCGCGCGGCGGTCGATCAGCCCCGCCGGCCCTTCGGCGTTGAACCGCACCACCCAGTCCCTGACGATTTGCAGGGTGACGTTGCTGATCAGCGCCGCCTCCGACCGCGTGCCGCCGTCATAGATCGCCGCAAGAGCCAGCAGGCGGCGGGCCTGGGCCGCGTCCTTGCTACGCCGCGCCAGGCGGCGAAGTTCGGCGGCGTTGAAGTCGACACGAAGGGCAATGGGGGGTGGCATGGTGAGCCTCCGAGGATCACCGGCTTGAATCACATCAGCCCCGCGTCGGGGAATCCCCATTGTGCGTCAGGGGCCACGGGAGTTGGTATGAACCATCGCCGCGGGCGGCGTGCCTCAGCGGGACGGTATGCTTTCCGTTCCCAACGCGCCGGCGGAGATGAGCCTGGCCATCCGCCGTCTGAAGTCGAGGATATAGGCGGGCGCGGCCCCTCTGTCCCGCGCAAACGCCTCAAGGCCCTCCGTGTCGGTCCGGACGCTTTGGCCCGCTTGTGCTGCATCCAGAAACGCGGCGTCCAGCGACTCAAGCGCACGCGCGGCAGTCATGTCCTCCTCCACGGCTCGCGAACCGCCGCCGGTGCGGCGGGCGCCGAGCAACGCTCTGAGAACGAGTGCGGGTGCTATGCCGCGGCTGCAGGTCTGCTGCAGCAGCCGTTCCGCCAGCTCCGCATCCACATGCAGCGCGCGTTCGACGGCTCGGATCGCGAATTCGACGGCGGCTTCATTTATCTTCTGCTGCGCTGCCATGGCGATCGCAGCATTGACCACCTCCGGGGGGCCACCCGACCGCTCAAGATCAAGGGCTGCGCGGAACAAGGCGCGGGACACGGGCACCTGAGGCGCCAGCTGAGCCTTAAGACGCACAAGCAAGTCACGGCCGGCCTCTTCGGAGGCGCCGCCCGCCGCGCGGCCCACAAGATTGACCATGAAACGATCGTCTTCTTCACCGCCGCCGTTGAGTTCCGGCATCACAATGAACGGGCGGTTGTAAATTGGGCCGGCGCGCGGGACGTTTTCACAGGCGTCGACCCATTCGCGGAAGCCTTCGGCATCGAAGCCGGGCGGGGGACCTTGCTCCTGCCGAGACAGGGCTGCTTTCACGCCCTCAGCCACGGGGCAAGGGTCAACATCGCCCGCGACGAGGGTTGGCAAACTTGCCGCATCCCGCAGCGACACGGTCTTTCGTCCCGCCGCGACCCCCTCATATGAGAAGGGGTTCGAAAGGAGGGGTTTTTCGAAAAGCGCGCTGTACCGGAAGCGCTGGGAGCCTGCATCACCCACCAGGGGATTGCGAACCGTGAACAGAAACCCATCCGCCATACCACGCAGCGTGGCTGCGATGGTGTCATAGATCACGGTGGGAACAGCTGGCGCCCCCGGCATTGCCAAGGCGGCGCGAATAAAATCCGGCGCGTACATTTGATTAACGTTGTGAAAATACTCGCGCCAGAAACGGAACCGCTCGCATATCGGCCGAATCCACCATTTTGTTTCTGGATTCAAGCCTTCCATTGTCAAATGGAAGCGGGCGTCAAAGTTGAGTGCGGCGGCTGCATCCTTGCGCGTGGAGTAGTGAGCCTGGTCTCCAAAATAGAAGGGCCGTCCGAATTGTGGCCACAGCACAGCGACTTTTCGGCTATAGGCGGCATGGGGACCTGGTTCAAAAACCGCCCCAGCCGTGCCCTCGGCAAGCAGGGGGATAAAATTGTTGATCTTGTCCTCCGTCTTGTCAGTACGGAGTTTTAACACATCCGCGCGTTCCGGCACCGCCTGCAACCCCAGCCACACGGCGCGGGCCTGGGTATAAAGCATGGTCGGGCCACGGTCCGCATGCTCATGGCTATGCACGACGATGACGTCTCTGACACGCGCCCATGTGACAAACTCGACTTCCCGTTCGACCTCCGGTGTCCAGGTCGAGAGAACGATGCCGTCCAACAATCCATCAGCCCGAAGCCGAAACAACTTCTGCAGCGTCAACGCCGTTTCAAGCGGGAAGCGCAGGAGACCACAGACGACGGCATAACGGGGTATCATCGAGCCGCAACCCCGGAATATGCGTCAGACACGACGGCGACTGCGCCCCGAAGTGCCGACCGCCAATCCGTCTGCTCCAACATCTCGATCGCCACCCATCCCTGATAATTTACCTGTACAAGCATCTCGCCCGCGCGAACATGACCCTCGATCGGCGCCGAGAAATCCGTAAGCTTGGGCTGTGCCGCATGGAAATGCGTGAGTTCCTTCGCACCCTCCGCCACCGCTTGCGCAATGTCTCCGCCGCCGAGCGCCACGCAGGCCGTGTCGAGATGCAGCCGCACCGCTGGGTGATCCACCTGCCGCACCAGTGCCAGCGCCTCCTGCCACGTCAGAAGGAAGTCGGACCCATAGGCGTCGGGCACCGGTTCCATGGCCAATACCAGCCCGACGTCGGCGGCAAGGGGCGCCAGACGGCGCAACCGCTCCGCGGCCAGGTCCAGTGCTGCGGCAGGCCACCGAAACGTCCAAGGCCTGCGCCGCCATACCGATACGGCCAAAATGCGCCGCCATGGCGTCGAAGCCCGCGGCATCACCCAATAGCTGAGCCTGGGGGACGCCGAAGAAAATCGCTTGCAGCGAGGAGGCGTGGAGCCCGTGCGCCACCAGCCGGGCCCGGTAGTCGCGCAAATCCGACGCCTCCAAGGCATCCCAGGCATTGATGCGGGTCGGCGCCACCTCCACACCCCGCGCGCCACCAAGCGCCAGGAGCGCCAGGGCCTCCTCCAGTGCATCGGCTGGCCAGGCGAGGTTGGAAACCGCCAATCCGCTGGCGGTCATGGTGTGGCCATGGCAGTGTCCTGGCTGCGCTCGGCAGCCACGAACCGGCCGATCTCGTCGAGCACCTGCGCGCGATCCAGCACATAGCCGCCGCGCCCGCCGAGTACCTCGGCCTGGCTGGTGCGCAGGTCGTAGAGCGGTGCGGCGGCTGCCGCGCCGACG
The DNA here is from genome assembly GCF_003253705.1 of Humitalea rosea. Taxonomy (GTDB): domain Bacteria; phylum Pseudomonadota; class Alphaproteobacteria; order Acetobacterales; family Acetobacteraceae; genus Humitalea; species Humitalea rosea. The sequence goes on from NZ_QKYU01000047.1 coordinate 6,793, forward strand.
TGCTTGTCAGGGAAAAAGCGCTCCAGGATCTCCCGCGTCGGCAATGGCTCGGTCGCCAGATGCGCCAGGCGCAGCCCCGCCGCTTCCGCTTTGTCGATGTCGCCGGCCAGGCGCGGCACCGGATACCACTGGAAGGCGGCGGCGGGGTTGATCGCTTCGAGCATGTTGTCGTGCAGCAGGTCATACAGCACGTTCTTTCGCAGGCCCGGCCCGAACAGCGCCGGCAGCCGCAGCACGAGGGCGCCGGGAAACCGGGCGGTGACGAAATCCTCGAGTTCGAGACGGTGCAGCCCATAGGGGTGCAGACCGGCGCGCCCCGGTATCACCGCCTCATCGGCGCCGGCCGAGTTCGCGTAGACATCCACAGTCGAGATCAGCACGAAACGTTCGGCGCGCACCGTCGCGAGCTGGTCGGTCAGCGCGCGGATGGCTGCCCGGTCCGCCTCAGGCTCCTTGTTGGCGAGCCACTTCTTGGCCGACACGCCGGCGCAGACGACGCGGCCGAAGCTGCGGCTGCGGATGTCGCCGATGTTGCGGGAATTGAACAATGCATCGAATGCCCCGGTGACGGCGAGGTTCGAGTCTACGAAGCCGGTATGGCCGATCAGCGCGTTCACGCCACGGGCTCCGCATCGGTCAGGCATGGCAAGGCGGCAGCGGCCCAACTGGTCCCGCCATCTTTCTGGATTGCGTCGAAAAAGGCGATGATCTTCATGAGCACTCGTTCTCGATCAATTTCGAAGTTGACGCTGCTGAAGCCGCCCGGCCACGGCTCGATGCTGCGACCCGAATGATCGTATGTCATCCCCGCACTGAACAGATCCTTCACCTCGTCGGTTTCGGTGAACGCGATGGCGGCCGGATCCTCCTGGATATTCACGCCGTCGTAGATCCGCAGATTGCCCGAGTGGCGCAGGTTGATCGCCGAGGTCAGGACATAGCCGGGCAGGTTGGCGGCCCAACGGTATTTCGCGAGCCCGCCGCCATGCGGCGCCACGAACATGCAGGCACGGGCGATCCAGAACAGGTTCACGCACATCGAAGAGCCGACGCAATCGACGATGCGAACGTTCCGGGATTCGAAGTGCCGGCGGATACGTTCGACCGCTTCGTCCTCCCGCGTCAGCAGCAGCCGGGCCGGGTCGGACGCGGTGAAACTGCGGAACGCCTCGCCCCGACGTCCCCCCCCCGGGGTGTTCAGCCCGTCGATCACAAAGCCCAGATCCGGGTCCACCGCCAGCAGGCGCTCCATCAGCAAGCAGTAGAACGCCGTGAGGTCCGGCAGCGTCCTGTCTTGCAAGCGAAGACCCAGCACGATGAACCGTTTCGGCAGCAACTCATCGACATGCTTGCCGCCGGCATAAACATCGCGCTCCATTTTCTTGATGAACGAGACGTTGGGGTCGAGATTGGCAGCCTGCAGGAGGCGCTGTCGCACCCGGTTGGTCACGAAGTTTTCCTGCACCACCAAGGGCTGAAGCCGGTTTGCCAATGCATCCGCCCCGGCATCGACTATCGTCGCGTGGGCACGGTCGATCCGGCCCTCAAGTTCGGGAAAGATGTTCTCCAACGGCCCGTAAAACTCCAGGCCCTGGGAACTTCCGAGCACATAGACGCGCTTAAGTGCAGGCGCTTGATCGGACACCTCGTGCACCAGACGATCGACGATGGACATGTCGTTACATATGTAATGACCGAGGTGCGCTTTTTCAGGCGGGCGCAAAATCAGCGCGAACCCGACCTTGGCCGCGTTCTGCGTCGCCGCTAGCGCCCGCGCTGTGTCCCAGAAGCGCCGAAACAATTGGCCGAGGAAAAATTCCAGGTCGCTGCGGGCGTCTTGCCGCATGTTCTGATAGTCGCGGGTGACCAGGGCGCCTGTCGTCGGAAAAAACAGCCCCAAAGACTTCATCTGCTTGCCGTTCGCCAGGGATACCAGGACATACCAGACCAGGTTCTGCTTCCTTTCGGTACAGCGCAGCACAATGAACCGATTATGGATGGGGATCGAGACGACGTCGTCCACATCGCCAGGCTGGCTGATGGCCGGCCAGCGCAACGCCCCCCTTTCCACGGCGTCGATGACGTGGGACGCCCAATCCACATCCAGCGCGCGCGCCGCGGCGGCAGCATCCAGGGTGGTGGTTGCACTGACCGGGATCGGTGTCGCCGCAAGGTCCGTGACATCGACGTGCTGCCGGATCAGGCCATGCTTCGGCATGATCCGCGCCAGGCTTCTGACCGTCCGTTCACCGAGCAGTCGCAGGATCTGCCATGGCCGGCCGAACGCGAAATCATTGTTGGTGAAGATTGCGACGATGAAGGACCGCAGCTTGTCCGCGATGCGATCCGCCAGCGCCTGATCTGCCGCGGAGGCGGAATGGTGGCGCAGTGCCATGACATTGTAGGTCTGGACACAGCCCGCAGCGTCCGCCAGCCAAACTGCATGCGATCCCGTCGGATTTTTTACCTGGATCAGGAACCAGTCGTCCACCGCCAGCACTCCGGCTTCCCAGGGCGCGAACTGACCCATCACGACGTCCGACCCGCCCGGCATCGTCAGGGTAACGTTACCGCCAGGCGCGCGGATCACGAATCTGCGCGGCACCTCAGCAAGCTGAAGCCAGTCATAGGTCGTCATGCCGCTCATACCTTGGAACTCCTCAAGGTCGCCGGATCTCAGGCGACAATCGTGACGATGTCATCGCGCAGCGTGGTCTCTGTCTCCCCGCTGGCGGACACCGTCATCTCCAGCAAAGATAGGACACGCTCGGTCGCGGTGAAAATGGTGTCCACCTTGCCGGACATTACGGTGAAGATGCGGCCGTGGCGCGCGATGGAACATGAGCGGTCGTCATGGTTGCCGACCGGCTTCGTCTTGATGGCGAGCTGCGGTCCCACGAAGCTGAAGACGTCGCGGAAGGCGGGAAAGTAGTGGCTGATCTGCGCTTCCATCTCCTGGACCTTGGCCTGAACCATCGCGCCATTCACCTCCGCCAGGCGCGCACGCGCCTCGCCCGATGTCGCATACTGTCCAAGCGGCGTGTGCGCGACGGAGGAGAGCGTGTAGATCTGCGGATCCTCGGTCGGATAGACGGAACAAAGCGGGCCATCGACCAGCGTGATCGCCGGGAAGTCCACTGGGCCTTCGTAGTAGAGCAACATCGTCGGCTCGTAGAAGACCTCGATCGCCGGCTGCGTGAGGTGGCCCCAGGTCGCATCGATCATGAAATCAAAAATCTTGCCGTCCACCATGACGTGCCCGGCCGTCTCCTCGACGCGCCCGACACGATGGCTAAGCACCAGTCGTGTGCCGAGCTTGCGCTGGAAATAGTCCCGCGCTCGGCTCATCATTAGCACGCGCTCCTGAGTCGCCAGCGTGCCTGAGACATGCTGAAGCGTCACGGGTGAGGTGCCGAGTTCGGAAAATTCAACGCCTGTTGCCGTCATGATCAGGCGATAAGTCGAAAAATCCATCGAACTGTCATAGGTCGGCACAGCGTAAATATTATGGCGGATCGGGCCGGACAGGCTCGGGTAGCGTTCGACGAAACGCAGGAAGCCATCGCGCGACTGCATCCGCGTGCCATGGTGCCGCGGATAGTGGAACCCCTGATGCAGCCGGAACTGGTTGTTGCCCGATGCCTCGTGGAATGGCCGGCTGTGTTGCTCGAACACCTGCACCTCCATGCCCAAAGCATCGAGCGCCATTGCCAGGTGGCAGCCGTACCAGCCGGCTCCCACGATCGCGAATCGCATATATGCCTCCTGAAGATGCGTCGAGGTAGATGGGAAAGAGCGTGCTTCGTGCCGTGAACCGCGGCCAAGTCGCTCTGAATCTGCTGCCTGCAAGCGCAACAATAATACACCGCGTCCTACCCAATCTCGACGCCTCCCAGTGTGGCCTGTTAACACCGTTTGATCAATGTCGCGAACGGCGGAGCTCCCGATGCAAACCGGAAGGCGCACTCCAATTTTTGTGATGTGTAACTCAGCCGACGCCCCTCGTAAGTTGCGTGGGGGCGGGGGGCGAAGGCGGCAGCAAGCGCGCAAACGGTCGCAGGTCCAGTTCGCGCTCACCCGACAAGGCGCGAGCGAGCGCCAGCGCTTCGGCCTGCGAGGGCGACGGCGTGCGGCCCAGCATCTGCGCCATCAGCAGGAAGGGCGGCGCGCCGGTGTCGGGCGATACGTAGCTGAGGTAGCGCTCGGCCTGCTGCGTCACGACGACATCTGGCCGCGCCATGACCACCATCTCCTCGTGGAACCAGCGGGTGCGGCAGAACAGGATGCGCTGGAAGAAGAAGGACAGGGCCGATAGCGAGTTCTGCAGCTAACTGTCACCGAAGATCAGCAGCGTGCCGCGCGCGGTCGGTGCGTCGCTTTCGGTTAGGACTAGCCGGCCGTCATTGACCGGCCGCTGGTAATCATGCGGCAGCCCGTTTTCGAAGGTGCGAATGGCGTGCGGCACGCGAATGATAACGGTCGGTTCGTCTTGCTTGGGATCGAGCTTGCGCCCGAGGTCGCCGCAAAACGCCTGCGGGGCCGGGGCTAGGCAGTTGCGCATTGCCTGCTCGGCCGCAGCGACATCCGCGGGATCGCGTTCGCCGGCAAGGGCGACCAGTCGGGCCGCGATGATCTTGCCGTGCGGCGCCCAATGCGTGTCCGTGCGGTAATAGGTGCGCCCCTCGGTCTCGGCGCGCATCTCCGCGACCGGGTCGATCACGCCGACGCAGCCACCATCCGCGTATTGCCGTGCGAGGCTGCCGGTGCTGGCAAGCGGGAAGGCGTCGGTCACGACCCGGTATTTCTCGGGGGCGATCATGTGCGCGAAGGCGAAGCCGCCCCTAGCCGCGGCTTCGCGCCGGCCCTGTAGGTTGGCCTGCATGTTAGCAATGGAATCATCGCGGATGACGACCTCGCCGGTCGCGAAGCGAAGCACGCCATGGTTGCCGCCGGCGAGATACAGTTCCTGATCCGCACCGATCAGGACTTCGCTCTCTGTATGCCAGGCGCTCATATCTATGGCCATGCTCAAACCTCGATTCTGGCGGTAATGGATTTAGAGCGCAGCCTTGCGCCAATGACGGCGGGAGGCAGGCCCACGCCACTAGCCCGACGCATCGGGGGACCCTCGCTGCTCTTTTTGGGCGCAAATCAGCCGCGAACCGCATGCGCCGCTGCGGCTACGCCCCTATATTGTGCTTGCTTAGGAAAGCCAATAACCTGTCCCCCTAGCCCCTCCTATTCATCGAGGTGGTCGACAACATCGCCGATGGGTCGGACGAGGTGTCGGGCGAGCGATATTGCCCGGCGGTTCGGGTGGGTCGGCTTCGTGGTGTGCGGCGTTGGGGGTTGATGTCGTGTGATGTGGGCGGGGCATTGGCCCCGCCGGTCATGGCCCGGCTGGGTGAAAGCTGCGCGCGATGCCGCGGAACAGCGCGGCGTTGGGGCAGGCAGCGGCGAAGGCGATGCGGACGCGGCTGGCGGTCTCGATGACGCGGCCTGCGATCTTCAGCAGGTTCAGCCGGATCGTGCTGAACTCGGCGCTGGCCAGCGGGTGCGGCTTCGGGATGCGCTCGCGCAAGCTCAGCATCAGCCAGTAGGCGGCGGTGTGCAGGACGAGGCGGCACTGGTTGGCCAGCGGCACGAGGTGCGGTCGGATGCCAGTTGGGTCTTGTGCAGCTTGATCAGGTTCTCGGCCTGGCCACGCGCGCAGTAGAGGCTGTCGTAGACCCATTCGGCGCTGCCCTGGGCGGAACTGGTCACCACAAAGCGGATGTCGAGGCCCTTGGTGGTGGCCTCGATCCGGGCCACCACACGGCGCTCCCGCGACCACGACCGGGCGCGGTAGCGGGTCGGCGATGAGGGCCGCAAGCCGGTCGCAGATGCCGAGGCGGCGCTCGGCGGCAGCGAGCAGCAGCACGCCGCCATCCGAGGTCAGCCGTCCGCCGTCGAAAGCCACCGTCAGCTTCTTGCGGACGACCGCTGGAAAGCCGAACGGCTCGGTCATATCGTCGTCCATGGCGGGTGTGGCGCGCTCCGATTGGGCTACGGCTTGGTCTCGGCACCCAATTCCGTAAATATAATCAGCCGCTTACGCTACATCCGCCAGCCGGTTTTGCAGCCCGCGGTGAATAAGGCGGGCTAGGTGGTGTGGACACTTATCTCAGCCAAAGGATGGTTGCGGCGAGGATAACGACGCTGAGGTAATTCCTGGCGGTTTTCTCGTAGCGGGTTGCCACGCGGCGAAACTGTTTGAGCTTGCTGAAGCAGCATTCGATCAGGTGGCGCTGGGCGTAGAGATG
>NZ_QKYU01000048.1 GCF_003253705.1 Humitalea rosea
TGAAGGACTGGCGCCGCATCGCAACCCGCCACGACCGATGCGCACACACATGCTTCTCGGCCATCTGCATCGCCGCTACCGTCATCTTCTGGATCGGGCAATGAGCCCTGAGCCTAGAGTAGCGTAGGAGCCGGTGTCACCGCCCAAGGGCCCCCAAGACCCAAAGGCAGCCACCCGCGCCAAGTAAAAATTTAGGAAGCGAAAAGTACCAGGAAGAACAGATAACTTCATGGGAAATGATCGATGCAATTTCATTGGAAAGATCCCCAACTCAGCGAGTCTTCACAGCTCACACCGGCGGCGACAACCCCGGTACTTGAGGATTCTCGGCAGAAGGCACGGCCATCCGCAGGCATGTTTTTGCTAAAGGGCTTTTTCAGTAAGATTATTCGTACCGGAACACTGACGCTGATCGGCCCAAGGGGCGATAGCCATGTCGTCGGCAGCGGTGAACCCTTCGTCTCCATCCGGATCACCAACGCAGCCACGGCGCGACACATTCTGCTCAATGCAGACATGGCGATCGGTGAGGCCTTTATGGATGGCTCGCTGATCGTCGAGCAGGGCGACATCTACGGATTTCTTGATCTTTGCTTTGCCAACCTGGGCTGGGGCTATGGCCACTGGGCCAGATATGCCCGCGCCATTGTTCGCCGCATCGCGAGGCCGGTGATCCAATATAATCCGATTGGAAAGGCACGGGAGAACGTCGCCCACCACTACGATCTCTCGGATGCACTCTACGAGCTGTTCCTCGACGCCAACCGCCAATACTCCTGCGCCTATTTCATGACGCCGGATGACACGCTGGAGGCAGCGCAGGCGCAGAAAATGCGGCATATCGCCGCCAAGCTGCTCCTGAAGCCGAACCAGCGCGTGCTGGACATCGGCTCCGGCTGGGGCGGGCTCGCGCTGCATGTGGCGCAGACCGAGGGCGTCGATGTCACCGGGATCACCCTTTCGACCGAGCAGCACGGCTATGCGCAGCACCGCGCCGATGCGGCCGGCGTCTCCGACCGCGTGCGATTCCTGCTGCAGGACTATCGGGAGGCGACCGGCCAATACGACCGGATCGTGTCGGTCGGCATGTTCGAACATGTCGGGATCGACCACTACCGCACCTATTTCGCCCGGATCCGGGATCTTCTCACCGATGACGGGGTGGCGCTGGTCCATACGATCGGTTCGGCCTCGGGGCCTGGGGCCGGCAGTTCCTGGCTCAACCGGTATATTTTCCCCGGCGGCTATTCCCCGGCCATGTCGGAAATCGTGCCCCATATCGAGAGCGCGGGCCTCTACATCACGGATATCGAGGTGCTTCGGCTGCATTATGCCGAAACGCTCAAGGCCTGGCGCCGTCGCTTCGACGAGAAGCGCCACATCGCGGCGAAACTTTATGACGAGCGCTTCTGCCGCATGTGGGAATTCTACCTCGCCGCCTGCGAGGCGGCGTTTCGCCACGCGGGGCTGGTGGTCTTCCAGATCCAGCTCAGCAAGCGGGTCGATGCCGTACCCATGACCCGCGATTACATCACGGATTGGGAACGCCGGGGCAGCGCGCGATGAAGGACAGGGGCCGCCCGGCACAGCCGGCGGCCCCCGTGCGGCCTATCGCTGGGCGTAGCGGTTCGGCGGCACCTTCAGCCCCAGGTTTTCGCGCAGGGTCGTGCCTTCGTATTCGGTGCGGAACACGCCGCGGCGCTGCAACTCGGGGATCACCAGGTCGCAGAAGTCGGTGAAGGGCTTCGGGTAGTAGTTGCAGATCACGCAGAACCCATCCGCCCCCCCCTTCACCACCCATTCCTCCATCTCATCGGCGATCATCTTCGGCGTGCCGACCACGACGCGGTGCCCCTGGGCCGCCGCGGTGTGCCGCGCGATCTGGCGCAGGGTCATGTTCTCCCGCCGCGCCAGATCGACGACCATTTTTTGGCGGCTCTTGGCTGAGTTTGTTTCCGGCAGTTCGGGCAAGGGGCCGTCCAGCGGAAACTTGCGGATATCAAGCCCGGCGGTGAAGCGGGACAGCGAGGCCAGCGCGATCTCATCCGGCAGCAGCGATTGCAGCTCGTCGTATTTTTCCTGCGCCTCGGACATCGTGCGGCCGATCACCGGCGTCAGCCCCGGCATGATCTTGATGTCATCCGGCGTGCGGCCATGGCGCCAGGTGCGGCTCTTCACCTCGGCATAGAAGGCCTGGGCGGCGGCGAGTTCGGTCTGCGCGGTGAACACCACATCGGCGGTCTTGCCCGCGAGTTCCATGCCTGGCTCCGACGACCCGGCCTGGGCCACCACCGGCCGCCCCTGCGGCGTGCGCGAGACGTTCAAGGGACCGCGAACCTGGAAGTGCTTTCCCTTGTGATTGAGGAAATGCATCTTGTCGAAGTCGAACCAGATGCCGCTGTCCTTGTCGTGCAGGAAGGCGTCTTCCTCCCAGGAGTCCCACAGCCCGGTGACCACGTCGTAGAACTCGGCGGCGCGTTCGTAGCGCGCGGCGTGGTTCACATGCTCTTCCAGCCCGAAATTGCCAGCCTCATCCTCGATCTGCGAGGTGACGAGGTTCCAGCCGCAACGCCCGCCGCTGATATGGTCGATGGTCGAGAAGCGGCGCGCGATGTTGTACGGCTCGTTGAAGGTCGTGGTCGCGGTGGCGATCAGCCCGATATGGGTGGTTCCCGTCGCCAGCGCCGCCAGCAGCGCGGTCGGTTCCAGCTTCACGATGCGGGACAGCTGCGCCTTGCTGCGGTCGCCGTGGGCCATCGCATTGCTGCCACCGACCGCGACGGTGTCCTGGAAGAAGATGGTGTCGAACTTGGCCGCCTCGGCCAGTTGGGTCAGCGCCATGTACTGGCGAAAATCCATATCGGTCGTGGTCACCGCGCTCGGGTGCCGCCAGCCGGACAAGTGATTGCCCGGCGTGCTGAAGAACGCGCCCAGTTTCATCTGGGGCTTTTGCTGTGTCATGGGTCTTTTGCCTGTCAGGGTGCCGAGCGGATCGCCATTGCGGTGGTATAGCCATCGCCGGAAGGGGTGAGAGCAAGGCCGCGCCGGAGGCCCCAGGCCATGCGCCAGGCGAAGATCGGGATGATCGCCTGGTCCTCGATGATCATGCGCGCCGCGGTCCAGGTCTCCCGCTCCCGCTGCGCATCGTCGAAGGTACTGTCGATCACGTCGAGCTGGTGATCCAGCGCCGCACTCGAATAGCGCCCGCGATTGGACTGCCCGTGGCTCAGCGCCGGGTTCATCGTGCGCAGGATGGTGTTCATCCCCTCGCTGGCGACGCCGGAGGAGGCGCCATAGATCGCCATATGCGCGGTGAACTCCGGCGTGCCGCCAGGGCCGCCGCTGCTGGCGCGGCGGAAGAACAGCGCGGTTGGCAACACCTCCACCTGCACCCGCACGCCGATGGCCGAGAGCATCTGCCCGACCACCTGACAGGTGCGTGCATCGCCGGCGAAGCGATCGCTGGTGCAATGCAGCGTCATGCCGAAACCCTGGGCATACCCCGCCTCGGCCATCAGCGCCCTGGCGCGGGCGACGTCATAGGGCTGCGGCAACAGGCTCGGGTCATGGCCGATGAAGCCGGGGGGCGCGATCTGCCCGATCGGCTCGGCGGCACCCTCCATCGCGCGTTCGGCGATCGCTGTGCGGTTCAGCGCGAAGCTGAAGGCCTGGCGGACGCGGCGGTCCTTCAACGGATTCTCGGCCAGCGGCTTGCCGTCCAGCCCGGTGATATGCAGCGCCTGATCGCGTAGCTGGTCGAGATGCATGTACAGCACGAACAGCGAATTGGCGGTGACGAGCTGGGTGCGGTCGGACTCCCGCACGCGGGCGTTCAACGCCGCCGGCACCGTGTCGATCACATCGACATCGCCGGCCAGCAAAGCGGCGACACGGGCGCTGTCATTGGCGATGAAGCTGAAGGTGACGCGCGACCACGGTTCCTCCGCCCCCCAATAGGCCGGATTGCGCTCCACCACCGCATCCTGGCTTGGGCGCCAGCGGACCCAGCGATAGGGGCCCGTGCCGATCGCCGCCGCGCCGTTGAAATCCACCTCAGGCGTCGCCGTGACCGCGCGTTCGTTGAGGATGGCGATGACCGCGAGCGAGGACGGCAACAGCGGATAGGGCCGGCTGGTGCGAATGACGACGGTCCGTGCATCCTTGGCCTCAACCGACGCCAGGAAGCGCAGCGCCGAGGCATAGGTCCGCAGCCCGGTCGTCGCCTTGGCCCGCAGGAGGGAGAAGGCAATATCGGCCGGTGTCAGCGGCGAGCCATCGTGGAACCGCACACCCTCCCGCAAGGTGAATTCCCAGGTCAGCGGATCGACGACCCGCCAGGACTCCGCGACGCCGGGGGTGGGGCGGAGGAAGGCGTCCTGCGCGACCAACGGCTCGTAAACATGCATCTGGATCATGCGGTTGGCGGTGAAGCTCTGGTGCGGGTCGGTCCCGTCCATGGCGGCCTTCATGCCGATCCGCAAATCCTCCGCCCCGGCGGCACCGCCGAACAGCGCCGCGAGGAGAAGAGCCGCACCGAGTTGGCGGCCGAAGAGAAGGGGCGTGCTGGCCATGCCGGGCGATGTCTCCCACCGGGTGGGGGGCCATCGACGATGGCCCTTCCGGCTTTGGTCAAGCAAACCGCGCGCCACAAACTGGCGCCCGGGATCAGCCCGGCTGGGACTTCAACTCGACTTCCACGAAGGACAGCGGCGCCGTGCCGCCATTGACGACGTTGTGCTCAACCCCCGGCCCACGGTTGTAGGAGACGCCGGCGGTCAGCTTGGCCTCAGCCGTGCCGCCGCCGGGCAGTTCCAGCATCAGCGTGCCGTCGGTGATCGGCACCACGACATAGCCGAGGCCATGGCGGTGCCAGCCAGTCTCCGCACCCGGCTGGAAATCCCAGCGGGTGACGCGGACGGTAGCATCATCCTGCATCTGCGTGGCGACTGCCGGGATGCGGCAGCGGAGCGGCTCGCTCATTCCGCGGCCTTTGCCAGGCCGTCGAGCCCCGGCAGCGGCAGCGCGCCCGCGGCTTCCCAGGCGGCGATCACGGTCTTGGCCTGTTCGGCCGACAGCGGCAGATGCGGCGGGCGGATGGTCAGCCAGGCATCATCGCCACGGGCATGGGCGATGACCTGGCGCAGGCCGGGGATCAGCGGCACCGAGGTCGCGGCGCGGCGGGTCGCGGTCATCTTGGCCTGGGCGGCATCGGCCTCGGGGCCGGTGCGCTTGGCATAGACGATGCCGCCATACTGGCAATTCGCATTGCTGGCGGCGGTGATGCAGCCGGCGCCACCGGCGGCCAGGATCTGCTGCAGGTATTCGTCGCTGCCCGTGTAGACCTCGAAGCCGCGCGCGGCGAAGCGTTCGACCATGGCGAGCATGTTGGCGTAGTCGCCGCTGCTGTCCTTCACGCCCTTGATGGTATCGGGGAAGGCGGTCAGCAGGCGGTCGATCAGGTCGAGGCTGAAGGGCACCGCCGACTGCTGCGGGAAGTGATAGAGGTAGATCTTGATGCCCGGCCCGACCCGCTCGATCACCGCCGAGAAATAGGCGAACAGCCCGTCATCGGACGGCGCCTTGTAGTAGAACGGCGGCAGCATCAGGACGCCAGGGCAGCCCATGTCGCGGGCGTGGCGCGTCAGTTCCACGGTATCGCCGAGGCTGGCGCAGCCGGTGCCCGGCATCAGCTTCGCGGCGGGAATGCCGGCGGCGATCAGGCCCTCGAGGATGGCGCGGCGCTCGTGCAGACCGAAGGACGCGGCTTCACCGGTGGTGCCGAGCAGGCCGAGGCCGGTGCAGCCATTGGCCAGCAGCCAGCGGGCATGGTCGGCCATCCGCGCGATGTCGGGGGTCAGATCCGCGTGCATCGGCGTCAGCACGGCGGCGTTCACGCCACCATAGAGGGCGTCCTTCATGGGCTACTGTCCTTTGTTGACGGGGAGCGGCGCCCCCCGGGTGTCGCTGGGGGACTGCGCCCCGGGGTATCCGTAGGGGGCTGCGCCGCCGCGGTATCCTTAAGGGGCTGCGCCCCCGCGGTATCCTTAAGGGGCTGCGCCCCCGGCGGGGGTACTGCGGGTCGCGCGACCGGCCTGCGCGTGCCGGTGGGCCAGCGCCCGGGCCAGTCCACGACGTGGTCTTCCAAGGCCCCGGCGACGCGTTCGGACACGACGCGGCCGCGCACGGAAATGCCTGCCTCATGCACGCTCTCGGCCCGCCCGGTCACCAGCGGGTGCCAGCGCGGCAGGTCGCGGCCATCCTCGATCAGGCGGTAGGCGCAGGTGGGGGGCAGCCAATCCAGCTTCTGGACCCGGCGCGCGGTCAGGCGCACGCAATCGGGCACCTTGTCCCGGCGGTTCGGATAATCGGAGCAGCGGCAGGAATTGGTGTCGAGCAGGCGGCAGGCGACCTCGGTCCAGTGCAGGGCCTCGGTGTCCTCGTCGCGGATCTTGTGCAGGCAGCACCGTCCGCAGCCATCGCAGAGGCTCTCCCATTCCGGGCGCGTCATCTGCGACAGCGTCTTGGTGCGCCAGAAAGGTTGGGGATCGGTCACGGTGCCCAGGATAGACCTTTGCCGGTGACACGAGAAGCTTGCCGGGCACAGAACACAGCGCGAACATAGGGCATGGACCCGACCATTCCCGAACGCACCGCCCGGATCACCCGCAGCGTGCTGCGCCTCTGCCTCGCCGCCGGCTGGGCCCCCATCGCCGAAGTGCCGTTGCCGACAGGGCGGCGGCTCGATGTGCTGGCCTTGCGCCTCGATGGCGGCTTTACCGCCATCGAGGTGAAATCCTGCGCGCGCGACTACCTCTCGGACAGCAAGTGGGAGGAATACCGGCACTGGTGCGACCGGCTGTATTTCGCCGTTGATCCGGATTTTCCCCATGGGCTGCTGCCGCCCGGCACCGGCATGATCCTGGCCGACCCGTGGGAGGCCGCGGTGCAGCGTGAGGCGCCGCTGCATGCCCTGGCCCCGGCGCGGCGGCGGGCGGTGCTGCACCGCTTCGCCCGCCTCGCCGCGACCAGGCTCGTGGTCGCGCGCGATCCGGGTGCCCGCGTGGCGGCCGAGCTCGCGGCCGAATAGCTCAGGCCCCGTCGAGCACCAGCGCATCGGCGGGGATGGTCACGCTGCCCGGCCCGATCACCACGACCGGCGCGGCCAGCGCCGCATAGGCGATCGGGTTGCCCCCCGCCTGGGCATCGAAGATCGCCAGATGGGTAAGCGTGCCGGCCGCTGCGGTGAAGGCGAAGCGCAGCGCATCGGCATTCCGCTGCGCCCCGGTGCCGGCAAAAACGACGCGGGCGCGGGCATAGCCATTGCCCGCCGGCTCGCCGGCAAGCCCCGCGGCGGCGGTGGCTGAGGTGCCGAGGCCGACATAGACGGCATTCGGCAACGCCGGCAGCCGCCCCAGCAGGGCACGCGCGGCAAGATTCCGGGCATAATCGGTCAATGCGGGCATGGGCTGCCTCCTTCAATGGCTGGAAAAACGACGGACGCGGGTATCGCGCCGCTCAGGACCAGGCGCGTGACGGGTTCGCGGGCGAGACCCGGGTGGCAGCCCAGGCGGCGGGCAGGTCGCGGCCCGACAAGGCGAGATTGACGTGCCAGCCAGGGAGCGGGACCCGCGGCGGCTCAGTCGGCTCGCCCGGCACCGGGAGGGAGGCGTCCTCCTCGGCAAGGCGGTACAGCGGGCCGATTTCGTCGAAGGCCACCTGCGACGGATCGAGCGGCATCAGCGCGCCAAGCGCCACGCGAAACGTCGCGCTGTCGGTGAAACGGTGGCACGTGCAGCTCCAGCCGGAGCGGTCCGCCGCAGTCACGACAAGGCTCCCAACAGGGTGCTCAGCGACGCGTCTCCGGCACGGTAGGACAAGGCGGACGCCGACGCGACCTCCCCGAACAGGCCCGACGCGCCCGCCACGTTGTTGCCGAAGCGGAGCGTGGTGAGCCCTGCCGGCGCCGTAGCACTCGCGGTCTGCACCGTGCCGCCCGCGAGCAGCCCGGAGAGGCCAGTGCCGGACCAGGCCAAGGCGACCTTGAACGGCACCCCCGCGACCATGCTGCCGAGCGTCAGCGTCCCCGCCGCGACCCCGCCCGCGATGAAGTCGGCGACCAGCGTCAGGCCACCCGCGGCATTGCGCAGCCGGATGCGGTTGCTGTCGCTGCCAGCGTCGAGCTGCGCCAGGATCTGCTCGACCCCGGCCGGCGCTGCCTGGGGGATCGTCCCCGACCACAGCAGCGTGCCGGCGCCGGCAGGGAACAGCGCGGCCACGCTGGCGGTCAGGATATCCGCGGCGCGGGTCGCGGCGGCCACCATCAACGCCGGCGGCAGGATCGGGGAGGATGCAAAGGCGCCGGTCTCAAAGGCCGGCGCCGCCATCCGCACCGTGAAGGAGACGGCGACGCCGCTTGTGAGATTGAACCGCAGTCGGCTCCGCACGAAGGCTGTGTCGGCGACCGCGGTGACGGGATGCTGAAAGCGACTGGTGCCGAGGCCGCCTCCCCCCCAGGTTGCCGACGCTCCGGTGTCGGAAAGAAAGGTCGGGACCGAGTTGTAGAACTGCACCCGGTTATCGGTTGCCACACCGGCCAGGGAGCCGGCGTGCAATTTCAGGAAAGCCGAGAACACTAGGCTTTGGCTTGGCGCCGCCGCGATGGCCGAAGTCGTGTCGCAGAAAACATCCACAGATGATGTGCCGGTCGGCACGCCGGACACGTCCAGCTGCAAATATGGGAGCCCGTTCTCGGTGCCGTATGAGATAACCGGCAACAGGCCGGTGCTGCCGACCCCGAGCGTCCAATTCGACGGCGCCGATCCACCCGCGCCGAGCGTCCCAGGCGCACCCCCCTCGGCGCGCGGGTTGCGCACGCCATTGGTCCGCGCGCCCTCGATCATCAGGCGCCGTGCGGTGCCTGGAAAGCGGGGCACATCGGCGGCGACATCGGACAGCAGGCTGCTGGCGTCGAAGGAGGTGGCACGGCTCGCACGGGCAAAGACCGCCTCGGCGCCGAGGAAGCCGCTGCCGATCAGACGCCGGATGCCGGATCGTCCCGCGCCCATCGCGGCTGGTATGGTTCCCAGCATCACGCCGCTGCCGCGCCGGTGAGGTGGCAGAGCTTGGTGGCGCCGCCGTCCGGGCTGAAGCAGAACAGGCTGGCGATACCGCCGGCCTTCACGCGGGTCAGCCCATCCCCATTGCTGGGCGCCGTGTTGCTGGTGAAGCCGGTCAAAGTGAAGCCGAGGTCGGCGCCGGTACGGTTGAAGATCAGGCACGAGAACCCGTCCCCCGTCGCGGTCCAGTCCACCGAGAGGGTGGCGCCGCTATTGGCCACCAGCATTCGGGCATTGTGCGCGGCGTGGGTGATGGCGGTCGCGACGGCGAAGACGACCGACGGCAGGCGCCGTTCGGTGAACTGGCCGTCAACATACTGCTTGGTGGTCGCCTGCATGGCGGCGGCGGGATCGGCGGCCAGGACCAGCGGCCCGCCCAGCGTCAGCGTGCCGCTGGCCGACAGCCGGAAGCGCTCGGTCAGAGTACTCCCCTGGCGCGTCTCAAAACTTACCGAGCCCGCCTCCGCACCGGCCGTCACCGTGTCGGAGAAGGCCGAGAACCGCGCGAAGGTGACTTCGGCCGCGCCGCTGTTCAGCCCATTGAACTGCAACTGCCCCAGACGATCGCCATTGGCCGGCGTCGTCGAAATGCGCCGCAGCTGCAGGGAGAAGGGCAGTGTCGCATTCCCTGCCGCACCAAGGTCGAGCCCACCATTCGGATTCAGCCCCGAGTCGCCGCCAATGGCAAGATTGGGCCCCGCCCCTATCGCGATGAAGTTCGTGGCGCTGTCGGCAATGTTGGAGAAGTTCATCCTCGCGCCGAGGCTGGTGCTGCGCCGTCGCAGTGTGAGGACGCCATCGGAGGCGATGTCCATCCGCCGCGTGGGGCCGGCGGCGACCGAGGGCAGGGTGGAGAACTCGATCATGCCCCCGCCGATACGCGTCGCGGCCGTGCTGGCGCTGCGGTTGCCGATCAGCGTGACCTTCTGCAATGCCGCATCCGATTGCGCGGAGAAGGTCGCCGAGCGCATGTCATTGCCGATCAGCGTCAGGTTCTGCGCCGCATCCTGGATGTTCAACACGCAGTTGTTGCCGACCCCCGTGATCGAGGCGCCGGCGGTGATGTCGCAGGCCTCGACGGTCAGCGCGCCGGAGGCGATGTCGAGCGTTTTCTGATTGCCGCCGTTCACGACGCAGCCGACGATGTGGTGTTGCTCGGCGGAGCTGGTTTCGACGCGCACCGTGGTGCCCTGGGACGACATGAAGCCGCCGATCCATTTGGTGCGGAACGCCGTTCCCTTGATGAGCAGCCCGATCGGAACCGGATCGACCACCGCATTGTTGTTGTCGACCGAACAGTTGATGGCCTGCGGCGCCTGCGTGGCAGTGCCGAATTCAAAGCCGACGTCGTAGCCATAGGCAAAGCAATCGACCATCTCGCCGACATCGGTGTCGCTGATCACGAAGGCCCGGCCCGTGCGGCGGTTGGACCAGATGTGCAGCAGCCCGCCCGAGGTGAAGGCTCCCGCGAAGCTGCTGCCTTGCAGGTCGACCACCGTGCTGCTGATGACAGTGACGGCGAAGCGGCCATTGGCATTCGGTACGCCCCCCACCGCGGTCAGGTTCACGAGATCGCCGGTTGCGAGCTGATGCGCGGCGCTGGTGGTGACACGGATCAAGCCGCCACTGCTCGTGATATTGGCGATGCTGTTGGAAACAAGGGAGATGCCCGGCAAATTGCCCGTGACGAAAGGCCAGAAATGCACCCCATGGATGCGCGCGATGTCGTAGGCGCGCGACATGAAGACGCCGTTCCGGTTGTCGCCCAGCACGTCGCGGATCTGCACCCGGGCGTTGTAGTCGGAGACGATGGCTCGATCGAACCCGATGATCAGCAAACGCTCGATCCGGGTATCGGCGCCATCGCCGCCGCTGGCGCCGATACCGCTGCCAACCGTGACCGCGGTGCCCGCGAAGGCGGCGACGGCGGCGAAGGCCTCGCGCACCGTGGTCGGCGGCGTCAGGCCACGGCGCAGCACCGCCAGCCCGTCGAGCCGGGCGCCGCGACGCATCCGGATCGTGCGCGCGGGATCGACCACCAGCGCGAAGGGCGCGCTGGCATAGCTCGCGGCCTCCCGCTGCCCGCCGACGGCACCGCCCGTGAGGGTGACATTCGCCTTCACGTCCAGATCCGCCGCGGCGATCAGGTAGCGTCGCGCGCCGAGGCGGACGAGCCCGCCCCCGGCGGCGGCGGCGGCATCGATGGCCGCCTGGATCGGGGCGACGTCATCGGTGGTGCCATTGCCCACGGCGCCGAAGTCCCGCACGTGCAGGTCCCGCTCCGCATGCATGGCGCTGCGGAGTTGCAGCATGGTCGCGCGGCGGGTCTCGGCGGTTACGCCTGCGCCCTGCACCACGGGTGCGAGATCGGCATCGCCAAGCGATCCGGCGGCAGGCAGGTCGGTCAATCGGGCGTCAGCCATCGGTTCGGGTCCTCGCTCAAGGGGCGGTCAGAGGAAGGGGAGGAAGAGCCTGGCGTCAGGGCTCGAGCAGCAAGGCGCCGCCCTGTTCCAGCAGCATCCGGTCGGCGTCGCCGATCAGCAGGCTGTAGGGGACGGTGATCGAGAAGGGGGGCGAGACGGCGACGACCGCCGAATCATCCGGGGCCTCGGCCCGCAGGCGAAAGCCCGAGCCGGGATCGGGCAAGATCAGCACCGCGGAGGCCGCGCCGCTGACCGGGGCGACCGTGACGGGCCCCGCCACCGCCGTCCCCGCCGCATTGCGGATCGAAAAGGCGAGGCTCGTGACCGGCCCGGTGGTCGTGGCCGTCACCGTGACCTGGCGCCCCTGGGTCATCGCGGCCGGCAGCGTTCCCAGTGCCAGGCTGCGCGCGACGGCATTGCCGGCGAAGCCGAAGGCATAGCTGGGCGTGGCCGCGGCGGTGGCGACCAGCGGCGCGTTGGCGGCATCCAGCACCAGGCCATTGCCGGTCGCGCCCGCGCTACGCACCGGCAGCATCGAAATCGAATCCACGGCGATGACCAGAATGATATGGCCCGCATGCAGGCGCGCGGCGGCGGCGGAGAAATAGCCGGGCGCCAGCGTCGCGGCACGCGTGTCATGCGTGGTGTAGTGCCACAGGGTAAAGACCTCGGTGGTGGTCAGCGCCACCAGCGCCGTGGGATCGAAGGCCATCGGTCAGCCGGCCCTGACATGCTGCTCATGGGGGTTCGGTGCGCGCATGCATCGCCTCCTGCCCCGGATAAGCGGGGGTGCGGGATTGGGGGGAACGGCGGGGGGGCTCGCAGGGCGCATCTCGCCCCTTGATGCGGCGGAGATAGCGCGGAATAGGAAAATATGTCAAGGATAAAATGCCGATTATCGGCCTAAGTGTGGATTATAGTCTCTTTTCCTTCGCCAAACCGGCTGTTTTCGTCCGCTCCGGGAGTGCTCTAGCAGCCTGTCGGATTCACGTCATGGATGTGGTTGCCTGGTCGGGTCTGGGTGGGTTCATGGCTGCATCAGGCGATGCAGCCTGCGGCAGTTA
>NZ_QKYU01000049.1 GCF_003253705.1 Humitalea rosea
TCTGACGATCCGCTCCACGCATCATACCGCCCCCAATCCACAGAATCAGCGAATCAGATCAACACCGGTTTGAACAGCCGAATTTCCGCAACCTGCTAGAGCGGGTGGAGTGAGCGCAAGCGAACGGAAACCGCGCTAGCATTACAGTTGTATTTTAGTTCACGGTGTGAGAGCCGCGCTGTCGATGCGCCAGATATCCATGACCTCCCAAATCATGGTTGCCCAGTGATTCGGAAATCATAGAACTGCGAAACTGTGATGCTAGGCTTCCTGGCCCTCAGCCACCTTGCGTTCATAGAATTTCATGTGGGTTTCGGTGATCAGGTCGGTCTTCACCACGACGCAGACATCCGTCGTGTTGAATTGCTGGTCGATCACCGCGCCCTCACCGACGAAGCCGCCCAGCCGCAGATAGCCCTTCACCAGCGGCGGCAGGCGCGCCAGGGTCCGCTTGGGGTCCAGCCCCGAGGGGTCCATCCGCAGCATCTCGACATAGCGTGACGGAACCGCCCGCGCCCGCAGCGCCGGCGGCGCCAGGTAATGCGTGGCGAGGAAGGTCAGCGGCGCGGCCAGCCGGTCCGGGTCGGTGCCCGGCAGGCTGGCGCAGCCGAACATCAGGTCGATCCGGTGGCGGAAGACATAGGCGGCGATGCCGCGCCAGAGCAGCTGCATCGCATGCTTGGTGCGGTGTTCCGACTCGACGCAGGACCGGCCCAGCTCCATCACATTGCCCGGCTGCGCCAGCAGCAGGCTGATGTCGTATTCCGCGCTGGTATAGAACCGGCCGATCCGATCGGCCCCCGGGCGGCGGATCAGGCGATAGGTGCCGACGATGGCCTCGGGCCCCTCGCCCTTGGTGTGGTCCAGCACCAGAAGATGGTCGGCGACCGCGTCGAAGACATCGGCGTCGCGCTTGCTGGCCTCGGTCGCCGCATCCGGGCGGGCGCCCATCTCGGAGTAGAAGACGCGGTAGCGCAGCGCCTGCGCGGCATCGATCTCTTCGGCCGAGGTCGCGACGCGCACCCCGAGCTTGCCCGAGCGGAGCTCGCCAAAGCCCGGGTCGTCGCTGGTATGCTGGCTGAGCCGGTTGCTGCTGCCGAAGGCGCCGGCTTCCCTCCCGCTCATCCGCGGCGGGCCTTGGAGGGGACGGGCGGCGGCGGCGCCGGCTCGACGCGGCGGCCGAACATCTCCAGCCGATGGCCGACCAGCTCGAAGCCAAGCCGCGCGGCGATGGCCTGCATCACGGCCTCATGCGCCTCATCCTCGAATTCGATCACCCGGCCGGTATCGACGTCGATCAGATGGTGGTGGTGGCCGTGTTCGGTCGGCTCATAGCGGGCGCGGCTGCCGCCGAAGTCATGCCGCTCCAGTATGCCCTTCTCCTCAAGGAGACGGACGGTACGGTAGACGGTGGCGATCGAAACCCGTGCGTCCAGCGCCAAGGCGCGACGGTAGAGCTCCTCCACGTCGGGATGATCGTCGGCCTCGCTGAGGACGCGCGCGATCAACCGGCGTTGGCCAGTCATCTTCAAGCCGCGGTCGATGCAAAGGCGCTCGATGCGGGACGGGGTATCTGCGTCCATGGGCGAGCGGACCATAACCGCGCTGCGGCACTATGGCCAAGCACCCCCTGCCGCCGGCAGGACGGAGGTGCCTGGCCAGGCTAGTGCAGCGGGCGCGAGGGCCTCAGCCGGCGTCGCCGCCGCGGGCCGACTTCGGCTTGGTGCCAAGGCCGATCTGCTTGGCCAGTTCCGAGCGGGTCCGCGCATAGGCGGGCGCGACCATGGGATAGTCGGAGGGCAGGCCCCACTTCTCACGGTACTGCTCGGGCGTGAGATTGTAGGAGGTCTTCAGATGCCGCTTCAGCATCTTCAGCTTCTTGCCGTCCTCGAGACAGACCAGATGGTCGTCCTGGATGCTCTTCTTGATCGAAACGGCGGGCTGCAGCTTCTCGGCGGGCGCGGCAACCACCACCGGCGCCGGCGCGGTGCCCAAAGAGGCCAGCGTACGATGCACCTGCTGGATCAAAGCTGGCAGGTCGGCCATGCCCACTGGGTTGTTCGACAGATGGGCCGAAACGATATCGACCGTCAGCCCCAGAAGATCGGGCGAGTTTTCCTGAGACATGGATGTAAGCTCCGGCAGTTTTTCGATACGACGCACATAGGACTTCCAATGCCCGCTTCGCAACAACCGATCGAAGATTCGATGAATGATTTTCAAGAAGAACCGGAGATGACGATCGATATAACCAAAGAGGTCTGTCCGATGACCTTCGTCCGAACCCGGTTGGCATTGGACCGAATGACCCCGGGCGCACGTCTGTTGGTATTGCTATACGGGCCTGAACCGGAGGTGAACGTACCGCGGACCGCCTTGGAACAGGGCCACGCGGTGTTATCGCAAACCCGTGGCGACGATGGAATTACGCGCCTTCTGCTACGGAAAGCGGGCGGCTGAGCACCAGCGCGTCGCTGCCATCAGCATAATAACAACGGCGACGGCCGACCTCAGCGAAGCCGAGCCGCGCATACAGGCCACCCGCTGGCCTATTCTCGGCGGATACTTCCAGAAACATGACCGTTGCGCCACGCAGCACCGCCCCCGCCACCGCGGCCCCGACCAAAGCGGCGCCGAGGCCCTGACGCCGGGCCAGGGGGGCGACCGCCAGGGTCAGCACCTCCGCCTCCCCCGCCGCGGCACGGGCGAGCACGAAGCCCGCCCCGGGCGCCCAGGCCCCGAAGGCGCCCGGCATGGCCAGCATCAGCCGGATGGCATCGGGCCCCCAGGTTTCGGCGGGCGAAAACGCCAGCGCGTGCAGGGCGGCCAGCTCCGCCGCCGATTCGCTCCCCACCGGACGCACCGGCTTCACGCCGGGGGCCGCACCGAGGGCGGGTCCACATAGAGGGGTTGGGCGGCCAGCGGCGGAATGCGCCCCGCGAGCCGCAGCGCCGCGACCGCGGCGATCGCGCCCGGATCGGGGCGGCGGCAGTCGGTCAGCACTGCCGCATCGCCCCGCGCCAGCAGCCGGGCGGCAAGCTGCGGCGCCATATCCCCCGCCGCCGCGATCGGCCCGCTCGGCCGTGGCAGGGCCTCCGGCAGCACCGAGACCGGGGGGGCCGTGGCCTGGTCCTGCCCCGGCGCGACCTGTTCCAGGAACCAATGCCCGCGCCGGCTGTCGGTGACGCTCCAGACCGCGCGCGCCGCCCGCAGCGGGGCGGGCACGGCGGCGGCCAGGGCCTCGCCCAGGGTCACGCCGATCACCGGCACCTCCCAGCCCGCCGCGAGCCCCTGCGCCAGGGACAGCGCGACCCTGAGGCCGGTGAAGCCGCCGGGGCCGATGATCGCCGCCACCGCGTCTGGCCTTGGATGCCCCGCCTCGGTCAGCAACCGCTCCACCAGGGCCGGCAGCAGCGCGGCCTGGCCCTGGGCGGCAGGCTCGACCAGGCAGCGCACCGGCCCGCCCTCCGACCAGAGGGCGGCCGATACCTGCCGCCCGGAGGCGTCCAGCGCCAGGATGATCATGACATGCTAGGGATTCGGCCCATGCTCGTTCCGCTCTCCGAGGCCGATGGCCTGTTCTTCGACATCCGCTATGCCACGCCCGACAATCTGGCGGGGTATCCCATCTACCGCCGCCCCCGCGCCCTGCTGGTGCCGGAGGCGCGCATGGCGCTGCTGCATGCCCGCGACCTCGCGGCAGCGCTCGGGCTGCGGCTGCTGGTCTTCGATGCCTTCCGCCCGGTCGAGGCGCAATGGGCGCTGTGGCATGCGGTCGAGGACAAGCGCTTCGTCGCCGACCCCCGCCTGGGCGGCGTGCATCCGCGCGGGGTGGCGGTGGACCTGACCCTCGCGGACCCCGGCGGCACCGCCTTGCCGATGGGCACCGGCTTCGATGCGACGGAGGAAGCCTCCGCCCACGGCACCCTGTCCCTGCCGGCCGAGGCGCTGCGCAACCGGGCAATCCTGCTGGGGATCATGACGGCGGCGGGGTGGGATCACTACCGGCTGGAGTGGTGGCACTACCAACTGCATGATCCGCGCCGCTACCCGCCGCTTTCGGCCAGCGCCGTGCCCGATGGGCCGATGTAGAGGAGGGCCGATGGAACAGGTCCTGGCTTTGCGGCCCTTCGTCCTGGCGCGGGATTTCGCGCTGTCCAAGCGCTATTGTCAGGCGCTGGGCTTCACGCCGACGCATGAGGATATCCATGCGATTTCGCAGCACTCGGAGAGCGGCGCCGGGATTGTAGCGGCGCCGCCCCCTTGGTCAGACGGCGTGAACCTTGGCCTCGCGTGGCCAATGGCGCAGCCCGCGACAGGCTTCGATGAAGGCGGCCGCATCAGCCGCGGCCTTCAAGGGGATGAAGCCATCATCCATGGCGGTGATGCCCGCGGCCTTCAGCAATGGCTTCGCGCTCTCGGCATAGCCGATGAATTTGGCATGGGCAAAGGCGTCATTGACGAAATCCCGCGCCGTGGCGTCCTTCGCGAGCATCGCCGCACCCTCCTCGGACGGCAGCAGCACCACGGCGTCGTACAGCACCGAAGGGCCGCCGTTCACCTTTTGCTTCGCCGGCATGCGTTTGCCGTCGCTAGTGGTGAACCCGCCGACCTTGGGCGCCACCAGCTCCACCAACGCACCCTCGGCCTCCGCCGCGCTCTGCACCGCCTTGAGCAGCACGGCATCGGCGCCGTCGGTGAGCAGGACCCCGATCTTGCGGCCCGCGAAGGTGTCGGGCCCGTTGCCGACGATGCTGAGGGGCGGAGACGGCGGCAGATCGGTGATGACCGCGCGGGCCGGGGCCATCGCCTGTGGCAATTCATCCAATCCGAGCCCATCGGCCACCTGCCTGGCCAAGATGTCGTCGACGTTCCGCAGATGCGCGACCATGCGGCTGCGGATTGCCGGCGTCTCGACCTTGCTCAGTTCAAAGACGAAGGCGTCCTTGATATGGGCCTGCTCGATCGGCGCCTGGCTGATGAAGAACTGGCGGGCCTGGCTGTAGTGATCGGCAAAACGTTCGGCACGAACCCGCCGCTTGGACCCCGTCTCGTCGGCTTCGAAGCTGCGGAACCCAACCTCGGGTGATTCGCGCGGGCCGCCGACCACACCGCCCCAGGAATTGGGCTCGTAATTCGCCCGGCCCTTCGGGTTGTGGAAGGCCATGTGCCCGTCCTGCTGGAAGGTGTGGAACGGACATTTCGGCGCATTGATCGGAAGATGGGTGAAGTTCGGCCCGCCGAGCCGCTTCAGCTGCGTATCGAGATAGGAGAAGTTGCGGCCTTGCAGCAGCGGATCATTGGTGAAGTCGATCCCCGGCACGATATTCTGGGTGCAGAAGGCGACCTGCTCGGTCTCGGCGAAGAAATTATCCACCGCGCGGTCCAGCACGAGGCGCCCGACACGCCGGATCGGCACCAGCTCCTCCGGGATGAGCTTGGTGGCATCGAGCACATCGAAGGGAAAGCCGTCGGCGAAGGCATCGTCGAAGAGCTGCAGCCCCAGCTCCCATTCCGGGAAGTCGCCGCTCTGCAACGCATCCCACATGTCGCGGCGGTGGAAGTCGGGGTCGGCGCCGTTGAGCTTCACAGCCTCGTTCCACACCACCGATTGCAGACCCTGCTTGGGCTTCCAATGGAATTTGACGAAGGTGCCCTTGCCCGCCGCATTCACCAGCCGGAAGGTATGGACGCCGAACCCCTCCATGAAGCGGAAGCTGCGCGGCAGCGTGCGGTCTGACATGATCCACAGCGCCATGTTGATGGCTTCCGGGGACAGTGAAATGAAGTCCCAGAAATTGTCATGTGCTGTCTGTGCCTGCGGGAAGCCGCGATCGGGCTCCTCCTTCGCGGCATGGATCAGGTCGGGGAACTTCATCGCATCCTGGATGAAGAAGACCGGTATATTGTTGCCGACGATGTCCCAGTTACCCTGCTTGGTATAGAGCTTCACGGCAAAGCCGCGCACGTCGCGCGCAAGGTCGGGCGAGCCTTTGTTGCCGGCAACCGTCGAGAAGCGCACGAAGGCCTCAACCCGCTCGCCCGCGCGTTGAAACACGTCCGCACTGGTGATGTCGGAGAGGGACTCATACGTCTCGAAGAACCCGTGCGCGCCGAAGCCGCGGGCATGCACGACACGTTCCGGAATGCGCTCATGATCAAAATGAAATATTTTTTCGCGGAAATGAAAATCTTCAAGCAGGGTCGGGCCTCGGGGACCGATGCGCAGTGAGTTCTGGTCGTCGGAGACCGGTGTCCCTTGCTGGGTGGTCATGACGGGAACATCGCCGCCCGCGATCTGATGGGTTTCGCCGCCTGCCCCGCGGAGTGCGGATACATCGCCAAGCTTGGCCGTTTTCATCTCGTCGCGCGATTTGCCGGACATGGTGAGGAAGCTCCTGAATGGGCGGGGCCGTGCCCCGTGTGAACGCACCTTTTCCGCTAACGTGCGGAGACGGGTCGCGTTCAGCCCAAGCAGAAAAAAATGACGGTGCGGCCCTTGGGCCCAATCACACCGGAATCGTCTCTCCCGTTGCCGCGCGCAGCGCCGCCCAGACCCGTTCCGGCGTCATCGGCAGTTCGATATGCGTGACGCCATCGCCCGCCAGCGCATCCAGCACCGCGTTGGCAACCGCCGCCGGGGCGCCATTCGTTGGCAGTTCGCCGACACCCTTGATCCCCAGAATGTTGTTCGGCGAGGACACCGACACCACGGCATGCGCGAAGGCCGGAAGAGTATCGGCGCGCGGCATCGCATAATCCATCAATGTCGCCGTCACCATCTGGCCGTCGGCATCGTAGCGCGCGTCTTCCATCAAGGCCTGGCCGATGCCGGCGGCCCAGCCACCATGGAGCTGCCCGGCCAGAAGCTGTGGGTTGACCACCGTGCCGACATCGATCGCCGCCACGAAGCGATCCAGCACGACATGCCCGGTTTCCGGGTCCACCTCGACCTCGCAGAGCGCGACGCCGGCCGGCCAGGTTTCGACCATATCGGCAAAATCGGCGCGGCCCTCCAGCCCGCCACGACGCCTCGCCACCTCCAGTATCCCGATGCGGTGGTCGGTGCCGACGACTTCGTAGGCACCGTCGCGCCAAACGACATCCGCCATCGCCGCTTCCAGAAGATCCGCGGCGTGCTCACGCCCCTGCTCGATCGCGACATCGGCGGCGCGCTTCATCGTGGCGCCGGAGATGATGGTGGAGGACGAGCCGCCGGTACCACCGCCGCGCGGGATCAGGTCGCTGTCGCCCTGCACGATCCGCACCCGCGCGGCATCCACGCCAAAGGCCGCCGCCAGCACCTGCGCATAGGCGGTCGCGTGTCCTTGTCCCTGGCTCTGCGTGCCGGTGCGCGCGACGATGCTGCCATCGTCCAGCACTTCGACAATCGAGGTTTCATCGCCCCAGCCGCCCGAGCCGTGCAGGTGGCAGGCCAGCCCGCGGCCACGCCGCAGCCCCTTGGTCACCGAGATCGCGCGACGTGCCTCATACCCATCCGCCTCGCCCAGCCCCAGTGCCGCGTCCAGCAAGGCGGGATAGTCGCCGCTGTCGTAGCGGTAGCCGAGGGCGGTGCGGTAAGGAAAGGCCTTGGGCGAGACGAGGTTCAGGCGACGCAGCGCCGCCGGATCGCGCCCCGTCTCCCGCGCCGCCGCATCCACCAGCCGTTCCAGCAACACCAAGGCCTCCGGCTTGCCGGCCCCGCGCACGGCATCGACCGGTGCCGTGTTGCTGAAGGCGCAGCGCATGGCGATATGCGCGGCGGGAATATCGTAGAGCCCGCAAATCACCTTTGCCATGCCGCCGGTCGGGATGGTCGGGGTGACGGTCGAAACATGCGACCCGAAATTCGCCACCGCATCGACCTGGATCGCCAGGAAACGGCCATCCGCATCCAGCGCCAGCGCGGCATCGGCGACGAGGTCGCGGGCATGGGTATCGGCCAGATGATGCTCGGTGCGCTCCTGTATCCAGCGCACATCCCGCCGCAGCGTCATGGCGGCGAAACAGACCAGCGCCTGTTCGGGATAGGGCGGGAGCTTGGGGCCGAAGCCGCCGCCGACATCCGGCGTCACCACACGCAGCTTGTCGCGCGGCAGCTTCAGGATGTGGTCGCATAGCGTGCGATGCAGCAGATGCACGCCCTGTGACGGCGTCGTCAGCGTCAGCCGCTCCGTCGCCACATCCCATTGCGCGAGCGCGGCCCGCGTCTCCATGTAGCCGGCAAGGATACGCGGCGAACGGAAGCTGACGCGCGTGACATGCACGGCGCCGGCGAAGGCGGCAGCGACCGCGGCGGCGTCGCCCTTGCTCCAGTCGCAGAGGAGGTTGCCGGGCGCCTCGTCATGCAGTTGCGGTGCCCCGGTGCGCAGCGCCGCATCGCCCTGCACCACCGCAGGCAACGGATCGTAGTCGACCAGGATCGCCTCGGCCGCGTCACGCGCGGCATGCGGCGTATCCGCCACCACCATCGCCACGATCTCGCCGACATGGCGCACCCGGTCTCGCGGGATCGGCAGGCGCGGCGGTTCGATGTGGCGGCGGCCGGCGGCGTCGTGGATCTCGGTGATGGCGGGGTTATGGCCCAGCCCGGCCGCAAGCGTATCGCGCGCCGTGAACACCGCGGCGACCCCCGGCATGGCGCGGGCGGCCGCGGTCTCCACGCCCAAGACTCGCGCATGAGCATGCGGCGAGCGCAGGAAGACGACATGCAGCGCGCCAGGCGCGGCAATGCCGGCGGTGAAGCGCCCGCCGCCGGTCAGCAGCCGAGGGTCTTCCAGCCGCCGCAGCGGCTGGCCCAGACCTGGTAGGACGTCGAAGGCCATGGTCACTCCTGTTCGCGGCGTGACCATCCGGCCCGCGATCGCCCATGGCAACCAGCAGGCGCGTCAGGCCAGGTTGACGACCACCTCGCCAAAGCCCTGGAAGCCCCCGGTCACCTGCTGCTGGCTTTCCACCCAAAGCAGCCCGGTGCAGCTTCCGGTCGTCACGACCTGTCCGGCCTGGATATGCAGCCCGACGGTGGGCAGATGGTTCGCCAGCCAGAGCAGCGCCACGAAGGGCCCGCCGGAAGGGTTGCCACCGACCTTCTCCACCTGCACCGCGCCGCCGCAGCTCTGCCGCACGGTCAGGCCCGCGAGGTCAAGGTCACGCCAGCCCGGCACATCGGCGCCGACCACGAGGCCGGCATGCGCGACATTGTCGGCCATCGCCTCCCAGGGCGGCATGGCGCCGGGATTGGTATAGCGGCTGATCACCATCTCGATCGCGGGGAAGCAGCCCTCGACGGCGTCCAGCACCTCGGCCTCGGAATAGGGGGTGGCGCGCGGCGGCAGGTCGCGGGCGAAGCGGAAGGCGATCTCGGTCTCGATGCCGATTTTCTCCCCGGCCGGCACCGCCCATTCCGCGGGGCCGGGCACCACACCGGATGCGGCGAGGATCGCCGCGGTATGTGGCCTGCCCGGCGGGGCGGCGCATTTGTAGCCACCGATGCGGCCGCCGAGGCGGCGCAGCACCTCGCGCTGGACCGCCCAGGCCCCGGCTTCCGTCTGCGGCGCGGCGGCCCCCAGCCCGGCCAGCTTCGCGCCGCCCGCGCGGACCGCCATGAGGAGATCTGCGGCCTTCAGCGTCGTGTCCTGATCCATATCCTGGCATCCCTGTGGTCTTGGCCGCAGCATGGCCGCAGATGCCGCCGGGATGAAGCCCACCGGACCCCGCGCCAGCATCGCGGTTGGCACGCCGACGGGGATGTTCTTCGCCTCCAGCGTCGTCACCAGGCCGAACGGCAACCCCAGGGGAATGGCGGCGATGCGACCGCCCGCGCGGAACCCGGGACGACCTGCCGGGTAGCGACAGCCCCGCTCAGAGCCAGGGCCGTCCCCTTGTCAGCATCGCTGGCGCGGCAATCGCCGGCCTCCGCCCGATATCCGGTCGAGCACCGCCGCAAGATGGTCGGCGATGACGTGCTGGATGATCTCCACGGTGATCGAGGACATCGGTGTCGCCGCATCTCGCGCGATGGCGCGGGTGCTCGCACCGCTCAGGCCCAGCCGACCGAAATGGTCGATCGCGATGTCCAGCAGCCTGGACTCTGCCGAGTCATGTCCCATGCCCAAAATGGCATTCGTTCGAACGAGCCTGTCCAGCGGCATCTCGCCAATTCATGGGTGACCCATTTGCGCCGTTTGTTTTGACCGGCCGGCCCGAATGGCTAAAACTACTGCCAGGGCGTTTTGAACGAGTCGTAGCCGTTTGTGTGCGAGGAATTTTGGCGCACTATGGGTCGTTGCAGCATATTGGGGGTCCGACGGGGCGCCGGTCGCCAGGGTCGAGGCCGGTGGGCTTTGCTTTGTTGGAAGGCATTGAATTGTTTTCGCCTTGTCGGAGAGATTCGTGACCGCTGCTGTGCCAGACGCCCGTCCCACCGGACCGCTCTTCTTCACCGCCGCCCCTCCCGCGGGGAGTGTTGCGGCCTGTCCGGCTGGCCGCAGGCCCGCCCTCCTCGCCGTGACCGTCCTTTCGGCCGGTTTCCTTTCCGCCGGCTTCCTTATGGCCGCGACACGGGAGGCTGCGGCGCAAACGACCGGGCCGGCCGACACCGCGCGCGGGGTGACGGTGCTCACCCGTCCCCGCCCCGATTATGATCCGCTGGGCGTGCGACTGCCTGGCTTTCGCCTGGATGGCGCGCTGGACGCCGGCGTTGGCTATGACGACAACACCACCGCGAACGGCAGCAACAAAAGATCCAGCTCCTTCGCGGAAGAGCAGCTGCAGCTCAGCCTCAGCAGCAGCTATACCAGACATGCGCTGGGCTTCACCGCCTCCCAGGCCACGCGCAAATATTTTGGCGATGATGATTATAGCTGGCATGACTACAACCTCGGCATGTATGGCCGGTACGATATCGGCAGGGCCTCGTCCATTGGGCTCGAGTACAGCCACATACGCAGCCATATCGATGTGACGAGCTTCGAGGTGCAGCGGGGAACACTGACCCAGCCGCTCCCCTTCGATACCGACATGGTCCGCCTCAACGGCGTCGCCGCCCTCAACCGGGTGAACCTGACCGGGGCATTGGACTACCGGAGTTTCCGCTTCGACGAGAAAGCCGATCCTGCGTTCCGGGGCGGTTCCACATCGGCGAATGACTACGACAAGGTCACGGGCGAGGCCGGGGCGGCCTATGTCATCCTCCCAGGGCGGAGCCTGACGCTGCTGACACGGCTGACGGACATCTCCTACGACCAAGCGAACCAGCGCGGCCGCAACTCCTTCACCTGGGAAGTGCTTGCCGGCGCGCAGTACGATCTTACCGGACTTGCCTCAGCCAGCTTCGGTGTGGGTTACCGCCAGCGAGACTACGACGACCCCAACATTCGCAGCATCTCCGGCCCCGCCTTCGAAGGGCTGCTCACCCTCACGCCTTCGCAACTCCTCACCGTCACCTTGGGAGTGCAGCGCACGATCGAGGAATCGATCCGTTCCAGCAACGTCAGCTACATTCGCACGGCTGCCTGGGTCGGGGGCGATTACGAGCTTCGCCGCAACGTCATCCTGAGCGGGCAGCTACGTGGCGAACGCCTCGAGTATCGCGATCCCAGCGAAACCGTCACCCAAGGCGTTGCGCTTTTATCCGCCCGGCTCCTCCTGAATCGAAACGCGTCGCTCATTCTCAGTTATCAGCACGTAAGAAGCTTTGAATCCGCGGCCGGTTTTCAGGAATTTGACCGAAACGTTTTACATCTTCGCTTACGGATCGCCATCTGATATTGTGCTGCGACGCCAGATTGCCCATTCTCATTTCGCAGAGTGCCAAGGGAGGCAGTGATCGTGATTGAACGTTGCCCGCGTCACTATCATTCATGGTCCAGCCGCGGCCGAGGATGCAGCTGATGATGGTCCCCCCGATCGGCCCTGCCGTCACCTGGGCACAGAGTGGCCGTCGCACGCTGTTGTTGACGACACCGTTGCTGGCGGCCGCGGTTCTGGCGGCCTGCGCCTCCCCCGGCGCCGACCTGCCGATCCTGCCGGAACGGACCTCGGGCACCTATCGGCTGGGCGCGGGCGACCAGCTTCGCGTGATCGTCGTCAACGACGCGGCATTGACCAGCGAATATCGGGTGAGCGACACCGGTGCCATCGCGATGCCGCTTGTCGGCTCCGTCCGGGTGGTGGGCCGCACCACCGATGAGGCCGAGCGTGAGATCGAGCGGATCATGAACGAGCGCGAGCTGTTCAACGATCCCTCCGTTGCCGTCGAGGTCGTCGCCTACCGCCCGGTCTTCGTTCTGGGCATGGTCGAGCGCGGCGGACAGACGCCCTACCAGCCGGGCATGACGGTGTTGTCCGCCGTCGCCGTGGTCGGCGGGTTCAACTATCGGGCCGTCACCGATTACGTCGGGATATCCCGCATCGGCGAGGATGGTCGCGCCCATGAGTTTCGGGGCACCCGCCAGTCGCTGCTGTCGCCTGGCGACGTGGTGAACGTGTTCGAGCGCATGTTCTAGCAGCCTGTCGGATTCACGTCATGGATGTGGTTGCCTGGTCGGGTCTGGGTGGGTTCATGGCTGCATCAGGCGATGCAGCCTGCGGCAGTTA
>NZ_QKYU01000050.1 GCF_003253705.1 Humitalea rosea
ATGCCTTCCGTTCGCTGCTCGGTATCGCCGGCAGAGT
This sequence comes from Humitalea rosea, assembly GCF_003253705.1. Lineage (GTDB taxonomy): Bacteria > Pseudomonadota > Alphaproteobacteria > Acetobacterales > Acetobacteraceae > Humitalea > Humitalea rosea. The sequence goes on from NZ_QKYU01000050.1 coordinate 38, forward strand.
TCAGGCGCCGACCTACGCCGAGCTATATTCCGGCGCTTGGACGCACCCTACATGTGGTAGGGGTCTGCGTTAACCGGATAGGCACGGTTTCGGGCTCAGCCCGGCGAGGGTGGCGCCTCGTCCCCACGCCGCAAGCACTCCCACAGTGCCCCCGGCCCAAGCAGCACCGACAGCAGGCCCGCCTGAATCGCCTCCGAGTTCAGCGCCTGCCGGCTCATGCTGCCATGCGCCTCCATTGTCGAAATGATGGCGTTCAGCAGCTCCTCCCGCAGATTCGGCGAATTCACGAACTGCTCCCGCGTGTTCGCCGCGGCTTGGGCCCGCAGCGTCTCGCTCTCCATCAGCTTGGTCCGCACGCTTTCCGCGAAGGCGACCCTGTCCCCATCCGTGAGCTCCCCCTCGAACAGGTCGTTCAGGGCCTGGATGATCTGGGCCAGAAGCTGCTTTTGGCGGTCCTGGATCTCGCCGGACCCCACCTCCGTCACCGGCTTCAGCCCCTCCGCCGGCTCCCCGCCCGCCAAGTTCAGCTTCTGCTGCCCCAGGTCGCGCAGCTTGTGATGCGTCAGGCGCAGCGCCGAAAGATCGATCCCCTCACGCTCCCGCCCATAATCCAGCAGGGGCAGCAGCAGCCGGGCGAACAGATAGAGCTTCTCGAACTCCGTGTTGCCATAGTCGAACATCTGCCCGAGGAACTCATAGGCCCGCACGTAGCTGCCGAGGTCGCGCTTGAAGAGCAGCAGCGCCTCCATCTCATCCTTCGCCGCGTCGCTCGCCTTGGAGCCATCGGTGCCCCCGCGGACGGCCTGCTGCGCGTGCTTGAAGCGGGTCAGCAACCGGCTGCTCACCTGTCCCAGAGCCGCATCGAGATCACCCGGCGTCGCGCCCGGGGTCATCGCGACCTTGGCCACCCGCTCGACCTCGAAGCGGTCGTAGAAGCCGAGCGCGTCCAGCTTGCTGCGCAGGTCCAGCACCACATTCGGGTCGCTCACATCGGCGAGTTGCGCGGTGGTGTGGTACTGGCGGAAAGCGCCCAGTACCTCCTCCGGCTCATTCACGAAGTCCACGACATAGGTCGTGTCCTTCCCCGGATAGGCCCGGTTCAGGCGGGACAGGGTCTGCACCGCCTGGATGCCGCCGAGCCGGCGGTCCACATACATCGCGCAGAGCAGCGGCTGGTCAAAGCCGGTCTGGAACTTGTTCGCCACGATCAGCAGGCTGAACTCCGCAGTGGCAAACGCCTCGCGCATGTCGCGCCCGCGCAGCCCCGGGTTCATGTTGGCCTCGGTGAAGGGGTCGGGGCCGCTCTCCGGGTCGTTCACCTCGCCCGAGAAGGCCACCAGCACGCCGAGATTGTAGCGGCGCTGGCGGATATAGGCCTCCATCGCCCGCATCCAGCGGACCGCCTCGCGCCGGCTGGCCGTCACAACCATGGCCTTGGCACGGCCGGCCAGCAGGTGCGCCACGTTCTGGCGGAAATGCTCCACCACGATCTGCACGCGGGCGGCGATGTTGTGCGGGTGCAGCCGCACCCATCCCATGATGCCCTTTTTCGCTTCGCTGGCATCCACCTCCGTCTCGTCCATCTCGCGCCCGGCATGGGTCAGGCGGAAGGCCATGCGATAGGCGGTGTAGTTGCGCAGCACATCGAGGATGAACTCCTCCTCGATCGCCTGCCGCATGGAATAGGTATGGAAGGCCGCAGGCCGGTTGTCCGCCGCCGCCGGCCGCGACGGGTCCGGCCGCCGGCCGAACAATTCCAGCGTCTTGGCCTTCGGCGTCGCGGTGAAGGCGACATAGCTGATCGCGGCATCCTGCGCCGCGCGGCCCTTCATCTCGGCGGCGAGCAAATCCTCAAGGTCGAACTCGCCCCCGTCGTCGAGTGCCGCCGCCTCCTCCGCCGTCAGCGTCTGCTTGAGCTTCTGGGCGGCCTGGCCGGTCTGCGAGGAATGCGCCTCATCCGCGATCACGCAAAAACGCTTGCCCTGCATGCGGGCCAGGGCGCGCACCTGCTCGATGGCGAAGGGGAAGGTCTGGATGGTGCAGACCACGATCTTCTTGCCCGCTGCCAGCGCCTCCGCCAGTTCCTGGCTCTTGCTGCCGCCGTCGCCGGTGATGGTGGCGACCACGCCTTGCGTCCGCTCGAACCCCTCCAACGCCTCGCGCAATTGCCGGTCCAGCACCGTACGGTCCGACACCACCAGCACCGTGTCAAACACCTTCCGGTTTTCGGCATCATGCAGGTCGGCCAGGAAATGCGCCGTCCAGGCGATGGAGTTCGTCTTGCCGGAGCCCGCCGAATGCTCGATCAGGTAGCGCCCGCCCGGACCATCCGCCAGCACCTGCGCGACAAGCCGCCGCGTGGCGTCGAGCTGGTGAAAGCGCGGAAAAATCCAGCCGGTCAGGCGTTGCTTGCCATCCTTCACCGGCACCAAATAGCGGCCGAGGATCTCCAGCCAGGAGTCCCGCTGCCACACCTGCTCCCACAGATAGGCGGTGTCCGTGCCATTGGGGTTGTTCGGATTGCCGGCGCCGAAATCATGGCCCTGGTTGAAGGGCAGGAAGCGGCTGTCGGCGCCATCGAGGCGCGTGCACATCCGCACCTCGCTGTTGCTGACGGCGAAATGGACCAGCGCACCACCGGGGAAGGCGAGGATGGGCTCCGGCACGTTGCGGCCGGGCAGGCGCGGCGCGCGGTCGTAGCGGTACTGGTCCACCGCATCGCGCACGGATTGTGTGTAGTCCGATTTCAGCTCGGCGGTGGCGACGGGAATGCCGTTCAGGAACAGCACCAGGTCGAGGCTGCTCTCATGCGCCCCCGAATACCGTACCTGCCGGACCACGCGCAGCCGATTGGCGGCGTAGCGTTCGGCGAGCGCCGGGTTCATCGCCAGCGCCGGGCGGAATTGCACGAGGGCGATCGGCCGGCGCAGCCCCACCATGTCGAGCCCCTGGCGCAGCACCTCCAGCGTTCCTTGCCGGTCGAGCGCGGCGCGCAGCCGGTCGGCGAGCGCCAGGCCGGCCGCGGCGCCATGGGTTTTCGTCAACGCCTCCCACGCCTCGGGCTGGGTGGCCTGGACCCAGGCGGTGAGGTCCTCCAGGAACAGGCCGCGGGCGCGGTCGTGGCGGGCGGCGGCGCCGGGCTCGTAGAGCCAGCCATGCGCGGCGAGATGGGCGCAGATGGCGTCTTCCAGCCGGGATTCGCGGTGCGGGCCGGTCATGCGGCGGCGGCGTTTTTTTGCGGGACGGCGGCGAGGCCGCGCACGTCGATCTTGCCGGTGACGGCGGCGGAGATGAGGGCGGCGCGGCGTTCGCGGAGGAGGGCGATGGCGCGGTGGGCTTCAACGATCAGCGCATCCGCCCTATTCGTCTCGAAAATGAGGAGCGCTGCGATGTTTTCCTGCTCATCGCCGGGGGGCAGTGGCAACGGTACCTGACGGAAGTTTCCGTAGTTAAGATCCTGCCCGTCGCGGATAAAATTGGCTGTTGTTTGAAGTCCCTGGATGTAGGGCTTCGATTTGAATACGTACGAGAAGTACGAAGGCTTCGCTTTTTTAGAGGCAATTAGGGTGATGTACGATGATCGGACGCACCCTCTATTTCTTACACGCTCTATGCCGCCTTCAAAACTTCTCATGCTGATGACAAAATTATCGACTTCGACATGCTTTCTCTGATCCAAGTGCATCAGAGCATGCGTCACTTGCCGTCCTTCCAGGAGCTCGAATTCGGCTTGCGGAATGACACCGTATTTTTGCGTTGCGGAAAGCTGCTGGTCATCCGCATGGGCGCGTTCACGCCCCTCGGCAAAGAGCCAAGTGCTTGGAACTATCTCCCAATGCGCCGGCACCTGCCCCAGCCACGCCACCCCGGACTCCTTCATGGGCGCGCTGGCGTCGAGGCCCTTGGTGACGGCCTGGGAGATGACGGCCTGCCGCTTCTCCTTCAGCAGCGCGATCAGCCGCTCCTGCTCCGCCACCAGCGCGTCAATCTTGCCGGTCTCGCGGTCGAGGAAGCGCATGATCGCGCGCCGCTCCGCGGGCGGCGGGCAAGGCACGGGCAGTTCGAGCAGGTTCGTCGAGGAGATCGAGGCAAGGTTGGTGCTCTGCTTCGCCCGCGTCATGAAGAAGAAGCGGCCGCAATCCGCGCTGGTCACCAGCGCCAGCCACTCCGGCTCGATCCCGTGCGGTCGGACGGCGAACACGTGGTTCTGGTGGATACACGGGTCGATGGCGCTGTTCCACACCTGGCCACGTCCCAGCTTGTCGAAGTCGCCGCCCTCATTCATCAGCACGTCGCCGGGGCGCAACAGGTACCGGCCGAGGTCAGAGGCCGCGATCTCGATCTCGCTGACATCGTCGATGTCGATGAAGCCATCCTGCACATTGGCGACGCGCAGGTAGGGCACGCGGATGGTCTCGATGCCCTGGACGTCCTTGCCCTTCGCAATGCCTGTTTGCACCTGCGCGAGAAACCGCAGCCGCTTGACCGACCACCCGGCTGGCACAGGGCCAATCCAGGAAATGCCGCTGTCCTGATAGGCCAGGTAAGCAGGGAAGCTCATGCTGGCGGCTGCCGGGCGGTGCGATAGGCTTGATCGGGGTGTCGCGGCACGTCTGCGCGCGTCCGCTCCAGACGGCCCTCCTTCACCATCGCTCCGATCACGGTACGGGTGTAGGTTTCGGTCCGCCCGAGCAGGTCAGCCAGTTGCCCCACCGAGAGGGGCTGCCAGGCACAGAGCTTCTCCACCACGGCGTGCAAGATCCCCGGGTCAGTCCGCCGCCCAAGCAGATCGAGCAGGGTGCGCAGTTCCTCCGGCACCGGTGGCAGGCCGTTATCCTGCATGGTGACGGCCTTACCATGCATGGTAGCCGCCTTATCATGCATGCTGCCGTCATCGGCAGGCACGGCCGGACCTACAGCGCCCCCGGCCATCATGCCCGGCCCCGGACGGTAGATACGGCCGGTGGTGTTTCCCTCTGCCAGGAGGAGCCCAAGTTCGCAGAGCCGCCGCAGGTCCCGTGTGGCATCGGTGGCATGGCACTGGGCTATGTCGCGGTAGATGACGTTGTTGATCCGCCCCCTCTCCCGGACCACCACCAGGGCCTTCAGCATCTCGTCGGTCAGGCCCAGGCTCCGGAAGCGAGCGAGCCAAGCGACGTCCTCCTCCTCCAGGAAATGGTGGAAGAGGAAGGTGGCGGTGAAGGCATCGGCCTCCCGGTCGCTCTCGAAACCTGCGGGCGTAAGGCCAGCCCGGCGCATCTCGGTCTGCATGATGCGGATGCCAGTGCCCTTCGTCTCTGCGAAGTTCAGCTCGTGGAGCACCGCCGCAATGGTTGGGTTACGCGGCTCCGACCCGGGTTCGCCGAGGCGTTCAGGCGCTTTGAGAGAGTAGCCGGGATTGCGGATCTCCAGCCGGTTCGCGAAGCGAATGACCTGCGTCGGCTGCTGTGACCGGTAGCTCCGGTGCATCAGGGCGTTGACGACGGCCTCACGGATGACGCGGGTCGGCAGGCGCGGCTTGTCCTCCCGTTGCATCTTGCCCTCCGGCAGGTGGAAGGCGCGCGGGAGGTCGTCGAGGATCGCGGCTTGGGCGCGGCCGAGCAGCGTGACGAGCGGGCCGCGCATGTCGAGGGTCGAAGTGAAACGCTCCCCGTTCTCCGGCACCCAGTCCCGCCCAGGGACACGCACGTAGTCGAGCCGGATCATCGGAAGCAGCCGCCTCTGCGCGGCAGCACGGCCGAATAGCAGGAGGCCGGCGAGGGTGAGGATGGGGCCGCCGGGGCCGTTCTCGACGCAGCGGAGCGCACGGAGGAGGTCGAGGTCGCCCATGCGGAGTTCCTCGGCCGCCGGGTTTGTCGCCTGCCGCGTCGTCCGGTAGAGGGCGATCGCGTCAGGCTCAACGTCTTCCATCGTGGCCCCTTCCACCAAGGTGGCGTCGAACGGCGTGGTGCGGCGCTGCTGGAATAGCAGGGCGATGTCGTCCTCGGTGCACTTCACGTCGGCCGAGCCGAGGCGGCGGAAGGCGCCGCCCGGCAGAGGCTTGCGGGCAAAGTGTACCGGCTTCGAAGCAGGCGACGCTTCAGGCACGTCAACGATGAGGACGGCGCCGCCGTCTGCCTGCTCTGCGGTCACGGTGACCGAGAGCGGGGTGCTGAAGACGTTGCGGCACTGGGTGACCAAATCGGCCTGCACCTTGTCGGGGTCAGGCACGCCGCACACGCTGTAGTCGGGGAACAGCATGCCCTCGTCCGTCCGTTCGACGCCGAGTAGGATGGTACCGCCGCCGAGGCCGGGCTCGTTCGCGAACGCGCAAATCGTCTGTAGGATAGAGTCGCCGACCTGGGAGCCGCGCTTGACCTCCAGCCGCGAATTCTCATCAAGGGACCGAAGCTGGTCGAGCAATTCGCGTAGCCTCATGTCGCCAGCCCCGCGATCATGGTCAGGATGCGGTCCGTCGCCTGCTTCAGATCGGCATCAATCGCCGCCAGCGGTCGCGGCGGCTCGAACACGTAGAAATGCCGGTTGAAGGGGATTTCGTAGCCGATCCGCGTCTTCTCGTGGTCGATCCAGGCATCCTCCGCATGCGGCAGCACCTCGCGGGCGAAGTAGGTCTGCACGTCCTCCGTCAACGGCACGTTCTCAGTGTCGCGCAGCGCCGGGTCGGGCTGTGGCTTGCCCTTGGCCTTGCCCTTCTGGCCAAGCACCACCTGGCCCGCCGCGTCTCGCAAGGGCCGCTCCACGGTGATGCTGCGGTAGCCGAACTCCTCGGTGCGAAACAGGCGCGACATGCGGGCGAGCTTAACACTGCCGCCGTTTGGCGCCGGTGGCGGCGCCTCGCCTTCCCGCACCACCACACGGCTCACGCGGCCGTCCGCGGTGGTGACGGTGGCGAGCTGCGCCTCGACGCAATCGCCGAACAGGCGGGTCACGGCATCAACATCCGCCTCGGCCATTTCTCGGCGCTTGGAGCCGAGGCTCTTGCGCATCTTCTGCCACAGCGCGGAGGCGTCGATCAGCTGCACCAAGCCGCGGCGATGCTCCGGCTTGCGGTTGGACAGCACCCAGACATAGGTGGCGATGCCGGTGTTGAAGAACATGTCCGTGGGCAGAGCGATGATCGCCTCCACCAAATCATTCTCCAGCACATGGCGGCGGATTTCACTCTCGCCCGAGCCCGCGCCGCCGGTGAACAGCGGCGAGCCGTTCAGCACGATCCCGATGCGGCTGCCGCCATCCTTCGCCGGGCGCATCTTCGACAGCAGGTGCAGCAGGAACAGCAGCGAGCCATCCGAGATGCGCGGCAGCCCAGGCCCAAAGCGCCCGGCATGGCCCAGCTGCTCATGCTCGCGCCGGACTTCCTTCTCGACCTTCTTCCACTCCACGCCGAAGGGCGGGTTGGAGAGCATGTAGTCGAACTTCTGGGTCGGGTGGCCATCGGCGGAAAGGGTGTTGCCGGGCAGGATATTGCGGACATCCTGGCCCTTGATGAGCATGTCCGCCTTGCAGATGGCATAGGCTTCGTCGTTCAGCTCCTGCCCGAACAGCGTGAGCGAGGCGGCCGGGTTGTGCGCGCGCAGATGCCGCTCCGCCTCCGACAGCATGCCGCCCGTGCCGGCCGTGGGGTCATACACGGTGCGGACCGCGGCGGTGCCGGGGGTGAGGATGTCGCTGTCCTCGATGAACAGCAGATTGACGATGAGGGTGATGACGTCGCGCGGGGTGAATTGCTCGGCCGCCTGCTCGTTCGAGAAGTCGGAGAATTTGCGGATCAGCTCCTCGAACATCAGCCCCATGTCGCGGTTGCTGACACGGTCGGGGCCGAGGTCGAAGCCGAGGAATTTCTCGGTGATCTGGTAGAGCAGTCCGGCCTTCTTCAGCCGCTCGATCTGGTCCGCGAACAGGAAGCGCTCGAAGATGTCGCGCACCGCCGGCGAGAAGCCCTGCAGATAGGCGGTGAGGTTGATGGCGATGTTGTCCTGGTCGCCCAGCAGCAGCTTCAGGTCGAGCGGCGAGGTATTGGCGAAGGGCACGCCGGTGAGGCGGAGCAGGAAGGGCTCGGGGTTGATGCCCTTCGCCTGCCGCGCGGCCTGCTCGGCGAGGACGGCGGCTTTCGATGGGGCAAGTACGCAGTCCAGCCGGCGCAGCACGGTGAAGGGCAGGATGACCTTGCCGTATTCATAGGGCTTGTAGTCGCCGCGCAGCAGGTCCGCGACGGACCAGATGAGGGCGGAGAGGGATTGGGACTGGCTCATGGCGTGGTGCTCGCGGCTTCAGCTTTATCGCGGAACTGGTCGAGGGTGCGGCCATCCGGCAGGCAGGCCATGGTGTAGATGCGGATCGAGGTCCAGCCGGTGACGCGCTGGCCCCAATCGTTGAAGGAGAGGCGTTCGCCTTTGAATTCGACGGTCTGCCCGTCCAGCACCCAGGCGGCGAAGTCTTCGCGGCCACGGATGGTGAGGGTGGTGCCAGCCGCCAGGCGGCCAAGGGCGAAGAGGTCGTCGGTGGATTGCATGCGCCGCCGGGACTCGGCGCCGTTGGTCAGGACGCACCAGTCCACGCCGGCCGCATTGGCGTAATTCAGCGTCTGGACGATCCACTTCCGGTCATCGAGCGAACCGCCAAGCGGCTTGGCCTCGACGTAAAGCACCGGCGAACGATTGAGGAAGAGTGCGTAATCCACGGGATTGTCGCGGCGGTTGTGCCGATACTGGTTGCGAATTTCTGCGATATGGTCCCAGCCCAGCGCTTCGATTGTGGGCGTGATCAGAATTCGCTTGGTGTCTTCCTCCAATACCTGACCGCCATCGGCCCGCAGGCGGGCGATGCTGGCCGCGACCTGCCGCAGCGCCGCATGCAGTGGCCCAGGGCCGGCGGCGCCTGGAGGGGTTGAGATACGCGACATAGGGACAATCGACTCCGGCGGCGCCACGGCGCCAGCCGTAGACGTCCAAGTATTGATCATTGTGCCCAAGGATAAACCCGCTGTCATCCATCGCGCGGTCGGTCCGGGCGAAGTTCAGGCTGGTCGGCGTGGCTCTTCCCGCTGATTCGGACCCATTGCATCATCGCAAGCATGCCCCGCCGCCGTGACATTCTGAGCGCCGTTTCGGCCCTGGCGGCGCGGGTGGGCGTCGTTACGCCGGCGCCACCGGCCCCGGCGCCAATGGCAGCCCCTCTAGCCGCCGCCGCCAAGCGGGCACCGTTGCCCCTCGGGGACGCCTCGGTCGTCGGCACACGGTACCACGCCGCCCCTCGCGTCGCCGCGCGGTTGCGGGCCGGGCAGGCCCTGCTGCTGCGGCGCGAACCGGCGAATACGCGGGATCCCTGGGCGGTCGCCATCCACACGCCGGAGGGTGATCGGCTTGGCTACCTACCCCGGGGCGAGAACCGCCGCATCGCCGAGATCCTGGACGCAGGTGGTCGGATCGAGGCGGAGATGCTGGACGGCCATCCGTTCGAGGCCACGCCAGGGAACTGGCGGATCGCCGCCCGCCTGTCGCTGGTGGATGCCGGACCCGTGGCAGCCAGCCCGGCCGACGCGCTGGATCAGGTGGCGAATCTGCTCCAGGCGCAGCCGCTCCTGGCGGAGCGGTTCGGCGGACCCGACACGGGCGGGCGCGCCGTGATGCTGACCGGTCCTTGCGCCGGCTGGCAGCGGACCAAGGAAGTCGAGTGGGTGCCGCCGGGTGCCCTGCCGTTGCCCTCCTGGCAGGTTGTCGCGCAGGACTATCGCCTGGTCGGCGGCGAGGCGGCCCGAATCCAGACCGCGCGCGCCCTGGCGGAGGCCAAGCGGCTCGGGATCGCCATGCCCGGGCTGGAGGCCGCAACATCGTCCCCCACCCCCGCGGCATTGGCCAAACCGGCGGAGCGGCCGAGGCCGCTGCTGCGGGGCTGGCTGCCCGCGCCTGGCCGCAGCCTCGAAGCGGCGAAGGACGCGCTGCGGTACCTCAAGCTGCGCCCGGCACGCGACGACCCGCGCGGCCCGAACACTGTGCTGGTCCTGGACCGGGATGACCGTGCAGTGGGACCACTGCCGCGGCAGGCGGGTGAGATCATCTCCCGCCTGATCGGGGAAGGCTATGAGGTCGCGATCTTCGCCCGCGACCCCGGCCCACAGGCAACCGCCGAGGGCCATGTCAGCGTGCCCTACGAGATTTGCCTGCGCGGCGATGACCCTCCGCACATCGCGCGGAACAGGGCAGAGCTTCTGCTGCACCTCGCCCGCGTGGTGCCGGAGGCCTGGGATGTGGAGCGGCGGTTCGGAACGTCGCCGCCCGGTCTGCTCTGGCGATTCCTGGAGCGCGCATCGCCGATCGCCCACCGGAATGGGGGACGGCTGACGGTCGCCCAGGCGGAGGAGATCCTCGGCTGGGCGACGCCAGCACCAGAGGCGGACCACGATCCGGCCAGCGCGCAGGTGCCCGAGCCGCGGCGTCCTGCGCGCACCCGGGAGGGCATCGGCGATGCGCTGTCACCCAAGCGGCGGGGGCGTGGAATGCCGCTGCCGCAGCGCCTGCAGATGGTGGCGATCAGGCTCGAGGCCGGGTTGCACGAGACGCCGCAGCGCTTTGTCCCGGTCGCAACCTATGTCGCGGGTCTCGGCATGCGCGCGAAGCGTCGCTTCATGCAGTCGCTGATCATCGAGACTTTGGTTGAGGCAGTGCTGGACCCGAACTGCTCGGAGGCCGTCTGCCGCCTTCTCATCGAGGCGCGTGATCTTGCGCGGGCTGACTGCGCTGATCGCACGGGGCGGCGTCGCGCCCTGCTGGAAGCCGTCAGGCTGGCCGCCCCGCCGCTGCGTCGGCGTCGGAGCATCCATTGCCATGGCGCCATCACCACGGACCGACGGCTGCTGTTCCTCCGCGCCATTCTCACCGAGCGCGAGGATCAGGCGTTCGGCGTGGCGACGCTGCGATGGGCAATCGCCTACGCCATGGCCGACTACGACCACGATCACTTCGTCATGCGGGGCGCGCATCTCGGGCGCCGCGTGCGGCGATTGGCGGATTGGGTGGAGGCGGAGATGGCGACCAACGCCGGCCTCGCTGTCGAGCCCATTCGATGGGGAACGGCTCCATGAGCGCCGGCAGGGTCATGCCCTCCTGCTGCCGCCCGTCCAGGATTGCCTCGACGATGTCGGGGGCCAGCAGCGTGAGGCGCAGGAGGCGCGAGACATAGGACGAGTTGATCTTCTCGGCCGCCGCCAGTTCGTCGATCGTGCCGTAGCGGCCCGTCTCCATCATCCGCCGCCACCTGAACGCGCGGGCCAGTGCCTTCACCAACGTGGTGTCCGCAGGCGCGGAGCCCCGGCTGGTGGTGCTGCTCGGCGCGACCATCAGCTTTCGCCCGCCCCGCTGCTTCCGGACCACCAGTGGCACCCGCACGGTCAGCATCTGCGCGGCGCCAGTCATGCTGCCTTACCCCTTTTCCTTGCGTGCTGAAGGCTGCGAAGCTGTGGGCGCGCAGGCGATGCGGGTATGGTTGTCATGCTTGCTGCTGCTGATGGTTC
>NZ_QKYU01000051.1 GCF_003253705.1 Humitalea rosea
GGGAATGACCCCCAAGCGTCTCGCGGCGACCCTCTCCCAGCTACCGACGCGCAACCTTAGCCAGGAGGCGCGGCGATGAGTGGAGGAGTTACAAGCGAGTGGGAAGGTGGGGGGCTCGCCTCGGCGCTGGCTGCAGCGGTTTGGCTCCTTGTCCCGGCAGGCACCGCCAACATGGCGCCGGTCGTCGCGGCGTGGCTGCTGCCGTCCTGGGACCGGCCGGTCGATTTCTGCCGCAGCCTGGGCGGTAAACGCCTGTTCGGCGACCATAAGACGTGGCGGGGCATGGCCGCCGGCGTGGTCGCGGGCGCCGCAGCCTTCGCGGTGCTGCAGCGCGCGCCGGACCTTCGCGGGATCCTTGCTGATCCGGATTCCAGCCAGCTTTCGCCGTTGTTCGGCGCCTGGATCGGATGCGGCGCCCTCACCGGCGACCTCGTGAAGAGCTTCTTCAAGCGCCGGGTCGGCATCCCGCCCGGACGCTCATGGTTTCCCTTCGATCAAATCGACTGGCTGCTCGGCGCCATCGCCTTCGCCATCCCCGTTCTGCAGTTCTCGGTCATGAGCATCCTCGCCACCCTGGTCGCAGGGGTTGCGCTGCATCTTGTCATTCATGCCCTGGGCCGCGCCGTGGGATTGAACCAATCCTGGATCTGAGCAGCGTCGCGCGGATCCCGGCCGTCCATTCACGGAAATCTTCCCGACGTCGCGCCGTGCCGGCCCGACGCTTGAGATGCCGCAAGATCGAGCGCCGCAGGGCGGGGCAGACTTGCCTGTATCAGGAGACAGCCCGGCCATGACTTCGGACAGCAAGAGCGCCGCGTGCGTGCGCGCAACGAGACGCGCATCCACGGGAGCGCCGCCTCGCCGAGAACGGCGCCTAGCACCTCTTCGGCGTGGACGAGGTGGCCAACGGTCCCGAAGTGAGCTGGTGAAGCGGTGAATCACCCGCCGTGGATGGTGCCATGGAGCTGCGCGGAAGGTGGAACCACCAGGGACAGTGGTGGGCCGGCGCAGAGGATGTCGGCGCGCCCGCCACCTGCGCCATGCCGACCTTGCGATAGGCGCGGGCAATCCGAAGCTCGTACAGGTCAGCGAACAATTCGGTCTGCTGCGACAAGGCTGGCGCGAAGGGAGGGGGCGACATAACGTGCTGCTCCCGATCATCGGCAGCCATCCTGCGGCTTCGCTGCCGCGCGACGCGAGGAGGCGATCGTCATGAAGCTCTTCGCGCTTGATGCCAGCCGCGATTTCGGCGAGCGGGTCGCCGCCGCGCTGGGCCTGCCGCTCGCCCCGCATGAGGAGCGCCGGTTCGAGGACGGCGAGCACAAGGCGCGGCCGCTCGCCGGCGTTCGCGGGGCGGATGCCTATGTGGTGCAGTCGCTCCACGGCGGGCCGGAAGAGAGCCCCGACGACAAGCTCTGCCGCCTGCTCTTCTTCCTCGGCGCGCTGCGCGACGCCGGGGCGGCGCGGCTCACCGCAGTGATCCCTTACCTGGCCTATGCCCGCAAGGACCGCCGGACCAAGCCGCGGGATCCCGTGACGTCGCGCTACGTCGCACAGCTGCTCGAGGCTGTCGGCACAGATGCTGTCGTGACGCTCGAGGTGCACAATCCCGCCGCCTTCGAGAATGCCTTCCGCTGCCGTACCGTGCATCTCGGGGGCCATGTGCTGTTCGTGCCGCGCCTCGCCTCGCTCGATGGGCCGCTCATCGTGGCCTCACCGGATCCGGGCGGGGTGAAGCGCGCGCAGATCTTCCGCGAGCAGCTGGAACGGCGGCTCGGGCGCGAGGTCGGCAGCGCCTTCATGGAGAAGCGGCGCAGCGCCGGCGTGGTCAGCGGCAACCTGCTGGCGGGCGAGGTCGCTGGCGCCACCGTGCTCATCGTGGACGATCTGATCAGCACCGGAGGCACCATGCTGCGCGCGGCCGAGGCCTGCCTTGCACAAGGGGCGGCGCGCGTGGTCGCGGTCGCCGCGCATGGCCTGTTCACCGGGAATGCTGCGGAGGTCATCGCCTCTCCCGCCCTTTCGCACTGCCTCGTCTCGGACAGCGTGCCGCCCTTCCGATTGCCGCCGGCGCTGCTCGGTTCGCGTGTGGAGGTCGTGGAGGCCGCTCCACTCTTTGCCGAGGCCATCCGGCGCTTGCATGAGGGTGGCTCGATCACCGAACTCGTGGAAGGCGACGCAGCCTAGCGCAGGCTGCCTCGGCCTGGCCGAGATAGCGCAGGGTGCGCGGCTGCCACTTTGCGGGTTCGCGCGGCTCCGGCTCCTGCAGGTGTGCGATCGAGAGGCGCGCGCGCAGGCAGGCGCGGAAGCCGGTGTAGAAGGCGAACAGGCGGGCGCCGGGCCGGGTGCGGAGCGCGCCCGCGACGTGGCGCAGGAACGCCGCGCCGGCCCAGGAGCCGCCCAGCATCCGGCACTCCATCGCCAGGAAGGCAACCTCCTCGAAGGGGTCGAGCAGGCGCAGCTTCGGGTCGAACTCGAGGCAGTCGATCACCGCCGGCGGCTCGCCGAGGAAGACATGTTCCGGGCGGAGGTCGCCATGGCCTTCCACGACGCGGCCCGCACGGAGCGGCACGAGCAGGGCGTCGCGCTCCTCGCCGAGGAAGCCCTCCAGGGTGTCGAGCACCCGCGCCGCTGCCTCGTGCGGCAGCCCGTAGGCGCCATCGTGCAGCGTCTGTCGGTTTAGGGTGATCTCATGATGGAACCGATCGAGATAGGGTTCCTCTCCCGCGGCGGCGGGCGGAGCGGAGGCGTAGAAGGAAGCGAGATGGTCGGCCGCTCGCGCGACGGCGACAGGCGTGGCCGTTCCGTGTTCCAGCGCCACGTCCAGCATCAGCGATGCCGGCAAGCGTCGCATCCGGACGAGCCAATCCACCGCCTCGCCCGCGCCACCTAGCATGAGTGCGCCGTCCGGACGGCGGACAAGAGGCACGACATCGAGGTAGACGTCAGGCGCCAATCGCCGGTTGAGGCGCAATTCCTCTTCGCAGAAGTGACGACGCTGTTCGAGGCGGCGGTAGTCGAGGAAGGGGTGGCGGACCGGCTTCTTCAGCTTCCAGGCGAAACCGTCGGTCAGGAAGACCCAGGACATGTGGGTCTCCCGAACCTCCACGGCGCGCGGCGCTTCCGGATAGGATGCTGGCGAGCGCAGGACGGCGAGCTTCCGGGCCAGGTCGGTCCCGGCGCAGTCCTGCATCGCTTTGCCCGGCATGGTGCGCATCATGCTCGGCCCGGTGGGAAGCCTGCAAGGCCGCGATCGCGCATCGCCAGGGCGACGGTCGGTTCGCGCCCCGGAGGCTCTGTTGTCCCGATCCCCTGCCCAATCACCGCGACGCGATCTGTCTGTCTCTTGGGCCTTGACGGGGATCAAGGAGCCTTCTCGCCCGTCTGGCCACGTTCCGCTGCGGCGGCGCACGCACACATTCTCCGCCCACTCTCGCCGGGTCAGCGGCGGGCGGTCGAAGGCGATGTGGCAGATCAGGTCAAAGGGATCGAGGCCCTTGCCGATCTCCTCGGCAATGGCGGCAAGGGGAAGACCCTCGGCCGCCACTTCGTCAATGATCGCCTGCTTTCGCTCGGCACCCTTCCAGCGGCGAAGGAAGGCATCAAGGCTGGCGAAGTGCTTGCGCAGGGCCTTGCGGGTGAAGTCGCGCAGGCACAACATGCACGGTGCCCCTCCCACTATAGCGAATGGTGCCGCGCGTTGTCGGTGCAGATCGGCCTTGTTGGTCACGGAAGGTGCCAATCACTTGGTCACCTGTATCGAACCGCTCCCTCGCATCAGGTGTACCTGGTGGGCGGCCGTTCACTGATTCGCCCCGATGCGCGAAGCGATCGACAAGCTCCTGAGGATCGACATCCGGAGCAATCGCTGCGGCCTGGTATGTGATTGTTGCGCCCTGGCTGATGCTTACCCTGGGTGCGGCCGTCTTCCGCCCCAAGTCGCCCTCCGCCGCCCGCAGCGCCAACGTCACGCCAGGGACGGACATCGGTCCGGGCTCTGGCTTCGATCCCCGCATGGGGCATCTCCTTCGGCGGTCAAGGAACCGTATCGTCGGGAAAGTACGTCCCCCCCCGCGGGTCTGGACCAGCGTCGGGTTGCCTCGGGTGGTCGCCAGTAAAACGGGTACTATTCCGCGAGTAGAGGCAGGCATGGCTTCGTCGATGTCGCCGTCGGCGGGAGCATCCCCGAGCGTGGGAAAGCCACCGCTGCCCAAGGATTCCAAGTTTCCATGTTTTCTTTGACTGCGCGAATGCGGCCGCGGCACTCGGGGAAGCCCCGGAATCGCGAAAGAGACATTTATGACTTGGAACCGGACCTCGTTTCATATTGCGAGGAGGTCCGGTTCATGGGTCGTTACAGAGCGATGCCCCCGGCGGTGTGAGCCGCCGCGTCAGGATGCCACGGCGGGCAGCCTGACGGCGGGACTATCGCTGACGGTGGTGATGGTTTCCAAGGTCATGTAGCGGTCGCGCTGTGTGGCCCGTGCGTCGTGACGGCGCTATCTGGCAGGGCAGCCCGCCCCGGCCGGGTATGCAGGAGCAAGCTGAAGCGGGGCCGGCCATGCCTAACCCCCGGGGCCAAGACCCCTCCGCCGGAATGTTTGACTTGCCTGAACCCCGACCTTGGCAAAAGATCGAGTGGCAACTTTGGAGATGTCAAGATGGACCAGGATCTCGACACCGCCTTCTGCCCTGCCGGAACCGGCATCATCTTCCGCGACTTCGGCGATGAGATGGTGGTGGCCAATCTGGACACCGGCATTTTCTTCAGTCTGGGCGGCTCAGCGCCGGCGATCTGGGCGGCACTGGCCGAAGGCCATAGCGCCCGGGGAATCGCCACCGCATTCGGCGGCGATCCCGGCATCCTAGCCAGCATCGGGGGCCTGCTGGGACAGTTGCGGGCAGAGGCCCTACTGACGCCGGCGGCATCCCCTGCCCCTGCCCCGGCAGCCGGGGTCGCTCCGTGGGCTTTTGTGACACCACTGCTCGAGCGGTTCGATGACCTACAGGGCCTGCTGCTGGTCGACCCGATCCACGAGGTCAGCGAGGCCGGATGGCCACTGGCGCCCCAGACCCTGGGGGGCGCCGGCTAGGCGCGGTGCAGGCCCCGCCTCCGGCGCCCCTTGCCAAACAGGGGGCCGCGTTGCGCCGCTGCCTGGTGCTGGGTCCGCTGCGACTGCATCTGGATTTCGCCAGCCCCGCCCTGGCGGCGATCTTCGGTGATGCCCTGGCGGTCCAGCAGACCGATGCAGACCCGCCTGTCGCAGACGTGCAGGACTGGCAGCTGACGGTGGCCGCCGGAACACCGGCCCCGGCCCAGGTGCCGGCCGGGGCCGGCGGCGAGATGCGCCTGCTGGCCGATGCCGATACCTATGCGCTTTGGATGGGCCGGCATGCGCCGGTTCTGCATATGGTCGACCGGCGCCGCCGGCAGGCGCTCTACTGGGTGGCGGACCCCGCCGCGGTGCCGGCCTGGGAACGGTCACGCCCCTTTCTGCCGATCCTGCAGGCGATGCTGGACGAGACGCCCTGGATCGCCGTGCATGGCGCCGCCATCGCCTGCCGGGCCGGGGCGGGGCATCGCGCGGTGCTGCTGGCCGGCGCCGGGCACGCCGGCAAGACCAGCCTGTCCCTGGCCGGACTGGCCACAGGCTGGCGCTTCGCCGGCGATGACTTTGTACTGCTGCGCACCGATGACCGACCGGCCGTGGCGCCGCTCTATGCCACGGCGCGGCTGCGCGACGATATGCTGGCGCAGTTCGCAGCCCTGCTGCCGGCGCGCCGCGAGATCTCCGAGGAGCAGGGCGAGCGCCGCCACGAATTGTCCCTCGCCGGCCGTGGCAGCATTGGCGGCGCGCCGCTGGGGGCGCTGCTGCTGCTGGAGCGGCGGGGCGCGGCCGCGCCGCTGTTGGCGCCGGTGACGCGCAGCGCGCTGCTGCAGGGGCTGGCCGCGACCACCGCCGTGGCCACCCCGGGCCATGCCGCGGCGCGGACCGGCAAGCTGCTGCGGCTGCTGGGCGGCACCGGTCCGGCGCGGCGCTTCGATCCCGGGCCGGATTTCCCTGCCGCGCTGTCGGCGCTGCGGGCGCTGCTGGCATGAGCACCCCTGGCGGCACCGGCACCGGCACTGGTAGCGGCACTGGCAGCGGTACCCTGGGCATCAGCGCCATCCTGCCCGTGCGCAACGGCGCCGCCTTGGTCGCCGAGGCGATCCGCAGCATCCGCGCCCAGCAGCCGCCGGTGGAGGAGCTGATCGTGGTCGATGACGGCTCCACCGACGCCACGGCGGATTGCGTGCGCCGCGCCGATCCGGCGGCCCGGCTGCTGCGCCAGGCACCGCTGGGGCCGGCCGCCGCGCGCAATGCCGGGGCGGCGGCGGCGCGCGGCGCCTGGCTGGCCTTCCTGGATCATGACGACCTCTGGCCGCCCGGCCGTCAGGCGGCGCTGCTGGCCGGTCTGCACGCCCGCCCGGAGGCCGGGCTGCTCTGCGGCCGGCTGCAGATCCTGGCGCTGCCGGGCGGCACGCTCGATGCCCGGCTGCGCCAGGCGGATGGGGCACACCTGCCCTTCCTGCTGGCCAGCGGGCTGCTGCGGCGCAGCCTCTGGCAGGCGGTGGGCGGCATGCGGCCGGCACGCGACCGGGCCGAGGATATCGACCTCTACCTGCGCCTGCTGGAGGCCGGCGCCACCGTCGCGACGATCGAGGCGACGACGCTGGTCTATCGCCAGCATGGGGACAACCGCTCCCGCGCCGCGGCGCTGACCGGCGCGGCCCTGCTTGCGGCGATGCAGGCCGCGGTGCTGCGCCGCCGCCGGGGGGCGGCCTGATGCGCATCTCCGTGCTGATGCCCTGCCGCAATGCCGCGCCCTATCTGCCGGACGCACTGGGCTCGGTGCTGCAGCAGCAGCCGCCGCCCTTCGAGGTGATCGCGGTCGATGACGGCTCCACCGATGCCACGCCGACGATTCTGGCCGGCTTCGCGCCGCGCGTCACGCTGCTGCGCCAGCCGCATCGCGGCGTCGCCGCGGCGCTGAACGCTGCCGCCGGCCGAGCAAGGGGCGAGGCGCTGGCCTTCCTCGATGCCGATGACCTCTGGCTGCCGGGCAAGCTGGCGGCACAGCAAGCGGCGCTGCTGGCCGGACCGGGGCTGGATGGCGTCTTCGGCCATATGCGCAATTTCCTGAGCCCCGACCTGCCCGCGGCCGAAAGCGCCGCCCTGGCGCGCAGCGTGCCACTGGCGCCGCGACCAGGGCTGGTGAAATCCACCCTGCTGCTGCGCAGTGCCGCGCTGCAGCGCCTGGGCGGCTTTGACGAGGCGCGGCAGGCCGCCGATTTCCTGGCTTGGTATGCCGCCGCCCAGTCCCGCGGCTTCCGTTGGGCCATGCTGCCCGAGTTGGTCTGCCTGCGCCGCATCCATGCCGGGAATATGAGCCGCCGCGAGCGCCCCCGGCAGCATGCGGACTATCTGCTGACCATGAAGAGTTTCCTGGACGCGCGCCGCGCCGGCACGGCCCCGTCGAGTGCCCGCGAATGACGGTGCCGCTGCTCTCCGACCGCGAGCGCTGGCTGCTGGAAGCCTGCCTGCGCGAGCCGGCCGAGGCCCGCGCCGCCTTCGCCGCGTGGCAGCCCTTCGCCAACCCGGCCGAGATGCAGGGGCGCGAGTTGCGGCTGGTGCCGCTGCTCGAGGCCAATCTCCGCCGCGCCGGCCTGCAGGACCCGCAACTGCAGGGTACGGGGCTCGGCTGGCTGCGCGGCCAGGCCAAGCATGTCTGGCTGACCGGAGCGCTGCGGCGGCGCGCGCTGCAACAGGCGCTGCTGACCCTGGATGCCGCCGGGGTTGCGGTGGTGCTGATGAAGGGCGCCGCTCTGCTGGCCCGCTGGCCGGAGGCCGCCGCGGGCCGCCCGACGGGAGATTTCGATCTGCTGCTGCCGCCGGAGCAGCTGCACGCCGCCATGGCGGCGCTGCGGGCGATCGGCTGGCAGGCCCCCCCGCCGGCGCTGGTCACGGCGGCCGATCTGCAGCATTTCCATGCGCAAGGGCTGACTGACAGCACCGGCGGCTGCATCGACCTGCACTGGCGGCCGGCCGAGGCCATCGCCGATCCCGGCCATGCCGCAGGCGTGGCGGCGCGGGCGCAGAGCCTGCCCTTCCTCGGCAGCACACGCCGCATTGCCGGGCTGACCGACCATCTCTTCGTGTTGCTGGCGCATGCCTTCCACGACAGCGTCATCGCCCGGCACGACTGGGTGGCGGAGGTCGCCCTGCTGCTGCGCCACGCCGAACCGGCCGCCTGGGACTGGCCGCTGTTCCAGGCGCTGTGCCAGGGCTATCGGCTGCAGGCCTGGGCCGCGGCGGCGCTGGGGCTGGTGGCGGAGGTCGCCCGGCTGACGCTGCCCGCGGGCGCCCTGCCGCCGCGCCGCTGGAAGCCGTTGCAATGGCGGGAGGTGGCGACCCGGCAGAGCATCGCGCCCGGCCCGCTGGCGCGCTGGTCCCGGCGGCGCGGCCAGGCCGCGCGAGGCACCGCGCTCGTGCCGCCACTGTCGGCGGGGGTGCCGTCGGCGGTGCTGCGCCGGGCGCTGCGGCAGGCCCCGCCGCCGGAGGCATTGGCGCTGCTGCCCCCCGGCGGTTTCGACCTGTCGCAGGATGCCGGGGCCGCCTCCTTCCGGCATGGCTGGTCCATGCCGGAACCGCAGGGCCGCTGGACCGATGGCGAGGCGGCGCTGCTGCTGATGCGTATCGCCGCCCCGCCCGGCCAGCCGCTGCCGCTGCGCCTGCGGCTGTTCCCGGACCATCTTCCCGAAACGCCGGGCTTCACCGCGCATCTCTGGGCCGGCGGCACGACCACCCTCTGGCGCTGCGAAGCCGGGCAGCCGCTGCCGGACGTCTGGGCGCTGGAGGGCGTGCCGCTACTTTGGCGCGGCACCGCCATCCTGCCGCTGCTGTTCCGCTTTGAGGGCCTGCCGGGGCTGCGCGAGCGGGCGCGACGCGGCCTCGACCAGCGCCGGCTGGGCCTGCACCTGCAGCGCCTCGACTGGGGCGAGCCCGTGGCGCTGCCGTGGCTGGACCGGCCGCTGCTGCTGGCCGATCCGGCCGTTGCCGCCATGGCTTGGTCCGGCTGGGGCGAGGCCGAGGCCGATGGGCGCTGGACACTGGGGCCGGAAGCACGGCTCCGGCTGCGGCTGCCGGAGCGCAATGTCCCCACCGGCCTGCGGCTGGAGATCGCCTCCGGCTTTGCCGCGGGCGCCGCGGGCCAGGCTGTGGAACTGCTGCTGGACGACATGCCCGCCGGCGCCTTCACCCTACCGCTGAAGGGTGGGGCGGCGGCGCCCGGCCTGCTGCCGGGAGGGGCGGTGACGCTGGCGCTGCCGCCGCGGCCGGGCGCGGTGCTGGAGCTGCGGCTGCGCATCGCCCGGCCTACCTCGCCTCGCGGGCTGCGTCTGTCGGAGGATAGGCGGGCGCTGGGGCTGATGCTGAGGCGCCTCGTGCCGCTGGGCGCCGGCTGAGAGGGTGTCTCAGAGCTCAGTCGGTCAAATGACCTCATAGGGCGTGAGGCCTTTCAAGCCTTCAATCGGCGGCCGAAGTTGTACGTATTGACGAAGTCAGGGAGGTGGCGGCGGAGTTTTAGCAGGCTGCTGAAAAAGAACCTTCGCCAGCAAGCGGCGACCGATTGTTTTGCGGCGATCGCGCAACACGAATGAATCCTTCAACACGCAGCGCCTTTGGATTCATTCCTGCCGAACATTGCGGTTTCGCCGGAGCCAAGCGTCGCTCTTCAGCAGCCTGTTAGAGCCTGTTTCGAAACGCTTTTGGTATGACCGGCATTGGGGTGGATGGCCGGTGGCAATCGTGATTCCAACGGGTTGCGACACCTGTGATGGAGTTTTCGATGTGGACCCCGACCACCCGGCGGCAACATAGCCGCGCGGGCTTGCGCTATGCGAGTGATCTCACCGATGCCGAGTGGCGTTTACTGGAACCGCTGCTTCCGCGGCGCCATCGGCAGGGACGCCGATGGGCTTGGCCGCAGCGCGAGATCATCAACGCGATCTTCTACGTGCTGCGCGCGGGCTGTGCCTGGCGCCTGCTGCCCGACAGCTTCCCGCCGTGGCGGACCATCTATCGCTGGTTCGCCCGGCTGCGCGATGGCGGGGTGTTCGAAAGCCTGAACCACCACCTGGTCATGCATGATCGCGAGCGGGCCGGGCGCGAGGC
>NZ_QKYU01000052.1 GCF_003253705.1 Humitalea rosea
AACCGTATCGACGAGCTCATGCCCTGGCACTGGGCGACCTCGAAAAACATCTGAACGTCAAGCCGCAGCGACAAGGGCCTGGAACCACCGCTTACCCTTGACCCGAGGCCGAAGCGCATTATGTAGCCTACTAACATTAGCCTGCTACATAGTTTGCTCCCCATGACCCCCATAAATGCCTTCACCGACGCCCTCCGCCGGGCCACGCTCAAATGGCGGAGCTGTTTCGACGCCAGGTTGAAGGGCAGCGGCCAGTCATTCGGCCGCGCGCGCGCCCTTATCCGGCTTGCCGCGCATCCCGACGGCATCATGCAGCGCGACCTCGCGGCCGACCTCTCGATCGAGCACCCAACCCTCGTCCGAGTGCTGGACAGCCTCGAACGACAGAAGCTGATCGCGCGCTGGCCGGTAGAGGGGGACAAGCGGGTCAACCGCATCATGCTCACCCCGGCCGCCGAGCCGCTCGTGCTCCAGGTCAGCGGGCTGTTCGACAGCCTGCGCGAAACCATGCTCTGGTCGGTTCCCGCGGAGGATCTGGCGGTCGCCACCCGGGTGCTCGAGGCGATCATCGAGAACCTCGACCGCGCGGCGAAAGAACCGGAAACGGCACCGCCGCCGCGGACTCCGGAACCGACGGCCCTGGACAAGATGCCGTGAGCGGCGCCACCGACGCCGCGCAGCCACCGGCAGCCCCCGCCCCCTCGGGGCCCGGGCGCATGCTGCTCTATGGGCTGGCCTCGCTGGTGCTGGGGCTGACACAGGGGCTGAGCAACAACCTCATCACCGCCAATCTGCAGGCGGCGCAGGGGCATTTCGGGGCCACCGTCAACGAGGTGATGTGGCTCAGCGCCGCCTATACCGCCACCAACGTCACCGCGACCTTGCTGCTCTACAAGGTCAGGTCGCAGTTCGGGCTGCGGCGCTTCGCCGAGATCGGGCTGTGCCTGATGGTCGTCGTGTCCTTCGCGCATTTCCTGACCAGCGATCTGCATTCCGCCGTCGGCCTGCGCGCCGTGGCGGGGTTCGCCGGCGCGCCGCTGAGCACGCTCGCCTTCCTCTACATGCTCGAACACCTGCCGGTGCAGTACAAGCTCACCGTGGGGCTGTCCTTCGGCCTGCTCGGCTCGCAGCTCGCGGTGCCGCTGGCCCGGGTGATATCGCCCCGGCTGCTCGAAATCGGCCTCTGGCACCATCTGGACATGGTGGAGCTGGCGTTGTCGCTGATGGCCCTCGCCCTGGTCTATCTGCTGCCCTTGGTCAGCCCGCCGCGGGTCAAGGCCTTCGACCGCGTCGATGCCGTCAGCCTGCCGCTTCTGGTGGTCGGCATGGCGCTGATCACCATCGTCCTCAGCCTCGGCCGCTACTACTGGTGGACGGAGGCCTCATGGCTCGGCCTCTGCCTCGCCGGCGGGGTCGGGCTGCTGACGATCTTCGTGGTGATCGAGCTCAACCGGGCCCGGCCGGTGGTCAACCTGCACTGGCTGACCACCTACGACATCCTGATCTTCGCAGGCTCGCTGATCGTGGCCCGCTTCGTGCTGGCGGTGCAGACCACCGGCACCGTCGGCTTCTTCCAGACCCTGGGCCTGCAGAACGACCAGATGACGACGATGTTCTGGCTCACCCTCCTCGCGACCGCCGCGGGCTATATTTCGGTCGCCTTCGTCAACAAGCCGGAGAACGCACCGGCCATCCATACGGTCGCCATGCTGATGATCGGGCTGGGCGCATGGATGGAAAGCCATGCCACCAGCCTGACCCGGCCGCATGAGGTCTATCTGTCGCAGGTTCTGATCACCTTCGGCGGGGCCATCTTCCTGCCTTCCGCCATGTCGTGGAGCCTCGCGCATGTCCTGCGCACCGGCCCGCAGAACCTCCTGAGCTACATCGCGGTATTCCTGGCTTCGATGAACATCGGCAGCCTGTTGGGCTCCGCCGGACTCGGCAGCCTCGTGACGGTGCGGGAGAAGTTCCATTCCAACCACATCGTCGAATCCCTTAACCTTACCGACCCCATGGTGGTGCAGCGCCTCCAGCAATACGGCGCCAGCCAGGCGAGGGTGCTGGGCGACGCCGCGCTGCGCAGCGGCGAGGGCGCAGTGATGCTCGGCCAGGTGGCGACGCGCGAGGCCTATGTGCTCGCCTATAACGACATGTTCCGTGTCGTCGCCATCGCCTCGGTGGGGATCCTGTTCCTTCTCTTCCTCCATGTGCTTGTGGCCCGGCTCCGCGCCAATGCCGCGCGGAACCAGGCGCAGGCCGCCTAGAAAGCATCCGGTAGGTCCTTCATGCCATTTCCAAAACTCGCAGGCTCGCGTGCCACGATCCCTGCCTTCCTGGCGGGGGTCCTGGGGGTTCTGCTCGTGCTCTACACATGGCAGCTCCCGCCCTTCACCTCCTCGGTGCGGACCACCGACAATGCCTATGTGCGCGGGCTGGTCACCGTGGTCAGCCCGCAGGTCGCCGGCTACATCGTCGAGATCCCGGTTCAGGACTATGCCGAGGTGAAGGCTGGCGACCTGCTCGTCCGCATCGACGACCGCATCTTCAGCGCCCGCCTCGCGCAGGCGCAGGCGATGCTGGATTCCAGCCGGGCGGCGCTGAGCAACCTCGACATCCAGCGCCGCACCAAGGAGGCCTCCATCAGCGTCGCCCGCGCCCAGGTGGAGATCGCCGAGGCCGTGCTGACCAAGGCGCAGGCCGACATGCGCCGCGTGGCGCCGCTGCTCGCAGCCGGGATCCAGACCGGCGCCCGCGGCGACGAGGTGCGCGCCGCCGTGCAGCAGGCGACCGCCGGCCTCGAGCAGGCGCGCGCCTCGGAGGCCGTGGCCGAACAGATGCTGGCGGAAACCGTGGCGACCCGGTCCACGCTGGAAGCCGCGGTGCGCAATGCCGAGGCGAGCCTGCGGCTGGCCGAGATCGACCTGCAGAACACCCGCGTCGTGGCGGCGCAGGATGGCAGGCTCGGCGAGGTCGGCGCCCGGCTCGGGCAATATGTCTCGGCGGGAACCCAGCTTACCTCGATCGTGCCGGCGCGGACCTGGGTGGTCGCGAACTACAAGGAAACCCAGCTCGCCGGCATGCGGGTCGGCCTGCCGGTGTCCATCGCCGTGGATGCGTTGCAGGGGGCGACCCTGTCGGGGCATATCGAGCAGTTCTCGCCGGCCACTGGCTCGGAGTTCAGCGTCATTCGCGCCGACAATGCGACCGGCAATTTCACCAAGGTTGCGCAGCGCCTGCCCGTCCGCATCGCGATCGACCCCGGCCAGCCCCTGGCCGAGCAGCTGACGCCCGGCATGTCCGTCATCGTCAGCGTCGATACCGAAGGCGCCGCCCTCAATGCCGCGGGCGGCCCCAGCCTGCCGCCTTCAGTGATGACCGCGCAGGAAAGCGCGGGCACCCCGCGCCGGATGCACAACTGAAGGCGGCAGGTCGGTAGAAGCGGCGCGCATGGGCTTGGCTGTGTCCATGAATATTGGCCCATCTGTGCTGGCGAATTCCGGCCCACCTGACGCTTCTGACCGAGGTGCCCGGGCCGCGGCCCGGGCACCTCGGTCAGCGTCGCTGTTTTGTTCTCCTCCTCATGGCTTCACGGCATTGCGCTGCGCCGTGGTGCGGCGGAACCGGTAGGAATCCGTGCCCGTGGTGATGATGTGCGCCTGGTCAGTCAGGCGATCGATCAGGGCCTTGCACAGCCGCGGGTTCGCAATGACCTGCGGCCATTCGGAGAACGGCAGGTTGGTGGTCACGATCACCGCCGCCTTCTCCGCCCGGTCGGCGATCACCTGGAACATCAGCTCGCAGGCGGTCTCGGCGAGCGGCACGTAGCCCAACTCATCGATGCAGATCAGGTCGAGCCGTTCCCAGCGGCCGAGCGCGCGGCTCAACTGGTTGGCATGCGCCGCCTCGGCCAGTTCGTTGATCAATCCGGTCGCGGTGGTGAACCGCACCCGCCGCCGCTGACGGCAGGCGGCGACACACAGCCCGGTCGCCAGATGGGTTTTGCCCGTGCCCGCTTCGCCGATCAGCAGCACCGGCTCGGCCTTGCTGACCTCGGCCAGCCGGTGCACCAGCATGAGCGCGCGAGCCTTCTCGACCAGTTGGCCGCGGCGCTCATCGAGCCGGAGCTTGCGCTCCTGCGCCTTGAGCATCTCGTTGGCGGTGCGCGCATTGTGGAAGCTGCTGCCGCCGGCGGAGGGCGTGGGCAGCGGCTCCGGCAGGGGCGGGGCGACGAATGCCGGCCGCGCCGGCGGCGGCGGTGGCGAGGGCGAAGGCTGTACCGGTACCGGCGCCACCATGGCCGCAGTCTTGCGCGCCGGATCGCTGCTCGCGGCCAGCCGCGCGCGCACCTTCTCGACGTTCCAGCCGCCGCCCGGCTCCTGCGCGATGCGGCCGGCCTGCGCGGCCTTCTGCAGCGCGGTGTGCGAGATGCCGAGCCGGCGCGCCACCTCGCGCTGCGAGGGCACCAGCGCATCGGAAGCGGCTGCGATCATGATGTGATCGAACGCCTCCGATCTTAGCAATTTCATGCGCGCGAGATGCGCTTGGCTCGTGCGCGGCACAGCGCGAATGGTCCGTCACACGCAGAGCATCACGCCCTGCACCACGACGGAGACCAGCATGACCGACCGCACCGCCCGCGCCGCCCGCAACCAGGAAAACAGCCTGGCCGCCTTCCTCGCGAAAAAGGCCGAATTCGACGCCCTCCTCGCCGAACTCACCCAGGCCAGCGAGGACCATTTCGGCGCGGATCCGGAGGAGGTTCTTTGGGGCGAAGCGGCCTGGCTTTCGGATGCCACTGCGAAGCTGAAGGACATCGCGGACCAGCATTTCCGCCGCGGCGAATACGAAGCCTGACGGGCCCCATCGCAGCTTGCTGCGATGGGATCCCGACGCGGGCCACTCCCGCACCGCCCCGACCGGCCACGCCGGCGGGGCTCCCGGCAGTAGGGGCCGACGGTCGGCGCCCGGAACCGGAGACCACCACGATGACAAAGCTTTCCGACAGCCAGCGCGTGATCCTCAGCGCCGCCGCGCAGCATGAAATGGGCCTCGCCCGCGCGCCCAAGACCCTGCCGGCCGCGGCGCGCAACGCGGTGTTCCGCAGCCTGATCAAGAACAACCTGCTCACCGAGATCAACGCCCCGCGGGAGCATGCCGGGCTGGGCTGGCGCCAGGATGACGACGGCACCTGGATCGTGGCGCGCATCACCGACGAGGGGCTGCGCGCCATCGGCATCGACCCGAACGAGGGCGACGCGGTGGCCGGCGAGCCCGACTGCTCGGGCATCGAGGGCAGCGTGCCCGACACGGCGCCCACGGTGACGCCCGGCACCACGCCGGGGGAAAGCCCGGCCCCCGCCGCCGAGCCCGCCCAGGCCGCGCCCCTGACGGAGGAAATCGCCATGCTCGACCAGGCCCTCGCGGAACGCGCCGCCACGCCACGCGCCAGCCTGCGCGACACCGCCGCGGCCATCCTCGCCGCCTGGGACGATCAGGCCGCTCGCTTCGGGACGCATGATGGCGACCTGATCGGCGCACTCGACGCCCCGATGGCGGCCCTGCGCACCCTGCTCGCCGGCAAGACTACGCGCGCACCGCGGGACGCCAGCGCGCCCCGCAAGCCGCGCGAGGGCACGAAGCAGGAGCAGGTGCTGGCCATGCTGCGCCGCCCCGAGGGCGCGACGGTCGCGCAGATCGCCGAAGCGACGGGATGGGCACAACACACTGTCCGCGGCTTCTTTGCCGGGCTGAAGAAGAAGGGCCACGCGGTCGAGGTTCGGGACCGCATTCGCCAGGTCGGCCCCAACAAGACCGGCGCGAAGGGCTCCTTCACCATTTACGCCGTGGCCGAGTGAAGCATCTCAGCCACGCCACTGAACATGATCAGGAGCGCCGGGGATCATCCAAATCCCCGGCGCTTTATCGAGTTGGCTGCGCTCCGACACAGCGCGAATCGTCCGTCACGCGCAGGGCATCCCGCCCCGCCGAGACGGAGACGACGATGACCAGCACCACCCTCCCGCACGAGACCGCCGAAGGCCCGCAGGATCGCGCCGCCTGGCAGCAGCTGCTCGCCACCGCGCCGCGCAGCACGGACAGCGTGGGCCGCGCGACCATCCAGGTCTGCACCGCCAGCGACGGGCGCGGGATCTTCGCCACTGTGGACTACGCCACCTGGCAGACCGAGAAGGAGGAGGGCTGATGCCCTCCGAGCGCCGCTGGATCATCCTGGCGCAGGACGGCCGGCACGTGACGATGGGCCGCGCCGCACCGCCGAGCGAGGCGGAAGTCGAGGCGGCCGCCATGGCCCTCGCCGCACAGGGGCTGGCGGGATGGCTCGCCACGCTGGACGGCAACTACTGGTCGCGCCGTCGCGTGGCGCTCGCGCCCGTGCAGACGCTCGGCGACGGCGCCAGCCTGGATTGGTCCGCCGCAGTCGACGCATTCGATGCCGCCCGGAAGGCCGCGACGGCACCCCGCTGACGCATCATGCCGCGAGCGCGACACCGCGCGCCGCGGCCACGTCCCGGAACACCCGCTCCTCGCCAGCCAGCACCGCGGCCTTGCCGGTAAGGTTCTGCCAACGCTGGATCGCCACATCGACATAGCGGGGATCGATATCCACCGCGTGGCAGACCCGCCCCGTCGTCTCCGCGGCAATCAGCGTGGTGCCGCTGCCGAGGAAGGGATCGTAGATCGCCTCGCCGGCGGCGCTGTTGTTGATGATCGGACGGCGCATGCATTCCACCGGCTTCTGGGTCCCATGGACCGTCGCCGCATCCTCGTCGCCGGCGTTCGAGATGGCCCAGAGCGTCGCCTGATCTCGCGCGCCCTGCCAGTGGCCGGTCGCACCTTTGCGGACTGCGTAGAGGCAGGGCTCGTGCTGCCAGTGATAGTCGCCGCGCCCCAGCACGAAGCGCGACTTCGCCCAGACAATCTGGCTGCGGATCACGAAGCCGGTCGCCTCGAGGCTGTCGATCACCGTGCGGCTGTGCACGCCGGCGTGCCAGACATAGGCGACGTCGCCGGGGAACAGCGCCCAGGCCTGGCGCCAGTCGGCGCGGTCGTCGTTCGCCACCTTGCCGGTGCGCATCGTCGCCGAGACGCCGGCCTCGTTTCGCCATTCCGGATCGTAGTTCACGCCATAGGGCGGGTCGGTGATCATCAGATGCGGGTCCGCGCCATCCAGCAGCCGGGTCACGTCCGCCGCGCTGGTGGCGTCGCCGCAGAGCAGCCGGTGCGGACCGAGCTGCCAGAGGTCGCCGGGACGGGTGACTGGCACGACCGGTGGCTCGGGCGCCGGCGCATCGGGATCGCCGGCGGCGCCCCCCGCCTCGTCGCCGGCGGCGTCCGCCAGCAGTCGATCCAGCACAGCCTGGTCGAAGCCGATCAGGCCAATGTCGAATTCATCGGCGCGCAGCTCCCGCAGCTCGGCGGCGAGCAGGCTCTCGTCCCAGGTCGAGTTCAGCGCCAGCTGGTTATCCGCCAGCCGGAAGGCCCGTGCCTGCGCCTCGGTCAGATGGCCGAGCCGGATGGCGGGAATTGCGTCGAGGCCGAGGGCCTTCGCCGCCAGGACGCGACCATGGCCGGCGATCAGCACGCCGGCGTCGTCCACCAGCACCGGCACGTTGAAGCCGAACTCGGCGATGGACGCCGCCAGCTGCGCCACCTGCTCGCTGGGGTGCATGCGTGCATTGGCGGCATAGGCCGCGAGCGATGCCACCGGCATCATCTCCATCTGAAGGTCAGGCCGCATCGGCGGTGGCCTCCATGCGTGCCGCGGCGACGGCGTCGTAGCCGCGCCCATCGTCAGCGAGCGTCACCGGCAGGTCGGGATGCAGCATGCGCCAGCGCGCGATCGCCAGATCGACATAGGCCGGCGCCAGCTCGATCGCCCGCACACGACGGCCGGTGCGCTGGCCCGCCAGGATGGTGGTCCCGGAGCCGCCGAAGGGCTCGAACACGACCTCGCCATCGTCGGTGTAGGTCCGCATCAGGAACTCCGGCAGCACCACCGGGAATACCGCGGGGTGCTCGGTCTCGATGCCACGACCCTTGTGGCGGGTCAGCCGCAGCACGTTGTCGGGGATCCGAAAGTCCTGCACCGGCAGGCCGGCGTGCTGGTATTCCGAGATGGTGCCGTCGGCGGCGCGCAGCCCACTGCCCTTGTTCGGCGTGCCGGCCCATTTGCACGGGACGATCTTGTTGGCCTGGCGGGCCTGGCGGTTGAAGTGGAAGACGAGCTCGAAGGCCGGCGCGAGCCGCCC
Source organism: Humitalea rosea (assembly GCF_003253705.1). Lineage (GTDB taxonomy): Bacteria > Pseudomonadota > Alphaproteobacteria > Acetobacterales > Acetobacteraceae > Humitalea > Humitalea rosea. The sequence continues at coordinate 8,271 of NZ_QKYU01000052.1, forward strand.
GTTCCAGTCACCGGGCAGGCCGGGCCCCTGGTCCCAGGCATACAGCCCGAAGCGCCGCCAGCTGCGGGAGCGCATCCAATCGAGCCAGCCGGACCAATAGGGCTGCCATTCATTGTCGCGGTGGATCAGCCCGAGGTTCACCAGCACCTGGCCATCGGGCCGCAGACCCAGGTCGAGGTGCTGGAACACGCCCTGCATCAGCGCATCCCAATCGGTGCTGCCACCGGTGGTGTAGTCGCGCTGGTTTCCATAGGGCGGGGAGGTGAACAACACCGCGGCGCGATCCTCGCCCATCACGCGCGCCACAGAGGCGGCATCGGTGCTGTCGCCGCAGAGCAGGCGATGCTCGCCGAGCAGCCACAGGTCGCCCGGGCGGGTGACGGCAACGCGCGGTGGCTCCAATTCAGCGTCGGCGGGGTCCTCCGCCGGCGCGTCGTTGCCAGGGGCATCGCCGCTGGCAACGGCCGGGCTGGCAAGCGGCCCGTTGCCAGGGTCAGTTGCCACCGGCTCCATGCCGGCCAGCAGCCGATCGAGCTCGCCGGCATCGAAGCCGGTCAGCGCCAGATCGAGGCCGCCCATCTCCTGCAGCTTGGCGACCTCCGCCGCCAGCAGCGCCTCGTCCCAGCCGGCGTTCAGCGCAATACGGTTGTCTGCCAGGCGGTAGGCGGCCTTCTGCGCCTCGGTCAGACCGGCGCGGGTGATGGTGGGGACCGTGTCCAGGCCCAGGGATTTGGCCGCTTGCAGCCGGCCATGGCCGGCGATGACCTCGCCTCGCTCATCCACCAGCACCGGCGCCACGAAGCCGAACTCCAGGATGCTGGCGGCGATCTGCGCCACCTGCTCGGCGGAATGCGTGCGCGCATTGCCGGCATAGGGCAGCAGGGAAGCGACCGCGCGCGCCTCGACGGCGCTCGCGGACCATGGGGCCTGGGGCATCTGCACCTGCGTGATGTTCGAACGAAAGGCGCCGCGGCTGGCAACCTGGCAGCGCTGGCAACCTCGAAAACGGGGCTGACACTAGGCGCCTTGCGCGCTTCCGCCCCCCGCATACAGTATTCGCGGGAAG
>NZ_QKYU01000053.1 GCF_003253705.1 Humitalea rosea
TCCTCGGTGCCCTTGGCGCGCAGCTTCGGGGATGTCTTCTCGGCCTCGGCCTGGTTGGCCGCGAGCGTGGCCGCGATCTCCTCGAAGGCGAAGTGCAGCTGGTCCTCGGGCAGCTTCTCCGACTTCCGCCCGAACTGCATCCGCTGCAGCTTCGCCAGCAACGCCAGCAGCCGCTCGTTCCGCGCCAGCGCGTGGTCGCGCTCGCGCTCCACACGCTCACGTTCCTGCGCAGCAAGGTCGCGCTCGGCTGCGATGCCCTCGCGCTCGCGCCACGCCTGCAGCAACAGCGCGCGCAGCGCCGCCGGACCCTTCGGCAATTTCGTCACGTCATCACCAGCAGCGCGCATCGTGCCGACGATTCTACGCAGCCGCGCCCGGCTTGGGAATCTCCCGCAGCGCCTGCACGCGACGCCAGTCGATGCCATCGAACAGCGCGGCGAACTCCACCGGCGTCAGGCGCAGCACGCCGTCCACCACCGGCGGCCAGCGGAAGGCGCCGCCCTCCAGTTGCTTCCACACCAGCACCAGGCCGCTGCCATCCCAGAGCAAAATCTTCACCCGGTCCGCGCGGCGCGAACGGAATACCAGCACCACGCCCGAGAAGGGATCTTCCGCCAGCACATCCGCCGCCAGCGCAGCAAGGCCATGTGCGCCCTTCCTGAAGTCCACGGGTCGCGTCGCCAGCAGGATCCGCGCGCCTGACGGCAATGCGATCATGTCGCCGACGCCCGGATCGCGCGCAGCACCATGGCCAGCAGCGCCGCATCCGTGCCGGGCGCGACGCGCAGTTCCGCACCTGCCAGCCTCATCTCGATCCTTGGCCCGGGACGCGCCGATGGCGCCGCCGGATCCGACATGGCGCTCGGCCCCGCCGGCACGATCGCCACGAAGGCCGGCTCCGCCTGCGCGACGTGACGACAAGCCTGTGGCTACAGAATGCCGGGTTCATCTTCGTGCCCTTTATCGTTGCCAGCGCCGTCGCAGCCTGGTTCGGCATGAATGACATCGCCACGATGAAAGCGTCCTTCGCTGACCAGGCCGTCATCTTCCGGCGCCGGCACAACTGGATCATGTGCTGGCTCTACACGGGCACGTTCGGATCTTTCATCGGCTTTTCCGCAGCGTTTCCGCTGCTGTCCAAGATACTGTTTCCTGAAGTGGATGCCCTGGCCTACGCTTTCCTTGGGCCGCTGGTCGGTGCCTTGGCACGGGCCGGTGCCGGCAAGCCGTCCGATCGGTTCGGCGGCGGGCGCATCACCATCTGGGTTTTCGCGGCCATGATCCTGGGCACCGTGGGAATCCTCTATGCCATCGGTATGAAGGGCAACCCGATTGCTTTCTCGGTGTTCCTCGCCAGCTTTCTGTTCCTGTTCGCCGCCAGCGGCGTGGGCAACGCATCCACGTTCCAGATGATACCGGCGATCATGCGCCGGGAAGTGGCCCGGCTGGAGCCGGGCCTGAAGGGGGCCGATCTGGTGAAGCAATCCGATAAGGAATCGGCTGCCATCATCGGATTTACCTCAGCGGTGGCGGCCTACGGCGCCTTCTTCATCCCGAAGAGCTTCGGGAGTTCCATTGCCGCCACCGGCGGTGCGGAGGTGGCGCTCTATGGCTTCCTGATCTTCTACGTGACCTGCATTGGGGTGACTTGGTGGTTTTACACGAGGCGTGGCGGGCTGCTGTTCGATGTCGAGCATGCAATTGGGAAGGCGATCCCGACTAACACCGCCCCGTGAAGTAGGCGAGTGGCGGTGGGCTTCGTTAGCAGGTAGGGCACGGAGGAGAGTCTCGTATAGCCGAGCGGCAGTTTGGCTGATCCCAATGATGAGCTCTGCCAACGCGTTGTTGCACAAAGACTTGCGGGGCGCGCAGCGATGTCACGCACCACGCGTTTGGCGGTGAGGGCGGAGGAGTACTGGCTCATCTTCATTCTCCTGGGGTCAGGATGAGCCAGAAATCTTCCGTTCCTCAACGCCGCCCTTCTGTCTCAGGGGTGATGACGCCGGACACGTGGCTACCTCGGCAGCCTCCTGCGGCTGACGCTGCTGGCGCCGGATCTGGTGGAAGCGATCCTGGACGGCCGGCAGCCCGACAGCCTGTGTCTCGCGGGGCTGGCTGGCCCTGTCGCAGCCCTTTGGGGCGATCAGCACGCGACCTTCGGCATGACCGGGTTCGGTGGACCAGGCACTGGGCGCGCCGGCATGGTCGATCTGGCGCTGCTGCGCTTCGCGGAGGATGCGGATGCCGCTTGGCATGCGCTGGAACTGGCCGGCGTGCCCGTCAGGGTTTTGACCCCATCATCCTCCGGGCCGCGCCGTCTCCGCCTCGGCCACACGCCGCGCCGCGGCAACGAAGCTGTCCGGATTGAGCGAGATGGAATCGATCCCGCATTCCACCAGGAAGGCGGCGAATTCGGGATGGTTGCTCGGCGCCTCGCCGCAGATCCCGACCTTGATGCCGCAGAGATGGGCGCGACGGATGACATCGGCGATCATCCGCTTCACCGCCTCGTCCCGCTCGTCGAACAGTCCGCGCAATTCGGCGCTGTCGCGGTCCACGCCGAGCACCAGCTGGGTCAGGTCGTTGGAGCCGATCGAGAACCCGTCGAACCGCGCGGCGAATTCCTCCGTCAGGATCACATTGGCCGGGATCTCGCACATCATGTAGATCTGCAGGCCCTTTTCGCCGCGCTTCAGCCCGTGTTCGGCCATCAGCGCCAGCACCTGGTCCGCCTCGGCCGGGGTGCGGCAGAAGGGGATCATCAGGATGATGTTGTCGGCCCCGATCGTCTCGCGCGCCGCCACCATGGCCCGGCATTCCAACACGAACCCCTCGCGGTACCGCTCGCTGTAATAGCGGGAGGCGCCGCGCAGCCCGAGCATCGGATTCTCCTCCACCGGCTCGAACCCCGCCCCACCCAGCAGATGCGCGTATTCATTGCTCTTGAAATCCGACATGCGGACGATGACGGGGTGGGGATGGAACGGGGCCGCGATACGCGCGACGCCGCGCGCCAGGGTTTCCACGAAATAATCCGCCTTGTTGGCATAGCCGCTGGTCAGCGCCTCGATCTCCCGCCGCGCCGCGGGGTCGGTGACCGCATCGAAGCGCAGCAGCGCCATCGGATGCGCCTTGACCACGGCATTGATGATGAACTCCATCCGCGCCAGCCCGACACCCTGCGACGGCAGCCGCCAGGATCGCAGCGCCGCGGCCGGGGTCGCGATGTTCAGCATCATCGCCGTCCGCGTCTTCGGAATCGCGGCGAGGTCGATGTCGGTGGCCGAAAAATCGAGCACGCCGTCATAGACCAGCCCTTCCTCGCCCCCGGCGCAGGACAGCGTGACCTGCTGGCCGTCACGCAGCAGGCTGGTCGCCTGCTGCGTGCCGATCACCGCCGGCAGGCCAAGCTCGCGGCTGACGATGGCGGCGTGACTGGTGGCGCCGCCATGGTCGGTGATGATGCCGGCCGCCTTGCGCATCAGCGGCACCCAATCGGGGTCCGTGGCCTCGGCGACCAGCACGGCGCCGGCGGGAAAACCCGCGATGTCGTCGGGGCTATGGGCGATGCGGACCGGGCCGGCGGCGATCGCCTCACCCACCGCGGCGCCGCGCAGGATGGGCTGTGCCTTGGAGGTCAGGCGCCAACTGCGCAGCGTCGAGGATTGCCGCGTGCCATGCACCGTCTCCGGCCGCGCCTGCAGAATCCACAACTCGCCCTTCTCGCCGTCGCGGCCCCATTCCATGTCCATGGGCCGGCCGTAATGTTGTTCGATGGCGAGCGACCAGCGGGCCAGCTGCAGGATGTCCTGGTCCTCCAGCACAAAGCTCTTGCGTTCGCGCAGCCGCGTCGCGACCAGCGCGGTGCGGGCGCTGCCACCGCTCGCATAGATCATCTTGCGCGCCTTTCCGCCCAGGGTCTTTTCCAGGATCGGCACGCAGGCCGGATCGGCCAGCGGCGCCTTGAACACCAGATAGCGGTCGGGATCGACCTGGCCCTGCACGATCGGCTCGCCGAGGCCCCAGGCGGCGCTGATCACCACCACGCCCGGAAAGCCGCTCTCCGTGTCGATGGTGAACATGATGCCCGAACCGCCGAGATCGGCCCGCACCATCGCCTGCACCCCGACCGAAAGCGCGACCTTCAGATGGTCGAAGCCCTGCATCTCGCGGTAGCTGATGGCCCGGTCGGTGAACAGCGAGGCATAGCAGGCGCGGCAGGCCTGGAGCAGGGTGGCCTCGCCCTGGACATTGAGGAAGGTTTCCTGCTGGCCGGCGAAGCTCGCATTCGGCAGATCCTCGGCGGTTGCGCTGCTGCGCACCGCGACCGCGGGATCGGACAGGCCGCGGCGGCGGCCGAGTTCGCGATAGGCCTCGCGGATCGCCGCGGCGGTGGCGGCGGGGAATTCGCCGTCCAGGAACAGCCGGCGGATCGCGGCCCCGGTCTCCTGCAGGCTCGCCTTGCCGGCCTTAAAGGCGGCAAGCTGCGCCTGCATGGCGGTGGCGATGCCGTTCTCGGCGACATAGTCACGAAAGCTCGCCGCGGTGGTGGCAAAGCCCGGTGGCACCCGCACCCCGGCTCCGCCCAGCGCGCCGATCATCTCGCCCAATGAGGCGTTCTTGCCGCCGACACGCGGCACATCGGCCACACCGACCGTCTCCAGCCAAAGCAGGGGCGGCTCCGCCATCGGGGCCTGAGGCAGGGGAGCAATGGGCGATGACATGGCGCTGTCCTCCAGCTGTTGCGGCCATCACGACCGGGACGCGATGGTCTCACATTGATCCGGCGCAAGGCGTGGCGTGCCACGCCGCCGTACGCGAACTCCTTGGCGAGGAGGCAGACACCATGACCGAACTGAACGTGCTGGCCGAGGTTGCGGCCGAACGCACCCGGCAGGATGCGCAATGGGGCGGGGCAGAGCATGACGACGCCGTGCCGCTGGATACCTTCGTCCAGCTCATCATGGATTACGCCGGCTGGGCGCGGGCCAAGGCGCGGGAGGGGTCGCCCGTCGAGGCGCGGCAGCGGCTGGTCCAGGTCGCCGCCCTGGCGGTCGCGGCCACCGAAAGCCTCACGCGCCGAGGCGTCGGGGTGGTCGCGGTGCCGCCGCCCGCGCCAGCCACCCCGTCGCAGGGCATCGCCTGGGAGTAACCCGCCCCTACGACCAGCCGGTTCGAGGTGTCCCATGGACCATGCCAAGCTGCCCTTCCGCGACCGCACCGACGCCGGGCGGCGTCTTGGCCGCCTGCTCGCCGCGCGAGGTTTCGCCGCACCCGCCGTCTATGCGTTGCCGCGCGGCGGTGTGCCGGTGGCGGCCGAGGTGGCCGCGGCGCTTTCGGCACCGCTCGATCTGATCCTTGCGCGCAAGCTCGGCGCCCCGGGCCAGCCCGAACTGGCGATTGGCGCAGTGGCCGAGGGCAGCCCGCCCGAGCTTGTGCTGGACCCGGAGGCGGTCGCGCTGACCGGCGCCGATCCGGCCTATCTCGCGCGGGAGGAGGCCGCGGCGCTGCGGGAGATCGCCCGTCGTCGCGCCCGCTACCTGGCTGGGCGGGACAGCATCGACCCGGCCGGGCGCTGCGCAATCCTGGTGGATGACGGGCTTGCCACCGGTGCGACGGCCCGGGCGGCGCTGCGGGCGCTGCGCCGCCGTGGCCCGGCCCGGCTGATCCTGGCCGTGCCGGTTGGCACGCCCGAGGCCTGCGCGGCGCTGGCGGCGGAGGCGGATGTGGTGATCACCCTGGTCGAGAGCGGAATCCCGCGTGGCATTGGCGGCTGTTACCTCGACTTCCACCAACTGGAGGATGCGGAGGTGATCGAGGCGCTGCGCCAGGCTACCCACCGCGCCTGAGGACGCCCACAACACCGGACGTCGCCGCTCCCATCCGTGGGCTTGGGTAGAGCTTGTCGGTGGGCGACGGCAGCATTGGGTCGTTCGCTGACGTCTTGGCCTTGTCTGGCAGATGCGTCGGGTCGGTGCGGGAGGATGGTGTGACCCAGGCTGCGGTTCCGGTCCTGGCCTCCCGTCGTCGCGTTATGGCCGGCGCTCGGCAAGCGCTGTCGTGTCCGGCTCAGGCACCGCGCCTCCGATCAAGGCCGCAAGCTCGGCCTCGTTGAGCGTTTCAGTGACCAGCAGCCTGCGCGTCGCGCGCTCCAGCAGATCGCGCCGCGCCGCCAGCAGCGCCACCGCACGATCGAAAGCCCGGTCGACGATGGCGCGCACCTCGGCATCGATCGTATCGGCCAGCGCTGCCCCGTAGTCACGTTCGCGGCGCTCCTCGACAAAGCTGTTCTGCGCCAGGAAGGAATGCGGCTCCCGGTCGAGCGCGACGTGGCCGAGCTTCTCGGACATGCCGTAGCGGGTCACCATGGCGCGCGCGATGTCGGTGGCCTTGGCGAGGTCGTCGGCGGCCCCGGTCGAGAGATGTTCATAGACGATCCACTCCGCCGCCCTGCCGCCCAGCAGCACGGCCATCCTGTTCTCCAGATCCTCCCGCGTCATCAGGAAGCGATCCTCCGTCGGCCGCTGGATGGTGTAGCCAAGCGCGCCGACCCCGCGCGGGATGATCGAAACCTTGTGCACAGGGTCCACGCCGGGCAGCGCCGTGGCCACCAGCGCATGGCCCATCTCGTGATAGGCGACGGCCTCGCGCTCCTTGGGGTTCAGCAGCCGGTTGTGCTTCTCCAGCCCCGCCACGATGCGTTCGACCGCATTGTCGAAATCCTGCATGGTCACGGCATCGGCACGCCGGCGCGTCGCCAGCAGCGTCGCCTCATTCACCAGATTGGCGAGATCGGCCCCGGTGAAGCCGGGCGTCAGCGCCGCGACCTTCTCCGCATCGACCTCGGCGGCAAGCTTCGCCTTCTTCAGATGCACCTTGAGGATCTGCACACGGCCGATCTTGTCGGGCCGATCGACCAGCACCTGCCGGTCGAACCGCCCCGCGCGCAGCAAGGCGGGGTCCAGGATTTCCGGGCGGTTGGTCGCGGCGAGCAGCACGACCCCGACCGAGGTGTCGAAGCCGTCGAGTTCGGCCAGGAGCTGGTTCAGGGTCTGCTCCTTCTCATCGTGGCCGCCGATGAGCGAACTGACCCCCCGGGCGCGGCCGAGCGCGTCGAGCTCGTCGATGAAGATGATGGCCGGTGCCTTGGCGCGCGCCTGTTCGAACAGGTCGCGGACCCTGGCCGCGCCGACGCCGACGAACATCTCGACGAACTCGGAGCCGGAGATCGAGAAGAAGGGCACCTTGGCCTCGCCTGCGACGGCCTTGGCAAGAAGGGTCTTGCCGGTGCCCGGCGGCCCGATCAGCAGCACGCCGCGGGGCATGCGCCCGCCGAGCCTGCCATACTCCGCAGGATTCTTCAGGAAAGCGACGATTTCCTTCAGCTCATCCTTGGCTTCATCCACGCCGGCGACATCATCGAAGGTGACGCCGGTATCGGTCTGGGCATAGACCCGGGCCGTGCTCTTGCCGATCTGCAGCAGGCCGCCGCCCATGCCGCCGCTCATGCGCCGGATCAGGAACATCCACACGCCGACAAACAGCGCCACGGGGATGATCCAGGACAGCAGGTCGCGCAGCAACGTGCTCTCGATCTGGCCGGTGACGACGACATCGTGCTGCCGGAGCTGGTCGGCGAACTCCGGCTCGACCCGGGTGGTGATGAACCGCGTCTGGCCGCCCACGAGCGGCTCCTTGAGGCGGCCCTGGATGAAGCGGTCGGAGACGGCAACCTCGGCGACCTTGCCGTCGCGGAGATAGGTCTCGAAGGCACTGTAGGGAATCTGGGCGACCTGCTGCGACGTTGTGTAGACATACTGGAACAGCAGCAGGCCCGCGAAGGCCGCGACCCAGTACCAGATGTTGAAATGCGCCTTCTTGTCCATCGCCCGACCGCTCCTCAGCCCTCTCGAACCTGGGCAGGCGCAGGATAGCGGCGAACGGCGCTCTCGCCCTTGATCGATGACAAGCGGTGGGAGGAAGGCCGCCTTGCCGCCGGCCGCTCCATCGTCCAGACCCTGATCCTGGCCGATCTCAACAGCTGCACCAAGGCAGAGGAGAGGTGTCGCCTGGGGGCAGAGCGTCGATGACGGAGCATATGCGAGCGCTGGCGGAGGATATTCTGCGGCTTCAGGCCGAGCTGGACCGGGAGATCGAGCAGCGGCGGAAGGTGCTGGGGTGGCACCTGCGCGATCGGTTCGTCGAGTTCGAACACGGCATCACCGTCGAACACCGCCGTCTCCGAAGGAGCGTGAGGGGCTTTCTCGCGCAATCCTCCCTCGGAGCCATCCTGAGCGCGCCGGTGATCTATTCCCTGATCATCCCGCTGCTGATCGTGGATGCCTGGGCGAGCCTCTACCAGGCCATCTGCTTTCGCCTCTATCGCCTGCCGCTGGTGCGGCGCGCGGACCATATCGCCTTTGACCGCCAGCATCTTGCCTATCTGAACTGGATCGAGGCGACCAACTGCGCCTTCTGCAGCTATGCCAATGGCGTGATCGGCTATGTCCGCGAGATCGCCAGCCGGACCGAGCAATACTGGTGCCCGATCAAGCATGCCTTGCGGGTTTCCGATCCCCATCGGCGCTACCAGGCGTTCCTCGAGTATGGCGATGCCGATGGCTATCGCGCGCGCCTGGAGGAGTTTCGCGACCGGCTGCGGAAGGATGCCGCGCCCGAGGCGGTGGCGGTCGAGCCGGCGAAACCGCTCTAGAGCGGGATGCGTTTAGGTTCGATTGTATCCTGAATGGGTGAAATAGTTGGTGCATTCCGCGGGTGTGTAGGTGTCGAGGAGAGTGCCGATGGTAGCGCAGACGGCGTCGCTGGTGCGCGCGGCGGCCTTGCGCAGCAGGTGTTT
>NZ_QKYU01000054.1 GCF_003253705.1 Humitalea rosea
ATGCCTTCCGTTCGCTGCTCGGTATCGCCGGCAGAGTTCAGGCGCCGACCTACGCCGAGCTATATTCCGGCGCTTGGACGCACCCTACATGTGGTGGGTGTCTGCGTTAACCGGATAGGCACGGTTTGACCTTTCGGCACTGTCGTTTCGGTGGCCATGACAACGGAATCCTTCCAAGGAAAGTCTTTGACGCTGTCATCTTATGGCCAAGGTGGAGGCCGCCATTGATTTAGCGCAACGCGTGTTGACTAATTTTTATCATATCGGTAGGTTTGAAAAACGCCAACGAAATATCGAGTTCTCATGGCCCGATCCACCGCCCGCGCCGCAGCAGCCAAGCGCGAGCAGATCCTCGAGGCGGCGATCCTGCGGTTCGGGCGGCAGTCCTATGAGGACACATCGCTCAGGGCGATCGCCGCCGATGTCGGTATCGATGTCGCTCATGTGCACCGCTCCTTCGGCTCGAAGGAACTGCTCTTCGCCGACGCTGTCCGCGCAACGACGCGCCCGGAACGTTTCCTTGGCGGTCCGCCGGGCCTGCTGGCCGCCAGGCTCTCGGCCGAGATTCTTGTTCGTCAGGCGATGCATGACAACGGCGAGGTCGGACCGCTCGACATCCTCATGCGCTCGCTGAGCAGCCGCGAAGCCTCCAGGATCCTGCACGACAGCACTCTGGCCGATTTCATCGAGCCGATTTCAAAGATGACCTATCCGTCCTCCGCGCGGCGCGCCTCGATGATCGCCGCCGTGCTCCTCGGGATCGGTGTCCTCCGGGATATCCTCCGTATCGAGCCGCTGCTCGATACGGAGGACGGAGAGATTCAGCAGCTCACCATCCAACTCCTCAAGGTTCTGATCGGCGACCGTCCCCATGATGTGGCCGCAGGCGCGGCGGAAGGAGACAATCGATGACGGCAGCAGACTCCGCCGCCAAGCCTTCGACGTCGGTTGTCGCGGCGGGCGAACAGAGCGTCGGCACCGAAGGGTTTCGCGCCATCGACCGCATGACCAACGTGTTCATAGCGCAGTTCACGGCCGGCTTTTCGCCGGCCTCCCTTGCGCTCGCATTCTTCGACTGGTCAATTCATCTGGCGGCCGCCCCGGGCAAGCGCGCGGAACTCGTCAACAAGGCGGCGCGCAAGATAGGCCGCCTTCTGGGCTACCTCGCCGCGGCCAGCACCCATCCCGATACGCCGCCGTGCATCGAGCCGCTGCCGGGAGATTATCGGTTTGCGGCGGAGGGCTGGAGGAAGCAGCCCTACGCCGCCTTCGCCCAGGCGTTTCTGCTCAATCAGCAATGGTGGCACAATGTCACCCACGAAGTGCCCGGTGTCACACCGCACCATGAGCACGTCGTCTCCTTCCTCGCCCGCCAGCTGCTCGATACGTTCTCACCCTCGAACAATCCGCTCACCAATCCCGAGGTCGTCGCCAGGGCCTTTGAGACCGGTGGTGCGAATTTCGTCCAGGGCTGGCGCAACTTCGTCGAAGACGCCACCCGAGCGGCCACCAACAAGCCACCGGTCGGAGCCGACGGTTTCATTCCCGGCAAGGATGTCGCTGTCACCTCCGGCAAGGTCGTCTACCGCAACCACCTGATCGAACTGATCCAATACGCCCCGACGACCGACAAGGTCCGGCCGGAGCCGATCCTGATCATCCCAGCCTGGATCATGAAATACTACATCCTCGATCTATCGCCGGAGAATTCGCTGGTCCGCCATCTGGTCGAGCAAGGCCACACGGTCTTCTGTGTCTCCTGGCGCAATCCGGACGCCGCCGACCGCGACCTCACCATGGACGACTACAGGCGCATGGGCGTGATGGCCGCCCTCGATGCAGTGGGCGCCATCGTTCCCGATCGGAAGATCCATGCCACCGGTTACTGCCTCGGCGGCACGCTGCTCGCGATCGCCGCCGCCGCCATGGGACGGACCGGTGACGACCGGCTCGCCTCCGTCACCCTGTTCGCCGCCCAGATCGATTTCACCGAGTCCGGCGAGCTCGCCCTCTTCATCGACCACAGCGAGATGCATTTCCTCGACAGCATGATGTGGAACCGGGGCTATCTCTCCTCCGACCAGATGGCCGGCGCCTTCCAGCTGCTGCGCACCAACGATCTCGTCTGGTCGCGTCATGTGCGCGAGTATCTGATGGGCGAGCGCGCGCCGATGATCGACCTCATGGCGTGGAACGCGGACTCCACCCGCATGCCCTACCGCATGCACTCCGACTATCTGCGCCGTCTCTATCTCGGCAACGAGCTGGCGGCCGGCCGCTTCATGGTCGACGGCCGCCCTGCGGTTCCCCAGAACATCCGCGCGCCCATGTTCGTCGTCGGCACCGAGCGCGACCACGTCGCGCCTTGGCGGTCCGTCTACAAGGTCCACCAGCTCACCGACACCGACGTCACCTTCGTCCTGACCAGCGGCGGCCACAATGCCGGCATCGTCAGCGAGCCCGGTCATCCCCGGCGCCGCTTCCGTGTCGCCACGAAGCACGCCGCCGACCTCGATCTCGGTGCAGAGGAGTGGCTTCTCGCGGCGGAGCGGAAGGACGGCTCCTGGTGGATCGAATGGACGCAATGGCTCGGTGCCCAATCCTCGCCGGACTCCGTACCGCCCCCCGGCATGGGCGCCCCGGCCAAAGGCTATCCGCCGATCGAGGACGCACCGGGCTCCTACGTCTTGCAGCGATGAGGTGCGATGACCCGGGATTTCCTCACCAATCACGCCTTCAATGCGCTGCGGCCCCGCGGGCACAGCCTCCCTGGTGGGGATCGCCGCAGCCTCGGGGGACGTGGATCTGCTGCATCATGCAGCGAGGCAGCCGTGAATCGGTGTGAGATCGATCTTTGCGGGGCAGCTTCCAATGCCGCATAAAAAGCACGCTGCGGAAGAGGAACAGGCCCAACGCGCCGGTCGCCCCCGAGCGCACATCAGCGGCCCCGCGACACAACGCGATCGACCGCTCGGTCCCAGGATCGGCATTGAACATGTAGTGATTGACGGCAAGGTGGTGAGCCTTCGGGAACGAAGCGTAGTCGAAAAATCATTTGGCGAGCTTCTGCATTTCGAATCCGACCTGGCCGGACACAGGCCCCCGATTCTCCTCGTGGCGCCGCTCTCGGGCATGAGGGCGGAAATTCTCTACGACATGATCCTTGGACTATTGCCCCGGCACGACGTCCATTGTCTCGCCTGGAAAGACGCCGCCGACGTTCCGCTCAGCGACGGTGCGTTCGGCCTCGAAGACAACATCACCTATGTCGTCGAGATGATCCGCTATCTCGGGGCTGGAGCCCATGTGATCGGACTTTGCCAGTCCGCCTTGCCGGCGCTGGCAGCGGCGGCGATCCTCGCGGAGGATCCGGGGCGGCCCGCGACGCTGACGCTCCTGGGCGGCAAGCTCGACACGCGCATCAACCCGACCCGGCTCGATCGCCTGACACGCAGCCTGCCTCCGGCATGGTTCGAGACATGTTCCATTTCCACCGTTCCCGCCTCCCGGCGAGGGCACAACCGGCGTGTCTATCCGGGCAGCACCGAGTTGATGATGCTTTCGACCTATCTGTTCCGTCATTGCGCGAGCGGTGGCGAACTTCTCGCCAAGTTCTTCCATGACGACGGCAGCGATGCTGCAGGCCATCCATTCGCCAAACTTTTCTTCTCGATCGACGATGTGCCGGCGGAATTCTTCCTGGACACGGTTGCTCAGCTGTTCCACCGGGCCGCCCTGGCAGAGGGTCAATTGGCCTGGCAGGGCACAATCGTCGATCCCGAACGCGTCACGGAAACCGCGCTGCTGACCATCGAAGGCGAGGCAGACGATATCTCGGGACCGGGTCAAACGCATGTCGCCCATGATCTCTGTGTCGGGATTCCCGCCGAACGGCGTGGCCATTTTCTCTGCCCGCACACGGGTCATCTGGGGCTGTTCTTCGGCTCCCGCTGGCGACAGCAGGTTCTTCCGCATATCAGCCGCTTCATTTGGGACAATGCACATTGAGCCATTCGGACGCGCGCATCCTGCACGGCAATTCACGCCCACCGACAGGGAAGAGAATTGCTTTACCGCTCAGGAAGGCCGCTCCCACTCATCCCGTTCAGGCGCAACCTGGCAATATATTGTGTGAAGGACTCACATCATAATGGTGGAACTTGAGCCGAACCAGGCGGCGACGGATAGCGCGGCGACAGGTGGCAACGCGCGGCCCCAGCCGCGACATATCGATTTCCTGCTGGTCGGAGGCGGCGTCGCCAGCGCCGTCGCGGCCGAGACGCTGCGATCGGAAGGAGCGGCCGGTTCGATCCTGATCCTGTCACAGGAAGACGTGCCGCCCTATCACCGGCCGCCTCTGTCCAAGCAGATGCTGCTCGATGCCGGCAACGAGCGGCAGATCTTCGTAAACCCCGAAAGCTTCTATCGCGACAAGGCGATCGATCTGCAACTCAATACGCGGGTGACTTCCGTCGATCCGGGGAACCACGCGGTAACGACCGCAACCGGAGAACGGATCGGCTATGGCCGGCTCCTGATCGCGACCGGCGCGACAGCCAGGCCGCTTCTCGTCCCTGGCGCGGATCTCGCCGGAGTCCATACCCTGCGGCAGAAAGCCGACGCCGAGATGGTTCGGCGGGCCGCCGCCCAGGCCCGGCGTGCCGTCGTGCTCGGCGGCAGCTTTCTGGGGATGGAAATCGCCATGTCGCTGGTCGAGCGCGGCCTTGAAGTCACCATCATCGAGTTCGGTGCGCGACTTCTCCCTCATCTCGAATCCGATGACCTCTCCGCCCACTTCCGGCGCCATGTCGAAAGTCGTGGAGTGTCGGTGGTGCTGAACGACACGGCCGCCGCTCTGCGGGGCCAGGACCATGTCCAGGAACTCGAAACAACATCCGGGCGGCGGATACCCTGCGAGCTTGTGGTCATCAGCATCGGTATCGTGCCGGCCACCGAATTCCTGCGGGGCAGCGGCATTGCCCTCGAGGAGGGGCGCGTCGTGGTCGATGCGCTGCTCAGGACGAGCGCGCCGGATGTCTTCGCGGCCGGCGATGTCACGACCTTCTATGACCCCGTCTTCGCGCGGCAGCGCCACATCGAACATTGGGACAATGCGGTGAAGCAGGGGCGCCTTGCCGCCAGGAACATGGTGGGACGCCGGCTGCCCTATGACGAGGTTTCCTATTTCTTCTGCGAGATCGGCGATATCGGTTTCAACATGCTCGGCTGGCCCGCGGAGGCGGAAGAACGGATCAGCCGGGGCGAGATCGAGACCCGATCCTTCGCGCTGTTCTATCTCAAGGGCGACGTGCCGCGTGCGCTGTTCTCGATAGGCCGGCCTGTCGATGAAACCCGGCTTGCCGAAGGCTTGATCCGCCATCGGGCAAACCTGCGCGCGATCAAGGACCGGCTGTGTGATCCGGCCTTTCCCCTCGACCATCTTCCCACGCAGACCGCACTGGTCCTTCAGGGCGGGGGTGCCCTCGGCGCCTTCGAGTGCGGTGTCGTCAAGGCGCTGGAAGAGGAGCGGATTTTCCCCGACATCGTCGCCGGCGTTTCGATCGGCGCGTTCAACGGCGCGATCATCGCCAGCAACCCGCGTCACGCGACGCCCGCCCTCGAAGCATTCTGGGCTGATCTGGCCGTCGCGACCGCGGATCTGCCGTTGGGTTGCGGAGAGGGAATGGCCGCGGCATGGCAGATCCTGACATTCGGCGTGCCGCGCTTTTTCCGGCCCCGCTGGATGCCGCCGTTCTGTTTTCGCACCGAATTCCCGATGCACTGGACGAGCTACTACGACACCGCGCCGGTGAAGGAGCTTCTTGCGAAATACGTGGATTTCGCGGCTCTCAAGACCAGCCCCGTGCGGCTGCTTCTCAGCGCCGTCAATGTCACTACGGCGGAGCTTGAAGTCTTTGACAGCTACGTCGACGATCTCACTCCCGAGCATGTCCTGGCCAGCGGCAGCCTGCCGCCCGGGTTTCCCTGGACGGTCGTCGACGGCAAGGCCTACTGGGACGGCGGCATCGTCAGCAACTCACCGCTTGATCTTCTCATCGATCGCTGCGGTCCGGATGGGAAGCGCGTTTTCATCGTCGATCTGTTCTCGGGCACAAGTCCGCTTCCGACCAACATGATGGAGGTGCTGCTCCGACGCGACGAGATCGTCTATTCCGAACGGATCAGAAGCGACCTGCATCATCGCGAAACGATCAGCGCCTATCGCAGGCTCATCGATCACATCCTCACCCATTGCGATCCGGCGGAGATCGCGAGGATCAAGCATTTGCCGGCGTATATTCAACTCATGGGCGATGGCGCCGCGACGAACATCACGCGGTTCATGCGGCAAGGACAAGACCGGGAGCCTGCCTCCCTGGACTATGATTTTTCATACAAAGCCATCCGATCGCATCAAACCGAAGGTTACGCGGTCGCCAGGAAAGTCATTCACGGTGGCTCAACTGGCCCAATTTCCCGAGATACCTCTCCCCCCTCGTGAATCACAAGTCGCGAGAGTTCGTAAAGACGCCCACCTCCATGAGCTGAGCCGCTTCTCCATTTGGCCTGCTGCCCGTCTTTGGATCGCCCTGGTGGACGCCTTCCATCGCTATTCGGTCCGGTCATCAGCATGAGAAGCGCTCGCATCATCTCGCCGGCCTTTCTCCTCCCGTGCCGGACGACCGGCACTGCGGCGGCACGGCTGGTCAGGATGATCGGCACCCGTTCCCCCATCGCAATGCCCGCCGACCGGGCATTGGTGAGGCAGGCGAGTTGCCTGGCCAACATGGTCCCGGCCTCGATGTTCGGCACGATCAGGGCGTCCGCGCACCCTGCCACGATCGAGCCGACATCATGGCGCCGCTCCCTTGCGGCTACGGCGTGATCGCGACCTTCATCACGCCGTCCCGCTGATGGCTGAAGAGGTCATAGGCTTCGACGATCTGGTCGAGCGTGAAGCGATGCGTGACGAGGGGCTTGAGGTCGAGCCGCCCGTTCGCGATCACCTCCATCAGCCGTCGCATGCGCTCCTTGCCGCCCGGGCAGAGCGTGGTGACGATGGTATGGTCCCCGAGGCCGGCGGCGAACGCGTCGTACGGGATGGTCAGGTCGGTCGAATACACGCCGAGGGAGGATAGCGTCCCGCCCGGCCGCAGCACGCGCATGGCCGATTCGAAGGTGGCCTGGGTGCCGAGCGCCTCGATCGCCACATCGACGCCGCGCCCATCCGTCAGGCGCATGATCTCCTGCACGGGATTGACCCTGGAGAAGTCCACCAGATGGTCGGCGCCGAGGCGGCGCGCGATGGCGAGCCGCTCGGGCACGCGGTCCACGGCGATGATGGTGGTAGCGCCCATCAGCTTCGCCCCGGCGGTCGCGCAGAGGCCGATCGGGCCCTGGGCGAAGACGGCCACGGTATCGCCGATATGCACCTTGCCGCTCTCGGCGCCGGAGAAGCCGGTGGACATGATGTCGGGGCACATCAGCACCTGCTCGTCGGTCAGTTCGTCCGGCACCGGGGCCAGATTCGTCATGGCATCGGGCACCAGCACGTACTCCGCCTGGCAGCCGTCTATCGTATTGCCGAAGCGCCAGCCGCCCATCGGCCGCCACCCGTGCTTCGTGCCTGCCCCGTCCTGGCTGCATCGCCCACAGAGGCACGCATTGGACCAGCCGGACGGGGTGATGGCGCCCGCGATCACCCTTTGGCCTTCGTGGTAGCCCTTCACGCTCGACCCCAGGCGCTCGATCACGCCGACCGGCTCATGGCCGATGGTCAACCCGGCGGCGACGGGGTACTCCCCCTTCATGATGTGCACGTCGGTGCCGCAGATGGTCGTTGTCGTGATGCGGAGCAGCGCATCGAGCGGGCCGACCTCGGGGACCGGCTTCTCGCGCAACTCGATCTTCCCGGATTCGACGAAGACGGTGGCCTTCATGGTCTTTGGCATCAGCATGCTCCTTCGAAATGCAGGGTCGGGGGGCGCCTAGCAGGTTGCGGAAATTCGGCTGTTCAAACCGGTGTTGATCTGATTCGCTGATTCTGTGGATTGGGGGCGGTATGATGCGTGGAGCGGATCGTCAGA
>NZ_QKYU01000055.1 GCF_003253705.1 Humitalea rosea
GCCAGACGACGCGTCAACGTCCTGTGGACCATGCTCCACTCGCGACAAAACTTCGATCCCACCCGAAAAGCCGCTTGACTGGCGCATTACGCAGCAGCCCTTTCCGGTTCGGCCGGCGACGCTAGGTCCCGCGCGAGGCTCGCCAGCCCCTCCAGCTTCAGCCGCACGTCGGCGCCGGTCACCCCGATGTCCACACGATCGACCAGGAGGTGGATGATGCGCGCCTGCTCCGCGGGGAATAGCTCCTCCCACATCGGATCCAGCCGCTCCAGCGCCAGCCGGGCCTCGTCCTCGGTGATGTCTGGCGCCGAGACCCGCGCCGCGCGCCAGGCGCCCAACACCACCTCCGGCTGGCGCAGCAGCCCCCGGACCTGGGCGATGACAGCGCCTTCGATCTCGGCGGCGGAGACGCGCGCGATGGCAGGACCGTCCGCGGCGCTGCCCTTCAGCACCGACTGACTGACGTAGTAGCGGTACTGCTGGCCACGGCGCCCCCGCGCGTGGGTGGGCGACATGGCGCGCCCGTCGCTGCCAAAGATCAGCCCGCGCAGCAGCGAGGGTGTCTGGCAGCGCGTGCGGTTGGCACGGGTCCGCGGGCTGATCGTCAGCAGGGCGTGCGCCGCGTCCCACATCGCCTGGGGCACGATGGCGGCATGCTCGCCCGGGTGCGACTCGCCCTTGTGCATCGCCTCGCCGAGATAGGTGCGGTTGCTCAGCACCCGATACACGTCGCTCTTGGTGAAGGCGCGGCCCCGCTTCGTGGTGGCGCCCTCGGCGCGCAATGCCTGCACCAGCTTCGTGCCGGATTCCGTCTCGACGAACCCCTCGAAGATGCGTCGCACCAGCGCCGCCTCGGTGTCGTTCACCACCAGCTTGCGTTCCCGCGCGTCATAGCCGAGCGGCACAAAGCCGCCCATCCAGATCCCCCGCGCGCGTGACGCGGCCACCTTGTCGCGAATGCGCTCGCCGATGACTTCCCGCTCGAACTGGGCGAAGCTGAGCAGGATATTCAGCGTGAGGCGACCCATGCTGGTGGTCGTGTTGAACGACTGCGTCACCGAGACGAAGGTCACGCTGTTGGCGTCGAACACCTCCACCAACTTGGCGAAGTCCATCAGCGCGCGCGATAGGCGGTCGATCTTGTAGACCACCACCACGTCGATGAGGCCGCGCTCGATATCGGCCAGCATGCGGCGTAGCGAAGGCCGCTCCAGCGTGCCGCCGGACACACCGCCGTCGTCGTAGCGGTCCGGCACCAGCACCCACCCCTCCGACCGCTGGCTGGTGATATAGGCCTCACACGCCTCGCGCTGCGCGTCCAGGGAGTTGAACTCCATGTCGAGCCCTTCCTCGCTCGACTTGCGCGTGTACACGGCGGCGCGGATCTTTCTCACCGTGGCCGGCATCGCTGCGTCGGCGGCTGGCTTCCGCTTCATGCCGACCCCCTCCGGTTCTTCAACCCAAAGAACAGCCAGCCATTCCAGCGCGTGCCGGTGATGGCGCGGGCGATGGACGAGAGCGACTGGTAGGGGCGGCCCTGATACTCGAACCCGTCGTGCAGCACGGTGACGCTGTGCTCCACGCCCTGGTACTCGCGGATCAGCCGCGTGCCGGTGATCGGCTTGTCGTCGCCGCGGATGCGCCGCAGGACGGGATTACCGCCGTCGAGCTGCTCGCCCAGGGCCTCGAGGCGCTGGATCGTCTCGGGCTTCAGGCCGCCATAGGCCAGTTCCTGGATTCGGTAGGCCAGGCGGCTCTCCAGGAAGCGCCGATTGTAGGGGGGCGGTTCGGCCGCAAAGAGCTCCCGCCACTGCTGCTTCAGGTCCAGCGTGGCGGTCGTTTTCAGGGCCGCCAGCCGACCGAGCACGTCGGCCGGCGGGATGGCGGGGATGGTCGGCGCCGGCGGGGTGCCGGGTTTGGATTTGGTGGCGCGTGTCATGCGGGTCTCCGGTTGGTCCGGTTCGCATCCAGGCGCTGGGGTGCCGGGAAGTGTAGCGAGCTCTCTCCCAGGTCCGCCTCCTCGCGCGCAGCTTCCTCGGCAGCGCGGCTGCGCAGCCGCATCCATCTCCACATGCTGTGTGATTCGGTGACCATCGGCGCCACCATGATGACGGCGATGGGCCTTGGGGAGCGGGCGTATTGTAACGCGCGCGGTGCTGCGCAAACGAAGAAAGCGCTGCGCAGAGCAGCATCACGGGCGCGTCTGAGCCCGTCGCGGTGCTGGTGGTGGTCGCACGGTTATGGGGGTGATTGGCATGCGAAGCCCTCCACCCATCCACTACCCAGCACGACGCAGATCCGTATCAGCCGCTTTGTGGCAAGCGTGCGGCTCTCCCCGTGGAATGCTGCCAGCTTCCGCGCTGCACCTGCTTCCCGCATGCGGGAACCAGGCCACCCGCGTGCCTCAACCCAAGCTTGGGGGTTTCAACGCGCGGTTTGCAGTATCGACCGCCTACCAAACGCAACTGCAACTGCTCTCCGTCAGTCACCATGTTCGGACTAAGGCTCTGTGATTTACGCAACGCGCTTCTGCGTAGGAGAGCGTATTCATTCTCAGGCGGTCTATGCTTAGAAGGACTGGACCGGAAATCAATCTCGTGGTTCCATGGGCATGGGTAAATCTACGGACGCCAGCCACCGCGGCACCTCCCCGCACCACGATCTGCCGGCCCGCTGAGACGTTTTCGCGGGTCCCTGGGTAATCAGTCAGCAGGGGGCCTCGCGCTCCCCACCGATCGCAACCCGCCACGCCGGCGCACCTCGAATTCCCATCAGTGGGAAGTCGATCCGCCGTCCGTGGCCAGCACGAGGAGACCGCATGGGCCACGACCTCGACGAACTGCGCAACGCGCTGATCGCCAGCTGGCCCTCGCTGCTGGAGGAACTGCTCGGCAAGCCATCCCGCCGCACCGCACGCCAATGGCGCTGGAACCGCCGTGGCAGCCTCTCTGCGGTGATGAGCGGTGCCAAGGCCGGCACATGGTTCGATCATGCCGCGGGCAGCGGTGGTGGCCCTTTCGAGCTTATCGCGCGCGAGCGCGGCGGCGACTGGCGCGATGCCGCCGATTGGGCACGAGCCTGGCTCGGCTTGCCGGCCTGGGCGCCTGCCGAACGGACGAACGCACCGGTTGTGGAAATCGTGCTGGCGCCTCCCGCGAGTGATTTGGATCCTGCTGAGCAGCACCGCATCGCGCGCCGTGCCGCGCAGGCACAATGGGAGCATGCAGGACCGGCCGATCCGGACCAGGCCTATCTCCGCCGCAAAGGCGTGCAGCCCTTCGGCATCCGGATGGACATGGGCGCCACGCTGATCATCCCGCTGATCGATCTGGACGGAACCATCCAGAGCATCCAGCGCATCTATGAGGATGGCACCAAGCGCTATCTGTCCGGCGGCGCCAAGGCGGATCACTTCGCACTGATCGGCGGGCCGCTGGAGAGCGCACCCGCCATCCTGCTCTGTGAAGGCTGGGCCACCGGCGCCACCGCCCACGCGGCCACCGACCTGCCGGTGGTCGCCGCGATGGATGCGGGCAACCTGGTGCGCGTCGCGCCACTGGTCCAGGCGCGTTTCCCGGAAGCCACCCTGGTGATCCTGGCCGATAACGACCTCAAGCCCGGCCGCGACACCAATCCGGGCGTGGCAGCCGCCACGGCCGCGGCCCGTGCCACCCAATCCCTGCTCGCCATCCCCTCCATTCCCGGCGACTTCAACGACCTCGCCGCGGCTTGCGGGATCGACGCGGTGCGCGACGCGATCTGGGCCGCCGCCCCGCTCGCCCCGCTCACGCCGACCTATCCGCTGGCCATCCTTGACCTCACCAGCATCCGCGCCACGCTGGATGATCAGGTCGCCGAGTTCATGGCCGATGTCGCGGCGCATTGGACGGCCGACCCGCTCGACGCCGATTGGGAGCCAGCCGCACCGCCCTGGGCAAGCGCATCGCCCGACGGCGCCGTCGAACAGCGGGAGTCGGCATGCTCCTAGACTTCAACGCCGAGCCTCGCCCGCCGCGTCTCGCCCTGCCGGTCGGCGTGGGGATTGGCAAGACCAGGGCGATGCAGCGCAGTGTGGCCGGCCTGCTGCGCAGCGAGGCCCTGCGCGGCCGCAAGATCGTCATCGGCGTGCCGCGCCATGATCTGGCCGAGGAGCAGCGAGACGCCTTCCACGCCCTCGACGTGGACGCGATGGTCTGGAAGGGCCGCACCGCGCCCGACCCGACGCCGGACAATCCCGAGCGCCTGATGTGCCTCGACCCCTCGGCGCCCTTCGACGCCATGGAAGTCGAGCGGATCGTCGAGACCACCAGCTGCAAGGTCACGCGGCGCGGCATCACGCATATCTGCCCGCTCTACAACTCCTGCGGCTACCAGGCGCAAAAGCCCCGGCTGGAGGCGGCGCAAATCGTTCTGACGGCGCATGACACGCTGTTTCACCAGGCGCCCAATGAACTCGGCGCTGTCGGCCTGCTGGTGCTGGATGAGGGGTTTTGGGGCGCCGGGCTGCGCGGCACCGACGGCAAGGCCCTGCTGACGCTGGATGGGCTGCGGCCGCATCTCGGCACGGTGCAGTGCTGGACGCCGCGCAACCAGGAGGATTGGGAGGCCACCGCCGATCTCGCCGCGCAGCGCGAGCGGCTGTGGAAGGTCCTCGCCAGTGCCACCAACGGCCCGCTCTCCGTCGTCGCACTGCGTGCCGCCGGGCTGACACCGGAGCGCTGCCGCCAGGCCGCCGGCCTCGAACATCGCCGCATGCGCAATCCCGGCATCACCCCCGGCATGGATCCGGGCGAGCGCCGGCGCCGCATCGCCAGCGTGCTTCCGAAAGAGGGCGAGCCCTGGGCGCCGCCCAACCGGGCTGCGGCCATGTGGCTGCTGATCGCCGAGGCGCTGGAGAATGACCACGATGTCGCCGGCGCGGTGCTGGTCGACACCATGTCGGAAAATGGCACGGTCCGCTGCCTGCGGCTCGCCTGGCGTGCCGATCTCCGAGATGGCTGGGGCGCCCAGGGGCCGATCCTGCATCTCGACGCCACGCTGCGGCCCGAACTCGTCACCCCGTTCATTCCCGAAGTCACCATCGCCGAGCCGCTGATGGCGAGGGAGCCGCATGTGCGTGTGCGCCAGATCCTCCGCGCGCCGGTGAGCGCCAAGGCCCTGACGCCGGGCGAGGATGCCAAGCCCCGCGATCGCAGCGCCGCCGAAAACCATCGGCGCCAGGTCTCGGCGCTGATTGCCCTGCGGGCGGCCAGCCTGCGCGGACGCAGCGCGTCATCGCCCGACCTGCTGATCATTGCCCAGAAGGCCGCGGTGGATGCGCTGCGGGCGGCGGGACTGCCGCGCAACGTCCAGGCGGTGCATTTCAACGCGCTCAGCGGCATCGATCGCTGGCACAGCGTCGCCGGGTTGATGGTGCTGGGCCGCACCCTGCCCGCGCCGGTGACGGTGGAGGCGCTGGCCGCCGCCGTCACGAACTGCCCCCCGCTCTCCAGCCGCGGCGACGTGGCCTGGTGGTACGAACAGGAGGAGCGGCGCATCGCGCTGGCCGATGGCGGCGTGCACGCGCTGCCGGGCGAGACGCATGCCGATCCGACCGTCGAGGCCATCCGCTGGACGATCTGCGAGGGCGAACTGATCCAGGCGATCGGGCGCGGCCGGGGCGTGAACCGCACGGCGGCGACGCCGCTGGAGGTCGATCTGTTCACCGACGTCGTCCTGCCGGTCGCGGTGCATGAGGTGCTGGACTGGGATGATGTGTGCCCAAGGCGGCAGGAGATGATGGCGGCATCTGGCGTGGTGCTGGAGAACGCCGCCGACATGGCGCGGGCGTTTCCCGACCTATGGCAGAGCCATGATGCCGCCCGCCAGCAGAAGGCGAGGAGTGTGACGTTCTGCTATTATAGGGATCTCTCTAATAGCAGAACGTCACACTCCTCCTCGGTTGTCGCCTACCGCCCGGCCGGGCCGGGGCAGAAGGACCGGACGGCCCGGTTCGACCTCGTCCTGATCCCCGATCCACGCGCCTGGCTGGAAGCGAAGCTCGGGCCGCTCGCCCATTTCGAGATGATCGGCGGCGAGGCTCCGCAGCCCGCGACACCCCCCATTGCCGACGCCCGTGGAGGCGCTGCGCGACCAGGTCGCTCCCGAGGCAGGCATCATCCTCGCCCACCACACGAAAAAGCTCAGCAAGCAGCAGGTGAAGGATGATCCCTTCCTGGCGCTGTCCGGCGCCAGCGCGCTGCGCAGCTTCTACACCTCCGGGATGATCCTGTTCCGGCCGGATGAGGAGCAGACCGAACGCGAGTTGCATGTCGAGCT
>NZ_QKYU01000056.1:2500-5919 GCF_003253705.1 Humitalea rosea
TGGCATGGTGAAGATGATCTGGTGAATGGGGTGGCCCCTTAAGGCTGCTGCGTTGCCTGTGTGCTTGAGGTGAAAACCTCGGGCGGACGCGCTGCGTGGTGGGTTTGATGGCTGCTCCAGGAACAAGTTGGTTTGCGTAAAAGCGTGAGCCGTTGGCTCGCAGGGTCGGTTTGGTCCTGCGTGTGGGCGGTGAGATCAGAGTAGTGAGTAGACAAAGGGCGTTCGGTGGATGCCTTGGCGCCAAGAGGCGATGAAGGACGTGGCACGCTGCGATAAGCTGCGGGGAGAAGCGAGCATTCGTTGATCCGCAGATTTCCGAATGGGGAAACCCCTCCGTAAGGAGATCCTGCACTGAATACATAGGTGTTGGAGGCAAACCCGGGGAACTGAAACATCTCAGTACCTGGAGGAAAAGACATCAACAGAGATTCCGCTAGTAGTGGCGAGCGAACGCGGAACAGGCCAGTGGTTTTTGTGAGAGAAGGCGAACGGCTTGGAAAAGCCGGCCATAGTGGGTGAGAGCCCCGTAGCCGTAGTGCTTGCAGAAATCCTTGAGTAGGGCGGGGCACGTGAAACCCTGTCTGAATATGGGGGGACCATCCTCCAAGCCTAAATACTCCTTGGCGACCGATAGTGCACAAGTACCGTGAGGGAAAGGTGAAAAGCACCCCGACGAGGGGAGTGAAAGAGACCTGAAACCGAGCGCCTACAAGCAGTCGGAGCTCCCATTGTGGAGTGACGGCGTACCTTTTGTATAATGGGTCCGCGAGTTTCTGTCGGCAGCAAGCTTAAGCCGTGAGGTGTAGGCGAAGCGAAAGCGAGTCCGAATAGGGCGATTTAGTTGCCGGTAGAAGACCCGAAACCGAGTGATCTAGCCATGGCCAGGCTGAAGGTGCGGTAACACGCACTGGAGGGCCGAACCCACGCCTGTTGAAAAAGTCGGGGATGAGCTGTGGCTAGGGGTGAAAGGCCAATCAAACTCGGAAATAGCTGGTTCTCCGCGAAATCTATTGAGGTAGATCGTCGTGCGTTTACCACCGGAGGTAGAGCACCGGATGGGCTAGGGGGACCCAAAGTCCTACCAAACCCAACCGAACTCCGAATGCCGGTGAGTATAGTGCGGCAGACAGACAGTGGGTGCTAAGGTCCATTGTCGAGAGGGAAACAGCCCAGACCACCAGCTAAGGCCCCCAATTCGTGGCTAAGTGGGAAAGCATGTGAGACGGCCAAAACAACCAGGAGGTTGGCTTAGAAGCAGCCATCCTTTAAAGAAAGCGTAATAGCTCACTGGTCTAATAGCTGTTTTGCGGCGAAAATGTAACGGGGCTCAAGCCACGAGCCGAAGCTGTGGGTGTGCAGAAATGCATGCGGTAGCGGAGCGTTCCCTAAGCCGTTGAAGGTGTATCGTGAGGTATGCTGGAGGTATGGGAAGTGCGAATGCGGACATGAGTAGCGACAAGGAGAGTGAGAAACTCTCCCGCCGTAAGTCCAAGGGTTCCTGCGCAAGGCTAATCCGCGCAGGGTGAGCCGGCCCCTAAGGCGAGGGCGACAGCCGTAGCCGATGGGAATCAGGTGAATATTCCTGAGCCTGTCAGAAGTGACGACCATGAAGTGTTGTATGCCCTTATCGGATTGGGTGTGCTGCTGGATTGGTCCGGGAAATAGCTCTGACATTTGACCGTACCCTAAACCGACACAGGTGGACTGGTAGAGCATACCAAGGCGCTTGAGAGAACCATGCTGAAGGAACTAGGCAAATTGCTCGCGTAACTTCGGGATAAGCGAGACCCACTCTTGGGCAACCAGGGGTGGGTGGCACAGAGCAGGGGGTAGCGACTGTTTAGTAAAAACACAGGGCTCTGCGAAATCGAGAGATGACGTATAGGGTCTGACGCCTGCCCGGTGCCGGAAGGTTAAGGGGAGATGTGCAAGCATCGAACCGAAGCCCCGGTAAACGGCGGCCGTAACTATAACGGTCCTAAGGTAGCGAAATTCCTTGTCGGGTAAGTTCCGACCTGCACGAATGGCGTAACGACTTCCCCACTGTCTCCAGCATGGGCTCAGCGAAATTGAATTCCCCGTGAAGATGCGGGGTACCCGTGGTCAGACGGAAAGACCCTATGAACCTTTACTGCAACTTCGCAGTGGCGCCAGGAAAGGGCTGTGTAGGATAGGTGGGAGGCTTTGAAGCCGGGGCGCTAGCCTTGGTGGAGCCATCCTTGAAATACCACCCTGCGCTTTTCTGGCGTCTAACCGAGCCCAGTTATCCTGGGTCGGGACCCTGCGTGGTGGGCAGTTTGACTGGGGCGGTCGCCTCCTAAATCGTAACGGAGGCGCGCGATGGTGGGCTCAGGCCGGTCGGACATCGGCTGCTGAGTGCAATGGCACAAGCCCGCCTGACTGTGAGCGCGACAGCGCGAACAGAGACGAAAGTCGGCCATAGTGATCCGGTGGTCCCGCATGGAAGGGCCATCGCTCAACGGATAAAAGGTACTCTAGGGATAACAGGCTGATCTCCCCCAAGAGTCCACATCGACGGGGAGGTTTGGCACCTCGATGTCGGCTCATCGCATCCCGGGGCTGGAGCAGGTCCCAAGGGTTCGGCTGTTCGCCGATTAAAGCGGTACGTGAGCTGGGTTTAGAACGTCGTGAGACAGTTCGGTCCCTATCTGCCATGGGTGTAGGAGGCTTGCGAGGATCTGTCCCTAGTACGAGAGGACCGGGATGGACGCACCACTGGTCAACCGGTTGTCGCGCCAGCGGCATGGCCGGGTAGCTAAGTGCGGACGGGATAACCGCTGAAGGCATCTAAGCGGGAAACCCCCCTCAAGACTATGCTTCCCCAAGGGCCGTGGAAGACCACCACGTCGATAGGCCGCATGTGTACGTGCAGCAATGCACTCAGCTAAGCGGTCCTAATCGCCCGACAGACTCACTTCCTCTACCTCACCGCTGGGGGCTCGACCCCCACCGCACGCAGCACCAAACCGACACTTCCATACTTCACCAGATCAGAGACAAGGTTCCGGCTAGGTGGCCTGGTGGCTATCGCGAGGATGCTACACCCGATCCCATCCCGAACTCGGACGTGAAACGCCTCTGCGCCTATGATACTGTGCCTTAAGGCACGGGAAAGTCGGTCGCCGCCAGGCCACCTCGCCGGAACCTCTCACCATCACCAGATCATCACCCATCACCCTGACGCGGGGTGGAGCAGCCCGGTAGCTCGTCAGGCTCATAACCTGAAGGTCACAGGTTCAAATCCTGTCCCCGCATCATCTTTTACCGAACACGCGAACATCGCTGGAACATCGAGACCGCCCGCACGCAACAGCGCTGCCAAGTGGCCGATCAGCTCGATCCACGGTTCACCCTCCCCATCGACCTTGCCATGCACCTCCACGCGCGCGATCAGCGCC
>NZ_QKYU01000057.1 GCF_003253705.1 Humitalea rosea
CCAATCTGTCCAACACGCCCAAGGCCGCCTCCCCAAAGGCAGCCTTGAATCACGCTCCGCACCTTTCGGGAATCCCTAGAGTCCACACCATCTAGGGGGCGAGGGGATGGTCAGCGGCGGTGGCGCCGCTGGCGCGTTTGCCTGTGAACTCGTTCCCACGCCGCCGCGCAGCACCTCGACGAAAAAGGCGCCCTGGTCCTCGTCCGGCAGGAAGCCGGACGGCACCTGGCTGCCGAAATACCCGGTCAGCATCGCCGCCACGGCGACCAGCCCGAGGGTCAGCACCACGCGCCGCGCAATGCGCGCGATTACGGCCGCGTAGCCGTCCCGCATGCCGTCGATGCCGCGCTGCATGGAACGGATCACGCGGCCGGGCGGACTGCCGTGGCGCAGCAGAAGCGCGGCACCTCATCACCGGCAACAGCGCCTCTCCTGCGCCGACGAGTCTGGCCGGCTGGTCGAGCGTCCAACCCTATGGCGAAATCGGACTGGACGGGTTCGGCATCGTGCTGTGCCACTACCCCTTCCGCACTTGGCGCAACATGATCCGGGGCTGGCTTGACCTGCATGGCCACAGTCACGGCCGCCTGGCCCCCCTGCCACATCGGACGGATGTCGGCGTGGATGCCTGGGATTTCCGGCCGGTAACGCTGGAGCAGATGACCGCCGCGAGGCGAATCCGCGCGAGGACAGCGCCACCACAGCAGTCTCGGTAACGGCCAGACCCCTAATCCCGTGCAGGCGCGCGAGAAGGTGCGGCACGAGTTCGCGCCGGTGCGGGCTGGTCCTGTGCTCATAAAGGTAAACGCCCTGCCAGGTCACGAGCGTGGGCCTGCCTTCTGCGATCGGGACCGAGAATTGAGTCTGCGTCAGCGCTGCCCGGATAGTGGGCCGGCATACCGTCCGGCCCCTCGTCCTCATGCCGGTATCGGCCACTGCCGCCATCGGGCTCCCGGCCCGGATCACCGGCTGGAGCCTGGCCCGGACCTGCGCCGGATCACCTTGCCGCTGGCGGTGCCGGGGCTGATCTCGGCGGGCATCTTCTCCTTCACCCTGTCGTGGAACGAGTTCATCTACGCCCTGGCCTTCATCCAGAGCAGCGAGAACAAGACCGTCCCCGTCGCCATCCTGACCGAACTGGTCACCGGCGACGTGTACCAATGGGGGGCGCTGATGGCGGGTTCGCTCCTGGGCTCGCTGCCGGTCGCGATCTTCTATTCGTTCTTCGTGGACTACTACGTCTCGTCGCTGACCGGGGCGGTCAAGGAGTAGCGACCCCCCCGGCCTGCCCGCCTATTCGGCGGCTTCGACCGGCTGCTGTAGCGGCGCGGTGGGGGTGCCGCCGCTGCGCTGCAACGCCTGCTCCGCCGCCTCTCGCGCGGCATCCAGATCGCCCATGGCGACCAGCAGGCTGGACAGGTCGGCATGGCCACGCGGCTCGGCCGGATCGGCCGCGATGGCCTGCTCCAGCCAGCGCCGGGCGGCGAGCAGATCGCCCCTACGGCGTTCGAGGCTCCCGACCCACCGCAGCAGCGATGCCGACGGCGCCGGGCTCTGGGCAATCGCGGCCTGGGCGGCCTCAAGCGCACCGTCGACATCACCTTGACTGAGCCGCATTGCGGCGAGGTCGGCACGGGGGCCCAGGTCATTCGGATGGCGGGCGATGGCCTCGGCCAGCAGCCGGCCGGCGACGGCAAAGTTCTGGCGGCGCGCTTCCACCGCACTCAGCCGCCGCAGGAAGACCGGGGTCGTGCCTGGGTCGCGGGCCAACGCCGCCTCGGCCGCCACCAACGCGCCATCCAGGTCATTCTGGTGCATGTGCAGGCCGGCGAGATCGTAATGCAAGCCGGGGTTGTCCGGCTCGGCCGCGATGGCCTGTTGCAGCATCCCTTCGGCGGTCGCGAAGTTCTTCCGGCGCATCTCGATGTCCGCCCGACGACGCAGGAACTGGACGTTCGTGCCGGTGCTGCGGGCCATCGCGGCCTCGGCGGCTTCGGCAGCGCCATCCAGGTCGCTTTGGGCAAGGCGCAGGCCGGCAAGGTCGTGGTGCGGGCCGGGGTCTTCCGGGTCATTGGCGATGGCCTGTTTCAGCACCGCCTCCGCCGCGTTCCAGTTCTTGCGGCGGGATTCGACGATGGCGCGGAAACGAAGGAGCCCGGTCGAGTTGGGGCTCCGCGCCTGTGCGGCTTCGGCGGCTTCGCTGGCATCATCCAGATCGCCCTGGCTCAGGTGCAGGCCGGCAAGATCCTGATGCGGGCTGGGGTCGTCCGGGTCGAGAATGATCGCTTCGCCCAATAGCCGGTGGGCGGCGGCGAGGTTGCCGCGGCGCGCTTCCACGGCACTGAGCCGTCGCAGAAAGGCGATGGTCGTGCCGGTTCCGCGAGCGACGGCGGCCTCCGCGGCGGTGGCGGCGGCGTCCAGGTCGCCCTGGGCCAGGCGCAGACCGGCCAGATCGTAATAGGGGCTGGCGTCATCCGGATCGAGGGCGATGGCCTGATGCAGCATCTCCTCGGTGGTCGCGAAATTCTTGCGGCGCTGCTCGATATCCGCCCGGCGGCGCAGGAAGCGGGTGTCCGTGCCGGTGTTCAGGGCTGCGGCGGTTGCCGCGGCCTCGGCAGCGCCATCCAGCTCGCCCTGGGACATGCGCAGCCCGGCAAGGTCGTAATGCGGACCGGGGTCCTCCGGGTCGTTGGCGATGGCCTGCTTCAGCATCGCCTCCGCCGCGCCCCAGTTTTTGCGGCGGGATTCGATATCGGCGATCCGCCGGTAGTGGGGGGCCAGCTTGGTGGCGCTCGCTGTCCTCGCGCGCTGCAGGTTCGCCTCGGCCTCCGCCATCTCGGCTGCCAGGCGTTCGGCCTGGTTGACGCCGGGGCCGGCCTCCGCGCCGCCGCCCCACTGCTCCCCACCCGGCTGTTCCAGGCCAAGCAGCCGCGCCATGCGCTGCCGGGCAGCGGGCAGCAGCAACTCGTAATCATCGACCATCAGGCTGAGCGTTTCGGCAGCCTGTACCGCCGTCACCTCATCATTGCTCCAGCCCAGCCGCTGCTTGCCCATGCTGTAGATGACATTGCGGGTAAGGCGTCGGATGAGCGTCCATTCGGCCACCTGATGGGCCAGATGGCCGATGGCTTCCGGATCGGCGGCGGCCGCGAATTCCGTGCCGAGTTCCGCGGCCAGCCGGGCGAAGGCGGAGTAGCGGGTATTGACGAACATCTGCCGCGAGGCGGGGTAGTAGCGGGCGGCACGGCCACCAAGGCCCCGCTCGACCAACTCGTCCTCCTCGCTGATGGTGATGATCTCGGGCGGGGTCGGCAGGATCTGGCGCGGCGGTGCCGGCGGCCGGGGCGCGGGCGGCTTGGCCTCCGGGATCTTGGCCTCCGGGGCTTTGGCCCCCTCGGCCGATGCCGTCTCGTCCTTCGGCTTGGCCGGAGGCTTCACGCCCCGGATCACCACCTGCTGCGGCACCAGATCGGCGACCCCGAGGCTCAGCATCAGCTGCTGCAGATCGGCCTTGATCTCCCGCAGATAGTCTTCCGAGTCCGGCAGCATCGAATCGATGATTCGCTTCAGCCAGGCCGGGATATGGTTGCGCACCAGCGCCCCGAAGTCGCCGAACATCACCTGGCGCTGGTCGCCGTCGCGGAAGCGCAGGAACTGGCGATAGACCTCGGGTTGGACGCCGAATTCCGCCGGCAGCTCGACCAGGACGGAACACAGCCGGGAGGCGAAGGTGAAGCCGTAGGTCGGCGCCTCCAGCGCCCAGCGGCGGCCTTCGACCAGCGCATAGACCTCGCCATTGTAGATCACCGCGCCGAGGCCGGCGGGGTTCACCGGCGGGCGGGCGCGGCCGGAATCGGCGGCGCGGTAGCAGTAGTGCAGGATGATCCCGTCCGTCGCCGGCACCCGCTCCACCCGGTCGAAATAGGTCTCGCTGAACGGCGGGTCGAACAGGAGGTTGACGGCGGCCCCCGTCACGGCGCGGTCGAGCCGCAGCCTGACACCAGGGGGCAGGCGCAGGAAGCGCCGGCCAAGGGTCTGCACCAGCCAGTCCGCCGCCACCGGCGGATTGTTGTCATAAGGGGCGACGACGGTGTCCTGCCCCTCCGCATTGCCCATCAGCACGACCTCGGTCCAGTCGTGGACGAGGCCGTAATCGCCTTCGTCCAGGCATTCGGCGGTCGCATCCACCACCTCGGCGGCGCCGCCGTCGGTGGTGGGCTGGCGGATGCGGCCATAGATCCCGTTCCGCTGGCCGAGGATGATCTGCGACACCCGGCCCTGCCGGCAGGAACGGTAGCGCAGCCCGAATTTATTGGATGACAGCGAGGCGACCTTGGCGCCCATGCCGAAATTGCCGTCGAGCGCCACATCCTTGAACAGCGACGCCGAGAGGTCGGAAATCTTCAGCAATTCCTCGGCCGAAAGCCCGCGGCCGGTGTTCCAGATGCACAGTTTCCGCGCGCCCAGGAGATTGCGGGCGGAAATGCGCACGAGCTTCGGCGTGTCGGTCGCCGTCCCGGCCGCCTCCAGCGCGTTCATCACGAGTTCGCGCAGCATCATGCCCTTGGGGCAGCGCTCGATGGTGGATGCGACGAGGAAAGCCTCATCGGCGATGCGCAGCGGGACGACCGTATTCCTGGTTGGCATGCGCACCAAGTCTCCGAAGATAGCCTTAATTGGCCAAAGCGTTCTGGTGTCTGCGGCGAAACACCAAACTACAGGTACCACATCCCGGTGGCGGATTCAAATTGCACATCGTTCCGCAAGCCAAATGCCGCGTGGATCGCGGCCAGCCGGAGGTCACAATCGTGAGATTTCGCCGTTCCAGGCAGTGAACGTTTTGTGAGAGTTCGGCAATACTGCCCATGGGGAGCGGAACCGGCACGCGTCCCGGCATCGCTTTTGCGATAACCGTTGTGCTGACTTGATCGTTGGGCCTCAGGCTCGCTTCACCTAAGAGCCTGTTTCGAAACGCCTTCGGTATGACCGGCATTGGGGTGGATGGCCGGAGGCAATCGTGATTCCAACGGGTTGCGACACCTGTGATGGAATTTTCGATGTGGACCCCGACCACCCGGCGGCAGCATAGCCGCGCGGGCTTGCGCTACGCGAGTGACCTGACCGATGCCGAGTGGCGTTTGCTGGAACCGCTGCTGCCGCGGCGCCATCGGCAGGGGCGACGGTGGGCCTGGCCGCAGCGCGAGATCATCAACGCCATCTTCTACGTGCTGCGCGCGGGCTGTGCCTGGCGCCTGCTGCCCGACAGCTTCCCGCCGTGGCGGACCATTTATCGCTGGTTCGCCCGGCTGCGCGATGGCGGGGTGTTCGAAAGCCTGAACCACCACCTGGTCATGCATGATCGCGAGCGGGCCGGGCGCGAGGC
>NZ_QKYU01000058.1 GCF_003253705.1 Humitalea rosea
CGTCGCTGGGCCTTTGTCGAACTCTGCTTCGCCGACAGCGGCTACGCCGGGGACCGCGTCGCCAACGCCAGCCGCATTCGCGTCGAGATCGTCCGCAAGCCCAAGGGTCAGGTCGGTTTCACCGTCCACGCCCGGCGCTGGGTGGTCGAGCGCTTCTTCGCGTGGATCAACCGAAACCGCCGCCTCGCCAAGGACTTCGAGGCTTCCATCGCATCAGCCGAAGCCTTCCTCTACGCCGCCTCCGTCATGCTCCTGCTACGGCGTAGCGCTCGTTGCGGGTGAGATTCGAAACAGACTCTAAGATGGCATCGCGCGCGGCAGGATCCGTGATTTGAAACGTCATGGGAGGGTCTCCACATTCGTTGTTTGAAAGAGGTCTGCCACGACCGCGCGGAGGCGAGCGTCTACGTCGCGCCACATTCGCGCGCCGCCGCTCGGCCCTGGGCGAAACTGGTACCCAAGTCTCACTCCGGGCAACACGAAGTATCCAAAGACAATAGGACTCGTATTGGTTCCACAGACCGGTAGAACTCTGTTACAAAACAGGTATATCGGCTCTCCAGTGGCTGATAATCGCTCCCGAACGGGAATAATATATGCGACTGAGTCGAGACCTCTTAGATCTTCTAATCGATCTTCGATCAACCCAGCGTCGTTGAGCGGGGTATCATCAGAAAACGCTAGCCGACGAAAGCGATCACATATTCTTGCCTTGCTAGCGCTTGGAGGTGATGGTCCATTACAATCCGTCGTGGATCGGTCTCCATATAACGAAATCCAGAATATGGTGATATTTGGTATGCTATTTCTGGAAAATCTCGCCAGGAAGCGGCCAGGAGCACTGCGACTGTTTATTAGCCGCAAGCGTACGCTCGACTCTTCAAACTTCCGCCTCGCCCATTCCGGATTTGTAAGTATGCGGGAAAGGGAGGCTGATTCCAGGCCATTTTGAGACAAGAAGTCGAATGTAATATCCCCCTCTGGAGTGTTAGGGTCGAAGGTTATTCGATGACCTTGAACTATTAACTCGACGCGACCGTCGTCACGGATCGGCCAAGGTGCGTGCGGTGCTTCTGTTTCGGCGCCACGTGCCGTCCATGTGGCGACCAAACACAATATCCCAAGCGTTATTACAATTATGAGAAGCCGAAAGCAGAGAATGTAACCGATTACTTTGCCGCGCAACACTATTTTTAGAAACGAAATATTGATGGAATGGCCGAAACTCCCACGGGCATGCATTTTTTCATAGCGCTCCATGGCACTCCACCAGCCGTTAAAGGATGCCGCCCGCTACAGCTCATAACATCGAGCGCACGCGAACTGCCAGAAGGCCATACAACCCTGAGCTGTGGGTTATCAAGAGAATTTTTTCTTAACTCCTAGCACTACAGTTGCCTTATTTACCTTGAAGTGGGAAGTTTGTGCCACGGCTTGATGCGCCCTTCGCCATAGCGGCCACGCAATGATGTGGGCAGGTCGAATGCTTCGCTGCGCCAGCCTGACGGCGATGCGTCGAATCTCCTGGACCGACCAGCGGATCAGCGCAGGCGCGACAGCGTCCTCATCCTTCGGTGTGTTTTTGGGGGCGTCGCGGCGTTCGCGCGATGCCGGATGGCAGCCATCATCGCAAAGGCCAGCATGACGAGCGAGACGTGGCGATGCCAGCCATGCCACGACCTGGTTTCGTTGTGGTCGAGCCCCAACTCGTTCTTCGCAGCCTCAAAGCTCTCCTCGATGGCCCAGCGGCAGCCCTCGACCTTGACCAAGGTCGCGATGCCGGTGCCAGCCGGGCATCAGGTCGAGAAGAACGCCAGCTCCTGATCGGCGATGTTGCGGCGGATCAGCAGCCCGCGCGTCCACAGGCCTGCGTCTGCGATATCGTATTCGTCGGCGTCGAGGTCAGCCAATTCGCAATAGACCCAGTCGTGCTCGCGCGCCCCCTTCGTGCCGTCGCCCGCCGACAGTCGCTGCCACCCCGACGGGTCGATCATGCCCGCGATCTGTTGCGCCGTGCCGCCTGATGGCCCGCGCCGGCTTTCGCAAAGGGGCGAGGCCGATGCCCCCCCAAACCGTTGTCCCCGAGGCCCTCCGGCAAGGATGAGCGCTGAGCATGCCCCGACATGTCGATCCGCGCCGACGCTGCCTGCCCCTGGGTGAATGGCCGCCGCAAGATCAGGCGACCTGGTTGGCGGCGATCACCACGACCGGTCCGCGATTCTCGACCACGCGGCAGGCAACCCGGCTGGCAGCCCGCAGCCTGCACAAATTCCGCGGTGGCTACGGTCGATGGCTGGGCTTTCTGCAGTCGAGCGGGCGCCTGGACGCCGATGCCCCCGCCGCCGCCCGTGCAACGCCCGAGAATCTGGAAGCCTTCCTGTGGGAGCTTCTCGCCCTGGGCAACGCCGATTTCACCATCGCCGGGCGCTTTGACGAGCTGCGCAATGCCCTGGTTCTCCTGGACCCCTCCAGCGACCACCGTGAGGTCACCCGGCCGAACGGGCAGTCGCTCCGTGCTTGGCTCCCCATGGTTAAGCGCGAGCTGGTCATCCACCACCCGGCGAATCTGTACCTCTGGGGCCTGCAGCTCATGCATCGATCCCGCACCCTTCAAGGTGACACCCGCCGACAGGTGATGCTCCGGGATGGGCTGCTGATCTGCATCCTGGCCTTTCGTGGCCTGCGGCTGCGCAGCGTCCTGGCGCTGACCCTCGGCGACAACATCGATCGCGACTCGGAGACAGGTCTCTGGCACCTCAATATCGCCGCCAGCGACACCAAGAACGGCAAATACATCAGCGCCATGCTGCCCGAAATCCTGGCCCCCTGGATCGATCGCTACGTCCAGGTCGAGCGTCGCGAACTGCTGGATGGCAGTGACAGCACCGCTTTCTGGATCAATTGGAGCGGGCGGAAACTTGAGGAGAAAGGTCTGCGCAAGCGGATTCGCTGGCATAGCGCCAAGCGCTTTGGCGAGGATGGGGCCTTTGGCACGCATCGCTTTCGGCATTGCATCGCCACCGCGGCACCACTGATCCATCCCGACCATCCCGGTCTTGCAGCGTCCCTGCTGCGAATCACCGGCACCGTCATGAATGCGCATTATGATCGCAGCGGGACCGTGATTGCCTTTGCCAGCTTTCATGCGGCGCTCGCCGCGGAACGGCTGGCCCTGGCGCCGGCCGCCCGGCATGCTTTCGCCGAGCAGGACGGCCAGATGAGCCTGCCCGGCCTCGGACCTACCTGAAGCAAGGGACCCCACCATGCGCAAGCTCCCCCTGGCCGCCTCCCGCCCCCTCCGCGCCGGCATCTACGCCCGCTATTCCTCCGAGCAGCAACGCGACGCCTCGATCGAGGACCAGGTCCGGATTTGCCGTGCCCGGGCCGAGCGCGAGGGCTGGCAGGTGGTGGAGGTCTATGTCGACCACGCGATGTCTGGCGCCAGCTCGCACCGGCCGGGCTACCAGGCGCTGCTCGCGGCCATGGTCGCCGGCGCGGTCGACGTCGTGCTCTCCGAGAGCCTGGACCGTCTGAGCCGCGACCAGGAGCATGTTGCCGGCTTCCACAAGCGGGCGATCTTTGCCGGGGTGCGGATCGTCACCCTGGCCGAGGGCGAGGTCAGCGAGCTGCACGTCGGGCTCAAGGGAACCATGGGGGCGCTGTATCTCAAGGACCTGGCCGACAAGACCCGGCGCGGGCTGGAGGGCCGGGTCCGGCAGGGCCGCAGCGGCGGCGGGCTAAGCTATGGCTATCGGGTGGTGCGCGGACCCATTGGCCGGGACGGCGAGGCCGAGCGGGGCCTGCGGGAGATCGACCTCGAGCAGGCGACGGTGGTGCGACGCATCTTCGAGCGCTTTGCCGCCGGCGAGGGCCCCAAGGCGATCGCCATCAGCTTGAACCGCGACGGCATTGCCGGGCCCAGGGGCGGCATCTGGCAGGCGGGTACGATCCGCGGCCAGGCCGGGCGGGACACCGGCATCCTGCGCAACCGGCTTTATATCGGCGAGCTGGTCTGGAACCAGCGCCGCTGGCTCAAGGACCCTGGCACCGGCCGG
This sequence comes from Humitalea rosea, assembly GCF_003253705.1. GTDB lineage: Bacteria > Pseudomonadota > Alphaproteobacteria > Acetobacterales > Acetobacteraceae > Humitalea > Humitalea rosea. The sequence goes on from NZ_QKYU01000058.1 coordinate 4,056, forward strand.
CGCGTCGCGCGCGGCAATGCCGCAGCGGTGGTGGTGACCGAGCCGGTGGCCGATCTGCGCGTGGTCGAGCAGGAGGTATGGGATCGGGTGCAGCAGCGGCTGCTGGCCCATCGCGCCGAGGTCGACGAGACGGCCAGGCCTCGCTTTTGGGAACAACGCCGGGCGGTCCATATCCTGACGGGGCGGGTGTTCTGCGGCGGCTGCGGCACCGCCCTGCATGCGGTCGGGCGGGACTATTTGGCCTGCCGGGTGGCCGCCGCCAGCGGCCCCTGCGAGAATCGCACGCGTGTCCGCCGCGGCCGGCTGGAGGCGCGGGTGCTGGACGCGCTGAGCGGTGAGCTCATGCGCCCGGATCTGGTGGCGGTCTTCGTGGAAAGTTTTACGGCGGAATGGAACCGTCTGGCCGGGGAGCGAGCCGCCGGTGCCGGCGCCAGGCAGCGCGAACTGGCGACCGTCCAGCGCAAGCTGGACGGGCTGATCGATGCCATCGCCGATGGCCTGCGTTCCAGCGGCCTGCAGCAGCGCATGACAGAGTTGGAGACGCGGCGGGCGAGCCTGATCGAGGAGATCGCGGCGGGGAGGTTGGAGGCGACGCCCCCTGCCCTGCACCCACGCCTGGCCGAAACCTACCGGCGTCGGGTCGAGAGCCTGCAGCTCGCACATGCGTCGGGCGCCTGCACGGAGGTCCGCGAGGCGCTACGGGCGCTGATCGCGCGCGTGGAGGTGCATGGCAAGGTCGATGGGGAGGGTGAACCGTGGATCGAGCTGATCGGCCACTTGGCAGCGCTGTTGCGTG
>NZ_QKYU01000059.1 GCF_003253705.1 Humitalea rosea
GGATCGATATCCACCGCATGGCACACCCGCCCCGTCGTCTCCGCGGCAATCAGCGTGGTGCCGCTGCCGAGAAACGGATCGTAGATCGCCTCGCCCGCCGCGCTGTTGTTGATGATCGGGCGGCGCATGCATTCCACCGGCTTCTGCGTGCCGTGCACCGTCGCCGCGTCCTCGTCGCCGCCGTTCGAGATGGCCCAGAGCGTGGCCTGGTCACGCGCGCCCTGCCAATGCCCAGTCGCGCCTTTGCGCACCGCGTAGAGGCAGGGCTCGTGCTGCCAGTGATAATCGCCGCGCCCCAGCACGAAGCGCGGCTTCGCCCAGACGATCTGACTGCGGATCACGAAGCCCGTCGCCTCGAGGCTGTCGATCACCGTGCGGCTGTGCACGCCGGCATGCCAGACATAGGCGACATCGCCCGGGAACAACGCCCAGGCCTGGCGCCAGTCGGCGCGATCATCATTCGCCACCTTGCCGGTGCGCATGGTGGCCGACACGCCGGCCTCGTTCCGCCATTCCGGATCATAGTTCACGCCATAGGGCGGGTCGGTGATCATCAAATGCGGCGCCGCGCCATCCAGCAGGCTGGCCACGTCTGCTGCGCTGGTGGCGTCGCCGCACAGCAGCCGGTGTGGACCGAGCTGCCAGAGGTCGCCGGGACGGGTAACCGGAACCACCGGTGGCTCGGGCGCCGGCGCATCGCTATCTCCAGCGGCAGCCGGGGCGTCGCCCGCGGTGTCGGCCAGCAGGCGATCCAGGTCTGTCTGGTCGAAGCCGATCAGGCCAATGTCGAATTCATCCGCGCGCAGCTCCCGCAGCTCGGCGGCGAGCAGGCTCTCGTCCCAGGTCGAGTTCAGCGCCAGCTGGTTGTCGGCCAGCCGGAAGGCCCGCGCCTGCGCCTCGGTCAGATGGCCGAGCCGGATGGCGGGAATCGCGTCGAGCCCGAGGGCTTTCGCCGCCAGGACGCGACCATGGCCCGCGATCAACACGCCACCATCATCCACCAGCACCGGCACGTTGAAGCCGAACTCGGCGATGGACGCCGCCAGCTGCGCGACCTGCTCGGTGGGGTGCATGCGCGCATTGGCGGCGTATGCCGCGAGCGATGCCACCGGCATCATCTCCATCTGAAGGTCAGGCCGCATCGGCGGTGGCCTCCATTCGTGCTGCGGCAACGGCGTCATAGTCCCGCCCATCGTCGGCCAGCGTCACGGGCAGGTCAGGGTGCAGCATGCGCCACCGCGCCACCGCCAGGTCGACATAGGCCGGCGCCAGTTCGATCGCCCGCACGCGGCGGCCCGTGCGCTGGCCGGCGAGAATGGTGGTCCCGGAGCCACCAAACGGCTCGAACACGACCTCGCCTTCGTCGGTGTAGGTCCGCATCAGGAACTCCGGCAGCACCACCGGGAACACCGCGGGGTGCTCGGTCTCGATGCCGCGGCCCTTGTGGCGGGTCAGGCGCAGCACGTTGTCGGGGATGCGGAAGTCCTGCACCGGAAGGCCGGCGTGCTGGTATTCCGAGATGGTGCCGTCGGCAGCCCGCAGTCCGCTGCCCTTGTTCGGCGTGCCGGCCCATTTGCAGGGCACGATCTTGTTCGCCTGGCGCGACTGCCGGTTGAAGTGAAAGACGAGCTCGAAGGCCGGCGCGAGGCGACCGTTCCAGTCGCCGGGGAGACCGGGCCCCTGGTCCCAGGCGTAGAGGCCAAACCGGCGCCAGCCGCGGCCGCGCATCCAGTCGAGCCAGCCGGACCAATAGGGCTGCCATTCGCTGTCGCGGTGGATCAGGCCGAGGTTGACGAGCACCTGGCCGTCCGGCCGCATGGCCGCGTCGAGATGCTGGAACACGCCCTGCATGAGCGCATCCCAATCGGTGCCGCCACCGGTGGTGTAGTCGCGCTGGTTTCCATAGGGCGGGGAGGTGAACAACACCGCGGCGCGATCCTCGCCCATCACGCGCGCCACGCTGGCGGCGTCGGTGCTGTCGCCGCAGAGAAGACGGTGGTTGCCGAGCAGCCAGAGATCGCCGGGGCGGGTAACGGCCTGGCGCGGCGGCTCCGGATCGGCGTCTGCGGGATCGTCCGCCGACGCGTCGTTGCCAGGGACGTCGGCGCTGGCAACGGCCGGGCTGGCAAGCAACCCGTTGCCAGGGTCCGTTGCCACCGGCTCCATGCCGGCCAGCAGCCGATCGAGCTCACCCGCGTCGAAGCCGGTGAGCGCCAGATCGAGGCCGCCGATCTCCTGCAGCTTGGCGACCTCGGCGGCGAGCAGTGCCTCGTCCCAGCTGGCATTCAGCGCGATACGGTTGTCCGCCAGGCGGTAGGCGGCCTTCTGCGCCTTGGTCAGGCCGGCGCGGGTGATGGTGGGGACCGTCTCCAGGCCCAGGGATTTGGCGGCTTGCAGCCGGCCATGGCCGGCAATGACCTCGCCGCGCTCGTCGACCAGCACCGGCGCCACGAACCCGAACTCGAGGATGGAGGCCGCGATCTGCCCCACCTGCTCGGCGGAATGCGTGCGCGCATTGCCGGCATAGGGCAGCAGGGAGGCGACCGCGCGCGCCTCGACGGCGCTCGCAGACCATGGGGCCTGGGGCATGCGCACCTGCTGGAAATCGATGGTGGTGGTGAAGAATGCCGCCCGGCGAGGCTGGCAACCTGGCAGCGCTGGCAACCTCGAAAACGGGGCTGACACTAGGCGCCTTGCGCGCTTCCGCCCCCCGCATACAGTATTCGCGGGAAG
>NZ_QKYU01000060.1 GCF_003253705.1 Humitalea rosea
ACCCGCTACGAGAAAACCGCCAGGAACTACCTCAGCGTCGTTACCCTCGCCGCAACCATCCTATGGCTGAGATAAGTGTCCACACCACCTAGAGCAAAATCCGAACGTTTTGACTCTTTAGGGATTCCCGGCTCGGTCGAAATCTGATTCACCCTGCCTGCTGGGCATGGAGGCCAGCGCGCATGGCCAAATCCCTGTCCGAGGACCTTCGCACCCGACTGATCGCCGCGGTCGATGGCGGCATGTCACGGCGCGGTGCGGCCGAACGCTTCGGGGTTTCCGCGGCAAGTGCCATTCGCTGGCTGCGCGAATGGCACGCCACCGGCGCGACAGGCGCCAGGCCTCGTGGCGGCGATCTGCGGTCCCATCGCATCGAGGCGTATCGCGACATCATCCTGGCCGCGGTCGAGGCTCAGGTGGACATCACCCTGGTCGAACTGTCCGCGATGTTGCGTGACCACCACGGCGCCGCCTTCGCGCCCAGCACGATCTGGCGCTTCCTCGACCGCCACGCCATGACCGTAAAAAAAACGGCGCACGCCAGCGAGCAGGCGCGGCCAGACGTAGCAGCGCGGCGGCAGGCTTGGTTCGACGTGCAGCCCGACCTTGATCCTGAGCGTCTGGTCTTCATCGACGAGACCGGAGTCTCGACCAAGATGGCACGTCTGCGGGGACGCGCCCGGCGCGGTCTGCGCTGCCGCTCCCCCGTGCCACACGGCCATTGGAAAACGACGACCTTCACCGGCGCGCTGCGGCTGAGTGGCATGACGGCGCCCATGGTGTTGGACGGGCCAATGAACGGGGCGGCGTTCCGCGCTTATGTCGAACAGGTGCTGGCACCGACCCTGACGCGCGGCGACGTGGTGGTGATGGACAACCTGCCCGCCCACAAGCTGGCCAGCATCCGCGAAACCATCGAGGCCGCGGGCGCCAGCCTGCTGTACCTGCCGCCCTATTCGCCCGACTTCAACCCGATCGAGAACGCCTTCGCCAAGCTCAAGGCTCTGCTACGCAAGGCCGCCGCTCGCACCATCGGCGACCTCTGGGACGCCATCCGCGACGCACTGCCGTTGTTCACCCCGCGCGAATGCAGGAACTACTTCACCGCCGCTGGATACGAGCCAGAATGATCGGATTTTGCTCTAGAGAAGGTGCAGATTTAGAAAACATTTCTACCTTATTTTGTCGATACGATTTGATGAATAAACGGCGCCATAATATTTTCTGTCTCTAGGCCAGGGTCGATGTGACAGTCCAGCCCTTTGCCTCGGACAGTAAATTTCGGGTCCACGATCTTGTCTTCTGACAGAAAATGTTGGCTGTCATCCAGATAGTTAAAGCCAGTGGATTCCGATCTTGTTTTTAGAAGATCATTAAAGTGTCGATGAAAAGCCGTCCGCTGCTGGAGAGTCGGCATTTCTAACGCCTTTATTAGTTGAATTTCCTCTTCTAAATTTCCCTCAGAAACTTCATGATCCATCGGCCAGCCGACTCGTATGTAACCGCTTTTCCACGTATCGTCAGAGAGTACCGGCGGGCAGACCGAACAAATATAAACGGAATTACGTACTGATAAATCGATGCGGGATGTCAAAAAACTGAAATATTTATCCACAGAATTCAAGCAAAACGCCTCAAAATCCTCCGTCGAGAAGCGAGTTGACCCGGACTTTGCTCGATGAAACGCGTGTACAAATTCAATGTCGACTTGCCCGAATTTCAGAAAAAGCTTCCTTCCGCCTGCTTTGATGTGATGCTTTATTTTTCCATAAAACCTATCAAATCGTGCTCCATATCGCAGATGCGATGCCTCGTTTATCAATCCGCGCGCCGAACCACCGTGGCAAATTCCATTAATAGGAAGGAGCCAATGCTTATTAGAGAGGATACTAAACTTCGCATAAATCTGGGAGTGACTGTCTCCGTAGACAAAATAAGGAAGCGCTCCATGGCTGCTCATATCTAAGAGAGAGTCGATATGTGGCGCGGGCTGCCGATCTGAACTCACTATGGCTGAGCGATCAAAGGCGCTTGTCCAGCACATATTCCGGAGAAATATTACACAAATACGCTCTATTATTTCCCTGTCGGCAACGGAGGAATTTCTAAGCTCATCCAGGGCAGCGATAACTACGGATTTGTCATTGGAGGTGTGGAAGTAGGTATTGTATGGCATGCCACTTAAAACAAAACGAATGACAAGGTCCCGTGTATCAGCATCGCTTGGAACTTTGACTCTATTAAATTTTTGATAGCTTTCCTGACAAAATCCCGCCTTAATAAGGAGAGAGAGGCAGATGTCGGGATCAACCGGAGTAAAAATCGACTTGAGATTCTCAAATTCAGGATGATCATGTAGAATCATTTCGTTTCGGAGTCCTAATGTAAAGTCTTAGTATTTATATAGACGAAAGCGAAGCTGTCAATGTAAATTCACCTGAAACGATACCGTATCCCTCGTCATCTACTCACACGGCGCTGGTACTCGCGACCGTGGGCTCCAAGGTCGCAGCAAGGGTGACCGCACCAGCTTGCTAGCCCGGATTATTCACCAAGGTTAGCGGACATGGCGCAACGCCTTGATCGGCCATAGGATTCGGTTGCGACACTCACATCCAGCCGATTTCGGAC
>NZ_QKYU01000061.1 GCF_003253705.1 Humitalea rosea
GCGCCGTCGCCGAGCATCTGCACGGGCGCGAGCGCCACGCGACGGCGCGACCAGTAGTTGCCGTCCAGCGTGGCGAGCCATCCCGCCAGCCCCTGCGCGGCGAGCGCCGCGGCGGCCGCCTCAACTTCCGCCTCGCTGGGTGCTGCGGCGCGGCCCATGGTCACGTGGCGGCCGTCCTGCGCCAGGATGATCCAGCGGCGTTCGGAGGACATCAGCCTTCCTCCTTCTCGGTCTGCCAGGTGGCGTAGTCCACCGTGGCGAAGATCCCGCGCCCGTCGCTGGCGGTGCAGACCTGGATCGTCGCGCGGCCCACGCTGTCGGTGTTGCGCGGGGCGGTGGCGAGAAGCTGCTGCCAGGCAGCGCGATCCTGCGGGCCTTCGGCGGTCTCATGCGGGAGAATGGTGGCGGTCATCGTCGTCTCCGTCTGGCGGGGCGGGATGCCCCTGCGCGTGACGGACGATTCGCGCTGTGTCGGAACGCAGCCAACTCAATAGAGCGCCGGGAATCTGGATGATCCCCGGCGCTTCCGATCATGTTCAGTGGCGTGGCTGAGACGCTTCACTCGGCCAGGGCGTAATATGCGGAGCGAAAAATTATGCGGAGCGCTGGCGACAGCATGGCTTTCGTTGCCGTGTTTTGGCGAGATTCACTCCGCATAATTCCTGCGGTGGCTGACATCCTGCAGCATGGCCAGAACCTCGTCAGGCACCAAGTTCCTCCCTTTCCGATGCCCAGTGAGCACCGAGGGAGAACCGGATCATCCGAAAATTATGCGGAGTCACAGACCGCTCAAACACAGAGCCGACTGCGCGGCCGCTGCCTGCGCTTCGCATAATCTTTGACTCCGCATATTACGGCTTATGCGGAGCTCCGCATAAGGCGTAGATCGTGAAGGAGCCCTTGGCGCCGGTCTTGTTGGGGCCGACCATCCGCTCCCGCGACTTCACCTCGACCGCGTGGCCCTTCTTCTTCAGCCCCGCGAAGAAGCCGCGCACCGTGTGCTGCGCCCATCCCGTCGCTTCGGCGATCTGCGCGACCGTCGCGCCCTCGGGGCGGCGCAGCATCGCCAGGACCTGCTCCTGCTTCGTGCCCTCGCGCGGCTTGCGGGGCGCGCCCGGCTCGCGGGCGATGCGGGCGGGCTTGCCAGCGAGCAGGCTGCGCAGGGCTCCCATCGGCGCGTCCAGGGCACCGATCATGTCGCCCTCGCGGTTGGCCTCGTCATCCCAGGCGGCGAGCACCGCCGCGGCGGCATCGCGCAGGCTGGTCCGCGGCGTGGCGGCGCGTGCCGCCAGGGCCTGGTCGAGCAGGGCAATTTCCTCCGCCAGGGGCGCGGCCTGGGCGGGGTCGGCTGCGGGGGCGGGGCTTTCCCCCGGCGCTGCGTCGGGCGCCAAGGTTGGCGCCGTGTCGGCCACCGCATCGCCCTCGTTCGGGTCGATGCCGATGGCGCGCAGCCCCTCGTCGGTGATGCGCGCCACGATCCAGGTGCCGTCCTCGTCCTGGCGCCAGCCGAGCCCTACATGCTCCCGCGGGGCGTTGATCTCGGTCAGCAGGTTGTTCTTGATCAGGCTGCGGAACACCGCGTTGCGCGCCGCGGCCGGCAGATTCTTCGGCGCGCGGGCAAGGCCCATCTCGTGCTGCGCGGCGGCGCTGAGGATCACGCGCTGGGTGTCGGAAAGCTTGGTCATCGTGGTGGTCTCCGGTTCCGGGTGCCGGTCATCGGCCCCTACTGCCGGGAGCCCCGCCGGCGCTGCCGGTCGGGGCGGTGCGGGAGCGTCCTGCGTCAGGCTGCGTATTCGCCGCGGCGGAAATGCTGGTCCGCGATGTCCTTCAGCTTCGCGGTGGCATCCGAAAGCCAGGCCGCTTCGCCCCAGAGCACCGTCTCGGGGTCCGCGCCGAAATGGTCTTCGCTGGCCTGGGTGAGTTCGGCGAGGAGGCCGTCGAATTCGGCCTTCTTCGCCAGGAAAGCGGCCAGGCTGTTCTCCTGGTTGCGGGTGGTGCGGGCGGTGCGGTCGGTCATGGTCGTCTCCGTCTGTTGCTGCAGGGCATCCCTGCGTGTGACGGACCATTCGCGCTGTGCCGCGCGTGAGCCAAGCGCATCTCGCGCTCATCGAATTGCTAAGATCGGAGGCGTTCGATCACATCATGATCGCAGCCGCTTCCGATGCGCTGGTGTCCTCGCAGCGCGAGGTGGCGCGCCGGCTCGGCATCTCGCACACCGCGCTGCAGAAGGCCGCCCAAATCCGGCCGCATCGCGCAGGAGCCGGGCGGCGGCTGGGACGTCGAGAAGGTGCGCGCGCGGCTGGCCGCGAGCAGCGATCCGGCGCGCAAGACGGCGGCCATGGTGGCGCCGGTACCGGTACAGCCGGCGCCTTCGCCTTCGCCTTCGCCACCCCCGGCCCCGCCGCGGCCGGCAGTCGTCGCGCCACCCATTCCGGAGCCGCTGCCCAC
>NZ_QKYU01000062.1 GCF_003253705.1 Humitalea rosea
CCCGGATTATTCATCACGCCCTCGGCGTCTACATTTCGCCGTTGAGCGGCTCGCCTGCTGGTTGTGGTGGCGCGGGTGGTCAGGCCGGCGCAAGCGTCGGTTCGATGGTGCGTCTTGCGGGGTTTAGGATTGCGGTGGAAGGGCTTGACCGGGGCGACACCGCCCCGCGTTTCAGATGACCAGGCGTGGCAGACGGTCCAGCACAAGCCGCAGGATCGCCTGTTCAGGGAAGGCGCTGGGCAGATGGACCAGCAGCTTGGTCTTCCACGCGACCACCTGTGCCGCGATTTTCAGCAGTCGCAGGCGCAGCGTGTCGAACTGCGCGACCCGCCAGGACGAGTGCTTCGGCATCAGGCGGCGCAGCGACCACATGAGCCAATAGGCGCCGGTGTGCAGCATCAGGCGCAGTTGGTTGGCCGGGCCGCGGTGGCATGAGGTGCGGTCGGCGGCGAGATGGGTCTTCCAGGATTTGATGTGGTTTTCGGCCTGGCCACGGCGGCAGTAGAGGTCCGCGTACAGTGTGCGCGCGGCTCCGCCGGCGAGGTTGGTGACCACGAAGCGTGTATCGGTCCCCTGGGCGCTGACCTCGACGCGGGCGATGATGCGCTCAACCCGGCTCCAACTCGCGGCGCCGTCGTGAAATTCCTTGTAGCGGCGCAGCTTGTCCGCGCTGGGGTCCGCGGCCTGGCGGGCCGCGGTGCTGTGCTCCAGCGTCTCGACGCGGCGGCGCAGCGTGCGGGTGGTGGCGACGCCGAGAATGAAATCGAGCCGCTCGGCGCGGCAGAAATCCAGGACTTCGGGCGCGCAATAATGGCTATCGGCGCGGAGCAGGATGTCCACGCGCGGCCAGTGTCCCCGAATAGCGCGGACTAGGCGGCGCAGAAAGCCGCGCACCTCACGCCCGGTGGGGCGGCGGGCGGGGCGCAGCAGGGCGGCGACGGGCCGCCCCTCGCCGTCGAAGACGACGATCGGCTGGAAGCCATATTCGTCGTAGTAGGCGTTGAACAGACGAAGTTGCTGGCCGCCATGGACGGCATCGAAGGTGTCGTCGATGTCGAGGGTGATGCGGCGTGGCACCTGGTGGAAGCTGTCGCAGTAGAGGCCGACCATGGCCTGGCCCATGCGCAGCAAGTCGCGCGGCCGTGGCAGGTTCTCAAGGCGCGAGATGGTCGGCTGCGAACACAGTGCTGCTGCATCCGGCAGACGGCCGAGGGCGAGTTTGAAGGCCGGGTCGTGGCGTAGGCTGTCGGCGTCGTTGGCGTCCTCGTAGCCGGCGGCGATCATGAACATCCGGAAGCGCAGGATGTCGGCCATGCTGTGGATGACGCGCTCCGGTGCGCGCGGATCGGCGACGCAGGCGGCGAGACGGTTGGCGAGCCCAAGGCGGGTTTCGATCTCGCGCAGCGCCAGCACGCCGCCGTCTGAAGAGAGCTTGCCGCCGTCGAAGCGGGCGATGATGGGCTTGCCGCAGACCGGTGACAGGCCCGGCAGTGCGGGGGTAGATTCAACCTTGGCGGGCATGGCGTCCGAAATCGGCTGGATGTGAGTGTCGCAACCGAATCCTATGGCCGATCAAGGCGTTGCGCCATGTCCGCTAACCTTGGTGAATAATCCGGGCT
>NZ_QKYU01000063.1 GCF_003253705.1 Humitalea rosea
GGGCGATGTCCATGGCGATCATGACGCGCCTCGCCAATCCTGTTCAGCGGCCCACACTAGCCCTGGTAGCTGCCTGCCTCAACCGGATAGGCACGGGTCAAACGACCGCATCCGAGTCTCTCGGCAATACTGACTGGGTAAAGCTCTGGAGCGACGCGCCAACAAGGATTTACGCTGCCGGCTGGGGGCAAGCTCTTGGTCTCGTGGCGGACAGGTTGCACGATCAAGCTGCCTATTTGAAGCAGTTCTCTCAGTGCTCCGATCCTGCGGCGGCGTTGAAGCTGAATGCGGAGTTTGCTCAGCAGTCAGTATCGCGCCTGTGGAACGACGGCACAAAGATGTTCGAGGGCATTCGTAGCATCACGTCGGCTGCACCAACCAAATAATGTCTGCATCAGTGCGTTTGCTACCCGGCGGCGGACGCCCCTGTTTGTCCGCGCTGTTGAGCTGGCCCCGATTTCTCTGGACACCCATTTGTCCCAAGCGAGACCGGAACGATGGTGTCCAGCATGATGAAGATCGAAGAGAACGCAGCCGTTGATGGGCCTGTGGGTAGCGAGGGCGGGCGCAGCCCGTCCACGCTATCCATAAGGCCAGGCGCAGCCCCAAGCCACGGCGGCGCCCACCATGGCCGCGGCGCCCGGCGCCGCCTCTTCCAAGGTCGGCCCTCTGGCCCCAGGCCAGCGCTGGAGCGTCGCCCGCAAGCGCGAGGTCGTCCTGCGCCTGCTGCGCGGCGAGAGCGTCGAACTCCTCTCCCGCGAACTCGCCGTCCCCATCTTCAAGCTCGAGCAGTGGCGCGCAAAGGCTGACGCCGCCCTCGACGGCGCGCTCAAGGAGCGCGAGGCCGACGCCGCCAGCATCGAACTCGATGCCGCCATGAAGCGCATCGGCGAACTCAGCATGGAGGTCGAACTGCTACGGGCCAAGATGGATCGACCCGGCCCTTTGGCCCGCAGGAGGTCGCGCTGATGGCCCAGGTGATCTCCCCCGCCACTGGCCAGCCCTACGGCCAGGCTGTCGCCGGGCTGCACATAGTTGCGCATGGGGATGAGGTCTCCAGAAACACAGAAGCCGCCCAATGGGGCGGCCTCTGCATGGGTTCACGATGGAAAGGAGGAGCCGGGATCAGGTGCCCGGGTTGAACCAGGCGCCGCGCCAGTCGATGGCGCCGACGCCGAAGTCGAAGATCACGCTGACCTCGACGCCATCCACGCCCTGGACATTGCCGGTGGTGACCTGCGGCCCCTCGGCGCCGTTGAGGTAGCCGTAGACGTAGACCGGGGCCGCCAGCGGATCCGAGGTAAGCGAAGCCTCGGCGCCCTTCTTTCGCGGGTCGGTTTGAATGTGCTGGGTCGGCTCCAGGCGTGATGCTTGGAGATGGCTGTATGGACAACGTTTCGGACAACGCGAAAGGCGGGTACCGGCGGGTTGAGGTTCTGACGGGGCCTGGTCGGCGGCGGACATGGTCGGATGACGACAAGGCGCGGATTGTCGCCGAGGCGGCGCA
>NZ_QKYU01000064.1 GCF_003253705.1 Humitalea rosea
ATGAGATACCGTCACGCTGAGCAAGCGCTTTTTGTGTGGTCCGCAGGCGCGGTCGGCTGCGTTGTGTTGGGACTACGCCGCCCGCGCCTGCTCTGCTTCGATCATGAATGGCCTGCGGTGTTTGGCGACGCTGTAGACGGCGTGGAGCAGCTTTCGCATGGCGGCGATGAGGGCCAGCTTGGCGGGTTTTCCGGCGGCGCGCAGGCGCAGGTAGAAGGCGCGCAGCCAAGGGTTGCGCTTGACGGCGGTCAGCACCGGCATCCACAGGGCGCGGCGCAGCCGGGCATTGCCCAGCGGTCCGATGCTGGCGCGGGTGCCGGTCTGCTTGCCGGATTGGCGCAGCCCTGGGACGACGCCGACGTAGGCCGCGAAGGCGCCGGCGCTCTTGAAATGGGCCGGGTCGCCGGAGGCTGCGATGATGCGAGCGGCGGTCTGCGGCCCGATGCCGTCGATGCTGGTGATCAGCTTGCCGAGGACATGGGTGTCGAGCAGGTCCTCGATGTCGTGCTCGATCTCGGCGAGGCGGCGGCGCCAGGTGTCGAGATCCTGGCAGATATGGCGGGCCTGCAGCTTGTAGGCGGGGCCGTGGTGCTGGCCGACGGATCGTTTGGCGGCCTCGACCAGCGATTGGGCCAGTTCGGCGCCGACGAAGTGCCGCCCATCGTAGCGCAGCTTGGCGACGCGGCGGGGTGTGGCGCGGGCGAAGGCGTGGGCGGTGGGGTATTCGGCCAGCAGGCAGGTGGCGAGCATGCTGTCGAGGCTGCGGACATAGCGGGTGAACTCGGGAAAGCCGAGATCGACCAGGCGGTGGAGCTGACGAACGCGGTCGTCGAAATCCTGGCGCAGCCGGTCGCGGTGGCGGACCAGTTCGCGGAGCGCCTCGGCGACCTCGTCATGCAGATGGGTTGGGGCGGGGCGCTTTTCGAAGGCCAGGCGGGCGAGGCCGGTGGCGTCGATGGCGTCGGTCTTGGTGCGCTCCAGGCTGGCCTCCTGGAAGCGGCGGGCGATCAGGGGGTTGAGGAGTGCGACGTCGTGGCCCGCGGCGGTGAGCACGGCGAAGAGGTTCTTCCAGTAATGGCCGGTCGCCTCCATGGCGATGAGGACGGGCGGCGGCCCGAGCGCGCGGAGCAGGGCGTCATAGCCGTCGCGGTCCTCGGTGATGGTGATGGGCTTGCCGATTGCCACGCCTGCGTCGTCGAGACGGGCGAGGGTGTGGCGTTCGGCTGCGATGTCGATCCCTGCGAACATGATCCCTCCTGCTTGAATAGGCAGCGGCTGGAAGCCTCGGCGCCGGCGTTCATGCTCGCACTTGTTCAAGCGAGGACGCGCGCTGGCAAGGCGGCACCTCAGGATACCGTTCGAGCCCGGAACGCCGGGCGAGGGCGCCAATCTCATTGCCGGGGAATGACCCCCAAGCGTCTCGCGGCGACCCTCTCCCAGCTACCGACGCGCAACCTTAGCCAGGAGGCGCGGCGATGAGTGGAGGAGTTACAAG
>NZ_QKYU01000065.1 GCF_003253705.1 Humitalea rosea
GCTGCCCTACCGTTCAGATGCTGCTTCTGCAGTGCCTGACGCCGTGATCCTGGCATGCCAGGATCACGGCGCGGCGGCGGTGTCGGGATGGTTTTCATGCTGGCTGCCCGTGATGGCTTGGGTGGCATTTCCCCCGGCACCGCCACACCGCCTCGACCGCTGATTAGGCTCTGCGATCCATCGCTGTGTAGGGCGACGACGGCGCGGGCGGGATGCCGAACCTTCAACCGCCGGAGGGCACCATGCAAAGGATCAGTGTCGGTATCGACATCGCAAAGGAAATCCACTGGGTCACCGCCATCGATGCCGACGGCGTCGTGCAGATCAACCGCAAGCTGCTGAACACGCCGACCGATATCGCAAGCCTGGCCGACCAACTTGGCGCACTCGCCGGACCAGGGGACGGTCCAGAAGGCAGCACGATACGCATCGGTCTCGACGTGATCGGCGGCATCGCCGGCCTCGCCGAGGCCATGCTGGCCGCGGCCGGCTTCACCCTGCTCCACGTCCCGGGCCTGGCCGTCAACCGCGCCCGCCAGGGCACCGTCGGCGGCGAGAACAAGTCCGACCCGCGCGATGCCCGCACCATCGCCGACCAGGTCCGCTCCCGCGCCGACCTGCGCCGCATCGAGCCGGCCACCGAGATCGACCTCGAGATCAGGCTCCTCGTCGGCCGCCGCCGCGATCTGGTACACGCCCAGACCCAGCGTGTGGCGCGGATGCACGACATGCTCGTCAGCATCTTTCCCGGCCTGGAGGCGTGCCTCGACCTCACCACCAAGGGGCCGCTGCACCTGCTGACGAAATTCGTCACGCCCGCCGAGCTGCGCACCGCCGGCAAGAAACGCCTGGTCCGTCACCTGCAAGCCGCCGGCGGCCTGCCCAATGTCGAGGCGCTGGCCGATCGCGCGCTCGCCGTCGCCGCCGAGCAAAACATCGCCGTGCCGGCCGAGCGCATGACCGCCCGCCTGATCCGCGAACTCGCCGCAGAGGCGCTCGCCAGCCGCGCCCGCCTCATCGAACTCGACCGCGAACTGGAGGCGCTGCTCCAACGCCACCCTGACGCGGCCCTCATCCGAAGCCTGCCCGGCATGGGGGTCGTCCTCTCCGCCGAACTCATCGCCGAGGCAGGCAACCTCTCCCGCTTCCGCTCCGCCGATGCGCTCGCCTCGGCCGCCGGCATGGCGCCCGTCCTGCGACAATCCGGCCGAACACGCTTCCTGCGCAGACCCACCGGCGGCAACAAAGGCCTCAAGCGCGTCTTCTACCAATCCGCCTTCTGCTCGCTCGCGCACTCCGACAGCCGCGCCTTCTACGATCGCAAGCGGCGCGAAGGAAAACGCCACCATCAGGCCGTCATCGCCCTCGCAAGACGCCGCGTGAACGTGCTCTGGGCCGTCGTGCAAAACCGCACGCCCTTCCAGACC
>NZ_QKYU01000066.1 GCF_003253705.1 Humitalea rosea
GCTGCGTAATGCGCCAGTCAAGCGGCTTTTCGGGTGGGATCGAAGTTTTGTCGCGAGTGGAGCATGGTCCACAGGACGTTGACGCGTCGTCTGGCCAGGGCGATGAGGGCCTGGGTGCGGTGTTTTCCCTCGCGCCGCTTGCGGTCGTAGAAGGCGCGGGAGAGCGGATCGCGTGTCATGACGGCGCAGAATGCGCTCTGGAAGAAGACGCGCTTGAGGGCCTTGTCGCCACCGAAGGCGCGGCGCGAAGCGGCGCGGCGGCCGGACTGGCGCAGCACCGGGGCGAGGCCTGCGGCCGAGGCGAGCGCGTCGGCGGAGGGGAAGCGGCCGATATCGCCCACGCAGGCGATGAACTCTGCCGCGAGCACCGCCCCCATCCCCGGCAGCGAGCGGATGAGGGCGCCGTCAGGGTGGCTGGTGAGCAGCCCTTCGAGATCGCGGTCGATGCGAACGACGCGCTCGCGTGCCTGCAGGGCCTCGGCGGCGAGTTCACGGATGAGGTCTGCGGTGGCAGCCTCGCCGACGACGGCGATGCGCTGAGCCTGTGCGGCCTCCAATGCCTGCTCGGCCAGCGCTTCGACGTTGCGCACCTGCGGGGTCTTGCGCAGCTGAGCGATGAGCCGAGCCTTGCCGGCGCGGCGGATCTCGGCGGGGGTGACGAAGCGGCTCAGCAGCGCGAGCGGCCCCTTGGTCGTGACGTCGAGCACCCGCTCGAGGCCAGGATGGATGCCGCACAAGAGATCGCGCAGGCGCGCCAGGCGGCGGGTCTGCTCGGTGACCAGTTCGCGCCGTCGGCCGACCTTGAGGCGGATGGCGACTACGGTCTCGTTGTTGGGTGCGATGGGGCGCAGTTCGCGGGTGCGCACCAGCTCGGCGATGGTGCGCGCGTCCCTGGGGTCGGACTTGCGCTCGCCTCCGGCGAAGCCCTGGCCGGCGCGGTTGACCGCAATCCCTGGCGTATGGACCAGCGCGTACCCCTCGGCCAGCAGGACCGCCTCGAGGAAGCGGGCGAAGGAGCCGACCACGTCGATCCCGATGGCGGGATCGCCGCCCAGCCCGCGCAAGGCGGCGACGAAACCCTCGATGGCCTGCGGGTCGTTCTCGACCGCGCGGTCGAGAACGACCCGGCCTGCCTCGTCCACGGCGCAGGCCCAATGGGTCTGTTTTGCCGCGTCGATCCCGATGCTGATCTTCATGGAAAACCCTCCTCGCTGGCTCCTCCTGGCGCACCCCGTCTCCCCGGCATCGCCTTACACAGCCATCGAGGGCATCGCGTAATCAGCGGTCGATCAGGGGCGGCGATGCGGGCGGCTCAGCCACCTGAACCATCAGCAGCAGCAAGCATGACAACCATACCCGCATCGCCTGCGCGCCCACAGCTTCGCAGCCTTCAGCACGCAAGGAAAAGGGGTAAGGC
>NZ_QKYU01000067.1 GCF_003253705.1 Humitalea rosea
CGCACGATCCACAGCACGCCTTCGACAAACATGCGATTGTCGCGCCCCGTCGAGCCCTTCTGATCCGGCCGGCCGATGATCAGCGGCGCCATCCGATCCCACGCCGCATCGCTCAGCACCAATCTGTCCAACACGCCCAAGGCCGCCTCCACAAAGGCAGCCTTGAATCACGCTCCGCACCTTTCGGGAATCCCTAGAGTCCACACCACCTAGTGGATAACGCCTGACAGACGAGTCCCGGTTGGGATTCCCGTGGCGCACTCGGCGTGCGAGTCTGGACGATGCGCACAGGGATTGTCGTCGAGGTGACCACGGCCGACCGGGCACGGCTGCAAACCGTGGTGGCGGACCGGAACAGCCCGCAGAAGCATGTCTGGCGTGCCGAGATCGTGCTGCTGACGGCCGACGGCTGCGGCAGCAACGAGATTATGCGGCGCACGGGTAAGGCCAAGACGGCTGTCTGGCGCTGGCAGGAGCGCTTCATGCAGGCGGGCGTGGAGGGGCTGCTGCGCGACCGGACCCGACCCTCCCGGATCGCTTCGCTGGCCCCGGACGTGGGCGAGCGCGTGGTGGCGCTGACGATGGCGGCGCCACCGGGCGAGACCACGCACTGGACCGCCGCCGCCATGGCCGAGGCCATCGGGATCAGCGCCAGCTCGGTGCGGCGTATCTGGCGCTCACACGGGCTGCAGCCGCACCGCCTCCGGCAGTTCAAGCTGTCCAACGATCCGCAGTTCGCCGCCAAGCTGCGCGACATCGTTGGCCTCTACGTCGATCCGCCTGCCCATACCGTGGTGCTGTCGGTCGATGAGAAGAGTCAGATTCAGGCGCTCGACCGCACGCAGCCCGGCCTGCCGCTAAAGAAGGGGCGCTGCGGCACCATGACCCACGACTACATCAGGAACGGCACGACCACGCTGTTCGCCGCCCTGAATGTGGTGGAAGGCAAGGTCATCGGCCGCTGCATGCAGCGACACCGGCATCAGGAGTTCATCCGCTTCCTCAATGCTGTCGAGGCCGAGGTGCCCAAGGGCAAGGCGGTGCACGTCATCCTCGACAACTACGCCACCCACAAGCACCCTAAGAGTCTGTTTCGAATCTCATTTGCAACGAGCGCTGCGTCGTAGCAGGAGCATGACGGAGGCGGCGTAGAGGAAGGCTTCCACGGAGGCGATGGAAGCCTCAAAGTCCTTGGCGAGGCGGCGGTTTCGGTTGATCCACGCGAAGAAGCGCTCGACCACCCAGCGCCGGGCGTGGACGGTGAAGCCGACCTGACCCTTGGGTTTTCGGACGATCTCGACGCGAATGCGGCTGGCGTTGGCGACGCGGTCCCCGGCGTAGCCGCTGTCGGCGAAGCAGAGTTCGACAAAGGCCCAGCGACG
>NZ_QKYU01000068.1 GCF_003253705.1 Humitalea rosea
CAGGTTGCGGAAATTCGGCTGTTCAAACCGGTGTTGATCTGATTCGCTGATTCTGTGGATTGGGGGCGGTATGATGCGTGGAGCGGATCGTCAGACGGCGGCGATGTTCAGTTATCTGAGCCCGGAGGCGATGGTGCCGGCGGGCCACCCGCTGCGGCTGATCCGCCCGATCGTGAACGCGGCGCTGGAGCGTCTGTCGGGTGAGTTCGACAAGCTGTATGCGGCGGGCGGGCGGGACTCGATCGCGCCGGAGAAGCTGCTCCGCGCGCTGCTGCTGCAGGCGTTCTACTCGGTGCGCTCGGAACGGCAGTTGATGGAACAGATCACCTACAACATGCTGTTTCGCTGGTTTGTCGGGCTGTCGATGGACGCAGCCGTGTGGGACGTGACGGTGTTCACCAAGAACCGCGATCGGCTGGTACGGGGCGACATCGCGCGGGCGTTCTTCCAGGCGGTGCTGGCGGCGCCCGAGGTCGCGCCGCTGCTGTCGTCGGAGCATTTCTCGGTGGATGGCACGCTGCTGGACGCCTGGGCCTCGATGAAGAGCTTCCGGCCGAAGGATGGCAGCGGCGAGCCGCCGGCGCCTGGACGCAACGGGGAGCGGGACTTCCACGGCGAGAAGCGGAGCAATGCGACGCACGCCTCGACCACTGATCCGGATGCGCGTCTGGCGCGCAAGTCGAACGGCCAGGCGGCGAAGCTGTGTTACGCGGGGCATGTGGTGATGGAAAACCGCCACGGCCTGGTGGTGGGCGAGACGACGACGCTGGCCACAGGCACGGCCGAGCGCGACGCCGGGCAGGCGATGATGGCGCCGCTGGCCTGGCCTGGGCGGACGACGCTGGGTGCCGACAAGAACTACGACACGCAGGGGTTCGTGGCGGCGATGCGCGAGATGGGCGTGACGCCGCATGTGGCGCAGCACAAGAATGGCCGGAGTTCGGCGATTGATGGCCGCACCACGCGGCATGCGGGCTATGCGGTCAGCCAGGTGATCCGCAAGCGGATCGAGGAAGTGTTCGGCTGGGGCAAGGAGGTGGCGGGGCTGCGCCGGATGCGGCTGCGGGGTCTGGCGCGTGTCGGCTGGGCGTTCACGCTGCGGGTCGCGGCCTACAATCTGGTGCGTTTGCCCAAGCTGCTGGGAACTACGGCATGATCGCGCCCGAGATGTGTCTGGTGTCGAGACATGCCGCCGCAAGACCATCGCCAATCGTCCCAAACAGAGCAAAATGCCCAGCAATGCTCAGGCGAAAGCCAGGAAATCGGCCAATCTCGACACGTATTTCCGCAGCCTG
>NZ_QKYU01000069.1 GCF_003253705.1 Humitalea rosea
GGCTAAGCGACTGTCTTGCTGGTCAATGGTCGTTCTGCCTTTTGATGCTTGCCGGGATCCCGGTTCGGTTCAAGGCGGGCGCTGCGCGCCCCCGCCTTCGGCGGCTTCGGCCTTGAGCCGCCCCGGTCTCCCGGCATCTGTACGGCAGTCAGATCGACGCGGCCTGCACTTCGCTCTTCCATGCTTGTCCGCTCCGAATGATGGCGTTGAGGATGGTCAGCAGCTTGCGCGCGACGGCGACGATGGCGACGAGCTTGGGCTTGCCGGCGTCGATCAGGCGCTGGTGGAATGCCTTGAGGGTGGCGTTGTGACGGGCGGCGGTGATGGCGCCCATGAACAGCACGGCACGCACGCTGGCGCGGCCGCCGCCAATGAAGCTCCTGCCGCGCCATTGGCCGGACTGGCGGGTCCAGGGCGCAAGGCCGGCAAGGGCTGCGATCTCGCGCCGGTCGAGACGGCCGAGTTCCGGCATCTCGGCCAGCAGGGTGCGGGCGATGACCGGCCCGACACCAGGCACGGAGGCGAGCAGCTTCTCCTTCTCGCGCCAGATGTCGGAGCCGCGGACCTCCGCGTCGATCTCGCGGTCGACTTCGGAGAGCTCCTTCTGCAGCGCCTCGAGCAGCCGGGTTATGCTGTGCTGCAAGCGCGGTGCGAGGAGGCGTTTCTGGCGCTGCCGCTCGGCCACCATCATGGCGATGATCTGCCGGCGTCGGGCGACGAGGTCGGCTAGGCGCTGGGTGGCCTCGTCCGGCAGAGGCCGCGGCGCCGGCGTGGTGGCGGCGACGAAGCGGGCGATCACCAGGGCGTCGATCGGGTCGGTCTTGGCGCGCTTGCCGAGGGCATTGGCAAAGGCGCGGATCTGGGCCGGGTTGACCACCAGCATCGGCAGTCCGGCGGCAGCAAGACTGGCCACCACCACGCTCTCGAAACCGCCGGTCGCCTCGACGGCGACGGCAGTAGGGGCAAGCGGCTTCAGCCGCGCGGCCAGGGCATCGAGCCCGGTGGCATCGCGCGCGACCGCGAAGCCCGGCTCGTCACTGGGATAGATCGCCACATCCAGGCGATCCTTGGAGACGTCGATACCAACAACAACGGTGGCTTCCATGGTGACCCGTCCTTGCGCAAGCGGGCTTCGCTGGCGGCCCAAGCGACTGTTCGGGTTCGATGGAACGGCGGGCGAAGGCACAGGCTTAGCCACGGGCTGCGACGCCCCAGGGCCCTGCGGCCTTTCACCCGCCACCGCACCACCAACGCTAGCCGATGCCGGCGCGGATGAGCCAGACTTACAAGG
>NZ_QKYU01000070.1 GCF_003253705.1 Humitalea rosea
CTGATTTGTCAAACTGCGGTTATGGCGACCTTCGTATCCTACAATCGCGACCAGGCATTCCTGTTGCCTCCGGACCTCAAGGCGTGGCTGCCCGAGGATGACCTGTCGCATTTTGTCATAGCCGCCGTGGAGCGCGTGCCGCTTGGCAGCTTCTTGGTGAACCCGCGTCCGGGCGGGCGGCCGCAATACGATCCCCGGCTGAT
This sequence comes from Humitalea rosea, assembly GCF_003253705.1. GTDB lineage: Bacteria > Pseudomonadota > Alphaproteobacteria > Acetobacterales > Acetobacteraceae > Humitalea > Humitalea rosea. The sequence goes on from NZ_QKYU01000070.1 coordinate 204, forward strand.
GCTGGCGCTGCTGATCTACGCCTATGCCAACGGCATCTTCTCTTCACGGCGGATCGAGCGGGCGACCTATCGTGACATCGGCCTGCGCTATGTGGCGGCCAACACGCACCCCGACCACGACACGATCGCGGCCTTCCGGCGTACCAACAAGGCGGCCTTCGAGGCGGCGTTCCTCCAGGTGCTGCTGATCGCGCGCGAGGCCGGGCTGCTGCGGCTGGGCCTGGTTTCGATCGATGGCACCAAGATCGATGCCAATGCGTCCAAGATCCGTTCGGTGCGCTACGACCGGGCGCAGGCGCTGCGCCAGAAGCTGGCCGCCGACATCGCCGACCTGACCGCCCGCGCCGAGGCTGCGGATACCGAGGACGCACCCGACCCGCAGGCGCTGCCCAAGCAGATCGCCCGGCGGGAGCGGCTGCGCGCGCAACTCGACGCCGCCTGCGCCCGGCTGGAGGCACAGGCCGCGCGCGAGGCCGAGGCTGCGCGCACCGAGATCGCCGCCCGCCAGGCGGCCTGGGACGCCAAATCAGGTCGCCGCGGCCGCAGACCGAAATCACCACCCGACGATCCGCCCCCGCCCGCCCCTGAGCGTCAGAGCAACCTCACCGACCCCGACAGCGCGCTGATGCGCCGCTCGGACGCGCATGAATTCCGCCAGGCCTACAACGCCCAGGCCGTGGTCTCGGCCGAGGGCACGCAACTGATCCTGGCGACCAACCTCGTCGCTACCACCGCCGACGCGCCGAGCTTTGCCGCCACCATCCTGGCCATGGAGAACACCTGCGGCCTGCCGGGAACCGTGCTGGCCGACACCGGCTATGCCAGCGGAGAGGCGGTGGCGGCCTTGCAGGCGCGCGGCATCGAGCCGCTGGTCGCCATCGGCGCGACGCAGCCGCACCGTCCCTATGACTTCCGCCCGCCGCCAGACCCCAGGCCCGAGCGGCGGATCAACGA
>NZ_QKYU01000071.1 GCF_003253705.1 Humitalea rosea
CGTTGTCCATACAGCCATCTCCAAGCATCACGCCTGGAGCCGACCCAGCACATTCATACCGACCCGCGAAAGAAGGGCGCCGAGGCTTCGCTTACTCAGCGCCCGTAGCGCCTCGCGGACCTCCGTGCAGGCGCCCGACGCATGTGCGAGCTGCAGGCTCGGTGGAGTTGCCCCCACCAAACCGGCAGCACCTCATGGTTTGCTGACTGCGCAGCGATGAACTCACGGGGCGAGCGCATGCGCAAGCCGCTGTGAGGGTGGACGATGTTGTAGTCCTCGAACCATTCAGCGAGGCGCCGCAGGACGGAGATGGCGTCTGGCCTTGGGTTCACGCGGACGTAGTCGCGTTTGAGGGTCTTCACGGAGGCCTCGCAGACCCCGTTGCTCTCTGGGCTGCGGACGGGCGTGAAGCATGCGACGAGGTTCAGGGCGACGGCGAAGTCGATCGTCTCCCAGGCGGTGTAGGCGGAGCCGTTGTCGGCGAGCCACTGCACGGGCTGCGGGGCGCGCAGGGCATCGAAGCGCCGTTCGACGCAGTCGAGCATCATGTCGCGGATCATCTCACCGCTGATGCCGCCGCCGGAGGTGCCGACCCAGGCCATGACCTCGCGGTCACCGACAGCGTCACCGCCGCCAGATCGAACGTCGCTCCCGGCGCCATCACTCGCACGGTGTTGTTCGACCATACCGCCGCGTCGAGCTCGATGACACCACGGTGCCGTGGCTGGCCAAGGGGAGGACCGTCACGGCGCGGCTCTGGACCTATGTGCGCGACGACCGGCCCTTTGCTGGCCCGGCGCCAGCGGCGGCGATGTTCCGCTATTCGCGCGACCGCACGGTCGAGCACCCGAACAGGCACCTGGCAGGCTACGCCGGTATCCTGCAGGCGGATGCCTATGCCGGGTTCAACGCCCTCTAGGTGGTGTGGACTCTAGGGATTCCCGAAAGGTGCGGAGCGTGATTCAAGGCTGCCTTTGGGGAGGCGGCCTTGGGCGTGTTGGACAGATTGGTGCTGAGCGATGCGGCGTGGGATCGGATGGCGCCGCTGATCATCGGCCGGCCGGATCAGAAGGGCTCGACGGGGCGCGACAACCGCATGTTTGTCGAAGGCGTGCTGTGGATCGTGCG
>NZ_QKYU01000072.1 GCF_003253705.1 Humitalea rosea
ACCACATGTAGGGTGCGTCCAAGCGCCGGAATATAGCTCGGCGTAGGTCGGCGCCTGAACTCTGCCGGCGATACCGAGCAGCGAACGGAAGGCATTGAACGGGAGAAGCGCCTGTTGAAGCGGAACGTGAACTCGTTGAGGTAGGCTTGCAGATGCTTGGCGCTCACGCCGTGGTGGATGCCGTTGAGCCAGGTCTTCAGATTGCTGAAGACGAGGTGGATGATCGGCATGAACTCCTCGGCCACCGCGGGATCGCCGCATTCGGCAATGGCGTGATGGTCATAGCCGCGTGCTCGCAGGCCACCATAGCCGCTCCAATCGTCGGTGACGATCAGCGAGCCCGGCATGACGGCGCTCTCGATGAACCCGCCCAGGGCATCGGCACTACGGTCGGAGGCGACGGCGAGGCGAACGCGACCGGCAAAGCGGCCGTCCTTGCGCTTGTCTTGCGCGGTGCCGGGCTTTCGGTGGCGAACTTCAACAGCAGCGGCAACCAGCGTCTTGTGGTGGACGCCTCGGCCCTCGCCGCGCGTCGGTCCGCCGACCCATGTTTCGTCGGCTTCGACATGCTCGCCCGCCGTGCCGCCGATCTGGTCTTGATCGGGCCGCACCATACCAGCGCGCAGTTTGTGCAGGATTCCGAAGGCGGTTTCATATCGCGTCAGCCCAAGCTGCCGCTGGAACTGCACCGCCGACATGCCGGGGGTCTGGCTGGCGACCAGATAGGCGGCCCAAAACCATGTCCTCAAAGGCGTGTGGCTGCGCTCCATGACCGTGCCGACCAGGAGACCGGTTTGGCGACGGCACCCGCGGCATTCCAGAACGCCGGGTCGGGTGACGATGCGCAAGGGTTCGCCGACCGCGCCGCAATGCCGGCAGATAAAGCCGTCAGGCCAGCGGGCGTGCTCAAGATAAGCTGCGCACGCCGTGTCATTGGGAAACTGCCGCTGGAACTCAGGGAGCGATCGAGGAAAAGCCAGACCGTCACGCTGGGCGATGTCCATGGCGATCATGACGCGCCTCGCCAATCCTGTTCAGCGGCCCACACTAGCCCTGGTAGCTGCCTGCCTCAACCGGATAGGCACG
>NZ_QKYU01000073.1 GCF_003253705.1 Humitalea rosea
AGCCGGCCGTCGCCGAGGAACCGCTCGAGGCCCTCGCGATGGTTCAGCGCGTAGCGGATCTTCTCCGCCGTCGGCGCGCGTCCCGGCAGGCGCGCCAGCTGCGCCTCGAGCCAGCCGAACAACGCTTCGACCAGCGGCTTGCTGCGCGCCTGTCGCGCTTCCCGGCGGACATCCCCCTCCGTGCCAATGATGCTGAGACAAACACCCGCCGGGATTTTAGACTTGAGGGCACGGAAGGATCACCTCGCTGATGCCAATGCTCCCGACCATGAACGAAGCCGGACCCTTCGGCAATCTCGTCGCGTCGTCACCAGCAGCGCGCATCGTGACGACGATTCTACGCAGGCGCGCCCGGCTTGGGTATCTCTCGCAGCGCCTGCACGCGACGCCAGTCGATGCCATCGAACAGCGCGGCGAACTCCACCGGCGTCAGGCGCAGCACGCCATCCACCACAGGCGGCCAGCGGAACGCGTCGCCCTCCAGCTGCTTCCAGATCAGCACCAGGCCGCTGCCATCCCAGAGGAGGATTTTCGCCCGGTCCGCGCGGCGCGAGCGGAATACCAGCACCGCGCCGGAGAAGGGATCCTCCTGCAGCACCTCCGCCGCCAGCGCCGCCAAGCCATGTGCGCCCTTCCTGAAGTCCACGGGCCGCGTCGCCAGCAGGATCCGAACCCCCGATGGCAGCGCGATCATGCCGCCGACGCCCGGATCGCGCGCAGCACCATGGTCAGCAGCGCCGCATCCGTGCCGGGCGCGACGCGCAGTTCCGCACCTGCCAGCCTCACCTCGATCCTCGCCCCCGAGCGACACGCCGGCGCCGCGGGATCCGACGCGGGGAGCTGCGCCATCGGCACGATCGGTACGAAGGCCGGCTCCGCCGGCGCCATGGTCGCCGCCAGCGCCCTGCGCGCCTGGCGCCGCCAGTCGAACACCTGCTGCGGCGTGACCTGCCACCGACGGGCAATCTCACTCACCACCACGCCCGGCTGCGCCGCCTCGGCGACAATCCGCGCCTTGTCGTCATCCGACCATGTCCGCCGCCGACCAGGCCCCGTCAG